>NZ_ATTQ01000096.1 GCF_000419765.1 Rhizobium mongolense USDA 1844 | reverse complement strand
CGTCGCCATCAACAAGGACGAGGAAGCCCCGATCTTCCAGGTCGCAGACTACGGCCTCGTCGCCGATCTCTTCGAGGCCCTGCCGGAACTGCAGAGTTCAATTTGATCGCTGTTATTTCCGTGTTAACAGGCGCGCCGGTCTAATCCACGAACGTGCTGCCAGAGTCGCAGTCCGGTTTCATCCACGGCGGAGAAAAACATGTCGCAAGTCTCCACACCACTCAAGCGGAGCGCGGACCTGCTACTCAATGACGACAGCGCGCCGATACGACGACAGGTCTCCGTGCTTGGCGGAGGTTTTCGTCCCCGAGCTTTGCAGGAGGTTCTCAACGCAATTGGCGACGCCCTGTTGTCGTCCCAGGCTCCGGTCATGGCAAGTTACATTGCGGGCAAAATATACCAGAGGCTCGAAAAACGGGGGGTGGCCAGACGCATCGATACCGCCACACCTTTGAAACCTGAGTATTTTGTCCGCGCTCTCTCTAATCTGCATGCCTCTCTGCCCCGGTTTGCTGGCGGCGCAAGAGGCTTGGCGGAATTGAAGGAACAACTCTCCTGGCGAAGCGGCCGGACCGGCCCATTTGCAAGCCTCAGGTTCGAGCAATCTCACGCTCATGCGATCGTTGTCGGACCTCACGGTCTGGAGGAACGCAGTGACGTGCGCCTCGGACTGACCTTGATGGCCCCTTACAGCCGTTTTCCAGATCACGTGCAGTTCCATTCACGTGTATTCTTGCTTCTGTCCGGTGGCGAAGTTTGCCTCGACGACAGCAATTGGTTCCGTGCCACTCCAGGGACCGTCTTCTTCAACGAAGCTGGCAAGAAATTCGCGATGCGATGCACTGCTGAGCCCTTATTGGCAGTCTGGTGCCACGTCGAAGACACGTCTCTTTGATCGATGCGATGATCGAACCGAATATGTGAATTGCGAAACGAAATCAGGAAGGAAGCAAACCCATGGACGTTCGCGCCGCCGTTGCCGTTCAGGCTGGACAACCGCTGGAAGTCATGACCGTGCAGCTGGAAGGCCCGCGGGCCGGCGAGGTTCTGGTCGAGGTCAA
>NZ_ATTQ01000095.1 GCF_000419765.1 Rhizobium mongolense USDA 1844 | reverse complement strand
GCGCCGCGCATCACCAAGGACGGCGTTTCGGTCGCCAAGGAAATCGAACTGGAAGACAAGTTCGAAAACATGGGCGCCCAGATGGTCCGCGAAGTTGCTTCGAAGACTAGCGACGTTGCCGGCGACGGCACCACGACTGCAACGGTTCTCGCCCAGGCGATCGTTCGCGAAGGCGGCAAGGCAGTTGCGGCCGGCATGAACCCGATGGACCTGAAGCGCGGCATCGACCTCGCTGTTGCCGAAGTCGTCAAGGATCTCCAGGCCAAGGCCAAGAAGATCAACACCTCTGAAGAGATTGCCCAGGTCGGCACGATCTCCGCCAACGGCGAAAAGCAGGTCGGTCTCGACATTGCCGAAGCCATGCAGAAGGTCGGCAACGAAGGTGTTATCACCGTCGAAGAAGCCAAGACCGCCGAAACCGAACTCGAAGTCGTCGAAGGCATGCAGTTCGACCGCGGCTACCTCAGCCCCTACTTCGTCACCAACCCGGAAAAGATGATTGCCGACCTCGAAGACGCCTTCATCCTGCTGCACGAAAAGAAGCTCTCGAACCTGCAGGCAATGCTTCCGGTTCTCGAAGCTGTCGTTCAGACCGGCAAGCCGCTGCTGATCATCGCTGAAGATGTCGAAGGCGAAGCGCTTGCTACCCTCGTCGTCAACAAGCTGCGCGGCGGGCTGAAGATTGCTGCCGTCAAGGCTCCGGGCTTCGGCGATCGCCGCAAGGCCATGCTCGAAGACATCGCGATCCTGACCGGTGGTACGGTCATCTCCGAAGACCTCGGCATCAAGCTCGAGTCCGTCACCCTCGACATGCTCGGCCGCACCAAGAAGGTTTCGATCTCCAAGGAAAACACTACAATCGTCGACGGCGCCGGCGCCAAGTCCGACATCGAAGGCCGCGTTGCGCAGATCAAGGCGCANATCGAAGAAACCACCTCCGACTACGACCGCGAGAAGCTGCAGGAACGCCTTGCCAAGCTCGCAGGCGGCGTTGCCGTCATCCGCGTCGGCGGNTCGACGGAAGTCGAAGTGAAGGAAAAGAAGGACCGCATCGACGACGCCCTCAATGCGACGCGCGCTGCTGTTCAGGAAGGTATCGTCCCGGGCGG
>NZ_ATTQ01000094.1 GCF_000419765.1 Rhizobium mongolense USDA 1844 | reverse complement strand
AAGTCAGCCGAGGGCGTTTCGAAGTGCGCATTCGTGAGTTGATTGCAGGGCACCCCACATTGTCGATGGTGATTGACGCGATGCTGACGGCGCGAACGACGCTGATCCAGCTCGCATGGTTGTGGTTGCGCCATCAGCCGGCAACGAATCTTGCCCGCTGGTTCCACGAACGGGTCGCGCGCAACGGTGGCCGCTTGCGGAAGTCCATGATCGTCGCGCTCGCCCGCAAGCTGCTAGTGGCTCTGTGGAAATATGCGACCGCCGGCGTCATCATCGAGGGAGCCGCCATGAAGCCAGCGTGACAACAGCCGCAATTCTTCCACTCCGTGAGGCTCTGAACAGGTTCCACGGATCCAGGCGGACGGACCGAATCCCCCTATGGCCTCAACAGCCGAGAAAAAGAATCGTCCCGTTCTCCTGAGCCCTGCCGCCGAAAGCGGGATATTGGTGCGGCCGCCACGAGCGGCGACCGGATGTGAGGTTGTACAGGCTCGGTGAATCGGGCCGGTATATGCAATCGGGCTCACCTTGGATACCAAGCGGAAGGGTTGAGATGAAGGCCACTTGACAACGAGACTCCTCATGTGAGGGGATCGAGACGATGGCTGCATGGGACGTTCCCGCGGCGGCTTGACCACAAAGATTCACGCCGTCGTCGATGCCGACGGCAGACCGACTGGTCTCGACCTGACGGCGGAGGAGGCTCACGACAGCCGAATGGCCGAACCTCTGTTGAAGGACATGCACAAGGGCGCAATCCTTCTGGCCGACAGAGAGCTTATGATACCAATGCCCTTCGAGCACTCGCCAAAGAAAAACGTGCTTGGGCAAACATCCCGGCGAAGCAGAATCGAAAGGAAACGTTCCCTTTCAGCTCCTGGGTCTATCGGCAGCGCAATCTGGTCGAGCGTTTCTTCAATAAACTCAAACAGTTCAGAGGTATCGCAACGCGCTACGACAAAGATCCCCGCAACTTCCTCGCCGCCGTCAAACTCGTTGCAACACGCATATGGATCAGGTGGGTATGAGTCTATGCCCTAGCACTACTTTGGCACGTTAACGATTTGTTATCCAAGATGGCTTGATGCTGCGCGTTCCGATGAGGAGGAGCGCGTCATGGTGGGGTGGCAT
>NZ_ATTQ01000093.1 GCF_000419765.1 Rhizobium mongolense USDA 1844 | reverse complement strand
CGGCATTGAACGTGTGCGGCATCGTCGAAATCCGGATCAGGAGACTGAAAACCACCGCTCAATATCAGTCGCCGGGTGATCCACGCAACAACGCCGCTGCAGCGCGATCTTGCTGCCATGCGCCCATTGCCGGCGTCGCCTTTCGATGCCTGCGATCAGGCCAGTGCCAGGGTGACGGCCCAGTCGCTGGTGCGTTACAAGACCAATGACTATTCGGTCCCGGTCGCCTACGGCCATCAGGACGTCTGGGTCCGGGGCTATGTCGACGAGGTGGTGATCGGTTGCCGTGGCGAGATCATCGCCCGTCATCCCCGAAGCTGGGAGCGGGAGGACGTGATCTTCGATCCTGTGCATTACCTGCCGCTGATCGAGCAGAAGATCAATGCGCTGGATCAGGCTGCACCTCTCCAGGGCTGGGGCCTGCCGGAGGAATTCGCCACGCTGCGCCGCCTGATGGAAGGCCGCATGGCCAAACATGGCCGCCGGGAATATGTGCAGGTTCTTCGTCTGCTGGAGACTTTTGAGCTCGCCGACCTGCATGCGGCGGTGAAGCAGGCGATCCAGCTCGGAGCCATCGGCTTCGACGCGGTCAAGCATCTGATCCTGTGCCGGGTAGAGCGCCGGCCGCCGAGACTGGATCTGTCCATCTACCCCTACCTGCCGAGGGCGACGGTCGAGACGACATCGGCGAAAGCGTACATGCGCCTCTTGTCGTCGGATGCGGGAGAAGCGGCATGAGCACTGAAGTGCCCGAGATCCTGCTGACCCATTATCTCAAAACCCTCAAGCTGCCGACCTTCCAGCGCGAGTACCAGAAGCTGGCTCGGCTATGCGCCACCGAGGGCGTAGATCATGTCGGATACCTCTTCCGGCTTTCCGAACGGGAGATGAGAGAACGCGATCGCCGCAAGGTCGAGCGCCGCATCAAGGCGGCAAAATTCCCGGTCGTCAAAAGCCTGGACAGTTTCGACTTCGCCGCCATCCCCAAGCTCAACAAGATGCAGGTGCTGGAACTGGCGCGCTGCGAATGGATCGAGCGTCGGGAGAATGTCATCGCTCTCGGCCCCAGTGGAACGGGCAAGACGCATGTGGCACTCGGCCTCGGTCTAGCCGCGTGCCAAAAAGGGCGTTGTCACGTTGTTTGAAATGTGGCCACGTGAGGCCGACCCTGCGCTTTTCAGGCAGGCCGTGCACTCACGGC
>NZ_ATTQ01000092.1 GCF_000419765.1 Rhizobium mongolense USDA 1844 | reverse complement strand
GTCGAGCGGGTCGGACGCCACGACAACTTCTTCGAACTCGGCGGCCACTCGCTGTTGGCCGTGCAGTTACTCAGTCGAGCATTAGATGTTGGGCTGAACTTTAGCGCCGCCGACCTCTTCCGAGCCCCTGTTCTGAAGGACCTTGCATCGAAGATTCATTTGGAGCCACAGCCCAGGACTCCGGGAGTGATTTCCGTACAAGCAACCGGATCGCAGCCACCGCTCTTCTTTGTCCCCACAGGTTTTGGCGATTGTTCCTACGTCCTCAGGTTGGTGGAGGAAATGGACGTAGACTGTCCCGTCTACGCTCTGCCATGGCCCCCCTTCAATAACCTTTGTCCACCAACTCTTGAGGCGATAGCCGCGGAGACCATCGTGGCGATTAGAAAGATCCAGCCGCAGGGTCCGTATCGCTTCGCTGGATACTCATCAGGCGGAATCTTGGCTTACGCCATAGCCCAGCTCTTACTGGGTCGCGATGAAGCTATATCTTTCATGGCGTTGATCGATGTTACGCTACCTGCAAACTTGAAAAAGATATCACCCATCCAAATGGTACGAGACGTGGTGCTGGATTCTTTTGAATCCTTAGATGATGAGAGCTTCGAAGTGTTGGAGCAATTTGCTGGACAAAGTTCAATCGCTCAGCTGCTTGAAAAGGGGCAGCAAATCGGGGCGATATCTCTGGATCGTGATCTCCACAATGAAGTGGTGATGTATAAAAGGATCGCCCGGTTTCACGAGGCGCTGCACGCGTACCAAATCCCAACCCTGCCAATTGAGATACATCAGTTTTATGCCACCGAGGCTCTCTTCAGTTCTCGGGCACGACAAGCTGAAAGTTCATTATGCCCAGAGGCACGTTCGCCCATGCGCGGCTGGGACCGGCTCTTGAGTCGAGGGGCCATTACTGCCATACCGATTGGAGGCGACCACGTGACGATGATGAGTGTTCTGGAAAACCGCAAGGCTCTGGCCCGAGCTATTTCTACGCCCTTATACCAGCGTGAGCGATCTCTGACTCTTTTTGAGGTTTCCAAATCAGTTGAGTTCTGAATCAATACCGCAAACGGAGGTTTGCGGATGACATCAGGAATTCCACTGCGCGATGACTTCGACGGCTTCGCTCTTCGGGCGTTGGCCAAAGGCACGAAGGATGCGGCACAGGCTCGGCGGCTTCTTGCCCTTGCCGAAATCTATGATGGCCATTCCCGCAGCGATGCGGCCAGGATCGGAGGCGTGACCCTGCAAATTGTCCGCGACTGGGTTATTCGCTTCAATGCGCGTGGCCCGTCAGGGCTCATCAATGGCAAAGCACCCGGCAATCAAGGAAAGCTTTCCGACGT
>NZ_ATTQ01000091.1 GCF_000419765.1 Rhizobium mongolense USDA 1844 | reverse complement strand
CACGGCCTGCCTGAAAAGCGCAGGGTCGGCCTCACGTGGCCACATTCAAACAACGTGACAACGCCCATGCTGGAGTTCTGGTTGCCGGAGGCATAGTGCCGCACGCCGGCTACTCGCAATAGGGTGGAGTGTCGGGAGTCGACAACAGTAGTACATCTTATAAGTGCACGAAACGTCGCGGAAGCGGCCCGGCTACGTCACCGTTTGACCGCTTGCCTATGTCGGATTGTCGAAACGGCGCTGAAACAACGGGTCCGGGACAGTCAACGGCGGATTTTGGATCGCTACAGAGGGAAGGAGCCGTCGAGAAAGCGCCTGCTCGTTCGGTGCCCTCGGAAGCGCATATAGATCCGCTCTTGTCGTCGATGCGAGAACATCTGGTGCTGGCAGGGACCGTATAAGCACGATGCTCTCGCTTATCTGCCCAGCAAGCGTGGGGTCCGACTTTAGGTAGCGGGTGAAATCCGCTGAGAAGTCGCTGGCAAGCTTCTCCTCCACCTTGCGAGAAACATCGTATTTCGCCTGGCGCTCGATTGCGGCGTTCGAAAACGTCTTATCGAGTGAGGCGAGCTCCTGCCAGGCACTTACAAACGTGCTGTTGTTGACGATATCGTTCTGCGAGCTGGCGATCTGTTCAAAGCGGGCCACCGCTTCTCGTGACACCTGCGCGAGATTGCCACTGACCTCGGTGAATTTTTTCTCGTCCGCCATACGGGAGGCAATAATTTTGTCGACAACCGCCTTCCGATCCGCGTCCGCAACGCCAGCATTAGTCAACCCGCGGCTCGCCAGCAGAATTGCCACAGTATCGTCAGCGGTGAGCCCGGCAAGTGCATCCGCCGAAAGGGTCGTCTCAGCGGGCTGGCTCGTGACCGATGGAAGGAGCGAATGGATGTCTGACCCCGTTCGAACGAGCGTTCCATAGAGCATCGATATCAGGAAAGGGATGGTGAGGCAGACCGACGTCCAGCCCGCGATTGCGAGCTTGGCCTCGCTCGCGCTCGCCGTGTTCGAGGCCTTGATAGCGAACAACCCAGCCGATCCGCCAATCAACGCAAACAGGAGCGGCAGCACATATTGAACGACCGGACTGCTACTCATACCGACGAGCAGGCCCGTCGTAATTCCGAGTGCAGCACAACCAAGATAATAGCCTAACATAAGACAACACCCCTTTGTATCGATGAACTTCGGAATGCCCGCCTCGGTTCGCTAGCGAGCTGCGACCGCTCTTGCTTGCGATCGTGGTCCACGCGCCGCGAAGGCGTTCGCGACCGGTTGATAGTGAAACTCATATAATGCTGCGCGCAACGCGAAGCGTTCATCCTCGGCAAGGCCGATGAAGGCCTGCAGCGCTTCATACAGCCCTCGCGATAGCCACACCATCTCTTCCGA
>NZ_ATTQ01000090.1 GCF_000419765.1 Rhizobium mongolense USDA 1844 | reverse complement strand
TCGAGGATGCCGCACCGCGGCTGCTGCTTTGCGATGCCGCCGGACGCGCCGCACTCGGCGCCGAGGCGCTTGTCGATGTGACGGTGGTCGATCTGGAAACGGCCACCCCGGTCTGGGCCGAGCTGCCTGCTTCGGATCCCGAGCCGCGCGCGCTGGGCCTCACCGCGCGCCATCTCGCCTACATCATCTATACCTCAGGCTCCACCGGCACCCCAAAGGGCATCGAAATGCCCCACGGGTCGCTTATGAATTTGCTTTGGTCCTCGCCGGAGTTTGGTGCGCCAAAACGACGTACACTTCAGTTCACGACTTTGAACTTCGACGTCTCGTTCCAGGAGTTATTCAGTTGCTGGAGGGACGGCGGGCTACTGGTGCTCGTGCAGGAAGAGACCCGTGCCGACTTTTCCGAGTTGCTGGACTTTGTGTGCAGAGAAGGGATCGAGCGGCTTTTCCTCCCATTCGTAGCCTTGAAACATTTTGCGGAAGCCTGGTGCGCTCGGGGAGCGCTGCTGCCCTCTTTGAGAGAAATTTATACAGCGGGTGAGCAATTGCGAGCCACCCCCGAGCTCAGGTCGTTCTTCGAGACTCACCCGAGGGCGAGGTTGATAAATCAGTATGGGCCTACAGAAACCCACGTAGTCACGGAGCACCGCCTCGTGGCTGATCCATCATGCTGGCCGCAATTGCCTCCCATCGGCCGTCCGATCGCCAACGCGCGGATCTACCTGCTGGATGCTTACGGCGCGCCGGTGCCGGTGGGAGCAGTTGGTGAGCTCTATGTTGGCGGGGCAGGCGTTGCGCGCGGCTACCTGAACCGTCCCGAGCTGACGGCCGATCGGTTTACCGCCAGCCCCTTTGTGGAGGGCGACCGGCTGTACCGGAGCGGCGATCTGGCGCGTTATCTGCCGGACGGCAATCTGGAGTTTTTGGGCCGCAACGACGACCAGGTGAAGATCCGCGGCTTCCGCATCGAGCCGGGCGAGATCGCGGCGCGGCTTTGCGAGCACGAGCTTGTCGGCGATGCGGTGGTGGTAGCGCGCGCCGATCGGACCGGCGACCAGCGGCTCGTCGCCTATGTGGTGGCGAAGCCGGCGGACGGCTCGGAGGGCGCCGATGGCGCGCAGCTTGCTGCCTCCTTGCGCGCCCATCTGGGCGGGCGGCTGCCGGACTACATGGTGCCGTCGGCCTTCGTGCGGCTGGATGGGCTGCCGCTGACGCCGAACGGCAAGCTCGACCGCCAGGCGCTGCCGGCCCCCGACGACGACGCCTATGCGCGCACCGCCTATGAAGCGCCGCAGGGCGAGGTCGAGACGCTGCTGGCCGGGATCTGGGCGGAGCTTCTCGGGGTCGAGCGGGTCGGACGCCACGACAACTTCTTCGA
>NZ_ATTQ01000089.1 GCF_000419765.1 Rhizobium mongolense USDA 1844 | reverse complement strand
GGCATTGAACGTGTGCGGCATCGTCGAAATCCGGATCAGGAGACTGAAAACCACCGCTCAATATCAGTCGCCGGGTGATCCACGCAACAACGCCACCTAGGCATGATTTTCCTCTTTAATTCTGCGGCGAGTTTGGCCCGCCAATCGAACCTATAGCTCCGAGCGTACCCTTGTCCACCAACGGTCTGCTACTTTTCAGCAATATTCCCATTCGTAGGAACTCGGCAACTGAAACGGGGTCAGACGGGCCTGCCTCATTGCCTGAGAGGTGAACTGCGTATCGGTTCGTGAACACCGTTGGGTGCTCGGGGTCGAGCCGATCTGCAAGCTGCTGCCGATTGCCCCACCTATTACGACTTAACGACGCTGTCGCCAAGCGGATCGACATGGATCGCCTGTCGGCCCGCGCCCGGCACAGCGGAACAGCTGCAGTCAATTCTGATCGCTGACCGATCGCCAGCGCTGAAAGCGAAGATTTCAGTAATCGCGTAGGGCGTCCGAACGCCGGAACCAAAACCAGAAAGGCGGTGCTAAGACCACGAGAAGTCCTCGGCCAAAACAGCCCGGGGTGACGGTCACGAGCTCATTTCGGCCGGTCTCTCCGAAGTGTGGACCGGCTCGACCAACCTCAGCGAGGATCCCTCGTGGTGGCGGCCACCGAATTTGCAAAGCGCTCGTCCAAGAGTTCCCCCCGACGGCGCCACTGATGGATGAGCGCTACAAGCATAAGCTTAAATAGCTAGCTAGACGCGGCATCCACCGGTTGTTCGATGGCCTGGCACAACCGGTGCTTTCAGCCGCGAACCGAAATCACCACCACGTCCAGATGCCAAAATCCGCTGCACGAAATGTCGGGGTTTGTCGACTCCGCGACACGGTGTTGTTCGGCCCGGCCTGCCGCTGCTGTAAGTGAAGCCACTGCGCAGAATGGTTTTTGAGGCTCTTTCTGCGCAGTTGGCACGACTCTTGAATCTCTCTCGTTGCGCGGCAGCAGGAGCTGCCGATGACCGTTACCGACTGATCTTCCCATTTGAGCGCTAAAAAAGGAGACAACAATGAATACCGACATGTCAGCCTATGCTGTGACTCACTTAACGCCTGAAGAAGCATCTGCAATTGCGGGAGGATGGGGCCTTTTTGGGGCAATAGCTTTCGCAGTTATTGCGCTAGGAGGCCTTGCAGCTGCAACTATTGCAGAGGGGGTAATACGCATTAAACACCACGGCTAGGTGCGCAAGCTAGCTGTGGAACCCTCATACAGGTCTCGCATCGATTGTAGCGATCGGAAAAAGCCTCGACTACGACATCACGCTTGACGAGGTTAGACGTTACATCCGATTGGACGGCCGTCAGAAGTCAACTAGACTAGCACTACTTTGGCACCTTTGGCTTGGGGCGTTCTGTGAGGAGCATCTCACAGTGGGGGCATCGTAGCGGCGGTGGCCGTGCGAAGATGTC
>NZ_ATTQ01000088.1 GCF_000419765.1 Rhizobium mongolense USDA 1844 | reverse complement strand
GGCATCACAATCACGACAGACAGCTGTTCTGTCGCTGGCGATCTGACGACAAGCCAAAGTGCTGGGTCAGCCCCATGCGGCGATTTGCTGACGTTGGAGGTTTGCGCTCTGGATGGGAGCTGTCGATGGCATTTTGATGCCAGCCGATTGGCGCCGAAGCAGATCGACCGCATGACGCAGCATCTGCAAAATCTGTTGGATTGCGCGATGGCCGATGCGCGGCAGCCGGTCGGCCGCATCGACATCCTGCCGGCCGACGAACGCACATACCTGCTGGAGGATCTGAACCGGACGGCGGCGGCCTATCCCTCAGAAGTGTGCATCCATCAGCTGTTCGAACAGCAGGTGCAAAAGGCGCCGGACGCGGTGGCGGTGGTCTATGAGGACGAGCGGCTGAGCTATGGCGCGCTCAATGCGCGCGCCAACCGGCTGGCGCATCATCTGATCGGGCTCGGGGTGAGGCCCGGGGATCGCGTTGCGACAGTGCTGGACCGCTCCGTCGCCCTTGTGGTGGCGCAGCTGGCGATCCTGAAGGCGGGCGGAGTGTATGTGCCGATCGATCGCGCTCTTCCATCTGCGCGACAAGAATGGCTGATGGCCGATTGTGCTGCGCGCCTGGTGCTTAGCCAGAGTGACGATGATGATCTGCTTGAGGTGACGATCCCTGTTCTGGCGATTGAGCCGCTCATGACCGGAGCAGGGTCTAGTGCCGATCCTGGCCTGGCATTGAGCGCCGAGGCTGCCGCTTACGTGATGTACACGTCCGGCTCAACTGGCCTTCCGAAGGGAGTTGTTGTTGCTCACCGTGCGGTCAACCGGCTCGTCATCAACAATGGCTATGCGCAGTTCAGCTCGAGTGATCGTGTGGCGTGGGTGGGCAATCCCGCGTTTGATATCAGTACCCTGGAAGTGTGGGCACCGCTGCTACACGGTTCAAGCCTGGTTGTGATTCCACAAATTGATGTGCTGCAGCCAGAGGTGCTGCGCCGTCTGGTTCAGCAGCATGGCATTACCGTCCTGCATCTGACAGCCGGGTTGTTTAGGCAGAGCGCTGATGATTTAGGCCCGGCGCTGGCAAGCTTGCGGTTGCTATTGGTCGGCGGTGATGCGGTTGATGTGGCGACAGTAGCACGGGTCTTGAGGGGGAGCCGACCGCAGCATCTCTTGCACTGCTACGGTCCGACCGAGACGACAACCTTTGCGACAGTCTGCGAGATTACCGCGATTGATGAGACGTTTGGCCGGCTCCCCATCGGGCGTCCGATTGCGAACACGCGGGTGTATCTGCTGGACGGCCATGGTGGGCCTGTGCCGTTCGGGGCGGTGGGTGAGCTTTACATCGGCGGGGCGGGGGTGGCGCGCGGCTACCTGAACCGCCCCGAGCTGACGGCGGAGCGTTTCCTGGCCGATCCGTTCAGTAAGGAGCCGGGAGCGCGGATGTACCGGACCGGCGACCTGGCGCGCTACCTGCCGGACGGCAATCTGGAATTCCTGGGCCGCAACGACGACCAGGTGAAGATCCGCGGCTTCCGCATCGAGCCGGGCGAGATCGCCGCCCGGCTTGGCGAGCACGCCTGGGTGCGCGAGGCGGTGGTGGTGGCGCGCCAGGACCGTGCCGGCGACAAGCACCTTGTCGCCTATGTCGTGTGTGGACCCGAGGCAGGATCGGACGACGA
>NZ_ATTQ01000087.1 GCF_000419765.1 Rhizobium mongolense USDA 1844 | reverse complement strand
TCAGTCCCTCGCGCTTTCCGTCCTGACCCGGCTGAAAGTCCCAGGCCAAGGTCACGACATATGTCCCGGCGATGGCGCGCGCGCGCATGACCGTGNTAGTCGCTGTCACTCTCATTGCATTTCCCCTCTTCTGGTGTGATCGCGAATGCGGGTTGGCTGGATTTGGATCATTCAGATTTCAGCCGTGCCAGATCCTGAACAAGATGGGGTGGTTGCCGCCCTCCCCAGACGGCATCGCAGTGTGCCAGAGTTGTGATCTTTAGAGGTCACACAGCGGAGAGGACGGTAATGAAAGATACAATGATCGGGGTTGATCTGGCAAAAAATGTTTTCCAGCTCCACGGCGCATCGATGACGGGCGAGGTGCTGTTTCGCAAGAAGCTGTCGCGCGGCCAGTTTCTGCGGTTCATGGGAAGTCATCCCGCCGCTATTGTCGTCGTAGAGGCATGTGGCAGCGCCCATCATTGGGCCCGCGAATTGATGGCGCAGGGCCATGAGGTCAAGCTGATCGCGCCGCAATACGTGCGTCCCTTCGTGAAGCGCCAGAAGAACGATGCCGCCGATGCGGAAGCCATTGTCATTGCGGCGCGGCAGCCAGAAATGCGGTTTGTTGAACCTAAAACACCGGATCAGCAAGCGCGGGCTGTTCTATTTCGAGCGCGAGAACGCATTGTCCATCAACGCACGGAACTGGTGAACGCGCTGCGCGCAATGCTCTATGAATATGGGCATGTCGTTCCTGTGGGCCTCGGACATGTCAAACGGTTGGAAGCCACACCGAACGACGCGGCTAGGGACCTGCCCGATCTCGTACGCGAAGAAGGCCATGATCTCTTGGCACAAATCGGTGAAAAGACCGTCAGAATTGACAACAAGACCCAGAAGCTGGCCTCTCTCGCCAAGCAGACCGATGTGGCGCGGCGTCTTCAGACGATGCCAGGTATCGGGCCGATGACCGCTGTGGCCGTCGAGGCGTTTGCGCCGGCGATGCAAAACTTCAAATCGGGGCGCAACTTTGCCGCCTGGCTTGGCCTCGTGCCGCGACAGTTTTCGTCCGGCGGCAAGGAAAGGCTGGGTAAGGTCTCAAAGGCGGGTCAGGTCGACATTCGTCGGCTGCTGATCATCGGCGCCATGGCTCGCGTGAATTGGGCAAGCCGCAAGGCAACATCCACTGATCCCTGGATGATGCGTATGCTTGTACGAAAGCCACGAATGCTGGTGGCGATCGCGCTCGCAAACAAAATGGCGCGTATGATCTGGGCGATGCTGACGCGACAGGAAGATTATCGGAATCCGGCGCTGACGGCGGCTGCATGAACGTGGCGATGGTCAAGGTCGGCAACGAGGTGTGAGAAGTCGATGACCTGAATGGGCGCAAGATCGAACGATCCGGATCGGGAAAACCAGTACAGTTCTTGGAGCCCAGAGCTCGGGAACAAGATTTGGACCTGATCCGCTGATCACCATACCGGCCAGTGGCTTCTGAAAACGCCGCAAATGAAGGCCTGACAGAAGACCGCATTCGATCACACGTTCAAAAGGTCAGAAACGACTTGCACAACGGGCGGCAACCACAGAAGAATTGTCCGCCTCGGCTGTCTCAAAGTTCGTGTCCCATCATCTGGCTGAAACGCCGCCGACCCTCCATGGTNTCCTGGTGGCGTTTCGTCCTCGTATTGGTTCCCATTATCTCGCTAGAAGATAATGGTCTCGCCCTGACGTTTCGCTTGAGCCCTGCTGTAAGTCACCAGATGAGTCGTCGAACCTGCGCGATCGACAAG
>NZ_ATTQ01000086.1 GCF_000419765.1 Rhizobium mongolense USDA 1844 | reverse complement strand
GCCAGATCGCCGGTCTTATACAGCCGATCGCCTTCCACAAAGGGACTGGCGATGAACCGCTCCGCCGTCAGATCGGGCCGGTTCAGGTAGCCACGCGCAACCCCCGCCCCGCCAATGTAAAGCTCCCCCACCGCCCCGAACGGCACCGGCGCGCCATGACCGTCCAGCAGGTACAACCGCGTGTTCGCAATCGGACGCCCGATATGCGGCACAACGTTGTCACTGAAGAGCCGTCCCGAGGTTGCCACGACGGTAACTTCCGTCGGGCCATAGTTGTTTATTAACTTGAGAGGCGACGGTAGCCGGGAAGGCACACGCTGGAGACGATCACCGCCAATAAGCAAATACTCCAATGTGGGATTTATTTGCTTGTCTTCTAACGCTGTTGTAGCCAGCGGCGTGACTAAAAAGGCGGTCTCCAGCGATTGATCACGCCACCATTGCAGTAGAAGCAGGGGATCTCCTCCTGCTGCTCTGGGCGGGAGCAGCAATGCGCTACGATTGGATAATGCAGACCACAGCTCCCAAATGCTGGCATCGAATGCCACTCCGGCCGTGAGTGGGCAGCAGGTTTCTCGTTGCCGACAGAACGTTTGCACATGCCATGCGGTAAGATTGACCAGGCTGTGGTGCTCGACCATGACGCCCTTTGGCGTTCCGGTTGAGCCGGAGGTGTAGATCACATAAGCGAGATGGCGCGCGGTGAGGCCAAGGGCGCTCGGGTCCGGGTTCGAGGCCGGCAGTTCGGCCCAGGCCGGGGTGGCCGTCTCCAGATCGATCACCGTCAGATCGACAAGCGCCTCGGCGCCGAGTGCGGCGCGTCCGGCGGCATCGCAAAGCAGCAGGTGCGGTGCGGCATCCTCGAGCACCTGCCGCAGCCGTGCCGACGGATAAGCCGGGTCCAGCGGCAGATAGGCGCCGCCCGCCTTGAGGATCGCCAAGACACCGACCACCATCGCCGGGCTGCGCTCCATGCAGATCGCCACCCGGTCGTCCGGACGCACGCCCAGTCCGATCAGATTGTGGGCCAGCCGGTTGGCCCGGGCGTTGAGCTCGCCATAGGAGAGCGCCTCGTCCTCATGCACCAATGCCACCGCCTCCGGCGCCTGGCGCACCTGCGCCTCGAACAGCTCGTGGATGCAAAGATCCGACGGATAGGCCGCCGCCGTCCGGTTCAGCTCCTCCAAAAGATACGTCCGCTCCTCGGGCGGAAGAATGTCGAGCGCGCGCACCGGCCTGTCGGGAGCCTGCTCCAGCGCCTCGGCCAGTTGCTCGAGCACCTGCTGCATGTAGCCGCAGACCCGATCCGCAGAGATCGGCTCGGCCGCCTCCGCCGTCAGACCGAACGACTGGCCGTAATCCTCCACCGACATCGTCAGCGGATAGTTGGTGCGCTCCTCGCCGCCCAGCCATTCCGCGCCGGACAGAACATCAGCCACCGCAGCGGCAGCACCCGACACGGCCGCCGGCGCATTGTGGCGGTAGTTCAGCAGCGCACTGAACAGCGGCGCCGGCGCGGCAACCCCGCTGCAGCGTTGCGCCAATGCCAGCGAGGCATGCTCGTGTGCGAGCAGTTCGGAAAGCCGCGCATGCGTGGTGCGCACGCTCGCCTCGACCCCGGTCCCGTCGAGGTCGAGCCGCACAGGCAGGGTGTTGATGAACAGCCCCATGGTCCGGTCGGCGCCGGCACCCGCATGCATGCGGCCGAACAGCACCGTGCCGAACACCACCTGCTCCCGGCCGCTGCTCAGCGCCACCACCTGCCCCCAGGCCAGATGGCAGAGGCTCGCCAGGCTCACCCCCAGCCGCCGCGCCTGGTGGCGCAGCCGATCGTTGAGCGCCTGCGGCAGCATCCGCCGTGCCTCGCGGGATCCGCGGCCATCACCATAGACCTCGCTCAGCCCAAACGGCGTCGTCGGCGCGTCGATATCCGACAACTGCGATCGGAAGAACTGCTCATGCGCCTCCACACCGACCCCCAGCCGCGCCTGCGCCACCAGATTGCGGAACGGCTGCGG
>NZ_ATTQ01000085.1 GCF_000419765.1 Rhizobium mongolense USDA 1844 | reverse complement strand
TCCGACAACAAGGCGCTTTCGGCTGTTTCCGACGCTCTCGGCCTCGGTGCCGCCAAGGTCGACACTGCCTATGCTGCGATGGACAGCGCCATCGATATTGTTTCCGAAATCAAGGCCAAGCTGGTTGCCGCTACCGAAAAGGGCGTCGACAAGGCCAAGGTCCAGGAAGAGATTTCTCAGCTTCAGGCTCAGCTGCTGAGCATTGCTCAGTCTGCTTCCTTCTCCGGTGAGAACTGGGTCGCCGGCGAGGGTACGAAGAGCGTCGTTTCGACCTTCGTTCGCGATGGCTCGAACGCTGTATCCGTCAAGCAGACCGAATACATCCTCGACGATACCTCGGTCGGCAACGTCCTGTTCGGCATGAGCGGAGGCCTGATCGAAACGTCCACGGGTATTATCGGCACCTCGAACGGTACGATCGGCTCCGTCTATAAGATGGACATCACCAATTTCACCACAGATGACGTCGGTCTTGCGCTGACGGCTGTCGAATCCGCTCTTAAGGCGATGACCAGCGCCGGTGCACAGCTCGGCTCGATCTCCACTCGCATCCAACTGCAGGAAGATTTCGTCTCGACTTTGAGCGACTCGATCGACTCCGGCATCGGCCGTCTCGTCGACGCCGATATGGAAGAAGAATCTTCCAAGCTGACCGCTCTTCAGACGCAGCAGCAGCTTGCAATCCAATCTCTGTCGATTGCGAACTCGGCATCTCAGAACATCCTGTCGCTCTTCCGCAGCTAAACGCGGCAATAGCAGAAAACAAAAGACCCGCCGGAGCGATCCGGCGGGTCTTTTTACGCTATGCAAACAGGTCAGAAACGATCGTCTTCGTCTTCATCCTTATCCTTGGAGGAAGACTTCAGAGACTTGAGCTTGGCAAAGACGGCATCGGCGTCGATTTCGCGCTCTTCTTCGCGTTCGAAATTCGGGCTCATGCGCTCAGTTTCCTGGGCGGACTGCAGCGTCGCGCCGAGTTCGGCGGCGGTCGGCAGTGGCCGGCCCCTGGATGCCTTTTCCACTTCCATATCGAGGTCGATCTGGCTGCAGAGGCCGAGCGTGACCGGATCCATCGGCGTCAGGTTGGCCGAGTTCCAATGCGTGCGTTCACGAATCTGCTCGATCGTCGATTTCGTCGTACCGACGAGGCGTGAAATCTGAGCATCCTTCAACTCGGGGTGATTGCGAACGAGCCAGAGAATGGCATTCGGACGGTCCTGGCGCTTGGAAACAGGCGTGTAACGCGGACCGCGGCGCTTGGATTCGGGAACGCGGACCTTCGGCTCCGAGAGTTTCAGCTTGTGGTTCGGGTTTGCTTCGGCGCGGGCGATTTCATCGCGTGAAAGCTGGCCGGTCGAGATCGGGTCCAGGCCCTTGATGCCCTGCGCTGCCTCGCCGTCAGCAATTGCTTTTACCTCGAGCGGATGCAGCTTGCAGAACTGGGCGATCTGATCGAAAGACAGCGCCGTATTGTCGACGAGCCAGATGGCGGTCGCCTTCGGCATGAGCAATTGTTGAGCCATGGATATAGTCCTTCTGTCGTCCGCGCCGGTGTCGCGGTCCGTGGATATCACCATAATATCCGGGAAATATGGCGCTATATAACTGTAGTGACGCAGAATTGCAATTGATCAGGAATGAAATGACCTTTGTCTAATTGCCGGGTGCTTTTGACCTGCTATGAATGCCATAAATCGAGTTCCGGTGATCGCTCTGAGCAGTTTGCCGGTGCCTGTGTTGAGGAGGAACCACATGTCGGAAAAGATCCATCCGGTTACGAAACTGGTGAAGAGCCATGCCCTGATCGATAAGCCCAAGTATGAGAAATGGTACGAGGAGAGCATCGAGAACCCGGACAAATTTTGGGGCAAGCACGGCAAGCGGATTGACTGGTTCAAGCCCTATACGAAGGTCAAGAACACGTCCTTTACCGGGAAGGTCTCGATCAAGTGGTTCGAAGACGGCCAGACGAACGTTTCCTACAACTGTATCGACCGCCACCTGAAAACGCACGGTAACCAGGTCGCCATCATCTTCGAAGGCGACAATCCCTATATCGACAAGAAGATCACCTACAACGAGCTTTACGAGCATGTCTGCCGCATGGCGAACGTGTTGAAGAAGCATGGCGTCAAGAAGGGTGACCGCGTCACCATCTATATGCCGATGATACCC
>NZ_ATTQ01000084.1 GCF_000419765.1 Rhizobium mongolense USDA 1844 | reverse complement strand
ACAAGAAAGCCGCTTCCGGCCGCCCTCCATTTCATTACGGCCCTACGGGGGCGGTCCGATCGTCCCCGATCCTTGCGACAGCCATCGAGATCCTATGAGGATGGGCGGTGCCCTGCTTTGATGTGGTGGAGGTTGTTGCCATTTCGAAAAGGAGCAAGACAATGGTGCAAGCGCAGACGATGGATAATGCAGCACACAAGAACCTGAACGCGATCTTCGTTTCTGTAGAGCTGAGCAAGAAGACGTGGCTGATCACCTCAATTTCCCCGGGCGCTGGCGAGAAGCTGTCACGTCACTCTCTTCCTGGCGGAGACATTGCCGGACTCCTTGCTCGCCTTCGTCAACTGAAGCAGAACACCCGTGGCCGAACCGGCGCCGACTACTCCATTATCACCATCCAGGAAGCAGGGTTCGACGGCTTCTGGGTCCACCGCGTCCTGGAGGCGGAAGGTCACGAAAGCCATGTTGTCGATGCCGCATCGATTGCAACATCGCGGCGCAGGCGGAGGGTCAAGACGGACAGGCTCGATGGCGAGACCCTGATCCGCGCACTGCTGGCCTTCAAGCGCGGGGAACCACGGGTTTGCTCGATGTTATGCGTCCCGACGCCTGCGGAAGAGGATCGCCGTCGCATTGTGCGCGAACGCAAGATTCTGATGGAAGAGCGTATTCGGCACAGCAACCGGATCAAGGGCCTCCTCTTCTCGCAAGGAATCACCGGCTACGATCCCCTGCGGCGCGACCGTCGCGAGCGACTTGAAGCCTTACGAACCGGAGACGGACGTGCGCTTGCCGACCACATGAAGCGTCAGATTCTGCGCGAGCTCGGTCGACTTGAGATGCTGCTGGAGCAGGTTCAGGAGGTCGAAACCGAACGCAACGCGCTGCTCGAGGAAGAAGCGCAGTCAGCGCACGAAGTTGCCATGTTGTCGAAGGTCGTCGGCATCGGTCCCGAGTTTGCTGCCGTGCTGTGGGGTGAAGGGCTGTTCCGGCACTTTGACAATCGGCGCCAAGTCGCAGCGTACGCCGGGTTGGCACCGACGCCCTGGCAAAGCGGCTCCATCGACCGCGAACAGGGGATCGGCAAATCGGGAAATGCGCGATTGCGCTTCACGATGGTGGAGATGGCCTGGCTCTGGTTGCGCCATCAGCCTGCCTCGGGGCTCAGCCGCTGGTTCAACGAGCGCGTTGCCCAAAACGGCGGCCGCTTCAAGAAGGTGATGATCACCGCGCTGGCAAGGAAGCTGGTGGTCGCCCTTTGGAAGTACGTCAACGCGGGCGTCGTCATCGATGGAGCGATCATACGTCCATAACAATCTGTCGCATTGCAGTTCGGCCGGGCCCGATCAGCCTTGCCGGAGCCGAGGGGACGACCGCTTCGCGGCTTGGCTTGCACGCCGTCATCGAGATGGGTCTCGTCCACTCCTGAGCCTTTGCCGCCGCAGGCGGGATTATGGTGCGGCCGCGCGGGCGGCGACCGGATGTGAGGTTGATACGCGTAGGGGCGCGGATCAGGAAATGGGCTCAGACCTCAGGTTCATGCGCGAGAACGATGTCTTCGCTTGGACCGAATGCGCGTCACGGACGTTGCCAATGCTGGCGTCGATCTCGTTTGACAGCCGGTGAAACCGCACACGGCCTCTCTTCTGGCTGGTCTGGCACCGGCCCGACCTTGGCCTGCAACGGCTTCGCCGACCTTCTTCCCCTGCGGCTGCGCGCCGCATTCCTCGCGAGGCAACAAGCTCGGCCGCCGCCGTCCTCCGCTATCGCTGCGGCCCAGAGGGTGCAGTCGGCCGGATCGTCGCCTCACGACCGCTATCGAGGCCGCATAGGGCGGCTTCGAACAACAGTCAGGAGAACGACAATGGCTCAGATCGGCACCTTCACCCGCGACGAAAACGGAATCTACACCGGCGCCATCAAAACCCTCGCATTCAACGTCAAGGCCACCATCAAGCCCTGCGAACGCGACAACGACAAGGCCCCCGACTTCCGTGTCACCGCAGGTGGCGTCGAACTCGGCGCAGGCTGGAGCCGGACGGCCCGAGAAACCGGAACTGAATACCTCTCGCTCAAGCTGGACGACCCGTCCTTTACGGCTCCGGTCTACGCCTCTCTCGTCCAGGGTGAGAAGGGCGAACACAAGCTCATCTGGTCACGATGACCAGCCCACGGCGCGCCGCAACTGGTGGAGCGCCGTCCCCAAAACCAGCCACTCAGCAACTCAGAAAGACAGCTTGACGAGTGGTTCCTCATGTGAGGCCGC
>NZ_ATTQ01000083.1 GCF_000419765.1 Rhizobium mongolense USDA 1844 | reverse complement strand
TGGCTTACGGACGACTACCTTGCCGCAAGCGTCGATGCCGTGCACCTGGAAGATATTCTTGGCAAGGTCGAGTCCGATTGTAACAATCTGGTTCAGGGAGTGGCTCCTTTCCCTGTTTCTCACAACAGCGATGCTAGACGCCGTTGGGAGGCCGCTCCACCCATCAAATTAACTGCAACTGCGACGACGCCACCGAACGGCGTGTATGGTTCATGATCTCATCGGTAGCGCTGCTGAAAGGCACTTTGTTGACACCCATCATTTGGCCGCGCAGCATTTCGAGCATCTCCGGTCCGGCCCGCTCGACGACGGCTACTCCGGCCAGCAGAGCCGGTCGCAGATGCAGCGACAGGATCGGAATTGCGGGTGTAGGCAGGTTCCTCCGTTCCGTAGCGACGACACCATCGAGATCTGGAATGATTGCGCCGAGCACTCTGAATCGCCACGGTTCGTACTCAGGAGGAAGGTGTCTCGGCACGCATCGCATCAGCAGAAGGCGCGCGATTTCGGCCGCGAAGTCCAGGTTGTTCAGCGAGCAGCGCCGCGGCGCTCGCGGTCAGGTGGGAGATTTCGTTGTTCATGGCAGCTCGCCCCGTGTCCTCGACAAAGGGCACAGGTTTGCTAAAGTCGATGCCGCGAAGCGAGCCCCATCCGCGGTCATCCGCGTTCGTTTTTGGCTTTCCTGCGCCACCGCGTCGTACGGCTGCCCTCTTCTTGGTTGCTGCATCCACCAGTTGACGCTGCGCGACTGCCGTGCCCACGATGGCGCGGGTATTGCCTTCCTGTCGCCCTTTCGCCAGCAGTGCGCGTCGCGCCCCCACGGGGTCACCGAAGGCAGGGTCAAATCAGCGTAGCGCGCTTCCACGAAGTTGCCCAAAGGTCGCCGTACGAAGATACGGGCCATGTCCCGAGGGTCGTATTTGACGAGCAGGCGACCAGTAGCGCAGACCAAAGAGATGAATTCCGGTTGGCCGCAATGTGCGCTCCTGTTCGGGCAGGAGCGCGAGCCAGAAACGCATTCGATCCTGCGGCAGTCGCAGCGGAATCTCCGCCACGGTTCGGTGATCTCGCGCTCCCGCAACCAACCCGATCTGGCAGCAGTTCCTGACCTTTGCTTCGGATGTTGCGCGCGACAACCTTGGCACCTTCCTCCTGACGGGCAGCCTGTCCTCAAGGACCATGAGGTGAGAAAGTGCATCGGTGAAGAAACAGTCGCCTGCAATTACTGCGTCAAGTAGGCGATGTCGATACGGCCGGGATCCGCAACCCAGTCGAGCTTTGGCGTAGAAGACGATAAGCCCGACGATGCTGAGCGGCTCTCGCACTCGCCGCGGCACTCGGCCCCGGCATGGTCAACGCCGTCATCGCGATCAGCCTCACCGCCTGGCCGCCCTTTGCACGGCTTGCCCGCGCCGAGACGAAGCGCCTAAACAGGCGGACTTCATTGCGGCTACGAGGCTTCAGGGCGCCTCGACAGCGCGGATTGTCCTGCGTGACATCCTGCCGCTCGTCTTCCCCACCGTGCTGACGAGGCTCACGACGGAGCTCGCCGGCATGATCCTGACTGCCGCTGGCCCCGGCTTTCTCGGTCTCGGCGCACAGCCGCCGCTTGCCGAATGGGGCGCCATGGTCGCCGACGGCCGCGCTTTCCTCGCCGACCAATGGTGGGTCTCGACACTTCCGGGGGCCGCGATCTTCCTTGTCAGCTCCGCCACCTCGTGCTCGGCGCCGGCATAGTCGGCGTCTATGGGCCGCATCCAGCGGCAGGGGACGTCGTGCATCTGGTCGCTCACCTGCTGTCCGACCTGTCAGGGAAACTGGCAAGCGTCGGCGCGCGTGATGCGGCGTTTCCGTTGCCGCATGGGCGGGGCGATGAGTTTCATTATGGATCGCCGGCGCCCGATCCGCGTGGATTGCCGAAGGGCCGTGGCCGAGGGGTATTGTGGATCCCTAACTGCATCTCGACGCGATCAAGGTGAAGACTCGGGATTTCAGGTAAGGAGGTAACGACGGGCCGACGGTTCTAATCCCGCCAAGGCTATTGGAATTTGACTAGCCTGCCTACGCTCGGAAACTGAAAAATCCGCGGCCAATCCTCTTGCTCATGCGGTCAGAGCACGCTCACGTTTTCGGCCTTCGACTTCCCGGTCTTCCGATCTTGGCCCAGCTCGTAGCTGACCTTCTCGCCTTCTCGGAGCGAATCGCCTCGTTGCAGGGCAGACACATGGACGAAAACATCCGCTCCGCCATTCTCGGGCGTAATGAAGCCAAATCCCTTGTCTTCATTAAAAAATTTCACGGTACCTATAGGAGCACTGTTGCATGGATCAGACTTTGGACGAGGCAACCCTATCCACTGCATTTTTCATGCAACGCGCTCGAACTTGGGCCGGCCAAGTTCTGTC
>NZ_ATTQ01000082.1 GCF_000419765.1 Rhizobium mongolense USDA 1844 | reverse complement strand
CAATCATGCGAAAACTTATCGTCCTCGCCAACGCACTCCTGCGCGACAACCGAAAATGGAACCAAAAAGCCGCTTGATCAAAACGGATACTCTAGTTCGGTATTCGGTCTTGATAAACATCGAATGCAGCAGCGACAGCACGCAACATAAAGCGGTGCTCCTGTCGAACCCGAACGATACCCTTCTCCACGTCCAAGATACCGTCCTCCGCAAACATCGCTAGACGCTCAACTGAATTGAGAAAAGCGATCCAATCAAAGCCATGAGCACGGCATATGACAGGGACATCAGCTTCCAGATCGCACATTAACCGCTCGATGATTGCGGCTCTCAGCCGATCTTCGCCGGTTAGACGATAGCCCTTTGACGTAGCAATACGGCCAGATGCGATGTTCCGGCTATACAAACTTTGTGTAAGTTCGTTTTGCACGTAGCCGTCGCCTACACGGCCAATAGCTGATGCGCCGAAGCCGATCACGGTTGTGCAGGTGTCGGCCGAATAGCCCAATGAGTTACGCCGCAATCGGCCGGCCTTCTGCGCCAACGCAAGCTCATCGTCCGGCAAGGCGAAATGGTCGAGCCCGATCGGAACGTAGCCTTCCGCAATCAGGGTGTTGGCCACGGCCGTGGCCTGATCCGCGCGGGCAGATAGGTCCGGTAGTGCCCCCTCCTCGATCAAACGTTGGTTTTTTCTATAGGATGGAACATGTGCGTAGCCGAACACGGCAAACCGACTGGGGCGCATGGCGGCAGCAGCTCCCGCGGTCTTGACGCAGGACTGCACCGTCTGATTTGGAAGACCGTACATCAAGTCAAAATTGATGCGGTTTATGCCATGGCGGCGCAGTTGATTGACCACAGTAGCCGTCTGCTCCTCGCCTTGGATCCGATTGATTGCTTTTTGAACAACGGGATCGAAGCTCTGTACGCCGATGCTCGCTCGGTTTACCCCGGCCGCTCCAAAGGCTTCTGCCATCTCGGCGGTGAACGTGCGTGGGTCGATCTCCACGGCGATCGTCGCCGTCTTTCCGAATGCGAATCGGCGACGCAGAAGTTCCATGAGGCTCATGAACTCCGCCGGCTTAATGATGCTTGGAGTTCCGCCACCGAAATGCACGTCACCCACGGGCAGCGGTTGCGTCGTCTGTTCCGCAACCAAATGGATTTCCTGACGCATCAGTGCGACATAGTTGAGGATCGAGGCGTCCTGACGAGTGATGCTCGTGGGAAAGCCGCAATACCAGCACATCGATCGGCAGAATGGTATGTGGAGATATAGCGATACTGAATCGTCGGACGGAAGACCTCTCAGCCATTCCTCATAAGCCTTTGCGCCGACCGCCGTCGAAAATCGTGGTACAGTTGGATAGATGGTGTACCAAGGCAGGTGAGCATCATAGTACTTTGTCTGGAGTGAGCTCTGCACTGATTATCTCCCATGCTGATATCAGCCTATCATCCGCTGGCGTGGCGAGATTTCGACCGCTTTGACTTCTAGATCTACTCACTAACCTGCATTAGCCGCTTTGCGCTGACCGAGAGTCTTGGACCTTTTTGAGAATTCGTCAGACACATAGCGATGAAATCGCCTTCATCTGCCTCATCTGTAGGCCGTTTTTTGTACCGGATCTCGTTCATCAGAGGGGGTGAGCTCGTCGGACGTTGCAGCGCACTCTTCTGCTGCAACGTCCGACGAGCTCACCCCTCTCCCTATATTTCTCCTGCACCTGTACCAACCTGCTCAGAGCCTTGAAAAGAACTCGAGGATGTAATATCGAGCTGGGCTCGAGGTCCGCAAGGCGGATCGCCACGCAGCCAGTCCTGGCGCGTTTATCGACGGAGCTGGAGAGCCAATACGCAAATCAGAAGTCGTCTATGTTCTCCACGATGTTTATCAGTGCTTAGTGCGCTATGACGAGGACAGTCTTTGCACGTACGAGGTCGCGCGGCGTTGATCTGGATCAATCATGCCCACGAAACTTCAACAGCGACAAAAAAATCAACCGCGCTTGTCACACCCGTGCATCCCATCACAAGGGGGTCGAGCGACGGGTAGAGACCCGTAGCTCGACCCCGGTCGGGGACCTTGGCGTTGGCGAGGATGTCACTTAGCAATTAAACGGGCGAATGCGGCTGTTTCAGCCGGATTTGGCATTTAAAGATGAGAATCCGAGGGGCGGGATTCTCGAATTAACTGCAACTGCGAAGACCGACCTTCGGGCAACTTCGTGGAAGCGCGCTACGCTGATTTGCCCCTGCGTTCGGTGACACTTCATGAGGCCGTGGCGGCGCGACGCGCGCTGCTGGTCGGCTGCCGTCTTCTTGGTTGCTGCATCCACCAGTTGGCGTTGCGCGACTGCTGTGCCCACGATGGCGCGGGTATTGATTTCCTGTCGCCCTTTCGTACGACGCGGTGGTGCAGGAAAGCCAAAAACGAACGCGGATGACCGCGGGTGGGGCTCGCTTCGCGGCATCGACTCCAGCAAACCTGTGCCCTTTGTCGAGGACACGGGGTGAGCTGGCATGAACAACGAAATCTCCCATAGGCGCCGTCGGCAATGAACTTCTCGACGGGGCCACCGATCTGGTCCAGAAGTCCTGGTAACGCTGTCGGATCGCCGACA
>NZ_ATTQ01000081.1 GCF_000419765.1 Rhizobium mongolense USDA 1844 | reverse complement strand
TTGTTCATGGCCACCGCAAAGCCCATCGAGGAAAGCTTGTCCGGATCGGACTTGGCATCTTCGTAAGCCTTGAGACCCGCCACGACGTTCGACTTTACCATCTGCAGCAGGGTGGAGACTTCGGCGAGCCGCAGCGCACCGGGGGGCGGAACACCAGGAGATTTACGGGCGGCGGCGCGCACGAAAGCCTGCGCGCGGGAAACGGCGTCAACCGCGATGCCATACCACACACCACTCCACAGCAGATGCGAGGAGGCAAGCATCGACTGTGCAGCGATTTCCGCAAAAGGCTTGGGCAAGATCTGTGCGGCCGGCGCTTGCCCCTTGAAGAGGAAGCCGTCGGAGCAGGTGCCGCGCATGCCGAGCGTGTTCCAGGCATGCGTTTTCTCGAGCGTGTACTGGTCCTTGAGGAAGGCCGTCAGCAACTGATCGGAGGAGGCTGCCTGCGGGTGGGCACGCGAGGTGATGAGGATGGCATCGGCATGCGAGCCGTAGGAAATGACGGTTGCATTCTTTTCGAGGCGACAGGTATCGCCGTCGACTTCCACCGCGCAAATGCTGTTGCGCAGGTTTCCGCCGATTCCGCCCTCAGTGGTGGCGGACGCGATCAGCAATTGATCGGCAGCGATGCGACGCATGAAGCCGCAGTGCCATTCGCTGTCGGCGCCGTGTTCGACGAGGCTCGACAGCTTGATGTGGTGCATGGCGAAGACCATGGCGCTTGCCGCACATGCTTGGCCGAGCATCGAACACAATTCGGCGATCTCGGTGATCGAGGCCGATTCACCGCCGAGACGGCGCGGCACCTGGATGCCGAGCAGCCTTTCGGCCTTCATCGCATCCACGGCTTCCCGGGGAAAGCGGCCATCGAGATCGACGGCATCCGCGTGTTTGGCCGCGACTTCGGCAACGCGGGCGACCCTTGCGACAAGACCGTCCTGCATGATCTTGACGGAGAAATTCATCAGGCGTCCTCCCTGCTGTCCCGGATGAGATCGACGGTCCTGGCGATGGCCGAGATGCTCGCGAAGGATTTGCGGTTCAGGAGATTGTCGGGAAATTCGATGTCGAAGGCCTCTTCGATGCCAAGCATCAGCTGCACGGAAGCAAAGGACGTCAAACCTGCCGCATAAAGATCGGCATCGTCGCCAACCTGGTCGATCGCTACCGGAAGCTTGCCGAATTTGGCTACGAGGTCGCGGATTGTCTTTTTCATCTCATAACTCCAAGATTCTCAGATCTCGAACCGGCGTTCATCGGCAATCTTTCGCCAGCGACGCAACGTTCGTATTTGTATGCAGTGACGAAGTTCTCGCGCCAACTGCCGTCAATCACTTTTGGCAGAACGTCCTCGAGTGAGTTCGAATCTTCGATAAAGGCGATGCTACCGTCTCGGTCGACAATGAACGCCTGTGGAACATGGAAAGTCAGGCTGGCATCCAGCCAATGCTTAGCCATTTCGCCTGAGTGGTCGAACGCGATCCGTATGTTCGTATTCGGGAGCCATTTGGTTACCCATGCGTCCACCTGAGCTCTGGCCTCGTCAGCCGTTGTAGCTTCCTCATTTGCTGCGACCCCGATGACCTCAACTCCCATGTCGCTGAATTCCTCCTGCAGCTGCGCCGCGTCGGACAGCGCCGGCCCGCAACCACTGCAGGTAGTCGAAAAGAACTCAAGGATGTATATCTTGCCGGGCTGGAAGTTGGAAAGCGGATCGCCGCGCAGCCAGTGCTGCACGTTGATTGACGGAGCTCGAGAGTCTATGCCTAAACCAGAGGTCATTTTTATTCTCCACCAGCGTTTTATCCGGCGCTTCGTGCGCCAGGAATGAGCGTGTTAAGGATCAGCTCGAGTTGCTTCGATTTCGAAACGCGGCGCATGTTCCATCTGTTGGACAATACACGCTTGTGATCTGGTCTTCTGAAATGGCTTCTGCGGGTGCGGGCCATTGCGATAGTGTCCTTCTTTTGAGGGCGTGGAGATGTCCCCGCGTGACATCACCGAGCCTTGATGCAGATGGAGGTCATTAAAGAGTTCCCATTAGTCTTGAACACCGATTATGCTTCTCCGCGTTAGACGCCGTAGGGTTGTGCAAGCGACGCCTGTAAGTCAGGTGCCGGGGGTTTAGCCTCTTTGCAATTCCGGGTCCCACCTGGGCCGGGTCACCATCAATTGTCTGCTTTCCGGTAAAGACGATATAAGGCGCCTGAATGTCCGGCACTCGTTTGATACAGGCCACGGTGTGCATAGTCGTTTGATCTCCCAAAGTCGGATTAGGTCTGTAGCGACCCGGCTTACTCTGAGCATTACTCGTGCCAGTCAGGTTGCGCCGGTAAGCCTCCGGGATTGGTTTTGTAGGGCTGCCGACATGTCGTGTCGCAATCCGCCCGCGATTACTGCATTGGAGAGGCGGTCCGATAGGCTTCAATCGGATAAGTCATGAAGGCTGCGCTACGAGCGGGGAGATTTGAACAATCCCCCATGTCGGCGGCCGGCGTTGTCACGTTGTTTGAATGTGGCCACGTGAGGGGCGTTCGTGCACGGATGTGGAACTGAACGGATGGGGATCTTTGAAACGGCTGACTATGGCGTGGCTGCCTTGCGGCGGACGGCTTTCGGGCGTGCGCAAGC
>NZ_ATTQ01000079.1 GCF_000419765.1 Rhizobium mongolense USDA 1844 | reverse complement strand
CCCCGCCATAACCACCAGGTCAGCGAAGCGCAACGATTTGAGAAGCTGGTGAAGTTTTCACTTCGTTTTGTTGAACACGTCATTGGCGGGGAAGCGCATGTTTGCTGCTTCTTGTCGCCAGGCTCATTTTGATGAGCATTGTCAATGAGAACGATCAAGCCGATCGAGCTATTAGTACCGGTAAGCTTCATGCATTGCTGCACTTCCACACCCGGCCTATCAACGTGGTCGTCTTCCACGGCTCTGATAGGGAACACTCGTTTTCAGGTGGGTTTCCCGCTTAGATGCCTTCAGCGGTTATCCCTTCCATATGTAGCTACCCTGCTATGCCCTTGGCAGGACAACAGGTCCACCAGAGATATGTCCATCCCGGTCCTCTCGTACTAGGGACAGATCCTGTCAATATTCCTACACCCACGGCAGATAGGGACCGAACTGTCTCACGACGTTCTGAACCCAGCTCACGTACCGCTTTAATTGGCGAACAGCCAAACCCTTGGGACCTGCTCCAGCCCCAGGATGCGATGAGCCGACATCGAGGTGCCAAACAACCCCGTCGATATGGACTCTTGGGGGTCATCAGCCTGTTATCCCCGGCGTACCTTTTATCCGTTGAGCGATGGCCCTTCCACGCGGGACCACCGGATCACTATGACCGACTTTCGTCTCTGCTCGACTTGTCAGTCTCGCAGTCAGGCGGGCTTATGCCATTGCACTCGACGACCGATTTCCGACCGGTCTGAGCCCACCATCGCGCGCCTCCGTTACTCTTTCGGAGGCGACCGCCCCAGTCAAACTACCCACCATACACTGTCCCGGATCCGGATAACGGACCGCGGTTAGACATCCATGACGATAAGGGTGGTATTTCAAGGATGGCTCCACGGAAACTGGCGTCCCCGCTTCAAAGCCTACCACCTATCCTACACATGCCGACACGAATGCCAGTGTAAAGCTATAGTAAAGGTGCACGGGGTCTTTCCGTCTGACCGCAGGAACCCCGCATCTTCACGGGGAATTCAATTTCACTGAGTCTATGTTGGAGACAGCGGGGAAGTCGTTACGCCATTCGTGCAGGTCGGAACTTACCCGACAAGGAATTTCGCTACCTTAGGACCGTTATAGTTACGGCCGCCGTTTACTGGGGCTTCAGTTCAAAGCTTGCACCTCTCCCTTTAACCTTCCAGCACCGGGCAGGCGTCAGACCCTATACGTCGTATTGCTACTTCGCAGAGCCCTGTGTTTTTGATAAACAGTCGCTACCCCCTGGTCTGTGCCACCCCATCCTGGTTGCCCAAAATGGGGTCACGCTTCTTCCGAAGTTACGCGTGCAATTTGCCGAGTTCCTTCAACATAGTTCTCTCAAGCGCCTTGGTATACTCTACCTGACCACCTGTGTCGGTTTCGGGTACGGTCTATACGGTGGAGCTGTTTCCTGGAACCGCGTCCCTGCAAGATCAATCCAATAAGACCTTACAAGTTGAGCAATCCGTCACTACCACCAGGCCCACGAATATTAACGTGGTTCCCATCGACTACGCGTGTCCGCCTCGTCTTAGGGGCCGGCTAACCCTGCTCAGATTAACTTTAAGCAGGAACCCTTGGTCTTTCGGCGAGAGGGTCTCTCACCCTCTTTATCGTTACTCATGTCAACATTCGCACTTCCGATACCTCCAGGATGTCTCACGACTGTCCCTTCACAGGCTTACGGAACGCTCCGCTACCACGTGTATTGCTACACATCCTCAGCTTCGGTGCATGGCTTCAGCCCCGTTACATTTTCGGCGCAAAGACCCTTATTTAGACCAGTGAGCTGTTACGCTTTCTTTAAATGATGGCTGCTTCTAAGCCAACATCCTGGTTGTTTTGGGATCCTCACATCCTTTCCCACTTAGCCATGACTTGGGGACCTTAGCTGGAGGTCAGGGTTGTTGCCCTTTTCACGACGGACGTTAGCACCCGCCGTGTGTCTGCCGAGTAGTACTCCCCGGTATTCGGAGTTTGGTTAGGATCAGTAAGACGGTGAGTCCCCATAGCCCATCCAGTGCTCTACCCCCGGGGGTATTCGCTCGACGCTCTACCTAAATAGATTTCGCGGAGAACCAGCTATTTCCGAGTTTGATTGGCCTTTCACCCCTAGCCACAAGTCATCCCAATCTATTGCAACAGATGCGGGTTCGGTCCTCCAGTTGGTGTTACCCAACCTTCAACCTGCTCATGGCTAGATCACTCGGTTTCGGGTCTAATGCAACAAACTAAATCGCCCTATTCAGACTCGCTTTCGCTACGCCTACACCTACCGGCTTAAGCTTGCTTGTTACACTAAGTCGTTGACCCATTATACAAAAGGTACGCCGTCACCCTTTCAGGCTCCGACTGTTTGTAGGCATCCGGTTTCAGGTTCTATTTCACTCCCCTTGTCGGGGTGCTTTTCACCTTTCCCTCACGGTACTTGTTCGCTATCGGTCATGCACGAGTACTTAGGCTTGGAGAGTGGTCTCCCCATGTTCAGACAGGATTTCTCGTGTCCCGCCCTACTCTAGGACAATGAGTGTTCTACGCGTACGGGGCTGTCACCCGCTACGGCCCAACTTTCCAGATGGTTCCGCTTTATTCCTCATTGCCACTGGCCTGGTCCGCGTTCGCTCGCCACTACTTGCGGAGTCTCGGTTGATGTCCTTTCCTGCAGGTACTTAGATGTTTCAGTTCCCTGCGTTCGCTTCTTACCCCTATGTATTCGAAGGTAAGATACCTTATTAACGATACTTGGAAACCTGTTTGGTTCTCACGCACGCTTGTTCCGCACGGTCCGTGCGGCGCGCCGGACGACCGGCGACGCGCTCCGCGCTGTACTGGGAAGTTCCCATACAGGCCAGAGGCCGTCGGCGATCGTTCGCCGTAACGTCGGATCGAA
>NZ_ATTQ01000078.1 GCF_000419765.1 Rhizobium mongolense USDA 1844 | reverse complement strand
GCCGCCGTTGGCGTCGCATCATGCGCCACTGCCGGAGCAGCGATCACGACTGCAAAGAAAATAGCTGCTGCCTTGCCCATGATCCGCACCTCGATGGTGAATTGAACCAGCTTCGGTTCCGAAGCTTGCCATTCGAAAGATTGAGCCGCTGTGAAATAGCGTGTCCGTCTTATCGGGCGGCTCCGCCTCCTCGATGTGCCGCCCGTCCATTCATGGCACTTTGGGAAACGGCCCCGGGGGAGAATGTACACTGACGATAGCAGCACGTTGTCGGACCTGCCTATTGATCAGGAGGAAGAATCAGATACCAACGAGGAAGGGATGACTTATACGTGGGTCTAGGTGCGCTTTTATGCGGGACTAGATAGTACCCCCCAAGAACCGCCGTCGACCTGATGACCAAGTCAGTGCATCATTGCTAGCGCAGCCGTGAAGAAATCCTCGCCTCCGAAGTTTCCGGATTTCAGGGCCAGAAGCATGTCGCCCTGCTTATTGCCGACCGTTCGCAGCACCGGTACACCAGGCGCGATTTCCAGGCCGATCAGAAATGCTGGAATGGCGAGCCTGTCGACCGCTGCGCCGGAGGTTTCGCCGCCGGCGATCACCAGGCGCCGCACGCCTCTTGTCATAAGTTCGTCGGCAATGATCGACGTCGCGGTTTCGATCGCGTGGCCCGAGGCGTCCCGTCCGTATCGCGATTGCAGCCGGGAAACGGTTTCCGGCGACGCACTCGCTGCGACGACGACGGGGCCGACGGAAATGCGGTCTCCGGCCCAGGAAATCGCGGCGTAAATCTCCTCGAGGCCGGCAAGCAATTTTTCCGGATCGAGCCGCAGAACGGGCAACGACCGTTCGGCGACGTCTAGCTGCCGGAGCGTCGCGCTGGAGCAACTGCCGGCAACGATCGCGGCAAGCCCGCCCACTGGGCGCATGGCGTCAGCAGTTGCTGCGGTCGCGGAAGATACTCGGCCCGAGCGCGTAAGGGCGCGGCGAGACCAAGACCGAGGCCCGATGCGCCGGTAGACACCGGTGTTTGGAGCGCCACCTCGCCGAGCGTTTCAAGATCGTGTTCGAAGATCGCATCCGCGATCGCGGTGGTCGCGCCCGCGGCGCGCAGAACCTCAAGCCGCGCCTTTACCGCACCGGCTCCGGCCGAGACCGTTGCCAGATCGACAATATCGACGGCACCGCGCGACTGCCGAGCCATGACGCGCACCAAATTGGCATCATGCATTGGATTGAGGGGGTGATCCTTTAGCGGGCTTTCGTTCAGCGGTTGCCCGCCGCCAAAGAGGTGACCGAGATAGACGGTGCGTCCAGTTTCCGGAAAGGCGGGCGTAACCAGCACCGTGCCGCCGCCGGCAGCAATGTTCAGTGCCTCCGTCACCGGACCGATATTGCCGGCATCGGTCGAATCGAATGTCGAGCAGACTTTGTAAAGCACATGGGCCGCCCCGCGCTTGCGCAGCCATCGTTCGGCCTCCGTCGCCGCAGCCACGGCGTCAGCGGCCGCGACGGAGCGAATTTTCATGGAGACGACGACGGCGTCGACATCCGGCAGCACCAGCGACGGGTCGGGAATGCCGACGGTCTGCACGGTGCGAAGACCGTTCTTCGTTAGCGTGTTGGCAAGGTCTGACGCGCCGGTGTAATCGTCGGCGATCGATCCGAGCAGAATGGTCATCCGCTAGCTCCTTGCAAAAGATCTGAACCAGTCGACGCCGTCGAGCGTCCGGCCCCGGGGGATATATTCGCAGCCTACAAAGCCGCCGTAACCGAGCCGGTCAATTTCCTCAAACAAATAGGGATAGTTTAACTCCTCCCCGTCCGGCTCATTGCGCAACGGCACGCTAGCGACCTGGATATGGCCGGTCATCGGCAGCAGCCCGGCGCAACCCCATGACCACGTCGCCATGCAGGATCTGGCGGTGATAGACGTCGAACTGAAGCTTTAGATTGGGCAGGCCGAGGTCGGTGAGCCGCTCAGCGGCACCGAAATCATTGAGGAAATATCCCGGCATGTTTCGCCCGTTGATAGGCTCGATCAACAGATCGACACCGTTCTCTCCGAGCCGCGCCGCAGTGTAAGCCACGGATTGCCGATAACAGGTTGCGGCCTCTGTATCAGAGGGCTCGGCAAGCCCTGCCATCAGATGCAGCCGCTTTGCGCCAGTCGCCGCCGCATAGTCCAGTGCCCGTCCCACGTCAGACTTCAATTCGTCGAACCGCCCAGGAAGAGCTGCGATACCACGCTCGCCCGCTACCCAATCACCCGGCGGCAGATTGAACAGTGCCTGCCGCAGGTTGTTGCGGGTTAGCCGTTCGGCGATCGCTTCCGGCGGGGCTTCATAGGGAAAAAGATACTCGACGGCGGCAAATCCGGCATCCGCTGGCCGCGTCTTGCCGCGCTCGATGACATGCTCGACAAACTCGAAGAGCGTCGCACCGGTCTGGAAGACGATCTGCGGCAATCTCCAGCCGAAGAAGAGGACCTTGATGCTAAGGTTCGTAGATTGAAGGCGGAGGTGAGCCCGGCGCCGTGGAGCTGATCATCAACTCGGTCTCCTACTATATTCGCGAGCACGCTGATGCCGAGACGAAGCAGCCGTTCATCAACATCGTGCGCCAGTTTATCCAGAAGGTGGTGATCGGCAAAACGCCGGGCCACCAGCCGGCATCACTCGAAGTGCACGGCCAGATCGCCTCGATCCTCGCGGCGATGGAAGCGGCGACGATCATGGAGAAGCGTTTCGAGGCGCTGACGCGTCACGATTACCTGGAGAAGGTGCGTGCCGGCGAATTGGAAACGGAGGCCAAAAAACAAAAGCTCCTCGACGCTTATGCGGAGGAGCTTCCATTGAAGCGACTTGAATGGCCATCTGCCTTTTAGCTTAGGAAAGTTGGTTGCGGGGGCAGGATTTGAACCTGCGGCCTTCAGGTTATGAGCCTGACGAGCTACCGGGCTGCTCCACCCCGCGTTATTGTTTTTTTGAGC
>NZ_ATTQ01000077.1 GCF_000419765.1 Rhizobium mongolense USDA 1844 | reverse complement strand
TCCGACGCGAAGAAGCTCATGGGCATAACGATGACATTGTCACGCCTTGCACACTCGTCCACGCTCTCCGCCCCAAATCTGAAAGGAAGATCAAGGGTCAGGAAGAAGCCGCCAGAGGGGCGATTCCATCGAATCTGATCCGCGAAAGGCGAAAACACACGGTTCAGCTGACACAACATAACGTCGCGATTGGCACGATACCAATCCAGCGCCGGCCGTATCCAATCACGCAAGCTTCCCCCCTGTTCGATCAACAGCCCTGCCACGATCGCTTGTGTAATTTGGCTCGTATTGAGGGTAACGAAACTCTTGCGCTGAACCAGATCTTCCCAAAGTAACCGGCAAGCTCCCGCGTCTCCAAATATCGTCTCGGGCAGTATCGCAGCTCCCACGCGGAGAGATGGGGCTAGCGTCTTGGAGAAAGTCGAGAGGTAGATAACACTTCCGGCCTCGTCCAAAGCGGCCATCGGAGGGATCGCGTCTCCTTCATACCGAAATTGCCCGTATGGATTGTCCTCCAGAACGATGATCCGATGTCTGTCGCACACTTGAAGGATATCGCGTCGTGCGGGCGTGTCGAGGACGCGCCCAGTCGGATTATCAAAATCGGGAATAAGGTATAGAGCGCGAGCCCTCCGACCTTGCCGGCGCAACTGCAGCACTGCGAATTCGATTGCCTCGGCAATGCCAAGTTCTGAGTTGCGCAGCGCTGAAACGGCGACCCGTGTAGCGGCAGCTGCACCGGTTGTCCCAACGTAGGTGGGGTTGCAGACCAGGAGCACGTCCGAAGGTTTGGGACACAGTGCCGGCAGGCAGACAGCAAGCGCCTCCTGGCAGCCTGACGTGATTAGTACGCGATCAGTCCTCGCGGGAACCCCCTCATCGGATCGAACCTGTTGTGCAACGATCTCGCTGATGATGCCGGCAGTTCGTCCATACTGCAACAACTGAGAGTGTACTTGCCCACCTCCGTGATCGCCGGCTGAATACCGTTCATACACGACTAGCGCATTCAACAGCGCCTGGGGGTCGAGCCTATTGAAGAACCGATCACTTGGTCTGCCAGAGGCCAGGGAAATCGCTGACGGAAACGAACCCGAGACCTCGTTTAAGAAGTTCATTACCGACGTTTTCGGCATATAATCCATCATGGACCCCGCGCAGAACCATTGGAAAAGTGAGGATCACACCAGTGTGGGCTCAACAGCAGCATTCCGTCAAAACCAGCGACACGGGCTAGAGCGGTTCCACAAACAGCCGTCTGACGATTGGCGAGTGTGATCATCGACATTGCTCCTACTCTGATTGTGGGAGGGCCACGCAATTCCCGTGCCAAGGGAGAAAAACACGTATAAACAAGGTGGTAGCTGTCAAACTGCCATGACGAGTGTCTGACATCGTCCAAGATCGGGCGGTCCAGATTTGGCCCGATATACTGGACTTGACTGCTCGTCTTCCGTAGTTCGCGGTTGCAGGACTCCTTCCGCTGCCGGTGGCTGAGCGACAGTATCTCCTGCCTTTCCGCCACCAGCAGATAAGGCACCTTCGACACCATGGCGGTGCCTGATGCTTGAAACTCTCGACCGGAATAAACCACCAGGCGGCGCTTCGCACATGGCCTCGGCATCCGCCCAAATTATTGTGCACATCGATACAGCCGCCTACCATTCCCGGTGGTTCTTTTATGGATCGGCGATCGCAGCATCGGCGGGAGAGTCCTGCACAGTTCAAATCGGCGAGACAGCTCGCGTCTGGCCGGTCTGCCGCTCGGCAACACAGCGGAGCCGGACGTGGTCGGCTTGGCCCGCGCAGCAAAGGGGCGATCGCATCATCCTACCGTTGCTGGTGATCGGTGCCGCAACCGTCATGCCGCTAGCCCGATGCACATTTTGCGTGCGGCCTCTCCATCGGCGGACTTCGCATGGCTAGTGGCATCGATGCCGCGGATTACAGGTCGCACACAATGGCTGAATCTGATCGATCGTGACCGCAATACAATCATGCATTCCGCGGCCGCCTACACGTTGGGGACTGGAACCGTCCACGTTCGCTCAGTATTTCCCGGACTGCTCCAACTGCTCAAAAAGCTCTTGGACGTTATCGTCGAGAAATCCTTCCTCGCCGTTCCGATGTACAAGTTCGATGCTCACGCCAGTGTTAGGGCATCGCGAAGAGAACGCCTGTGTTAGGCCCGGTCCGTTTATTACGGCTGTGTCGAACGACAGCCCTCGCTTCTTGAGGGTCTCGACCATCGCCGACACATCGTCCACAGCCAGCGCGACATGGGCTAGACCTACCCCAAAATTCTCGACAAGTTGGGACACCTGCGACTCTGGTTCTGTGCCTTGACAAAGTACAAAGCACATCCCGTCGCGAACCATGTCCGCGCACACCATACCAGTCTTTTTGCCCTTTATCTGGAATCGGCGCCTGAGGTTAAAACCAAGTACACCTTGAAACAAATGAATAGCGTCTTCAAGTCTATGAACGGCCAAAGCGATGTGGTCGATCCCACGAAATCGCAGGTTAGTGTGGTCATCCACCGGTGTGGTATCTGGCGATGCGCTGTCAAATGACGCGGTTACGGGATCACTCATTTCAACCTCCTTCTCTTTAGATAACGCATTTGGAGTCTCGACTGCATGGTTTGCTGTAGGTTGGGCCAGAATAGTGACATATGTGTCATCTCTTTCGCCCGCCCCACCGGGTGGGACCAGCCCGGTTCCAAGCAGGCTCAACTATGATATTGCGGTCACCATCGTCACGAATCTCGCATTCGGGGGGTAGCCGAGCGCCTTCCGCGGCTAATATCGTACCGTTGGATCCTAGAACCGGGACAGGCGATCATATTCCCTAATGGGTCGGTTGAGCATTGATATAGATCAACGCGACGCATATCGACCCTCATTAACACCCCAGCCGCGGGAGCTCGCGACGGCAAATTACAAAAGCAGAAATCCCGCTCGAAGAGCTCAATAGACAGATAGGGTGCAGAACAAGATGGGGTGGTTGCCGTCCTCCCCTAACGGCATCGCAGTGTGCCAAGATGATGTGGTGTAGGCCACAGAGCAGAGAGGACGGCGGATGAAGGATACGATGATCGGGGTGGATCTGGCAAAGATTGTCCGCGACTGGGTTATTCGCTTCAATGCGCGTGGCCCGTCAGGGCTCATCAATGGCAAAGCACCCGGCAATCAAGGAAAGCTTTCCGACGT
>NZ_ATTQ01000076.1 GCF_000419765.1 Rhizobium mongolense USDA 1844 | reverse complement strand
AACAAGGTCGTTGGGGGCTGCGTCTAAATTGAGAGCGACCCGTAGCCTAGGTTGACTCCGTCTTTCACTCAGCCGAAAAGAAATGTTGCTTACAGAGGGAGATAACTTATGGCTGACGAGAATATTGCGGGACCCAGTATCAAGGTAGAAGACGCGGATGCGCTGGCAAAAACGCCGACGCCCAAAAAGCAGCGCGCACCACGGCGCCAGAAGGCAAGTGCCGAAACGACGGTAGTCTCATCACCTGTGACAAGGATCGCAGGAAGAGCCGTGAACAATCTGAAGAAGCGAAGCCGACGCCCGCAGGAACGCACCTCGGTGACAAGAACAGCCGAAGAAAAAGAATGCCAAGGCCGACCGAGCAGGCCGTTCAGGCGACAGTGCCGGCGACGGATGAGATGGCGGATCTTATTCAGCTTCAAGAAGAGAATAAAAGGCTCCGTAAAACTCTGGCAGATAAGCTGCGTGCGGAAAATGCCGACCTGCGCAAGCGGCTTGGGCTCGATTGATCGCCGACCAACCCAGTCGCGAAAAAAGGTTATCGATCTCAGCCAAGTAGGAGAGAAATGATCAGGGCTCGCGCCGAGCCCGGTTAAAGCTGCGGCAACGTGTGCAGTTTGCTCGAGGTTGAAGCACTAGAAGCACTATGAGAACCCTATGGAATTCTTTTCTCGAATAACCTCGCGGCGATAGCCGGCAGTAACACGAGAGAGCTCGATTGAGCATGTGGCCGATACCGAGCAAACGAAAGTGGAGTGCAACAGACCTCCGCCCTGCCCTTTGACCTAACGGAAGCATACCATACTCCCAATCATGATGAGAACTCACCTATCGAATCTCGTGGCAATGACGGGTTCAACTGAAATCGACAGCTCGTCCAGCCGCCAGTCAAAGAGGTCCAGGAATCGGGGCGTCATGAGCGCAGACGGCCGGGTACTGAAGTGCATGCGTTGCAAATAAGGATCTAGGCGCGCAATCCTCGTCCGGCCGACAAACCTTCTTGGATGAGGTGGAAGGCCTCGACGAAGATCAAGCAGCTGAATTGAAGTCGGCCCGCCGACGGACAACGCGGCCTGGTTCGATTTGGGGCGACACAGATCTCAAGGCTCTTGCGCGTGATGCCGTAGCTGACGCGCCAGATCTTTTCGAGCCACACATGGTCTCGAAGACTCCAGGCGAAGACAGCGAGCTGCGGCCGGATGCAAGTTCAGAAACTCGCCTTGACGACAATGCTGAAGCCAGCGACAGCGAGCAATTTTCGACTTCATCCGTTGATCCGGGGCAAACTTATCCACTTCAGCATGGCGATGATCCGCCGTTCGACTCCGTGCAAAAATTGAATGACGATTCTTCGAAGCGGCGATCTCCAAAATCGGCGACGCGTCGGCAAAGTGCGAGTGTCAATGATGGTGCTGATAGCACCAGGCCTGCCCGGAGGGAGCGAGCGGCAACCGCTCGAGCCGAAGTGTCGTTCGAGTTAGTCTTGCTTGACGACGAGAACAGACGCCTGAAGGGCTTGCTGACAGAACATCTTCACCAACAGAATGCGCAGCATCAGAAAGATGCTTGAGCGATTTGGCGTCGTTTGAACACCTCTCTTCACTTGATTGCCGAGACGCTGGCGGGATTTTGGACGCATTAGATAGGCGGTTAAGGTTTCGCAGGTCCATTTCCATTTGATCGATTTTGCCATGGTTTCACGGTTTCATTGAAGTTCGTAGATGAAGCGGCTCGATACGGGTCTGTGAGATCGGCGGCGGAGGTGAAGGAGGTGCGACGCCGACGTCGCCGCGGGGAAACGGCGGGCGCGATATGGGTGTGAGCAGTCTATCTGCCAAGTCGTGCGTTAGCCTTATAAAGCTTTCTTTGTAACCGGTTGGCGCTGGTGCCAGGCAAGTAAAAACCCACGGTCATGGCACCCAGTCCCGGTCATCCCTGAACTTTAGCGGGGAACTGGTCTTTAGATCTCTAGAGCCAGTTCGATCACATGTTGCTGGTTTAGTTTCTGCTTGGATGGGACTGACTGACATCCAGCAACGGCCTCTCGCGTTTGCGTCGGTTGGTATGCCGCCGCAACTGTTAGACTTGCTCCTTGGCTCGTTCGACTGCTGCCGAAAGAAGCTGAACACCCTTTTCGATCTGCTGCGGGGTCAAGGCTGAATACCCCATGACAAGCCCGAGCCTATCCGCCGTCGCCTCTTCCGGTTGCGGCTCATAAAGAGGTGAGATGCAGTAAACTCCGATGCCGGCACGCTGCGCGATTTCCAGCAAAGCCGTCTCGGACGACTTCGGCAGTTCGTTGAACCAGACCACAACATGCAGTCCGGCGTCGGCGCCTTCCACGGAGATCCTTTCGCCGAATGCGCGCTGTAACGCGTTCAACAACGTCTCGCGTCGGACTCTGTTCAGCCGCCGTACGCGACGCACATGGCTCTCATAACTGCCGCTCTCGATCAAAGACGCCAAGGCCTCCTGCTCGGTCACCGGCGAATGTCTGTTAAACAGCTGCTTGGCGGTTGCGAACACGTCCTGCAGTTCCGGCGGCACAACAAGATAGCCGATGCGCATCATGGGCGAGAGCGTTTTGGAGATCGTACCGAGATAAATGACGTTGCTTCCGGCCTCCAGACTATGGAGTGGAGGCACCGGGCTGATATCGTAGCGGTATTCGCTGTCGTAATCGTCCTCGATCACGTAAGCACCGTTTTCCCGCGCCCATTCGAGAAGCTGATGACGGCGAGAAATCGGCATGACGCCGCCGAGCGGAAACTGATGGGAAGGTGTGACGTAGGCCAGCCGGGCACGCACGCCCTCCAATAGCTCGGTCTTCAGACCCTCGCAGTCGACGCCGACGGCGATTGCGGAGGCGCCTGTGCTGGCGAAGATCTGACGAGCCATTCGATAGCCGGGGTTTTCGATGACGAAGTCGCTGTCAGGGCCGAGCAGAAGTCGCGCGCAAAGGTCTAATCCTTGCTGGGAGCCATTCACGATGATGATTTGTTCCAGATCGCAGCGCAATGTTCGCGCTCGCCAAAGATACCCTTGCAGGGCTTGGCGCAAACGCAGCGATCCTCGCGGGTCATCGTAGGCAAGTCGGCTCGGTCGCTGAGCGATGACCGCGTTGACAGCTTTCTTCCAGGCAAGCGCCGGAAAATCGGATGGAGCGAGATCTCCGTAGCGGAAATCAACCATGAGCGAACTAGGCAAATAATCGAGCCAAGGCGGTGTCGCCCGAAGTTTTTCACCATAGGCCGACAGGCGCTGAGCGGCCCGTTGCTTCGACGTGGCGTCTCTCGGACGCTGCCCGAATGGCAACGCTGCGACCCGCGGGCGGGCACCTTGGCGCAGCTCCACAAAGCCCTCTGCCGCAAGCCGCTCATAGGCGGCAGTCACGGTCGTTCGTGATACGCCAATCTCGTTCGACAGATTTCGAGATGACGGCAGCTGACCACCAGCCTGATAAACTTGGCTCAAGATCTGATCCTTGAGCGCCTCGTAAATTTGGCGTGCTCCCATCTTCCTTGCGCGTTCTGGTGTCGCCTGACTTTCTAACTGGACCATCTTCTTTCCGCCGAATTGGATATTTCTTGCGGACTAGTATGCTGCCACTGTGGTCAGAAGCAAAGAGGATTACCGCGAACCAATGACCGGCAGCAACCAACAAGGCAACCTCCAGGACCACTCCGACCTGTCGCACGGCGTGTGCCTTGGGTTTGACACCCGGGCCATCCACCACGCGTTCGATCCTGCCGCCTTCTCAAGAGCGGTCCAGCCACCCGTCTTCCTGACATCGACCTATGGCTTTGAAAGCGTGGCGGCGAATGACGC
>NZ_ATTQ01000075.1 GCF_000419765.1 Rhizobium mongolense USDA 1844 | reverse complement strand
CGATCGCGCTGATCGATGAAAACATGCCGGTCATCGTGATCGCCCCAAGTGATCGGTTCTTCGATAAGACCGTCTCTAACATGCAAGAAGTGGCCGCCCGGGGTGGTCGCATCATTCTCATCACCGATGAGAGGGGAGCGGCGATGTCCAAACTCGACACGATGCACCGCATCGTGCTGCCTAACGTCGAGGAGATTATCGCGCCGATGATCTTCTCGCTGCCGCTACAGCTTCTTGCCTATCACGCGGCGGTCTTCATGGGCACAGATATAGACCAGCCGCGTAATCTCGCCAAATCGGTGACCGTCGAATGATTGTGACGCTTTCAGCTGGCGACGCTCCTCCATCGGAAAACGCCAACACTTTCGTATTTAGAAATTAAAGTAAGTGAGCTCGTATGCAAGAAATCTCCCTCGCGGAAGTGTCGAGGTTGGTCGGCCAGGAAGTCGGCACATCAGAATGGATCACCGTCGATCAAAAGATAATCAATCTCTTCGCCGATGCGACCCATGACCATCAGTTCATCCACGTGGACCCGGAACGCGCAGCGGCCGAAAGCCCGTTCGGCGGCACGATCGCCCATGGCTTCCTGACACTTTCGCTTCTGTCGGTGATGAACTTCAGTGTTATGCCGAAGATCCGCGAACAGACCATGGGCATCAATTACGGCTTCGACCGCGTCCGCTTCATGTCGCCGTTCAAGACCGGCAGCCGTGTGCGTGGCCGCTTCGTGCTCTTGGATTGCCGGTTTCGCGCCGCCAGCATGCTGGTGACCACCTGCGAGGTTACGGTCGAGATCGAGAACGAGAATAAACCGGCACTCACTGCCAATTGGATCGCTATCGTTCAGTTCGACCCCAAGGACCGGCCATGAAGTATGGAACGGACATCAGCGGTCTAAGGGCCGTCGCCGTTGTTCCACATCTCGCGCAGAATATCGGCGTCGGGAATGGACGAGGCCGAGCACGACGTCCTCGCCTATATGAGCTTCCCCGAGGAGCACCGCGTCAAGCTGCACTCAATCAATCCGATCGAGCGGCTCAATGGCGAGATCAAGCGACGCACAGAGGTCGTCGGCATCTTCCCCAACGACGATGCCATCGTTCGCCTGGTCGGCGCATTGCTGCTGGAACAAAGTGCAGCGCGCTAGCTATATGACACTGGAAACCATCAGCCAGATGAGCGATGATCCGCTCATCAGCCTGCCGGCAGTGGCACGCTGATCAGTCCGGCCCACGCCGGAGAACACGGTGACCAAAGCCGTTCAGTTACACCACTCCACCGGGCACGATCCCATTCTGTCCCCTGCTGGGGTTGGTTCAGCAGACGCAATCGGCTTCGTGCCCGCTTCTTTGTGTCATTAGCCGACGCAGACAATGGGAGGGGCTTGCTTCTCCTCTCGTTAACAGCGGAGGCTCGCGAAGCTGCAGCTTGCGCCTCCACCAGAATTTCAACGGTGATCCTTTGCTCTGATGGCGGGGGCAGAGGTTTCTTAGCCGGAAGCTGCCCAACTGCGCAAATGGCCATCAGGTGCAGCGTCACCGAGATTGCAACGATCCATCGTATCGCATTGGGTGCCAGCCGACCGCTTATCTTTCGCATTCGCAAGTTTGCCGCTCCCGATCATCTCCGGCTTCGACCATTCGCTAACGGAATGTGTCGTTGCGGTCTGTCAACCAGCTCGCGCGCACCGCTTCCACGTCGGAAGTCATGCTGACGTCGGCATTAATATACTGCTGCGCCCACTTCCTCGCCGACACTGCGGTGAGCAGCGCCGCCGATAGTACCGTCGTTTTGAGATGCTTGCGAAAGGTGGAGAGGGAGCCGATGCGCCGAGCTTTGGTGGTCCAAACGGAATAAAAGGTCATTCAAGAGGTTTTCTTATGCATCTTCAATTCGATGTCTCTTTCTCCACCCTCGGCGTGGCACCGTTCGAGAACTTGTTTTGCGGAGCGACACAGAGTGCGCCGTAGCGAACCTCCTCACCCTTGTAGTTGGCCAAGGTCTGCAGCAAATCCGATAGAAAGTCCTGTCTCATTTCATCCGGGACTGGCTCCGGACCGTCCAGCGCCTTCAGTGCCAGCTCGACCAACTCGATCGCGCGATGTTTGTTGCCGCTCTCGTGATAGTACCGAGCGACCGCCCGATAAGACAGGAACTTAGGGACGTCGCCTTGCTGGGGATTCAGTGCAAGGATGTGTTCGGACAGCTCTTTGCCCATCGCGAGACGCTCAGCAGACGGGAAGCGCGAATGGTCATACTTCGGATGGAAGAGTTGGTCTATCGCCATAATCATCCAATGCTCAGAGTTTCGTTGGATCGCGTCGCGAATCAATTGGCGTATGACGGGCAAGCCGGCCCGCATGTCGTGCATTCTGTGAAGCAACAGCTGCGCATGGAGCACGCGGATATTGATGTCGTCCGGCATTAAGGCGATGCCCTCTTCGATCGCCGAGAGTGCCGTCTTCCAATCCTCTATCTTCACCGATGCCCAAAATTTATCATTGATCGGCTTCTTCAACGCTTGTTTGCGCGCTATCGGTTCGCATTCGGCGATCCGCTCCGTATCAGCGGCTTTCGCTTGATCGCTGGTGCGCCAGCTGCCGTTAAGCACTTTCGGCAAAACGTCATCCAGTTCCATCGGATGACCGATAAAGGCGATGCGGCCGTCTCGGTCGACCACGAACGAGGTCGGAATTCCGACAGAAAAGCTGGGTTCCATCCAAAGCTTTTCCATTTCGCCTGTAGAGTCGAACGCGATTCGATAGTTCAGATTCGAGCACTTTTCGGTCAACCACGCGTTCAACTTGGTTCGGGCCTCATCGGCCGATGGAGCGACTTCACTTGCCGCGACTCCGATGACCTCAAGTCCGCGGTCCTTGTAGTTCTCCTGCAGCTGCACCATACGGGGTATCGCCGACACACATGGTCCGCACCAAGTTGCCCAAAATTCGACGATGTACACCTTGCCGGGCTGGAAGTTCGTGAGGGGCTCGCCACGCAGCCAGTTCTGCACTTTAATCGAAGGAGCCGGGGATTCCATACACAAGACCATATTGCTCTCCAAAGCTATTGCTAAAGGCTGCGCGACTTTATGCGCATAGGGTAGAAACGAAGACATTACGGCCCATTAGGTCAAACAGCCTTGATGTAAGTCAATCACGCCCTCGACACATCAACGGCGACCACTATGCGAACGCGGCTGCTCTGTCGGATCATACCCGCTGTGCTAAGGTGTTCGCCTTATTCCATGCCACCCATGCCGCCCGGCATCGCGGGAACGTCCTTCTTCGGAAGCGCGGCGATCATGGCTTCCGTGGTGACCAGAAGAGCGGCGACCGAGGCTGCGTCCTGAAGGGCGGTGCGAACGACCTGGACCGGATCGACGATACCCATGGCGATCATGTCGCCATATTCGCCGGTCTGAGCGTTGTAGCCGTAGTTATCGGTATTTCCTTCGAGGATCTTACCGACAACGATCGATCCTTCGTCACCAGCGTTCTCAACAATCTGGCGGGCCGGAGCCTGCAGCGCGCGACGAACGATGTTGATGCCAGCTTCCTGGTCGGCGTTTTGACCCTTGACCGTCAGCTGCGAGGAGGCGCGCAGCAGCGCCACACCGCCGCCTGGCAGGATGCCTTCCTCGACTGCCGCACGGGTCGCATGCAGTGCATCGTCGACGCGGTCCTTCTTTTCCTTCACTTCGACTTCCGTCGAGCCGCCGACGCGAATGACGGCGACACCGCCGGCGAGCTTGGCAAGGCGTTCCTGCAGCTTCTCGCGATCGTAGTCGGAGGTGGTTTCTTCGATCTGCGCCTTGATCTGGACAACCCGGCCTTCGATGTCGGACTTGGCGCCGGCGCCGTCGACGATCGTGGTATTTTCCTTCTCGACAACGATTTTCTTCGCACGGCCGAGCATGTCGAGGGTGACGGACTCGAGCTTGATGCCGAGGTCTTCGGAGATCACCGTGCCGCCGGTGAGGATCGCGATNTCNTCGAGCATGGCCTTGCGGCGGTCGCCGAAGCCCGGAGCNTTGACGGCAGCAATCTTCAGCCCGCCGCGCAGCTTGTTGACGACGAGCGTNGCAAGTGCTTCGCCTTCGACGTCTTCAGCGATGATNAGNAGCGGCTTGCCCGATTGCACGACGGCTTCGAGAACCGGAAGCATCGACTGCAGGTTCGAGAGCTTCTTCTCGTGGATGAGAACATAGGGATCCTCGAGCTCGACCCGCATCTTGTCCTGATTGGTAACGAAGTACGGTGACAGGTAGCCGCGGTCAAACTGCATGCCTTCGACGACTTCGAGTTCGGTTTCGGCGGTCTTGGCTTCTTCGACGGTGATGACGCCTTC
>NZ_ATTQ01000074.1 GCF_000419765.1 Rhizobium mongolense USDA 1844 | reverse complement strand
ACCAGGCCCAGCGTCAAGGTGGTCTCGATTGCCAGATCTGAATAACGGTGCTGGCCGCCGCGGGTCTTGCGTCTTGGAGCATACCATTTGGACAGGGCTTCCGGTGTCAGCCACAAGGTCAGGCTGCCACGCCGACGAAGTCCTGCTTCATACTCCGGCCAGTTCGTCACCCTGAACTTCGTCTTCTCAATGTGATGACGACGGCTGGCATTGTGTTTGAAAGGCATGACTAAACGACAAGAGCTGTTGCGGTTCCCTCCTGCCTAACTCAGAACGCTAAACGTTCCGTGCACCAACGCCGACAGCCGATACCGCCTCCGCCGGCACTGGTCATGACGGCGAGCTGAATCAGCGTTTTCTGGAAAACGGCACCAGCTCGCCGCTCTGCAATTCGCCAGCCAGCTTCTCCTTGCGCAGCAGCTGCGGCGAGACATTCCATTGGCGACCGTTGTCGCCGTGCACCGTCACCGTCTTGCGGTTTCGACGGATGACGATCCCCGCCTGCGTCTGGCCGCTGTTGTCCTCGAACATCACCCGCTCGCCGATCGAAAGTCGAAGCAAGGCATGCGTCGTCTTTTGTCGATGCAGAAAATGCAGTCGATCGACGACCGCATCGTGCAACGCGATCAGCTCCGCTTCACTCAAGTCGTCAAGGTCGATGCCGTGCATTCTGGGCCCTCCATCCAGAGCAATCGTCGCTCCGAAAACCTGCCAATGCAACGCGGATCAGCGGCTACCCACAGCATCGTTCAGCTAGCAAGCGCTTGGCCGTGTTCGCGGTAGGGACGCTCATTACTGAGCGCCCCCGCACAGATCCGGACGTGCGGAATTCCCGCATCCGGCTACCTTGAGTATTTGACGGCGAAGCGCGCATTGGGCCAAGGATGAAGGATACGCGGCAGCGGAAGCCACTCATCGGCTATCTTCAGCATTCGGTCCCATGTCAGTGCATGTTTCTGACTTCGGCGCCGTAGCGTGCGCAGCCAGATGCGCTTGACATTTTCGCGAAACGCCCAGAGCGACCAATGGTTGGTTGGAACTCCATGATAGGCAAAATAGCCTTTCATCACCTGCTTCAGCCACTTCCCTTGCTCGGGAATAGAGTGATGCATACGCCGTTGCAACTCGTTCCTGACCTCTTTCAGCTTTGCTCGTCTGCGGTCTATGCGACTTTTTCGCCGGATTTGAAACCGACCATGCCGATCTTTCCCGCAGATGTGTGTGAAGCCGAGGAAGTTGAACGTTTCCGGTTTACCAAGTCCCTTCTTCTTACGTGTGAGTGCCGCAAAGCGGCCAAACGTAATCAATCGGGTTTTGTCCAGATTGAGTTGCAACGAAAACTCCTGCAACCGCTCCCGCATCATATTCCAGAAACGGCGCGCGTCAGCCTCATATTGAAAGCCAACTACGATATCGTCCGCATAGCGCACGATGATCATATCGCCTGTAGCCTCGCGCCGTCGCCAGCGCTCGGCCCACAGGTCGAAGACGTAGTGCAGATAGACATTGGCGAGCAACGGTGAGATCACCGAACCTTGACCAGTCCCTTGTTCACTCGTCTGTACGACACCATTTTCCAGAACACCCGCGCTGAGCCATTTGCGGATCAGACGGATGATGCGTTTATCGCCGATGCGATGTTCACGAAGCGAATCAACCAATCCTGATTAACCCGGTCGAAGAAGCTCGCAATGTCTGCATCCAGAATATAGCTCACCTTTCGCGTATCGATTCCGACAAAGAGAGCATCCAGCGCATCGTGCTGACCGCGCTCCGGTCGAAATCCATAACTGAACCCAAGAAAGTCTTCCTCGTAAATCTGGTTCAGTACCGTTGCCGTCGCTCTCTGGACGATTTTGTCCTCGAGGGCCGCGATGGCAAGTGGACGCTGACGCCCGTCCGGCTTCGGTATATACGTTCGCCGCGACGGCTGCGCCCGATACGCTCCTCGTTGAACCCGATCGTGCAGGTCCTCAATCTGTTGATCAAGATCTGCCTCGTAGGTCCTCCACGTTTGTCCATCGACACCGGGGGCTGCGTTACGCTTGAGCGTAGAACGCCGTCCTCAGCATCTCTGGATTGATGTGGTGGAAGAGCGCGGTGAACTTCTCCTTCTTCCTTTGCCTTGCGGCTTGCCGTATGCGGTCCAGCTCATGGGACACACTTTCCCGGTCCTGTGCCCGGCGCGTGCTGTGCTGATCCGCATTCCTCTCGGTTCCCGCCCTTCGCTCCCCCTGCTCCGCCACCGGCAGGCCGGTTTTGTTCGCAGGCTTCATCGCTACTATGGCGGAATCAGACTCTTCGTGATCGTGCATCATCGGCTACGGTTCCTCACCTTCCCGATGCGGACCAGTGTGGCCAAGCCATACTGGCCAATCACGAGGCCTCCCGGTTCCCGTGCAAGAAGCGTCTATGCATGCCAGGGTCTCCGACCGCGCCAGGTCAAACGGCCACTTGCGATAACGTGTCCGTTCATATTGCCTTCCGCATAGGTGGAAAGCGTCGGCACCCGAAATGTCCAGTCTTTCGCGGCTCAATGGCTGGCCTGCATGCTCCCCTGTCAACACTTCACGTACAGCCTCACGACTGCCCGCGCATGACTCGGGGCCAATGTGGATCGCTAGTCCTTCATCGTAATGGACTTTCACCATCTACTCCTTGCCGGTTTGTACCGGCGTTCCCACCAAATCTGCCCCACGTACTGCTGCGGCCGATTTCGGGCGCTGGCATCGCGCTGTCGCGTCTCGACGAACGGACCTCTCGTTCGCCGGTCGGGCAGGGTTTTGTCGAACGATCCCACTTCACGGACGCCTGCGCCTCGCTGTGGATCGACGGCGAGCTGGTGCACCTCGAGGACCTGGTGCTGCACGACGCTAACCACGACGTTCGCGCCCCGACGCATGAACTGACTGTCGCCCGGGACGTCCTGAAAACCCGCCGGCGGATCGGGGCAATTTTGCAGAACTTGACGCACACAACCTATCATGCGTCTACTCCGAGCCAACTGCACTTGCTGGACGTGACATCGCCTGTGTCTCACTCACAGCTAGCTACGTTGGCTGAGATACCCATTCGGAAACCTCAAAGGGGCCTAAATAGGTGGACATTATAACGCTTGATCAACAGAACATCCTCGTCGGCATTCGTCCGATAGAACGCACCGACGAGGCCGCCTTGTTCGCATCCGAAGTTGCTGCGCTGGGACGCGCTGTTGCGAAAGTCCGTCGCCAAAGCGGTGCTGCAAGAATCATCGCCCGAACACTCCTCGGCGAACTAGGATTTCCACCGATGCCTATCCTAAAGACGCGGTCGGGTATTCCGACCTGGCCAGCCGGCATTGTTGGCTCTTTGGCTCATCACGATACAGTAGCAGCAGCCACTATTGCAGGGAAGAAAAGGATTGCAACGGTTGGCATCGACATCGAACCAAATGAACTTCTTCCGGAGAACTTGATTGAATTGATTGCAACTCCTAGGGAGCAACGCATGTACGACTTGCGTATGCTCCAACGGCGGGACCTCTTTGTTTTGAAGGAGGCGGTATATAAGGCGTATTTTCCACTATACAATGACTTTCTTGAATTCCAAGACGTTGAAATTGATATTCGCGCCCGTTCAGGATACGTGCAGAAGGCAAATTGCACCTTTTTCCTAGAGCTACTTATTTCCAAAAATGTAATCGGTTTGGCGTATTTGAGATCCTGATCGAAATAGATTGAACCGCTTGGTGAAGGAGCTGCGGCTGGCGGGTCCGCGTTGTCCGATGTCCGACAATTCCGCGTTGTCCGATGTCCGACAATGTCGAACATGCGACATAGCAGTGTTAACGCCACCATGTTGTTCTAAAATGACTTTCTCCTTTGGCACGGTATATGCGCGTTCACCTACGAACGCGCATGGATAAGGAGAAATGGTCCCTTGATCACGCTCACTGGAAGCCAGACGAAGTCAAGGTGGTTGCAATACTGCCGATACAGTATTGCAGAGGGCGGGGGCTTGCTAAGCACTTTGGGAAGCGCCGTTACTCTCCGCTTTCGGGTGCCTGCTGATTTCGATGGCCAACAAAGGATAGCGCTGGACCGACCAATTCGGCATTCAGTGGCCCTGCGTGGCCGAATGCCGCGGTTGGGCTCGCTGCGGGCAAGTGCCCTGCGCTATGATCTGCCGCATTTCACAAGCGATGATGGGCAGGTGATGTCTCCCAGCGTGACGAGTCCGTCAGAAGGTACTCGGTAGTCTAAACGGACCGTTCAAAGATTCTCAAAAGCTACTCATCTCATTAGCTTGTCGCCAAAGCATTTGGTGATCACTAAATTGACTGCGTCACTAAATAGAAGGACTGAAAATGACTTCTGGCGGCTTCTTTTTAACTCTTGATCTTCCTTTCAGATTTGGGGCGGAGAGCGTGGACGAGTGTGCAAGGCGTGACAATGTCATCGTTATGCCCATGAGCTTCTTCGCGTNGGATAACTCTCAAGACTACCGGATTCGATTGGCGTTCAGCGCTGTTAGCCCCGAGCAGATCCGAACCAGTGTGACCGGTTTGGGCCGCTACGTGGCGCGGCGGCTTGGGCGGGAACTGCCCAGCTTGGTGGGTGGACTGCGGGAGGGGTAAAGATGACATATCGGTCTTCTCCGGCGCGCGGCTGTGGCCGCGAACAAGGCGATCAGGACATGAACCCTGCAGCACGGTCAATCTCCTCCAGCATCGTTGTTG
>NZ_ATTQ01000073.1 GCF_000419765.1 Rhizobium mongolense USDA 1844 | reverse complement strand
CGGCTGCTGGAGCATGAGCTTGTCGGCGATGCCGCGGTGGCGGCGCGCGCGGATGCGGCGGGCGACAAGCGGCTCGTCGCCTATGTGGTTGCGAAGACGACGGACGGGTCGGCCGAAGCCGATGGGGCCGAGCTTGCGAGCGTGATGCGCCATCACCTGAGCGGCCTGCTGCCGGACTACATGGTGCCGTCGGCCTTCGTGCGGCTGGACGCACTGCCGCTGACGGTGAACGGCAAGCTCGACCGCAAGGCACTGCCGGTCCCCGACGACGATGCCTATGCGCGTCGGGCCTACGAGGCGCCGCAGGGCGGGATCGAGACGCTGCTGGCCGGGATCTGGGCGGAGCTTCTCGGCGTCGAGCGGGTCGGGCGCCACGACAACTTCTTCGAGCTCGGCGGCCACTCATTGTTGGCGGTGCGCCTGCTCGCCCAAGCGTTAGCCCTTGGGATGAAGGTCAGCGCCAGCAACATTTTTGATGCCCCGATCCTCAAAGACCTCGCTCCGAAGATCGAGTTGGATTCATCCCATTATACACCCGGTGTGCTACCGGTTCGCACGATAGGGTCTCAAGCGCCAGTCTTCTTTGTTCCGACAGGTTATGGCGACTGCTCATATGTGTTCCCCTTAGTCAGAGAGATGGACATAGATTGCCCTGTCTACGCTTTGCCTTGGCCGCCATTTGAGGAAGCTCGTCGATCAAGCCTTGAAGAGATTGCAACAAAAGTAACGCACGCAGTACGCAAAGTGCAGCCACGGGGACCATATCGATTTGCCGGGTATTCCTCTGGGGCTGTACTGGCGTATGCAATCGCCGAGCGCCTGCTCTATCTCGAAGAAACTGTTTCATTTATGGCATTCATCGATGTGCCAATACCCGCGATGTCGCCTGCGATGACGGATACAGAAATCGCTTTGCAAATGATCTTTGAACCTCTGGAGTCGCTGGGTGATGAGGGGTTTGAGGTGCTGCGCCAATCGGCCGGGCAGAGTTCCGTTGAGCAGTTGTTTGAGAAAGCGCGACAAATCGGTGCGGTCGTCGGTAGACCAGATCTCTACTATGACGCCATCAGATACGCGCAATTTCACCAAGCTGTGCATTCGTATGAGATGCCATCACTGCCAGTCAGCGTGCACCAATTTTATGCTCTGGAGCACTCTCTTAGCCGAAGGGCGCGACTTCCGGCAGCGCCGGACGCAAATTCACCAATGCGCGGCTGGGATCGAATTTTGGGCGCGGAGTTTATCCAGGCTGTGCCCGTTCCAGGCGATCACGTGACGATGATGGCTGTTCCGGAAAACCGGCGGGTCTTGGCGCGCCAACTGTCAGCAGCCTTAAACAATTCGCCGACTACCCACCCGAACAGCAATCTGGATGTCAAATGACAGAGCGGCTATCCCACCTGAATACTCATCTTCCTTCGACCGCTGAGTTGTTAACCTTGGGGGGTGACGAGCGGATCGAACTTGATGCTGGCCAAATGACAAATAAGTACGGGCGTAAACCACTTCCCGACAGGGAAATATTCTCATTTGGTTCCGCAACCGCATCTACGATTTCTGACATCGGATTTTCAGCTGCGGAAAAACTGCGCCAAAGGATATTGCAGACCTTGCATGGACGGGCACCGGAAGAAGTTTATCTAGAAGAGATCGACAGACTTCGCACCGAATTCATTGGCTTATGCGGTTTGGAACATATTCGAGGACTAGAACTCATCGTTTCCCCTTCTGGCACCGACGCTCACATGATCGCCTCCAAATTGGTCGCAGGAAGCGCCGTCGCAAAGACATTGGCAATTATGGTCCAATCGGAGGAGACGGGGAGTGGGGTCGGTCATGCTCTGGCTGGTGGTATGCATTCTCCGCACCGCGAGAGTGGTGGAATAAGGGTTAATCCAGCAGATCCAATTGATGTTAGATCGATAGCAGTTCGCATGGAAGGTTCCCGTCTCCGACCCATTGCGGCCGTCGATGATGAGCTTGAGGCAATAGTATCGGCTGCGATAACGCGATACAGTCGTATTTTGATTGTGTTGACTGACGTTTCGAAAACCGGCGTACTGGCTCCAACTCCGAGCAAGGCGCTGGATCTCAAGCGTCGCTGGCCTGATAGTGTTGAAATTCTCATCGATGCATCTCAATTTCGATTGGCACCGAAGACGCTGCAAAACTATCTTACCATCGGCTGCTTGGTGATAGTTACTGGATCCAAGTTTTTGGGAGGTCCAGCCTTTTCGGCAATGCTCTTGGTGCCTGAGTCGCTGGCATGCCGTTTGAAGAAACGGCCACTACACCCTATACCCGGAGCGAAGTCTTGCCGGGCAGATTGGCCCCGAAACTGGACAGGCGCTCAGTCACTCCCGGAAACCAGCAATTTTGGTTTACTTTTGCGATGGGAAGCTGCGCTCGCCGAATTGCGTGCTTTCCGTAGTGTTTCAGAGGAAGATGTCCAAAGTGTCGTGTTTGACTTTCATAAGGAGGTTACCTCCTGGCTGAACAATGCGCCTAATTTTCAGCTGTTAGAGCAACCGACGTTACAACGCCATCTGCCAGTCACCCACAATTCTTGGGACCAGCTACCAACTATTTTTCCTTTTATACTGTTTCACGTAAGTCGACGTGCGGGGAGAAATCCGCTGGCTGTCCCGCAAACCAAGAGGATCTATGATCATTTGTGCCAGGATTCGACCGTGAAAGCCAAGATGCCCGGTGACTCAATGTTGTCAGTTCGTTGCGAAGTTGGACAACCGGTTCCTTGCGGCGAGCTTGAGGGCGTCCAAGTTGCCGCGTTGCGGCTTTGCCTTAGTGCACGCCTGATTGTGGAAGCGATCAACGCAGGCGAACGAGGCATGAAGCATTTGTTCGATCGAAGTCTGATGGTCTTGGAAAAAGTCGCCTTCCTCACCAGAAACTGATCTGCATTCTGATAAGGCATCATCGCCGGAGCCTGGAAAAGCCATGCCGGAATGAAGAAGCTTTATTTGTCTTTGAACCCGCGTGATCCATCGGAACTTCGCACGCCATCACTAAGAAATCGAGGTTCCGGCTACACATTAGGTATTTTACTATCGGAGGTTATACGCGAATGCGCTACTATCTCTTACAGCCCAACGATTTGACTCCGACCGAAGAGGTTGATTACCGACAAGTTCTTGAGCTTGAAGAAGAGATTCTCCAAGCCAAATTCTGGAAGACTCCAATTGCAGTCCATAAGGGAGAGCTTTTCGTAATGGATGGCCATCATAGACTGGCTGTCGCCAAGCGGCTTCAATTGAGGATATTGCCAGCAATGTTACTAGACTACCACGGTGTTCGGGTAGAAGCTTGGCGTCCGGGAGAGGTAGTTACTCCCGAGATCATTTTTGCTATGGCTCGGAGCGGACGGAAGTTCCCTGCCAAGACAACCAAACATGTCTTCGACCCTCAGTTCCCCGAATGTAAAATCCCATTGAGTGATCTCGGATATGATCGGGACAATGGTTCCTGAAGGGTGCGAATTCCGACTTGAAACCGATCGCTCGTCCCATGCAAGAGCGGTAGGTTTTCGAAACTAATCTTTCCTCTGGGTTAGCGACTTTGGGTTCAAGTCGCAATTGAGGTCGGCATAGAAAAAGCTCCGGACTGGGGCGCAACTGGTTAAAATGATTCAGGTGACACAGGTTTTGCGCGAGATAGAAGAATGAGCTTAAAGGTATTCTCATTACGGGAACGGCCCGATCTGATTCCCTCAGTTTTTTCACCGAAATTCGATGGTCTTTGGCCCAACTTCATGCGCCAAAATCAAACTGCAAAGCTGTATTTTGGGAAGGCCGTGTTTTTTGACTACCTTGACTATGCCTTTGTAGGACTTATCGATGAGGAGGTCGTTGCTCGAGCTTTCGGCGTGCCGTTTGCACTGAACGTTGATGGGCGTGCCGAACTGCCTGACGGCGGTTGGGACCAGGTTATCCGCTGGGCGCATGAGGATAAACTTATCGGTCGCAAACCAAACACGATGAGTGCACTCGAAATCACATTGGCGCCCAGAGCACGAGGTATTGGCAATGCACTGGCAATGTTGGGCGCATTGAAGACCTGTGCCAGGAATGTTGGCTTCGACGAATTGTCTGTGCCGGTTCGTCCAAATCAGAAGCAACGAGACCCGCGGCTACCAATGGATGAATACATCAAATTACAGCGTGCTGACGGCTCCCCGTTGGATTCCTGGCTGCGAACTCACATAGCCGTCGGTGGCAGAATCTTAAAAATAGCACCTTATTCCATTACCATTGCTGGGACAATTACCGAATGGTCAAGTTGGACAGGAATAGCGTTTGAACGTTCGGGTATGGTGGAAATTGATGGTGCACTAGTGCCGATGCTTGTGTCGATTGAGCACAATTACGGCATATATGCCGAACCGAACGTGTGGGTTCGACACGCGCTATGATCTATTTTCTTGACTATATGGTTAGCTTCCCTTCCGTCAGTGGGATAATGACCTCCACGATNTCACCAAAGCGTGTCGCCAGAAGATCTCGGGTTGGCGTTCCATCATAGGGCGCCGTCGGCAATGAACTTCTCGACGGGGCCACCGATCTGGTCCAGAAGTCCTGGTAACGCTGTCGGATCGCCGACATCATCCACGGTCAGATCGGAACAAANAATCTCACCACTGACAAGATTGAGACCGAGGTGCAGTTTGCGCCATCTTTTGCGTTTGGCCTTGGNTTTGTGCTTGTTTTCCAGCCACTCGCCCTCGCCGAAGACCTTCAAGCCGGTGCTGTCGACAACCAGATGGACCGGACCTGATGTTGTGGCTCGGGACTTTGTCGACGGCAACGCCAGCCCTTTGCTCCGGCGAGACAGGGTGGAGAAGTCAGGCACGGCAATATCGAACCCCATCAGCGC
>NZ_ATTQ01000072.1 GCF_000419765.1 Rhizobium mongolense USDA 1844 | reverse complement strand
TGCTTTCGGCACCATCGGCGGATGGTCTCGTAGGAAACGACGATCCCGCGATCGAGCAGCATTTCCTCGACATCGCGCAGGCTCAGATTAAAGCGAAAGTAGAGCCAGACAGCACGGGCTACGATTTCGATCGGATAGCGGTGGTTCTTGTAGGTCGGTGCACTCACGGTCATGGGTGCGCTGCTACCTCAATTTCCTTACCGCTCAATCAATGTGACAGTACCGATGCCGCGCATGCGCAATTGGGCAGACGTGACCTTCTACCGTCCCGATAAATCGGTGCGGTACGATCATATTGACGCGCTCTTCACGCGCGAGATCGACTGGCGGCGCCACGCACTGGCAGGACATGCTGCAAGTGATCCTCTCCATTCAGGCGGGTCTGGTTCTGCCCTCGATGTTGCTGCGAAAACTCAGTTCGCACAACCGCAAAAACCGGCTCTACCAGGCCTTCCGGGAACTCGGCCGTGTGGAAAGGACGCTCTTTTTGTTGCGCTATATTTCCGATCCGCAAGTCCGGCGCTCCATTCGCGCCGAAACGACCAAGATCGAATCCTTCAACGACTTTCTCGACTGGATTACCTTCGGCGGCCCTGTCATCAAGAGCGGCGACCCGGTCGAGCAGGAAAAGCAGGTCAAATACGCAAGCCTCGTCGCCAACGCCATCATGCTGTCCAATGTCGCCGACCTGACGGACGTGATCAACTCCATGGCTGAAGACGGTTTGCGCGTCACGCCAGAGCTGGCAGCCTCCCTAAGACGATCTTACTAAGTTGCCCATTTTGAGCCTGATTGCCCCCGCTTTTGACGCAGGTATCGCCTTGACGCGTGTGGACGAGCGCATCGCCCACTCGCCGGTCGGCGCCGGCTTTCTCGCACGATCCCATTTTGCCGACGCCTGCGCCTCGTTGTGGATCGACGGCGAACTGGTGCATCTCGAAGACCTCGTGCTGCACGATGCCACCAAGGATATTCGCACCCCGACCTACGAACTGACAATCGCCCGTGATGTTCTGAAAACCCGTCGACGCATCGCCGCGCAGCCAGCCGGCTGGGCGCTGTCCGCCGACGGCCTGCGTAGTTTGCGGGGCCAGGCGGGGTCCGCAATCGAACATGCTGCCGGCAGTGTCGTCGAGCCGACCGACGCGGAGCCCGATGGCTCCGCGGCGCGTGTCGATGCGGCTGGAGGAGGGGAGGCGGAGGACAGCGAGGATGACGCCGGCCCGCTTGCGGAAGAATTCGCCGCCATCGATGCAGTGCTGGCCCGATCGGAGGCCGCCATTAAGCAGGCAGAGACGCCCGGACCCGCCACAACGGCGCGGACCCGGGAAAAAGACCCGCTAATCCAGCATCTTCCTTGCGATTGTTGACCCCATGAACGAACACTATTGGCATTCTGGCCCCCGCAACAGCACTATTGATTAGAAACAGTTGTAGTCGAGGTAGCGTTCGCTCTCAAAGGGAAAATTTGCAGTTTTGAGCCCGGCATGCCGGCTGGTCTGCCAACTGGTGGGGTCGCCACGGCAATCATCATTCAATGGGAAATGGAGGTGACAGGAACCAGGTTGGAACGCTTGCAACCGCCACAGCAAAACCGACCGCGAAGAGCATTTTCAGTAGGTAGTCGCGCCTGGCCTTTCGCTCGTCCCACTCATAAACCATTGAGGTACCCGCCACTCGCTCGTAGGATTTAAGCAAATTCGTGCGGCAGGAGTCGAGTGCGAAGAGATCAAGACACTACAACGTTGAAGCGCACAGTCGATCAGACGATAGCTATCGCGAAGTCATCCAAGATTTGCGCCACTTCATTTCGAAAATCCAGCAGCGGTCCGGCAGCCGTTACCCTTAGTTTTGTAAGCGCGCGATCGAACAGGACGACATTGGTTTCGCCATTCAAGCGAGAATCGTAGATGATCCCATCGGGTTTCTCGTCGTGAAGCCAGAGTGCTCTTGACCATTGCTGCCCGAGTTCGTGCGAAGCGGCACGGGCAGCATCAGTTGGAATCCGCATCCGCAGCATACCGTCCGAGCGCAGGTCCGCGAGCCGAACAGGTTCAATGGTCGCGACAGAGGCGCAGGACACCTCCAGAAGTTCCCCCATGCCGACAGGGAAGGTGCCCTTTGATCCGATCGCGCGCTCGCGCAAGATCGCTTCGGCGAAGCAGACCTTGATGCTGCTGCCGAAATAAACGACGCCGAAACGATCAGGAGGAGTCAGGGTAATTTCAGGATCACTGAAGCGGCTCGATCCGAAGCCGTAGCCAAGCGGATCGGGATACCGGCTTTGGTAGAGCCGGTACCACGATGCCACAGAGGTCAATTCATGAATCACCAGTTCGCGCGAACCAAAGTCGGTTGGCGGAAGCAAGTTCGATGAGATGCTCAGGAGAAATCACCTTTGCCAATCGAGCGTGCTGCTCCCACTGCCTCTTCGATCCTGCCGGCGCGCAACATTTCGAGACCTGTTCGACCGCCAAGGCTACCGCTTTTTTGCAAAAGGAACCGGTACACCGCCCAAGGGTGCCCGTTCAAAGCCTTAAATAGTTGCGCGAGGCCACCAAGCAGTTGGCCGTCATCCCCAATCTGCCATTTTGGAAACCGCACGCCTCGCTTCGCTCCTTCGAGCCCGAGAACCTCGTGACGCTTGCGCTTTTTGTTCACCGTCTCGCGTGTGGAGCCGATCTCATCGGCAAACTCGTCTGCAGACAACATCTCGGGCCGCTTAAGGATCTCAGCGACACGCTCGCTCCCGCGCTGCTTAGCGGCCGCGAGGGCTATATCCAGAGCGTCCCTTTGTGGTGTGATCTCCTCGATCTCGATTTCGGGTTCTTCGTCCGAGGATCGAATGACATATGTCACACGAACGGTGCCGCCTGTGTTCTTGGCGCGTATGACACCTTCGGAAACGCCAGAAAGCACTCGCGCAGCGGTCGCGCGGGCCGCTGCTTTTTTCTCAAAGAGTGGCTCCCATTTACCAGCATATCCGGTAATTAGATTGCCGCGACGCTCGGTGCGCTTGCGGGAACCACCTTTCTTATCGGTCATGGCCATAGGGCACCTCCGCAGAGAATATGGAGTATCTCGTCAAGTTCGTCAACTTCGTCAGCCAAATTCAATCGAACTAGAATAATAGGTGCGAAGGATAGCGTACGCAGGATATTGACGTTATGAAATGGCATACCGCATAATGCGGTTTCGGGAAATAACCCTTGAAGTCTCAAAGACTTAGGTTTGGCAACTTGGTGCCGCGGGTTCTAATCCGTTCAAGGCGACCAATCTCGGCCGAGTGTTTATTAGAGATACGTGAAATATAGATGGAGGGCCGTGCCGACGATCGCGCCAGTCACCACAAATCGTCGAAGAATTTTTGGGTCGTTATACCAAGGCGCCGGCTTTCGAAACAACGCCTCGATCCTGGTCTTCTCCGCGTCATCTGCAATCTCATCCGCTAGGGGAGAACGAGCACGAGCTGATCCGGAAGAAGAAGGGGCCGTCCCTCCTCATCCAGTCGGTTTCATTCAATCCGGGCGACAACACCTTCAACGTGAATATGAACCGCGGCAATGTTCTGCCGAGCCTTAACCCTGCTTACTATGACCTGATAAAGTTCGACCCCGCGAATGGCCGTATTAATGCCGAGAAGCTGCTTGAGGTCGAGGAGGTCCTTCGCCGTTACCTTACCTTCCCCAAGGCCGGCGACGCGAAGGGGTTAGCTGAAAATACCCTTGGTATCATTGACCGTGAAACCGCCTCGCTCGCCCAACTCCACCATACTATGTTGGAGAACGCCGAAGGTCTTCGTATCAGCTACGAGGACGACGCCGCCGAACGCCGGAAGAAATTCGAGGAGCAGCAGCTTCTGGCCGACGAAGAAATCCGGAAGCGAGAAGCTGAGTCGCTTGAACGCATCAATGCTGAAAAAGCTGCCCTAGACGAGAAGATTAAGGAGTTCGACCAGTCCGACCATATGTTCGCGCGCCGAAAACTGCGTGAGGACATTACCAACCAGGTACAGGAGTTTACTAAGCGCCCCTTATCGTCGCGGCAGTCAGCCTCCAAATTCTGGCTTATTGCAGGTCTTTGCCTCGTCGCCAGCGCGGGCGCGGGCGTACTCGCCTTCGAAAGCTTCCAGTCTTTCGCTTCGCTGGCCCAAGCAACACAGACCATTCCAGACCCAAGCGCTGGCCCGGACACTGTCCTCAAAACGCAACGCCTCCCGCAAGATACCTATCTGTTGTGGATGATGGCGCTTCGCGGCGCGGTACTCTCGGCGGTTTGCGTTGGTTTCGCTGCGTATCTAATTTCGATGCTTCGCAAATCCTACGATTCCGAGGTGCACACCCTGCACGAATTCCAGCGATATGGCATGGATATTAACCGTGCGAGTTGGGTCATCGAGACCGCCATGGAAATGACCACCAAGGAAGGAGCTGCCCTTCCCGAGCGATGGATCGAGAGAGCATGCGCAGGCCTGTTTCAGGCGAACAACAAGAAGGATGCTGAGGTCAGTTCGCTAGCGGCCTTGGGCGCGGTTATGGGCTTGGGCCCAGAAGTTACAATCGGGCCTACCGGTGCCAGCTTCAAAATCCCTCCCAAGGGTGCCAGGAAGGCAGCAAACGACGCCGATTAGAAATCGGCCCGTTGGCGAATGGATCGAGGATACATATGGCAAGGGGACGACCAGGCAAACGAGACGTACCGAAACCAGCCCTGCCGGTGCTACGGCGCATGCTTGCCGATACCAACGATACCAGCCTGCTCACCATGTTCTGGGCAATCCACGCAATTCAGGACGACCGCGCCGAATTTGTGAAAAAGAGCCTCTTCACTTATCCACCGCAGGCCGCCAGCACCGATATGCTGACCGAATACGCTGCCTACCAATGGGATTTAGAAGCGCTCATTACCCTCATGTTGAACGAGCCAAAGTCTAATTTGCCTCCTTGGCTGGTACGGTCGCCCGTTAATACCCGCGACTTCAATGGCGTTGCCAACCTCGTAAATACCCTGCGCGCGGTGGAGGATAATTCAAAGCAGAGAGCGTATTGACGTTTCGAACATCATGCTGGAGATGCACCGCATCGGCCACCGGCAATTCCAATGGCAGCGGGGATAGGAGCGTCCGGAGGACATCTACCGGTATCTCTATATTTACGGCCAAGGCGAATTCGCCGCATACTTCGAGAAAACCTACGGCATCTCGATAAACGATATTAAAATACCAGAAGGCTAAACAGGCCTGCGCCAACTTCCTCGTCATCGAGGAGCCAGAGGCGCACATTCATACACACATCCAAAAAACACTTCTCGACCGGCTGAGCTACCCGGACACCCAAGTCATTTACTCCACACACTCCACGCAGATTTCTGAAGTCAGCAACGTGGAAAATGTGAACATCCTGGGCCGGAGCGGCTCTCGATGCGAAGCTTTTCGGCCGAGTGCTTGCTTCTGTCCGCAGTCGACGCTGGGTCGCTGCTTTATGGGGTCTGCTGAGGACCGGCTGGCCAATCGGCTCGGAGCGGCAGGCCCTTCGTCATGGCCTCATCCGGAAACACGGACCGGATGAAATCCACGGGAGCCTCCCGGCGGAAGCATAAGAGAAGCAGGCCGGTGAGGTCGATTGCGCTTCGGCGTCTCACTTCTCCGAGATCGGATACCGCCATAGTGCCCACTTAACTCTTGGTGGACACTATCCCACACCAGCACAGTCCAGGCGGTCACCACGCCACGCTTACGTCATACGAACGGGTTCGATCGGCCTGACCGTATATTCCAGGGCTGTTGTGTCCCGCAATGGTCAGACTGGCAAGAGCGCGGTGATGGTCTTCTGATGAAAATGCGCCTCGCGACCACNTCAAAACGTGCCCTTTAGCCCGAAGGAGATCGACATCGACTCGAA
>NZ_ATTQ01000071.1 GCF_000419765.1 Rhizobium mongolense USDA 1844 | reverse complement strand
CTTCCATGGCGATCGGCACGATCAGCTCGACGTCAACCGTGACGTTGTCGCCCGGCATCACCATTTCCGTGCCTTCCGGCAGCGTCACGATGCCCGTCACGTCCGTCGTGCGGAAGTAGAACTGCGGACGGTAGTTGGTGAAGAACGGCGTATGACGGCCGCCTTCTTCCTTCGTCAGGATGTAGGCNTCAGCCTTGAACTTCTTGTGCGGCTTCACCGAACCCGGCTTGCACAGGATCTGGCCACGCTCGACGCCGTCGCGGTTCACGCCGCGGATCAGTGCGCCGATGTTGTCGCCGGCCTGGCCCTGGTCGAGCAGCTTGCGGAACATTTCAACGCCGGTCACCGTCGTCTTCGAGGTCGGGCGGATGCCGACGATCTCGACTTCTTCGCCAACCTTGACGATACCGCGCTCGACGCGGCCGGTCACGACCGTACCGCGGCCCGAGATCGAGAACACGTCTTCGATCGGCATCAGGAACGGCTGGTCGATCGGACGCTCAGGCGTCGGGATGTAGGCGTCGACCTGGGCCATCAGCTCGCGGATCGCGTCTTCGCCAATCTTCTTGTCGGAATCTTCAAGAGCAGCCAGCGCCGAACCCTTGACGACCGGGATGTCGTCGCCCGGGAAGTCGTAGGACGACAGCAGTTCGCGCACTTCCAGCTCGACGAGCTCGAGAAGCTCGGCGTCGTCGACCTGGTCGACCTTGTTCAGGAACACGACGATTGCCGGAACGCCGACCTGGCGGGCGAGCAGGATGTGTTCGCGGGTCTGCGGCATCGGGCCGTCGGCAGCCGAGCACACCAGAATCGCGCCGTCCATCTGTGCGGCACCGGTGATCATGTTCTTGACATAGTCGGCGTGGCCGGGGCAGTCGACGTGCGCGTAGTGNCGGTTGGCCGTCTCATACTCGACGTGCGCCGTCGAAATCGTGATGCCGCGGGCCTTTTCTTCCGGNGCAGCGTCGATCTGGTCATACGCCTTGAACTCGCCGAAGTACTTCGTGATCGCCGCCGTCAGAGACGTCTTGCCGTGGTCAACGTGGCCGATCGTGCCGATGTTAACGTGCGGCTTGTTGCGCTCAAACTTACTCTTTGCCATTTGAATGCTTCCTGTGAACGAAATGGGTGACCCCGGCGAGCCGGTTTAGTGCCGCCGTTTAAGGCTTTCGGCGGGATTGCGCAAGACCTAATTGCGAACGCCATTCTTGGCTTGCAAGCGCATATGGGAGACAATTCGCGCCGAGCAAGACGATTCGCCCGGAACCCGGCGAAAATCGTTGAAACCAAGGGGAAAATCTGGAACGGGCAGCGGTATCGAATGCGTGATCGCGCAGGCACGTCGTTGAGGCTGTCCTCGTCCCCGCAACTCCCAAACGAGCGAGAGCGCTGCGAACTTTGGCGGCTGGTGGCGAGGCTTAGCTCCAACCCTAATTCGGGATCTTGTTATAAAAAGACTCTGGATCATAGACGCAGGCATAATCGAGGACGCAGAGCTTTCCGCCGGCATCCCGCAAACTGGTCGTCGAACGCTTGTCCCCGAGCCTGCAGCGCGCCGGCGGATAGCGGAAGCTGCGACCGCCGATGCCGATTCGGACAAATACCGTTTTGTTTTGCCGGATAAACTGCGTGAGTTCGCCACAGCTGTGGTCGCGAGCCCTGACTTCCACGGCCTCGGCGGCGAGGGCTGCCGAGGGAAGCAAAAATGCTGCGGCCATAATCACGTTTCGCATGGCACCTCTCAATGGTGGTATCCGCGTCATTCAAACAGAAATTTTGCGCCTTTGAAGGCACGGCCCAAAAAGTGCGCCGAATGCGCGGCATTGCCGAAGAATCGAAAAGCTTGGAGCGGGTAGCGGGAATCGAACCCGCGTATTCAGCTTGGAAGGCTGCTGCTCTACCATTGAGCTATACCCGCGGGGTGGTCCGATCCAAGTGACGAATGGTGGAGAGAGTTGGATTTGAACCAACGTAGGCTGAGCCAACGGATTTACAGTCCGTCCCCTTTAACCACTCGGGCATCTCTCCAGTTTTTCGTCTGGATCGTAACCAAGCTCGAAGACCCAGGAGCGTTACCGCCCCTCGATCTGCGCCGCGTATATGACCGGAGCATTTGTCCATGTCAACATGAAGACAATAGAAAAAACACGAAAAATTTCATCGCCTGTTCAAAGCCGTCGCCGGCAAAGAAACCCTATGCGCGGTGAAGCACGGCCGTTATAAAGCCGCATGAGCAAAGACAACAAATCCGGCGGCAAGCCCGCAACCGACAAGTCCCCCAAGGATACGCACTACGCCACTTTGCGGCGTGCCCACCGCGATGCCAAGCGCGAGCGCGGCGAAATTCCGACGCCTCCTCCGCAGAAGCGCAAACGCGGCGGCGAGGATTGGAAGGCGCCGGCGCTTACGGCCGACCAGGTCTATCTCTACGGCCTGCACACCGTGCGCGCCGCAATCGAAAATCCCGAGCGGAAAAACGTCAAGCTGACGGTGACGCAGAATGCGCTCGCCCGCCTCGAAATCGATGCCGGTCAGCTCGGCATTCCGGTCGAGATCGTCTCGCCGCAAGATATCGACAAGGTGCTCGGCCCCGATGCGATCCACCAGGGCGTGATGCTGGAGACCCGCCCCCTGCCCGTCCGGCGCCTGGAGGCGCTGAAGGACAGCCCGCTGCTCCTCGTGCTCGACCAGGTCACCGATCCGCACAATGTCGGGGCCATCATGCGCTCGGCAGTCGCCTTCAATGCAGGCGCCGTTATCACCACGCAAAGACACAGCCCGACCGAATCGGGCGTGCTTGCGAAATCGGCTTCCGGCGCGCTCGAACTCATTCCTTATATACAGATCACCAATCTTGCCGACGCGCTCGGTGAATTGCACCGGCTCGGCTTCTTCTCGATCGGCCTCGATTCCGAAGGACCGGCGCCGATCGAAGGCACGTTCTCAGGCGAGAAGGTTGCGCTCGTCCTCGGTTCCGAAGGCAAGGGCCTCAGGCAGAAGACGCGCGAGACCGTCAGCGCGCTTGCGCGGCTCGACATGCCGGGCGCGATCAAATCGCTGAACGTCTCGAATGCGGCTGCGATCGCGATGTATGCCGCCCGGCTTCATCTGAAGAAATAAGCGGGCGTCTCAAAATGAACGAATGGTTGGCCTAAGGTTCGCCGGAGCGCAGCAGCAAAGAGAGTGCAACAGCAAGAGAGAAGGAAAATACCCGGCATGGCAATCCGGCCCCTCATGTTCGGCATCCTGTTCATCGCAGTCTTCGTCGCTATCATTCTCAGTATCATATGGATCGATCCCACCCAGCCGACGCGCCAGCCGGATCCTCTGGCGCCTGTGATGCCGGCGCCCACACCGACACCACCTTCGCAATAGCCGCCGGGAACCGCACCGGCTCCATCGCGTTTGCTGATCGACGGCTGCTCCGGCAGCCCCATTCTCGCTAACCCGGTGATGCCGCCCTTTTGAGGGCCGGCCACACGAAGCCGGCGTCAACAAGCCAACGGGCGATCATAGGTCGATGCGGAAATACAAGTAGTCGGGCCGGTGGTGATGACGCCAGTAATGACGTTCCCTCCACCTGCGTTCGGCGCGCCAAGGCCGGTAGTGACGGCGCTCATAGGCATACGGATGATGGCGCCAGTAACGGCGTTCATGCCGCCACGAATGACGCCCATGGCGGCGATGATCACGGTAGTGCACCTTCACGACGTCGCTCTTTTCGGTGGACGCAACAGGTGCATATACGGGAGCGGCAACCACGGGCTCGACGGCAACGACGGCCGATCCGAGCGACAGAAGCGCTGCAATGGCAAAACGTGCAATTCTCATGACCGATCTCCTTGATGAAGGTGAGCGAAATCTGCGCCTCCTGCGCTGAACTCCTCCTGAATCGCTACTTCAGATTTTGTTCATGAAATGGAGAGGGATTGGGTCTATGATCGATCACGAAATCGCGCCCAGGCCGGATTTTTCTTTACAGACCGGAAGAATCTGCTAGTTGGCACGCATTGCCCTTGTAGCTCAGTTGGTAGAGCACCTGATTTGTAATCAGGGGGTCGCGGGTTCGAACCCTGCCGGGGGCACCAAAATTTCTTGATAGATATCAGTCGCTTGAGAGAAGCGGAGCACCCTGGCACGAGGAAGTCCATGTCGCGCCGTGTTGCAAACCACAGCTATTGATTTTAAACGATTTTCCCTCACACTCGGCCACTCCACGCAACATGAATGCGACACGACGCGCGGCAACGGCAGGTTTTGATTTGAGTGATACCCCCAAGGTCAGGCGCACCAAGGCTAAGGTACCCGCCAGCGGCGTTACCGACGCGGCTATTGATGCCTTCCGACACGCAGCATCAATTGGTGTAGGTACCTTCGTTTGGGCCTCAGCTCTCCCTTAACATCTAATCGGTGGTTGGCGAGCAACTCCGCGATGAAAGCATGGTGGACATCAGCCCATGACCAAGAAATCGTTCGTCAGTCAGACCGAGATGAGACGCATGGCCGAAGTTGCCAACACGGAAGGCGTTACCATCGAGCTTGAACGAGAGGGAACAATTGTTCGCGTGATGCCATTTAGGCCGTCCCGGATCGTAAAGCCAAAGGTATCTCGGGAAGAAGAGGCCGACGCTAGCCTGGCCGAGTGGCTTGAGAGAAATGGGACTGAGCGATGAGCCGCGTTTCATTTCGCCAGGCCGACATCGAGCGAATCTTACGAGCCGCGAAGAACGTTGGCGCCACAGTGCAGGTCGATATCAAGACTTTAGTCGTGACGATTTTTCATCCGACCAAGGAAGCGGTCGAACCGCTATCCGGCCTTGTCCGTTACGGGGAAGAGAACTGGGATGACGAAGACGATTGGAAGGCATCTGTCTGAGCGATCAACTCCATCGCTGGCCAAGGCGGCTATTTTCCACATCGTAGATCGCCGCATTTCTAACTCGTCCCTGTGGAGAGCGTAAAGTCAAGTTGCAACGCGCAACTTCACCGCCCAGTGCGCATGGTACCAGACGACAACCGCGGCGGCGGTCTCAGGCTTTGGTGGGGGCTATTTGATTCCCTCACAGCCTTCTCGTTGGAATTTGCGTCGCGCCAGTTCCCAAAGCCAAGTGTCACTGCTGGCAGCCTCTGGAACCAGCCGTTGCGTTTCCATCTCGACAAACATTCCGAAATAATAGCCGGCCTCAAAATCGTCAGTGCCCTCGGCGGTTAGTATCTTACGGACGCGCGCAGAGAGGGAATCGCCATTCTTAGGTTTCCAGTTCGTCTCCGCGATTTTGGCCCAAACGCCGCATTCGAGGATGAATACATCGTCCTGAGTCCGCGCAGGCCTGCGACAACGGAGCAAAGTGCAAAGGCCGTAATTGCCAGTTTGCGCATGTGAGCTCCCTCCCACGAGTGAAACATGTGCGTCTCAGGGGGAATTGCAACAAGCTCTAGTCGCCATTCTGAGTTCGTGAGCATACTGGTGACGGCAGTCAAGGAATGACGCATTTACCGTCGTGCGTCCGCGCGGGATACTCGACGTGACATTCGCCCGTGCAAAAACGGGACTGACTTCAGCTCACTCGAGCTCATAAATCCCGGCATTCTCCTCCGGATCGCGCAGTCCCTTATAGGACGACTACCGCAGCTTGCCGTCATGCGTCCAGCGCGATATTCGACTTCGGCCACCAGCGTTGGCTTCACCCAAACGATATAATTTTCGCCGGCCGGAATATTCCACCGGTGGCTTCTTCACCTTGAGCTTGTCGAGAGCTTCGCGGAGCTCACGCGCCGTTCGTTCATTGAAGCCTGTCCCGACCGATCCGACATAGACCAGCTTGCGGCCCTGGCGCGCTCCGAGCAGCAGTGAACCGATACCGGCACGCGCAACAAAGGAATGCTCATAGCCGACGATCGCAAAGCCGTCGCTTTGGATGCATTTGATCTTCTGCCAGTCGCCACGCCGGCCGGAGCGATACGGGCTCTCACGGTCTTTCGCGATGATGCCTTCAAGGCCGTGATCGCAGGCAGCAAAATACAGCCGGTCTCCGTCTGCCTCGATCTCCTCCGAAAGCCGGATGACATCATCCCTGCTCTTGATCAGCCCCTCCCAGGAGATGCCGTCGCGCGGTGAATTCCAACGGCCTAAGATCATGGCCGTCGAAATCGAGAAGGTCGAA
>NZ_ATTQ01000070.1 GCF_000419765.1 Rhizobium mongolense USDA 1844 | reverse complement strand
AATAGCCGACAACGAGTGCAGCTGCTGTCATCTGAGAGCTCTCGCCCAGGATGAACGATCTGACGGCTGTGGCTCGATGAACACATCAATCCGCCGCAAGATCGAGGAGATCAGCCAGAACGAGGCCAATTGCCGGCGCCTGATGAGCGTTCCCGGCGTCGGCNCGCTAATCTCCNCGGCGATGGTGGCGGCCTACTTGTCGGAAGTATCGGCCGTGTCGGCCGCCGCCTGTCCTGCCGCCTTGATCTTTTCGTCGAGTGCTGCGACTTCGGGTCGTGCCTTGAGCAAGTTCGCCCAGCCGATGGTCTCGTCGATCGCCTCGACCGGGTCGGAGTCCGTTGTTGAGCGCGGTGGAAAGTGCGTCGATCGTGCCTTGAAATAAGCGCATCAGTCGGCCGACATCCTTGGCGGTGGCAGCGTAGCGCCGGCTTTGTTGTTTGGGGCACGGCTGAGCCTTGGCGGCCGCCTCGATCATGAAAGGGATATCTGTCCTGGCCGCCGCGCGAAGCCCATACACGCCCGCGAGCTCGCGGGCGTGATCCGTCATCGTCTGTTCCCGACCCGCATAATCTGCGAGAGCAATAGTCGGTACGTCGAGCTGCTCGGCGATGAAGGACACCAGTTCTTCGGACAGCCCGCCGTAGCTCTTAAGAATTTAAGCGAGGGTCAGGGTGGCGAAACAGCGCAAGCTGAAGGGCAACGCCGAGGCGATTGCGGTCCTCTCGGCGACGCCGGATCAGATCGAGGTCGCCGGGCTCAAAGGTGTAAAGTCGGGCCAGGTCGTCACGGTCCGCCGGGAATCCCAGTAGTTGTTCCCGCTCGGCTTCGCTCAGCAGTTCGTGCTTGCGCATTCGTCCATCAGCGCGCTGATGACCATTGCCGGAAGCGAAGGAGAGGTGGCGCCGCAGGTCGGCGGGCTGGGGCTGGGCCGCCAGCGTCTTGAACAACTGCGCGGCATTCGCCTCGACCTGCTGCGCGAGCAGCTTCACTCTGCCGTTGCTGAAGGCCGGCGCGCCACGATCGTGCATAACCGGTCGTGCTCGCCCCCTCGTGCGAGACCAGTCACCCCGGCGAACCGAGAATCACCGAATCCGGGGTGAATGCCGCACTCTCTAAGCGATGGAAGGGCGGAAGGTGACCGGCAGGCGCTGCGGGCAGCGAATGACGTAAGACGGCATGTAGACGACGTCCTCCGCGGCGATGGTCAGCGCTAGATCCTCCAGCCGTCCGAACAGCGCGGTGAAGGTGCAGCGCAATTCCAGGCGCGCCAGCGCAGCGCCCAGGCAGAAATGCGGCCCATTGCCGAACGACAGGTGCGGGTTGTGCCGCCGGGTGACATCGAACCTGTCAGCGCCGGGACCGAAGGCCTTTTCGTCCCGGTTCGCCGCATGGAACGCCATCAGGACGGCGTCGCCGCGGCGGACCGTGCATCCGTCGATCTCCACGTCCTGGGTGGCATAGCGGAACGGCAGATTGGCCACTGCGCTGCCCCAGCGCAGGATCTCCTCGATCGCCTGTGACCACGGAACTTGGCCGCTGCGCACCAGGTGCAGTTGCTGCGGATGCGTCAGCAATGCCAGCACGCCATTGCCGATGACGCCGGTGGTGGTCACGAAGCCCGCAGAGAGCACCATGAACAGCATGTCGATGAGCTCGGTGTCGGAAACGAGCTCGCCGTTGTCGCGCGCGACGATTAGGGCCGAAGCCAGATCGTCGCCGAGCTGGCCCCGCTTGAGCGCGATCAGGCGACGGAAGAACTCCGGGATGCGCTGCCGCGTCTGTCGCACCTCTGCGGCTCAGGAGCACTAGGATTGATCGACCCGCGATCGGTAGTCTTCGGCACGGCTTGTGCCTTTAATTCGATCGCGACTCGCTCAAGTGCCTTGAAGTTCTCTATGGTGAAGGCGACGGGGCGGGCGTCTCCACGGACGGGCGCAATGGGTGTCGCCCGCTTTTGAGTCAGCTGCTCGGGACGGTCGTACAGGTCTTGGAAGGCCTCCTCCACCCGGTCGATGAAATCTTGCCTGCCAAATCGCTCGCCATAATACTGCCCGATCCGCTTGCGTGACAGTGTCGGCCTGCTGCCGCCACCTCCCCCAAGCTTCTTGGCTATCTGATACAGTAATAGAAACCAGCCCCCGCCGAATTCCATGGATGCGAATGCAAAGTGCTCGTTCGTACCGGTGTTTTCGTGCGCGCTTTTGAGCAGCGCCTGCAAGTATCCCTGGAACGCGCGCGCCCGGCGGCTGACCAGTTCCAGTCGGTCAAGATTGAAATGGCGGACCGTGCCCTCGCCACGGCCGCTGAGCCCAATAAGATTCCCATTGGGGAGCGCAGCGAGATTTCGTCGAAAATCTTCATTTCCGCAAGGATCAAGGAACCAGGACCGCTCGTTTATTGGACGTCGCCAGAGGCCGACGGGGCTGTCGGCATATGTTTCGATTTCATCGGCATTCGGCAAATGGCATCGCCGCCCCACTACCGGGAATATCGAAGGTTCGGTCGGCGTGCATGCCGAACATACTGCATAGATGTTCTGCCAAGCGTTAACGAGCCAGCTATAATAGAGGTGGCTACGGTCCGCATCTTCGGGTGGCGCCATGTCAGAAGGACCGGCCTCCTCTATCGGCCTAAAACGATATGCCCTGGTTGTCTCCCGCGCTTCGCAGAACGCACATCGCCCGCGAAACAGGTTGGCCGAGGCAAGGTCGAGTTCCGGATCCGTCACCATAACCGGAGCCATGCTGATCCCGGTTTGGGCGATTGTCCCGACCTCGCCGGTAAAGATCTTGCGCAGCATCTCCCGCGCCTCTCTGCTTCGCTCGTCTGAAAGGCACGCTGGTGCGGGTTCATCGGTGCGGTCGAAGTGCTGCATGGCCTAATTTTCCCTATCCGTGGCGCTCGTATCATCCGGTAAAAGGTTTAGGCCACCAGCGGCCAGGGAGAATAGGGCGCTCGAGTTGCCGCGTGTCGTTGCAGCGCGATGCCTGTCGTAGGTACCGTCGGTCCAAGCGCATTGCCGTGCCACTCCCATTCGTTCATTGTGCTTTTCCCTGTCCCTGCAGCTAGGTGAACATTTCATCAGCGTTCCATTCCGTTAGGCGCGCGCATTAAGCTACATTAGGATTGCTGATTTCCATCAGCAGGGTGCAGTCTTTTCCAAATTCAATTTTTACGTTCACGTTACTGCCGCCGCACAGTTCTGGGGCTATCCGTCCATGTGACAACGGTGGGTCTGGGCAGCCGTTTGTCTCACATGGTTTTTCGTCAACTAGTTGCGACGGAGGGACAGACGGACCCTGAACTAAACCGCATCAGCGATCTTTCAGCCGCAGGGCCTGTCGCAGAACCCGTATGTGATGCGGTGTAGGTCGATCAGGCAAACTTCCGAAGCTCCAATATTGGGTGTGGCTGAAAAATGGGACACGTTGGCCCGCCACGACCTGGCCCAGCTTATCCCTTTCCGGAAGGACTTGGAGATCTCGGATCCCATTCACTTGCCGATCATTGATGGTTGCCCCAAATTGTGACGCAAGTGGTCCCGAAATTATGTCGCCCCATAGGATGGCAGAATGCGGTGAATGCAAATTGGTCCAGCGCGTATAGGCAAAGAGCGCCGCGTGATGGGGAACCCGATAGGTAAGGGGATCGCTTGCTGTCGCATCATCCTTATAGCGGAATGTGAAATGGCGCAGCTTCGTTTTGCCATCATGTTCCATCATCGGAGGGCAAGTTGGAAGAATACGTCGCTCTTGGGCTTTGCGAAGGTCTGCGAGATTGGCTGCCAGCAAAAATTCCGCATGCGACAAAGGCGAGCCTAAAGTGATGAAGTCACTGACAATCCAGGGACTGCCTTGCTCATTTAATTCCTTCAGGCAACGGGCTTGCTGTTCCTGGAAAGCGTCGACCGTAAAATTTGTCGTCGTGTCCAGCGGATCTTTTGGCGTTCTGTCCTCTTTCGCGGGAGTGTCCGCAACGGACCTGATCATGCTTTCCAGCTTGGTCCGCTCGGGCTGCTGAAGACCTCTAAGTGTTTTCTCATCTAGGTCCGAGGCCGTGTTCAACCGGGCGAAGCAATGGCTGAGAATATCGTAGGCGACAATCGAGCCCAACGAATGCGCGACGACGACAATGCGATCATATTGCCGCTTTCCCGGCATGCCGTCAGCTTCACGTCCCATCAGTGTTTCCAGGAGTTGGACGCCTTTCTCGCGGATCTCCTGTCGCCGTGCGACATTGAGGGGATCGGCCTTAACATAGCGCGCGACGTCGCCGAAATATTTCAGAAGGAAGATATTTACCAGGCTGGCTACAATCGCGCCGAAAACGCCGACGAGGACCGGCACTACGACTAGCCACCAGAAAGAGGTCTGGTTGGACGCCTCAGCGACACAATTGTTGAAGAGGCAACTGCGAAGGGTCGCGAACGGCACGAAGGCTGCGATCATGCACAGCGCGACGATGACGCTGATGATCCATAGAACGATCCAGGCGCCACGGATCCGTGGCGGTACGCGGGCCGGACTGCGCCATAGCAGATCAATCACCCAGGCCTTCAACTGTTCCCAGGTGGTGCCATACATCAGGTGCGCCCAATAAAACTCGAAGAAGTCCGTGGACCCATGTTGTGAATCGATCGCTTCGGTTGTCATTCGCCTGAGTTCGAAGCTTCTGTTCCGGCGATCCGGCTTGCTCCAGACAGTATTTTCGTAGCGCGGTCCGCCCGTTGCGGAATCGGGGCGGGCCTCATCAATCAGGCTGTCGTCTCTGACCCAGACGGTCTCGACAAATCCTTGCAAGGTTTCCATTGGGATCTGTTCGCCCATGCCATGGATAATCACGACTGCCTGCTTCACTGTCCTGCTCCTATTCTGGGCTTTAAGCGATTGATTGCCTTGCAAGATCCGGTGCCGGCCGGTTCGGCGCTGGATGTCGCTCAGCGCCGTCTGTCACGGGCGCTTTGACTAGGCCCCTAGGAAGTAGCGTCGGCGCTTCGACTTATAGCTGGCCGGGTTGAAGTGTGTCGGGACCCAATCCGATGGTTTTTCCTTTAGATATCCCGCCTCGGGATCATGCCGCCCCGTCTCCGTCAGCTTTTTCACCAGATAGCGCGAATAGTGATGGTCGAAAATTCGCATGAATTCGCCGAAATAGATGTCGGCCACCCGCGTGTCGCCCCGGATGACGAGCATGTTCTCGTCATTTGTGCGCTGTGAGGGCTGACTGAAATTCGCCGAACCCGTTACGACCAGCGGATCGTCTCCGAGCGGATCAACCAGCATGAACTTGTCGTGGATGTAATCATTCCGATTGAGCGGATTGCCGCGCTCCTCGAGAAAGTTGACCAAGGCGCCGCTGCCAAGATAGCCACCTGCGGCAAACAGGACGTCCCGGTCACGGATAATGGTCTCGCCGTCGCCAAGATCGTCATCCTTGACGACGTAGCGCAAGACATCGTTGTCACGGTTCAGCACCTCCTGAAACACCTTGTCGATATTGAACGCGACGGTGAAGCAGACGATCTGCGTGGCCTCGGCCATACGGTCGGCATACCACTGAAGGGTGGCGCTGCTGTCCTTTTCGTCTCGCGCGCTGAACACGGGCGTTGTGCTGTTCGGCATCGGACGTCCGACGGGAAGTGGCGAAGCGGTTCGGTTCGGTTCACGCAGCTTGGTCGGAGTCAGATTTGCCTCCAGCCGCTCCCAATAGTGAAAATAGGCTTCTGCTATCGTCTTGTCCCAGACAATATGGCCGACATTGGAATGGCCGAAGATGCCTCCTTCGGAGATATTGGTCGACCCGGTCCAGACCGCAATGGGTGTTTCGTCCCGCAGAAGCACGATAAATTTGTTGTGGCGGATACCCTCGCTCACCGTGCGCGGCTTGACGGCTCCCATCTGGTCAAGGCCGGCATTGGCGATGGTCAATTCATTGTCGTGCTTGTAGGAGCTCTCGCCATCATAGGCGATCTTGACGTCGGCGCCGGCCTCGACGGCCTTCGCGAAGGCGTTCGCGACCGGTTGATAGTGAAACTCATATAACGCTGCGCGCAACGCGAAGCGTTCATCCTCGGCAAGGCCGATGAAGGCCTGCAGCGCTTCATACAGCCCTCGCGATAGCCACACCATCTCTTCCGATTTTGGGCTCGCGTCCTTCGGATTGGCGTTCTTAAAGCGCCGNGCAAAAGCCTGCGACCCGATGACGCCGCGATTGAAGTAGACATCGTGGCGCGCCGCATCGTTGGGGGCATCCGGCTTGAGAAGGAACTCGATTTCGGTGGCAACCTCCATGAGGACCGCCGAATCCTCGTCAAGGGTGAGGTTTTGACGAGGCCATAAACCGGCACAATCCGGTAA
>NZ_ATTQ01000069.1 GCF_000419765.1 Rhizobium mongolense USDA 1844 | reverse complement strand
GGCCGCCCCGTAGGAGCGCAGTTTGTCGGTGATCATACGCTTTGGCGGCAGACCCTGCTTCTTCAGAAGTCGCGTCAGCAGGCGCCTGGCGGCCTTGGTGTTGCGACGCGTCTGGACAATCTCGTCGAGCACATATCCGTCCTGATCAACCGCTCTCCACAACCAGCATTTCTGACCGTTGATGCGCACCGCGACTTCATCCAGGTGCCAGACATCATCTTTCGTCGGCGACTTGCGGCGTATGCGGCGCGCATAATCAGGGCCGTGCTTTCGGCACCATCGGCGGATGGTCTCGTAGGAAACGACGATCCCGCGATCGAGCAGCATTTCCTCGACATCGCGCAAGCTCAGATTGAAGCGGAAGTAGAGCCAGATAGCACGGGCCACGATTTCGATCGGATAGCGGTGGTTCTTGTAGGTCGGTGCACTCACGGTCATGGGCGCACTGCTACCTCAATTTCCTTACCGCTCAATCAATGTGACACCACCGTTCGCCAGCCTCGCCATTTCGATTTGTTGCCTTGTGCGCTTTAATAAAAAGCTTCGCGGCCGCGTCATTGAGTTGGGTGGTCTTGATCAGGAAATCGTCAAACGGCAGAGTTGATTGAAGCGCTCTCACCGCATCGATTTCCTTTCGTGTCAGCGCGAACGGCGTGAGGTGAAGCCATGCCAACTCCACCAGTTCGTGAATGGTGGTCTTGCCTTGTCGAAAGGCGGGGAAATGCAGACGAAGCGTGACTCCCGCCGACTCGCACGTCACCTCGTGCTTTAGCTCCCTAATCCTCGGTCCTAATTTAGAATAGTCACGGCTAAGTGCTGCCAAGACCGTGTCTAAATCAGAACTTGCGGCTTCAGTTATGCCCTGCTCGCTCAAATCATGCTCCCCAATGATTCAAGATCATTTTTATCTTTCAAACAACGCGGCCTGCGTCGGCGCTTCGGGATTTATTATATACCTCACAGGCTTCGTTAGCTTAGCGACTTTCCCTTCATCTGCCGCTCGCTTAAGCCAAGCGTTCACCTGCGCCTTCTCCAGTTCAAGACGCGCGGCTACATCATCGACCGTCATGGGTGCGGCTGATGCAAGCTCAACAAACCGAGCAAGGAAAAACGTGTAGAAGTCTATATTGACCAACGCGCTGTTTTTGGGAACCGATACGCCAGGAGTGACTGACGCACTCACCAAGAGCTCCGATAACGGCGAGTTTTCCTCTGGCGTACTGGTTTCAGTCTCCCCTTCCTTCTCGGATTCGGCCTCTCGCTCATCATCTTGCGCAAGCAGCGGAAGTTCGTTGCTCAAGGTTTGCAAAGGGGCGGAGTAAGCTTCCTCAAACAGTTTTGACAGCGAAGTCATGTCTTCTGGAAACCAGTTCGCGCCACGCTGGGCAAGTTCCCGATTGCCGGAGTTCCGGTCATTGCTCGGCTTAACCCAAAGCGGAACCCAGCCCGCCCTGATGTCTTCGATCGCTCCGTTCCACGTTCCGCCCTTATCGCGCGTGCTGCTGATCACGACCGCGGCATCGGCTAGGCAGTAGATGTATCGGTTGCGCGACATCGCATGACCGACATTGAAGCCTGCCTCGGGATTATACGGGCTGATCAGCGCTAAATCGCCGGACATAATATGCTTGCGATACTTCGATGACATTGCGGACCGAAGCAGGCTGTCGGCAAGAACGCCCACGGCTGTGCCTTGCCTTTCCAAAGCCCCAAGCATTGCGCTTTGATCGACACCGCGAGCACCGCCCGAGACAAGCGAATACCCCTGTGCTGCTGCCTCGGCTCCAAGTCTTTCGGTGTAGGCGAGATCCTGTTCGTCGGCGTCACGCGAGCCTACGACGGCGATACCGCCAGTATTAAGAAGAGCCTTGTTCCCGCAACCAAACAGCACAGCGGGAGACTCCGAACGTAGCCGCCGCTTTAGCCGCTCCGGGTATTCCTGGTCAGATCTCGTTAAAATCCACAAACCCGCCCGCTGCCACTTTTCGAGAGCAAGTCCCAGGGCCGCCCCCCTGCCTAGAAGTGCCCGAATACGCGCTATTGAAACTGTACGATCCACCCAACCCGCGAGTAGAGAGTCCAGATCGCCCTTCAACAGGACGGCAGGCTCCAGCCCATGGTCTTTCAGCCAAATGGCAAATTTGGCCCACTCGCTATTGGAGAAGGGTTTTCCATCCTGCGACTCTGACTTTCCGAATGACACAGTCAGGAGCATCACCGCCTGAGCTTGAGGTGTAAGATGCATGTCAGCCTCCCACGCTCGAAGTCGTCAATGCGACTGGCCAGACAGGACCACTGCCGGCCTGCCTGAGAAGAGCAGCGGCCACCGTCATTGTCCACGCCGAGTCCACGACGTCATCCAGAAGAAGCACAGGGCCGTCGGGCACGGCGCCGACGATTGCAAAAACACCATCAAGGTTACGGCATTGATGAAACCTATTCTGCTGCCCTTTCTGGGGCTCGTTATCCTTTACCTTGGCTATTGCAGGTACGAACGGGAGACCGAGAACGTTCGCGAGGCGGTGTGCGAAGTCAGGTACAAGTGTCGGATGGTTTCTGGAGGGGACGCAGGCGACCCATGTCGGCGACGGATTCGGTTGCCAGCGGTCGCGCAGCATCTCCGCAACAGCATCGACGAGTTCGTCTCTAAAGTGGCCATCGTGCTTGTCGTCAGCGACCACTTGCCCCCAACCAGCGTCACCCCAACGAGAGAGAATCCGACCCGGTTCTGCGCGAAGTTCTAAAGCGAGGTTTCCTCTGAGCCCATATTCGGCGAAGGCGTCTTTTGCGACTTGCTTGTTGCAATCCAAGACGATCTCGGAATGGCGCAGGAAACGGCCAGCCACGATCGCTGTTTTGCGAGTGAATGACGGGTCAACGACCGGCCTGCCCAAGCAGTTGGCACATTTACCGCATGGCTGCGGGTTCGCATCATCAAGGGCGTTGGCCAGAAACTCCATCAGGCATCGAGGTTCATCAATGTAGGCCTGAACTTCTCCCCACTCGATCTCGCGCTGCTCGGTTAGACGCTGAATGCGTTCATGATCCATACGAAACGGGACAGGCGTCCTCTGCCATTTCGAGCCGTCCTTGATGACGGGGGCTGGACTATCGACAGAGAGAAACTTTAGCACCTGTTCGATCTGGCCGTGTCGCAGGTTCACTGTCTCCTCGATCTGAGCCGTGCTCAGACCATCGCTTTCCTCAAGCGCCTCCAGGATCGATTGAACCCATCGCTCGCGCGGGAATGCGCTGCCACGAAAATATTCGTGGATGTGATCATCCTCGTCGCCTGACATCAGAACGCCGACTGCATGAGCGATGCCACGGCCGGCACGACCGACTTGCTGATAATAGGAAACGATCGATCCCGGCGCCTGATAGTGAACGACGAAACCGAGATCTGGCTTGTCGTATCCCATTCCAAGGGCCGTCGTCGCGACCAATACCTTGATTTCGTTTCTCAAGAGTTGGTCTTCAAGGTGCTCACGATAAGCATCAGAGTCTTCAAACCCGTCGCCCATCACACCGCTATAATAGGGCTTGGCAGCAATGCCGTGCTGATTTAGCCAATCAGTAACCTGGTTCGCATCGCGCTTCGTCAGCGTGTAAATGATACCAGTGCCGGGGAGCTCATTGATATGTTCCACCAGCCAGGCAAGGCGCGCTGCCTGCGTGGGAAGACGTAACGTCTGTAGTGCGAGTGTTTGCCGTGTGAGTGCTCCGCGCTCGATTCCGATGTTGCCGAGTTGTGCTTGAACATCCGCAACGACGCGATTGTTGGCGGTCGCTGTGGTGCCCAGTATCGGGACGTTATCCGGCATTCTCTGCAAAACGTTGACGAGGCGCCGGTAGTCGGGCCGAAAATCGTGGCCCCAGTCGGATATGCAGTGGGCTTCATCGACTACAAGCAAGCCAATCGTTTCGGCGATCGGCAGCAAGACGTTTTCTACGAAATCGTCATTGGCCAGACGTTCGGGAGAAATCAGAAGCGCATCAGCCTGATTGGCCCGCACGACCTGTTGAAGTGCCGGCCATTCGTTTCTGTTCGTAGAATTTATGGTCAGGGCGCGAATGCCAAGACGATTCGCGGCTTGAATCTGGTTACGCATCAAAGCCAGAAGTGGAGAGACGATGAGCGTCGGTCCACGACCACGATCCCGGAGAATACGGGTCGCAATAAAATAGACGGAACTCTTTCCCCAACCAGTCCTCTGTACGACCAGCAAACGCTCCCGTCTGTTCACCAGGGCGTCGATGGCTTCCCACTGCCCATCGCGAAAAGATGCCGCGTTGTCGCCAAGAGCCCGTCTGAGTAGAGAAAGTGCGGTCGAACGATCTGTCATTATCTGTGCTCCAGTTCCGTACCGATCCGCAGTCGGTCGACATATGTTTGATAGGCGAAGCTGCGATCTCGCTTTTTGCCCGTCGTCTCAACGAGAATACCTGCGGCGATCAGCGTCTCAACGGCACGAGTGGCCGTCGGCTTGCTCGTCTCGATAAGCGTCATGGCGGTCGCGACGGTGATGATCGGATGGTTGGGCAAAAGCTCGAACAGCCGCACAGCGGAGACAGATGTCGTGTCCTGGGCCAGTACGCGGGCTCGGTCCGAGGTGACGACGGCAAATAGCTCGCGTGCCGACGTGACTGCTTCGTCGGCAATCGTCGCTACGGCATCGAGAAAGAAATCGGTCCAGCCCTCCCAATCGCCTTCGGTGCGCACGGCGGTCAGCCGGCGGAAATATTCTGCACGGTGGCGTTTGAAAAAGAGGCTGAGATAGAGAAGCGGCGCCTTCAGCAGCCCCCAGTGTTCGAGGAGCAAGGCAATGAGCAGGCGCCCCAAGCGACCGTTGCCGTCGAGATAGGGATGGATGCTCTCGAATTGAACATGCGCCAGCCCGACCCTTACCAACGGTGGCAGGTTGTCTGTCGTATGAAGGTATTTCTCGAAATCGCCAAGCAGGCTGGGAAGCGCCTTCACAGGGGGCGGAACATAGATGGCGTTTCCCGGTCGACTGCCGCCGATCCAGTTTTGGCTTCGTCGCACCTCGCCGGGCTGCTTGGTCGCTCCGCGCGCACCATGCATAAGCCGCTGATGCGCTCCGTTCAGCAACCGCATGGATAGTGGTAGGCCGTCAGATTTCGCCAGCTCTTTGCGTGCGTAGGACAGTGCATCCAGGTGGTTGCAGATCTCCTCGACGTCTGCGTCCGGCTCTACCTCGTGTTCCGCCTCAAAGTTCAGCAGATCAATAAGTGTCGCCTGCGTGCCTTCGATCTGGGACGAGATGACCGCTTCCTTGCGCACGAAAGCGTAGATGAACCAGTCGAGAGACGGGACCATCTCACTGGCCAGATCGAGCCTTGCCAGCGCATGCTCGGCCGTCCGCAATCGCTCCGCGAGTTGACCGTCGATCTTAATCTCAGGGTCTTGGGGCGGTAGGGCCGACGGTATGAACGCCTGCACCGCCTCATCACCTGCGATAGTGCGTTCGTACTGACCAGTGGTTCGTTTCATGCGCGCATCCCGCCTGGCAAAGCACAACCATGTGCCGACTCGGCAGAGGAGGTACGATCTCGTTCCCAGGCGGCGCTCTAAAGAACGAACTCTTTACCAGCAATGAGAGAAAGTCAAGAGATCGTTATTAAATGTCAGGCCGGATGCCGGTTTTGCTGCTTTCAGACTGAGGGAACAGCCAAATCGTATTTTAGAGCGCTATAGCGTAGACGTAGTGCTCATCATCGTCGGGCGCGGCCCGCCACCTTGGTCAAAATGGCCATCTCGAAGAACGATTTACCGCCGCCGATTTCTCTCCATACCTCTCCCGGTTCCCTAAAGCGTCGTGGGATTTCATCGGGTGATGAGGACAGCCGAGCCGCATGTCGCTCGGCAAATTTCGATGACGGTTTCTCGCAGCCATCGATGCGCCGGATTGGCGTCCATGAGCGGATTTCACATTACCGAGGCCGCGATCTCCAGCGCTGTGAGCGGAAGCTGAAAGCTAGCCATTATAGGCAGGTTTCGGGGATCGGCTAAGACGCTGATCTTCGCACCTTGTCGGCGATCTCGAACCAAGGTGGGCGCTTAATCTCGAATTCTGCGTGACCGATCCCCATTTTTGTCATGGTGCGAACGGAGCCCGCCACGATCGTCAGGGTATCGCGATAAGTCTTAAGGGTACTGTCACATTGATTGAGCGGTAAGGAAATTGAGGTAGCAGCGCACGCATGAGCGTGAGTGCACCGACCTACAAGAACCACCGCTATCCGATCGAAATCGTAGCCCGTGCTGTCTGGCTCTACTTTCGCTTTAATCTGAGCCTGCGCGATGTCGAGGAAATGCTGCTCGATCGCGGGATCGTCGTTTCCTACGAGACCATCCGCCGATGGTGCCGAAAGCATGGCCTTGATTATGCGCGCCGCATACGCCGCAAGGCGCCGACGAAAGGCGATGTCTGGCACCTCGATGAAGG
>NZ_ATTQ01000068.1 GCF_000419765.1 Rhizobium mongolense USDA 1844 | reverse complement strand
CCGGCATATCGCCGCAATCAACAGTGACGGCCGGATGAAATGGCAGGTCTCTAACGGCTACGGCAAGCGCTCGCTGGTTGAGACGGCAATCGGGCGATACAAGTCCATCATCGGGCGGCGTCTGCGGGCCAGGTCGCTGCCTGGTCAGCAGACCGAAGTCGCCATCGGCTGCGCCGTCCTCAACCGCATGCTTGCTTGCGCACGCCCGAAAGCCGTCCGCCGCAAGGCAGCCACGCCATAGTCAGCCGTTTCAAAGATCCCCATCCGTTCAGTTCCACATCCGTGCACCAACGCCTTCCATCGCGGCATTGTCCCAGACATTGCCGGATCGGCTCATCGAGCATGTGATGCCGTGATCGGCCATGAGGCGCTGGAACTGCTCGCTGGTGTATTGGCTACCCTGGTCCGAATGGTGGAGGAGCGCATCCGGCTTGCCTCTGCGCCAGATGGCCATGATCAGCGCATCTGTGACGAGCTGGGCCGTCATGTTGGCGTTCATCGACCAGCCGACGACACGGCGCGAGAACAGGTCGATGACGGCAGCTATATAGAGCCAGCCCTCAGCCGTCCATAGATAGGTAAAATCGGCCACCCACTTCTGGTTCGGCCTTGCTGCCGCGAACTGCCGGTCCAGCACATTCGGCATGATGACCGGGCGCTCGCCGCCGTCTTTCGGCAAGCCGCGCCTTCTCGGCCTTGCTCTCATTGCATTGTTGCGCATGAGACGCTCGACGCGATGCAGACCACAGGAAAGGCCTTCGGCGAGGAGGTCATGCCAGACACGCCGCGCGCCGTAGGTGCGGTCGCTATCCTTGAAGCTGTCCTTGATCTTGTCGAGCAGAGCCTCATCATACCGGGCATGCTGGCTCGGAGACCGATGTAACCAGGCATGAAAGCCGGAACGTGACACACCCAGCGCTTCGCAGAGCCATGCCACCGGCCAGATCGAACGGTGCTTTGCAATTGAACGCGAACTTCATATCACGTCCTTCGCAAAGTAGGCGGCGGCCTTCCTAAGAAACACTCTCTCCAACATGCGTGGGTTCCAGCTGGAAGCCTAGGGATCGTACGCGGCGCTGAAGGTTGGCTATGACCCTTCCTCGATGCCGCTCATCATAAGCAGCGGCTCCTGGATCCTGATAGACCATTCCAAACCGCAGGGCGTTGTAGAACAATACCGCGATCTTTCGTGCGGTTGCCGTAACGGCCTTTTGCTTGCCGATGCGCCCCGCCAGCCTCCGGTAAAATGCGCCAAGGGCAGTGTCGCTTCGCCCGAGCGTCGTCGCGGCCAATCGCAATAATGCTGCCGCTCGACTGGAGGATCGGCGTGTTCGAGACGAGAGCACTTTGCCGCCAGAGATCTTGTTGCCGGGCGCAAGGCACAGCCATGACGTGAAGTGCTTGGCGGTTGGCCAAGCCCGAAGATCTGTTCCGCACTCACCGATGAGTTTGAGCGCGAGCGAGGAGCCGAGGCCGTGAATCTGGGTCAGGTCTATGCGCGTAAGACCATATAGTGCCGCTCGGACATCGAAAGACGGCGCATTCGTCTGCTTGGTCCTGGTTCTTATCTTTGGCAGCGGCGCGAGCGGAGCTTCGGGATCGCTAGTCATCGCAGCGATTGCCGCTTCAAGCCTGCGGTCGCATTCGAGCATCTTCAACTGGTAAAAGTCGTAAAGGTCCAGTGATTGGGAAAGGGCAAAAACGTGTTCGTCGCGGTCGTTGCCGATCAAGGATGCCCTGATTGTTTCGTCGGAAGAGTGGCAGCGAACATCGCGCAGAGATGCCAGGACGTACGGATCGCGCTCGCCGGAAACGATTGCCCGGATAATCTTCATACCGGTAACACCGGTGATGTCGGAGACCACATGATGGAGTTGCAGGTTCATCTCCATCAAGGCTTTCTGCATGTGCTGGATGTGAGCCGCAGCATATTCAACCAGCCGCTCTCGCTGGCGCAGATACGCACGTAAAGTGGCGACCATTGCGTTCGGGCGAAAGCTCCCACGCAGAAGGCCATAGGAATGCAGCTGGCGTAGCCAGGCCGCATCGCTGACGTCAGTCTTCCGACCTGGGACGTTCTTCGCATAACGCGCATTCACCAGTATCACCTCAAATCCATGCTGCTCGAGGATCTCGAAAGCAGGGATCCAGTATACGCCGGTTGACTCCATCGCTACGCTCGTGACGCCGCACGATCTGAACCAGGCAGCCAGATCATGCAGATCGTGGGTGAAGGTGCCGAAGGCGCGTATCGGCATATCGGTTTGCTCCGGATTAACGGCCGCCATATGCATCGTGGACCCGATGTCTACGGCCGCCGCACCGGGATTCACTTGGGTGAGGTTCTGTGATGTGGAAGAACGGATCTTGGGCATGGCTTCTCCTCCTTTGGTTCGGGAGGGGCTGGGCCGCGCAAGTTCGTCAATTTCCTAACCGGGATCGCCGCTGACGCGACGTCACCACTCTCAAGTCCGCAACAGCCCATGTGCCACGTTTTTTAACGGGGTTGGACGCCTCCAATAAGCCTTCGGCAACTCCCCTCCAGCAGTGAGCTTAACACGGCCTGTTTCTACCGCGCACAGGCGGACAAAAGCCCGTGATCGTTTTTTAGGATGTCACGCTCCGCCTTCAGCTTGGCGACTTCTTTACGCAGCCTCTCGATCTCAAGCTGCTCGGGCTTCATATGTCCGTGACCAGGAAACGCATGCGCCGGGTCCGAACCGTAATCCCTGACCCACTTGCGCAGAACATTCTCATGAACATCCAGATCGCGGGCTGCCTGCGCAACGCTGACCCCGCGCTCTCGCACCAACTTCACTGCCTCAAGCTTGTACTCGCGGCTGAACTTCCTTCGTTGCATTCATGCGCTCCAGTTTCATTGGAAACACCTTAACTCGGTGTCCACGAAACCGGCAGCAGGCCAATCCGCACTTGTAATGCTGAAGTCGTAACGCCTTTGACTTAACGACTTCAGCATTCCTGAACGCCCCTAGGGTAAACGTCGATGACCGGTTCCTTTTCAAATCCCCGGCAACGCGTCCCGCCTCAGGAGAAGACCCTCTGCAACCTGTGATGAAACCGGCTCCGTCGGGAGACTGCCAACGTCCAGCAGCCCCTTTTCCAGCTTATGGACCGGGACTGCATGTTGATATCTATCTGCCCACAGAGGGGTTCGCAGCGGATGCGAAAAAACGCTACTCTTCTTTAAAAGCGCGAGCGACTTGGTCGGTTATCGGCTTAATAAGGTACGCAAGCGCTGTCCGTTCGCCCGTCTGAATGAAGGCTTCTACGGGCATTCCCACGACAGGCACGAGATGTCCAAGACGCGCCCACTCTTTTTCCGGAAGAAGAATGCGCAGGGTGTAATAGCTCTGGCCGGTTCTTTCATCGGTAGTTAGGTCGGCTGCAATCGTCGTCACTCGCCCATTCAGCTCCGGTGTTATGCGTTGACTAAAGGCCGAAAACCGGAGGCTGACATCCTGACCAACGACAACTTGGTCGATATCCTGTGGCGCTAGTTTGAGTTCGGGTGTCAAAGTATCGTCACTTGGAACAATTTGCATAATCTCCTCACCAGGCTTGACGACCGCGCCGCTCGCATGGACGGCGAGCTCATGGACCACACCTTTCTGCGGAGCGCGAATATCAATGTGCTTTAACTCATCTTCTGCAGCAACTAGGCGCTCGGCATATTCGCCAATTTCGTTCTCTGCCTGACGTAGTTGATCCGAAATTTCAGTTCTCTGATCGTCATCAATCTGGATGATCTGAAGTTTGGTTTCGGCAATCTTGCCATTTATCTCAGCGGCTGATGCGACCAAACTGCCGAGCCCTCCAGTGAGCTCGGCCGCATCTCGTCGCAAAGCGTAGACGCGGGTTGCTGGAATAATGCGTTGATTCAGCAGCGGTTGAAGACTGGCGAGTTCCTTGTTTATGATGGAAAGGGCCTTCCGTTTTCCATCTTGTTGGGCGGCGAGCCCTTGTGTCTGCTTCGAGAGTTGGCGCACTCGTTCGGTCAGTTGCGCCTTTCGCCCGAGTTTCGATGTACGGCGGTCATTGAATAGTTGCTGTTCGCCATCAATGATCGTGGCTACGCCGACGCTAGCTTGATCCCTGACGAGCGATTCAGGAAACTCGATGGCTTCTTTTAAATCCCTTTCGGCCGATAGTCGCGCGATTCGTGCTGTAAGCTCCTTAATCCGCTTTGAGACTATCGCTAGATTGGCACGCGTCCGGGCGTCATCCAAATGTACGAGTATCTGGCCGGCTTGGACGCGATCTCCATCTTTGATGAACACCTTGCCGACGGTACCGCCTGTCTGGTGCTGGACGGGTTTGATGTAGCTGTCGACGACGAGCGCCCCCGAAGCGATAACTGCTCCGCGAAGATGAACGGTTGCTGCAAGCCCGCCTAATACCCCGACGAGAAGGATAATCGCAGCAAGGGCAATCAAGGTGAGGCGCCGGATTGCGCCCTCGGCGAGGGGAGCGTGATCGTGGCTCATTGCGCCGTCTCCTCGCCTGGCACCATCAGTCGAGCAGGCGCCACTGGTTCTGACTGCGGTGTCCTTCTCAGCACCTCATCTTTCGGGCCGAATGACTTAGCTCGACCATTCGCCAACACAAGTACCTTGTCGACTGCCGCAAGTGCGCTAGGGCGATGCGCGATAACGACCGCGATGCCGCCTCTTGCGCGAATCCCGAGAATCGCGCGGGACAATGCGGCCTCGCCGTCCGCGTCAAGATTAGAATTGGGTTCATCCAGAACGACCAAAAAAGGATCGCCATAAAGCGCCCTAGCCAAGCCGATGCGCTGTCGCTGGCCCCCTGATAGGGCTGATCCCCGCTCTCCAATTATTGTGTCGAAACCGTCATGAAATTGCACGACCATGTCATAGACGCCGGCCGCCTTCGCTGCGGCGATGACTTTTTCGGATGAGGCATCCGGATCAAGGCGCGCGATGTTCTGCGCAATTGATCCACCGAACAAGGAGACATCCTGCGACAAGTAGCCGATATGACCGCCAAGCAACTGGGGATCCCATTGCGATACAGCGGCACCATCCAGGCGCACTGCGCCTGCGATCGGTTGCCACAGCCCGACAAGCCCCCGAGCAAGACAGGATTTGCCTGACGCGCTTGGACCGATTACCCCCAGTGCCTCTCCAGCACGAAGCTCAAATGCGATGCCACGGACGATCGGGTTTTGGCTGCCAGGAGCTGCGAGATGCAAGTTCTCCACCTTGAGAACATCAGCAGGCCGGGGAAGCATGATCTCGGGTAGACCGGTCGGCATGAGTTGGGTCAGTTGGATGAGGCGTGACCAACTGTCCCTGGCTCTAACAAATCCCTTCCACTGGCCAATAGCCAGTTCGACTGGCGCTAAGGCACGGCTCAACAGAATGGAGCTGGCAATCATGACGCCCCCAGTCGCTTCCTGTCGTATGACTAGAGTGGCGCCGACCGCAAGCACGGCAGACTGGAGCATCATGCGCAATACCTTGGATAGGGTTGACAGAGAAATGGTGAAAGAAGTCGAGCGCAAATGATTGTCAAGGTACCGGCAATTTACCTCGCTCCACTTCCGACCAAGCTGATGACCGAAGCCCATTGCCAGAACCGCTTCGGAATTTCGCCTCGTCGCCTCTGCGAGAGCGAACCTCTCCGATGCTAACTGGGCCGCCTCCTTTGCCGGCTGACGCGACTTCTGCTCAGCCATAATTGTCAGCGCGACAAGCATGAGGGCGCCCGCCAGGGCGGTGACGCCGACCCAGACGTGAAACAAAAAGCAGAGCCCGAGGTAGAACGGCATCCACGGAATGTCGAACAACGCTATTGGGCCAGGCCCGGACAGGAAACCTCGTACAGTGTCGAGATCACGTACAGACTGAAGTCCATCGCCCGGCGTCTGGATGCGGGAAGGAAGCAGCACGAGAGATTCGTATACCGATTTTCCAAACCGTTCATCGACGGACAAGCCCACCCGCAGTAGCAACAGAGATCGAATGAGTTCGAGTACTCCCTGAAAAGCGTATAATGTGCCGGCGATTATCCCCAAGCCGACAAGAGTCGGCAGACTACGGCCCGGAATTACCCGATCATAAACTTGAAGCATAAAGAATGAGCCGGTCAAAGCAAGCAGGTTGACGACGGCGCTAGTCATGGCAAGGCCAAAAAAGGCCTTCCTCATCGAAGAAAGCGCCGCCACAAAAAAGACCCGTGGCCGATTGAGATTACTGCGCAACAAAATCATATCCTATTCCTGCAGCTGTAAGGCGGGAGACGTCCTGATGTAGGCTCGTAAACGCGACATTCTTCGGTAGGATCGAATTGGCGAGACCTCCAGTAATCTTTTCAGCAACGGTAAACTTGCGCTCAAGATCGCTTTGAAGTCTCTTTCTTCATCTCGATCGAGGCGCGCTTGAAACCGACTGGAAAGCCAAAGAACCTCGTTGACGCGAGGAGAACAGAGGCTCCTCGGGGAGCCTCTGTTCAGACAGAGGGAAGCGCTGGGGTGCTCTCGTGCGGACTACCGGTCAGGAGTACTCGAAATGGTTCGAGGTCAAGGAGGCTACGTCAGCCATCGTCAGATTGTCCAGGTGGGCGAACTCATGCGCGGTGTTTTCACCGTCAACA
>NZ_ATTQ01000067.1 GCF_000419765.1 Rhizobium mongolense USDA 1844 | reverse complement strand
TGGACGACACCGCGAAGGGCACACGCTCCCCCTGGGTACAAGATGAGGCCGGGGCAAACTTCGAGTCGATGTCGATCTCCTTCGGGCTAAAGGGCACGTTTTGANGTGGTCGCGAGGCGCATTTTCATCAGAAGACCATCACCGCGCTCTTGCCAGTCTGACCATTGCGGGACACAACAGCCCTGGAATATACGGTCAGGCCGATCGAACCCGTTCGTATGACGTAAGCGTGGCGTGGTGACCGCCTGGACTGTGCTGGTGTGGGATAGTGTCCACCAAGAGTTAAGTGGGCACTATGGCGGTATCCGATCTCGGAGAAGTGAGACGCCGAAGCGCAATCGACCTCACCGGCCTGCTTCTCTTATGCTTCCGCCGGGAGGCTCCCGTGGATTTCATCCGGTCCGTGTTTCCGGATGAGGCCATGACGAAGGGCCTGCCGCTCCGAGCCGATTGGCCAGCCGGTCCTCAGCAGACCCCATAAAGCAGCGACCCAGCGTCGACTGCGGACAGAAGCAAGCACTCGGCGAGGGATTAAGCTCATAAGGGATTGACTCGGGAAGGCCCGTTACAGAAGGCCGATCCGCGCTAACCGCTTCAATCCAAACAACTTCGATTTTCCTTAGATGGTGTATTGTAGAAATGCCCACGGAGCGCCAAAATGTGGCCCCTTCGCAGAGCACGACTGGCTTTCGTCGCGAAGCCTTACGGCGGCTTTCCCACATCAATGGTCGTTGACGGCGAAGCTTAACTGGAGTTCGCTCGGTACTCGCCCGTCGCAAGGATCTTCCGACGAGTTTTAGACGACCTCAACACCGAAACGGAAGGCATAATTTTCGCCTTAGCCATCAATCCCCCGACTTGGGTTCCATCAAATCTTGGCGCCGGGAGTCTATTGCAAAGCATGTCGCGTTGCACCTTCGCCAGTCTGCAGAGGTTTTTGACCATTCGGTCCGTAGAGGCTCACTGCTTTTAGTTCATCCAAAAAGGCGACGAGTTCCGCGTTTTCTCGCCGGTGGTCTTCAACCGCTTCGAAGATTCGCTCCGGCAATTCTTTTCTTGTTCGAAGAACGAACCCATCGAGGAAAGCCTCACGATCGAAAAAACCGAAAGATTGGAGACTGCTGGACGCAGCGCTGTGGGCCGCGCGCATTCGATGGAACATTATCGCTGGTTTCGGCGTCACCTGATATGTGTTGGGGAGGTATCGGCGCTTTAATGCATTGTGACTTTTGACAAGCGTTTTAGGGGCTTTAAATTCTGACATCAGTACCGGGAAACAAACGTAGAAATCCAGGATTCGAGCCGTCTCATGTTGACAGCTCGGCGCGTTATCATCGGGGAACAATACAAACATGCGGAACGCTGCGTGGAATGGATCGTTTCCGGGGAGGTACGTGATATTAATCACAGTGCCACCTCACGTAGCACTTGTCGGCCAGCCAGAAGATCATCCCCTTCAGGTGAGTCCTGTTGAGCGTAATATGGTCCGAGCCCTCGCCAATTTCCGCTTGATCTTGTCAACAATATCGCTGTCGATGAGCTCGTCGATTTGCTGATTCGTTAACGCAGCAGTCGACGGAACAATCTTGGATTCAAAGGTCTCGTGAATAGCTGCCATGATATAGGCAAAGAACTGCTGCGCGCTGGAGAAACGTTCGAATTTCAGAAGCAGCTTCGCAAAGAACTCCTTCTTCTTTTTCGCGTCATTGAAAGTTGCGCCGCGCCCGCAGATCTCAAGCTTGTTCTTCAGTCCAACGACAGTCTCGCCATCCCTGTTGTCGACGAAAAACTGCAATTCGTCTACGAACCCGACCATGGATTCGTCCGTGGATATCTGCTCAGCCAGAAGTTTCAGAAGACGATTTATCTGCGACGGCTTTGCACCATCGATCTGATTATAGTTGGTGATCTTCGTTATGTTGTTGCCGGCTTGATCGCCACCTACATGGGACTGGCGGAGGTCATTTGTACCAAGAAGGCTCACGATTTATGAATATCCCGCCCTGCTTGGTCTCCGCCCACGCGAGAATTGCGTTGGTCTGAATAGCTGGAGTTATTACCCTGACGGAACTTTTGCACCGTCAGTGTCACACCGCATCCCAAAAGGAACCCAAACACTCCGGTAACAATTTCCATATAGTCCGACCAGTTTTCCACAATTCCCCCCAAACTCGCCACTTCCAGCGCATGACCTTATTAAGCAATTGATCCAATTTGCCGAAATGTTATGCGTCGTCAATCCTAGATTGCTTTCGAAGCCTTCGTTGAAGCAAACATTTAGTGTTTTCAGCGCGGCATACCCGATCGCAGTGGAGCGGGCGTCTCGATCTTCTACAACGTGCCAATGGCGTCAAACTTGAATTCGCAGGTTAACATGCCGATACGCTCGACATGTCGTACTTCAGCGCGCCGACGATGGCGTTCTTTGTCAACTATGCGTAGATCGTAGCCTTCTTTGCCGCGTCATACGACCGGACCCATGACGTGGGGCGTTCGCGAACGTCGGCTTTCAGGATCCGCTCACCGCATCGTGAATGACCGGAATGGGGGCGCAAAGCGGTCATTCGCGCCAACATCCGGCTGCTTTGGGCCCGATAGCGGTCTAGGCCTCGATTGCTCGCCTTGAACGGAACTACAGACCCGCAAGTTCGCGAGATTGCACTACCCGCAGACATAAATTGGCGACATCCATAAGCACTTTGGTTTTGAATTCCGCGGTCACGGATCCGACGGAGCGTTGAGCAATTGGTGAAAGAAGGATGCTTGAAATCCACCGGCTCACTTGTCGTTGTAGCGCTCGAGCATGCGACGTAAATGCGCGTTCTGCTCAAGCAGTTTTGCGGAGAGCTGCGATCTGAGGCCCTTAATTTCGAGGTCCAGTTCAGTGGCCTCATCGAGCAATGTTTTCTCCACCGCCGCTGGCTCTTCCGCCGCTTTTTTGACGACGGGTGGTTCCCCGCGGTTTTTCCGCGCCCGAGGAGCCTTTGCCCTTTGCTTTTTGGGACCTTCTGCCAAGACGTCCGCGCCCGTTTCACCTTCGGCAGCCTGAATGACGGGTGTGGCCGGCAAAAGTTGGTCACGACCCTCTAAAGCACCGCTTTCTGCCGGCTCGGCAAGCAAAGGATCAGACTGCTCCACCCGCGTGGATAGCTCGGCCGCGACACCAGCAGACTCCCGCTGTCCGCTCGCTTCATTCTCGTCAACGGTCGACTTCGATTCTATGGCGGCTTCTAATTCGGCCCGCAGAGTTAGGTCCGGCCGGTGTTCCTCTGCCCGTGGATCAGGTATCGCCACGATTTCATCGACCGGTCCGCTCGCTTCTTCCACCTTACGGCGCGACGCAAAGTCCTTGATTAGCTTCCACGGTGATCGCATCCCCATCTCCCGACTCGTTTTCTCAATCCCATAGTACCGAGCGGGAGACTGGGCTTGCAATGCGAGCCCAGTCTTTAGTCGTGAAGTGGCTTTAAAGCGGCCGATGGCGGCTCTTGATGGTCAAACCAATCCCAGCTTTTTGCGGAGGTCCGCGTTCTCGGCACGGAGCTTGTCGGAGAGTGCCTTACGCAGCTTCTGGTTCTCTTCTTCGAGCTTCAGAAGATCTGCAAAACCGTCGGTCTCTGCCGGAACTGCCTCGACCCTCTGCGGCGTACGCTTGGAAGGCTGAGCCTTCGAAACCTTAGGCTTCTTTGGGGAAACAGGTGCCTTAGTGGCCGGTGCAACCGCCGCTGGGGTAACAGGCGCACCGGGCGCTCCGGTTTTTTTCCCCGGACCGCGGGTCTTCTTCAGCGGAGCGCTAACCGAAGTATCGGCAACCGCCTCAGCGGCGGCCTTGGGCTTCCGCGGTGCGCGCGTCTTCTTTTCTTTTGTCTTCGAAGAAGCATCTACGGACGCAGTCTCGACTGAAGGGGTTGGGTTCGTATCATCAGCCATCGGTTAAATCCTTGCGGTTAGTAAAATCGTTCGACCGTATCAAGTCGCTGTCGATATTCGTTCAAGATTATTTCGAACTTATTGACGATGGTTTCAGCTTGTTTTGGCCAGCCACCTCGCCTCATCAGTCCGATGACTGCCGACCCTATGCGTTTCCCTTGATGACAAGATGGAGGCGCCGACAACAGACCCAAAGAAATTGCCAAGCGGGATGCGATCGTGATCATCCACGGGTGCAACTTTCCCTCGGGCAGCAGGCGTGCGATGAAGAGGCGTTTTTACATACGTTCTACCTGCCTCCGAGGCATTCCATCCGGCGTTGCACTCTCTTAAGTTTTACTCTTGCCAGCTAGCAATTCGCAGTGCATGTATTAGGCATATTCAAAGTTTCGGGTTGTGCAGGTTCCAGCGGGGGGCGGATCATGCGGCATGAACTGGACGCGCGCGAATACAAGCTTTTGCTGAACCCAGATCGGTTTCAGGAGCCACCTTCCGAGAAAGTCGCCAACACATTCTGGCAAGAACGGCTGAAACCGGTCATCCAGACACTCGGGAGCCGAGACGACGAGGCCCGCCACGATGGCCGGTTCGGCGCGCCCAGTGAGCGTATCGTCCGCTTCTGGGACGCGCCAAAGTGCCTTTTAACTCAATCTGACCTTGCGCTTCGACAACGTTTGCCTGCGGAAAATGGAATGCCTACTGCCGAGCGGCCGGAGATCACGCTGAAACTTCGCATGCCCGACCTGTTCGTTGTCGCAGCGACGGCGTTGCCTGGAAGCAACGAGGATGCCCGCACCACTTTTGAGGAGGACATCGCGCCGCTGGAGATCGATGATCCGCAGCCGGACAAAAGCTCGGTCATCGTTCCCCTCAAGCGGTCGATCCGCAGTCGTTTTTCACTCTCCACTACCCAGACCGCCGAATGGGGCGAACCCCATCGCACCCTTGGCGGCTTGCAATCGCTATTTCCAACCCTCCGCAACAATATCGCATCGCTACAGACGGAATTCAGACCCAGCACTTCATTGGTCTGCGGCCCGGATGTCCGTGAGTTCGTGTTTAAGGGCGCCCGGGTGAAACTCGGCGGCGATATCGTTGGCAAGTTTGCATTGACACTGTGGTATTTCGGGCCAACGGATTCAGCTCCGACCGTTGCCGAAATATCCTTCAAATGTGCAATCGCAAACGGGGACATGCCGGGTAAGGCGGCCAGACGTGCGCTCGCACTGTTCGTAGGCATGCAAACAGATCTCGGTAACTGGGTAAACTCCAAACATTCCAGCAAGACCGCCTTGGCGTTGCCGGGTGATTGCGGCAGACCGGTTGAATAAGCAGACAGGCATCGCGCAAGTGGGCGTTGCCGCTTAGGACGCCAACACCTCGCCAAGGCCTTGGCGGATGTCATCAGCATTTGAACTCGCATCGATAGAGTACCCGAAAGCCAAACCCTTTTATTGATGGAGAACGGGAATGGACATCTATCAGCAGATCTGGGATGCCGACCAAACTGGCAACGGCGTCAAACCCATCCTGGCCGGGGCCGATGAAGCGCCGAGTTCAGGCTTCGTCCGCGTGCTCAATACCAAGGATGGTGGTGAACAGCCAACCGCCGACCTCAAGGTTCTCTCCGAAGTGGTGATTCCGCCGCACAAACAGACGACCTATGATCTGGCTCGCGCTCTGTTCGATAACTACATGCTCGATGAACGCGAAGCCGAGATCGAAACCCCGGAAGAGCGAGCCGAGGTCCACGAGTTGCTCGAAGCGATCGTCGACACAGCGCCGATGCAAGTCGCGCGCGCCTACATCTCCGACGAGACCGGGACGCCTGTCTCGCGCGACCGCTGGTACGCGACGCTGACCGAACAATGGTTCCGCCGCTTCTCCCAGAGCGGCGACCGTGATCTGTCCGGTTTCGAACATGTTTTTGTCGGCGAGCAGGAAGGCCCGAAGGTTCAGGGCTATCATTTCTGGTACAAATATTACCTCGATGACGGTCTCGCCTCGCTGATTGACCGCAACCGCCTGCCCGGCTTCCGCGACGACCGCATCGTCTATCTGCGCGGCCAGTCCAAGGACGGCCAGGAACAGTTTCCCGAATCCGTGACGATTTCCTATCGCTGGGATGCGCCCGACTACGAGGCCGGCGCCATCCGCCCTCTGACAAAGCCGATCGGCGGCTTCTTCGTCGGGTGCAGTGTCGAAGGTCTGATGGCGATGGGAGCGGTACGCGCCCATCGCGGTGCACGGGCACCCAAAGAGGCGGTAATCAACGGCGCCCGCTACGACATGAAGCTGTTCCTCGACCAAAGTGAGCGGTCCGTTCGAACTTTTTATCCCGCCTACCTCGGACCGGCTGGCGAGCGCCCGATCGCTGGCGGGACCAGCGGTAGGTGGTCGGACGACGTACGCCGCGACACCCCACGCCTCGTCAGCGGTCCGATCAAGATCGTTGCAGCACTGGTCAATCCGATGGGACCAGACGAAGGCAACGAAACCGTGACGCTCGTCAACACCGGTATCGAGGCAATCCCGCTCGACGGCTGGTTTCTGGTCGACAAGATGAACAATCGTTTCGGCATCAAGGAGGTGACGCTCGGTCCCGGCATGGCAACGACCATCCTCCTGCCACGCCATTCGGTGCAGCTCTCAAACAAGGGCGGCGAAATCCGTCTTGTCGATCGCGCAGGTTCGACGACTCATCTGGTGACTTACAGCAGGGCTCAAGCGAAACGTCAGGGCGAGACCATTATCTTCTAGCGAGATAA
>NZ_ATTQ01000066.1 GCF_000419765.1 Rhizobium mongolense USDA 1844 | reverse complement strand
ATGGTCTGCGTCACCCACGAAATGGGCTTTGCTCGTGCCGTCGCGGACCGGGTGATCTTCATGGATGCGGGGAGAATTGTCGAAGAGGCCGCTCCGACCGAGTTCTTCACCAATCCCCAGCACGACAGAACCAAGCTCTTCCTCAGCCAGATACTCAAGCACTGAGGAGAACGAAATCCAGCATGCCGATTATGACCACCCATAGCCTAATCCAGAGTACCGACGTAAAGATAGGTTTACCACTATGACAAAGCCCCCGAGCGATTTTCCGGATTTCGGCCTAACATCGGAGCAGAGGCGGTTTGCGGATCGCGGCCATTTCTACGAGAAGATCGGCATGGACGGCGCGCGTGGGGAGATCTGGTGCTACAGCGACCGCTTTTCTTATCGGCAAGGCGATACTGTTCTGCTGCAGGTGAGTTCCACAGCACGCCATTTCGCAATCGAGATTGTGCGCGATGGCGGGACTGAAACGAAGGTGTTTGAGCGCAGCGGCATTGCCGCGTTCTGGCAGAACACGCCCGACCAGTGCTCGGTCGAAGGATGCGGTTGGAAGACTGTATTCGAATTCAAGATCGAACAGAGCTGGCCCTCTGGCGGCTATCGGCTGAAGCTCACAGCGGAAGGCAGGGATGGGCAGCCGATTGTTTGCTACCACATCCTCATCGTGCTTCCAGAACGTGGGCAAAAGCCAGGCCGCGTCCTGCAGGTGGCGGCGACGGGCACCTGGTTAGCCTACAATACCTGGGGTGGCTCGAACCACTACGACGGCATCACCGGCCCTGCCGGCGACCAGTACTCGCCTGTCGTCTCCACGCAGCGGCCGTGGGGTCGGGGTTTTGTCTGCCTCCCGCCGGACGCGCCGCGTGTGCCCCTAGAAGTGCGTGTGCCGCGAATGACAGTGCCGCGCTTTCCACACAAGGAATGGGCCTACGCCACTGGGCACTCAAAAAAGTACGCTTCCGCCGGATGGGCAAGCTACGACAGCCACTTCTTTCGCTTTGCTGAACGCGCAGGGTACGCCGTCGATCTCGCCAGCCAGCACGATCTCCATTTCTCACCTGAGATTCTGCTCGACTACGATTGTGTCGTCTTCGCCGGCCATGACGAGTACTGGACCTGGGAAATGCGCGACGCGGTGGATACCTTCGTTGAGCAAGGTGGCGGTGTGGCACGTTTTGCCGCCAATTTCATGTGGCAGACCAGGCTGGAAGACGAGGGTCGACAACAAGTCTGCTATAAATACCGCGCCCGCGCCGAGGATCCTGTCTATAGAAGCGGCGATATCACCCGCGCGACGATTTCGTGGGAAGCGCCGGAAATCGGGCGGCCAGGCGCGCAAACTTTCGGTCTCAATGCCACCGATGGCATCTATTCTGGCTGGGGTGGGTTCGCACCAAGAGGCGTTCGAGGCTTCCCAATTTATAGACCCGAGCACTGGGCCTTCGCCGGCACAGGGCTCTTTTACGGCGATCTGCTTGGCGCAGAGAGCCACATCTATGGCTATGAGGTAGACGGGTTGGATTACGAAATCCGCGGCGGTCTGCCTTATCCTTCAGCTACGAGCGCTGCGCCGGACGGGCTGGAAATTCTTGCTCTCGGCATGGCTACATTGGTCGGTGAATGCGCCGATTTCGCGCCAGAAGACGCCATACTCAGTGATCAGGACGGCCGGTTCGTAGCTGAGTTGCTGTGCGGGGACGCAAGCAGTGATAACGTGGACAAAGTCAAGCGCGGAAGCGGCATGATCGTCAATTTCACCCGCGGCAAGGGTGAGGTCTTTCACGCCAGCAGTTGCGAGTGGGTGGCTGGCCTCCTCAGAAGTGACCAAGCGGTTGAACGCGTCACGTGCAATGTTTTCAACCGCTATCTGAGCCGAGGATGAATTCGGGAATTTCTTCTAAACTCGCTCCACCCAGCACATCTTGCTGCCATACATGTTGCGCACGGGATTTGCTAACTATGGTGATCAAGATCATCGCGGAGTAGCCCGAAATCGTCTGCACATCGCGAGTCGTTCAATTTTGACGGAGGTCAACATGATAAAAGATCTGCACTTTGAAGTAGCTGAGTTTCAGGCTCGACTGAGAGCGGTAAAGGAGGAAATGGCGAGGAAAGGGCTTGACATTCTCCTTCTGTCAGAGCCGCCTAACCAGAACTACCTTACGGGCTACAATGCCTACTCATTTTACACTCCGCAGATGGTCGTCGTAGCGCTCGATCACGCTCAACCCATCTGGATCGGTCGGTTCATGGACCGCATTTCCGCGACGATGACCACCTATCTGGCAGAGGACAATATAAGGGCCTATCCCGATACCTACGTCCAATCCGCCGCCCTTTCGGCCTATGACTTCATGGCTGACATTGTGAAAGAAGTCGCGGGTGAGAAGGCCCGTATAGGCGTAGAGATGGGGGGATACTACTATTCCGCGCGCGCTCACGCCGATCTTACCCGGGCGCTGCCGCTTGCCGAATTCGTAGACGCCGACCTCCTCGTCGGGTGGATTCGTTTAGTGAAAAGCCCGGCTGAGATCGGAATTATGCGTCAGGCCGGGCAACTTGCTGACGCGGCGATGCAGCGTGTGATCGATACGGTCGAGGCCGGCGTTCGTGAGTGCGATATTGCGGCTGCGATCTATCACCAACAGGTATCTGGAACACCTGAGTTCGGGGGTGATTATCCTTGCTGCCCGCCGGATCTTTGCATCGGCGAGCGTTCGATCGCTCCACATGCAGCCTGGACCGATGATCCTGTGCCGGATTCAACAGTTGTCAATCTTGAACTATCGGGATGCCGCCACCGTTATCAGGTCAATCTCGCTCGTACGATCGTGGTCGGGAGACCATCCCCGGAGTTCGAAAAGCTGTCGGAGATCGCGGTCGAGTCGTTAAATGCCGGTCTCGACGCCATTCGTCCTGGCCGGACTTGTTCAGAAGTGGACGGTGCATTTCGTCAGGCGCTTGCCCGCCACGGTTTGGAAAAAGAGTCTCGCATCGGATATCCGACCGGCATAGGCTTCCCGCCTGCGTCGGGAGAACGAACGGCGAGTATCCGCAAGGGGGACGAAACAGTTCTCCAGGCAGGCATGGTATTCCACATGATGCCGGGCTTGTGGCTTGATACTGTTGGAGTCACCATCACCCAGAGCTTCGCTGTATCGGATAGTGGCTTTGAACCTTTGACGAAGACTCCGCGGAAGCTGGTCATAAAATAGCTAAACGCGGGATTGGGTCACATCCTACTGCTGGTTAAACATCACTTGTTCGATTGCACCGTTGGCGTCATCCCCCGGCTCAAATGGGGCAGGAGATGTCATAGTCGTACAATCCTTGGCGAACGCCCACCGCGCTGCGGTGTGTAGATGGACGATAATGACGGATTCAGGCGTCGGTCAGTAGGTTCATACACAGAGACTGGCGAATGTCTCCGGCTCAAACAACTGAGGGGCGCCACCCAATCATGTGCAACGTATGAATCACTGTCCCATATAGACATATGTTGCAGACGCGGCCGATATAGTTCAAGATGACGGTCTTAAGCAACGGAACTGCCCTTGCAAGAAATATCTGGCACGCGGTGGGAACCAGATACCTCATCCGAAAGAAAGGTCGTTTCAACGCCGGAAGGCCGTAACCTCGGAATTCTATGGCACGTCGCGAAACTGCCTAGCTCCATCCCAATGTAGATTTCTCCGTTGTAGGACTTCGCAATGATCGAACTCGATCGTATGGACATTGCGCTTCTCCAAGCCGTTCAGAAGAATAACCGGCTGACGTCAGAGGAGCTTGCCGAGGCCGTTCACCTTTCGCCAACGGCGTGCCAACGCCGTCTCAGACGGTTGCGGCAGGAGGGAGTCATTGAGGCGGACATTTCGGTCATCTCTCCGAAGGCTGTCGGCCGCCATATAACTATGATTGTAATGGTGTCACTTGAGCGAGAGAGAGCGGATATCGTCGATCGATTCAAAGCGGCTATACGAAATACGCGCGAGGTGATGATGGGTTATTACGTCACTGGAGAAGCCGATTTCATGCTCGTAGTCACTGCCAGAGACATGGAGGACTACGAGCAGTTCACCCGCCGGTTCTTCTATGAGAATCCCGATATCAAGGGATTTAAAACAATGGTTGTGATGGATCGCCTCAAGGCGAGTTTTGCCATTCCAATAGAGACGTAGGCTCTCCTCGGAGGACATCTATGACTTTCGGTTTTTGCCGCGCGTGCTAGGGCTCAATTTCTGGTTTTTCCGCCGGGGAGCATGACCAGGAAGTCCGGAAGGCCGCCTTTGACCGCCAGCTCTACCAATACCATGGAAGTTCGTCGTTTCCCCCACTGCACCTAGTTTCCAGCCGAGGCTAGGGGTAAATACCGACATCGAAACGCAATTACGCTCAGGTGCCGAATTTTCATCACTCCTCATTCACCCTCATTGGTCGGCGATGTTGGGTGGGATTCCCAGCGAAAGTATCATCAGCAATCTCGGTGACACGTTTGAATTATGCCTCATAGCGTAAAACAAATGTTGCAACGCGCGCTCTCACAAGATAGACATATCTTCGGAGAAGACGCACCCGCCGCCTGTTCTGTCAACACGGTTGGTCTGTGGCGCGGTCGTTGGTGTCTCCGAAAGATAAATAAGGGGAACATCACATGAATAGGATCATGACCGCCATCACGGCGGCAGCATCGTTTACAGTCGCTTCGGTTGCCTTCTCTCTTTCGGCGTCTGCCGGCGAGATTCTTGACCATGTACTCAAGACGAAAACGCTGAGAGCAGCGGTCGGCACAGACTGGGCTCCAGCCTCATTCGTTAACGAGAAGGGACAACTGGACGGCTATGATGTCGATGTCGCCAAAGGAATTGCGAAATATCTGGGCGCCGAAGCACAATTGATTACACCGGGCTGGGACCTTATCGCGGCAGGAAAGTGGGAAGGTCGATGGGACATCGGCATGGGGCAGATGACGCCGACCAAAGCTCGGGCAGAGAAGTTCGACCTCTCGGTGGTCTATGTTTATGAGCAGGCGGTTGCCGTCGTCCACAAGGACAGCAAGGCGACAAGACTTTCGGATCTTGACGGGAAGACAATCGGTGGCGCCGCTGATACCTCCGCGATGGCTTATGCCAAACATTCATTTACGCCCGGATGGATCAACGCCGAACCGATTGAATACCAGTTCAATCCTGGCCAAGTAAAAGAGTACCAGACCAGCGCTGTTGCGATGGACGACCTTCGCCTCGGAGAGGGCGTTCGGCTTGATGCCGTCGTAACTGACGGCACGTACGCAGAAGGTGCGCTCAAGTCGGGATATCCGATCAAGGTACTTGATACTCTTTTCTCATCGCCGGGTGTGGTTGCACTCTCGAATGATGACAAGGAATTCAACGAGAAGGTGGCAGCCGCAATCAAGGAAATGAGGGAAGATGGCACTTTATCGAAGCTGGCCATCAAGTGGTACGGATCAGACTATTCCGTCGAAAAGTGACACGGCAGGCGGCTCAGTCCGCCTGAGCCGCGGTCTACTATGAGGACATCTCATGCTTTATCCTGACACAGTTGAATCCGAGGTACTGGTCCATAAGCCTTGGTTCATAGCCTTGATCTTTGCGCTGGTGCTCGCGGTATTTCTTTCGTTTAACCTGTCTGGCACGACAATGGGCGAACTGATGCGGCCCGTCATTGGCGAACCGCTGGAAAGTGGTCTCTATGGGCGCTTCGCGATTGCTTTTGTGATTGCAGTTATATTATGCCTTAATCTGGTGCTGATCGGCTTTGCGCCGTTGAAGGTACAAATCGGCATCGTATGGCTCGAACTGCTGGTCCTGTTCATCGGTTTCGTCGAAGTATTCGATCTCAGTCTGCCTTTTATTTGGGACAAGTTACCCTTCCTGCTTGGGCAGGGGGTGCTTACGACGCTGTATGTGTCAGCAATCTCATTGGTGTTTGCGTCAATTATCGGAATCACTGCCGCCATCGCCAAGCTGTCAACCAACGGTTTTGCATACGGGATCGCCACCTTCTATACCTCGTTCTTCCGTGGCCTGCCGCTTCTGATGCAGATCTACCTGATCTACCTTGGACTGCCGCAGCTCGGTATTGTGCTGGATGCTGTACCCTCAGGTATTTTGGCTCTTTCGCTTTGCATTGGTGCCTATATGACGGAGATCTTCCGCTCTGGCATTGCCAGCATTGACCGCGGCCAATGGGAGGCATCCCGTTCCATGGGCTTCGGCTTTGGCCTGACCATGCGCAGGATCATCCTGCCGCAGGCACTTCCCGTTATCATCCCTCCGATGGGAAACATGTTCATCGGGATGCTCAAGGACAGCTCTCTGGTCTCAGTTCTGGGTGTTTGGGAGTTGACGTTCCTTGCTCGCACGATCGGTCAGCCCACGTTCCATCACATGGAAATGCTGATTGCCGCAGCGCTAATCTATTGGATCCTGTCCGTCTGCCTGGAGCTGATACAATCCAGGATCGAGCGCCACTATGGCAGGAGCAAGGTACGATGAGCACTACTAGCAACATCCATCAGGTTAAGAACGGTCGCGATGAGGGAGGTTTTTCCATGCCCACCGAAGTCTCGGGCGCGCAACCAGCAGCGGAGGGAAAATCACCCAGCCAGAATCCCGCGGCAAAGAGTGCGGACACCATCATCGAGGCGACGAACGTCTCCAAGTGGTACGGCAGCTTCAAGGTGCTGACGGATATCAACCTCACCGTGCGCAAAGGGGAACGCATCGTCATCTGCGGCCCCTCTGGATCCGGCAAGTCGACGCTGATCCGCTGTTTCAACCGGCTTGAAGCACATCAGCAGGGTGAGATCGCCGTAACCGGGATCAGGTTGCACAGCGGAAT
>NZ_ATTQ01000065.1 GCF_000419765.1 Rhizobium mongolense USDA 1844 | reverse complement strand
GACTGCGAGATGAAGAGCGCCGCCGACTGCGGAGACAGCGGGATTTCGCGGTAGCGGAACTCGGAAGCGACATCGATCTCGACCGGCAGTCGGGCATAGCGCTCGAACCAGTATTTGCCGATCAGCCCGGCCAAGTAAGCCGTGCCGCAAGCGGAGACCGCCAGGCTTGGCACCTTGGCGAAGTCGATATCGTCGGAAACCGGCAGCACCTGATTATCGATGAAGTTGATATAATGGCTGAGCGCATGGGAGATGACCTCCGGCTGCTCGTATATTTCCTTCTCCATGAAATGGCGATGATTGCCCTTGTCGACGATAAAGGCGGCGGCCGTGGAGACCTGGCGCGGCCGCGTGACGAAGTTGCCGTCCATGTCGAAGATATGGACCCCGGTCTTGCCGATCACCGCCCAGTCGCCGTCGATCAGATAGGTGATTTCATTGGTGAAGGGCGCCAGGGCGATGGCATCGGAGCCGAGGAACATCTCGCCGTTGCCATGACCGATCGCCAGCGGCGGGCCGTTGCGGGCCGCCATGATTGTCGATGGATCGTCTTCGAAAAGAATAGCGAGTGCATAGGCGCCCCTCACCCGCTTCAGCATCGCATGCATCGCCTCGCGCCGTCCCAGGCCGTCGCGGCGAAATCTCGCCAGGAGCTGGGCGACGACCTCGGTATCGGTCTCCGTCCGGAATTCGGCCCCCGACTCCGAAAGCTCGTCCTTCAACTCGGCAAAATTCTCGATGATGCCGTTGTGAACGACGGCGACGCCATCAGTAAAATGCGGATGGGCATTGCGTTCGGTGGGCGCTCCATGGGTCGCCCAGCGGGTGTGGGCGATCCCGATGGTGGCGCTCAGCGGCTCTTCCTTCAGTCTCGCCTCGAGATTGACGAGCTTGCCCTCGGCGCGCCGGCGATGCAAGGCACCATCGATGATCGTCGCAACGCCGGCCGAATCGTATCCCCGGTATTCCAGGCGCTTCAACGCATCGACCAGCCGCTCCGAGACCGGCTGCTGCCCGACGATACCCACAATCCCGCACATGTTCTCTCCGACTTCGTCCCGGCACCTTAGCCGCCGCAGTAATCACGATGACGGACACCCGCCTGGCGCGTCTTCATTCAGGATCTTCTAATAGCATTCGGCAAGATCGGTAAAATCGATAGTAGGGATAGCAATCATCCACCGTATCGATCCTTGGGACGCGTGCACTGGGATGCATTTGACGGCCTTGATCTAAATCTCCTCATTGCGCTCGATGCTTTGACGGCCGAACGCAAGCTCAGGTCATGCGTCTTGACGCAAGAGGGCGTTGCAGCCGAAGCGCTTCGAGCCTTGCGGCTGGACTGGCCGCGAAAAGCAAAGCTTGACCAGCTAAGCGGGCGTCGGCGGCGCTGAGCGCGATACGGCATCCGATCAGAGCCGACACGGTGCGAAAGGATCCACTGAACGGTCGTCGCAACCGCCGCCAAGCGGCCCGCGATGCTTCCTGCGATTTACCAGAGCCGTGTCGGGTAAGCGACGAGCAGAGATTCCCTCGACTGATCGGAGCCCTTCAAACTGCACCACTTTTGTCTTCTCTATTCGGCGTGGTGAGGTCAAGCACCTTCTGATTGTCCGTAGCTATGGTGATTGACGTCTTCGCAGTATCGCGCTTCTCTCCGGGATCGGCCCGCGTGGCCCTCCCACTATGGGACCAGAAGAATGAGGCGGAACAATCTAATCGGCGACCTGATCGCAATAGACGACCGTACCAAGACAACCACGCGAACTCACCCCATCCGTCGTCCTGCGAAGGACATCTTTCCACCGGCGGCGGAAACTTCTTGTCTCCTTTTGTTCTTGTCACCTTGGTTGCTAATTACTCAGCAACAGGCAAGCTCTCCCGTGTCCAACAGAATTCGGTTCCGTCACTCCACATGCGATGCATGATCACAGCAAGATTCAAACAAAAGGGGAGACGCTCTGGGATTGAAACTCGGAGGCTGCCCCGATTTGCGCCCGCCACAAAGCGGCATAAGCGCCATCAGCTCTCAACAGATCAGTATGCTTTCCCTCCTCAACGACCTGACCCTTGTCTAGGACTACGATCTTGTCAGCCCTACAAATAGTGCTCAGCCGATGAGCGATGACGATGATAGTCTGGCCAGCCTGACGCAGATCTTCAACGACCCGCAGGACAAAAGCCTCAGCGACAGAGTCGAGAGAGGAGGTCGCTTCGTCGAGGATAAGGATCTCCGGATCCCGGTAGAGAGCCCGAGCCAAGGCAAGGCGCTGCTTCTCGCCGCCGGAGAGGCGTATACCGTTCTCGCCTAGATGGGTCTGGAGACCGCTGGGCCAGCTTTCGATTAGCTCTCGTAGCCCTATTTGATCGCATATTCGTAGGATCTTCACGATGTCCGGATCGAATGCGCCAAGTGCGATGTTCTCGATCACCGAGCCAGAGAACACGTCGACCGATTGCGGCACCGCTGCGATAACATTGCGCAGGGATACCGTCGAGAGATCCTGGAGAGCATAGGAGCCGATCCGGATGCGGCCACTCTCGAGCGGATACACATTCTGCAGCAGAGCCGCAAGGGTGCTCTTGCCTGAGCCACTTTCCCCCACCACGGCCGTCATCTCGCCCCGCCCGAAAGTGAGGCTAAGGTTCTGGAAAAGCTCCCGCTGAGAGCCATGGCGGAACGTGACATTCTCCAGGCGGATATCACCAAGGTGGGACTTTGTGGCATCAATGCCGCCGCCGTTCGTCTCCTGCTCCAGGTCGAAGATGTCGAATAGGCGTTCTGCCGCGACGAATGCGTCCTGAACGATCCGGTTGGTCTGGATGAGACTGGCAATCGGCCGGGTGATATAGCCGAGCAAAGCATAGCAGGATAGTAACTCGCCGGGCGTGAGGGTTTGATCGAGGGCAAGCGTCGTCCCAAACCACATCAGCACGATGGTGAACAGCGTCGAGAGGAAAATCGAGGCACTGTCTCCGAAGATCGAAATGAGCCCGGAGCTATAGACTGAGTGCAGCGTCTTGATGAAGCGGGTCTCGATCTTGAAGCTGGCGAAGCTTTCGATGCCGGAGGTCTTGATTGTGGAGATAGCTCCGAGCGATTCCACCAGTTGCGCCTCCAGGTCACCGGCATTCTCCATAATGGCGCGCTGGTGCTTCCGATTCAGCCGATTGGCGGTCCAATAGACAAAGAGGTACAGTGGGATGGAGACCGCCACGACCGATGCGATCTTCCACGAAAAGACGAACATCAGCCCCAATGAGAACAGAGTCATGTGCACATCGACGAACATGTTGATTGAGGCATCGTTCAGGAAGCTCCTGATCTTCACCGCATCGTTCATACGGGAGACGATTTCGCCCATTCTCATGCTGTCGTAGAACTTCTGAGGCAGGCTTAAGATGTGATTGTAGTAGCCGAGGATCAGGTCGACATCGATCTTCTGTCCCGTTTGCAGGACGAGCCGGTTCCGCAGGAGAGTGATCAGGACCTGCAACGCCAGGATCAGCAGCATGGCGACGCTCATGACGTTGAGCAGGTTGCGGTTGCCCGCTGTGATCACATGATCTACGATCTTCTGGACGTAGATGGCCGTCGAGAGGCCGAGGATCGTCGTCACCAGCGCTCCGACGAGAGCCTGCGCCATCACCGCCCTGTGTGGCGCAAGCAGACGGGCGAAGCGGGCGAGGGGTGAGGTGGTCTCGTCGTGGCGCTTGAAGGTGTCTGCTGGAACGAGGAGCACCAGGACGCCAGTCCATTGCGTGTTGAACTCCTCGTGCGACAGCTTGCGGATTTCGCCATAGGCGGGGTCCATGACAGTGACCCACTTCGCGTCGATCGCCTGGATTACGACGAAGTGGTGCAGCACCTCCTTAACGATCACGTGCGCGATAGCGGGCTTGGGGATCTTGTACAGGCTGTCGAAGCCGCCCCTCACCGCCTTGGAGATGAATCCTAGCTTTTGGGCCGCTTCCGTGAGGCCCATCACGGTGGTGCCGGAGCGGTCGGTCGAGGCATGTTGCCGGATGCGCGACAATGGCAGCTTGTAACCATAGAAGGCTGCCACAGAAGCAAGGCTTGCAGCCCCGCAATCCGTGATGTCGCGCTGCTTGAACTTACTGACGTTGCTCGACATGGCGGCTTTCTGGCTGTTTGAAAAATGAAGGATTAGCGGCCCGTCAGGAGCGGGTTGAGCCAATCGTCGACCCCGTTGTAGAGGAGTTGCAGGAGAGTGCGGTCGGCCACGCGAAAGCGCGCTCGCACGGTCATGCCTTTCTTCAGGTGACCGATCACCCCGTTCTTGAGCGCGAGATGGTTGCGGGAGAGCGCGCAGCGGACCTTGAAGATCGGCCTATCGTCAAGGAGTGTGAAGTCCTGCGCCACGTCGAGCACGGTTGCTTCGATCATGCCCCATTGATTATAGTTGAAGGAATCTATCTGGAGATGCACCGACTGGCCCGGCCGCACCAAGCCAATGTCGTTGGGGGAGACGTAGATATCTGCCACCAGTTTGCCGTCCGGCGAGACCCAAGCGACGGTTTGCCCCGCCTGGACGTAGCTGCCGGGGCTGAGGCCGGAGAATTGTTCGAGAGCGCCTGACACGGGGGATCGAATGTGGGTCAGATCCTGTTCTTTCTCCAACTGACGTAAGTTGGCTGCGAGTTCTTTTAGGCGCAGGTTAACGTCGAAGAGCTGCTGGTTCCATTCGGCGGATTTACGCTTCACGAGAATCTCGCGATTAACCGCAATGGTCTGGAGAGCGAAAGCCTTTTCGTCTACCGACTTCGCGGGCACCGTAGCAATCGAGAACAGTCGCTTAGCGCGGTCTAATTCTGCCGCGGCATTACTGCGGGAAAATTCGTTCTCCCGCAGCAGGTTGAGAAAATGCGCCCGCTCGGCCTTAGCTGTTTCGGTGAGGAGGCGGACCGGGCCGGTGGCGGCGCCGGACGAGATCAGAGCCTCGAGGTCACTGGCAAGATCGGTCTTAGCGCGAATATCGGCTCTAAGAGCCATAAGCTTTTCCTGGGCCACATCATCATCGAGGGTGAGGATCTCCTGCCCTTCGGCGACCCGGCTATTCTCAAGGGCAAGGATGCGGGAGACGCGCCCAGAGACGGGCGCGACCAGGGGCGTCTTTTCGACGACGGGCCGAATTCTTCCGGCACTTTGGACAGAGACAGGTATGCTCACGAGTGGCAGCGACACGAATGCCGCAACCACAGAGAGCACGATCACCTTGTAGATGACCAAAGATCGACCTGATCGCCGCGAGAGGATGCTTTCTGCAGTGTAGCAGGCTATTTCGGGAGGAAGTGGGATAATGTTCACGCGTCCGTTAGTTAGTCACCGCTTTATTTGTGATTCAACACACGCGCTAAACCTATACCCGCAACGATTGTTGACGCCGTAAGTGCGGCAGCAACAAGTCCGAAAACTACCCAAAAACACCCTCCGGAAGTTGAAGAAGCTTCTTCGGGGATTAACTCGATCACACCATAGGCTGACATATTGGTCATTATTTTCTACGTTCCTAAAGCCCAAGATAAGAGGAGGAATCAATGATTCCGGTCGGCGGCTTTTGCGCCTATAGATACAGCTGCAAGGCCGAGTATCCCAAAAATCGCGAAAGCTACTGCCCAAAACATCCCTCCAGAAGTTGCAGATGCTTCTTCGGAAGCCAATTCGGTTACGCTATATGACGACATATCAGGGTTCATTGTTGTCTCCATTCCTAACGCCGATGGTTGTTGCCATCGCTCAAATAGAAGCATGAACCGTGCCAACTCCCAAAAAGAACAAAGAGCTTCAACAATGGCGTCAATGATTGCTCGAAGGACGCCGCGCGGAACATCATAGTGTCGCGGACTCGACAAACCCGACAGGGTTGCACGACATTTCGACGGATGGCGGACACGTTTGGCGCCATCATAGGTGAGGAGTTTGGAGATCGAAAAAGTCTGCAATCCCGTGTCGACCCGCGGAAGTTCATGCTGGGTCATTTCTGCGCCCCGATCCCAAGTAAGGCACTGGCCCAACGTCTCCGGAAGACTTGTGACCGATCTCGTGATGGCATTGCATACAGCTTCGGCAACGTGCCGGATGGCGCCGGAAAATCTTTGATGCTCCGTCAGGATTTGATAGCCATCCATGTGCGGTTGGTGCAGCAGCGCCATGAAGCGGATTAGCAGGGCTCGCAGGGCTGTGCAAAGGCCTGATGAGGGATAAGCTTCTTGGAGGTACCCCATCGCGCGGGCGCAGGTAAATCTTCGGAAGTGCGCCGAGCATTCGTCGGAAACGCGGCTCCCACGAAACGCATTTGGAGCCTCATCATGTCGACACGAAGGGACTGTTGTGTGAGCAGAAGCGATGCTGACCTTTTTCCCGGAGCGTGTTGGTATAATGACTTTGCATGGCGGACAACGGCCGGCCGGGCACTAGAGCGCGTCCGTTGAACGCGGAATCGGAATTGAGATGACAGTCGCTGTTTGCCGTGACTCCCTGCGTTCGAATCAGGGAGATTGGGATGTCACGTGCATTAAGCGATGATCTTCGCAGCCGTGTTCTGGCGGCTTCTGCAGACGGGATGTCTGCACGCTCGGCGGCGGCGCGGTTTGGGATTTCAACGGCAAAGGATTTGTTGCAATCCTCAAATGGATCGGCGGTTTGCCCATCGACCGTATCGTCTATGAGCCAACGGGCGCTTATCATAAAGCGTTCGAGCGCTTCATGATCGCCCAGGGCTTGCCGATTTCCAACATCAATCCGCGCCTTGCCCGGCGTTTTGCCGAAGCGACCGGCAGGTTGGCCAAGACGGATCGGGTTGATGCTGAACCGTCTTCTGCGCAAAAATACGCATGTGCTCAATGATTTGAAGGAACTACCTGCTCAAACGGCAAAACGATGTGCGCCTCAGGCAGATAGATACCCAGATGCGACAGATCGATGAGGCCATCATGCGATTTGATCGATGTCGATGATAGCCTCAAGGTGCGCTTCGATATCCTCGTCTCCATTCCCGGCATTTCCACTGTCACTGCTTTCACGCTGATCATCGAAATGCCCGAGCTCGGAGAGCTCGACGAAAAGGCCGCAGCCTCCTTATGCGGGCTAGCTCCGATGAGCCGACAATCCGGACGATGGACCGGACGTGCTTTCATTGCTGGCGGAAGGGCCATCGTTCGGCAAGCGCTCTATATGCCAGCACTTGTCGCAGCCCGCTTTAATCCAGATCTCAAGGCAACCTACAACGCGCTTATCGGGACTGGAAAACCGCCAAAGGTTGCCATAACTGCAATCATGCGAAAACTTATCGTCCTCGCCAACGCACTCCTGCGCGACAACCGAAAATGGAACCAAAAAGCCGCTTGATCAAAACGGATACTCTAG
>NZ_ATTQ01000064.1 GCF_000419765.1 Rhizobium mongolense USDA 1844 | reverse complement strand
AGGGTCAAGCACAACGTAATCGCCAGATCCGAGTATTTCGGCTGACCACCCCGCGATGTCCGCCTCCGCGCCGTCCATAAAGACAGGGCCTCATCCTTCACCCAGATGGTCAAATCACCACGTTGACGCAGGCTTTCATTATATGCCGGCCAATTCGTCACTTGATATTTCTGCTTGGCAATCTTGTCCCGCCGATCGGCATTGAACGTGTGCGGCATCGTCGAAATCCGGATCAGGAGACTGAAAACCACCGCTCAATATCAGTCGCCGGGTGATCCACGCAACAACGCCATTTAGACCCCTCCTTGAAGCAAGGTTCGGATCAATCCCTTAGTGAAATCGTCAAATCGATCGAGCTGTACGGGCGTGTCGCAAGCTGGCGATAGGACGCGTTGAGCCGAGATGCACCTTGCCTTCACGCTTTGTTAACCTTTTGAAGTCCGAAGAGGCGCGCGAGCAGATCGTTCTGATCGTTGACGGTCCAGCCTCCGGCGAAGCCGAAGCCTTTCCGCAGCCACAACATCGCTTCGAAACCCGCGATCGTCCGCCGCGCCGTTTGGAAGGATTGAAAGCCGCCGATCTTCGGCATGTTCTTCTTCACTCTGAAATGGTCGCTCTGGTATTGTCACGTTAACTGGGCTGCGGTTGCCTGGCTGACGGGTTGGGCGTAGATTTCGGCGGACTCCCCTCGTTAGTCACGCGGCCCGTTAGCTCGACAACAAAAAATCCTGAAGACGGTCTTGAGCCAGAATAAATCTCTCGGCCCGTTCGTTGTTTTACAAAAGGCCCATTTCAGCCTTGTACGCAAAAGGACACCCCGATGAAGCCGCGCAACCTCTTTATTCTCACCGCAGCCCTGGCAGTCGCAGGTCTATCTGCTATCTACAGCTACGCAAATTTGTCCCCGGCGAATGAGCCTGCGTTGGAAAACACGGCCGCTTCCTCACCGCCGGCCCCGCCAGCTCCTCCGGCGCCAAACAGGTGAGGCAGCCAGTGAGCGGCGCAGCGTGTCGGATGTCTCGCACGAACTTCACGCGCAGCGTTTACACGTACCGCATGGCGGCCAGAGAGGGCGCATATGCACTTATGTGGGAACTATGAGGCCAAGGGCCTTGTCTGCGAAAGCCCTGGCCCCCGTAATGGAGCAGGGTGGGCGCTTACCGAGAAAGGGACCGCGCTGATTGCAGCCGCGGCGGCAAGGCCGCAGACCAACGAGGTGAACCCCACCGGGTTTGCGGGAGGCTTCAAACCTTGAGAAGGTGGAGCCAGTGACAGGCTTATCGCCGGATGCGGTCGCATTGATCGCCATCAGTTCACCACCTGGTGTCTTTGTTTTTCGTTGATTTGCGCTGGTCGGCTGGTCACTTGGTCGCACCGCGTGGAGGTAGCTTTAGCTTCCAACTCAGTGTGACGCCGAGTCCTGCAAGCAGAATGAAGCAGACGCCAGCGGCCTGGACGAGCGTGATGGATTTCGCAAAAACGAGATAGTCGCTCAACAGAGCCGCTGCGGGATTCAGGAATGCGCACACAGCGATGACAGCGGTCTGAACCTTAGGATAGTTGGAATAGAGCAAGACATACACAATCCCGGTATGGATCACACCCAGACCGGCGAGCCAACCCCAGACAGGGAACGCGGCATTTTGGAGGGGCGCAACCGACACGAATGGCGCGAAAATCAGCAACCCGAGAACACAATGGACAATCGTAAGAACGGCGGGGTCAATAGCCTTGAGCCGGCGCGCGGTTAGTGTCGATCCAGCATAAAGCAGAGAGGCCAGGACCGCATAGGCGATTCCGGACGCCCAGGTAGCATCTCCCATGATACTGCCGAGCCGCGGCCAGACGACGAACGTCAAGCCAACGAACGCCAGCAATAACCAGAACAGGCGGTCCCGGGACAGAGGTTCACCCAAAAACAATGCCCCTACCAGAACGATCCAGAAAGGCTGAAGGTGATAAATGATAGTCGTGAAGCCAATCGATATCAGCCGAAACGCCTCAAAAAGAGCAGCCCAGTTCAGGACCAGACAAAGACCGCTTACGATCGTCAAAACCAATAATGACCGATCAATCTTCCAGATATTGGAGAGAGTACCACGATAGACACACCAACCAGCAAGTGAAAGAGCTCCGAACAAACAACGGAAGAACACCACGTTGAAGGTCGGTTGGCCCGTTTGAACAGAAAATAATCCTGCTGTTCCTGAGAGCGCCATAGCCGCGGCCAGTAGTAATCTGGGACGAAAGGAATTCTGGTATGCGGTACTTTCGTGCGCGATTGCCATAAATTAACCTACTTTAAATTTGTGAAAAGACGGATGGGAAGTCCAGGTTTAACAGAAGCAGATCCCGGCTACAGTCTCCCCCCGGTTCACTGCGAGGCTCGAGATGTTAAACATGACCTTTCCCGTGACTGGTGCGGTCACGGAGGCAATCTTGTCGCCAAAAAAATTACGGATAGAGCCCAGCTCCGAGTGCGCCTCTACAAACGAGCCGGCCGAACAGGTCGGAGACCAAAGCCCACAAATTTCGGCGACTACACTCACACACCGGCTAACGCTGATTGCATTATAATGTGGAGACGGCGGTACTTTGTGTGGGATAACTTCAAGTTCTAGAAGTACGCGGTGGACGCCGTCCACTAGGCTGTCGATAGCCTGCGGTTCAAATCGCCCCCCTCCACCTGCTTCTGCAATGATCGCATGAACCCCCGCGTCTGCCGCGGCCGATATGGTCATTCCCGTCGCCGGGCTGGCGATCACGTCGGAAAAGCCGAACACGCGTGCGAGGTGTTCAGCTTTGTCATTACCTTCTCGAAAAAGGGTAAATGGCTCCAACGCCTCGTTTAGGTCACCGCAATGCAAATCAATATAGGCGTCGACGTGCGTCAAGACCTCGTCCACGAGCCAATAGGCGAGACGTTCGGTTTGCGTCCCTGCTGGATCGCCAGGAAAAACTCTATTGAGGTTCTTGCCATCCAGCGGACTTGTGTAAACGCTTCGCTGCCTGAATGCTGGCGTATTCACCACAGGCAGGACCACCAGTGTGCCACGAATTTCCGACGATATTGCCAGAAGACGTTGGGCAGCTTCAATCGCGCAATATTCTGATCCGTGGACGCCTGCCGAGACACATACACGCGGACCATCTTGAACGCCCCTGATAACAACTAACGGTAGCTGGTGGTCTTCGATCGGCCCGGCCGTGAACCGTGTAACCCCCGGCTCAGCTCTGTCGATTAGTCTTCGCATCGTACCGGGCCTCATTCCGACAACTTCGTGCACCGCACCGCTCATTGAACGGTCCTGCCGGCGACTTCGGTCTCTCGGAAGCGGGCGACATGCCGCGAAAAGTCCTTCACGAGGTTATCAATCGGCACAATCCTGTCACACTCGGATCGAGCCTCGTCGATCCATGCTCGTGTGGCTGCCAGGTCTAAAATCGTCTGGACGTATTCCCGCGCCGCCTCCGAGAGCGCAATCCGATACGTCGAAAAGCGGATTGCTACCGGTGCGAACATCGCATCCGCGATCGAGAACGACCCGAACAGGAACCTGCCACGCGTCCCAAATCTTGTCCGGCACTCCGACCAGATGTCATCGATGCGTTGAATATCCAGACGGACCTGCTCAGGAAGGGAAGCGTCGGCAGATTCATTGACCTGCCCCTTTGGACAGAAGGGAAGGTAACCTCGCAGGCTGGAAAAGCCTGAGTGCATTTCCGCGCTGAGCGATCGCGCTACTGCTCGCTCATGCGCATCGGCTGGCCACAGGCCACGCTCTGGAAACGCCTCCGCAAGGAACTCGCATATTGCCAGAGAATCCCAGATCCGGACCCCATCCACTTCGAGGACCGGAACCAATGACGATGGAGAAGCGGCCGCGAGGGCGTCCCTAGTTGCTTGATCGAGGACGCGTGTTACACCTTCGCAGCGGAATGGAATTGATTTGACCACGATTGCAATATGCGCTTGTCGAGCCACAAGCCAAGGTCGCATAGACCAGGAGGAATACGAGCGGCTTCCTATCGTCAGAGTCATCGTCATAGCAATCCTCCACCGACAGTGGCGTAGGAACGAACGTTTGATTCATATGACGAATGCATTTCCGCTTGAGAAATCATGCTGCGCGCGATTTCGTCGGCTCGTATAGAAAGGAGGCTGAAAGACCCGGCATCCCCCATTCCATGGCTATTCTCGCACAGACCGTTGAGATAAAGACCCAAGCCTCCAGCCTCTTTGACCTCATAGTTCCGGCGCACGATGAGACCACCACGTTCGTCCGTCTCCAGTTGGGGCAGTACTCCTTCAAGAAGTTGAGGACAGAGTTCACAATTTTCCGCTGCCCCTACATCTCTGAACCCAGTGGCAAGCACTACTGCATCCACCTCGACGCCGCTCTGCAAGTTGAGATGATGTTCTTCAAGGTCTAAGTGAATGCATTCGGCACGGGAGGTAACCGTACGAATTACTGTATTGTTGTGCCTATGGAAACGCTTGAGGCCTCGAATCTTTTCTTCGTAGAGCCGTACGTAGAGCTGATTGAGGACGTCGATATCTGCCGAGCTATAATTTGCTTGCCGCAACTGCCGACGCAAATCCTCCTTTGAGTGACTTGGGAGGGGAAAATAATATTCGATGAACTCGGGGAAATAGACATGTTCGCTGAACGGACTTGTGTCCTTCTGGCGCATACTGAAGCTGCGATGCACCGAGTGAATCTCGAGTTGCGGAAAGCGCGCCATCAGGTCGAGCAGGATTTCAACGGCACTCTGGCTGGCCCCGAGGACCGCAATTGACCGCAGGCCACGCTTGGCCAACACTTCGATTCGGTCGTTGTACTCAGTCAAATGAAACACGCGTTCGCCTAGATGTCCCTCGAACTGAATTGGAATATTGGCGGCGCGCCCGGTTCCTAGAACCAATGTTTTGGCCGCGATACTACCGGAGTCCGTTATCACCTTCCAAACACGCGCACCGGTGCCTTCATTCTCCTGGATTTCGACGCTCCAGACATTGCATCCATAGGTCACATCTGACCGAAAATGTTCTGCAACCCATTCGATGTACTGTGAATATTCCGACCGGAGCGGAAAATGCAAGCCTAGATTCAGGTATTCAAGAAGTCGTCCGACTTCACTCAGGTAGTTCGTGAAACTGTATCGACTCCGTGGATTTCGAGGAGTGACGAGATCCCGCAATGGATTGTTTTGGATGTCCGAGCCGGTCAAAAGCATATTGGGTTGCCAGCGGCTGCTCGTAGCCCGCTCGATGAAGTGGGAACTTGTCCCGCCACCCAGCTCCTCCAGCGCGATGGCAAGCGCAATATTGGAAGGTCCGAAGCCTATTCCAAGGATGTCAAAGGTTTGCATAGTCGCCTTACTCTCCTGCTACCAAACGGGGCGATGCGGCAACGAAATCCGACTTCTCGCCCCATGACATTGGTTCAGTATGCCCGCCAGCTCGCCATAGCCGGGACGAAACCGCGGGTGCTATCGGTGCAAGTCCAAGTACTGTTACGTCGAGCACTGTTCTGAAGTTGGCCATGGCGTGTTCAGATCCGCTCTCAGCACGGTTCGCGAGTTGTGCGCACCAGTCGAGTAGATCCACAAGAGTCTGAGCAGCGCGTCGCAGACTAAATGAGGACGCCCTGTACGCGTTCTCGAGACGCCTTTGAGCTGCTTTGGCGGCAAGGGCAACGTCGGGGTCTGGTGTGCCGTTCATTCCGAGATCGAGACCATTCGTTTCGAGCCGGTCCGATATCGTCGAGATCGGTTTGTGAAAATATCGATCAATGATCGCCCGCAAATCAGCTGGTGTGAAGTTGGCTTTCTGATGTTCCGGATTGGACCAGCACAAATAGAACCGGACTTCGTCGGCAACGTGGTTTGCGAGCAAATCCCGTGCCCATATCAGGTGTCCCTGGCTCGTTGAAAACTTGTAATTTTCAAGCTGATAGAATTCATTTGTTATGAACGCTGTTGGCAATGGCGCGAATAGCCCTGCATCGTGCGCAGCGAAAGCAAGCGCAAGATGCGCAAAGGTGTAGAAGAAGGAATTGTCGAAACCTAGGAACTGAACGTAGTCGACATTTCTTTCGGAAAGAGGGTGGCCATCGAAATTGTAGGAGTTCTTCCAAGCTTCAGAAAGCCAGTACACGTGCCCTGGTTGCATCTCGGCCCACACGTTGATGACTGTGCCTGGTAGGCCGAGTGAAGCAGCCGAAATGCCCCAATCGGACATGTAAGTGATCGGGAAATCGCGAAGCTGTTCGGACAGAAGATCATCACAGAGCTTAGCGAGTTCCGGGCGCATCGTGGCTTGCAATGTTTCAAGATGCCTTTCAATCCGCTGGCGATATCGCTCGAGTTCGAGGACAAGGGTAGGTACGGGCCTCAACTCGAAGGCCCCTTGCTCATGAGGATAACCCGTCGCCTGTAGATCCAGAAGCTTCAGTGGATCGTTCGGATGGCCACAGTTTTCGCAGATATTCCCCTTGGTCGCAGCCAAGCACACATTGCAACGTCCTTGAGCATAGGATTCGAATAGGTAGCGGCCGCTTGGTCGATGAAAAAAAGTGTCGACATTCTTAAGCACCAACGCGCCCGATTGCTTCAACAAAGCGAAATGTCGAGCCACGTAGCTGGAGTAGCGCTGATCCGGCATTCCGAGAAGATCAAACGAGATCTCGGCGAGGTCGAGCGTATGTCCGAAACATTCGTGACTCTTGTTTGCAAGGACCTGGGGCTCAGTCTGCAGCCGCTCCGCTGTCGTGACCACATACGACTGGTTCCTGTCGCTACTAAAAGCACTCACAATCGGCTGTGAGCGAAGCCGGTTGTACCGGCAGAATACGTCCGCGCCGAGATATGGACCGGAAAGATGCCCAACATGCAAATCTCCGTTCGGCGTCGGAGGGGGCACGGAAACAAGCGTAAGCGCATGCGATGGCATGTCATGCCCTCCCTATCGTGTCTTGGAGTTGTTTAGGCAAAGGCCCTGTAGCGGGGGTCAGCCCCGAGACGATATTAATCATGCGGGCGTTGGCTTCTGGACTGCCCCACCAGATAGTCAGGAACTCCAACGGTTCTATATTCGACGCATTCTGAATCGTGTGCCGGCAATTGCGAGGCAGAAAAATAACGTCACCCTTGCCCACAGGCTCAGTTTCATCGTCAACCGACATCAAACCCTGCCCACTCGTGATGATGAAGGTTTCGTCTTCGTCATGAGAGTGAGGGTGCGTCGCTTCTCCCGGCCGAACCGAACAAACAGCGCTTCCCCACAACGGGTCCGACACGTTTGCCCAAGGATATAGCCGCCGTAGATCGCAGCCGTATTCATATGCCGTTGTTGCATCCTTGCTGCGCGCAATTCTCATTTCGGAGCCTTCTCCAGCAGCACCAAACGCTAAAGGCAGCCGTTGCCCATAGCCCGGCTAAAAGTTAGATACCGCATACTATGGCCAATGCGGTTATGCCGCAATGTGGATGGCGCCGGTCGCTCCCGCCGCCTCGCAATAGATTTCAAGTTTCGTGCCAAGCAGGCCAATTGAGCTGACGGAACAATTATTTGGTGCTAATTCAGCGAGATAGGCGGAAAATACGGAATTGGGGGAAGAAGAATGCGTGTCGCGGAGCCGACAAAGGTGACGACGATGTCGTAAGTTGGATGTGGAGAAAAATTTTGGTTGATCGGGCCATCTGGAACTGCACTTTCGACCCACGACCCATGCAGGAAAAATTAAGCGGAGATCGCATTGTCCTGAATTTTGGGAGAGGGTGGGGAGGCCGATCGCTGATGTGGAGTGCACCCCCAGACTGAGACAAGGAAAATCGCGGACACCGCCCCGTGTTCACCTATGCCGCCTTTCCATCCGTCGTCCACCTGAATGCTTCTGTTCGTATTCCTCCGGCGTGAGATAGTCGAGCGCCGAGTGCAGGCGCTGCGCGTTGTAAACGGTATCGATGAAAGCGCCGATGCGCCGGCGGGCATCGTCTGCATCCCTATAGGCGAGACCTTGCACCTCTTCCTGCTTCAGGGTCTTCATGAAGCTCTCCGCTTTCGCGTTGTCATAAGGATTTCCGACACGGCTCATGCTCGCCTGGATGCCGTGAAGATGCAGAAGTTCGGAGTAGGCTCCGCACGCGTATTGAACGCCGCGATCGGAATGATGCACGAGGCTCCCGGCCACGGGCTGGCGATCGGTGATAGCCATCTCGAGAGCTTCGATCGCAAGGCTTGCTCGGAGATGCGTATCCAATGCCCATCCGACCACCCGGCGGCTAAACGCGTCAAGCACAACGGCAAGGAATGCAAACTCCTCAGCGAGATGAAGGAAGGTGATATCGGCAACCCATAGCTGGTTGACCCCATTGAGGATCATGCCCCTGGCGAGGTTCGGCACGACTTGCCAACCATGCCTCGAGTTGGTCGTTGTAGGAACAAAGGGTCTTGCGCGCAGGCACAACAGATTGTCTTCACGCATGATGCGTAGAATGCACTTGTGGTTGACTTGCCACCCCTCCCGACGCAACAGGGCTCCGATCCGGCGGTAACCGTAGTGCGCGTTGCCGAGAGCCATCTTTTGAATGAGGTCTCGCAAACCTGTTTCGGCCCGACGAGGGGCCGAATCCAGCCAGTGACGGTAATAACTCGCGCGGCTGACGCCCGCGAGCCAACACATTCGGTCGATGTTGAATTCGCCTTGCGACAGGCCGGTTGTCATCTTTTCGATGACTTTGAAGATCCCGTTTCGCCAGGAGCGCTGCTCCGACGCTGATCTTCCTCGAAGTGCCGCAAGGCTTCGCGAAAAAAATCGAGATCGAGCTGCTGTTGCCCGACTTTCTGCTCCAATTCCCTGATCCGGCGCCTGGCCTTGGTCAGTGCCTTTTCCTGAGGC
>NZ_ATTQ01000063.1 GCF_000419765.1 Rhizobium mongolense USDA 1844 | reverse complement strand
AGCTTTCATATTCCTTACATTCTCGGCAACTGGGTGCTGTGCATAGCGAAAAACCCTCGGCCTCACAAAGCATGCGATAAAGATATTTTTTCCACCTCATGTGATTGGTATTTCCGGCCGCTAGCGTGGGAAAATGGATGGCAAGCAAGAGGCTAAGTTCGGACCTATCGGATAGACCAAGCTCCANCCACAGATGGTCGTGGCGCAAGGCGCGCCGTGCGATGATCTTGGCGAAATAAGCGCTTGTTGGGTCGCCCTGTCGAGCATGCGCGAGCAGCAGATCGCGCAGAAGTTCCTCTTCCACACCCGGCTCGGCTTCGCGCACGTTTTCCAAGCCGAACGCCTGCATAACAGTGGCGGGAACACAGTGTTCAAGGATGTCTTGCAGTTCGGCACGGGAGAGGCCGGTTGCCTCGGTCGCAGTTGCCACGTCGGCCGCAATCTCTTCCAACACGTGCAAGAGCACGCAGGAAAAGACATACTGATCGAAGCCCACATCCAAGTCTATAGGTTGCTTCAGATCCAGCGATTGCGATGATTGTGGCGAACCAGATCGATCAGTCGGGAGGGTCACTCTCCTATTCGACAAATTTCTGATCTGAGTGACACTTGACATGTTGCTTTCCCTCCTTCGCTACGTCGCCACGAGATGATCTGCGGCGCGGCAGCGGACTGCTCGAGGATAGTGTTTCAAAATTCATGCCAATCGCGCTTACAGAGGCTGCTTGATCAAGCTTTTGCTGTGTTTTCAAGGACTAGGCAAGCTCCTCGTTGCAGGCAGGATGGACACCGAAGCGTCTCGGGATCGACAAACCGACGACATTGGATGTCGAGTCTGCGCCAAAAATTGCAGGACTCGTTATTGAGACGCGGGTACAAACTCGCGGCATGGTGGCTTTGCAACACTGACCATCGCAAGGACAAGGTCAAACGTGGGCTCGAGCTCGCGCCGCGGAGGTCCCGGGGCCGCGTTGCATTGATTGTGCCAAAGCTGCGCCTGCCGTCCAACCGGAGAGGGCCTTACTAAAAATACAGCCAGCGCTTGCTCAAGCCGAAGGGAAAGAGGACCCAGTACGCGCCGTGCCAGATCCTCGATCGGGCAGGGCAACGCAGTGCCGTTACGGACACGATGTCGTATGGCACGGCGCTTGCACCCCGTTGGAAGCCGCCCAACAGCCGAGCAGAGCAGTTGACGCGACGCCGCTACGGGTCCGACTATTGTGAGTTTTTTTCGAGCCCTTTGGGTAGCGAAATCTCGAAGACACTCAATAGCCAGCTCGAAAGCAGATCCAGAGCCGGAAAGGAGCAATGCTGATGACGATGAACAAAAGGGTTCCGTTCGTTACTTTTCGCACACGTGTTCGCGATGAGACCGTGGAAGGGCCAAATCCGTACCGTTGGGAAAACAAGACTACGGAAGATTATTTTAGCGGTAAGCGCACGATTTTATTTTCGCTTCCCGGGCGCCTTCACGCCGACCTGTTCAACTTATCAATTGCCCGATTTTGATAAGCTCTACGAGGAATTTGGGAAGCACGGAATTGAGTCGGTCTACTGCATCGCTGTCAACGACGCATTCGTGATGAATGCGTGGGGCAAGGCATCGGGACTGCAGAAGGTCAAGCTAATTCCTGATGGTTCAGGCGAATTCACTCGCAAAATGGGCATGTTAGTCGCAAAGGACAATTTGGGCTTTGGCCTTCGCTCCTGGCGCTACGCTGCCGTGATCAACGATTGTTTTATAGAACAATGGTTCGTGGAGGAAGGCCTTTCGGACAATTGCGAAACCGATCCCTATGAGGTCTCGTCCCCACAGAACATTCTCGAAACGCTGATGTCTCTCGAGACCGAATCCGCCCCTGACCAAAGGAGCGAACGTCTGACGGCTCTGTGAGAGTAGATCCTAAATTTCGTTCCACGACAAGCTCGTGCTCTAATTCTTAAGGTGTGGTTCTGCGTTGGGTTGGTGCGCTGGATGCGTCCCTACCAAGCTTGGCGCACACACTCGTGTCGATGACTGAAAAAGCCTAGCGCTAACCAGGAATGACCCTTACGAGTTCATGCTATCCCAGCCGCACGTCTGCGTTGTTCGGTCTCGACGATGTTGGAAATGTGACAAAGCGGCCTGAGCTTAACGCTGCTTTAGCAGGGGTTTTCGTTTGGCACGCTAAGTGCATCGTCGAATTGAGAACAGATCTCGAAACCAGGAGAAACGATCCGATGATCACGCTCACCGAAATGGCAATCGCCGCAGTGAAGGGCGTCATATCCCAGGCTCCCGAGCCTGTGACCGGCTTGCGCATCACCGTCGAAATGGACGGCTGCGCCGGCATTAAATACAATGTGGGCTTGGAGAGCGATTCCCGAGAGGGCGATGCTGTTATTGAGACGGGTGGGGTCAAGGTGTTCGTGGACGCAGACTCTCAACCCCACATTGCCGGCTCGACCTTGGATTTCGTCACGGATCCGGTTTCCTTCGGTTTTATTTTCGATCATCCTGACCCGCTGGAGAAGCGCGCCTGCGGCAAGTCCTGTGGGTAATCATATCGCATGCGAATTGTGCAAGCGGGATCGACAGCCTACAGTTGCAAGGTTTGCGTCACATCGGTCGTTGAGTGGTATCCAATGGAACCTATTTATCTCGATAATAATGCATCAACACAAGTCGATGCCGAAGTTGTTCAGGCGATGCTGCCGTTCTTTTTAAAGCAGTTTGGCAACGCTTCATCGATGCATGACAGCGGCGCCGCTGCCGGTGCAGCGATTAAGACCGCGCGGCGGCAATTGCAAGCGCTGACCGGCGCAAAGTTTGACCATGAGATCGCGTTCACTTCGGGCGGGACCGAAAGCGTTAATACAGCGATTCTTTCGGGTCTTGAGATGGATCCCGGGCGCACGGAGATAGTGACTTCGGCGGTGGAGCATCCGGCCGCGCTGAGGCTATGCGCACACCTTGAGAAGACCCGCGGCGTCAAAGTGCACAGGATCCCGGTGGACCACCATGGCCGACTCGACCTTGATGCCTACAGGACCGCCCTCACCCATCGCGTCGCAATCGTTTCGATCATGTGGGCGAACAACGAGACAGGCACAATATTCCCCGTGGAAAGGCTCGCTGAGATGGCGAAGCAAGTTGGTGCACTTTTCCACGCCGATGCAGTGCAAGCGGTCGGCAAGCATACGGTGGACCTGAAATCGACGGCAATCGACATGGTAAGCGATTGCGCGGCGTTCCGGCCTCGCACCACCCCAGCTTCGGCCACCCTCGAAGGGTTTGGAATTGCACGCTCCTGTCGGCCCATAGATCGTTCGGAAAAACTTAGCGAGTTAAATTCAGCGTTTTCTAGTAGCATCCAGCAAGATTGGTAAAATTGATTGTTTGAATGACAATCATCCACCCTATGGATACATAACGATATGCGTTTCAAAGGCCTTGATCTAAATCTCCTCGTTGCGCTCGACGCTCTGATGACAGAACGCAAGCTCACGGCCGCGGCTCGCAGCATCAAGCTCAGTCAGCCGGCCATGAGCGCGGCTATCGCTCGGCTGCGCACCTATTTCCACGACGAGCTGTTTATAATGCAGGGCCGCCAACTTATCCCAACACCGCGTGCGGAGGCCCTTGCCCCCGCTATCCGCGATGCCCTGCTTCACATTCAGCTCTCCGTCATTGCCTGGGATCCGATCAATCCAGCCGAATCTGATCGCCGTTTCAGGATCATCCTTTCCGATTTCATGATGGTCGTGTTCATTGAGAAGGTCGTGCAGCGCGTGGCACGGGAAGCCCCCGGCGTCACCTTCGAGTTTCTGCCTCTCGATGACGATCCCGATGAGCTTCTCCGCTGCGGCGACGTCGATTTTCTAATCCTTCCGGATTTGTTCATGTCGAACGCACATCCCAAAGCGAAACTGTTCGACGAGACACTCGTGTGCGTCGGCTGCCCCACGAACAAGCAACTGCCACGGCAGCTTTCCTTGGAGAGATTCATGTCGATAGGACACGTTGCAGCAAGTTTCGGGCGTTCGCTGAAGCCCTCCGTCGTGCAATGGTTATTGCTCCAGCACGGCTTCAAGACACGCGTCGAGGTCGTCGTGCCCGGTTTTAACTTGATCCCGCCGTTGCTGTCAGGTACTGACCGTATAGCGACCTTGCCCTTGCGGCTGGTCAAGCATTTCGAACAAACGGTACCACTGCGGATCGTCGAACATCCGCTGCCACCTCTCTCATTCACCGAGGCTGTCCAGTGGCCCGCCGTTCATAACACGGATCCTGGTAACATCTGGATGCGGGAGATACTGTTACAGGAGGCTTCGCGCATGCAATCTCAGTCGGAAAAGCCTTCCTAACTTGTTTAATCCCAGACTTTGATGGGGCATCCTCGCGTTATGGGCCAGGTTATTCATGGGAGCCACGACGACAGAGGCGATCCGTCGAGCGATAGAGCATAGCCAAGAGCCTGAGGGCGCGGCGACGGTGCTTTCGGCAGAGGAGGAAGCCGTCATAGTTCCCTCGGCAGGTACACACTGCCGCCGCTGGGTGATTGCCTCTACGCATTGCAGCCAACGATCCCGCATCGCTGCCTGCAGCGCAACGACATCAACCTGGCCGAAATCCGATGGGCTATTTCCGTATCGACTTTGCGGAAATTCGCACAGAAGAGGGCAAGCTCCATATGTTCGTGGCCGTCGATCGGACTGAAGTTCGCCTTTGTCGAACTCCGCGAGAAAGCAACAACCGCCGTTTCTAGAGCCTGCTCCGGCTGATCGCGGTCTTCCCTACAGGATGCATGCTGGACGCATCCGCGGATGTGATCGTCATGGGTGTGCTTAGGCCGCCGCGGGCTGCGTCAGCGGATCTTCGCGGCACGTCGAGATGAATACGTGAGAAGCTGACAATTACCGATGTTTTTGGCTCGTTGACTGATAGTGGAGTTGTCCAAGCTCTACTCCCTGATCAATTATCCTCATATCATTTAGGAAATGGTGCGGCGGGCACGGCAGATTTCACGAAGCTACTGGTCGCGCATCTGGCGCACTAACTATCGCAGGACCACGCAAGGCAAGTGGCGAACGGATCAAGATTATCGCTCCGGGCGATCGCACTTATGCCGGAGGTGTACTGCCGCGCCGTGGGCTGGATTTGGCTTCGTGGTCAGAGCGACGAGCACGACAAAAAAGTGTTTAGATCAAGACCCAGAACTCGCCCCTATCCATCCATCGCGCGGATGTTTTTGTCCACCAATCAATTTTACCAATCCAGAAAGTCGCGGGGTGCTAAATTGTCTCGTGGCTGTCGGGCTTCTTACCCATACCTATCTGCAAGTGCGAGCTCTCAACAAAGACCAACGGGTCGTGAGCTTTTGTACTTCTAGCTGAATACCGCTGTCGTCTCACGTATCCTCAAGCCCAGCAATGTTCGCAATTTAAATTCACGAACTATCATCCTTCCCAGCCTGCGATTGAAAGGCGGATGGATCTGGATGTGCTCCAACCCTGCGTCATTGTATCAAGGGGTCGGTTGGCGGACACCGCTATGGCTCACGCCCCCCAGTTAGATGCGTAGCGTGTGGTGGTTAGCCATCGGTCATCACTCTGTAGCAGCATCCCATAAGCTCGCCGGTCCTCACCGCACATCTCTCCTACAGCGGTTAGAGTAATCACGGTCCAGTCGCTTCGACATTTGATGCGTGCGTTAGGCCTATCCGGCCGTCCGCGCTGCGGCGGTGATTTCGCGCCGCAGCCAACGATGCCCTGGATCGCGGTGGCAACGTTCGTGCCAGATAAGCGCCACCTCGTAGGGCTTTGGTTCCATAGGCGGATCGACAAGCGCGAGCGGCAGCATGGCGGCGATCTGCGCCGCAATGCGGTTAGGTACAATCAGCACCAAGTCGGTTGCTGCGATCACTACCGCCGCCGTCAATACGTTGGAAACCACGATTGGATCACAATTTGGCACGCCCGACTCGCCCAACACGTCATAGATCTGATGGAAGCGGTCGTTCGACTCCGAGGCAACGGCAACGTGCCGCAAGGCCGCGAACGTCCCGATCGTCCATTCCTGTTCCAGGACCGGGTGATCGTGGCGCATCAGGCAGGTAAAGCGGTCGGCGTAGAGCTTGCGCCGCAAGTAGCCAGGCGGAGCGGCGCCGATCTGCCCTATGGCCAGATCGATCTCGCCTTGCTCGAGTCGCCGCAGTGCGCCGGCCAAGACAGGGTCGGTGACCATGTCGAGATGAGGGGCACGCTCGCGCAGCCGCGGCAGAAGACGCGGCAGCAGAACTAACGCTTGGTGGTCGGGCATGGCCATCGTTACCTTCCATCGCCATTCCATTGAGGCGACGCTGCAGTTCACCGTCTGGCGAATCGCATCCAACACCGAAGGCAGCATTTTGGCCAAGCGTTCAGCCATCAGCGTCGGTACCAGACCGCCCGAGCCGCGAACCAGAAGATCGTCATTGAACATACCGCGCAGCCTTGACAACGCTCGGCTCATCGCAGGTTGGCTCCGTCCAACGTGTTGGGCCGCGTGGGTGATGTTGCGGTACCGCAGCAGGGCCTCGAGATCTACCAGTAGGTTTAGGTCGACGGACGCCAAGTTCGGCATCTGCGGTCGCTGTGCGGCGTCACTGCCTTCGACGATCAGACGCGTATGCGGCCGCTTCCAAGCGGGCTGATCCATGGGTCTCTCTCCTCGGGAGCTAGTGTTCTCGCGCCACGTCCTTAAGATCGAGGTCGTTGCAACTTGGATGAGCGCACCGGAAGCCTTCCCGGCAGCGCCATTAGGTTGGAGGGTTTGGGAATGTTCTTTTAGTCAGGGCACCTGGCCTGTCACACCGAGACATAGGGGCATGTCGCTGCTTGACCGTGCGCAGCCGTGCATGTCCGCGAGACCCAAGTTGGGGCCTATATGCACTGATGGGGTCATTGCAATCCTTCAAAACGGCAAACGCGCTCCCGAGGAAGCGCCAGGCGGCTTTGGCGTTCGGTGAACCAACAAAAATCATATAGCCTCTTTGACGATAAGGCAGCCCCTCCTCCCTCGACCTTGGGTCTCATCAACCCGCCAGGGTTGAGAGCAAAAGCCGCGAGCTGAAGCGTGCGGGAGCATCCTGCGGTCGATATCGAGACCGTGCTCGCACAGAATGCGTAGGCGATTGCACTGGCTGACGCCGTATTTGCAGGAATGGCTCAGAAGCCACAAAAAATCTCCCTGCCAAGACCGCCCCGCTTCCAATTGCTTGTGAGGTCTCTCTTGATGCATCTGAGGCCGGCATTGCCATTCATATTTTTTTGCAACAGTTGAAGTGTGTTTGGCTTTCCATTTCTGCCTCCGATTATGCACGACGTTCTTCTAAAGGCATTCGCCAGGTCTGAAAAATTGACTTTTCGCATGATTGCTATCCATGCTGTGGATGGATGCGCGTTTGCAAGGCGCACTCAATCTGAGTTTGTGCGCTTCAGTCACCTGCAGGAAAGCAGCGCGCCATTAGCAAATGGTGCAACGACAGCCGCGAAACGCAATTAGAACCGGAAAGGGCTTAGCCTGCGGCACCCCTCGCGGTGCTAACGGATTGCCCGCGGCGCGCACTTCACATGGAGTTCTCGACCATGCCCGTAGCGCATGATGGCATATGGACTTTGCATGGAGAGGGCTGCCGGGTGGACACTAGTATCGCCATCCCTTGATTCTGATTACCGGAGAGATGCCAGCAATGTACCCAAGAATTCCAGCACAGACCCTCCACCGCATCGCTGGCGGCATGATCCTTCTCACGATTCGGTGCCTCATGAAGGCGACCCATAGGCGGGCAGTTGCCAAGAAGAACCCCGTACGGTGGGAGGACTAGCATTCGAGTTTGGAGCCTAAAGTTCGGAATCGCTCGTGAAACCGCACCAGATGCGCTTCCCCATCATCTCGGCGAAGAAGCTTTTCGTCAAGTTGAGCCACAACGAGGAGATCAAAAAATATGCATTTTGAAGCGCGGGTGCTTGGCGAGCCAAGCACTCTACCATCCTTGTCTCGTAGGTGGGATGGTTGTGGACGATCAAGTCCTCCTCTAGCGTCATGCTGTGATCGATCCTCCCCAGGAAGCAGCGGAACTCCGGAACCCAATGCCTGGGCTAGCACGTCCGGTCACCTCGCTGGCCTTGGTGTCGAGCGCGGTGATTGGATCGGGCGTGCCGTGGTGTTTGCAGTTGCGGGGCATCATCGCCGCAGCCCTTTTAACGTCTATTCTGCAGTATTGGCTAAACTCTGGGTAGCGCTTGTCCGCGCAATGGATACATCCGGACATGCGTTTTAAGGGTCTTGATCTAAATCTTCTCGTTGCACTCGACGCTTTGATGACCAAACGAAGCGTCACCGCTGCTGCGCGCAGCATCAACCTCAGTCAACCCGCCATGAGCGCAGCCATCGCCCGGCTACGCACCTATTTCCGCGACGAGCTGTTTGTAATGCAGGGGCGCGAATTTATTGCAACACCGCGTGCGGAGGCCCTCGCCTGCGCGGTCCGCGATACCCTGCTGAACATCCAGTTCTCCATCGTTTCCTCGGAACCGTTCAACCCAGCGAAATCGGAGCGGCGTTTCAGGGTCATTCTTTCAGACTTCATGACACACGTGTTCTTTGAGAAGATCGTGGCGCGCGTGGCTCGGGAGGCCCCCGGCGTCAGCTTCGAATTGGTGCCTCTCGATGACGATCCAGGTGAGCTTCTTNACTCCGGTCATGTCGATTTTTTAATTCTTCCGGAATTGTTCATGTCGAGCGCGCATCCCAAAGCAAAACTGTTCGATGAGACACTCGTGTGCGTTGGCTGCCTCACGAATAAGCAGCTGCCACGGCAGCTTTGCTTGGAGAGATACATGTCTATGGGGCATGTTCAAGCT
>NZ_ATTQ01000062.1 GCF_000419765.1 Rhizobium mongolense USDA 1844 | reverse complement strand
TGACCTTGCCCCGTTGAAATAATCCATTTTGAAGTAAGCTCTGGCCCATTGAGAGGACCAGGGAATGAAGCGCAGCCGTTTCACAGACGAACAGATTATCGGCATTCTGAAGGAGCACGAGGCGGGCACGCCAGTCNCGGAGCTTTGCCGCAAGCACGGCGTCAGCGATGCCAGCATCTATAAGTGGAAAGCCAAATTCGGCGGCATGGAGGTGTCTGAAGCCAAGCGGCTGAAGACGCTGGAGGACGAGAATAGCAGGCTGAAGCGGCTTCTGGCGGATGCGATGCTCGATAATGCCGCTTTGAAGGACCTTTTGGGAAAGAAGTGGTGACGCCCGCAGCCCAGCGGAACGCTGTCGCGCATCTGATGAGCCAACATGGGATGAGCGAACGGCGGGCGTGTAAAGCCAGCGGCTTTTGCCGATGACGGTCCGTTATGAGACGAGGCGCGACGATGATCATGATCTTCGCGAGCGCATGAAAACGTTGGCACATGAACGCCGTCGCTTCGGCTATCGACGCATTCATGTGCTGCTCAGACACGAGGGGCGGCTTGTGAACCACAAGAAGCTCTTCCGGCTCTATCGGGAGGAGAAGCTCACCGTGCGCAAGCGCGGCGGGCGGAAGCGAGCGATAGGCACACGAGCACCGATGCTGATCCCGATGGCAGCCAATGAACGCTGGTCGCTGGACTTCGTGTCGGATCAACTGACCGATGGACGCAGGTTCCGGGTTCTGACGGTCGTAGACGATTGCACCAGAGAATGCCTGGGCCTCGTCGCCGATACATCGCTTTCCGGTCTGCGCGTTGCCCGTGAGCTGGATCGGATCATCGAGGAGCGCGGCAAACCCAGGATGATTGTCAGCGACAACGGCAGCGAGTTCACCAGCAACGCGATCCTGCAATGGACGGACCGAGCCAAGGTGGATTGGCACTACATCGCGCCGGGCAAACCGATCCAGAACGCCTTCATTGAAAGCTTCAATGGGCGGCTGCGAGACGAGTTCTTGAATGAAACCCTCTTCTCGTCACTGGCCCATGCTCGATCAGCGCTTTCAAACTGGCGCAGCGATTACAACGATCACCGACCGCATTCCGGCCTCGGCTGGCTGACACCTGCCGAGTTCGCTCAGACCATCGACCCGCGACGTGATGCGGTGCTGCGCAGCCGAAATGGCTCCGCACCGCAACCCGCCGCTTCCGGCCATAAATGCAGCAACCAAAAACCGCTGGAGCGAACTCAAAACTGGATAAAACTTGGGGGCAAGGTCACTAAGCGAGTGGGCGGGAGACGCTGCGCTGAAACGCGCGGTGGCGGATCTACCCAGGCACTTTGCCGAAGCGGTGAAGCTCGAATGGCTGGAATTTTCCGCCGACGCGGGTGACGCCGATTCCATCTATGTGTTGGGTCGCGGGCCGGCACTAGCGATCGCCAGCGAAGCGGCCTTGAAGTTCAAGGAGACGACCGGATTCATGCCGAAGCCTTTTCCGCGGCTGCATGGACCCGTCGCACTCGTCGGCACCCGCTTCCCAGGGTTGGCGCTTGCCGCCCGCGACGCCGCCGAAGGCTCGGTCGCCGAGATTGCCGATGCCCTGAGTGCCAAGGGCGCGATTGTGCATATCACGTCGGCGCGGGCGACGAGGGCAAAGCCCCTGCCCTTCGTCGAGACCGGCCACCCGATCACCGACGCGCTGGCGCTGGTGCTTCCATTTTACGTTTTTGTTGAAGCCTGGTCGCGCTCGCGTGGCTACAACCCCGACGCACCCGCCAATTTCAAGAAAGTCACAAACCCGGTGATAATGTAAAGAGAATCGATGTCGACGTCCGGGCGGACATGACGCGTCTCCTACTGAACAGGCGCAAGGGACTGACGGTTGACGTATGCCTGGCAGGCTTGAGTGGATCCGAAATCGACACGTCATCCGTCTTTCTTGTGCACGAGACGCTCGACCTAGCCGCACCAATGTCGGTCGACGCATCTGACCATTCATCGGTCAGATGACGAAATTGAGCAATTCAGAAAGAAAGAGACTGGCGGCGCCGCGCAGGGCTGCCACGTCTTCGCTATCGCCAAAGGCGAGGGTAATCTCTTCATCCGGGCGATGGAATACCAATTCTCGGAAGCTTCCTTCAATGAGATTGAGCATCGTTTTTCCTCCGCGTACGACATCCCCATGAAGAATAATGCAATTGAGCGCCATTAAGTGCTGAAGATTCGCCAATCCAACCGAAATGTTGAACGCATATTCTTGAAGTAGTTCCTTTGCGCCCTTGACGCCGCCACCGGCCAAAGTCAACAATCGGCCCGCATTCAACAAGTGAGGTTGCTGCAGCCCCCTGGCTCTTGCCTCGTCCCTTAACCACCTCAAGCTGGCGATTGTTTCCCAACATCCGCGTCGGCCGCATTGGCACACATGGCCATTGAGTTGCACGATGGTATGGCCGATTTCGCCGCCTGCACCCGCAGGTCCCCGATAAGGATGCCCATCAAGGTACAGCGCCCCACCCAAAGCCTCACCAATATAGACCACCGCGAAGGTTCTCCGGCCACGTCCTTGCCCAAACCAACGGTCGCCAACGAGCAAAGCTCTGGTGTCCTGGTCGACACACGTATTAACTCCGAATCTTTCGGCCAACTCTGTTCCTACCGGAAATCCATCAAAATATGGAGCGAGACTGACAGTCACAATTGAACCTGTCTCCGTATTGATCATTCCTGCAGCCGCAACACCGATCCCTAATATCGGTAAGTTAGCAGATGAGATGGTCTCTTCGACACAAGTGCTGACAATCCGAAATGCGTCGGAGGCGTCTTTTAGATCCTTGGGGAAATCGGTGGCATGCTGTGCATAAATCTCGCCATCCAGAGAGACTAAGCACGAACGCACACGATTGTGCGTCAGGAGGACCGCGCAGATCGGCCTTGCGTTCTTTGAGAACCACAACTTAGTAGCCGGTTTTCCGCCAGCCTCACTAGGAGGTATCACCTCTCCTTCCGCAAGGATGCCCTGATTGATCAAGGGCTGCACAATCCCACCGATAGTTCCTCGATTTACACCCGTAAAGCGTGCCAAATCCGCTCTGCTAGATGCTCCCATGTCGTACAAGGCCTGGAGCAACCGGCCCCGATTTGCAGGCCCCAAGGTCCCGGTTGAAATCAGCTTTTGGGCCGGCATACGGTTGGCGCCATCGCTCTTATTACAATCGTTAGAGGTGCCTGCACTTTTTCCAATCCGTTGAAGTTCCAGTCTTTTTATCATCGAATCCATTGCATCAAATCCACTTTCGTCGAAATTCGGTTGCTCGCGCCGTCTATTGACTAGCTGAGGCTCGACCGTCGCTCGGGGCGCTTTGGAGAACTATGGGATTGTAACTGGCAATATGCACCATTCTTTCCAGACCTTTTATCGGCATAAAGCCGCCAAAGGAAATCTGCGGCCTCGCCGTTCAAACCTCCTTCGATCCAATGTCCTCAATTGGTGTGGGTAACCAATAAAAAACAGTTGAAGCTTTCCTACAGGCCGTGATCCGGACGCCGCCTGGATGTCGGACTTTTTCGCAACGGGCGCATCCTGATATACATAAGCGGACACGAGAATATACAGCGAACCGCGGATGATCGGAAAATATATTTTATAATATACTTCACTTTAGCCGGTGAACGCCAAGCAAAGCACACTAGAGTATTCCAAATCTCATACACGGTGATAGCGATTCAATGATTAATGATCGGAGCAGTAAATGAACGGACATACCGCACCAGGTCTCGAGGCCAGCAATAGAAGAGGTCTTTTCTCCGACGTGAAGCTCGCCATCTTCGGTGGAGAGCCTGTTGTCCCCCAGGGGCGTATCACACCTTGGCCAGCCGCAGAAAAGAAGCATTTGGATGCTCTTCGCGGAGTTGTAGATGGTGGACGATATCATCGGGTTAACCATCCGATTGTGAGCGAGTTGGAACAAAATCTTGCAAGCTGGACCGGGAAGTGGCAGGTGCGCGCCGTGGGCAGTGGTACGGCGGCCATCCACATCGAACTCGACTACGTCAAGAAGCGAGGGGAGCGCGTGGTTACCGCGGCGCTGAATTGGCCTGGAGCGGTTGGGCCAATTGCAATCAGTGGTCTCAAGCCGGTCTTCGTTGACGTCGACATGAACTTAGCTGGGATCGATCAAGGGGCGGCCACCGAAAAGTTCGGACCAGACGTCGCTGCGGTTCTCATCACCCACCTCTTCGGCAACAATGTTCTTGTTCCCGATGCGAGATCTGCCGCGCGTGCTCAAGGCATTGCGGTGATCGACGACGTCTGTCAATCGATCGGAGCCGCCAAAGCGATCGTCAACGGGGCCCATGTTGATGCCGACGCACTCGCTCTTTCCGGAAACGGCGCCAAGCACCTTGGTGCCGGCGAACTAGGGTTTGTCATTACCGACGACTCCAACCTCATTGCACACGTGGATAGCGTATCGCTGACGAGCTCATCCCGAAATGGCGAGCGAATATTCTCACCCTATTCCCAAGGATATAACTACAGACCCAACGTATTCTCCTCATCAATAGCGAAGCTTCGGGTCGAAATGCTGGACACGCAACTCCAAATCCGAAGAGACAATGGAAGAATTTTGTGGGAGATGATTCGGGAGCTTGCAGGTATATTTCCGCTTTTCAATCCGTCTGACTGCAATCAATCAATGCTCAACTTCCCCCTACGTATCGAACCTGAGGCACTCGGCTTCGGGCCAGGCCCGGCTGCAAGGGACTTTGTGGTCAAATCGCTGCAGGCCGAAGGCGTGCCCATCTGGGTTTGGCTTACGAAGCCCGTCTTCGAATATCTCCCAGACATCCGCGACGATTGGAGAGCCGCCGATTTTCCAAACACGGCACAACTCTTGGATACGATGTTTTACGTTTCCGAGATCGCCCCGCCCAATGATGCTGAAGTGATGAAGCTTTACGCAGAGGCGTTTCACAAGGTTTGGAAGGCTCTTTATAAGCTGGGTCCGAAGATAGCGGGTATCGCAACATCCATCCAACGGGCGGGGTGAGAGAAAGCCGAAATCCAGGTAAGCCCACGCTTTTCGCCCTACATTTTGGCGACCGCATGGCCCGAGGAAGAGTGCCTATAGCGAGCGCCAAAGAGCGACCAATCGTTGATGCGGGGCAGCGCCTGTAGTTTTCGACAGTAGCAACCCGTGGCCGGCGTCATATTCCGCGGTGCGTAAGTTCAAATGTTGGGACCAGTGACCTTCCTCCGTCCGGGGCGGCAAACAACCCTGCCTAGTCACCATGTCGAAAAGCGCTCAGACTTTCTTCCGTTCGACACGTATAATCTTCCGTCGATTACAATGTGTCGAGCGCTGCAACCCGCCGAACCTGAACGTTTACTAAACAAGGATTACTCGCATGGCCTTTTCGACAAACCCAGAACTCCTGATCTTCGACTGCGACGGGGTTCTAGTCGATAGCGAGATCATCGCGACGGCTGTGCATATCGATGCTTTGGCTAAATGTGGGTATATTATATCCGCCGATGCTTATAATAGTCGCTTCATAGGGATGACTGATCAGCAGAGTTACTCCATCATAGAAGCTGAGGCCGGCTTCCGTCTGCCGAAGGACCATCATGAATGTGTGACGGCGGAGATCGCCAAGCGATATACGGGCAATCTCAAAGCCGTCGCGGGCATTCATCAAGCTTTGGAAGCTATCAGCTGGGCGAAATGCGTGGCATCGAGCAGCGATGTTGAAAAGTTGCGGTTGACACTTGAGATCACAGACCTGCACGATAGTTTTACGCCCCATGTCTTCAGCGCTTCGCAAGTTGCGCGTGGGAAGCCAGCCCCGGATCTCTTTCTGTTTGCAGCGGAGGAAATGAACACACCGGCTGGCAGTAGCGTCGTTATTGAAGATAGCGTTGCTGGCATTCAGGCGGCGGTGGCGGCCGGGATGAAGGTAATTGGCTTCGTTGGGGGCTCTCATTGCCCTCCCGGCCATGCGGAAAAATTGATGGAAGCAGGTGCTATGAGGATATTCAACCGTATGACAGCGTTGCCGGGGATCTTAGCAGGTTTGTAGTCGAGCAGTTACGCGCTGTCGAAAATCGTTCAGGAAGCCGATCCCTTGAATCGCAAAGGGCGTCGTTTTGCAGGTGCCGTCCCACGGGCGCTGAGGGCGGCCGTGATTTATGGCTATGGAGTACCCTTTAAGTTAGGCCCTCACCTCGTTAAGCTTACTCGAACTCCGCAGTTTCACACCCAATACGTCGGCGCACATCAAGCAAAAATGGAGACACTATGACTGCTAGGCCAATCCAAACCGGAGCTCCAGTAGCGATCGAGTATCTGGAAACATATCCGAATTTAATACACGTTTGCGCGAGCTGGTCTTTCGGACAATGGGGTTGTCAATCAGATGGCTCGTACGAGCAGACAACACGCGAGTTTGAAGCAGCAACGAAAAGTTCCATGCCGCTAACATTGATCGCCACCCAAGACGGCAAACCTGTAGGAATGATCACCCTGGGTGAGCATGATTTCGAGGGAAGACCCGATCTTTCCCCGTGGCTGAAGTCGCTGTACGTCCATCCATTTCACCGCAATAAAGGAATAGCCTCGTTGTTAATCGAGGGCCTGGAGCACGAAGCGTTGCGCCTCGGCTGCAAAAGCCTTTACCTCACAACAGAGGACGCGAAATACCTTTACGAAAAAAGCGGTTGGAAGGAAATTGATCGCGTACGAACACCGTATGGCGAAGCAGCTTTGATGAAAAAGGTTCTGCCGACAATCGCTCTCGCCTAAGCATTGCAGCCAAGAACCGTCGCGCGATTGCGAGGCGGATTCTCGCCCGGGTCTCAATTTGTCTTGCAGGTCTCCACATTGAAATGCATTAAACAACGACGTCGATAGAGGAGACGATGAAAATGTGGCTCTGTGAAAAAGCGCCTCAGTGTCGTGGAATCAGCATTCCGAAACCAGCTAATGAATCTATGCCCGCGAAGGCTGACACTGCCTACGATGCCGTTCTTCAACTGCTCTACAGCTACTCCCTAGTGCCGGGACAGCATCTCAGCGACCAAGAGCTTGCCTGTAAACTCAACATTGGCCGAACTCCGGTACGCGAAGCGCTTATCCGACTCGCAGCCGAGGGCAAAATTCTATCCGCTCCTCAAAGGGGTTACTTCACGCGGCCACTGGTCGAAGGCGCTTTATTAGACTCTTATGCCGTGGCGCGCGAAGTTCTGGCGTTCGCACTAACACGTAGACGGCCACACTTTCCATTCACCGGCACCTCTTGTGATGACTTGTCTCCCGGCGAACTCACAGTCCGCGCGGAAATGATCTTCGCCGGAATCGCCGAGGGATCTTCAAATTGCGAGGTTTGCAAGATCATCGACAAGTTCTGCTTTTGCTCTCATCCTCTCCGGATGAAAATAATCGCGTCGGAACTCCACGCTGCTTTCAGAGAGAGCCTGTCAAGGCTAACGGAGGCGATGTCTCAATTCGGCAAGGCAACGACTCTTGTGGAATCCGCACTCATGAATCACCTTGATGTAGAACAGCGAGCTATCGCGCACGTGGTGCAAGAGGTGAACAAAGGACGGCTAACAGAATTTCCTCGCGTCGCGAGAAGCTTTTGAGCATCCCTCTCGTCTTTTGTTCCCATCCAGGGCTCGGATATAACCACCCCCGAGATTTTTTGTGCTTTTGCAAGAAGCCTCGCAAGGACAGGATCGCTCACAATTGCGAGGCACCGAGGCGGTGAAATCCTTATTGGTGCGCCCCTTAATATCGAAGAGGACGCTGTCTCGAGGGTGACCCGCCACTGAATTTTCAAACCGCTGCGATTGCCGGCGGAGAAGCGAATGCCGCACCCATCGGCTCCTGCTTCTGGCGACTGGACCCAACGCTATATGGCAATTGCGTGGGCTCGATGCCTGCTCGCGATCGCCTTAGCTTAGGCGTTCCCAATAGTTCGGTCGGCCATCCGCTGGCCTAAATTCGGTACATCGGCGATCTCGGCCAACATGCCTGCCTTCTTCAGAAAACGCCGGACATTCTCACGCGCGGCGCCAATTGGAAATCGACCGTTGGCCGCTTCTCGGCACGCCTTCAACAGCGTGTCGTAGGCGAGGTCTCTCTTTGCCTCCGGCCAAGCTTCGAGAAAAGTGAAGACCTCGTCGAGGCTGGTGATCTCGTCAATGAAATACTTACGCTGAACGTAGACTGCGCGATCAAACAGGGTACCGGCCATCTCCATCTCCTTATTTCAGGTTCCTGAATGGCCAATTTTAACGGGCGAATTTGACGCGCTTAAGACGGCAATTCGACTGGCCGCCCTAAGGCTGTGTTTCCGTCGGCGACCGGAACGAAATCTCAGGTCTCGATTGACGACTCAGGCGTGGCCCAACCGCGTCTACAGACCATCACTCGCCAAGTCAGTTTGTCATTGCAAATATATTTGGGTCTTCCTCACTTTGTGTGGAGATCGGCCGTTTTGATCGGCATCATCCGTGCCCTGAGAAGCTCAGGGCCTGCTCTGCCATACATCGCTCGTTTAATCGTTTTCAGGCGGTTTATCTGACCTTCCGCTTGACCATCGCTCCAGGGCAGGTCGACAGCGTTGCAGACGGCATCGATATCACGGCGAAGAACGCGAGCAAAAAGGGGTAGGAGGTGAGCCCGGAATGAATGGCATCATCGATCCAATCTTCGAGTTTCCTGGAAGCTCGGCTGCGAAATATACCGCGAAACCGCATGGCGAAGTTGCGCAAAACAGCAAACGCATTTGATCCCTGCTTGAGGGCATCGACTTTCCGCGCCTGATTGATGTCAACGCACCCCGTGGCTTTATGCAAAGAGNAGCGGCNANAACCGGTGAGATCAAATGGCCAGTTNGCGGATCACGCACAGGCGCATTGTCATCTGCTTGGTCAGCGAGGACGATCGGAGCCGGTACCGCATTATCCTTATCTTTTCCCGGCTTCGCGGCGCGGCGCCAGGTTGCCAGGAGGCGTTCAAGATTGGAGAAG
>NZ_ATTQ01000061.1 GCF_000419765.1 Rhizobium mongolense USDA 1844 | reverse complement strand
GATCAGCCGATGATGCCCATGATGTCGGCTTCCTTCATGATCAGAAGGTCTTCGCCGTTGATCTTGACTTCAGTGCCGGACCACTTGCCGAACAGGACGCGGTCGCCAGCCTTGACGTCGGGAGCGACGACCTTGCCGGACTCGTCACGAGCGCCGGAGCCGACGGCGACGATTTCGCCTTCCTGCGGCTTTTCCTTGGCGGTATCGGGAATGATGATGCCGCCCTTGGACTTTTCGTCAGACTCGACGCGGCGGACGGCAATGCGGTCGTGCAGCGGTCGGAAATTGATGTTTGCCATTTCTGGTCCCTCGATCAAATGTCATTGCGGATCTAAGCGATCCGATGGCTAGCTGTTAGCACTCACGTTAATCGAGTGCTAACACGCCCCGAAGATAAGGACAGCCATCGGGCGGATCAAGGATTGAAGTCAGGTTTTTTCGCGAGCCGAGAGCATCACACCCAGGCGCTATTTGTTTGATGCCCTACAATCAGCGAATGCTGGCACTCATCCGAGCGTCAGTCATATACTTCAACGGCAGCTTTATCCTCGGAACGAAGTTCGAAAAAGAGAAGCTGACGCGCCATGTGGGCTACCCACGAGTGCAATACCCTGGACCGCCACACATGAGCATCATGATAGGAGTAGGATTTCGCGCTGACGGGGTTCTGACGATCCTCTTCAGGCACCCTCTGTCTTTCCACCTTAGGCTGCCGGAGACGGCGCCCGGGTGCGTGTGCCAGTCGCCAAGATATGTGTCCAGCCTGCCCGACTGTTCATAATGACTGGCGATCTCTCCATGTTGCCAGCGCTGGTCCGGAAGAAAGGCGGACGGACTCCGTTCGGGCCGCCTAGGATCATCGCCGTGACGACGGCGGCATTGCTTTCCGCCCAATATCCCATGAAGGTGCCGCCAGTCTCTTTATCGTACCAGCGGTCCGCATCGAGACATATCTCGTCCCACACCGCCCTCGAGAGCCATACGAATCGCATCCCCATTCGGTCGCGGGCTGGAGTTCATCCACCCTTCAAATGGGTGGCAGTCGTCCAACACCATCGTGCAGGGACAGAGTGTGGATGACCGACGCTTTAAGCTCGTCCGGGTGCGAAAGGACGTCCACGGCCAGCCGTACCGACTCGAGGGACAATTCCTGACGATCGAACGAAGCGCCCGTGAATGTTGGCTCCGCGCATCCCGGAGGCTGCCTCAAGCCAGAGGGCGCTTTTTCGATAACGCCCTTCTGGTAGGCAAACTCGCGGCATGTCGGACAGCCCGATTTCGGGTAGCGACGACGCCTCCTTTTAGAGACAAAGTGCCGAACACTGAAATGAGCGGCTTCTCAGCCCTCTTGCAACAGTCGGCGAGCAACCGCGAAACTCCGGGTGATGCAGTCGCATCGATTATGAGGTCTGACCTGGCAATTATTGGAGGAGTACGGAATGATTTCGATGGCCCATAAAGCAGTGAAAAGAGGAATGCGTCGCCCTTAACTCCCGAGCTAAGGTCGGTCGATTGGACAGTGACCGAGATTGAGATACCTGGCGACGTCTTGTCAACGGGGCGCCGAGCAAAAGCGATGTGATTCTGAACTGCCCCGTCACTCCACTTTCCGGGCGGAGCAGGAGCAAATCGACCGGTGCGCCGCCAAGGAAACGTTGCGGTGTGACTCTTGATTTGCAAGTCCGGGGAAGGTGAAAGCCTCTGGTCGCAAGTACCCTCCCGCCTACGGCTTTCGCGCCTCGGAACCGGATTTTTTCGCCCACCCTCTCGGGCGAGTAGGTACGCCGCAATTCTCCTGTTTCAGCGTCGTCCAAGCGCCAAGCAGAATCGACCAGCACATAGCTATTGATGCGCCGGATGCCGCCATTGCTGCAATCCGGGCTAAGGATTATGGCCCCTATGTCGCGCCGGCGCTGGGGACGTTGCCGGTCAACTACATATCCACGGTCGACATAACAAACAGCAATAGCGGTCCGGCGACACTGAACGGGCGCGGCGAGTTCGTGGGTCTCGTCTTCGACGGTGTCCTCGAGGGCGTTATCTCGGATTGGGCGGCCCCATCGCGGACCGCACCCGCAGCATTCATGTCGATAGTCGCTTCATCCTCTGGACCATGGACAAGATCGACGGCGCGACCCGGTTGCTCAAGGAAGTGGGAGTGCCGCCCGTGTCGCGCTCCGGAGCGGGTAAAAGACCCTGGTAAACGACCAGCTGCGCTTTGGCACTTTGCGGTGCCAGGCGCGACGGCCGTCCACCACATCAGATCAAAACTTCTATGCTGAGAGCGACGGTGCGGCACCCATATCGTTCAAGTCGCTCTCGAGGAGATCCTGACAACTAGGGCCGTCCAGCGCTGAAGACCTACGGGTTTGCCCCACCATGGTGGGCCGACCCGGCGTGGGCCGGGCCGCTGATGTGCCGGTTTGCCGGGATCTCCCAGGATGGCCAAGGAAATCACCTTAACTGCCGGTCGGACTTTTCCCGCCTGGTGCGAGAGCGGCCGATCCAGGAGGCGGAATCGCAGCCGATGCGGGCAAGGCAGCCACAGCAGGACCATAACCCGGAGCTGAAGACGATCGAGGCGCAAATGGCGGCACAGCGAAGCCGCGAGCGCGACGACGATCTTCATCCTGTTCCGGGCGCGAGATGACCCCATCAAGCAGCGTGCTCTTTCGTCTGCCGGCAGCACACTAAGTCAAGGCACTGCCTAAAGTCGCGAAGGTCGAGATCGAAGCCATCAGCGCTCAGCCAAAGGAGATAGGTTCGCCCGCTGAGGAGAGAGAATGGGCCGGAGCAACGATCAAGCGTTGCTCCGGTTTTCTTGTGGGATACGCCCGCGTTTCGACAGAAGATCAGCTCAACGACGCACAGGTGCACGGATCCGGCGCCTCACGTGAGAGGCCGGGTGCTGAAGCTTCTCAAGGATCTTGGCGCCGGCGACTTGTCGTCGTACGCCCGCCTAGCTTGTTACGTGCGCATTGAAACGCGGGCAAGCACATTACGCCCTGCGGATTCTGGATTTCGGCCACGGCGCTTTCTGATTTCCACCACAGGATTAACGACCTTCGATACCATGGTTTGGCGCATCAGCTTCCTGATCGGGACGGGCTTATCGCAAAAGCAGTAGCGGCCCGTCATCCGGGGCGATGCTGTCACTGGCGATATCATCGCGCAGATCAGCAAGCTCAGTTAAACCACGGGGCCGGCCACCTAATTCGATGCCGCAGCTGTCGCTGAAGCACTCGTCAAGATCCGAAGCTGATTCATGCCAAAGCGGGCAATCCGGGGTTCTGGAGCAAAATCGGCTTTTTCTATCTCGGCGCAGCACAATCTAGTATCAACAGGTCGCTGGTTCAATTCCTTTCAAGAGCGGCAACCGCAGCTAATTGCCCATCTACAATCGATGATCGAGCCGGCAGGCGCTTTGTGCGCCGGAGGTGCGAAAGCGCCCGAATGGAAATTGACGACGCTGACCTTAAGCGGACGAGTCTTAGTTAGGCTCGCGTTGCCCGCTGAGTATTCAAGGGACTAGACCGGCGGCGCGGTGGTTGCTATTTGCAGGGCATGTTGCGATGCTGAAGACGTCGCCGAAACATCACCGCAGACACACCCAAGGGCCTCTGAAAGTGAAAAAAGTCCAGCGCAGCTTTACCGTCGAGTACAGATCTGGTCGGCGAAAAGTGAATTCTAATCCGACCTCGATCTGGGGAGACATGGATCTCAAGTCCGTTGCGCAAGATCTGCAGGACGAGGCAATGCCAGTCCTGCCGGGAGCTTCTCAGGCTAGCAGCAGCGAGATGTCCTTCGCTGGAGAAGAACAGGCCGCGGCGTTGTTGACACTGCCGATTGAGCAGGAGACAAATGCATCGGCTTTACAGGAGACCATAATGGCCGACGAAAACAATGCGATGACTGATACTGACACGCCGGCCGTAGCGGCACCTGATGTACCGAAGAAGGAGCGCAAACCTCGCACTAGGAAGGCGATGCCTGAAACGGCCTCAACCGCAGTTTCGGCGCAACCGGCAGAGGCTTCGAATGCTGCAGTTGGAAAGCAGAAGAGAGGACGCAAGGCGAAGTCGGACGAAGGTGCGACAAGCGGCAAACGTGCGCCTGTCAAACGTTCTCCGAAGGTTGTAGAGGCAGCGACTGCACCGTCGGTGGCGGCAGTTGATGAGTTTGCGGATCTTCTGCAGCTCGAAGAGGAAAACCAGAGACTGCGCAAGCTTCTGGCCGAGAAGCTCCGTGCTGAAAATGCGGATCTGCGAAAGCGGCTCAATCTCGGTTGATCAACAGCATTCGGCCAAGCGCTGGCCGCATTCTTATACTTATCGTGATGGATATCTTGGCGGCGGTTCGTTCCGCCGCCAACGTTTTTGCTCGCAGCCTGAATGCCGAGTAGAATTCGAGGTCGAATAAAATGGCGTCTCCCTGGAAACTTCTTGCTCGGCTGGTGTCACCGCGACGGCAGCAGAGGCAGGAACACGGTCCGACCGATGACGTGCAGCCGGACATTGGCCATCGCCAAACCGACTGACACGGCCGGCGACATCGGGTTTATAAATTTACGCGACCCCGCGAAACAGCAACCTCTGTTCCTATGCTGCGCCTGATGAATTCTCTCAAACGGCCATTCTTGGGGAAAGGACCGAATCGATCATCAATCTTGTCGGAAGCGGCATGGTGTTGCGCTCGTGCCGAAAGCACATTGCCGCTCAAGCCGCTTGAATGTCACATTATGTCCGGTTCGCGGCCCCGGCGTTCCGATCCGATATCAGATCGCCCGGGGACGTCGCGCACTCTCCAGAGCTTGAACACATGTCGCATCCCGTAACGCCCACATCGGACCGCCCTCGAGGCGCGGGAAACCGTAACCATGGATGAGCACAAGATCGATGTTCGAGAAACGTCGCATGATCCTCTCCGCTAGCGCAGCGCCTTCGCGCGCCATTGCCGCAGGCACGTGCTCACGGAGGCTTGATTCCGGATGTTCTTTTCGGGCAGAATAAGCATCTGCTTTCGAACAGCCGTAATGGTGTAGCGCTGCGGCTATTTCGCGAGCACGGGATAGGTCGCGCCGCAAATCATCTGAACAATAGCGGCTGGCCTTGAGAATCCGTTCTCCGACCGATCTCGGCCTCGCGTCACGACTGCCTGTACCGAAGTTCCTTTTTACGATCGCCAAAACGATGTTGATCGTTTCGAGCGAGGTGGGCGAGCAGGTTCAACCAGCGCAAGAGATGTGGTAATTGAATTCTTCGCCGGAGGGGTGCTAAGCCACGGGCGATGTCAAACGCCTGTGGGCCGGTCCTTGGGATCGAACTGAACGATAGCGATCCAATTGGCAGTGAGTGCCGGCTTATTCTCGTTCTCGATCTCGACCGTCACTTCGTAGGTGGTCACCAGCATGCTGGCGCCGCGAAAGCGGCAATCCGACAGCACGAAGCTGCCACGCACACGGCTGCCGGTTTTGACCGGCGACATGAAGCGGACGCGGTCGAAGCCGTAATTGAGGCCCATGGTCTGTTCGCGGATCTTCGGCAAACCGCTGAAGTACATCACCGACAGAAGCGAAAGTGTCAGGAATCCATGAGCGATCGTGCCGCCGAACGGGCTTTCGGCCGCTGCGCGCTCCGGGTCCACGTGAATGAATTGATGGTCCTGGGTCGCATCGGCGAAGAGGTTGATCATCGTTTGATCGACGGTGATCCATTTGGATGTCCCGAGTTCCTGGCCAACAAGCCTCGGCGCGTCCGCGAGGGAAATTTCATGCATGCGACCTCACTTACTTTCTGTCTCGAACTGACGTCCCATCCGTGTCGTCGCAGTATGATCGCTTGGGACAGAGCTGATAGGACTTTTACCCTTATCGAAGTCGAGGTGCTGAGCCGCGGCATTCGTCTCTGTAGGATGAGTCAGCCAGCGTTTGAGGCGCCGGGCAATGTCGTTGAGATAAGTTAGTATGACAGGCACAAAGACCAAACTGAGGAGGGTCGAGGATATCAACCCGCCGATGACCGCATGGGCCATCGGGGCGCGCTGCGCGCCGCCTTCGCCCAAGCCCAAGGCGGTCGGGAGCATACCGAAAATCATGGCGAGGGTTGTCATTACGATCGGCCGGAGCCTTGCCGCTCCGGCATCAGCAAGGCTCTGACGCAGACTCTTGCCTTCCCGAACGCCTCGATTGGAGTAGTCGACGAGAAGGATCGCGTTCTTGGTCACCAACCCCATCAGCATGATGAAGCCTATCATCGAGAACATGTTGAGCGTCGAGCCCGTAAACAGAAGGCCAAGCAGGACGCCTATCAAGGATAGCGGCAATGTCATAATGATGGCGATTGGCTGGATGAAGGAGCTGAACTGAGAAGCCAGGATGATGTAGATGAAGATTACGGCTAGCACCAGCGACTGGAATGCATAGGCGGTGCTCTCGGCGAGGTTCTCCGCGTCACCGCCGAATGATATGCGAAACCCCAACGGGATATCCATCTTTGCGATCGCGGCGTTCAGATCGGCCGCAACGTCGCCCGACGCCCTTCCGTCAATATGACTAGATATGCGAACCTCCCGGGACAGATCCTTGCGGGTGATCACATCAGGCGCGGTGCTCTCGACGACGTCGGCGACCTGATCCAGCAAGACGGTTATCGGCTTACCATTGTCGTCCGTACGGCCGGTCGAGATTATGAGATTACGGAGCTGTGCGGCATCTCGCCGGGCGGTCGGGGGCAGCCGCACCACGACATCATGGGGCTCTCCGTCGGGGGCGTTCCATACGGATATAGCATCGCCCGCGACGAGAGGCTTGAGCGTATCGCCGATCGTTGCAATCGACACGCCCAGATCGCTGGCCGCCTCACGGCGTACCCGGACAGCCAGCGTTGGTTGGACATTTTCAATCGAAGATTCGATTTCGATCGCGCCTGGGATAGCCGCGAGCGCCGAGGTGATGTGATCGGAGATACGTCGCAGCTCCTCGTCACCATCCCCGAGGACCGAGAGTTGCAGCGGCTTTAACGATCCGCCCGGTCCGGAAGGCTGTCCGACGGAGATCTCCAGGCCTGCGATCGTGGCAAGCCGCTGACGGATGGGATTAATGGTCTCCGCCGTCGTCAGCCTCCGTTGATCGCTGGGCACAAGTTGCACGGCCACAATAGCCTGGTTGAAGCCGCGCAATTCGCCGGAATTGATAGTGGAATACGTCGAGGAGATATAATCGAAATCCCGCAGCACTCGTTCGACCTGGCCGACCTTCGCGGCCATATAATCGAGGGAAGCGCCTTCGTTGGCTTCGAGCGATATGCTCACTTCCCCCTGGTCGGCTGGCGGCAAAAACTCAGTACCGATGCGCGGCACAAGCAGCAGGCTGGCAACGAACATGGCGACGACAATAGCAATCGTCGTTTTCCGATGGTCGAATGACCAGTGAATGACAGAGCGATACCGGCTCGCGAGACTCTCGAACCATTGATCGAATCGCTCAATCATCCGACCGAAGAAACCTCGCTTGGCACTCTTTTGAGATTGGGGGTCGTACCAAACGCTCGACAGCATCGGATCGAGGGTAAAGGACACAAAGAGCGAAATTACCACGGCCACGGCGACAGTAACGCCAAACTGCAGGAAGAAGCGACCAATCAGCCCGCCCATGAAGGCGACAGGCAGAAACACAGCGACAATGCACAGTGTAGTCGACAGCACGGCAAGGCCAATCTCGTTGGTGCCATCGAGCGCCGCCCTGACATGATCCTTGCCCATCTGGAGATGGCGGGTGATGTTTTCACGAACGACTATCGCGTCGTCGATGAGAATACCGATCGACAGGGAGAGTGCCATCAGCGTCATGATGTTCAGCGTGAAGCCTAGAGCGTAGATGGTCGCGAATGTGCCGATGACTGAAATGGGGAGCGTAAGGCCGGTGATGACCGTGGATCGCCAGGAGTTCAAAAACACGAACACGATCAGCACGGCCAGAACACCGCCTTCGATCAGCGTTCGCTGAACTTCGAAAACCTGAGAGGCTATGGGGCGGGAGTTGTCACGTGTGATGGTGAGCCGGACGTTCTCCTTTGCCAGTTCTGCGTTCAACGCAGAGATTTCCCTGCGAAGTGCGGACGCCACCTCTACCGTGTTCGCGCCCTGGACCTTGACGATACGCAACCCAACAGTTGTCATGCTCTGATAGTTTGCAAGACTGGTCACTTCAGCACCTGTGTCGAGAACGGTCGCCACATCCGAGAGGTAGACGGGATAGCCGCCGCTATTAGCGATGATGATGCTGTTGAAGCCTGAAGCATCCGCGATGCGGCCCTCGACCGTCACGATCCGCTGGTTGATACCGGATATGAGCGTTCCCGCCGCGCGATCCTGGTTCTCGCGTCGGATTGCATCCATGACGGTAGAGACACCGACGCCATAAGCCTCTAAACGATCAGGATCCACGACCACGAGAACCTGCCGCTCGCTGCCGCCAACCAGTGAAATCTGGCCGACGCCGGATATGACGCTCAGGCGATTAGTGATCACGCGATTGGCAAGCGTGGTGATTTCGCGCAGCGTCCGGATCGACGAGGATGCTGCGACAGAGAGAATTGCCTGGCCGTCCGGTTTGAAGCGCGTGACCTGAGGGGTATCGACTCCGTCGGGGAACGTCGCTTCGAGCCGCGCAACCCTGTCGCGCACCTCCTGCGCCGCGACCTGTGAGTCCACATCGAGTTCGAACTCGACCACGACGACCGAACGACCTTCGTAGGACTCTGAGGTAATGCTGTCGATGCCGCCGATGGCGTTGAGCGCCGATTCAATCGGCCGTGAGATCTCGCTTTCGACTGATACCGGCGACGCTCCGGTGTAGGTGGTCTCGACCACGACGATCGGGAGGTCGGTCTCGGGGTAGTGATCGACGCCGAGCCGGCCATATGAAAACAGGCCAAGCACAAGGATAGTCACCATCATCATTGTGGCGAAGACCGGATGGTTGACGCTGATACGCGTAAGAAACATCCGTCAGGTTCCCTCGATGGTCACCCGTGTATCGGCGACCAGATCGGGCAAGGGGGCGCTGACGATAACATCGCCCTCGTTCACTCCCGATACCTGCACAAGATTTCGGTCGCTCCAACTCCTGCCTAGCTCGACAGGTTGCCTGCGCAAAACCCCTCGTTCCACCTTGAGAACGAAAGGCCCAACTGCGTCATACCGGATCGAGGCCGCCGGAAGTGCTATGACATCCTTCTGGTCGTCGACTTTGAGGATGCCGGTGGTGAACATCCCGCCTCGCAACAGGCCGTCGTTGTTATCTATCGCGATGAATACCCGCACGGCACGGGATCCGGCGACCGCAGTGGGCGAGATACGGACGACCTCTCCAGGGAATGTCCGGCCCGGAAAGCCCTCTACTGTCAGCTCTACAGGCTGCTTGGGGCGAACGAGCGGGATGCGGCTTGTGGGAACCCCGGCGTCAACTTCCATCCGGTTGAGCTCGACAATAGTCATCATTTCAGTGTTCAGCGGCACGGTCTGTCCCTGTTCCACCGGACGCGCAGCAATGATGCCATCGAACTCGGCGCGCAATTCCGCATAGGAGAGCGATCGTTCGGTATCTGCGACCTCGGCCTGTTTCGATCTGAGCTGCGCGCGAAGATTGAGCACGTTGGCCCGCGCTGCAAGCCTCGTCGCCTCCGATGCCGCGCCTCGTTCACCCAGCGTCGTGTTTCGCTTAAACACCGACTCAGCGAGTTCGATCTGTGCATTAAGGGCATCCACCTCTGCTTTTCGCGCCGTCACGGCCGATCCGAGAGCTTCCGTTTCAAAACGGACGAGGAGGTCGCCGGCTTTGACCACGTCTCCGATCTGCACGGGCAGCTCAATGATTGTCGAGGATACCCGAGATGTCAGTGTCGAACGTCGAACGGGCGTGAGAGAGCCGGCTATACGAACTTCGTTTACGATGTCCTGCCGGACGGCGGTGCTGACGTCGGCTTGAGCAAGCTCGATCGGGCTGCCATGTTTAATCTGCGCAATCGCCCGACCTGCCGAATTAAGGATGGCGATTGCCACGGTTACGGCGACCGCGAGTTTCCCTAAATTGCACCGAGCAATTTTCGTCATCTGGATCTCTATCCGAGCGTTGATTTCTAAATACAAAGGTGTTGGCGTTTTCCGAGCCAGCTATGAAAGCGTCACAATCATTCGACGGTCACCGATTTGGCGAGATTACGCGGCTGGTCTATATCTGTGCCCATGAAGACCGCCGCGTGATAGGCAAGAAGCTGTAGCGGCAGCGAGAAGATCATCGGCGCGATAATCTCCTCGACGTTAGGCAGCACGATGCGGTGCATCGTGTCGAGTTTGGACATCGCCGCTCCCCTCTCATCGGTGATGAGAATGATGCGACCACCCCGGGCGGCCACTTCTTGCATGTTAGAGACGGTCTTATCGAAGAACCGATCACTTGGGGCGATCACGATGACCGGCATGTTTTCATCGATCAGCGCGATCG
>NZ_ATTQ01000060.1 GCF_000419765.1 Rhizobium mongolense USDA 1844 | reverse complement strand
GAGCTTCGACGAAACTCGAAGAATGGATCGATGATGCCATTCACTCCGGGCTCGCTTCCTTGGCCCGTTTTGCCCGCGTTCTTCGCCGTGATATCGACGCCGTCTGTAACGCCATCGATCTGCCCTGGACAATGGTCAGGCAGAAGGTCAGATCAACCGACTGAAGACGATTAAGCGCGCAATGTATGGCAGAGCAGGCCCTGAGCTTCTCAGGGCACGAATGATGCCGATTAAACTGGCAGATCTCCACACAAAGTGAGGAAGACCCACTTAATGTGAGAATCAATCGTCGACGAAATCGACGGTGTTTCTGCAATGAGTCATCCATTTCCCGACGAGGTTGATGAAGCGCTTTGGGATGAGGCGTGTCGACGCGCAGAGGCGATCCGAGGATTCCTAATGCATCGCTCCGGCAAGGTGGCAGCCGGAGATGTGGCATTACTTGCGGCCGACCGAACTCGAAGTCAGTCGAGCAACTGTGTACCGCCTTATTAAGCTCTTTCAGGCTGGAGGAACGGTGATGTCGAGTTCGACTTCCGGCTCCTGCTGCTCGGCGATGGCCCGCGCCTCCCGTTCCGCCGCGGCAGTGAAGAGCGGAAGCGGCTCGTCGCGCAGTGCCCTGATCGCCCAGAGCGCATCGCGTCGCTCAAGACGTAGGGATGACAGGAAGGCATCGGCTTCGGCAGGCTCGACAAGCGAGGCGACTGGTACGCCCGATCGCCGCCACATGTCGTCAACCGATGCGAAGTGCTCATCGGCGCGGGCGGCGACGATGCGCGCCGCGTCGGCCGTCGCCAAACCGCGCACCAGACGCATGCCGAGCCGGACCGCATGCCCGTCGGTGCCGTCGATCGGCTCCAACGTGCAGTCCCAGCGCGAGCGGTTGATGCAGACGGGGCGCACCTCGACGCCGTGTTTCCGCGCGTCGGCAGTGAACAGACGGCGCGCCGTGTCCTTGTCGATGCTGACCTTGGTGGAGAGACGCTCTTTCAGCAGTTCGGCCGCTTCGTTGTGGATGCCACACCGGCCCATATCGATCGCCTGCAGCCGCTCTGGCCCCGGCCGGCACATCGCGTCGTAATAGCTTTCGCAGATGCGGGTGTAATCCTTGAGCAGTCTGCGGAAAGGCGTCAGCGACAGTGAGTGACGACATGCATCCCGTTGTCGTCGGCAACATGCATTGCCAATCGTCCGTCCGCGGTCTCGATCTTGAGGCGATAGGGGCCGCCGTCATGGCCGATCGGCGTGAAGGAGTTTGATTCCAGAAGGTCGATGATCGCCAGCGCCTGTTCACGCTCGACGCGCGCATCCCGCGTTCTGAAGGAGCAGTCGAGTGCGACATCGCAGAGACGGAACTTGGCGCCGGGCATCGCGGTGGCCTCCCCTCACATCGCTTCCACGCACATCGCGACGCCCATGCCACCGCCAATGCAGAGGGTGGCAAGGCCCTTCTTGGCGCCGCGGCTCTTCATTTCGAAGAGCAGCGTGTTGAGGACGCGGGCACCAGAAGCCCCGATCGGATGACCGATGGCGATGGCGCCGCCGTTGACATTGACGATCGACGGATCCCAGCCGAGGACCTTGTTGACGGCGCAGGCCTGGGCCGCAAAAGCCTCGTTCGCTTCCACGAGATCGAGATCGCCGATCTTCCAGCCAGCTTTTTCAAGTACCTTGCGCGAAGCCGGGATCGGACCCGTTCCCATGATGCCGGGGTCGCCGCCGGCCGTTGCCCAGGAGACGATGCGGGCAAGAGGCTGAATGCCGCGGCGCACTGCTTCTTGCTCGCTCATCAAAAGGGCTGCGGCAGCACCGTCATTGATGCCGGATGCGTTTCCTGCGGTGACCGTGCCTTCCTTGTCGAAGGCGGGGCGAAGCTTGGTCATGCTGTCGAGTGTGCCGCCATGGCGGATATATTCGTCCTGGTCGACCACGACATCGCCCTTGCGGGTCTTGACGGTGAAAGGAACGATTTCATCGGCGAAGCGGCCGGCCTTCTGGGCCGCCTCCGCCTTGTTCTGCGAGGTAAGCGCAAACTGGTCCTGCTCCTCGCGGGTCAGCTGCCACTGACGGGCGACATTCTCGGCGGTGACGCCCATGTGGTAGCCGTAAAAGGCGTCCGTCAGGCCGTCCTTGATCATCGTGTCGATCATCTTGAAGTCGCCCATCTTCACACCGCCACGCAGGTGCGAGCAGTGCGGCGCCATCGACATCGACTCCATGCCGCCTGCAACGATGATGTCGGCAGTTGACAACTATAGATTTTAGTTCACAGTATCACAATTCCATCTCGTGAGCTATGCGGCGAGGTGAATGGGGGTCTGTCTTCAGTTCCTTGCCCTCGGCAACGACCGTGCCGACGCCGGTCTTAGTGTAGAAGCCGGCGATGCCTGCGCCGCCCGCCCGCATGCGTTCGGCGAGCGTCCCTTGCGGGTTGACCTCGAGCTCCAGTTCACCGCTCAGATACTGCCGCATGAACTCGGCGTTCTCGCCGACTTAGGAGGAGATCATCTTTCTGATCTGCTTCGTCTTCAGCAGCACGCCGAGACCGAAGTCATCGACGCCGCAATTGTTCGAGGCGATGGTCAGATCTTTCGTGCCTGCCTCACGGATTGCACCGATCAACAGCTCCGGAATGCCGCAAAGTCCGAACCCGCCTGCGGCAATGACCATCCCGTCGAACAACAGGCCTTCAAGAGGTGCGTTTGAATCAGCGTAGATCTTGTTCAAGTCATTCCTCCACTTTTGAGTACGAAATCAGCTGGCTCGAGTGCCGAATTGGACTGACCGTGAATGCGGCCGTCTCTCCGTCAGCGAACTTCAGTTCGCTCGATACGCTCGGGCGATTGGCCGCAAGAAATAGCAAAGGGCACGAGCCAAGACTGGTGTTGATGGCGGTGGGACATGTGAATTGTATGCACACATAGCGAGTGCGGCCTCGTTTAAGGCCAACGCCGCTATGGGCTGCCTCTACTGGTAATGCCAAGGGGAGCCGAGCAATCTGCGAGGAAATAATAAACAGGCGCGCCGGAACTGGCGCGCCCGTTGATGGCCGCTTATGTGCGTAGAATGTTACACGTGATGAGATTGTACCGACCCAGGCAGTGCAAGATGGCCTCTGACCAACTTTGTTCCTAGATCGATGATTTGCACGAGTACGACGTACATTATGCCGACGACCAACAACGGCGTTAGCGGATCCAGATAGACCTTTCCGAGCACGGTTGGGCCACCCATCAGATCTCTGACTGTAATTACGCTAGTGATGGCGGACGCTTTCACCACAGCAATCGTTTCACTTCCCAGGTTTCCTAGGATAGATCGAAGCGCGAGCGGCGCATGAATCCGAAAGAAGGCGCGCGTCTTCGTCATGCCGACCGCCGCTGCTGCCTCCAATAGTCCGGCTGGCACCATCCTCAGCCCACCTCTGATCATCTCCCCGAGATAGGCGGCATTGTTGATCGTCAAAACGAAAACTGCGGTCCGGAAGGGTGATGTCAAGACCAGATCCCAGAACAGGCTACCCCTAAACCAGGTTACTCGCGGCAAGCCGTAATATATCAGGAACAGTAGGATCAGCAGCGGCACGCCGCGGAAGACAAATATATACGCTTTCGCTGCGAAACGGACCGCGGGACTTCCATAGACATGCATTGAAGCCAAGACGCCACCGAGCGCGAAGCCGAGGACCATACTGATGGCCGTGAGCGCCAGAGTGACGCCCAAGCCGTCCAGGACAGCCCACCAGAAGGCGCTCGTCTCGAGAATCGCAAAATTCAGCATCAGAGTGACCTCTCCATAGCTGCTTCGAATCGGTGCTGCACGAAGCCGGAAACCGCAGAGATGGCAAGGTACATTACCGCCGCGATCAGATAGCAGACGAGAGGTTCGCGCGTGGAGCCGGCGATGATGCTCGTCGTCCGGCTTAGTTCAGCCACCCCGATAAGCGAGGCAAGAGCCGAGATCTTCAGCATCACCAGGAAAAGGTTGCCGAGCGCCGGAGTAGCCGAGCGTAGCAGCAATGGAACGACGATGCGCCTGCGGATCTGCAGTCGGGTCATCCCAATGGCTAACCCTGCCTCCGTATACCCCTTGGGAAATACAGCCATCCAATCCTTGAAGATCACCGCGGCATAGGAGCCGAACTGCACCGACAAGGCAACCAATGCGGCGATGGCAGGATTGCTGCCGCCGAATTGAAAGCCCAGCGGTTTGCCCAGCATCGTAAGGACGATATTAGATCCGTAGAACACCACGAAAATCACAATGATCTCAGGCAAACCACGGAACACGTTGATGTAAGCTGCCGCGGCAAGCGAAACAGCTCGAGTACGCGAGACGGCGGCGAATGCCACCGTCAAGCCGATGAGAACGCAGCTCGGGAAGGACGCAGCCGACAGCCCCAAGGTGAGCGCTGCGCCCTTCAACCAAAAGCTCATGTAGGGTGCAACGATCTCAATCATTGCAGATCCCCTTTGGAAGATTGTTCATCGTCGGTCAGTCGGTGACCAGCTTGGTGTTGAAGTACTTCACGCCGAGCTCGTCCACTTTCCCTGCTGCGATAACGGCATCCAGACCCTTGTCGACCTTGCTGACAAGGTCAGCCGATCCCTTGCGGAAAAACCAGGCTCGTCCTTCCCCGACATACTTTGGATCGAAGGTAGCCTCAGCGGCACGCTTGTAATTTCCCGTGCTGACATATTGTTGTTCAAGCTGAAGATTATCGCTCTGGAAGGCCGCGATGCGACCTGCATCCAGATCGAGCACGGCTGCATCAGCGGTATCGTAACCTCTGATGTCCGTGTCTGCACCAAGAACACCTTTGATATAGTCATAGTAGGCTTGGGTTCCGGCGATCGTCCCAATCGACTGGCCCTTCAGCCTGTCAAGCCCTTTTGAGGTATCGGCATCCTTTGGCACCAGGAAGGCGTAGCCGACCCGATAGATCATGCGCGAGGCATCGTATTTCTCAAGGCGAACCTTTGTCTTCGTAACAGTGGTGCCGATCATATCGATCGTTCCGGTTTCGAGCGCCGTGAAGATGCCGTCCCACGGTACGTTCGAGAGCTCGCAGTTCGCCTTTATCTCAGCGCAGACCGCCTTGATGAGGTCAATCTCGAAACCCGCCAGCTCGCCATTGGCTTCTACGTAAGCGAACGGCTTGTACGCGGCATCGATGCCAATCTTGATGGTTTCATCCGCACTGGCAGATGAGAAACTTGCGACGCTGACAACAGCCGCGACAACGGTAGACGACAGCATTTTCAACATGTTCATATCAGGTTCCCCTTTTCTTGATGTTGACTAGGATCGATATCTTTGAAGGAAGGAAGCGAGCGCTTCCGACGTCGGGGATTTCAGGACTTCTGAAGGTTTGCCCCTCTCTTCGATGTTGCCCTTCGAGAGGAAAACGACCTCCGAGGAGACCTCGAGCGCGAACTGCATCTCGTGGGTGACGATGATCATCGTCCTTCCCTCTGCCGCCAGGTTCTGCATGACGCGCAACACTTCGCCCACAAGTTCGGGATCCAGCGCTGATGTCGGCTCGTCGAAGAGAAGAATTTCGGGTTCCATCGCAAGCGCGCGCGCGATTGCTACGCGCTGCTGCTGCCCACCCGAAAGCTGAGAGGGGTAATGATTAATACGGTCCGCAAGGCCCACCTTCTCGAGATAGCCGAGAGAACGCTCCCGAGCATCCTTCTTGGAAAGCCCGAGCACCTGTACGGGCCCCTCCATCACATTCTCGATCGCGCTTCGATGTGGCCACAGATTGAAAGACTGGAACACCATTCCAACCTTGCGGCGCAGGGCGATCAGCTCGGCATTCTGCTTCCTCGTGCGCCGATCCCGGCCCATAGCAGGAAAGACGATGCCGTCGAGTACAATTTCTCCGGCGGTAGGCTCTTCAAGAAAGTTGATACAGCGGATCAGAGTACTTTTCCCGGACCCGGAGCTTCCGATCAGCGTGACGACATCGCCCTGGGCGGCGCCGATGCTGACGCCCTTCAGGACCTCCATGGGGCCGAAGGACTTCCGTAGATTACAGATCTCCAGGAGCGGCCCTCGCGCCGTCGAAGAATTCGGATTCACATTAATTCCCCTTTTCAAGGGCTACGAGCCTACGAAATCAAGTCTGCTCAATGCAGCCGGCGAATTAGCCATTGGCCATCGCTCTAATCTCAGTGCCTGCAATGCTCCTTGACGGCAGTCGATCATTCAATTGATCTTTTGCAAGCACATGTGAATCCTATTCACAATACATCGTCGCGAGAACTCGTGCAAGGGGGCCCCACAGTCTTCAGCCGCTCACATGGCAATTGAGCCCGCGAGAAGGATCTAAGGCATAAACGATAAGTTTCAGTGCCGCAGGTCGCCTTCGCTGTTTCGGTGAATAATGCTTACGGTTTGGATGCCCAGATTCACTTGTCATTGCTCTTGCAGACACGTTCTCTGAGGGTGTGCTAAAATCAATTGGTTATGGAAAGGCCTTCATATGAGTATTTCCGTGCCGCTCCACGGCAAAGTTGCCCTGGTGACCGGTTCAACCAGCGGGCTTGGGCTGGCGATCGCTCGCATGCTCGCGACAAACGGAGCTGACGTCGCGCTGAATGGTTTCGCCGCTCAAAGCAAAATCGATGATATCACCCGTAGCATTTTCGAGGGGACCAGGCGGCGCGCCAAGCATTTTGCCCACGATCTGTCGGATATAGCCGAGGCCAGTGGCCTGGTCGCGGCTGTCACGGCCGAGCTGGGAAAGGTCGATATCCTGGTCAACAATGCTGGAGCTCAGCATCTGGCCGCCATCGATGAATTTTCTGACGAGCAATGGCAGCGCCTGCTCGCAATCAATCTAACTGCGGCCTTCGCGACAACGAGAGCGGTTTGGCCGCAGATGAAGGAGCGTGGCTGGGGCCGAATTGTGAACACGGCGTCGACGCTCGCGTTCACAGCGGAGACGCGTAAATCCGCTTATGTGGCAACCAAACATGGCATTCTTGGATTGACTAGGGAAGTTGCGCTCGAGGGCGCTCAGCTCGGGATCACCTGCAATGCCGTATGCCCTGCCTGGGTATTGACGCCTCTCGTCGCGAAGCAGGTCGAGGCGAAAGCGGCAGAGCTCCAATATTCATTCGAAGAGGCGGCCCGGAACTACTTTCTAACGGATATGCCAACGCGCCGCTTCGTGGAAACTGACGAGATAGCAGCCGGTGTTCTATACCTCTGCAGTGAGGCCGCGAAGTCAATCACCGGAATTGCTCTACCGATCGATGGGGGAAGCTTGGTGGTCTGAGGCCACTCTGATTAGTCCGCCTTTGAGATTATGAACGGCCATGAAGCTTTCCTGCGGTGGATCTGGCGTAACACCCACAGGATAGATTCCGGAAAGCGTTGCAGCTCTGCGGCGAGCTGCAACGCCTGACTTTCGCGAATGCCAACTATGTGCGGGGCTTCAGGTTAAGCCAAGTCCGCGTTTCCGAAGCGGAGCGTATCCTGGCTCCCATGGCTTCAACAATTTGACGAGCCTTTGTAACCAACTGCGCATTGGTGGCGAGGACGCCACGCTCCAGATAGAGATTGTCCTCCAGACCAACGCGAATGTTGCCGCCTAGGAGAACAGCCTGTGCAGCCATGGGGAGCTGCATGGCGCCAAGTCCAAACCCCGCCCAGATGGCGTTCGATGGCAGCGCATTACGCATCGCCATCATCGCATGCGGCGTGGCGGGCGCTCCGTACTTGATCCCAAGGCAAAGCTGGAACAGCGGCGGCTGTGCGATTCGACCTTCCTTGATCAACTGCTTTGCCAGTTCGATATGACCCAGTTCGAAGACTTCGATCTCCGGAAGGACTGAGGCCTCCTTGTAGCTCTCCGACATCGCCCGCAACCACGTAGGCGTCGTCGCATAAAGCGAGTCGTCGAAGTTCAACGAGCCTGTATCGAGGCTGGCGATTTCAGGCTTCAATTCCAGAATGTGTTCCATTCGCTCCTTGGGACCAACGAAATCCGTCCCTGCAGTTGGCGGCAACGGAGATTGCTCAGAACCAAACAGGATCTCACCACCCATACCACCGGTCAGATTGATGATGACGTCCTTGTTGCGCTCCCGAATAATAGTCTCAAGCTCGCGATAGAGTCCGACATCCCGGCTACCAAGTCGCGTCTCTGGATCGCGAACATGAAGATGGACAATTGCCGCGCCCGCTTCATATGCTTCGAGCGCGCTGTCCGCGATCTCCACAGGCGTGACGGGCACGTGGGGGCTTTTGCCTGCAAAATCGCCTCCGCCTGTTACGGCGCAAGTGATGAAGGGTTCACGATTCATGCATATCTCCGATGATGGACATGGCTTGCGAGCGAAGCTCCATGTCGTGGGCGCCGATCAGGCGGCGCGCGCGGTTGAGCGAAACGCTTGAGGAGGCGGACACAGCCTGAGGCTTCGTCCTGTGAAGCGTGCTCGTAGCTAACGAAGAATCCTGGCTCCTGCACAAGTGAAACTTGACTGGGGAAAGTTGAGCAAAACAGACAGGTGCGCATCTAATTGGAATTGAGCATTAGCGAAAAGGGCTCGCTCTTGCCCGTAAGCGGACGCCTTTAGCCTGTGCGCTAATCTGGGCCGCGACTGAATCAAGTTTAGGTTTTCGGCACGCCGATCTTCGTCGTCCCAGGCAGCGATTGCATCCACTGTGCAAAACAGAGGGCGCTCCGTGGAACGGGTCGGCTTTTAGGAGTCAGAAGCAGGTAGGACTTTTCCTCCTCAATCGCCACAGTCGACAAGGAGACAAGGGTCTTGGCCCTTAACTGAGATAGCACGACGCTTCGCGGCAGGAGAGCCACTCCCTCACTAGCCAGGCATGCAGCTAGGGTGAGATTGCCATCTGGAAAGATCATGCCAGTCTCTGCGAGCCGGGGATCAACGTCGAAATCAATCGAGATCTTTCTAAGCCAGAGCCCCCAAAACTTTCGGTCATCATCATGCAGAAGCGTCAGGCGCGCCAGGTCCCTAGGATCCTGGTAATTGTTCCGCTGCAGATAGTCTGGTGATGCGACCGGCACAGTCGTGCCATCAAGAAGCGGGATAGCAACAAAATCTGGAAAATCACTCGAATTTCCATGCTCGATGGCAACATCCACTGAAGCAGGGTCCAAAACCTTGGCCGCTCTCGCATATTGGATGGCCACCTGAACGTCAGGGAACTTTCCCCAAAAGTCGTGCATCTGCGGCATCAGCCACGCGACTGCGAACATCGGCAGACAAGACACACGCACCATCGGCGCAGAACCGCGTTGACGCAGAAGTTCCGTCTCGGCGTGGATGCTGTCGAAAGCTTCACAGACCTTAATCTTGTATCGTTCCCCGGCTTCTGTGAGGCGAATGCCTCGACCATTCCGCTCTACAAGCGAAATCCCAATCCAATCCTCAAGCTTTCGGATCTGATGACTGACAGCCGAGTGAGACACACACAGCTCCTCGGCAGCTCGGGTCACGCTAAGCATTCGTGCGACAGCCTCGAATGAACGCAGTGATTGGAGTGGCGGAAGCTTCATAACAACTCGTCTATCATATTCACATATCGGAGCGCAATACGAACCGGTCGTCGCCTCCCGTCTGTAATATAAGCCTAAGGAAGAATGCAGCAGGTCTGAACCTGTCGGCAGCGCAGAAATCTCCCATTGATCTCGCCTGCCACAGTCAGCTCTCAGCTTCTACCAGTTGAACAGTTCCGCCGTGACAGGCGAAGAATCCGCCGGAGTTAAAACTTAAGTGAACAATAAAATTTTTAAAGTTACCTGCGTCGGCGCCGGTCTTATCGGTGCCGGGTGGGCTGCGCATTTCATGCGAGCCGGCTTGGACGTCACCGTTTACGACGTGTCGGCTGAACGTGAAGAGTATCTTAGAGAGTCGCTCGAACGGGCGATGCCGTCGCTACAGGAACTTGGCCTTGCGCCGGGTGCATCACCTGCCCGAATCAGGTTCACCACTGATCTCGAAGAAGCGCTTGAAGGTAGCCAATTTGTTCAAGAGAGCGCGACTGAGGATGTAAATGCAAAGACCGGACTTATCGCGCAGATAGATGCCCTTACACCAGTGGATGCAGTCATCGCGTCGAGTTCGTCAGGTTTTCTCGCGACGGATTTGAGGCGAGAGGCGCGACATGGGGAGCGGATCATCATCGGCCATCCCTTCAATCCTCCCTATCTGGTCCCGCTGGTGGAAGTGGCCGGTGGAGATGTGGCCGCGCAAGCGATCGCCACAGCAACGCAATTTTATCAGAAGACCGGCTGCGAAGTGGTTGAACTGAAGCGCGAGATTGACGGCTACATCGGCAACAGGATTCAGTTTGCCGTGTTCCGCGAAATTCTCTACCTGCTTTCGCAAGGTGTAGCCGATCTTGAAGCAATTGATAGAGCGATCGTGGCCGGTCCGGCCATCCGCTGGGCGGTAATGGGCCCGTCGTCCGTCTTTTATCTCGGCGCTCGCGATCCTTCCCTTTATCAGGAATTCGTCGATCTACTCGCCCATGAGATGGAGAGCGGCTACACGGCACCAGCGACATTCACACCGGATAAGGCTCTTATGAATGCCTATGCCGACGAGGTCTGCCGTGGAATCGGCGCAAATGGTCAGGACGACCTGATCGCACTCCGTGACGAAGG
>NZ_ATTQ01000059.1 GCF_000419765.1 Rhizobium mongolense USDA 1844 | reverse complement strand
GATCGACGGATAAAGCTGCGATTGGGCGACGCCGATATTGGCGGTCGCCGCTGCCAGATTGCGCTCGGCCACGCGGATGTCGGGACGGTTGCGGATCAGGTCGGCCGGGANGCCGGAGATGATGCCGGCACGGTAGACCGGCTGGGCCGACCCCTTCTGCAGTTCGGCCATCAGCGAGGAGGCCGGCAGGCCGAGCAGCGTGGCGATGTGATGCGCCGAGACGCGGAAGTTGGTTTCCAGACCGGGGATTTCGGCCTGCGTCGACTGCACCAGGCCCTCGGCCTGGACGACGTCGAGCCTGGAGGCGGCACCGGCTTCCAGCTGGAACTTGGTCAGGTCGTAGGTCTCGCGGCGCGATTGCAGGTTGGCCTTCGACAGCGCAATGCGCTCCTGGAAGAAGCGGGCGTCGATATAGGTCGAGACGAGATCCTGCAGGAAGGCAAGCCGGGCCACGTCGGCGCTGGCATAGGCCGAATCGAGCGAGGCCAGCGCGCTTTCCTTGGAGCGGCGGTACTGGCCGAAGAGATCGAGCAGCCAGGAGACATTGGCCTCGCCGCCGGAGGTGTTGGTAGCACCCACCCGGGTGCGCTCCGAGCCCATCTGGCCCGACACCGTGTGCGAGGCGCCGACCACCAGGCTCGGCAGCGAACCGGCCCCGGCGACCGTCACATTCGAGGACGCCGAATTGATGCGCTCCATCGCCTGCAGCACGTCGAGGTTCTGGTCGATGCCGCGCGCCACCAGGCTGTCGAGCTGCCTGTCGCGATAAGCCGACCACCAGGCCACCGTCGCAACATCACCGATATTCTTGGTGCTGCCCTCACCGAATTTTGCCGGCAGCGGCATCTCCGGAGGCGTGTGGTCCGGTCCGCTCACGCAGCCGGCCAGCAAAAGCAATAGTGCCGGTGTAGCAAAACGAAGAGATATCATTCATTTCTTCCTGTAACTCGACCAAGTCTAAATTCTTGCCAAAAGCATCATGCTTTGCCGTCGGCCGCGCTTCGTCCCAACGAGGTACACCACGCCGAAGCAGTCCGCGGGCAATGTATCAATGGTTCATTCATTCTGGCAGTGCATTTTTATCACACTCACGCCACAATTTTCTTGCGGCGGGAGAATACGCGTCGGATGACAACGAAGAAGGACGGCACGAAGAAAATCCCGAGCGCCGTCGCCGCGAGCATGCCGCCGAGAACACCGATGCCGATTGCGTTCTGGGCTGCGGAGCCCGCGCCGGTGGCGACGGCAAGAGGCACGACGCCCAAAATGAAGGCAAGCGATGTCATGATGATCGGGCGCAAACGCAGCCTTGCCGCTTCCAGAGTCGCCTCGAAGAGCCCCATTCCGGTCTCCATCCGGTCCTTGGCGAATTCGACGATCAGAATCGCGTTCTTCGCTGCGAGACCTATCGTCGTCAGAAGGCCGACCTTGAAGTAGACGTCGTTCGCCTGCCCGAAGAGGGTCGCAGCCATAAGCGCGCCGAGCACGCCGACGGGCACCGCCATGATCACCGAGAACGGGATCGACCAGCTTTCGTAGAGTGCCGCGAGGCAAAGGAAGACGACGAGCACCGAAATTGCATAAAGCATCGGCGCCTGCGAACCCGAGAGCCGCTCCTGATAGGAAATGCCCTGCCAGGCGACCGTATAGCCGCCGCCGAGCTGTGCAGTCAGGGCCTCCATCTCGTTCATGGCGTCGCCGGAGCTGACGCCCGGCGCCGAAGCGCCCTCGAGCGGGATCGCGCTGACCGCGTTGAAGCGGGCGAGCGTCGGGGCACCCTTGACCCATTCCGTCGTGGTGAAGGCGGAGAAAGGAACCATTTCGCCGGAAGAGTTGCGGGCATACCAGTGGTCGAGATCAGTCGGCTGCATTCGGAAGGGCGCATCGCCCTGCACGTAGACCGGCTTGATCTCGCCATTCAGCGTGAAGTCATTGACGTCGCGGCCGGTGAAGATGACAGAGAGCATCGCATTGACCGCAGATATATCGACGCCCATGGCGCCGATCTTCTCCTGGTCGATGGCAATCCGCATCTGCGGCTCGACTTCCTTGTTGTTATTGCGGAGCGCGACCACCTTGCCGCTGGCATTGGCCATCTGGATCAGTCGCTTGGAGGCGGTGTCGAGCGCAGCCGTGCCGTGTCCGCCGGTATCGACGAGGTACATCGAGAAGCCGCTGGACACGCCGAGACCCTGTATCGCCGGCGGCAGCAATGCGAAGACCTGCGCTTCGCGGAAGGTGAAGAAGGTCTTGAGCGCCCGCGTCACGATCGCCTGCGCGTGCTGATTGGGATCGGTACGAAGCGAGAAGTCCTTGAGCTTGGTGAAGACGATCGCGCTGTTCTGGCCGGAGCCGTTGAAGCTGAAGCCAAGGGCGCCGAAGACCGACTCAACGGAGTCTTTCTCGTTTTCGCGATAGTATTTTTCGACCTTCTCGACGACCGCCTGGGTCTGTTGCGTGGTCGATCCGGGCGGCGTGGTGACGATCGTCAGCAGAACGCCCTGATCTTCCTGCGGCAGGAACGAGCTCGGCAGGCGCGTGAACAGATAGGCGCAACCGGCGCCGACGAGCAGGAACACCAACATGACCCGGATCGGACGCCTCAACAGGTAGCCGATGGTGCGGACGTAGCCATTGGTCGAGCGCGTGAAGTTGCGGTTGAACCAGTCGCCGACGCGGTGCTTCCTGTGTTCGCCGACCGGTTTCAGCATGCTCGCGCAGAGTGCCGGCGTCAGCACGATGGCGACGAGGGCCGAAAGCAGCATGGCCGAAACGATGGTGATCGAGAACTGACGGTAGATGATGCCGGTCGAACCGCCGAAAAAGGCCATCGGAATGAAGACGGCGGTCAGAACCAGCGCGATGCCGACGATGGCGCCGGTGATTTCGCCCATCGACTTCTCGGTCGCCTCAAGCGGCGACAGCTTTTCCTCCGACATGATGCGCTCGACGTTCTCGACAACGACGATAGCGTCGTCGACGAGAAGGCCGATTGCGAGAACCATGGCGAACATGGTCAGCGTGTTGATCGAATATCCCGTTGCCGCGAGAATGCCGAAGGTTCCAAGCAGCACCACCGGCACGGCGATGGTCGGGATCAGCGTCGCGCGCAGGTTCTGCAGGAAGACAAGAAGAACCACGAAGACGAGAACGATCGCTTCGATGAGGGTATGGACGACCTTTTCGATCGACAGCTCGACGAAGGGCGTCGTGTCGTAGGGATAGGTGATCTCCACGCCTTCCGGCAGGCCGCGTCCGATCGTGTCGAGCGCCGAGCGAACGCGCTCTGCGGTATCGATGGCGTTGGCGCCGATCGCGAGGTTGACGGCAAAGCCGCTCGAGGGCTGGCCATTGTAGCGCGAAGAGCCGCCGTAGCTTTCCTGGCCGATTTCGATGCGCGAGACGTCGCTGAGGCGGACTGTCGAGCCGTCCTTTTCCACTTTCAGAATGATCCGCTCGAAGTCCGCGACCGTCGTCAGCTGGCTCTGCGCGGTGATCGTAACGTTCAGCTGCTGGCCTTCGACGAGCGGCTGTGCGCCCAGCGAGCCAACGGAGACCTGGGTGTTCTGGGCCTCGATAGCCGAGGTTACGTCGCTTGGCGTCAGCTGATACTTCTGCAGCTTGAAGGGATCGAGCCAGACGCGCATGGCGTAACCCGAACCGAAGATATTGATGCTGCCGACGCCTTCGAGACGCTGGATCTGATCTTCGATCTGGTTAGACAGGATGTTTCCGAGGTCGACGGAATTCCGCTTGCCGTCGGTCGAGACCAGCGAGCCGACCAAAAGGATACTGGAGGTCGATCGCGTGACGCTGATGCCGGCATCGATGACGTCATCGGGAAGCTGCGATTGAACGAGCTGCAGCTTGTTCTGGACCTGCACCTGCGCGATGTCCGGGTCGACGCTTGTTCCAAACGTCAGCGAGATGCTCGCCGAACCGGTCGACGAGGTCGAAGTCATGTAGGTGAGGTCATCAAGGCCGGTCATGCCGTCTTCGATGATCGTCGTCACCGATTTCTCGACGGTTTCAGCGCTCGCACCGCGATAGGTGGCGTTGATGCGCACCGTCGTGGGTGCGATGTCCGGATACTGCGAGATCGACAGCGTGAAGATGCCGAGCAAGCCTGCGAGCATGATGGTAATCGCAATGACCCAGGCAAAAATCGGGCGTCGGATGAAAAACTTGGCCATCAAATTATTCCTGTGCGGCTTGGATCAACGTTAGAGGCGGGCGCGTCCTACTGCGCGGCCGGCTTCTGGGCGTTACCGGCCGCTGCCTGCTCGGCGGCCACGACCACACCGCTTTCATTGATCTTCATGGGGACGGGCGTAACCGGCATGCCGGGCGCGATCGACTGCAGACCGCTGACGATCAGCTGATCGCCATCCTTCACGCCGTCGGTCACGAGCCAGGAATTGTTGGAGGGCGAGGCGTTTTCGAAGACACGTGTCTCGACTTTGCCATCAGCGGAGATGAACTGCGCCGTCAGACGCCCGGTCGCGTCGCGGCTGGTGGCCAGTTGCGGCAGCGCATAGCCGACCTCGGCGCCAAGTTCGACGGTTGCGCGCACATACATGCCCGGCAAAATGACGAGATCCGGATTCGGGAAGAGCACGCGGATGATGAACGTGCCGGTCGTCTCGCTGACGATCTGCTTCGACATATCCAGCTTGCCCTTCTGGGCGTATTCCTTGCCGTTTTCCAGGATGAGCCGGAAGGCGACATCGGCGCCTTCACCCCGAACGGTGCCTGATGTCAAGGCATCACGGAGCCTCAGGAGATTGGTGCTCGATTCGGTCAGCGAAACATAGATCGGGTCAAGCTGGCGGATCGTCGTCAGCGCCGTTGTCTGATTGGCGGCCACCACGTTGCCCACGTTGTAGGCCGTCTCGTCGATGACGCCGTCGAACGGCGCGACGATCTTCGTGTGGTCGAGATCGATTTGCGCGGAGGCAAGGGTGGCCCTGGCCGATTCGACCTCAGCGTGAGCCTGGAGAAGAGTGGTCTTTGCCGTTTCGAATTCGATCTGCGTCGCGCCGCTGCCGACGAGGCGCTGATAGCGGTCGAAATTACTCTGCGCGCTCGGCACGCTGGCTTCGGCCTTGGCGATTGCCGCCTTGGCCTGTTCGACGGTCGCAACATAAGGCGCGTCTTCGATCTGATAGAGGAGATCGCCCTTTTTCACCTCGCTGCCTTCTCTGAAGGCGATTTCACGGATGATGCCGCTGACCTGCGGACGGATATCGGCGGTCTGATAGGCCTCGGCCCGGCCCGGAAGGATCGTCGTGACCGGGAACGTGTCCTTCTTCAGCGCCACGACACCGACCGGGGCTGCCTGCTGAGCCGCCGCTGCGGGCCCACCCGCGCCGCCGGTCGGGTTGTTGCCGCTGTCGCTGCAGGCAGTAAGCAATCCGCCCAGCACCAAAGCTGAAGAAATGATGAAGCCACGCCGTATCATGCTGAATTCCCTTGCGGTTAGCATTTTGCGGATCGGATCACCGGCTCCGGCGACGGAGCGCTGTATCCATATAAGGAGCGTGATTAGCGGGATTCAAATACCCTTCGATCCGGACTTAAGAAAAGATTTACGAAAGTGACGTAATTCAATGATCGTCACTTAGCAAGCGCTATTTTGCAGTGCGATATCTACAAAACAGACGATCTCTTCAGCCCTGTGCACAAGTGTATCCTTATCGTCACGGGCGATCAGCACGGGGTGCAGCACCGATGCAAGAACATCGGCAACGGTATGAGCGGCGCGGCGCGGATCGGAACATTTATAATGATCGGCGCTCACCCCCTCGCGGATGATTTCTTCGAGTTTGTGCTCAATTCGCTCGCGATAGCGATTACCTGCTTCGAGCTTCGCCTGAACTGTCGTCAGCACCATTTCGAAGATGTAGGGATTTTCCTGAATGTCCTTAAGGTGGCTGTCGAGAAGCCGAAGCACGAAACGCAGCAGTTGCTCTTTCGGCGGGAGGTTCCGGTCGAAAGAGCCAAAGCGCTCGGTGGCGTCGCCGAGATGCCGTTCGGCGATGGCATCGACGAGCGCCACTTTCGAATGAAAATGCTTGAAGACATTGGCAGGCGACATGCTGAGGGAGGAGGCGATGTCGGCGATCGATACGGCGACGAAACCGCGCTGGCGAAACAGCAACTCGGCCATCGACAGAATGTCTTCCCGCGTTTCCTCGGCCTTACGCCGCGGCCTTCGTGCCATTCGTTCCCCCGCCGGCCTTCCGGCCGGCACCCCTTCCTTGCACATGCTAACGCCTCCCGGCGAAATCCCGCAAGCGCACAGGCGGCTTTCGGGCGGTTCGTTCCGGATTTTTAAGGGAAATAGCGCGCAAGGTTGCTTCGCACACGGGCAACCGGGGTTTCGCCGCTGTCATCCGGCACGAAAGACTGGGCGGTAATCGCCTCACAGGCCTTGATGTAAACCTTCGATGTCTGCTCGACCAATTCGACCGGGATCTCCGGGATCTCGTCCTTGTAGGGGTCGCAACGTTCGGCGACCCAGGCACGGACGAAGTCCTTGTCGAAGCTTGCGGGGCGCGTGCCGACGTCGAAGGCCTGCTGATAGCTGTCCGCGAGCCAGTAGCGGCTGCTGTCCGGCGTGTGGATTTCGTCGGCGAGAATAATATTGCCGTCCTTGTCGGTTCCGAATTCGTATTTGGTGTCGACAAGGATGAGGCCGCGTTTCGCAGCCATTTCCTGGCCGCGTGCGAAAAGCGCGAGCGCGTATCTCGAAAGCGTTGCCCACTGTTCCGCCGTCAGCAGCCCGCGGCTGACGATCTCGTCAGGCGTCAGCGGCTCGTCATGGCCGCCGTCGAATTCCTTGCTGGTCGGCGTGATCACCGGCTCGGGCAGGCGCTGGTTGTCGCGCATACCGTCCGGCAGGCGCATGCCGTACATTTCGCGCTCGCCCTTCTTATAAAGAGTGAGGATCGACGTGCCGGTGGTGCCGGCGAGATAGCCGCGGACGACGACCTCGACGGGCAGAATGTCGAGCCGCTTGCCGATGACCACATTCGGGTCCGGATAGGCAATGACGTGGTTCGGGCAGATATCCTTGGTCGCTTCGAACCAATAGCGCGCCGTCTGCGTCAGCACCTGGCCCTTATATGGGATGCAGGTCAGGATGCGGTCGAAAGCGCTGAGGCGGTCGGTGCTGATGATGATGCGGCTGCCATCCGGAAGGTCGTAGTTCTCGCGCACCTTGCCGCGGTAATAGTTCGGCAGTTCGGGGAAATGGGCTTCGGAAAGAATTCGCACGGGCTCGATAGTCCTTTGTCGCGGGGTTTCACCTTGCTCTAGTTTTATTGCAGGGGATGTCAAGCAAATGGCTTTCAAAGCCAGATCAGGGCGACCAGAAGAACGGTCAGAAAATAGGAAGCAAACGCCAGCGGACTGCCGGCGCGCAGGAAGTCGGAGACGCGGTAGCTGCCGATGCTCATCGCCAGCGTATTGTTGTGGTGGCCGAACGGCGTCAGGAAATCGAGCGATGCGCCGGCGGCAACGGCAATCAGATAGGGGGCCGGGGCTTGGTGTGCCGCCTCCGCGAATTCCAGCGCAACGGGACTGAGCACAATTGCCACTGTCGCGTTGTTGACGAAAGGCGTGAGCGCCATGGCGATGAAGAGCAGGAGCGCGATGCCGGCAAGCGGCATGGATATCGGCACGAGCAGGCTCAGCCAATCGGCGACCAACTGGGCCGTGCCTGTTGCGGCAACAGCCGAGCCGATCGGGATCATCGCGGCCAGCATGATGATGATCGGCCAGTTGATGTCTGCCATGGCCTGGCGGAGGTTGAGATAGCCCATCAGCGCAAGAACGAGCACGACAGCCGCAAATGCGATCTCCGGGCGGACCGGCCCGACAGCCGAAAGCGTCACGCCAGCAGCGAAGACCAGGAAGGGCTGCCACGCATTCGACGTCGCCTCGTCTGCAGGCTGGGAGGCGAGCGGCAGGCATTCGCATTCCTCAAGCGCTTCAGCGACCGCCTCGCGCGGGCCTTCGAGCAGAAGGATATCGCCGATCGAGAGCTGCAAATCCTCGAAGCGGCCTTCGATCCGTGGTGACCGCATGGAGAGAGCGGCAACCCTGACGCTCCGGCTTTTAAAGACCTCTAACGAGCGGATTCGCGAGCCGACTAGCGTGCTCTCCGGCATGACGACTGCTTCAATGCGGGTGAAATCCGCCTGCAATCCATTCGGATGAGCTTCTGGAACGAGCGCAGCCGAGGCGGCGAGACCGGCAAAGACCGCATCGGCGCCTTCGGCAAGCAAGCTATCGCCTGCCTCGATCGTCGACTGATCGAGCGGGCCAAAGACGAACCGGCCGTTGCGGATCAATGCGTGCGGCTGGATTTCAAAGAGGCTGGAGCAATCGAGAAGGCGTACGCCGGCGAGCGGCGAACCCTCAGGAATGCGCCGTTCCGTCACGATGCGCCGTCGGGCTGGCGCCGCAGCCGCAGGTTGGTCGTCCGTTTCGGGAAACAGTTGCGGAACGAGAACCGCCATCAGCAATATTCCGGCGATGGCGACAGGAAGGCCGACATAGGCGAAATCGAAAAAATGAAAGCCGGAGCCCGTTGCCTTGGCCAATGCATCGCTGACAAGCAGATTGGCCGGCGTTCCAATCAGCGAGACGAGACCGCCGAGAAGTGCCGCGAAGGAAATCGGCATGACGAGCTGGCGCCGCGGGATATCCATGACGCTGCTGATGCGCAGCGTTGCAGGCAGCATGATCGCGAAGGCGCCGATATTGTTCATGAAGATCGAGATGAGGCCTGTGACCGCAGAAAGACTGGCGATCACCGTGAAGCCGGACAGTCCGGCGGCTGCAAAACGTGCGGCGAGGCTGTCAAAGAGTTTCGCGCGGGCGAGCACCTGAACGATCAGTAGAATCTCGACCACGGTGATGACGACGGGACTTGCGAAACCGGCAAAGACCTGATCGGCCGGATAAAGTCGGAGCACATACCCGGCAAGCAGGCCGCCGATCGCCACGACCTCGATGCGGATACGGTTCAGGGAGAACAGAACGAGCATTGCCGAGAGAAGGATCAGCAGGGATGCTTGCTCGAACGTCATGGGCGGGCTCGCGTTTCAACCGTCAGCGGAATGTAGCCATCCGGACAGGGCTGTATAGGGAGGGCGCGCGGAAAGATCGAACAAATCCTCATATTGTGCGAGGTCAGGCAGTGGGCGCGCGCCAGCGGCCTTCTGCCGTTCTTTCGAGTATCGGTGTCGCGAAGACGCCAATGGTGCGGTCGGGCCATTGGGCGCCTTCAGCGGCGATCTTTTCCTTCCAGCGTTCGGATTGCAGCATCGCCGCGGCGATGACGACAGGCTCGATATCGCAGGCCGTCATCAATTGCAGGCCCGCGACGATGGAACTGCCGCTAGAAATGACATCGTCGATCAGCGCGACACGGCGGCCCTGAAGCAGCGGCAGCATGCGGGGGTCTATATAAAGACGCCTCTGCTGTTGCGGCGTGGTAATCGACGACAGGGCCACGGAAAGGTCGTCGCGATACCAGAATTTCCGGGAGGTGCCCAAGGGCACGTAGCGCGCGTGTCCGAGCTTCTGGGCAACTGCTGCAGCAAACGTCAACCCGAGCGTCGGCAGGCCTGCGACGATATCGATGTCAAAGTGCCTGATCGTTGCCGCCAGTTGCCCGGCGAGAGCATCGAGCACGGCGAAGCTCGCCTGGTTGACGATCAGCGAGGCGAGCGCGTGTTCGCTGTCGGCAAGCACCCGGATCGGCAGACGAAGCTGGCGGCGGTCCTGCAGTTCCGCGACATAGAACGAGGTGAAATCGCCATCTGCCGGAAAGCTGCCCGGGGCATGGAGCTCCTGCCAGAACTCATGCGGGGCGATATCGTCCTTCTGCATCAATTCCGTCCGGTCCTTTCCATGCCCGTCCGCCGCTTCAGGTCGCGTAGCTCCGCCTCTGTCAGTGCGCGCACCGAGCCTTTCGGCAGCTCTCCAAGATTAAGCCCACCGATTGCAACCCGCACCAGCCGCAGGCACTCGGCACCGGTGGCTTCGAGCATGCGGCGGATCTGCCGGTTACGGCCCTCGTCGAGTTCCACCTCGATCCAGGAGTTGCGGTCGCCGCTTCGCAAGAGCCGTGCGGCCGTCGCTGTCAGCACTTCGCCGTCGTGCCGGATCCCGTATGTCATTTCGGCCAGCGATTCCGCATCCATGATGCGGTTGACTTGCACATGATAGGTCTTGGTCACATGGGTGATCGGATCGAGCAGGGCCTGCGCGAACTCGGTATCGTTGGTAAACAGCAGCAGGCCTTCGCTTGCCTTGTCGAGCCGGCCGACCGGTGAAAGATGCGGAATGTCGAATTCCTTCAGACAGTCATAGACCGTCGGACGCTCTTCCGGATCGTACCGGGTCGTCAGCAGCCCGCGCGGCTTATTCAACATCAGGTAGATTTTCGCCTCGGCGGCGATCGGTGCGCCGTCGACTGCAAGCTTTGCTGATTGAAGATCGACCCAGACGTCGAGATTCCGGATAATCCGCCCATCGACCGCAACACGGCCGTCGGCGATCAGGCGTTCGGCCTGGGTGCGGGAACAATATCCGAGCTTCGAAAGCGCGCGCGGCAGGGTGACCCGCTTGCCGCCTGTATCCGCGCCGGCTTTCTCGCGTTCACGCAATTTCTGCGGTTGGCGCCGCTCTCCCACTCAGCCGTCCTTGCCTGGTTGCAATGCCGCATTCTTTGCACGAACGGCAGACGGACGCCAGCGAAGGCGGCGAAAACTCAAAGGAATAATGAGAGCAGGGGAAGCGCGCGCTGAATGCAGCCGAACAGGATCGTCCGCGCCGGCGGTTTCGTTACTGATTTTGTAAAACCTGGCCGGCCTTAGTGGCAGGCGAGGAAGCCTGCCAGTTCCTGACGATTGACGACGATGCCGGCGGCGGCCTTCACCGGGTCAGGATGGGTATAGGTCAGGCTCAGCATTTCTGGCAATTCGAGCGCCTGGCGCATATTCATGATGCCAACTGCACGGCGGCCGGTCGCGCTGTCTACGCTGACCTCGACGATGCAATTCGCCTTCTTGTTTTCCATGTTGTGTCCTCCCTCATTATTATGCTTGCCTTCCTGCCATTAAAAATTGGTTTTTCTAAGACATAAGTATTTATGGACCCTACCGAATTTCCGATCGGCGGGGTCCCAAATAATCATTCTTATTGTGCGCTGCGGTAGTAAGCTGGCCTAGCGCCACCAATGTTGCGGCTGCGACTGTTGATGACCACCTAGCAGGTAGCCGGCAAGGAAGCCCAATGCACCAGCGAGGATGAGGGCGGTTGTCGTTGCCGCCGCATGTTCGCGGGCAGCACCGGCTGCGGCCACACCTTCTGCGCGGATCTGGGCAACGGCGTTCTTTGCGCGAGGCAGCGATTCATCAATGGCCTTGCCGGCGCGGTCGCGCACTTCGTAATAGGCTTCGGCGCCCTGAGCGGAAATCATCTTCTGTAGGCGCGACACTTCCTGTTGAAGCGCGGCAATGTCCTTGCTCACAGACGTGCGGATGTCATCGGTATTGGCAGCCATGTCGTTCTCCTTTGTTGTGATAGGAGAAGAACACGACAAGCCGCATTAGGTTCCGATTTTGGCTGATAGCGGCCGTGCTCGTTCTTTCGGCGCCGATCTTTACAGTTTGTTAACCATAAATCCGCGTTTGACGGCTGTTTTTGAATAATTTTTTGCCGGCGGAAAGGTGAATTTGAGCGATGTTTGACCGGCTGATAAAGATTTTCCTCGAGGAAGCGCGGTGAGAAGCGGTCCTGTGAATAATTTTGCCTTAAAATCGTGAGCGAAAACAGTCTGTTACAAAAATGTCAAAAAAGTTGGATTGTCGGTGTTGACTATGTCTGAGGGTTAGCCGTATAAGCCGCGTCACTGAACGAGGGCGGCGGCGCTGCTGGCGACGATGTCCTTCGCTCTTGGGTTTCCGGATTGGCTGGATTGCTGATTGGGGCTGGGACTTTCGGGTTTCGGTTTGGCCTTGTGACTGGATATGTCTGGTCTGTTATTTGACAATTGAAGATGAGAAGAAAGAGAAA
>NZ_ATTQ01000058.1 GCF_000419765.1 Rhizobium mongolense USDA 1844 | reverse complement strand
CAAAGGCCTCAATAATCGAGCGGAAAATTCGCACCAGCCGACCCGACGACGCGAAAGGATCATGAAACGCTTCAAGTCGGCACGCCAGCTTCAGCGGTTCGTTTCCATCCATGATCCGATTGCCAACCTGTTCCACTTTCCCCGCAATACGCTGTCATCGGCTCAACATCGAGACCTGCGTAACGCCGCCATGCAAATCTGGAACAAAATCGCGTGTGTCGCCGCAGCGTGACAGCCGTCCCGGCCAGCTATCGCTGCATCAATCCGCTGATAACTTTACAGTGCCGGTTAGAAACATAGTCTGCACGAAACTACCGGACGAGGACGTCCCCGAATGAGCCACGAAGTCGACCTCGACATAACCGGGCAGCGGATCGTTCCAGTCCCCGAAGGTGCGTTGTCCGGTTCAGCCGCTCGACCTGCCCGTTCGCCCAGGGATGCTTGATCTTCGTGAGCCTGTGCTCGATACCGTTTTCGCTGCAGACCCGATCAAAATATGGGCGAGGTCGTAGACATCGCGGGCGCGATTGGTGAACTGGATCCCGTAGATCGCGATTGGCCGCGCTAGCACACGCAGTTACGAAAAGGAAGACCGCGAGGTTGCTCTGACGCGGGGTTTGGTTGCGGTGTCGGTCAATTTCTCGATTGGTTCCTGGCAAGTTGCCCGAGTGTCAGTGGTCTGATCGGTGGACGTAGAGTCGCAGGTTCTACGACTTTGCCGCTGTCTTTCACCTTTGACTGCAATATCGCTGTAGTTGCTGTCGAACACATCTGCGCTCGGCAATTACCCATGCCCACTCGGCTGTGAACTTTGACCTGACGCATCCCCGCAGAACCCCGCGCGATAGCCGCCTCAATGTCGCTGACGGAAATCTCTTCGCAGCGGCAAACGATCGCCTCAGGTGACGGTAGCAACATGCTTTGCGGGACACGAAAGATCGCGTCAACAAATGTCCGCCCGCTAGCTAACCGAGTAAGCTCCCTATGGAGAGGCATGGTCATCCCCTTGAGCGACTGATCTGAAATCCGGCCTAGCCGATGAGCAATACGGTACACACTCAGTCGCCCCGAGATTTCAGCTGCGCGGTCGCCCAGGATAACGCCGCCATCGCCGGCTACCATGACGTTCTCAATCGATGTCTCCTGCCATCGGTCTACAATAGGGAACCAGTATCCTTCCTGCTCGTTCCAGCCATGGGCAGCATCAGTAAGTCGGGTAATCTGCGTGTTGGGAATCACGCCGAAGTGAAGCAATACTGTATCGCATTCGATGAACCGTAAGGTGCCACCGGCTTGATACTCCACTCCCTCGACACAGTCGTTGCCGACGATCTTCGCCTGACCTACCGAAGACACCTTGGGTATGTGCGGCATCTGTGCAAGGAGTTGGATCCCCTATTTCAGCAGGGCCGTTGATCTCAGTGCTGCAGGCAGATGGGGAATGGCGCGCAGGAAATCTACTGGCGAGGTCGTCTGCAGCAAACCCACGATGTTCGCCCCAGCATTGGCAAGTTGCCGCGCTGTCAATAGAAGCAGCGGGCCGCAGCCCAGCAAAACAGTCCGGCCCGCTACCGCGCGACCAGACATTTTCAGCATCGTCTGCGCCGCTCCTGCGCCCATTACTCCGGGCAAACGCCTGGTGAGGAGCACTATTCCACCACATCGCCTGACAAAGGGGTTTGGATCCAAGCACGATCGCGGTCGACTGAGGCCCACGAATGTACTTTCCGTCCGCATAGACAACCAGATCGGCTCCGCGCGTGATCCAGCTGTCCGGCCTTCCGGGCGAAAGCCCGGCAGCATTGATCAAGACCGGAACACCTTTCGCCTTTGAAGCTGCGATGATCATTTCCAGGGGCAATGTCGCTGACCGACTGTTCCGGCCGAGCAAGCAGACCATCGCGACATGATCGTCGAGCGCGGTTCTAAGCTCCTCAGGGGAGGCCACGCTCACGATCTCAGCGCCGGCAATTCGGATCGCCTGCTCATAGGCAAAGCGATGGTCCGCAGGGACGATGACCTTGTTGCGCATTGCGGATGTGTCGGGCAGCCGCAGCATAAGTTCCGGATTGTTGCCTGCGATACAGGCCGCTGTCGCGAGCGCGAGACTCGCCGCGGTACCGGCCGTCACCACACCCCATTCTGCGCCAGTGAGCTCGCTAAGCCTTTTCCCGATGCCGTCGGAAAGCTCATCGAGGTCGACAAAAGCCTGCGCAGCGGCGTTCATGGCCGCGATGACCTCGGGAGCCGGATTGCTTGCTCCGTAGTTCGTGCGCACCCCCGCGCAATTGATCAGCGGCTCGACGCCAAGAGAGCGGTAGATGTCTCCTACGTCGCGATGACCGGATATGCCGACTGCTGTTGCATTGGCACGATGAGGAAGATGGGATGCCATTACGAGATACCTCGCAGCGCCAGAATTGCCGATGCACCGATCGCAAAGATGGTAATTGCTAGATACATGATCCGGTTTGGCGATGGCACGCCCACCGAAGCGACATGGGCAATGGTCAAAAAGGCGAATACAACATTGACGACTGCAACAAACAATTCCGGGCCAATGAACGGCTGGATCAGAACCAGCGCCGCCAACAGGGGGATGTCGTAAGACAGCGGCACTCCGACGAAGCGGCCATCCTCGGATTTTCCGAAGTTTGCGAAATAGCTGAGCCGGATCGCGCCGGCGAGAAGAAGTGCCGTTGCGACAAAGAGAGAAAACAGCGAAACCTTGTTCAACTGCAGGATGAGGACGGCGGGTAGGATCGCTCCGTAAATTATGTCGCCGAATCCGTCGAGGCTCCTCCCCATTTTTGCGATGTCCGGATGCCGGTTCGGTGTGCGCCCAGCCACCACACCGTCCAGATGATCCGCGAGAACGGCCCACAAAGCCACCGCTATCGCTATTTCGATCTGGCCATTCAGGGCGAGATACAGAGAAACCGACGAGCACAGCAAACCGGCCGTGGTTATGGCATTGGCAGGATCGATGAGGTAGCGAAGCATGCTCTGTCTCCAGACAAAACGGCTAACAGGCCATCTCACGGGCGGTGATGAACATCGCCTCCGCGATGCGCAGATCAGCCTCGCAGTCGATCTCGTACCACCTGACGTCATCGCATCTGGCAGCCGCGATCCGAAGACCCTCGTGTTCGATAAGCTGCGACAGCAGCTCCTCGGTGTAGGACGTCACGGCGCCACAGCCGATGAGATCGTCGAGATACGGAACGATGGTCTCCCGCAAATCTTCGCCGGCAAAACGGATGAGATTCATGGTCTTGAAGAGAGCCTGCGCTCCCTCGTTGAGGTCCGCCGCGGTTTGTTTCATCCTGACCTCGGCAATGTAGCCATTGTCATTGAGAATGACGGCAGATCCCTCCATCGATCGTTCAAACGGAGCGACCGCAGCGACATTGCCGGCATTGCTTAGAGTCAGTTTACGAAGGGCGTCGAGCTCGAAGAACACATCACCTTCCAGCAGATAGGTATCGCCCGACAGCAAGGCGTGGCGAGCCAACCAAAGCGAGTATGCGCTGCCGGTCTTGTCGAAGACAGTAGATTCGACATAGCGGATGTGGATGTTCCCAAACCGATTGCCGCAAGAATACTGGATAGCATCCTTGCGATAACCAACGACGATGGTCACTTCCTTCACGCCGAGGGCTTCAAGGTTGTGCAAGGCGTTGTGAAGGATCGGCGTTCCATTCACCTCGACCAGGGGCTTTGGTCGAAGATCGGTAAGGGGTCGAAGACGAGTGCCGAAGCCTGCAGCCAATATGACGGCTCTGATCGGAGCATTCGGTGTCATAACAGTTCCCTTCCTATTGTTGACGCTGACGCGTCTCACCGTCTTCCCAAGCGTTGAGAAACTTGACTAGCCGACCAAGGCCTGATTCCAGCTTGTCGGGCGGAACGCCGTAGGAAAGGCGAAGGGCGAACGGGTCGCCGAACGCGGTCCCGGACACCGTGGCGACCCCGGCCTGGGCGATCAATTCCCGAACCAGCGTGTCCGCGTCGCGGTCGCCGACCACTAGGTTCCACGGCTCCGGCGCCAGAATGTTCTTAAGGTCGAGATAGAAATAGAATCCCCCCATCGCCGTTGGCGCGGGGATCCTGGACAAGCCCGAAAGGACGCTAAATCCGACCTGTCTGGCAGCAAACAGCTGCGACCGGAGCTGGCGCTCATAGCTGCCGTCGGTGTTCTGCAGATGGAAAAGCGCAGCGTGCTGGGCGATCACATTAGGATTTGATGTCGTGTGCGACTGGAGCGCTTTCACGGCACTGATAACGTAATCCGGACCCGCGAGATAACCGATCCTCCAGCCCGTCAGGGCAAGCGATTTGCTGAAAGCGTTGACGATCAGTGTCCGAGACCGCACTTCCGGAAGGACCGATACGATCGGATGATGGGCTCCGTCGGTATGGATGAAATCCCCGTAGCATTCATCAAAGATGATCCAAAGGTCATGCTGGATCGCAAGCTGCCCGATGCCACGCAGTATTTCGGCGTCGTAGACGGTGCCCGTAGGATTGTTCGGCGTGTTGATCACGATCGCGCGGGTCTTTGCGGTGAGTGCAGATTCGATGTCCTCGATGCGAAGTGCGTAACCATTGGACCGAGTGTCTACATGGACAGGTATACCGCCGGCGATCCGCACCTGAGCGGGAAATGTCGTCCAATAGGGCGCCGGGATGATGACCTTGTCGCCGGGATTGAGCAGCACCATGGCAGCATTGAAGAGAGCCTGTTTGGCGCCGGTCGTAACCGCGATCTCGTTGGCTGCCCACACCTGACCGGTCTCTGTCGAAACCTTCCTAGCTAGCGCTTCGCGCAATTCCATTACGCCTACCGTATCTGTGTAGCGGTTCTCTCCCTGCCGGATAGCTTCGAGCGCGCCCTCCCGAATTGTCGGAGCCAGATCAGCCCAGATCTCGCCGGCAGTCAGATCGATGATCTCTTTGCCATCATCGGAGGCTGCCTTTGCCGCGGCGCGCGCCGCAGCGGTCCGGGATGATTTGAACAGACTCGTCCTATGCGCAAGCATGTGGGCCTCCTGGCAATTGCGTGTTAAAGTCCTCCGCCGGCGTGCCAGCCGGCACAATCAGCCGTGCTTCGGTAGATATCGCTCTTCCGCCGCTGCGAGTTCGTCGTAACGCAGCAATCCGAATACTTCGTCGAGCGTCGCAAGCTCCGGCTCGATGCCGGCGATGCTTTCCTCGGTGATAATCCGGCTGCAAACCTCTCGCATGCCGGCCACGGCCGCGCGCATGGCGTGGTTGGCCCAGATGACGGTCGAGATGCCGGCCTCCCGATACGCCGAAACGGGTGTTCGGTAGTATTTCGTGGGCACGATCACGACCGGCAACTTGTTCTGCCACTGAACTGCGAACGCAAGAATCTCCGCGGGCTCGCTTTTCCCCGAATGAATAAGTATGGCGTCCGCCCCAGCTGCGGCATAAGCCTCCGCGCGTGCCAGTGCCTCATCGAGGCCGTGGCCGGCAATCAGCGCCTCGGTCCGAGCGACCAAAACGAGATCACCACCGGTTGTGTCCTTCACCGCCCTGAGGCGTCCGGAGAACTCGCCGATTTCGGCCAGCGGATGCCGGTCGCCGACAAAGGAGTTCATCTTCGGAAAACCCTTGTCCTCGAGGCACACGCCCGCCGCGCCGCGCTGGAGCAGCTTTGTCGCGAGCAACCGTGCATTGTTGAAGTTACCGAAACCACTATCGCCATCGACAAGGATTGGCAGACCACTTGCATGTGCCATGCGGCTGACGACCTCAACGACGTCGGTCCAACTCGCCTCGTTCGCATCGCGGTAGCCGAGGCTGGCCGAAATCGAGAGGCCGGACGCCCAAAGGCCGGCAAACCCGGCCTGGCGCGCGATGGCGGCCGAAAGGCCATCATGAGCTCCCATCAGAAAGGCGAGCTCGTTCGATTGGATCAAGGTGCGTAGCGCTGCCGTGGGATCCTCGACAGTGCCGATGCTCTTTGGCACGTAGGGCGTAGCCTTTGATCCCTCGCCCGAACCACACTCTCCAACCGCGTCTTCGATCGCTACTCCCTGTGACATCACTTCGCTTGTTGACGATTTCAGCATGATCCCGCCTCCTTCATAAAGACACGTCTACTGAAAACACTATAGAAGCAAGTGGAGAGTAAAATATAAATTGGTATATATTAGTGCCAGATTCGCTGTTTGCCGATAACTTGTTGATTAATAACAATATAAAACAAATATTTAAAGGTATATTTTCGAGTATATCTTTATTTGTATTCCAACTTTGCGGAGATGACGTGAAAATCCCGCCTCTGCTGCGGCAATGGCGTCACGCTGCACGACGGGAGGAGTGATTTTGTATGCTCGAAGGATGTGCCCGACGCGCGCAATGCTGAGAACGCAAAGGGACCTAATACCGGGCAGGACTACGGGAGCGTCACGATAACGAAAGTGGCCGATCCGTCCGACTTTGAGAACATATGTTGGTCGAGCTTCGAGGATGGATGTTTCGGGCCGTAGCGGTCTGAGATCGAGGTTGTCTGCAGGGGTCCAGGCGTAATCGCCGGTAAGGCTGACATGCTGCCACCCAAGCGGGGTGATGTGTTTGATCAAGTCCGGCGGTGTGGCGATGCCTTCGCGACTGAGCTGGGCGAAAGCCGATCCGAGATAAAATGTATTCCAGTAAACGATGGCGTTGATGAGCATAGCCCAGACGCCCGATAGAACTGGCTTCTGTAACGGGCCTTCCCAAGTCAATCCCTTATGAGCTTAATCCCTCGCCGAGTGCTTGCTTCTGTCCGCAGTCGACGCCGGGTCGCTGCTCTATGGGGTCTGCTGAGGACCGGCTGGCCAATCTCTCTCTAATAGCGCAGTCACCAATTGCTGCGTCCAGTTCTCCGGCCTAACCTATCCATCGTCCCGGCGAAGGGACCTTGCTCCGGAGGGCTGATGGCAGTGCCCATCCGAAAGCCTATCTTGTTTCGTCCTTCCTTGTTCAAGCGGCCATGACTGGCGCCGCCCTGTGGGGAATGAAGTTGGTCCCATCCCGGAGCATGTGGTGCAACACCACCGCCAGCTTGCGGGCCAGCGCAACACGCGCCTTTCTGGGTCCCGCACGCCTGGCGACCGCCAGCGCCCAGCTTTTGAGATCCGAGCCTTTGACCGGCCGGGTCAAAATGACGTTGGCCGCCTCGTAGAGCGCGGTTCGCACGCCCACATCGCCGACCTTCGAGATGCGACCACTATAATCGGTCTCGCCCGATTGATACTTCTTCGGCGTCAATCCGAAATGCGGCCCCACCGCTCGTGATGATCGGAAGCGCTCGGGCGCATCGACGGCCGACACGAATGTCAGCGCCACCAGCACGCCAACGCCGGGCGTCGTCATGAGCCGACGGGCGTTATCGTCCTGACGGGCCATGGCACGTAGCTTGCGCTCAAAACCTGCAAATTCGTCCGCAAGCGCGTCGCGCACCTTCAACAGCGACGCGGCGATCGCCTCTAAGGTCGGATGACCCTCAATCAGGTCGCGGATCCGTGCCGCATAGGTGCGCCGCGTCGTCGGTCCTACCTTGAGGCCGAAGCCGCGCAGTGTGCCCCGGATGCTCATCTCGATGTCGTAAAGCTTGCCCTGAATGAGCTTGCGGGCGGTCAGCAGGGCGCGGACCTCCTGGGCCGGAAGAGATTTGCAGTGGACCGGCCTGAACCAGCCAAGCCGCATCAACTGTGCGATGCCCCGCGCATCCTTCTTGTCGGTCTTCACCGGCATCGTCTTGAAGGCCGCACGTACGTGGCGCGTCTCGATCAGTTCGACCGCCAGACCCGCCTTCGTCATTCCGGCATGCAGCCACTGCGACAACGGGCCGGCCTCCAGACCGATCCGCTCCATCACCACGCCGTGCTCGCCAAACCAGGCGATCAGCGCTTCGGGCTCGCTCAGCACCTTTGCTTCCCGCACAATGCGGCCAGCCGCATCCACCAAGCACACACTTGAGTATTCCAATGATATGTCGATGCCGGCATACTGTTTCATGGTCGTCTCTCCGCGATGCTATGGAGCAGGCCATTCCTGACTCCGCGACACCATCATTGTGAGGGACGACTACCAGCCTTTCAAATCTCGCTGGCTGGGCTCCGCCCGTTACACCATCTCCCGAGGGTCCTGTTCCGCAACTCTCCCAAAACGATTGAAGAAGAGTGCGCGCGGCCAGGATGTCCTGGGCCTCGCCGATTGACACGCAGAATCGGGCTGCGAAAAGCCGGGTTACGGGTACGGCTTGAGCTTGCGCAGGGCTACGGACCACAGCCGCCATGTCATCGATGTCCTGCTCCGACATGGCCGTAGACAGGCAACCGGTGCCCGTTTGGACCATGAGGAGGCCGCCGTCGAAAAGATGCCCGACGAATGCCGAAAGAAGCGCAGCTTTTTCCGGCGAGAAATAAGCCTGCCGGTAGTTCTTAGGCACATCCGCGGATAGGTGGATTCGAAACATCGATCCTCGGCTGCTCACACAAGCAGGCACGTCCGCTATCTTGATCGCCTCGCCGATTGAGCCACGCGCGTGCCCAGGGCATTGAGCCTGCCAACGGCCTCCTGATCGTACAACTTCATTGCCGTAAGGCCGGCGATCGTTAAGGTTTACCGAGAAAGTGCCAGAAAGCGGAAAAGGCGCCGGCCCTGTTAGTGGGTTCAGGGACTTCATCACGTATCGACGTGAAGATAAGGAAACAGTGGGTTCGATGGGTAAAACGCCTTCATCGCGAGATGCAGCATTACCGAAGAACCTTTACCGACGGAGTAAAGCATACTGGATTTCTTGAACGTTGCCACATCCTCCCGCAAGATGTGGATAGCCTCAGGCTCAAGACGATCCAGATGGGTGATAGATACCGGCTTTAAGGAACCGATTGCGCGGGCGGTAGGTCGGGTATTCATCGCATGCACCCTTTGCAGAATTTCATCCGATGCGGCCAGCGGACCTCCCGCTAAACCACCTGCGTTGCGCTGTGCGACGGTGTCGAAATCTTCATGCTCCAAAGCCGAAACGCTCGTTCAGTCGTGATCCGCCGAGTGTCATAAATCGCGCCTCAATCTCCGGATTCCAGTAAGCTTCCCAGGACGTTCGCCCGCCGGAGAAGGTGAAGGTCTGCTTTCCGATTAGTTGATCCAAGATTAGCTCGGGCTGCGGTGTTCGAATCTCGCAAAATTCTGCAACTTTGCGGATGGTTTCGAGCTGAACTTCACTCCCGTGGTCACCTATGATCTGTTCGTAGGTCAATCCAAGAACATCAATCTCATCTGCCCACGGCGCCATTGGGTGACAACGGTCGTTGAAAATGAAGGGCGCGATCTCGTCGAAGTACTTCAGCATTTTGTCTTGCCCGTTCGGCTCATTGCGCCACTTGATCTCAGTCCTCCCGGGCGGACACCAGTCGCTGTCACCGACATATCGCATCTGAGACACAATTGCCGCCCGCATCTCGCGCGAGACGAAGATGACTTTGAAATCTGCTAAACAACGGCGGATGCCGATGTCACACGGCAGATGGCCATACCCAAACTGACCGGGCTGCACAAAGCGCGATGATATCTCGATCGGTATCCATAGGATATTTTCCGAATGAGTGAAGCGAGCTCTCTCGACATCTACAAAGCGGAAGTCTCCGAGATAGTCTCTATTGAAAAAAACATCGGACTGTTCAAGCCCGAGCAGAGCAAGAAGGCGGGCATATAGGTGCGTGCCCGCTTTCGGGATGGAACAAATCATAACCCGCGCGCGTGAGCCGCCGACGGTTGGCTTGATTGACCAAGCTCCATTTGAGCAGGGATAAAGTGGGAAGTTTAGACCCGCGATAGCGCGCACTTCTTCTGGAAGCGGGTGAAGCATGACAGTATCCCCGATTTCGCAGCGTTGATATCTCAAACAGCCGGCAGCCACCATCGATATGCGGATTAGGTAACGTCATTCAGAAGAAAAGCAAGTAACTAATTGATATAAATGGATAATATATATATAAATATACCTTTCTGAAGCACCTGTTTGGCGAGAATGCAGGCAGCAGAGAAGCCACTAAATTAAGGTGCGCATGAATAACTGGCCGCTCAGTATGATCCGTTTTCAACCAGACCGCGCCATCGTCTCGATCCCTTTTTTCCCGGGGCCGCATGCCCCCGAACGCGACCAAAGGAACTGTCCCCCAAATGTCGAAGGGTCGGCACAGGCAAAGCGGTGCGGGCATGCGATGCCAATGATCACGCAGCGGGCATGGACCTGACGGCACACTGCGGCTCTTGTTCGGCAAAAGCGGCTGGATGCATCTTCGGTCCCGACTTTGTCATCAACCCAGCAGCAATGGCGCCTTTGTTATTCTCGAAGAGTCAGCGGCAAAGCCGCGAAGAAAACATACATAGTCCTTGGCGGTTTTCGCGTTTCTCACGCCCCGAAATAAGAGGAGCATCCTCGGAATAAAGAGGGTGCTTCCTCTGCCCTCTCGAAATCCCAGTTGACTGAGCCGGCTGGGGCGCGGCGCCGAGGAGGCCGGCATTGGCTCACCACCTCCACCTGAATTGGCAGATAAATTGCGACAGTGGTTTCATAATGGGGCTTGTCGCAAATTTTCGGATTCACCGGAATGTTGCCCATCGGACAAGAATTCCCGCTCCAGAGGTTGTGGAGCGTACCGATGATTCTGACTGCCATTGTCGAAAAGCTGAAGCGCCAGTCGAAAGATGATATCAAGGGACGGCGCCGAAAATCGGAGGCTCCCATTCATTCAACACCGCGCGTCGAACCATCGCCGAATTCTAGGCGATGCTGTGGCTGAGGAAAGGTTTCGGTTTTCAGGCGACTGGGCCGTCAACGATCAGAACGATCTTCTTGCGCGCATTTTCGGACTGCAAAAAGTTAACAAAGCATGAATATCCGGGGTGCTCTGGCTAACGTGGCATAAGGAGATCTTTGCGACAGGCCCCGAAGCCGTTTGCCGGCGCTTTCATTCCGTCCAGTTCTCAATTGTCAGATCAGGTATTCTGCTGAACTCGCCAACATTGGCAGTCACCAATGTTGTGCCGAGAGAGGAGGCATGCGCGGCGATCAGCAGGTCGTTGTGGCCAATGGTTCGCCCTTCGCGCTCGAGAGTGGCACGGATCGAGCCGTAGACGATGTCCGCAGGACCCTCCAGTGCAAGGACTGGAATTGCCGACAACATGTCCTCTACCCGTTCCAGGAGCTTAGCCGAACCCTTCTTTGCGCATCCGTATCGCAACTCGGCCGCGACGATGATGCTGGTGCAAACGTTCTCGTCGCCGGCGCACTGCAGATGCTTCGTTGCTAGCCCACCAGGATTGCGCACGAGATCGCTGATGATGTTCGTATCGAGCAGATAGCGCGTCAAAAAATTTCCTCCGGCTTTACCGGAGCGTCCTCGATATCCGGAAACTCCTCATCGAGGGGAGACCAGCTCGCAAGTAGATTGAGCAATCCTGTGCTCGTGCGCACCGGCTCGATGACGAGCCGATCACCCTCACGGCTGATAACAACACGTTCGCCCGGGAGCTCGAATTCGGCCGGAATTCGAACAGCCTGGCTGCGGTTATTACGAAATAGCCGAACCTCCTTCGAAGCCGGATGATGTGCGTGAACCATGTGTCGTTTCTCCTTGTGTATATGTTTGTATATGCCAAATGATCGGATTATACAAGTTTCGAGCTCACTTAGCTGCGCGTCCAGCGATGCAGAGGGGAGAAGCGGGTGCCTGTCGCAAAGATCTCCTTATGACACGGTTAGCCGGAGCACGTCCGGATTGGGGCTCCGTGGGCATTTCTGCAATTAATATCCGCGAGGGGTTTGGCGGATGCCGCGCAGCACTGTCGCATGGTGATGTTTCCACATTTGAGGTGCGGGTTTCGGTAATTCAAGGATTCCATTAAATCCCGGACAGCGATGGAGTGCACCCCCAGACTGAGACAAGGAAAATCGCGGACAGTTTCCCCGCAAGGAGAGGAAACTGGGGCATGGCCGGACGGCAAAGAGTTATTGATGAGGACCAAAAACTGGAGCTTCTCCAGCGCATGGAGGCGGGTGAAACCGTCAGCAAGTTGGCAGATGAGGTTGGCATCAGTCGCCAACGTCTTTACGAGTGGCGTGATCAGCTGAGGCTTCATGGTAATCTGAAGTCACGTCGGCGCGGGCGGCCGGCCAGATCGACAGCAGGAGTTGACGGGGACTTGCAGCTGCAGAGCGCCGTCGATCAGCCAGCGCCTCAGGAAAAGGCACTGACCAAGGCCAGGCGCCGGATCAGGGAATTGGAGCAGAAAGTCGGGCAACAGCAGCTCGATCTCGATTTTTTTCGCGAAGCCTTGCGGCACTTCGAGGAAGATCAGCGTCGGAGCAGCGCTCCTGGCGAAACGGGATCTTCAANGTCATCGAAAAGATGACAACCGGCCTGTCGCAAGGCGAATTCAACATCGACCGAATGTGTTGGCTCGCGGGCGTCAGCCGCGCGAGTTATTACCGTCACTGGCTGGATTCGGCCCCTCGTCGGGCCGAAACAGGTTTGCGAGACCTCATTCAAAAGATGGCTCTCGGCA
>NZ_ATTQ01000057.1 GCF_000419765.1 Rhizobium mongolense USDA 1844 | reverse complement strand
CAGCCTGCTATTCTCGTCCTCCAGCGTCTTCAGCCGCTTGGCTTCAGACACCTCCATGCCGCCGAATTTGGCTTTCCACTTATAGATGCTGGCATCGCTGACGCCGTGCTTGCGGCAAAGCTCCGAGACTGGCGTGCCCGCCTCGTGCTCCTTCAGAATGCCGATAATCTGTTCGTCTGTGAAACGGCTGCGCTTCATTCCCTGGTCCTCTCAATGGGCCAGAGCTTACTTCAAAATGGATTATTTCAACGGGGCAAGGTCATTAGCACTGCAAGGCCTGCAACGATGGAGTTGACATAGGACTTGGTGGCGGCTACCGCATTTTCCGGCCCAGCCAGAATGTCCAAAGAGTGGTTGCAGGCATCAGCAAGCGGCGAGGGCAGGGTATTCGTCAGTGCAATCGAAGCGGCGCCGGCGCGCGTTGCTGCGTCAGCCAACGCGACGATGTCGGGACTTTTACCCGACTGCGAGATCGCAATAGCAGCGCCGCGGCTATGTGTTTCCGATTTCTTCCGAATAAGTCATGATCGTCACGACCAAGGGGTACAAGCGGTTTCATTGGGTGTGGCCGTTCCTTGAAACCGGGGTGCGAAGTACGGGCGACGACACAACCCTGGGATCGAGGAGATCGATCGTATCTATGCCTTCACTGACGTCGAGAAGCACGGCATCCGAAACGTTCTCATCATGAACTGGGCTTTGCGGACGGGTGCACGAGTAAGCGAAATCCTTTCGATCAGGCTCCGAGATCTTCCGTGGGATCCACAGCAGCAGACCGAGATGATCGAGAAGGACCAATGGCTTATCAAGCTAAAGAAGCGAAAAAACCATCTGGAAGGCGGCATTTTGTATGCGCCGGCGGATCTTATCTGGGACACGTGCAATTATATCGAAAAGCAGCGACAGGAGATTGTTGCAGCGCGCGGCGAAAAGGCGGGAGACGCCATCTTTCCGTCGCAGCGGGGCACTCCTATTGTCGCTGATAGCATGACCAGGATATGCAACAAGCTTTTCCTGGCCGCTCAGGTCAAACATCCATAGGCTCCGGGGCGCGCTGACGACCTTTCCTGGCTTGCGTGGCACGAGATATCCGTCGTGCCGGGCACACGCTTCCCACTGAGCGAAGGGGTCGAAGCTCACCGCTAGCCGATGCTGTCCGACCGCACGGGCGTTCGGCTCCCCTTACAATGAAAGGAAGTATCATGCCGTCGCCGACAAGCTCGGTACCGACGTAGACGCCATGCGCCGCCCGACTGGCACGTCAGTCAGGCAAGGTGATCGTCCCAACTCTACATCGCCTGCGGCATCTCCGGCGCGGTCCTGCGCATGGCCGCAGGACTCCATTCTAATCGCCGCTATCAAGAAGGAATGAGGAGGTGCCGATTAGCGATTTTGCCGACCCGGGGCCTTGTAGCCGAGCTCGACGTGCTGCTGGGGCTTCATAGGGCGCTCTGACTCCTACGAGAGAACGGACGTTAGATAATCTGGGCGAGATAACCTTGGCGACAATTGGTAACAAGGATCTCCTCCCACCCTCAAACCGACGCCTTTGACCGCAGTTACGTGGTGTATCCGCAGCGTGGATGGGTCCCATACAAACAATCCATTTTGCGGATCCCGCCGAATGTCGTACGCCGCGGCTTGGTCGTGTTGCCTGTGGGCAGCGCATGAACCGCTTCAAGAAGCGGAGAAAGGTTAGGACATAGAGAATACCGCGTACCTGTTGGACCCGGAAACGGCGATCTTTCGAGCTGTTGAGCTTCCCGGCGCCATCCGCTTTAAGCCGATCTGTGATTTGCTCGGTTGCAGGCTGGCGCAGATGGTCCGCTTCGACGAGTCGCATCGGCTATTTTTAGATGGAGAAGGACTGCGGGATGGGTTAACAGCCTTCACGATCTTTGACGGCTTCCCACATCCCCTAGGGGGCAAAATCGTTCTTGTCCGAGGTGACGGAAGGGAGTCTTATTGCTCCCCATCGATAAAGATTAGGGACGCTGCCGCACATTTCCAATGCTGCCGACCCGTAGTCGACCCGGTCTTTCTCGCGCCTGATGACGTGGCGCCGAAGGGCCTTATAGCTGCGGGCGCATTGGCGGATTTGAAAGTACGCATCGAGAGCCGTCCCCCTATGCCGGTGGACGGAAGGGCGTGAGAATCGCAATTCCGGAAAATAACACTCTCGGCATCATTCCAGGAATCTTCGCCCCGAAGTGATCATGCAACCATCAGGCGAAGGCCGTGACCCGTGGGCCGAGGGGTGGCTGACGCCGAGCGCTTCTGCCAACACCACGTGTCGCCTCGGACCTTGGAACGACCGCATCAACGAAAAGGGGAAGTGTCATCTTGGTCAAGCACTATGCGTCTGACCTCGGCCAGACGGCTCGCTGCAACTTCGTATAGGCGATCTGCGCGAAGTCTGGGGCGACCGATCCCGAGGCTGCAACCTATTGAATTTCCGCGGCAATCGGTTCGAAGTTGTTATAGAAGTGCTGAGCTGATTTCACCACAATGCCTCTCTTGCCGGAAATGGAACAGCCGATATCGGTGAAGAGCTCTGGGGAGAACACCTGTTCGCGGATAGTTGAGACAATGATGTGGACCCCTTCGAACTCGACGTAGGCACTGGGACCAAGAGGCGATTGTGAGCCACTGAGGCCTGGTTGCTTGTGCTCGGGGCAGAGCCCCCGAACGGTGGCGACAACATTGACGGGTTTCCCAGAATGCCGCCCCACCTTGCCGCCGATGCGTAGGGTAAGAGTAGCCCCGATGCCGGCGCCGAAGCACATCTGGACTGCAACGGGATCCCAGAAGCAGCCCAGAGCAATGTCTTGAAGGCCCAGGTCCAAAACTCGCTGCAGAATCGCGGTGTTGTCGGAGGCTGCTCCACCACCTGCATTGTCGGCAACGGCGGCGAGTACGACAGGAGCCTTTGCGGTGTTGGCCTGAACTCGTGCGAGCGCCTCGTCAACAGTCAGGTATGGTGTGCGGGCTTCCTCGCGCAGGGCCCAAAATTCTGCACCGAGTTGGCTTGTGAGCGCATCCGCTTGCGCTTGATTAGTGTCGGCAATCACGAGCACCTTCGCGCCGACGTCGGCCACGTCACCCCGTGGAAGCCATGAATTAGGGAAACCGAAGCGACAGTCTTCTTACTTTCAAGTGCGCGCATGCGCTCCACAAACGAACGGACGGGTTCGCGTGTAGTCGGCCACAAGCCGATTAACCTACAATCATGCACGGCCTTTACGGCGAGCCCGCGCGGCGAAGCTGCGCCACGACGCCCAGATAGAGAATACCGACTTCCGTGCCGCCCGCGGTCCTCGATCGCAATCTCTTCCTGAAGCTCGCCGGTTGCGACTGGATCAGGCAGCGCCACAGCCTGCTGTTGATCGGCCCCGCCGGCGTCGGCAAGAGCTGGCTTGCCCGCGCGCTCGGACACAAGGCCTACCGCGAAGACTTCTCCGTCGCCTATCATCGCCTCCCGAGGCTGTTCGCCACCCTTGCGTTGGCGCGCGGCGACGGCCGGTATCCGAAGGTCCTCAAGGCGCTGGCCAGAACCGACCTGCTCATCCTCGACGACTGGGGCCCGGAAAAGCTCAACGACGAGCAGAGGCGCGATCTCCTGGAAATCATCGAGGACCGTTACGAGAAGCGATCCACCATCGTCACCAGCCAAGTGCCCGTCGACCACTGGTACGACATGATCGGCAATCCGACCATCGCTGACAGGCTATCCGGTCGATGATTTCGTTTTCGGGGCCGAACACCAGGACCCGCGGCTGGCGTCCAATAATGTCCTCGATCTCACCAAAGAAGCTGGAGGCTACGATGACTTCATCGCCCGACTGGCAGGTGCGGGCTGCGGCCCCATTCAGGATGCAGCATCGAAAACCCGCATCCCTATAGAATACGTAGGTGCTGATCCGCACGCCCGACATCTTGTTCCCAGATCTCGACGTACTCCAGCGGCTTGATTCCGACCTCGCGGCAAAAGTCCGCGTCGATTGTGATCGAGCCATGATAGTCGAGCTTGGCATCGGTCACCCGCAAACCATGCAGTTTTGCGCCTACATATTTCTCCACCGATCTTACCCCCAATTTGGTGAGGTTTTTCATTCATGCGCAGAGCAGGACAGCCCAGCCCCCGCAGCTGTGAGCAACAGCTTTTCGTCGGGCGAAAAGCGCCTCTGTTCATTTGCGATGGAAAGAGACAGCGGAATGGTCGCAGCGGACGAGTTGCCGAACGTCGATATGGTCCTGACTATCTTTTCGCGGTCGATATTGAGATTGCAGCAGACGGCGTCGAACATGCGTGCATTGGCCTGGTGCGGAACGAAACGATCGACATCTCTTGCCCAAACACTGCTTGCTCAAGCGCCTGCTGCGACGTCCGGGTCATCAGCGCGACGGCTTGACCGAACTTACTGCTGAAACGCTCGGTCAGGCATTCCGCGACAATTTCGAGATCGCGTCCTTCATGGAGGTGTGATTGATCGTGCCGAGCGAGGTCCTGGCGCACAGGATCACTGGAATCCGCCAACGGGCAAAGACATCGGCGAAAACCAGATCATCGGAAAGCGGCACAAGCAGCCCGCCGGCCCCTTCAATGATCAATGGGCGATCGGTCACCGGCGGCACGAGGTTCTCCGGGTCAATCGCGATACCGTCGAGACGGGCCGAGAAATGTGGCGAAGCAGGTGTGGCAAGCCGATAAACTTGAGGCAAAACCCGATCGCGCTGCACGCCGCCCATCCGTACGACCGTCTCACTGTCGGTCTCATGCAGGACCAGTACATTGCCGCGGTTTTCCAGTTCCGAGGCGAGGCCGGGACCGCCGGGGCCGAAGACGCCGGTGGCATGCGCTTCATCGATGACGAGGAAACCTTCATGCCGGTCGGCGACGTCCGCAAGGGCGAGGACCGGCGCCCGATCTCCGTCCATCGAGTAAAGGCTCTCGACGGCGATCCAAGGGCGGCCCTTGCCACCCGCGTGTTGCCACCTGCGGATCGCCTGATCGAAGGCGTCGAAGTCATTGTGCTGCACGCCAACCGCCTGCGCCTTGCTCGCCGCTATGCCGTCTTGGACGCTGGCGTGAATCAAGCATCATGGACGATCAGGTCGGCGCGCTGCGGCAGGGACGAGAACAGCGCGACATTCGCTGCAAATCCGCTGCCAAAATAGAGCGCCTTTTCGACACGAAAGAAGGCCGCCGCCTCCGCTTCGAGCGCCTCGTGTTCGGCATGATTGCCACGCAGCAGCCGTGACCCGCCGGCGCCGGCCGGTACGCCTTCCTCGATCGCAGCTGATATCGCTGCTTTCAGACATGGTGCACCGGCAAGTCCGAGATAGTCGTTCGACGTGAAATCTATGCCATGCCTCGGGGCAAGAGTTCGAAGCCGCGACTTCCGCTCGAGACCGACAAGCATCGCCTCATAGGGAGCAAGTGCCGACAAACTCAACGCGTCGGCTCCGACTGCATCGGCTTCAGCCCCAACCTGCAGAACAGAGCGGCATCGTGATCCTCGCCGGGATTATCAACCGTCAGGAGTGTATCACCAACGAAGATGGAATTGGCTCCAGCAAAGAAACAGAGCGCCTGCATCTCGTCGCTCATGTCGGTGCGGCCGGCGGAGAGACGTACATGCGAACTCGGCATCAGGATGCGCGCAAGCGCAATGGTGCGCACGAAGTCGATCGGGTCGACGGGTTCAGCATCGCCGAGCTTGGAGCCGGGGATCGAGATCAGAATGTTGATCGGCACACTTTCGGGCGGGGCCGGCAGATTGGCGAGCGTCACCAGCATCGAAATGCGGTCTTCAAACGTCTCGCCCATGCCGAGAATGCCGCCGGCGCAAACCTTGATGCCAGCGTCACGGACATACCCAAGCGTTTCCAGCCGGTCCTCGAAAGTGCGGGTGGTGATGATCTCGGAGTAATAGCGCTCGGAGGTATCGATGTTGTGATTGTAGTAATCGAGGCCGGCGTCGGCGAGCTTTCCGGACTGTTCCGGCGTCAGCATGCCTGCCGTCATGCAGGTCTCCATTCCGAGCGCCTTAGCGCCTTGAACCATGGCGACCAGCGCATCCATGTCGCGTTCCTTGGGATTGCGCCAGGCGGCCCCCATAGAATAGCGCGTCGCCCCGCCTTCTTTCGCCTTGCGCGCTTCCGCAATAACCCGCTCGACTTCCATCAGCTTCGAGGCCTTCAGGCCCGTCGGATAATGGGCGGATTGACTGCAATAGCCACAATCTTTCCGCACAGCCATCGGTCTTGATCGACAGCAGCGGCTCATCTGGATGGCATTGGGGTCGAAATGCGCGCGATGGACCTGCTGAGCGCGGAAGAGAAGGTCGTTGAATGGCAAGTGATAGATAACTTTAGCAGCTTCCCAAATCGAAGGCGCCGCTCATGGCGCCGACACTGACTTGCGTGCTATGCTCCATTCGTCAGCTGTTCGTCACCGCCGGCCTCCTCTCCGTGTGGTAGCTGTATCTTAGCTTTCGTCAATGAATGCTGCGGCGCAGCATTTGCAACTATCCTTTCGACGAACTGAACGCGCCGCAACAACCTCAGAGAGGCACGCAATAAGAAGGTCAGGCACGCCCATCGCCGATCAATGCGCCGCAGACCGCAGCGCGAAGGCGTGCCGCTTGCCTTTATAAGCCGTGGCTTCGGTCATAGCCGTTTTCCGGCGGTGCCTGCCAACCTTGAGGCAATCCTTTAGGCTTGTAGATCTCAACAGCCAGGCGGAAGCAGGCCGCCGTATCGGAGGAATGCTCAGACGAGCAATCACCACCAGGGCACGCTGACATGCAGCCGAGCAGATCGATCTCGGCAAAGAACTCGAGGTAATCGCCGCGACGGACCGGGCTCGCCTTCATGAAGTACTGTCCGGTGTCGCGGGTGAACCCCGTGCACATGAAGAGGTTGAGGACGTCATGAACATGCGGTTCGGCCTCTTGCAGAGAAAGCCCTGTTTTCTTTGCCAGAGCCCGCGTCAGGTTGGAGTGGCAGCAGTGGTGATACTGGCCGCCATGGCTAAGGAGATTGTGCGTGTATGGATCGCAGCGCGTGCCGATAACATCATGAACAGAGCCGCCGAACTCGTCGAACCCGTACCAATCGAGCGTGTCGTGGGTGATGGTGGCGATCGGGCGCATGTAAGGGAAGTTCGAGAACAGCTGATCGCCGAGGCCCACATGCGTGCCGTTGAGAGCCCGGGTCTTGCCGCTGTAGAAGCGCTCGTTGAGATTATGCAGATTGAACAGGTTGAGGTCGCCGACTTGCGGACCCTCGGGGCATACCACGCGGCAGAAGTGTCCGGTCGGAACTTCCCAGGTGGCGGCATCGCGCGGCGGAATGAACACCGTCTCGACCAGTTCCAGGTTGTCCCGAAGGGCTCGATAGGCTGACAGATCAGGACGAGGCAACGTGTCTGTGGGATAGCAGATAACCGGTTTGATTGACTTGCGTGCCGCAGCATCCGTCGGCGCCTGAGTGATCGGGCTTGGCTTCACAACTTTCTCCGTCTTGTCTGTCTCGCCGCTAAGCGGCGGCTGTCTTTCTTTGTCAGTCGATCGTCGCCAACTCGGCGCCGAGTGAAACCGTCGTTCCGGGCTCACTAGTGATCTTGATGCGGCCGGCCTTTGGAGCATGCACACGCGTCTCCATCTTCATGGCCTCAATCAGCGCCACCGCTTCGCCATCTGCGACCTCGGCGCCATCCTCGACCAGCCATTTCTGTAGTGTGCCGGGGATCGGCGCGCTGACCCCATTTGGATTGGCAGGGCTAGCGGCTCCAGATTTCGACTGCGGGGCGGCCATTCCGGTGAAGAGGGCTCCCGGCAGACCGATGGCATGACGCTTTCCATCGATCTCGATGAAGCTGCGAATGAACCCACCCTCTACGGGATCGACACGTGGTGCCGGCTCGATGCCGCGGAAGGCAGTCTCGATCCAGTTCGTGTAAACCTTGAAGCCGTCTTCGCCGGTGAAGTCCCGTTCCTGAAGCACCGCTCGATGGAAAGGCAGTACCGAAGCGACGCCTTCGATCTGGAACTCGGCCAGCGCGCGGCGAGCACGGATCAGTGCCTCTTCCCGTCTTGCGCCGGTGACGATCAGCTTGGCCATCATGGAATCGTAGAGGCCGGGGATCTCCGAACCTGTTTCCACGCCGGCATCCAGCCGAACTCCGGGACCGGCCGGCGCCCGAAAGCGCTTGACCAGTCCCGGCGTCGGGAGGAACCCACGACCTGGATCTTCAGCATTGATCCGGAACTCAAAGGCATGTCCGCGTGGCACGGGGGTCTTGATCACAGAAAGCGGCAGACCATCTGCGATGCGCAACTGCTCGATGACGATATCGACCCCAGTTGTCTCCTCGGTCACGGGATGCTCGACCTGAAGGCGCGTGTTGACCTCAAGGAAAGAGATGACGCCGTTGTTGGAAAGCAGGAACTCGACTGTGCCAGCACCCGTGTAACCGGCCTCGACGCAGATCGCGCGCGCCGCATCATGAATACAAGCGCGCTGATCCTCGGTGATGAATGGAGCAGGCGCTTCCTCGACAAGCTTCTGGTTACGCCGCTGCAGCGAGCAATCCCGCGTGCCGAGAACGACGGTGTTGCCATGGCTGTCGGCGATTACCTGCGCTTCGATGTGGCGCGGTTTGTCGAGGAACTGCTCGGCATAGCACTCGCCGCGGCCGAACGCTTCTTTCGCCTCGCGCACAGCGGAGTCAAACAGTTCTCCGACCTCCTCGAGCTTCCACGCGACCTTCATGCCGCGCCCGCCGCCGCCAAAGGCGGCCTTGATCGCAAGCGGCATCCCGACCTGCTTTGCAAAAGCGATGGCCTCGGCAGCCGAGTTGAGTGGCCCGTCCGACCCTTTGACGAGGGGTGCGCCCACCTTGGCCGCGATCCGGCGTGCCTCGACCTTGTCTCCAAGCGCCGTAATCACATCAGGGGCTGGTCCGACCCAGATCAGACCGGCATCGATCACAGCTTGTGCAAACTCTGAGCGCTCGGACAAGAAGCCATAGCCCGGATGCACGGCATCGGCGCCTGACTTGCGGGCGATATCGAGGATCTTTTCGATGTTCAGATAAGTATCAGCGGGTCGGCCTGGGCCGAGGCCATAGGCTTCATCGGCGAGTTCGACATGGAGCGAGTTGGCATCCGCGTCGGAATAGATGGCAACTGAGGCAATCCCATAGTCGCGGGCGGCGCGGGCAATGCGGATGGCGATTTCGCCGCGGTTGGCGATTAGGAGTTTCTTCATGGGGCTGTGTCCCTGAGGAGCGGGTCGAAGGGGGCAAAGGCATTGAAGCGGATCGTCGCGCCGATCGGAATCTGGCCTGCTAGATCGAGATAATGAGCGGCGCCCACGCCGATCACCGGATAGCCCCCGGTCAGCGGGTGGTCTGCCAGGAACAGGACCGGCTGACCGCTATGGGGGATCTGGATGGCGCCGAGTGGCGTTCCTTCAGATGCCAGCTCCGATGAATCGGTTCTTTCCAGAGGCTCCGCGCCGGCAAGGCGCACACCGACTCGGCTCGATTCCGCGGTAACTTGCCATTCCTGTGCAAGCAGTGTGGTTAGCCCCTTATCCGTGAACCAGTCCGTGCGGGGCCCGATCACCGCCAGGGTCACCGGCCGGTCTGCCTTGATGGCGAAGCCGCCATAGGCAATCTCGATGACTGCTGAGCCGCACGGATTGCCGACGCCGAGATTGGCCTCGATCAGGCTTCGGCGATCAAGTGCTCCGGACTCGGATACGCCTTGGCCCGCCTGACCGGCTCGGCCAAAATCCTGGAAGAGCGCAGGGCGGTCGGCGCGGGTGACGAGGAGTCCTTCGGCCTTGCTCGATGCTGGAGTGCTCGCCTCCGAAGCAGCCGGCATTCCCGAAACGGTCACACTCGCTCCCTTAGCCATGTCGCAGAAGCGGACGCGATCACCCGGCGCAAGCAGGGCTGCACGCGAACGGCTCGTGTCCCACATCTTGAGTGGTGTTCGACCCAGAAGCTGCCAGCCGCCGGGGCTGTCGGTCGGATAGATGCCGCCGAACTTGCCGCCGAGCGCGACGGAGCCGGCGGGAATGCGCACCCGCGGGCTCTTGCGCCGGGGCACGTCGAAGGCCGGATCATCCGAGGTCATGTAGGCAAAGCCAGGTGCGAAGCCGGTGAAGGCAACGGTATAGGTCGCCTCGGTGTGGCGGCGGATCAGTTCTTCGACTGACCAGCCAAGCAGTTCTGCAACATCGTTCAGATCCTCCCCGTCATAGGTGAGGGGGATCTCGAAGGTCTCTCCATGCCGGCTGGATTTTGTGGACAGATCGATGCATGCGATGGCGTCAACCAGAGCAAGCCGATTGGTGACGTTTGCATCGAAACGCACCAGCAGTGTGCGAGCTGCCGGAACGAGCTCGACGACACCGTCCGGTCGATCATCCTGAAAGGCATCGAGCAGCGCCAGTGTTGTCTCGAGGTCATCAAGTTCTACGAGGAGCGCATCGCTGCCGGCGGGAAGAAACCGAAGCCGCTCAGCCATGGGTGAAGCTCTTCAGCTCGACGCCCTCCTGGACGAGCGCGTCGCGGACCGATCGAGCGATCGAAACGCCCGTTGGCGTATCGCCGTGGACGCAAATCGATTGCGCCTCGAGTTCGATTTCCGTGCCGTCTATGGCCGTGAAGCGCCCCTCTTTGACGAGACGCAGCATTCGGCTTGCGACTTGTTCCGGATCATGAATGACAGAACCCGGCAGGCGGCGGCTGACCAGGCTGCCGTCAGCATTGTACGCCCGGTCGGCGAAGGCTGGGCAGACGACCGTCAGCCCTGCGGACCGCGCCTGTTGGACGATTGGGGCGCCTGAAAGGGCCATCAGCGCAAGCGCGGGATCGACCGCCTTGATGGCGGCGATGACATCATCTGCCTGATGCGCGTCTTGGGCTATTGCATTATAGAGCGCGCCATGCGGTTTCACATATCGCACGGTTGTCCCGGCAGCCCTTGCAAGCCCCTGCAGCGCCCCGATCTGATAGATCGTGTCGCCGATCAGTTCTTGGCTCGATGGATCCATGTTGCGCCGGCCGAAGCCGACGAGATCGCGATAGCCGACATGCGCCCCAACCGAGACGCCAAGCCGCGCGGCTTCATGAAGGACCGCCAGGATGCCTGCCGGATCTCCTGCATGAAAACCGCAGGCGATATTGGCACTGGTTACAATCGGCAGCATCGACACATCGTCTCCCATCGGCCAGGGACCGAAACTTTCGCCCAAGTCACTGTTGAGATCGATGCAGGTCACCTGCTCCTCCATTAACAAATGGCCATGCCAATTCATCTAGGCGACGGACTGGCTTCGCTAGCTATCCAGCCCATTAGCTCTGCTTACGCGCTATGCTCAGTGTGTAGGTGGCATCCGGCGGCGGCGAACCCCACGACTCGAAGTACTGAACGATGGCTTCCGTGAAAGTCGCCACTTTTCGGATCTCCGGGTCGAAACACAGATTGAGTGTCTCCACGCTGCACATCAGCTCACCGTCGCTTTTGATATGGTGAAAGAGCTGAAATCGCTTGTTGTCAAAGGCCAGCAAGGCGGAATTGACCTCGACCGGCATTCCCAGGCGCAACTCTCGAACATAGCGGACGTGGGTTTCCGTCATGACAAATTCGAGGCTGCCGGCCTGTTTGCCTCTCGCATTCTTCCAGATGTCGAGGGAGGCAAGATCCGCTACCCGCTGGTACTGCAGAAAATTGACGTGATCGAGCTCGTCGATCCAATCGCGATCGACTGTTCCGGTCCAGGTTACAACCCAAGTCATTGAGCGCCAACACCCGGACGCTGGCGAATGCGATCGAGAAGGACTCTAATCTTGGCGACGCCTTCGTCACGGAGTGCGATCAGGTCGTCCTGACCATTTGCGCCGATTCCACGGCAGACCTCGTCGGCATAGGCATTCATAAGAGCCTTATCCGGTGTGAATGTCGCTGGTGCCGTGTAGCCGCTCTCCATCTCATGGGCGAGTAGATCGACGAATTCCTGATAAAGGGAAGGATCGCGAGCGCCGAGATAAAAGACGGACGACGGGCCCATTACCGCCCAGCGGATGGCCGGACCGGCCACGATCGCTCTATCAATTGCTTCAAGATCGGCTACACCTTGCGAAAGCAGGTAGAGAATTTCGCGGAACACGGCAAACTGAATCCTGTTGCCGATGTAGCCGTCAATCTCGCGCTTCAGTTCAACCACTTCGCAGCCGGTCTTCTGATAAAATTGCGTTGCTGTGGCGATCGCTTGCGCGGCCACATCTCCACCGGCCACTTCCACCAGCGGGACCAGATAGGGAGGATTGAAGGGATGGCCGATGATGATCCGCTCCCCATGTCGCGCCTCTCGCCTCAAATCCGTCGCGAGAAAACCTGACGAACTCGACGCGATGACTGCATCCACTGGTGTAAGGGCATCTATCTGCGCGATAAGTCCGGTCTTTGCATTTACATCCTCAGTCGCGCTCTCTTGAACAAATTGGCTACCTTCAAGCGCTTCTTCGAGATCAGTGGTGAACCTGATTCGGGCAGGTGATGCACCCGGCGCAAGGCCAAGTTCCTGTAGCGACGGCATCGCCCGTTCGAGCGACTC
>NZ_ATTQ01000056.1 GCF_000419765.1 Rhizobium mongolense USDA 1844 | reverse complement strand
AAGCGCAGTCGCGCTGAGACCCAGATGGGTCGATGGAAGGCTGTGATCGGGCCCAAACTCAAAGCGCGACATTTTGACAATCAGAAGACCGAAGCGAAGATTGGCATCCGTGTTCTTAACCGGATGACAGAACTTGGCCGGCCCAAGTTCGAGCGCGTTGCATGAAAAATGCAGTGGATAGGGTTGCCTCGTCCAAAGTCTGATCCATGCAACAGTGCTCATAATGAATCGGTCTTCGCTCTCGGCCGCAAATCCTGGCTGTTCGCCGGATCCGAACACGGCGCTGCCCGGGCGGCGGCCATGGCGACGCTGATCATGACGCCGAAGCTCAACGACGTCGATCCCGCAGGCCTGGCTGGCCGACGTCCTCGCCCACATCGCCGATACGCCGCAGAACCGGCTTCATGAACTGCTGCCGTGGAATTGGCAGCCCCGCCAGATCCTTATGGCCTCGGCCGCGTGAACAGCGCGCGGAACAGTTGGTGCATGCTCATAGCGTCAGACCATCGCTTCGTATTCGAACTTGGTGGACTCAACAAAATTGCTTGCGGCCTCATACGCGTCCTTCCCAATGTCAGAGATCGCGAGCGCATAGCCGATCCTGTCGATGTCCCGCGTGACCACAGGGGCGACTCCGGGCGTTTGTATATAGATTTCAGACCGCAGGATCGCGTCCGGGCGGGGTTCGGGAAACGTGACCCTCATCACGCGCCCAGGCTGCGGCGTGTAGAACCGAATCGCCGCTCCGCTGCCAGTACTGTGCATGCTCTCCAACGCTTCGGCCGCCCTTACGACTTTTTCGTCTACAGACCCACGCTCTCGCACACCCCATTCGATCAAGAGGTTGTAGACGTCGATGCCTGTCGAGTGACGAATGAGCTGAGGAATAAATCCACCCGGCAGACGGTTCTGAGATTCGACTATTTTGATTGACTCGCCGTTGATGCGTATTTCCGTCCAGCATGGCCCGTCTTCGATCCCAAGCGTCGATAATGCACGACTGAGGGTCGCAGCGATTGCGCTTCTTTGCGCTTGCGTTACTTCGCCAGGCACATACTGCCCAATTGAAACCCAACTACCATGACCTATCGCCGGATCGTGGAATATTCGGACGATTCCAATGATTAGAAGTCTGCCGGCAAATGAAAACGTAAGAATTCCAAAATGCGTACCCTCTATGAACTTCTCTGCCAGAATTGCTTGCCCTTTACCCTGCCAATGTTCGTCCCAATAGCGCTTCGCGTCGTGAAGATTCTCTATCTTCTTCACCAAATAACTTCCAACCGAGTTTGTCGGCTTAACTATAATCGGATATTCTACTCTGTCAGCAAATGCGGCAATGCCGTCAAGTGAATGCACGCGTTCGAATTCTACGGCATCGGACTTCTCGGATTGGAGGGCAGTCCTCATCAAGGATTTGTCCTTTAGCTGCGCGGTTGCCTCCGCACTTGCGCACTCCAATCCCAAGGCTGCTGCAATCGTGGCGCCAACGATAAGTGCGTCATCGGACATCAGGAGTGCGCCATGGAAGGGATCTTCGCGGTGGATTGCAGCAATCATGTCCGGAAGTGACGGGTCCGCATATTCCATCAAAAGAAGGCGCTCTGGCCTGTTAGTTGCATAGTTGTCGTAACAGTAGGCTCTGTCCACCACTGTAAAGCGAGCTAAACTTCTTTTTTCAGAGGCGAGAAGCCATTCGGCAGCGCCAAAAACGACAAGATGTTTGGAAACGCTCATAGTCGATTCCCCCATAGTTTCCTCCTGCGCTCGCCGACAAATCGGCACGCACTAAACACTGTGAATACGATTGACGCAAAGACGATGATAGAACGCGGGAAGGCTTCGCCAATCCCATAAAGGACAGAGCCCAATGCTGTGCCACCGCTATAGACATAGAAGTAGATGCTAACCAATTTACCCCGCGATTGTTCATCCGCCTCAAGCTGCACCAAAACGAGCGCAAGTGTTGCGTTCATCGCTAGTGTCAGCCCAAAGGCGAACATTATGAGTGTCAGGATGGCATTCGACTCCGTCCAGATCATCGCGATGGCAGACACACTGAGACCAAGAGCGGCGGGACCGTTGATCCGACTTGCGTTGGAGGGCGAAATCCACCCGAGAAGTATGAGGCTGGAGAAGAGACCGCCGAAGGTAAAGGCAGAGGTCAATGTGGCGATGAGCGCAAGATCGGCCTTTCCATGAAGAGATGCGACGATACCGGGAAGCAACTCACCTATGGGTCTGAAGAGCATGCAAACGATTGCAAGCGACGCGAGCGTCCCAACGATGGGCGCAGTCACTTGAGGGGACCAAGCACGTCGCTGGCCTCCGACACTGCCTCTCTTGACACCCACGGCGGATTGGAAATTCTGTGATATTTTTGAGATTACCGCAGTGTAAATGAGCAGCACGATCCCGTTGAGTAAAAATATTATCCATGGACCGATAGCTTCTATCAGAATATATACTGATACTGGCGCAATAAAGACCGCAATGGAGTAAGACACGCTGTTGATGGCAATCGCCTTCGGTAGCAACTCTCTGCCTACCATCATTGGCGTAAGCGAGAATGCGGCCGGCGTCAGAAATGCTATAAGGGTCCCGTTTAGGCACCACAGGATAATCGCCGGGGTCGGTCCCATAGCGGATGCAGCAACGGTTGATAGCAAAAATGCGACAACGGCAAGACATCGCTGGACGCCAATGACGATGTGAAACCGGTTCGTCTTGTCGGCCACGATTCCGGCTATGTAGCCCAACCAAATGGTAGGGGCCATTTCTCCAATTGGAACGAAAGAAAGCATACCCATTGAGTGCGATGATTCCCAAACAATCCAGAGCAATGCGAACCGTTGCGACCAACTGCTCACAAGTTGAAAGAAGTTCGCACACACATACAGTCGGAAGCTGCCAACTCGCAGTGGCGACAGGACAGTGCGCAACCACTCAGCTTGCGCTATCCGGCCGATACTAGCCATCGAGCCCGGACGCGCCGCTGACCGTTCTGTCGTTACGGCAAACATTACGAAAAAGGCTCACGGCAAACCACGCGTTGTCATCGTGAAATTCTTCAACCAACTTGAATTTTGGAAGTTCCAAAAGTTGCTCAAGGTACCCCATCGGGAACTTCCTCTCGATTTCGGTCAGAATACGCTCTCCGGCCTTCACCGAAACCGTGAGCTTGAGTTTTGGTAATGTGAACGTCGTGTCTCTTAAGGCCACGAGATGGGACTTCATCGTGAACCCCTCGGGATAGTAGGCAGCTTCGTGGCGAAAAGCGGAGATATCGATGTTTCCAGCGTATTGATTATTAAGGTTCGACAGCACGTTCAGGTTTGTCTTCGCAGCCACCCCGTTCTTGTCGTTATATGCTGCAGTCAGTAATGCGGGGTCCTTATCGAGATCATGCCCGATCAAGATGTAGTCGCCATCACGCATCCCGGTTCGGCACATGTTCATGAACCGAAGAATTTCATCGTCGGTCATGTTGCCGATGTTGCTGCCGAGGAAGAAAAAAAGGCTGGGCTCCACGCGATGAGCATGCATAGGAATGGTTGCCGCATAGTCACCAACAAGCTTCACCGTGTTCAAAGTCGGCAACCTCTGACTCAGCCGTTGGCTTGCTTCTTCTACAATGAGGCCATTTATGTCAATCATATTGAGCAGCGGGTACCGCATCGTGGAGATCGAGGTACGCAAAAACATTTCGGTTTTCTTGCAATTCCCACATCCGAGATCGACGAAAGTCTCAACACGACATGCTTTCAGTATTTGCTCAGATTGCCTTTCGAGAATCTCTTTCTCGGTACGATACAGGTAGTATTCTGGTTGCTTGCATTGCTCCTCAAACAGACGCGACCCAAGGTCGTCATAGTAGTAACGGCACGGAATTGATTTTGTCGCATTCGACAGACCGTCCAATAGATCCTGACTCATTGATGTGCCTCGCATGATCCAACCTACTCATTTCTGCTTCAGTTCCTTATCCCGGAAGCAGATAATTGCTGATACGTTTTGCTAACCAACCGAACGCATGCGGCAGAGCTGTAGTTCACCGTACTTCTGTTGGCGACATGATGAGCAAAATGTTCTAGGATACCTACGTATTCGTGATAGAGAGAGGATTTGAACTTTGGGAACCCGTTGAGAAGATCTACTTCTCGTGACGTTCCATCTGAGTTTGACAGCACAATTCGCTTGTCTTCCCCGTTGGGATAAGCCCAATCCAAATAAATATGAACCGGCAGTCCAGTTTTGCTGCGCAATTCAATTGTGGCGGCTATATCAATACCGCAATCATCGAACTCGGCGGAGGCTGCGAAGAGATCGATGTCGCCTACGATATGCATCGCTAGATCGAAAGCGTTCGGGCCGTTGTCAGCAATGCAGCCACCTCCGCACGCAGCGGGGTCAAGGTACCAACTGTCATTTCCTGCGTGCTGCCGAATATCCTCCTTGTAGTAGATCGAAACGGCTGCGATGCCTCCATTGTCGGTTGTCCGAAGGCTCCCGACATCTTTGACGTGTCGGTTGTATCGACGATGAAAAGCAGTGAAGAGGATTCGGCGGTGTCGCACAGCCAGGGAGATAAGCCGTCTGGATTCAAGCTCGCCCATCACTAGCGGCTTTTCGCAGCAAACGTGCTTGCTCGCAGCGAGGGCGAGCTTGCATGCATCGAAATGAAGATTGTTCGGAAGAGTCACTATGACGGCGTCAACGCATTCTGCTCGCATCAAGGCTGTGTAGTCCGCGAACTGTTCGACCTCATGCCGCCGACCAAACCCGTCCAGCTTGGCTTCCGAACTATCGCAGACAGCAGTTAGTCTCAGAGAGTTCGATCTAGTTAATGCAGCGAGGTAGTAGTGAGAAATCACTCCTAGGCCTGCAATGCCAACACGGATCATTGTCCGATCTCCGCTAGAGAAACAGCTCCTAACGTTGACGCATGCCAATTGAGCGCGGCGACCGTCGGAGCCGGAAGGGGAATACCGTGGACGCCTCGTTCGAGTGCAATTTTCGCGTCGGAATGTCCTGGATAGGTGAGTGCCTCATGCCCCTCAAAGACAGGTTCTCCCAATAAGGAGGAGAGAAACCTCTCCATTCGCTCGGCAAATATGGAGCCCTCGAGAAATGCACTCACATCGAGCGCAAACAGGAAGTGTCCAATGCTGTTTTGCTCATCCTCGAACCCCAAGGAGACACTCGCCCCCGAGAGTACACCAGAGAGCACTTCCACCAAAAGCGAGAGTCCAAGCCCCTTGTGGCCACCCGTAGATCGTTGCCATCCACCCAACGCAACCAGGAATCCAGAACCTTCCAAATATGAGTGGGGATCAGTCACGGGTTGACCGCTCTGATTGACCATCCAACCCACTGGAACCTCTTCTCCGAGGTCCTTTGCGAGTTTGATTTTTCCGCTGGCGACTACCGTCGTGCTCATATCAAGTACGAAAGATGGCAAGTCCCCAGCGGGTGACGCAAATCCCAAAGGATTGGTGCCGATGATTGCTCGGCGTGAACCCTGTGCGTACCCGACAGGACGATTTCCCAAGTTCGTCAGTGCCAACCCGATCATTCCCGATTGGGCTGCCATGCGCGCGAAGTATCCGGCTGCCCCGAAATGACTACTGTTCATAACTGTCACGGCCCCGACGCTATGTTCGGCAGCAAGTTCGATGGCCGCTTCCATCGCGCCTTTGGCTGCGAGAAGTCCAAGCATGCCTGACGCATCGAACGTCGAAATTGCGCCTTTCTTCCTCACCCTTCGGAGCGTGGATGATGGAAGAATGGATCTATCACTTAACGCTTTCACGTAGATCGGGAGAAGATTACAGACCCCATGCGAATCCAAGCCGTGAAGGTCAGCATAAAGTAATACGTCGGCGGCGGCGGCGGCTTGCTCAGACGAGAACCCATATCTCAGGAAGGTCACTTCAGTTAGCCTTCTGAGAGACTCGGCATCGATTCTAATCACGTTTGACATGCTGCAGCCCCAGTCACTTCGTATGATGCAATAAACAAGAGCGCTGCAACTTGATCCGCGAACTGGTCGAGATCGGCGAAGTCAATATGTTCGGATGAGGTGTGTGCCCCGTTCGTTGCCAGCGAACCGGGTCCCCACATAATTGAATATCCTCGCCCTTGACCCCACATTGCATCGCACGTGAAAGTCTCGGCATCGTCGGCGTGACGTTTTATTCCTGCGTCAGCGAGTTTTCTTTCCCAGTCTGCGTTACGATTGGTGAGGACTGGCAATCCGCTCTTGAGCCAGCGAACGGTGAGAATCTGATCAAGTCGCATTGCCGTACGAGTGAAGACATCAATGCCGCCGAAAATATCTACGAAGCGGAAACCCGCGGTTTCAATCGCGCTAGTTACTGCGGACTTCACAAGCTCGCCTGATCGTGTCGTGCGATACGAGAAGTTGAACTGCGCTCTGCCGGTTCCGTACACCCGGTTATGCATGTCACCTGTAGCAACACCGGCGAGTGTCATGCGCACATCAGTCCGAGAGCAAATCGGCCCCATTTGTCTCGCCAGTTCTGCGCATAAGTAAGAGAGAATCAGACTCGCATTGTCCCCTCGGTGGGGTGCGTCGTCGGTGGCTCCTTTTCCGTCGACAGATAATTCCAGGGTCATCGAACATGTCGAGGAGTCAAAATACGCGCCGCCAGATGGAATAGCGAAAATGTTCAGCGAGCCGTGATAGCCCAACTCCATCAGTTGCTTGGTGCCATAGACGCCCATGGCGCCTCCCTCTTCGCCGGCAACACATTGGATAAGCAGGCGAGGGCGACGTTTCTCTGGTGGGTGGTTGGCTGCCCAGCGTTCGATTCCTTCCAGGATTGCTACGCCAGGCCCCTTGTTGTCTGCAGCACCCCGCCCATGGATACCGCCTCGGAGGTTTCTCGCGGGGAAAAAAGGGCCGACCGTATCCATATGAAAATTGAACATTACGTCCGCGCAGCCATGGATGTCCTGTGATCCCAACACAATCGAGGCCTGGTGGGCGAAGAACTCTGGCCCCATTTCTTCCGCTCTACGCTTCACCGAAACGGGGGCTTCACAGTCCAGTGTTGGCACATGCCGATACAGCGTTGTGAACCCAATTCTCTGAGCTGCCGCAGCGTACAAATCCAGAGCTCGAGGAAGATCGCAGCATCTGCCTGACTCCATCGGCGTGACCGTATCCACCGAGATGAGTTCGCTCAGCAAATCTTTATGATGCTGACTAAACATGCTGCGTGATGCCATGCCAGACATCCCGAACTAGGTCGCCAGCGCTTACGGCACATTCCGTATAAAGGCCTATGCGTCGATCGTTCTCTGGGTCTGCTCTACCGGCGTGCGGGAGCACTGCTAGATGGGGTTCGATAGAGAAAACTCCTCTGTATCCGCTTGAGAAAAGTAGCGCCAAACATGCCGCGACGCCGGCATGTCCACAGCCAGCGCGACAATAAGTGACTTCGCCTCCAGACTTCATACCATCCTTAATGTGGACGTGATCGACGAAGTCGACGATGGGCCGTAAGAACGCGAGGGCATCATATCCGTAGGCGAGCCCGTTACCCGTATCAAATAGCAAACGCAGATTGGTGCTATCGACGAGCCGAAGCATCCGAAGAGTATCGGATGGCGATCTACCGGCAAAACCATCACAATTTTCGTGAAGAAGCATGATCCCGTGCTCCTTGGCGCGATTTACAAAAACGAACAACCGCTCGATAGCGCGCTCCTGCCAATCATGCGCCGAAAAAGTGCCACGCGAATACGACATGATCCGCACTGACTTGCAGCCCAATGCATGACAAATATTAGCAAGTCGGTCGATTTCGGCTAGTTCATCATCGAGTGGATACTCAACTGTTCTCGACCAGTTACCGATTCTCGAGTCGAGGCAGTCAACGACGAAATCCGCCTGTTTAATGCGGGCTATCAGGGCACTGACCTCAGATTTTCCCAATGCGTCAATCGGGGAGCCGTCGACGGACCTGAGTTCAATGTGCGAGAGGCCAATGGCTTTGTGAGTGGCAATCTGTACTGCGATCGACGACGCAGCTTCATCGGCAATTCCCGACATGGAGTAGGGTGACTTCATCTGCAGGCGTTTCCGAACTCAAGCACACCGTTGATCACATGGTTTACCTCGGCATCCGTCAGCTCCGGATACAGTGGCAAACAGACAGCCTGCTGGCTCATCTGAAGGGCCACAGGCAACGACGCTCCTTTCTCCACGAAATGCGCGAAAGCCGGCTGGTGGGGCAGGGGTGCCTGGAACCCTGTTTGGGTTTCTATTTTGAGATCGAAAAGAAACTGCCGCAAACAACTGGCATCTGGATGCCGAACGACATATCGATACGGGACTCGCTCTGGTTCATTGCAATGCTGAAGGCCAACTCCGGCGACGGTGAAAGCCGCGTCGTATCGTTTTGCGATCGCCCGACGGCGCTCGATCCTCTCCACAAGAAATCCCATCTGTATCGCGAGGTAGGCAGCATTCACTTCGTCCATACGGCTATTGTGGCCGCTTACGTGGTGAACAAAACGCGTCTTTCCATCCTGCCCATGATTCCTGCGCATCCGGCAGAGACTGGCAACCTCTTCTCGGTCTGTGACAATCATCCCGCCATCGCCCAAGCCGCCAAGCGGCTTCGCCGGATAAAACGAGTACACGCCAATGTCACCGAGAGTTCCCAACGGGTGACCTCGAAGCTTTCCACCAAAACTGCTCGCGCTATCTTCAAGAATATGGATATGGTCCGGCAATCTCGATCGCAGCAGAGGAATGTCGCAAACACCACTATAAAGATGCACTGCGATGACGGCCTTGGTGCGTATCGATTGCGCTGCCACAACTGCATCAACGTCAATTGACCAATCGTTCGCCTGGATATCGACAAAGATCGGTGTCGCGCCGGCCGCTACGATCGCATTTGCTGTGGATGAGTATGAATATGCGGGGGTAATAACCTCATCCCCTGGGCCAATGCCTAAGGCCTCGAGGGCTATTTGCATGCCCGCAGACGCAGAACCAACGGCCACCGTTTTAAGATCCTCAGACCCAGCAAACGATGCCACCTGCCTCTCAAAGAAGTCGACTGATGATTTCAAAATGAACTCACCTTTCTCGCAGTGAATGAGCAGAAGATCGGGCAAGGCGTTGGGCAGCAGAGCGGCCGTTCTTGCGTAATTGAAGAAGGAAACGTTCATCTGGATGAGTAGAACGTGGCAATGGCTTCAACCGTATATTCAATCTGAGCCTTTTGAATCTCGGGATGGATAGGAAGTGCGAGTGCCTTGGATGCAGCGGTTTCTGCGACAGGAAAGCAGCCGACGCGATACCCCAAGTCCGACATGGCAGGCTGCAAATGAAGAGGCATGGGATAATAGGTTTCTGTGACGATCCCCTGCGCAAGTAGAAACTTTGCCAGTTCATCCCTTTGTTCAACCTCGATCAAATAGACGTAGAAAACTTCCTCACCGCTCTTCACGTATGCGGTAAGACGAGGCAACTGAACGTCGGGCACTTGCCCGAGTAGTCGAGAGTAACGTGCCGCCACTTCTTGGCGACGCTCGATATTAGCTTGGAGTGTCCGTAACCTGTGAGAAAGTACGATCGCATGCCAGTCGTCCATACGGCTGCAAATGCCGCGTCTAACAGCAAGGCCTGACCCGTCCCGCCCGAGATCTCCCGTCTGACGCATCGCGACCGCCAGTTTAGGATCGTCCGTGATAATCGCTCCAGCGTCTCCTAATGCGCCCAATGTTTTTGTCGGGAAGAACGACAGTACGCCAGCTGATCCAAACCTGCCTGCGTGCACGCCATTCTGAGTCATCCCGATTGCTTCGGCACTATCTTCAACAATGAGAACTTGATGTCGCGTGGCAACCTCATTCAACGCCTGCATGTCGGCCATCTGACAGAAAAGATGGACGACCATGATTGCTTTCGTGTCCCGCGTAATTGCCGCCTCGACAGCAAGCAGGTTCAAGGCGTAAGTTGGGGCATCGATATCGACGAACACTGGAGTCGCGCCAACTTTTCGAATGCAGGACACGGAAGAAAAAAAGGAATAGCACGGAACAATAACTTCATCGCCCGGTCCGATGCCAAGCGAGCGAAGAACCAGCTCTAGGGCGTCCGAAGCATTGGACGTCGCAATTACATATTTTGCTCCGGTATAATCTGACAGTTCTTTCTCAAAGCGCTTGACCATAGGACCATTGACAAGAGTGTCCTGCTCAACCAGAAGTGCGAACTCACGTCTGAGATCGGGAGTAAGACTCCGCATCTCCTGCGTATTGCTATAGAATGGCACTAGCATGCGGCCCCCCGTTTGAAACATTGCTATCAAGATATTCGAACGAACCAATCTGCTCGACGCTTTTTCGGGTCATTGCGAACTCAATGACACTCGCTATTTTCTTATGCGCCGGCAGCGACATGGCGCGTACGAGACTTTCGTCGCTCGGCCCTAACTCGGGGTGGAAATGATTGTATGCAAGCTCGATAGAACGCGTCAGCGGATCATCAAACATTGAAGTGGCAAACAACAGCTCGCTGCCTTTCCGCAACTGCAGACTAGATATGTTGTCGTCCGCACTGGCCGGGAACCACCCTTCGATTGTGACCCCGGTGCTCATTTCTATTGAGATGCTGCGTTGGCGAACTGGATGCGCGAGGCTAGAAAACACCGTGGAGTGCACGTTACCAGAGTGGCGAAGCACCACACGAGCAGAGCCCATTGATGCTATCCTTGAGCCGTTTGGCAAGATCATATCCGCTATTCTACATTCCTCGACATGCCCATCGCCTAATAAATGCAGTGCCAATGCAAGCTGATGGGGTAACTCCACCTCAGCAATATGTTCATCAACGTTTTTTTGACTACGGGCTATCCTAGATTTTGTTTGCACCAACACAGCTGAGATCGCGTCTCCGAGCTCCTTGCTTCGAAGGAAGGCTCTGATGCAAGCGGTCAGGGCGCTGCAAGGCCAATTTGAAACAACCAGAATTCGTGCGCCAAACTGCTCTTCCAACGAGAGCAGCTGATGGTATTCGTGCTCCGAAAGCGCAGCCGGCTTTTCCACCAAGATGGAGCGATAGCCTCTGTCGAGTACGGCCCTTACAGCAGCGGCTCTATCTTTTGGGGGAATGCAGATATGACAAACGGTTGGATGCTGCAGATTTACCGGAGGCAACACATCAGTTGCCCGATGTCCGTCTTTCTCTGCGAGATTTCTGCGATCGCTTGATAGATCGACCGCGAGAATGTCAACAGTGGTCGACAGCGACCCCGGTCGTGAAGCCCATAGTTTTTGGATGCATTGCTCGTGAAGGTCGCGGCCAGCATGTCCGTAACCGACTATTACCGTAGCGACGGGAAGTCGGCCGCTGGTCGACCACGAGTGTATTGTATCTCGACTGTTCATGCTGCAGTTGCCCCCGTTGCCAGTCGCCTAGATGAGGAATGCACCTTATTCAATGCGCTCCGAACAATCTGCAAACCGTCATCAAACTCGGATCTGCTAATCGTGAGCGGCGGCAGAATTTTAAGAACTTCGTCTTTTGGTCCGCAGGTTTCGATGATCAAACCGTCTTGGAAGCACGCCTCTTTGACCGCTGCACAATCTTGAGTGTTTGAAAAATCAAGACCAAGCAAAAGGCCTTTTCCCTTCACGGACAGCCCATACTGCTCCGCTACGGTTTCAACGACCCCTCTTGCCAGCGTGGCTTTTTCCTTGACCTCCTTTGCAAAGCGATCATTAGACCAATATCGCTTAAGCGCAGCGGCGGCGGTTATAAAAGCGTGGTTGTTACCGCGGAATGTTCCGTTGTGCTCGCCTGGATTCCAAATGTCATATTGGGGCCGAATGAACGCGATAGACATCGGGAGGCCAAAACCCGAAATAGATTTCGCCATGATCACGATATCAGGAACAATACCGAGATCTTCAAAGGAAAAGAAATTTCCGGTTCGCCCGCACCCAGCCTGTATGTCGTCGACAATCGTGAGGGCGCCGATCTCATGGGCTAGTCGTTGCATTCTCTGAGCCCAGATCGGTGAGCACACATTGGCACCACCTTCGCCTTGGACTGTCTCAAATACAAATGCGGCCGGAGCATCGATCCCACTGGAAGAATCCAATAGGAGTTTTTCTATTTGAGCCGCAGTGTCAACGGTGGGTCCAAAATAATCGCAGTAGGGTAGATGAGTAACTTGCGTTAGAAGGGGCTTTGACGATGCACGATGCGATGAATTCCCGGTCAACCCCAAAGCACCCAATGAACACCCGTGGAAGCCGTTGGTAAAGGCGATCACATTCGCTCGACCGGTGAATTTTCGTGCGAGCTTTATCGCCGCTTCGACAGCATTAGCTCCAGTAGGCCCGGTAAATTGAACATGAAAATCCAGTTGACGGGGAACAAGGATCGCATCTCGCAGCGCCGTGAGAAAACCTGTCTTTGCTACGGAGTGCATATCCATACTCATCGCAACTCCGTCGCTGAGTATGTATTCCATGAGCGACTCGCGAATTGGCTCGCAATTATGCCCGTAGTTAAGCGATCCACAGCCCGATAAGAAATCAAGATAGGGGCGGCCCAGCCGATCATACAGATAGGAACCTTTCGCCCGCCCGAATTCTACCGGATAAGCACGGCAATATCTTCTAACCTCAGACTCGATATCTCTGTATACGTCTGGAATATTTTTGCCGCTGAATATAACGGTCTCAGACAATTTGCTCCTCCTTATAAATTCCTGACGCAAATTCAACAAGCGGCGAATGTGGCTGACCTAAGCCAAGGGTAATCTTGACACGATGTACACTTTGCCGGGCTGGAAGTTCGTGAGGGGCTCGCCACGCCGCCAGTTTTCCACTTGAATCGAAAGGAGCCGGGGACCCCATCTGCAGCACCATGTAGCCCTCCAAAGCTATTGCCAAAGGTTGCGCGACTTTATGCGCGAGCTTGTTTCCCTCGTAGAGAGGGGGCACACCGGTTCAAGGGAAGGAGAGCATCGCTCGTCTTGCGCGTCTGCACGCAGCCCTCACTCAGTGTTGCCGAACCTCAATGTGCAAAGGCCATGCCAGCGCGCTCAGCGCGCAGCAAGTGCATGATTATGCTTGAAAAGCCTCCAGAGTGCCCAAGATGGCCGGTTGTACTGAACCTGACATTTTTGCTGCCGCTGTCAGGTTTCGGACACGCATCACCCGCTTCGCCGCCAGAAAAGCGTGGCCATCCGCACCGTTCCCGAGCGCCATGACCACGAGGCCGCCGGTGTCGAGAATCGGTGCAGCGCAGACGGTACGCCAATTGGGCACGCATTTTGCTTCAATGATTCTGTCATCGCCGGACGGCAATGGCAGATCTCTGATCGGCCCGCAGGAGCGGTATCATGATCGTCAGCGACAAAGAACGACGGACGGCGATGATGATACCGCAGCCGTCGGCCGACCGAAGCTGAAACCGCACTCTACCGAGAGACACGAACCGCCAAGCGCGGCGCAACCCGGACGGCGAAGACATGAATTCGGCTTTCGACGAGGTCCTCACGGCAGGGTCGGACGCGATGTTGAGCGCCTTCGATACGACGGCGCTGCGCCTCGGCACGGCCTCCCAGAATATCGAAAGGACTTCTGGGATGCCGGACGCTGGATGCCTTGTTCAAGGGACTGAAAGAGGGGACCTCGCCTCCTTTTCAATGGCGGAACCTCCTTGTCAAAGGGGTTCGGACTGATCAACCGCTTCTCCGAAGACATCGGTGCGCCGTGACGGCGCGGGAGGGTAGTATGACATAGCACTGTTGCATGGATCAGACTTTGGACGAGGCAACCCTATCCACTGCATTTTTCATGCAACGCGCTCGAACTTGGGCCGGCCAAGTTCTGTCATCCNGTTAAGAACACGGATGCCAATCTTCGCTTCGGTCTTCTGATTGTCAAAATGTCGCGCTTTGAGTTTGGGCCCGATCACAGCCTTCCATCGACCCATCTGG
>NZ_ATTQ01000055.1 GCF_000419765.1 Rhizobium mongolense USDA 1844 | reverse complement strand
TGATGGAACGCCAACCCGAGATCTTCTGGCGACACGCTTTGGTGAAATCGTGGAGGTCATTATCCCACCTCCCAAGACTGCCGTTGCCAGCCCTCAATCGGTGCTGGTTCCATCTGTCCGCGATCGCCATATTGCAGAAATCCAGACCAAAGGGCGGATGGCATGGCAGAAATCCACCGGCTACAACAAGCGCAGTCGCGCTGAGACCCAGATGGGTCGATGGAAGGCTGTGATCGGGCCCAAACTCAAAGCGCGACATTTTGACAATCAGAAGACCGAAGCAAAGATTGGTGTCCGTGTTCTTAACCGGATGACAGAACTTGGCCGGCCCAAGTTCGAGCGCGTTGCATGAAAAATGCAGTGGACAGGGTTGCCTCGTCCAAAGTCTGATCCATGCAACAGTGCTTAGCGGCAGTACCACCGGACTGCCCAAAGGATAATCTCACCCTGAAAATGCCGCCACTTGAAATTATTCATCAAAAGTCTCGCTGAAAATTGCCAGCACTCTTTCGGCTATCAACGGAATTTTTGCAACAGAGCCAAAATTATCGAGTTCCGGCGTTGGCCATGGCTGTATGAATTTCATGCAGACTATGCCTGAGTGACGCCGGGAAACGGGGTGTGAGAAGGCAATGACCAGAATTGGCGCATGATCGAACCGATCGGGAACGGGAAAACCAGTTTGGCACTTTGAGCCTGCAAGCTCGGGATTAAGATTTGGACCCGCTCCGCAGATCACCATACCGGCCGGCGGCCTTTGGAAGCGCCGCAACGAAAGGCCTGACAGAAGACCGCACTCGATCACACGCACAAAAGGTCAGAAACTTCTTGCAAAACGGCCGGCAACCACAGAAGTGCCAAACGACAGCAGCGGATTTAACGGCGATTAAGGAACGCGATCCGTCGAACACGGAAATCCTGACGCCATTTCTGTACTTCAAGGGGCTTTGTGGCCCTTCAGGGACAGCGCGTCGCCCACTGGCTCTGGCATCATGACCGCCTGCGCCTGGCGCGCCACATCCAGAGCCGAATTTCCGAAGCGTTCGGCGGCGACATTCATCCGGCCGCGAAGATGGGCTGAGGCCGATGACGGTTCGTCCTCCACCAAGGAACCGTCAGGACCTGAGAACAGTAGGTCGGCAACAGCCCTCGAGCAAACTTCAATACGCGGTAGACTAGAATTATTTTCTCCAAATGCATGTCTCATTTGGGATGGACGGAATAGTCATTCCCGTTCTCCGCTGTTATAGTCTATTAAGATAGTAGACTATACCATGCCCTCGCCCAATGCGCTTGGCACAAGGGCAGCTCTTATCGGATGATCGCAATGGCCAAACAGGTGATCGAATACGCCGGCGTTCCCGTCGGCATCGTCGTTCCAGACAAGGACTTGCTCAAGTTCATCGCCGTGAAGTTTCATGTTTATGACCTCGACGGCCAGCACTTTGCCTCGCCCTCCGACGTGCTGCGGGCAATCCACAAGCTGATGTCGACATCCCGCGCCGACGCTCATCGCGCGGCGTGATTGGAGTTGGAGGAAATCGTGGCGCTATGGCACAATCATCATCGATCTTGAACGTCGAAAGGTCTTGGACATTCTCGACGACCGGAGTGTGGCAAGCGTCGCACAATGGTTGAAGCGGCACCCCAATATCGAGGTCGTGAGCCGAGATCGATGCGGGCTTTACGCGCAGGCGGCTCGTGAAGGCGCGCCGCAAGCGTCTCAGCTGGTGGATCGCTTTCATCTCATTCAAAACTTGCGGCACGTTATCGAGGAACAGATGAATCTTTGCGGCCGCGCTACCGACCGAGCATTACTCCTGACGGGGACATTGAAATCTAAAATGACGATCGAGTCGCAAGGCGCAATCGGCTTCGCCGCGCGCATCGGCAGTCCCGGCAGGATGTGTTCAAGACAGTCCACGCCTTGAGCAAAGAGGGCCTGTCGTGCTCGGAAATTGCACGCCGCATAGGGTATGGCCGACGCAGCATCGCGAAATGGCTAATTTTCGGGGCGCCACCCGATCGACGCAGGCCGCGCTGGCTCACCTCCCTGGCCCGTTTTGCTCGCGTTCTTCGCCGAGATATCGACGCCGTCTGCAACGCCATCGACCTGCCCTGGAGCAATGGTCAGGCGGAAGGTCACATCAACCGCCTGAAAATGAAACGTGCAATGTATGGCAGGGCAGGCCCTGAACTTCTTAGATGGCCGATCTCCACACAAAGTGAGGAAGACCCTAATTAAATGGCAAATGACACCACCTTCGGTTCTTCCAGCGCTTGAATGAACTCGGCCGCGCCATAGCCCTTGTCCGTCCCCAGCGTCAGCACCGCTCCGGCTCGGCCGCCTGCCGGCATCGGCAATCATCGCCTTGGCCGCCTCGCGTTCGGCGTAGCCGTCGGCCTGCGTCACCCGCGCATTGGCGATCAGTCCATGCCGGTTGTCGCTCGGCGTGTGTCCGATGTAGCGCAGCTCGCTGGCCGTGCTGCCTTTGCGATACAAACGCATCCGGATCGCTCGTAGACACGTGCGTGTGGTTGCTGCGATTGTCCGCGGAAGTCGCTGCCGTCCTCGTCATCGGCGTCCTCGCGCTTGAAACTCTTGTGCCCGGCCCAGGCCTGGATCAAGGTGCCATCCACACTGAAATGTTCGCGCGACAACCAGCCCCGCTCATTGGCGATCTCCACCACTTCGTTGAACAGTGCGATCACCGCATCGTGTTCGAGCAATCGCTCCCGGTTCTTGCTGAACACCGTCGGCACCCACACCGCATCGTCCATCGACAGACCGATGAACCAGCGCGTACAGCAGGTTGTACTGCACCTGCTCCATCAATTGCCGCTCCGAACGGACGCTGTAGAACACCTGCAACAACATGGCCCGCAGCAATTTCTCCGGCGCAATGCTGGGGCGACCGCCTTTGGCACTGCAGGCGTACATTCCGGAAAACAAGCCGTCTAGCCGCACTAGCGCTTCATTGACCATCAGCCGGATCGGGCGCAGTGGATGATCGGCTGGAACGAAATCCTCCAACCGCTCATCGTGAACAGCTACTCCATGAACACATCGCTCCTGCGCATCGAACCGCCTCGCCAAGGGGGATCGGTAGTCTATCTTTGGCGTAGGTATTTCAGCAGTCTGCTAGGCGCCCGCCGCCACGTGCGTGCGACGCCGGCATCAACCGGCGGGCAGATGCGCCGAGGGCAACAAGCGCGCCTGACGCAACGCCGCCAGATCGGCCGAGCCGGTGCAGAAGCAGGCGACGGCCAACTGGCGGATGACGATCTCGAAATGCGCGACAACCGCCTCGGTGGACACCGTCGCCGCGTCCAGCACGCCGGCCGCCTGCCCGGCGATGTCCGCGCCCAGGCGGATGGCCTTGGCCACGTCGACGCCGTCGCGGATCCCGCCCGACGCGATCAGCTTCACCGTTGGCAGCGCCCGACGTACCGCCTGCACGCTGGCCGCGGTCGGAATCCCCCAATCGGCGAACGCCATCGCCACTGCACGGTCGGCGGCATCGCGGGCGCGCTCGCCCTCCACCGCGGCCCAATTGGTGCCGCCGGCGCCGGCGACATCGATCACCGCCACGCCTGCCTCGATGAGCGCACAAGCCACAGAGGCGGACAGGCCCGACCCCACTTCCTTGGTCACGATCGGCACGCCCACGCTGCGTGCGGCGCGAGCGATCTGCGCCAAGACGCCGCGCCAGTCGCGATCGCCCTCCGGCTGTACCGCTTCCTGCAGCGGATTGAGATGGACGATGAGTCCATCGGCCTCCAGTGCATCCACCGCCCGGCGCGCCAGATCCAGGCCGTCGGCCTCGCGCAGTTGCGCGGCGCCGATATTGGCCAGCAAGGGAATGTCTGGGGCCACGCGGCGCAGCGCGCGCGTCAACCCCAGGGAGTTGCCGGATTGCAGGCTTACGCGCTGCGAACCGACGCACATGGCGATCCCCAAGGCTTGCGCTGCCTCGCTCAAATGCCGGTTGATGGCCTCGGCGCGTGGCATGCCGCCGGTCATGGAGCTGATCAGTAGCGGCGCGCGCATGGTCTTGCCCAGCAGCGACGCGCACAGGTCGATCTGCGTCAGGTCCAACTCGGGCAATGCGCAGTGTTCGAAACGGATGTACTCCCAGCCTGCGGCGACCGTGGCCGGTGCCGTTCGCCGATCCAGCACGATGTCCAGATGGTCGTCTTTGCGCCGGCTCAGGGCGGTGTCGCTCATGCTCGCCCCATCCGTCGCATCGGGCGACGGCGTTGCGTCGGATCGGACCGACGGCAGCGCGCACACGCCGCCGCCTCCCGCACGTTCAGGCCGGCGCACGCTGGCCTCCCCCCGCAGCGTCGCTGCGGTAGCGGCTGGTCGAGGTCTGGTAGTACTCAGCGCGGATTGCCGCCATGGCCTCGATCAACGGTCCCCACGGCGCGGGAAAGCGTTCTTCTGCCATCACCCGGTGCAGCATGCGCTTATGGCCGGCCAGCTCGTTGTTGAGGAACTCCAGCACAGGCATAGCCGGATAGCGCTGCAGCAGCAGGATCGCCGCGTTGTCGGCCTCGCCGGCCGACCTGTCCTTGTCGCGTCCATGCAGATCGTTCTGCAGGCGCCCTATCGCGGAGATGAGCCGCAGGACCTGGCGAAATGCCGGACGCGCGCGCAAGGTCGCCATGTCCAGCCCCCACAGCAACGACAGGCAACAGAACACGTTCGCGTAAGCGATCGAATCGATGCCGTTGTGCAGGTACTCGGCGTAGGACCAGCGTTCCGCCCCAGCCGCCTGCGCGTGTCCGGCGCGCAGCGCCGCGCAGTAGCACCGGGTATCGTCGAGAAGCTGAGCATAGTCGCGACGATCGTAGGCGAGCGCGGCCAGCGAAGCGCGCAGCGCAGCGCAGCCCTCGAATCCGGGAAGCGCGCACGGCACGCCTTGCCCCAGCGCCTGCTCCACTGCGGCGAGCTGCTCCGGCGCGATCAGGCCAAGGTCGTTGCAATCGTCGAGCCAGAACAGCAGCGCCAGTTCGCGATAGAACGCCACGATCAGCGTTTCGTTCTGCGGATCGCGGCCGGTGCGGGCGCTGGTGTCGCGCAGGCTCGGGTGGATGCGCTGCAGGATGTACTGGCCGCCCCTGACCGCTTCCAGGGCATGCTCGTCGGCGAACCCGGTCAGGGAACGCCCCCACTCCAGCACCTGCTGCAGCGCGCGTTCGGTCTGGATCATGGCGCCGCTCCTGCTCCCTCGGCCAGGACGCGCCGCCCCCAACGAAGCGCCAGCCACAACCCGGCGAGTTCGGCCACGCGCACGACCCGGGTGGGGCAATACAGTTCCTTGCCGATCCACAGCGGCGTCTGCGGCAATGCATGCGCCGCATGGCGGGCGAGCATCCACTCCAGCGCACGCGCCACCGCCTGCGCGATGCGCCGGCGACCTGTCGGCTCTTCGCTCCCGTCCATCACGTGCAACGCGAACAGCGCATAGGCGGTTTCCTCGAATGTGGACGCGCGACCGGCGCCCCAGCCGCCGTCGTCGCGCTGCGCCTGCAGCAGCGCCGCGAGCGCGCGCTCGTCGCGCCACTGGGGCTTGCCTTGCGCCAGCGCAGCGACCGCATGCGCGGTGGGATACAGCCACGAAACGTGCCATTTTTCGTTGTCCCATAGACCGCGCGAGTTGCGATTGGCCTCGACGTAGGCGCTGGTGCCGGCGGCGGGCTTTCCCAACAGTCGCAACGCATGCAGGGCATGGATGTTGGTCGACACCGAGGCATTGCGCTCGCCCGGGAAGGTGACGAACAACTCGCCGATTTCGAAATGGCGCAACGCATCGACCGCCGGGTCGCGGCCTGAAAGGCGCAGCACGCACAACGCAACGGCGGTGTCGTCCGCATCGGCCGCGAAGTGCAAGGCCGGGCCCAGACCGCGCACGCCCAGGCGGGCGTCGAGCTGCGCAACGATCACTCGCACCGCCTCGGCGAGCGCGGGATGCGCGAAAAGCCCGGCCAGATGGAGGGTGTACAGCGACCAGCATGGCTCAAACACATTGATCGGCCAGACGTTGGGAACGACACCTTCGATGCCGCTGCGCGTCGCCCGCGATGCCGCCTGCAGATACGCGTCGGCGCGCCCGACCTGCGGCGTGCTCCCCTGTGTCACGGCGTGCGCACGCCACGCGGCGGTGGCCGCCGGACTGATGCCGATGCTGCCGTCGTCATCCGGGCATGCGGTGGTCGGCGACGTCCCCCAGGCTTCCCAGGAGTGCAGCAACGGATGGCCGCTCAGCAACGTCGCCGCCGCCCCCAGCTTGACCAGGCACGCTTGCTGCAGCGGCAACAGCGCCGGGTGGCGCGGAAACGCCACGCCGCCCAGCAAGGATGCGGCCTCGCCGCACAACTGCGGCAGGATCAGCTCCACGCCGATCGGCGCGTCTTCCGGCACCGCATGCGCGTAGGGATCGGGCTGGCGCTCGAGGAACCGGGTTGCAGCCTGGACTGCGTCGGCAGCGCCGGGAAGAGCATCGGCACGCTGCAATGCCAGCAACGCCGCCCACGTGGGCGCATGGCGGAACAGCGGGAAGTCCGCGCTTCCCCATCCGCCATCGGCTTGTTGCTGCGCGATGAGCCACGCGTATGCGTCCTGCCGCCCGGTGACGTTGCCGTGGAACTGCAGAGCTCGCGCCGTGTCATAGACGGACGGACCGACGCTGCCGCCGTCGCTCATCTCCCTCAGCAGGTGGCGCAATTCGGAAAGGATCTGTTCGGACAGCGCGTTCACGCGGGATGCTCCTTCTGCAGGCGGTTGACGAGAACCAGGATCGGGCAGACGCCGCGCACGTCGCTGCGGAGTCGGATACAGTGCAGCATGCACCGCTGCCGGGCGACTCCATGCGGACGGGCGCGCTCATGCGCATGGCGCGTGCTTGAACAGATACGCGTTGGCCCGCTGCAGCATCTGCGCCAACCGTTCCGCACGCGGCCCCAGCGGGGCGATGGCCTCCTCGGCGTCGCGCAACAGATCCAGCGCGAACTGGCGCGCTGCCTGCAGGCCCATGATCGACGCGCAGGTCGGCTTCTGCGCCGCCGCGTCCTTGCCGGGGGTCTTGCCCAGCGTCGCGGTATCCGCTGTCGCGTCGAGAATGTCGTCGACCACCTGCAACGCCAGGCCGAAACAGGCGCTGTAGCGATCGAGCGCACAGTACAGCGCAGCGTGCGCGGCATCCTCCGCGATGGCGCATAGCGCGCCCATGCGAACGGACGCGCGCACTAGCGCACCGCTCTTCATCCGGTGCATAGCCACGATCCTGTCCAGCTCGACGTGCTTTCCGACCAGCGACAGATCCATGGCCTGCCCGCCTGCGGCACCCTCGGCGGACACCGCCTGCGCCAGTTCGCGCACGAGCGCGATACGGTTGTCGCCCGGCGCATCCACGTTCGCCAGAGTCAGGAAGGCGTGCGCCTGCAGCGCATCGCCGACCAGGATCGCAGTGGCTTCGCCGAACTTGACGTGCACGGTCGGAAGGCCGCGGCGAAGCACGTCGTCGTCCATCGCGGGCAGGTCGTCGTGGACCAGGGTACAGGCGTGCATCATCTCGATGGCGGCGCCGACGTCGTCGAGCATGTGCGCCGGCGTGTCGGCCAGTGCGCCGGCAGCCAGACAGAGCAAGGTTCGGGTGCGCTTCCCGCCATGCAAGGTGGCGTAGCGCATCGCCGCCATCAGCTCGGTCTCACCGTCGTCTTCGGCGCAGAGAAGACGCGCCAGCGCCTGTTCGACCCGCTTTGCGCCGTCCTGCATCCAGATCTCCGGCAGCAACCTGCCGGATGCGCCGCGCGCCTGCGCGCCCAATCCGCCGAGCGCGGAAACGCCAGGTCGGTCGTCGTGTAGCTTGGAACCGGTCTGCATGTTCATGTCCTTGTACCTGACAGGAGATGGCCACGGCGAGCGGCGAGCCGCCGCGGTGTTGCCGGCGTCGCACCGAGCGCGCGCGCCGAGTGCAGCAATGCCGCGCGTCGCCGGCGCCGCTGCCTCGCCACACGGGGCATGCGATGCCAGCTCATGAGAATCCGATGCGGACTTTCATGGACGGATGTCCGGTCGGGTAATAGCGCCGGCCTTTTTCGACGTCGCTCAGCAACCGCGGCCGCACCCCGGCCTTGTGCATGGTCAGCGCCAAGGCGATGCAGAACTGCACCATTTCCAGCCATACCAGGTGGTAGCCGATGCAGACGTGTGGGCCGGTACCGAACTGCAGCATGTCCACCGGCCGGATCGGCTCCGTGCGTTGCAGCCACCGCGCCAGGCGGAACTGATCAGGCGCCTCGTGCAGCAGCGCCGAGGTCGAGAAATGCAGCAGCGGGATGCACAGATGGGTGCCCGCGGGAATGCGCCGTTGGCCGAGTTGCAATTCCTGCAGCGCGCGACGCGGCAGGAGCGTGACCGCCGGATGCAGGCGCAGCGTCTCGCGGAACAGCGCCTCGGCGACTGGACACTGCGCAAGGTCCGCGTGCCGGGTCGGCACCGCGCCCACGCGTTGCGCCTCTTCGACCAGGGCGTCCCACAGCACAGGCTGCCGCGCCAGCTCGATCACCATCCAGGCCATCGTCGAGGCGGTGGTCTCGTGACCGCCAAGTAGCAGCAAGCGGATATTGGCGACCAAGACGTCATCGGAGAGCGCATCGTCGCTGCGATCGAAGGCGCTCACCATGTCGTTGATCAACCCGGTGCGCGCGGCATGCGCGCGCGCGTCGCGGACGAACTGGCGCAACTGTGCGTCGATCCAGTCGCGGGCGGCGCGGCCGCGCCGCAAGGGCAGTCCGGGCAGGTCGACCGGGGGCGCGACGATCAACTGCAGCAGTTGCCGGTACTTGCGATGCCATCCCGGCAGGTCCTGCGCTGGGATTCCCATGAGGCTGAAGATGAGCTTGAGCATCAGGTCACCGGTTTCGCGCAGGATGGTTACGTCGCCGCGGTCACGCCACGCCTGCACCCGCGCCCAGATGACGGGCGCGAACAGGTCGCCGATGCCGGCCTGGGTCAGCCCCTTGGGCACGAACGCCGCCTTGATCGCATCGCGCGCCTGCCGGTGCGCGCCGCCGTCCTGGGCGACCAGCGTTCCGCCAAGCAATTCGGGCGCGATCTCTTCGATCAGCGCCGAGGACACGTCCTTGTGCCGGAGCAGTGCGAACGCATCCGGATCCACGCAGGTCATCTGGTGTCCGGCAGGGCCGAAATCCAGCCAGAAGTGGCTGCCCAGCGTACTTTCCGCGCGCCGCAGCAGGCGCGGCAGGTCGCAGACGATGGCGGGAAGATGCCCGACCAGGGGGAAAGCGCCGGGCACGACGGGGATGTCGTGTCGCAGCCGGTGCCGACGGTTCAGCGGGTTGAGCAGCATGTCCATCAGCTCCATCTGCAGCGCGGCGCCGCGGCCGCTTCGGGGGTGTCGCCGGCAGGCCGCGCGGCGCGGCTGTTGCCACCGTCGGCGTACGTCGGCACATGCGCCAGCATGCCGCCGTCGATGCACACGACCTGGCCGGTGATGAACGCAGCATCGTCGGAGAGCAGGAACGCCACCAGCGCGGCCACGTCCTCGGGGCGGCCGACGCGCGGCAGGAGCTGGTGCCGGCTAAGATGCCGTTGCATGCACTCGTCCAGCTTAGCGAGGAGACGCTCGGTCATGATGAGACCCGGCGCAACCGCGTTGCAGCGGATCTGCGCATGACCGTACTGGGTGGCGAGCGAGGCCGACAGCATGTTCATCGCCGCCTTCGACGCGGCGTAGGACGTCAGCGCGGTGTCACCGCTGAGCCCCTGGCACGACGACATGTTGACGATCGCGCCACTGCCGCGGGCGATCATCCGTGGGATGGCCTGCCGGCAGCAGAGCAGCGTGCCGCGCAGATTGGTCGCCATGGTCTGATCCCAGACCGCCAGGTCCAGGTCGAGGATCGCGCGGTCGCGCGGGGTCAGATGCATGGCGCTCGCGTTGTTCACCAGCAGGTCGACCCCACCGAAGTGCCGCTCCGCCGTCTCGAACAGCGCTGCCACCGCCTGCGCATCGGCGATGTCCATGGCCACTGCCAGCGCGTGGCCTGCTTCGGCCGCGATCTGCGCGGTGCAGGCGATGGCCGCCGAGCCATCAATGTCGGCCACCACCACTCTGCCGCCCTCGCGCGCGATGGCGAGGGCGCATGCCTTGCCGATGCCGGCGCCCGCGCCGGTCACCACGGCCACCTTACCTTCAAACCGTCCCATCGTGACCTTCAAACCGTCCCATCGTGCCCCTCCTGTATTGCTTTGGTTTTTCGCGGCATGCCGCTTGGCCTCCGCCGGAGAAGGCGCAGGGTCGGCGCTGGCGCGCTCGTCGTCGCCAGCGTCGCTTTCGATGACCCGAATGGCGGCGACCGGGCACTGGCTGGCCGCGAGCCGCACGGCGGCGTGCATCGCCTCCGGGACCGTCGACACGCACACTTCGGCCACGCCGTCCGGTTCGCGCTGGCGAAAGGTGCCCGGCAGCGTCAGCACGCACTGCCCGGTGGTTCCACACAGATCCTCGTCGACTACGACGCGCATCTCAGCCCCCCCTGCACATGCAGCCGCACCGGCAGCGCGCGGAACGTCCTAAGGAATGCGGAGGGCTCCCGGGTCGGCTGCTCGGCCAATGCCAGCGTGGGGAAGCGCGCCTGGATCCGCGGCAGGCTCTCGGCCAACTGCACCCGGGCCAGTTGCGCACCGAGGCAGAAGTGGATGCCATGGCCGAAGCTCAGCATGATCTTCCCGTCGGTCGACATGCCAGGACTGGTGCCGTAGAACCGCGCGGGATCGAAGCGGTCGGGATCGGCGAAGGCGTCCGGGTCGCGATTGCCGGCCGCGATCAGCACGCGCACGTCCGCGTTCTTCGGGATCACCACGCCGCCCAGTTCGATGTCGCGCTGGGCGATACGCGGAATGGAGCTGAACATGGCGGGCGCGTCGCAGCGCAGGACTTCTTCGACGAATGCCTCCACCCCCACGGCGTCTCCCTGCAGCCAGTGCCGCTGTTCGGGATACGCCAGCATCGCCAGGACCGCATGGTCGATGGTCGCAGCAGTGGTGGCGAAGCCGCCCAGCAGCATGCCCCACAGCATGCTGATCAACTCCGCATCCGACAGGGTGTCGGCATCGTCGTCGTGTGCGCCGACCAGCATCGACACGATGTCGTGGTGGGGATCGGTGCGCTTGCGCTGTATGAGGTCGCTGAAGTAGGCCTGCACCCTGGCGCTGACCGCGTCCGCTGCGGCGAGCTGGGGATCCCTGGCGTGCGGGCTCAAGCCTTCCAGAATGGCGCCGATGCCGGCGGCGAGCCCGAACATGTCGTCCTGGGGCATGCCGAACAGTTCGGCGAAGACCAGCATGGGCAAGGCCAGCGCGAATTCCCGATGCAGGTCCACCGCCTCCCCGCGCTCCAGCGCGGGCGCCATGCCGTCCAGGCGCGCTGCGACGATGCGCGCGATGCTCGGCCGCAGGTTGTCGATCTGGCGCATGGTGAAATCGCGCGAGATCAGCCGGCGCAGACGCGTATGCGTCGGTGGTTCCTTCATCGCTAGCGTGGACGCCAGCAGATTGAGCGACAGGCTGGTCGCCGCACGCGGGAAATAGCGGGCCAGTTCGCCCGGCGCCGGTCCCCGAAATGCATCGCCCGTGGCCTTGAGCGCCCAGTAGATGTCGGCGTGGCGGCTCAACAGAAAGAGGCCCGACGCGGCGCGATGCACCGGATCGTGCTCGCGCAACCACCGCATGAACGGATACGGGTCGTGGATGCACGCTGGCGATGCCAGTTCGGCGAAGGCGTCTCGGCATGCTGCCGTGGTTTCTTGCACGTCCATCTTGGTTACCTGTTGGCTGGTTGATCTGACCGGCGCGCGCCACGCGCGCCGGCAAATTGCGGAGAAGATCGCGATTCCCGGCGACTTCCGCGCATCACCAGAGCACCGGAAACTCTTCGAACCCGCCAGTGATGATCTCCTTGCGCAACTTCAGCTCTTCGGGCGCCACGGCCAAGCGCAGCGCGGGAAAGCGCTGGAAGATCGAACCGAAAACCACCTTGAGTTCCAGCCTGGCCAGCGCCACGCCGATGCAGTAGTGCGGCCCGGAGGAGAACGCCAGGTGTGGTTTTTCGTCGCGTCCGATGTCAAAGATTTCCGGGTCGTCGAAATGGCGCGGATCGAACGACGTCGCCGGTAGGCCGATCAGCACCTTGCTCTCCGCGGGAATATGCACGCCCGCGATGGTCACGTCGGTCCGCGGATAGCGCATGATGCCGTCCCAGCCCGCGCCCGGCGGGTACATGCGCAGGATTTCCTCCACCGCCTTGTCCACCAGGGATGGATCGCCGACTAGGCGTTCGCGCTGTTGCGGATGGCGGAACATGGCCAGCAGGCCGAATTCGATCTGCGCGACGGTGCTCTCGTGCCCCGCCACCAGCATGCCCGCCGCCAGGCCGATCGCCTCTTCCTCGGTCGCCTTGCCCTGGTCGACCGCCGCGAGCAGATCCGTCAGCAGGTTGTCGCCCGGATCCTGGCGCTTCTCGCGCATCTTGCTGCGAATGTAGGCGAGCAGTTCTTCCCAGGCCAGGCGCGACGCGCTGCGCGGGCCGCTTTCATGCTGGTGCGTCATCACCTCGTCGGACAGCCCGGCGAAAAAGGCGTGATCCTCGTAGAGCACGCCCATCAGCGCGCTGATGACCATTGCCGGAAGCGGAAAGGTGAGGTGGCGCCGCAGGTCGGCAGGCTGGGGCTGGGCCGCCAGCGTCTCGAACAACTGGGCGGCGATCGCCTCGACCTGCTGCGCGAGCAGCTTCACCCTGCGGTTGCTGAAGGCCGGCGCCACGATCGTGCGTAACCGGGCATGCTCGTCCCCTTCGTGCGAGACTAGCCACCCCGGCGACCCGAGAATCACCGAATCCGGGGTGAATGCCGCCGGCGGCATTCCCGCGGGCCGGAACGCGGGGTCGGACAGCGCCGCCTTGGCCTCGTCGTAGCCTGTCACCCACCAGCCTTCGTGCCCGGATGGGAAGCGCACGCGGTGGATCGGACCGTTGGCGCGTAGCGCCAACATCTCGGGCGAGGGCTCGATATGATCGACGCGCCACATCGGCAGCGTCGGCAAGGGTTGTTTGGACATGGTGGCACTTCACTCTCTAAGCGATGGAAGGGCGGAAGGTGACCGGCAGGCGCTGCGGGCAGCGAATGACGTAAAACGAAGCTCTACTAGTACTTGTTTTAACACAATAGGATCAGAAGATATATTTGAGAATATATACTGTTTATATTATGTAATAATACGATAAGGCATTAATTTTTCTCAAAGATCTGAAACTATACCAAAATATATTTTAGAATATATTCTGGTTCATTTTTCCAACTGGTGGATTTGACGTGATACATGCCGGGAATCGCGGCTGTCACTTAGCAATTAAACGTGAGAATGCGGTTGTTTCAGCCGGATTTGGCAGATGAGAATCCGAGGGGCAGGATTCTCATGTGTGGAGCGGCCGTTTATAGCAAGAGAGAAAATCTGTGATGCCGTCCTGGTCGGGTGCAAGCCATGTGTCCGGCCTTTACGAGGCGGCACATACAGCCGCAGGCCCTGATGAAGTCCGCAGATCGGGTTCCAATCAAATTAACGCGCTCGAAGCGCCTTGAGAATGTCGGATTAATCCAATCCCCGGTTCGACCGGTTTGCCATCACATCTCATCACCCTCGCTATCTACGCGTCCAGCGTTTCTATTCGAGTTTGCCAAACGGAAGATTCGATTATGCAGCGCCAACGTGAGCGATATAGGCTTGGTTGCGCGCCAACAATGCCCAGGCAACACGCGCAGTCTTGTTGGCCAGGGCCACCGAGACCAGCCGGGCCGGTTTACGCGTGAGCAGCTTTGCCGCCCAACTCTTGCTGGCATTATCCTGCCGTGCCCGACGGATCACCGCCGTGGCACCGATAACAAGCAGNCGCCGAATATAGCTATCCCCCTGTTTGCTGATGCCGACAAGTTTCTCCTTGCCGCCACTGCTATGCGCGCGCGGCGTTAGACCAAGCCACGCCGCGAAGGA
>NZ_ATTQ01000054.1 GCF_000419765.1 Rhizobium mongolense USDA 1844 | reverse complement strand
AGCGCAGAGGCATCCCAGACGCCGCTGCCGATGAAATGATGGAGCTGGTCATAGCTGACGCCGCTATCTCGGGCCGCCATCGGCTGAACGCTCTTGCGATCGCCAGGGCCGATCAGCCCCGCTACATAGGCCGGGCACATCCGCCGCCGCCGCTTGTGCCCCAGCGGCGCCAGAAACGGCTGAAGCCAGTCCATCAACTCCTCATGCCACCCCACCATGACGCGCTCCTCCTCATCGGAACGCGCAGCATCAAGCCATCTTGGATAACAAATCGTTAACGTGCCAAAGTAGTGCTAGGTTCAGGCATCAATACGTGCCAAAAGCGACGGAACGATGCGGCCGAGAGAAGCGTTGGGTCGACTTTTGGCTACCCGCGCTAGCCTTCGGTGGGAGTCGAGATGGATTGCCTTTTCCCACCAGAGTGTATGCCCGCAAAAGGATGATTGATCGCCGATACATCGTTGTCTGGCCTGCATCGCGCACCTGGAAAATATGATGACGAGATGGCCTTGCCCTGATCGCGAAAAACGGCGGCGGGAGTGAGGTGGCTCGTCCCCCCTATGAGGATCGGCCCGGCCTGTCAGTGCAATCCTCGGAAGAGCAGCTTAGGGCGAGCCACCTCAAAATTGGGATTGACGATTGCTAGCTTTCGGTCAAATCCACCTCTGCCGAGGGGACGCCGGAACCGATCCTGGCATTCGCGACAATGCGGTGAGGTTCCGAACTTCTTTAAAACGAGCGAAAACACCAACGCGTGATCTGTGGCGTCGAGAGTACTTGCAGCTTGCCGAATTGGCGTGCAAACTCCCGAGCCCTAGCGGCTCCAAACTCAAGCTGGCGCCATCGATAAGCACGACATCAGCGGCAGGCGTGTCTTGTCAAATAGGTTCTGGGAACGTTCGCTGACCGGTACTCAGCTTTCGAACGATGATCCGACCGATGAGGCCTCTGCTCGTTTGAAGGCGAGCGCGGCGATAGCAGTGTCCTGGATACCGGTGCCGGTCAGATCGACGATTGTGATTTGTCTCTCGTTCAAGCGCCCCGTTTTCGTCCCCGCGATAATCTCACCGAGCTCTGGGAAGCGTGCGTCGGGCGAGACGATGCCGGCCGAAATAGCGTGATGTAACTCACCGAGAGTGCGCGTCTGCTTGAGGCTGTCGGCGACATAGAAATCCGCCTGGACAATCGCTTTCGGATCCAACTCATTCTTGTGTTCGGCGTCCGATCCCATAACCGTGATGTGCTGACCGGGCTCTAACCATGCCGAATCAAAAATCGGTTGATTGGCCGGCGTCGTCGTGACGATGACGTGGGATCCAGCCACAGCCTCGTGCGGTTCTGCGCATGCCGTTACATGGAGATCAAACTCTTTGGAAAGCTCCCACGCAAGGGTTTCGGCCTTTGCCGATTCGCGCGCCCATATACGAGCCTGACGAATAGGCCGGACCAGCGTGAGCGCCTGCAACTGGAGTCTAGCCTGAATTCCCGCGCCAAGGATTGCGGCGACGGAAGCGTCTTTGCGTGCGAGATACTTTGCTGCGACCGCACCTGCAGCCGCGGTGCGAACATTGGTCAAATAGCCGTTGTCCAGCAATAGTGCCTTTAGCAAACCGGTTTGGCTGGAGAGTAACACTATCAAGCCATTCGTACTCGGGAGGCCAATCTTTGGATTATCAAAGAAACCGGGGCTGATCTTAACGGCAAAGCCATCGAGGCCCTGTACGTACGCCGTTTTGACGTCAACCTCACCCCGATGATCGCTGATATCGAGCCGCAGGATAGGTGGCATTGCAACAGTCTTTGTTGCTAGGGAATGGAATGCATCTTCAACGCATTGGACTGCAGCATGGTCGAGCGGAACGATTTGTCTGAGCTCGCGCTCTGCGAGTATCTTAATCGTTGGCATCAGATTTTTTTCCAAGCGGGTTTTTCATTCCACATATAATTCGGCGATGTAGTTCCATATCGATGTTGCGCCCTGTAAGGATAACCACGGTAGGCCCACGCAATCCGGCGACCTTGCCCGCGAGCAGCGCCGCGACCCCGACAGCACTGGAGCCCTCTAGAATTTCGCGTTCTTTCTCGTACGCATGACGAATACCGGCCGCGATCTCGCTCTCGTTCAGCAATATAAAGTCATCCAGCAGGGTCTGACACATGGCAAACGTCAGCTTATTTTCGAGCCCGATGCCGCCCCCAAGCGCGTCAGCAAGTGTTCGAACTTCCTCCACCAGGATCGGGCGACCGGCATCGAGACTTGCCTTCATAGCCGCGCCGCGCTCCATGCTAACCCCTATCACTCGCGCTTCGGGCCGCAGAGCTTTGACACCCGCAGCTATGCCCGCTGCCAACCCGCCGCCGGAAACCGGCACAAGCACGGTAGCTACATCGGGCATTGCTTCAACGATCTCGAGACCGATTGTCCCTTGTCCAGCAATAATCTCCGGATGATCGAAGGGCGGCAGCAAAATGAGTCCTTCTTCGCGCACAAGCCGTTCGACTTCCTCCTGCGCCTCGTCCTGAGAGTCTCCGATAATCCGGACGTCTGCACCAAGGCGCCGAATCTCGGAAACCTTGTTTTCGGGCACCAAGCGCGACATGCAGATCGTCGCTTTCGAATCAACTGCGCGGGCTGCATATGCCAGCGCCCGACCGTGATTGCCAGTTGAGACCGCGACGACCCCGCGGGCGCGCTCCGCTTCGCTGAGTTTGAGGATGGCGTTGGTCGCGCCGCGGATCTTGAAACTGCCTGTAGTCTGGTAATTTTCAAGCTTCAGACTGACCGAGAAGCCGCACATATCCGAAAGCGCGGGTGAGCGCACTAAGGGCGTTGTTAGAATCTGCCCCGTAATGCGTCTATGCGCATCCCGAATGGCGTTGAGATCGACCATGGATTAACTTCCTCTCTGCACGCGTTCCCTCGCGGTTCGCAGACACTAGACCAGCACTGGCGCTCTGATCGTGCATTCATCAGGCCAAGTTCGCAGTATTGCTGCGTTTTGACTAATGTCTCGCCGGAAGTGACCGCACCCTCACAGTAAAGATCTGCTATTTCCAGCTCGGTCGGACCCACAGAGCCCGAATTCGGCAAAAGCCGATGCACGAAAGAGAGCGATCCTGCGCCGATCGATGCGGTTTTGCACGATCCGGCTTCTCGACTCGTAATAGCCTCCATTTGAGGGGTTCGCGGCGGACTAAGACACACTCGACGTTCAGCGCATCTGCAGTCGATCGATGTCGTGCGTCATCCGCTTGCGGCCAGGGCGACGGGACGGGGGAAACTGTGAAACTTGGTGGATCGCTGAGAAAAAAAATTGTTTGGACGATTAGCCGGAAGATTCCCGCACTTATGGTGGCCGTCACAGTTCTCTCCTGCGGCGCGGTCGCTTGCTTCGCCGCGTTGACATCATTCTCGACGACGCGCCATCTGATAGGAACCCATCTGGAATATGTCGCGAACACGAAACGCGACATTCTCGTAAGCAAGCTGGAGACAACCAAGCTTGACATCGAGAGCTTGGCTTCCAACCTGTCGATGGTGCAGCTATTCGATCGCCTTAGTCTAGGGATACCTGGCTCAAATCCCTGAGCGCCGACCGCGACTATGCCGGCATTTCGCTGATCAATGCGGATGGTAGCCTAATCTACAGCACTGACAACGAACCCCTTGGCGCCGTTGAACAGAAGAGTGTGATCAAAGGTGCTGTCGCACGATCCGAAGGCCGGCATGAACTTGTCTCGACGGACTTCACCGCACCGTCGCCAGGACAATCAGGACAAGCCATCTTTGCAGTCGCAGTCGCTGACGGGTTTGACCCTAGCAAACGTGGTGGGACGCTGCTTGTCGCGATCAGCACCGAAACGATCGATAAGTTGTTGCATGACCCGACCGGCTTTGGTCCGCACGGCGAAGCCATCCTCGCAGGAAGCGATGGCCAACTGCGTTCCACATCTCGGTTTGGGAACAATCAAGCCGATATGATAGCCGATAGTTTCCTGAAGGAAGGCTTGGCATCAGGAACTTACCGCGGCGAGAATGTCCTGGCAGCCTCCCAACGATTAAAGTGGGGTGGTCATGACTGGACCGTGATTGCACTGGAATCCATCGTTGAAGTCTTTGCACCGGCAATGACAATGATATGGCAAATAGCCGCCATCACAGCGATCACGGCGTTAGCGGCTTTGGTTGTTGCGATGGTGGCCTCTCAATCGATTTCAAGACCCATTGCTCATCTGGTAATCGGCATGAAGCGCCTGGCTTCCCGCGACGCGAGCGCTGTCGTGGGAGGGACAAGTCGCGCCGATGAAGTGGGCGACATGTCGCGCGCTGTATTGGTATTCCGCGACAATGCCATCGCCCGAGTTGCCGCTGAAGAGCACGCTAAGCGCAGTCAAGCGGCCGTAGAATCTGATCGCAGGATGGCGGAGTCTGCACGTGCTGAAAGGTTGCGAGTTCAGGCGGACGTCGTGTCTCAAATTGGCCGCAGTCTTTCAGCGCTGGTGGAGGGTAATTGTCTCGCCCAATAGATGATGATTTCCCGGAGGATTATCGGAAACTGAAAGATGACTTCAACAATGCTTTGGGACAGTTGAGGACCACGATCCGATCAGTTTCCGGCAAGGCTGATTCGATGTCCTCGATCGTGCACGACCTCAGTCGTGCGACCGATACCCTCGCGACGAGAACCGAGCATCAGGCGATCGTTTTGGATGACGCGGTCAACAAGATGAATGTGATCGCTGCGGACGTAAATCTTACAGCGAACGCTGCAGGTCGGGCCGATGCGCTTGTATCTGTAACGCATGAGGCGGCCGCATCTCAGACGAGATCGTTACCAGGGCAATTTCAGGTATGGGAGAAATCGAGGACTCCTCGTTGCAAATTGCGAGCATCGTCAATGTCATTGAAGAGATTGCCCACCATGACAAACCTACTGGCACTCAACGCCGGAGTTGAGGCTGCCCGAGCGGGCGAATCCGGGAAAGGCTTCGCCGTCGTCGCATCAGAAGTCCGCGCCCTTGCACAGCGTTCATCTGAGGCCGCCAAAGAAATCAAGCAACTGATCGACACCTCGACGACGCGGGTTTGAGCGCGGAATGCAACTTGTCCGTTCCACCAGCGATTTATTGAAGACGATTTCGGCCCATATCGATCAGATCAAGACGGTCGTCTCGGATATTGCCACTACTGCGACGAGCCAGGCCAAGCACCTCGACGGCTTCAAAACGACAATCCACGAAATTGATGTTTCGACACAGCAAACTGCGGCGATGGCTGAGGAGTCAAAGGCGGCCTGTCATTCGATGGAGAGCGAAGCGGCGCTTTTGCTCCAACTGATCAGCCAGTTTGATCTTGGTGAGGAAACATCGTCAGGAACCCATGAGGCTTCGCAGTCGCCCAGCCCAAAGAACATTGTGGCGATCAGTCGAATGAGGGGGATGAAATCCCCAAAACCGGCTGATCATGCACGTGCCGAGCCATCCAAATAAACCGAACCCTTCACAGAATAAGATTGTCATCTTCTGATGCATATCACCCACCACTCCGAACGTGGTGGCCCTTGTCCGCGAACTTGCGGGATCAGATTTTTCGGCGAGGGATGGATGCAGCGTAAGTATTCATCGAGGAAAGATAGGCGTCGACACGCTTGAGCTCTTCAAGCGCGGCCTTGCGGTCACGGCTTGCCAGAAGCCCGCAGAGGACTTCCGAGATGGCCAGGGCCGGTGTCAATGTATGGAAGAAGGTGTGGCTCTCAGTTGGGAAAAGGATGGCGTGCTCCGCGATTGCCACCAGTGGAGAAACCTCGCTGTCCGTGATCGCAACAACGCCCATTCCTTTTTCACGGGCTGCCTCGACAACTTCCAGCGTGTAACGGGAGTAGGGATTTATCGACACCGCAAGCAAAACATCCTCACTGGTGGCGCGAATAAGTGCGTCTGCAGCCGTGCCGGCAGGACCATCGAGATGCACAGTCTTTTCGCCGAGTAAAGTCATCACATAGTGAAAATGCCATGCGACCGAATGGCAAGACCGAAGACCAAGAACGTAGATCCTGCGAGCACTGCTTAAGCGTTCGGCCAACCTTCCGAGCCTGGAAAGCGTATCCGGTTCACACAGTCGAGCGATTTGGGCCGACAGGCTTTGGAGCATTCGATGTGCCAGACCTTCACCATTCGTCACGCTCTCGTCCCTTTGCATAGCGCGGGCGGCAAATCCGTCAGCGTTAACCCGAATGACATCCGCGTGTTGAGCTCGGAACTCTTCATATCCCGAAAACCCGAGGAACTTTGCCAAGCGCGTCATTGTCGACGGCTGCACGCCCGCATTGCGCGCCAATTCCCGCATGGAAACCAGCGCTACCTCCTGTGGATGTTCAAGAATGTGGCGAGCTGCCTGCTGTAACTGCTCAGACATATCGTCGAATTGCTCAACGATGTGAGCGTGGAGAGGGCCCTTTTGCAACACTTGCCTCATACTGGCTAACTTAATTCAACCGAACCATCTCTCCGGCGATTGGAAAAGTCAAATCCTCACCAGGCTCATGTATGTGGACCACTCCCGATCCTCACGTTAAAAACAAATGCATCAAAAGCAAATTTATAAAACAGTTGTTGCAATTTCTGCCGAATGCTGCAAATCATTGGATAACAAGAGCCGAAATGCCGGCCGCAACCAGCCCGAGATTAATATGACCAAAATCCTCCATCGAACCATCGGTACGAATCTGCCCAAAGCTGTCGCAGGCGAAGGCATCTACATCACGGATAGTGAGGGTCGAAGCTACATAGATGGGTCAGGCGGCGCGGCTGTCAGTTGTCTTGGCCATAATCATCCGGAAGTGCTGGATGCGATGAAGGCGCAGATGGGACGCATCAGCTATGCTCACACTTCGTTCTTTACGACCGATGTTGCCGAGCAGCTTGCTGAGCAGCTTGTTGAGCTCGCGCCGGAGGGTCTCGACTATGTCTACCTGGTCTCAGGCGGCTCCGAAGCCGTGGAGGCCGCGCTCAAGATGGCGCGTCAGTACTACGTCGAAATCGGCCAACCGCAACGCCGCCATATCATTGCACGTCGCCAGAGCTATCACGGGAACACGATCGGTGCACTGGCAACCGGCGGAAATGCGTGGCGCCGCGAACAGTTCAAGCCAATCTTGCCCGAAAGCCATCATGTCTCGCCTTGCTACGCCTACCGAGACATGCAGCCCGGCGAAACACACGAAGATTATGCCGAGAGGCTTGCAGCCGAACTCGAGACGAAGATCGTCGAGTTGGGGGCCGACAAGGTCATGGCCTTTGTTGCGGAACCAGTCGTTGGCGCCACGCTCGGCGCAGTGGGACCTGTGGCGGACTACTTCAAGCGCGTCCGCCAGATCTGTGACAAGTATGGCATCTTGCTGATACTTGACGAGGTTATGTGCGGTATGGGCCGCACCGGCACCATATTCGCACTGGAACAAGAAGGAATCGTTCCCGATTTGGTGACTATTGCCAAAGGCTTGGGCGGAGGCTTCCAGCCAATCGGCGCGGTGCTGTTGTCCGAAAAGATTTACCGCGCGTTTGCCGAAGGTTCGGGTCTGTTTCAGCACGGACACACATATATTGGTCATCCAATCGCTGCGGCGGCGGCAAGCAAGGTCGTCGAGATCCTCAACCGTCCGGAGATGATGCACAACGTCATCAAGATGGGCGACCGCCTTCAGGCCGGACTTGACGCGGCACTGGGCCAATCTCCCTACGTCGGGGACCTACGTGGTCGGGGCCTCTTTCGCGGTGTGGAAATCGTGGCTGACAAGGATGCGAAGCAGCCGTTCGATCCAGCCCGCAAGATCCACGCGAAGATCAGGAAAGAGGCAATGCAGCGGGGACTGATGTGCTATCCGATGGGCGGCACCATCGACGGGAAGCATGGCGATCACGTGCTGCTAGCTCCCCCTTATATCATTCAGCCTGAGGAGATCGATCTTATCGTGGAACGTCTCGCCGCCGCGATTGATGCGGCTGCTAAAAACTGAGGTTCTTTGTCATGAATGTCTTTCCAAAGGCGGCATCTCCTTGCCCGCCTATATCGGATGAAGCCTGGCCTGCCGAAATCGCGTATATGAGGGCAGGCTTCGCTGGAGCACTCAACGTCTATCGCACAATGGCGCATCATTCGGCATTATTGAAGGCATGGGCTCCGCTACGCCAGCATATCGTCAAAGACAGCGCTTTGGGAGCCGTCCGGTCAGAACTCGTTATCTTACGGGCGGCCCATCGCATGGGATCCGCCTACGAATGGGCTCATCACGTGAGTAGAGCGCGTGCTCTTGGCATTACCGATACGCGTATTCAGGCGATGCGAGGCATGCCTGACGGCGAGGACGGCTTGATAGCTGAGGCCGTTGACGCACTTTTCGATGAACATCGTCTGCCAATCCACATTCTAAACGCGCTGCAACCCACCATGGGGAAGGAAGCCATCTTCGACCTCATGGCTACGGTTGGCTTCTATTCCATCCTGGGCTTCATCCTCATGACCTTCGAAACGCCCATAGATGAATATGTCGCTCGTGAGCTTGTTAAGAATCCAGCTTAGCCAAGAACACACTCCGCGTGCGGTGCTCGAAGCAGGAAGTTGAAGACGGTTCGAGACGTTTGTATCACATGTGCCTGCGTAAAACATTTGTTGCATTGTGTTTTTCGTTGAGCTAAAAAGGGAGGAGCAGCGACACTAACGACACGTCTACGGTGCGGAAGCTCCGACACAGATGGAACCAAAAACACAGGGGAACAACGAATGAACAAAATCAGGACAACAATCGTAGCAGCCGCCGCCATGGCAGTTGCCTCAGTCGCTTCCACTTCCCCGGCCAATGCCGGCGAGGTCCTTGATCGTGTGCTCGCGAACAAGACGCTCACAGTGGCCGTGGGTACCGATTGGGGCCCTCTTTCGCATTTGGACGATACCGGCAAAGTCGCCGGTTATGATGTAGACATCGCCAACGCGATTGCGAAATACCTCGGCGTGCAGACAATGTTTGTTACGCCGGGTTGGGACGTCATCACTGCAGGCAAGTGGCAGGGGCGTTGGGACGTCGCGATGGGAGCGATGGCTCCGACCAAGGCTCGAGCAGAAGTATTCGACTTTCCGTCTCTTTACTATTGGGTGCCAGAAGTCGCTGTCGTTCACAAGGATAGCAAAATAGCCCAACCCTCTGACCTGGAGGGCAAGGTCATCGGCGTTGCATCCGGAACGGCGGTTGAGGCCTACGCCAACCACACCTTGGAGCCGGCATGGGAAAACTCGAAGCGTGTTCAGTATCAGTTTAAGCCAGGCCAGGTGAAGACCTATACGAGCACCAATGTCGCACTTGACGATCTTCGTCTCGGTGATGGCGTCCGACTCGATGCGGTACTTACCGACGATACGATCGCACGTGATTCTATCAAAGCAGGTTACCCCGCGAAGGTGCTCGAGCCGACCTTGTTCTCCTCGCCGGGTGCTATCGCGATCTTGCCTGGTGACAAGGAGCTTCATGGCAAAATCGGTGCAGCCATGAAGGAATTGAAGGATAGTGGCGAGCTCACCAAGATTTCTATGAAATGGTACGGCGCCGACTACACTGTCGAACAGTAGTCCATAAGCTTAAGGCGGCTCAGGTTGCCTGGGCCGCTTAGATCAAAAAATTACGCAGGCCTCCAGAACGCCTATGCGTGGCTTGTAATTGTCAGCTGTTCTGCGAATACGGAGATTCCCCATCTATGACTAAACGGTATTCCGCCAGCCTCCCCAGTGTTGGCCTCACTTCATTCCTCCGAGCTCCGGTCGTTGAAGACTTTAGCAAGATTGATGCCGACATTGCCTTGCTCGGAGTGCCGTACGATGGCGGGAATGGTTGGAGGCCCGGCACCCGCTTCGGACCGCGCGAAATCCGCAATTTGTCCGTCCGGTACGGAGCATGGGGCGATCAGTCCGGGAATGGCTACTGGGATATTAGGACGCGAAAGCGTTTCCTCGAAAACATTCGAATGGTGGACTGCGGCGACGTTGACATCGCATTTTACGACTTCGAACGTAACTCTAGGCTCATGACTTCCAGCGTCGAGGCTATCCTTGATCAAGGTGCATTTCCGGTAATTATCGGGGGCGACCACTCTGTCACTTATCCGAATGTTCGGGCTTTTTCGCGGTTCAAGACCATCGACATCGTTCACATCGACGCTCACATGGACTGGCGGGACAACATCGATGGCGTGCGTCACGCAAACGCGATGCCGATGCGGCGCATCAAGGAACTGCCGTTCATTCGCAACATGGTCCATATCGGCATACGAGACATTCGAACTTCGGCTGAGCAGGTTAGGGATGCCGAGAGCGCGGGTGCGATCGTAATCACGCGCGACGAGGTTCGTAACGAGGGTGTAAGAGGAATTCTTAACCGTTTTCCCGAACTTGGGAATGTCTTTGTCAGCATCGACATCGATGGACTCGACCCCTCAATCGCGCCGGGAACGGGCTCACCGACCCCCGACGGTCTCCTTTATCACGAGGTTCGCGGACTGCTTGAGGGAGTGGCGGCTACTGGCAACGTGGTTGGCTTCGATCTGGTCGAGGTGAATCCAATGGTCGATGAGGGCGGCCGCACCTGCCTTCTCAGCAGCGTAATGATCATGGAATTCCTTGGCATGATCTTCGCAAATCGTGAACCCAAGAAGCGCTAGGACACCTCGATGGACAGCTTTACCAATGACCTTCTCACTAAAGCTGAAGGTGACGCGGTAGTTCGGTTGCGCCACGATATGCATCGCGAGCCGGAACTCTCGAACGACGAATGGAAGACGCAGAAACGGATCCGCGAAGCGCTGGAAAGCTTCGGCGTGATGGGAGCGAAGACGTTCCACAAAACTGGCCTCTACGTCGACATACATGGCTCTGCTCCTGGACCAAGCCGCTCGATTGCGCTTCGCGGGGACATTGATGCCCTACCGATTCAAGAGCAGAGAGACGACTTGTCGTACAGCTCACAGGTGCCGGGAGTAATGCACGCTTGCGGGCACGACTTGCACGGGTCAATCGCGCTGGGAACCGCCCTCGCATTCTATAGAATGCGAGGCAAATTCTCCGGCAAGGTGCGCATTATTTTCCAGCCAGCCGAAGAAGCAGAGCCTCTTGGCGGGCGGAGCGTACTGGAAGAGAATCTGCTTGACGGATTTGACGCCGCAATCGGGTTTCATGTCAATGAGAAGATCCCCGCTGGTGCATATGGCGCGCGAGCGGGTGCCGTGACTAACTCGTCCGATGGGTTTGCAGTGAACTTCATTGGCACCATGGCACACGGCGCTGAACCGCACTCTGGAGTGGACGCTATCGCGATATCCGGAGCCTTTATCAATGAGGTCCAAAAAGTTGTTTCACGCGAAATGCCGAACATAGATCGTCCGATCGTGACTATTGGCGCCATTCACGGCGGCGAAGCGATTAACATCATTTGTCCGTTCGTCAGCATCACGGGGACCATTCGCACAAGCAGTCCCGAGCGGCGGGACCTGTTGGTCCGACGCGTGCAGGAAGTGGCCGAGGGCGTTGCCGCGACGCACCGGGGACGGGCCGAGTTCACCTGCTATTCGGGCGAACCTCCCGTGGTCAATGACGCCGCCATGGTTGAAGCGTTCCGGCAACTTGTTTCTGAAACAGTTGGCGAGAACAAGTTCATCGAGAGGCCGCCGAGCGCTGGTAGCGACGATTTCGGCTATTATTCCGCTTGTGTACCATCGATCTATTTCTGGTTCGGCAGTCGAGAACCTGGGAACGATTCGCCGGCGCACACGCCGACCTTTGGAGTCTCCGACAAGGTACTCATTCCTACGACGGAATTGACCATACAGTATTGCTGGAAGCTCTTGCACAGCTGAGTTCGGCCGCCAGTCTGGTGGAAGGGGTTAGTTGAACGCCGAAATGATTGTCGGGTCGCGGGCAGCAAGGGACGGCGTCCACGACTGAACTCGACAACTACAAACGGCCCTGCAGACGATGCCGGCCACTGAACCTGTGTGACGACGTTTATCGCCGTCAGCGATAATCATTGTTAGGATCTCTGTGAGGGCAAAACAGGCCGCGGAGTTCGTTCTCCTCTTCATGTCGACGCGCCTGAGCAAACTGATATTCGATGGAAGGAGTTAATCTCATGACAATGCCGAAAGCCGCTCAGGTGTTTCCGCGGAGCGAGTTCTTACGCCGCTTGGCAGCTGTTAAAGCGGAAATGGAGCAGAAGGATATCGATGTTCTTATAATCACGAATATTGCAAATATTACCTATCTGACTGGCTATACCGCCAAAACTGGGAAGGATGTGCAAGCCGTCCTCGTATCGCTCAAGGATGAGGAGCCGACATTCATTACACGTAGGCAGGATGCCCCCGGGGGGCGCCATCTCATGTTTGTCGACTCCAGCCGTGTCATCGGCTACCCGGAAGATCTCGTCGCCAATCCGGACCCCCACAAGGACGAATGGGATGCGATAATCGATCTCCTTCTGGACGACGGATTCGGCCGCCGTGAAATAGGGATCGAGCTGAAGATTCTGACATGCCCTGTTGTCGAGAAATTCAAAAGGCGAATGCCGGAGGCGCGATTTAAAAACTTTGACCGGATCAACTGGATCAGAGGCATCAAATCCGATCTCGAGATCGCCGTGATGCGCGAAGCTGCCGCCATCAGCGATGCGGCGATGCTACGCGCACAAGAGGTCATTCGTCCGGACGTCACAGAAGTAAGCGCGGCGGCGGAGATCATATCGACGCTCATCAATGGCGTCGACGGCAAGCCAGGCGGGGATCTCGCTAGTTTTTTCCTCTGCGCTTCGCCGCGGATATCCACGCCGCATATCCGCTGGACCGAAGACGTGTTTAGGCAGGGTAGCCAGGCCAATCTGGAACTCGCCGGTGTGCGTCATAGTTATGTAACGCCGTTGATGCGTACAATTTCGATTGGAACGCCGTCGGATCGTCTGCGTCGAGTTCATGAGGCTGAGGTCGCCGGTCTGGAGGCCGCTCTTGCTGCCGTCAAACCCGGTGCTACGTGTAGCGATGTTGCCACTGCATTTTATACCACGCTGCAGAAGCATGGCTTTGAGAAAGAGTCGCGATGCGGTTATGCAATCGGAATCGACTGGACTGAACCCACAGCAAGTCTAAGGACGGGGGATCTCACCGTGCTGAAGCCGAACATGACGTTCCACCTGATGCTTGGAAACTGGATTGATGACGATTTCGGCTACGTAATCAGCGAGTCGTTCCGGGTTACCGAAACCGGCGTCGAAACGTTCAGTACCCTTCCACGGGAAATCTTTGAGGTGTAGCCTCGCTCGGCTGCCGGCTTGCAGGCGCGGCGGCGCCAACGTCAGAAGCTGCTACGATCTTTACAGGCGATTTCCCCTCTTAGCGCTGTTGTGAAGGTGATCTGTACAGCGAGGGGAGACTTACCCGGCAGCAGATATGAGCAACCACAAGGGACACACGTGAGCAAGAACACCATCATCGAGGCGACGAACGTCTCCAAGTGGTACGGCAGCTTCAAGGTGCTGACGGATATCAACCTCACCGTGCGCAAAGGGGAGCGCATCGTCATCTGCGGCCCCTCTGGGTCCGGCAAGTCGACGCTGATCCGCTGTTTCAACCGGCTTGAAGCACATCAGCAGGGTGAGATCGCCGTAACCGGGATCAGGTTGCACAGCGGAATGCGCAACGTCGCTGAGGTTCGCAAGAATGTCGGCATGGTGTTCCAGCATTTCAACCTCTTTCCGCACATGACCGTGCTGATGAACTGCATGGCCGGCCCGATGTGGATCAAGGGAGTTCCGGAGGCTGAGGCGAGGAAGACCGCGCTAAAATTCCTCGAACGCGTGCGCATCCCGGAACAGGCGAACAAGTACCCCGTTCAGCTTTCCGGCGGGCAGCAACAACGTGTCGCCATCGCCCGTTCGCTGTGCATGGAACCTGCCGTCATGCTCTTCGATGAGCCGACCTCGGCGCTTGATCCGGAAATGGTGTCCGAAGTGCTGGAGACAATGACGAGCCTTGCGCGCGACGGCATGACCAT
>NZ_ATTQ01000053.1 GCF_000419765.1 Rhizobium mongolense USDA 1844 | reverse complement strand
TGAAGGCGGCGCTTTCGGCGATGACGGTGAAGACCGACCGCAAGGATGCACGGGGGATCGCGCAACTGCTCCGCATGGGGTGGTATCGTCCGGTCCATGCCAAATCGTCCGCCGGCCCAGGACACTCGGGCTCTCCTGGTTGGCCGCAAGCTTCTGCAATCCAAGCTGCTCGACGTGGAGCTCAGCATCCGGGGTATCCTGCGCGGCTATGGATTAAAGGTCGGCGAAGTCAGCCGAGGGCGTTTCGAAGTGCGCATTCGTGAGTTGATTGCAGGGCACCCCACATTGTCGATGGTGATTGACGCGATGCTGACGGCGCGAGCAGCGCTGTGGAGCGAATTTACGAAACTGCACCGCGAGATGCTCAGGATCGCCCGCGCCGACAAAGTTTGCCAACGGCTGATGAGTGCGCCGGGTGTCGGTGCCTTGGTTGCGCTGACCTACCGCTCCGCGGTCGATGATCCAGCCCGGTTCGAAAAGTCCAGCACAGTCGGTGCCTACTTCGGGCTCACGCCGAAGAAATATCAATCCGGCGAAACCGATCGCGATGGCGGCGTCAGCAAGGTCGGCGACGCGATGGTGCGAACCGCATTGTTCGAGTCCGCGCACATCATGCTGACGCGGGCGACGCGCTTTTCCAGTCTAAAGCGCTGGGCGCTCGATGTGGCTAGGCGTCGCGGGATGAAGCGCGCGAAGGTTGCCCTTGCACGCAAACTCGGCGTCGTTCTTCACCGCATGTGGATGGATGCGACGGACTTTCGCTGGAGCGCAAACGCAACGTGATTGACGCAGGCAAGTATCAGGCTTGCATCTGATGAGGTCCCGTCGCTGGGACGCAGGCTTGGCAAGGTCGTGTGTAGTGCTGTGACCGCTTCGGCGAAGCACGCTTCCTAGATTGACCTGTCGGCTTGTTGATCTGATGGCATAGTGTGGCAGTCTTCGTGCTGACCACGGACAGAAGCATGGCCTCAGCGACGAGATAATCATTCGGAGGGACTTGACGAACAAAGGCCCATTACAGAAGCACTACTTTGGCAGATTAATCCTCAGTTAACGATGATCGGCCATCTTTGGCATTCCAACAGGGGTGCGAAGGATGGCAGAGCAGGATGTTGCATTGACGGAATGGTTGAAGCCGTTCGTTGAGAAGCTCGGCCACAAGAAGCGGCGGCAGATGTGCCCGGTTTATATTTCGGGCCTCATCGGGCCGGGAGATCGCAAGAGTATCGAGCCGATGGCGGAACGGCTTGCGCCTGATCGCTACGATCGCCTGCATCATTTCATCTCGGATGGCATTTGTGACGCCGGTCCGCTTGAGGCGGAATTGGCCGTGCAGGCTGACAGAATAGTCGGGGGCTCCAGATGCATTTCTGGTGATTGACGATACGAGCCTTCCGAAGAAGGGCGACCACTCGGTAGGGGTCGCGCCGCAATATGCGTCGATGCTGGGCAAGCGCGCCAATTGCAAGACGCTGGTGTCACTGACGCTGGCACGCGACGAGGTCCCTGTCCCGGTGGGTTTGCGGCTGTTCCTGCCCGAGAGTTGGACCAGCGATCAGGACAGAATGGCAAAAGCGGGCGTTCCCGAGCTATCGCACGCATCCCGCACCAAACCCGAGATCGCGCTCGACGAGATCGATCGGCTGATTGCCGCGGGTGTTCGGTTTGGTACTGTGCTCGCGGATGCAGGTTATAGTCTATCAGCCGCATTTCGCCAGGGTTTGAGTGCGCGGGGTCTCACTGGGCCGTCGGCATTCCCAAGCATCAGAAGGTTTATCCCTGCGATGTCGCATTGATCTTTCCGGTTGCTGGCCATGGACGGCCCCGTAAACATTCCATCCCCGATACGCTATCGACAGCAGCCGAAACGATGCTGGCGGCCTCGACGTGGGCGAAACTCAGCTGGCGGCGCGGCACCAAAGGCCGATTGACCGCGCGCTTTGCTGCCCTGCGCATTCGAATTGCGGATGGCAGTCCGCAGCGTATCCTCGACAAGGGACAACAGCATATGCCGGGCGAGGAAGCCTGGTTGGTTGGCGAGTGGCGCTCAAACGATGAACGCAAATACTACCTGTCCAATCTTCCAGCAGAGGCGACATTAAAGCAGCTGGCGGCGACCATCAAAGCCCGTTGGGTCTGCGAGCAGGCGCATCACCAGATGAACGAGGAACTCGGTCTCGATCACTTCGAAGGCCGATCGTGGCAAGGCCTCCACCGACACGCATTGATGACAATGATCGCTTATGCCTTCCTGCAACATCAGCGCCTACAAAAGGCAAAGCGGGAAAAAATGGACGAGACGCGGCCCGCCTAAACCGACACTGCCAGCCATCCGGCGCGCCGTCATAGCCGCGCTCTCAAACCACCATCCCCCACAACGATGTCCACACTGCCGCATCCGGTTCCAAATGATCCCAAAATCAATTCTGCCAAAGTAGCGTTAGGGCGCGCCGCCAATTGCCGCCGGTATGGACGATGAGCGGCCTGGCCGGCTATCTGACAGCCCTTATAAGTGGCCGAAGTTCATCGACCCAGGACAGTGGATCCGCTGCTCACCCGTCTTGAAGCTTTGGATGCGCCGATGATTTTTTCAGAAAATTGTAAATACCCTTGTTCTTCAGATCATGAACCAGCGACCGGGCGCGAATTATATAGCGCCGAGGCACCACGCCAGTACGGATTTCTGCGCGTGCAGGCGGTTCTCAGCCTCGTCAAAGACGACCGACTGCGGTCCGTCAATCACCTCATCGGTCACTTCCTGGCCGCGATGGGCCGGCAGGCAATGCATGAAAAGTGCATTATTTTTGGCCCGCATCATCAGCTGCTTGTTCACCTGGAAGGGCAGGAGCACGTTGTGTCCGCGCGCCTTATGCTCCTGATTCATGGACACCCACGTATCCGTTATCACGCAGTCGGCGCCGGCGACGGCGTTTTCAGCATCATGGCACAGCACGATGCTGGCACCTTCGTTGCGGGCCCAATGCAGGAACTTACCTTTGGGTTCCGACCCTAGCGGGACGGCCACTTTCATATAGTAGCCAAACCGGGCCGCACCCTCGACAAAGGAATGCAGCACATTGTTGCCATCACCCGTCCAGGCAAACGTCTTGCCGCGGACCGGACCGCGATGTTCCTCAAAGGTCATAATGTCCGCCATAATCTGACAAGGATGGGTGTCGTCAGTCAGGCCGTTGATGACTGGCACAGCAGCATGCTCCGCCAGTTCCAGAAGCCGCTCGTGATCGGTTGTCCGGATCATGATTGCGTCGACGTAGCGCGACAGGACCTTTGCCGTATCCGCGATCGTCTCTGCTCGGCCGAGCTGCATTTCGGTGCCCGACAGGAAGAGGGTCTCGCCACCCAGTTGGCGCATGGCGGCATCGAAGGAAACGCGGGTCCGGGTGGACGGTTTCTCGAAGATCATCGCGAGCATCTTGCCAGTAAGCGGTTTATCTGCCGTGCCTGCCTTGGTTGCGGCCTTGCGGGACATCGCATCATCCATGATGCCGTCCAGGTCATCTACGGAAACGGTCGAAAGATCGAGGAAATGCTTGAGTGCCATGTCAACCTGTCATTTCTTCAAATGCCCTAGAGATGCTGGCCTGGGTTATGAAAGCCACCTGAGAGAGCCTCATACATGGCCGCATGTCCATAAAGTTGAGACTCTTCTTGTATATCGTGGTCCCCACACCCGGCCCCGTCAGTCCGCCAGCTTTGTCTCGAACTGGTTGTCCAGCCCGAATCCTCCAGCGGGCAGAACATGGAGAGTCCTAAAGTGATGTTCTCGGCAGCTCAACTATCAATCTTGGTGGGGCTCGCGCGGCAGCGAGAAGCGCGTTTCCGACTATCGAATTGCTGTACATGAGACCTGGTCAACATCGCAACGGGCCTACGTTCAATTGCCCCTTTGACAGGGGACATCGTCAACTTTTCTACGCGAGTGTTCACTGTATCCGGTCGCCTGCTACTCACTTCATACAGACAACCGCTGAGAACGATTTAAGAAGTCTGCCGCAGAATCGGAGAGCGCGTTTCGCGCATACACGACATCTCGCGTATGCAACCCTTTCCTGTATCGCTTCAACATGCCTTTGAAGCTGACGGCAAAGTGCGCGCCCCACGGCGCAGCTATGATCGCGGCCCATGGAGCGTCTCCGCCGCGGTACGGTGAACCCGCCATGAATTTTTCGGGATACGTCGAGCGGGCACTGCAATCAATCAAAGCATTCCGCTGCCGTGCGGAGCTTTTGAAATCAGATCTGAATCGCAACTGACATGAGTCAATCGGGTCGACAGCGGCGATATCGCGAGCTTCGTTGGTTCCGACAGAGTGGTCTAACGCCGCGACGACTTTCTCGCTAGTGGTCCGTTACCCTCGTCTACAGTCGCGATAGAACCGAGTAGATGTCGGCTGCGTTTCCCCGCAGTGGCGAAAAAGTTTCCGCCGCAGCGACGCGGAACCCCCGAAATTGTTGAAGACATTGGTCGATGTCGCATGTCTGAACGAGTCGGACATGCGAATAGCAATGTCATCGCTATGATATTGTTTTAACAAGATTGTCTCCTTGGCATGGTTCATGCATCGCTATCCCCAAACGCGTCACCCACTTGGGGGGAGCCATCCCATGATCGCTGTTGCCGCCCTCAAAAAAATTTCCTCGCGAAAAGCTACCGATCGACACCAGTGCCGTCCACCAGGTCAGCATCTTTCCTCCTGTTAGCCCAAGGGAAGTTCCGATGAGCCCTATTACGCATGAGACGATTGGACACGAATTCGCTGACGTTGTATGGCAAGAGCGTCATGCTGTTACTCGCGTTGACCAGTTGCGCGAATGGATGGGATTCACCGCCGGACGGCAACCTGATGCGAGACGTTGAGCTCGGCCTCGCGCGCGCCGATGGCGATGCGGATAACGCCTTATGTGCTGAACTTAATCGACTGGTCAAACTTCCTCCAAGACCCAATCCGCAAACAGTTTATTCCCGTGAAAAGCGAAATTCTTCGTACGCGGTTAGCTGACGGCGTGTGACCTGAAGTTCCATATGTGGACGGCTCCTGCTTGCAAGTGTTTTTTGCAGATATTTTTTGATCGGATCGCTTTGCTTCCATATGTGCGGCCTTTCTTTGTGGTCGCACATGACCACTGGCCAAGATGGTTTCCGCAACGCGTGTTTCTAACAAGGCAACGACCTTCAAGGGCCACTGGAACTAACGGAGTGTCACGAGTTTTGGATCGATCGATCACACCATCTGCTCTTCTCTTACAAGTTCACAGCATCAGCTCAACACGGTAGTGATTTCATCGCGCTCACCATGATGGCCAATCTCCTATATTGCCTGCGTTTGCCCTTCTGTTCGCCGATATGTCTCACCGCTCACCATTAGCTTCCAAGCGACACGGGCGATCTTGTTGGCCAGCGCCACCGCAACCAGCTTCGGTTTCTTCCGTTGCAGCAGTTCCGTGAGCCATCGGGAAGCATGTCTGCTTCGGCCTGTTCTGACGTGCTGAAGGAGAGCGGTTGCACCAACCACTAGGGCGCTTCTCAGCATTTCATCGCCGGCGCGGGTGATCACCCCAAGCCTGACCTTGCCGGCAGTCGAGTGGTCTTTGGGCGTCAGGCCGATCCAGGCGGCAAAATCTCGCCCGGACTTAAACATCCGTGGATCTGGGGTCTTCATCATCAAGAGCGATGCGCCCACTGGACCGACACCGGGGATTTCAGCCAGGCGCCTGCTGCATTCCTCGGAGCGATGCAGCGCAATCAATTTTGCGTCGATTGCTTTGGTTTCGGCAAGCAATTGCCGATATTCAACACCATGCATGGCAAAGAGCTCGCGAGCCAATTCTGGCAGTGAGTGATCAGCCGCTATGCGTTCCAATAGCAATTCGATCCGGCACATACCCTTCGCCGCGACGACGCCGAACTCCATAGCAAAACCACGGATGACATTGGCGAGCTGTGTCCGGTTGCGGATGAGCCTCTCTCGCATACCGACCAGCGTCAATGCTGCCTGCTGGTCGGCGGTCTTCACCGGCACAAACCGCATAGTTGGTCGGCTCATCGCTTCACACAAAGCTTCCGCATCCGCCGCGTCGTTCTTGCCGCGTTTGACATAAGGCTTTGCTAGTTGAGGCGCGATCGACTTCACCTCATGGCCGAATGAGCTCAATAACCTCGCCCAATGATGCGAGCCACCGCAGGCTTCAAGCGCGCCCGAAGCGATGCCGCTGGCAGAGTGACTCAACCCAGCGGCGTTTCGCAAAGGCGCACGTCACGTTCGGCGTTGGTGGATAGCGGTTCCGAAATATCGCGTGTGGGCGACATCTAGGATGCGATTGATCACGCTGCATAAGCTATGTCCGGCGGCCTTGGCAGCCACGATATAGGACGAGGTCGTTGTGAGCCCCGGCCCGGCGTTGACCTCCAGGACGAAGGGCTGTCCTGATCGATCGATCCGGAAGTCGACACGGGCATAATCCCGGCACTGGCAAGCGCGGAATGTCGCAATCGAAATATCCCGCAGGACTGTCGCAAGCCTGCTCTCGATCTGTGCCGGGCAAACCCTCGGCGGCCCCGCAGGCGCCGCGTACTTTGCCTCCCAGGTCATAAGACGGGTTGCGCGGTCGCCGAAGTCCTGCTCCACAAGAGGCAGCACCTCGAGTTCTTCGTTTCCAAGCAGCGGAACGCTGATTTCCCGCCCCTCAATGTATTCTTCAACCAGTGCGTCCTGCGCATACTGCTCGACAATCACTTCGACCGCCCGCTTCAGCTCAGCGGGTTCACGTACTAGTTGCAATCCGAGGCTATCATCTTCGCAAGGCGGCTTCACGACCACCGGAAATCGCAAGTCGCCGATATTTTCGGTGCCGCGACGCATCACGCGAAAGTTCGGCGTCGGCATGCCGAGGCCACGGATGAGCCTCTTGGTGATTACCTTTTCGAGTGTCAGTCCCTGCCCAAGCGGGCCGGAGCCGGTGTAGGGCACGCCTGCCATCTCGAGCATGGCCGGAACGTGGGTGCTACGACTCTCGCCCTGAATTCCGCACGCCAAGTTGAAGACGAATCCCGAAGGGCGGGCTTGCAAATCGGGCGGCATGAACCGCTCCAGCCTAGCGAGCAGTCCTTTATCGCCCTCACACAGCAGCACTTCGTGGCCGTTCTCTTGTAGCGCCGCCACCACACCCTCGCTGGGTTCCTTTGGCCAAGGCTCCGGCGGCTGCGGACAAGGCTGACCGAACCGGTTGATCACGCCCGTAACATCTTTGTTCCTAACAACGGCTACTCGCATGAGCTACTCCTTTTAAAATCTGCCCGATGGCACGTTCATTTTGCTCGTATTTGGGTCTCGGCACCCCGATCACCAGTTGGCACTTACGCGACAAGCGCGTTAGTATTAGGGTCCAGCCTTGCAGCACGGACGAGCAGCGTCCTCAGCACCTTGGGCACCACACAGCCAACTTAGCTGCCGNTATGCCAAGCTGCAGGAACGGCTCACCGTCCGCCTTGCCGAAGGTGGTGCGTAGCACCGCTTCACGCGCCAGTCGAAGGGTCTGTCGGGCTGGCTTTGTCGTTTGAGCGAGTATCATGTGAACTCCTTGGCTGAAGACAGCGCGACGCCTATGGAACGGGCATCATGGCAGCGCACATGCAATTGGCATGCCAAAACGTGTTTGCGAGCAGGAGCGATGCAACCGTGTCGGCATTGCGGTCGGGCAAAAGTTCGAGAATGCGATACCACGCTCCAGATCGCAGATGATCGTGCCATAGCGCTGCCTTTTGCGCCAAAGAGTCATGAATGCCGACCAGGCGCGGGGCTTTCGTGGGCTCGAACTCGGCGGCCCGGATCATGCGCAAACAGCGTGTATCGCCGCTGACCGGCATGGCGAGCTTGTGCGAAGCCGGAAACGGGATCCGCCTCGACGGCAAAGCCAATCGCCAACTGGCTTTCGCCGAGCCTCGTCGTGCGGCGGCTGGACAAAGTCGGGAAGCCTCGGCGAGGGTCTGCTGCGGACATTGCCCGCTGCCATAGCGAAACCGCCGTGCTTAAAGCCAGACTTCGACGGCGCGTCCATGCCCATGGTCCGAAAGCCAACGCGCGTAACGGCTGTGCACACGGTAGCTTTCGCCGCCGCAGGCCGGGCAGTACGACGACCCATCTCGCGCGCGCCAGCCATGAAGTGCATTCGCGCTGCTACTGCTTCGCAGGGTCAGCGTATTATAATGCTGTCTGTTTGATACTGCCTTCCTAAGTAGGTACACGCGGCCGACATTTCCGTTTAAAAGTGCCGAGCCTCCGCCAGAACTCCAGTTCGACCCCAGGTTGAGGGATCGCATCTGAAAGCGGGCCAGTCCGGCATCTGCCGCACACGCCAGACGTGGCCATCCTGATGCACTGGTGACCGGCCATGTATCACTTTTAAACCAGGGCCATCATTCAAAGCAGCCCACTTTCAACACCTTGCTCTTTCATGCGCAACAAGCACAGGTTACAATGGAACGGCAACACTCATACCGTGGTCTTTTGAAGATTCCTGGCCTATTCCCTCTGATACTTGCTGCGACCCTATCCCGTTTGGCCGGACGCATGTTCGTACTCACATTGGTCCTGTTCGTGCTCGCGCAGTTTTCGTCTCCGGCCCTGGCAGGGTGGCTTACATTCGCAGCGATCGTTCCCGGCCTGGTTGTCAGCCCTGTTGCGGGCGTTTTGCTTGACCGCGTAGGACCGACAATTGCGGTCAGAATCGACATGATCGCCAGCGCTGTTTTCATCGCGGCGATCAGTTTCGCTGGTTGGGAAGGTTGGTCCAGTCCGCCGATCCTGTTCATCTTGGTGATGCTGTTCTCGCTGTCCGGCCCTTTGGGCGCCGCGGGGACCCGTACTCTGTTGCCGCGCCTGGTGCCCCCAAACACGCTTGATCAGGCCAATGCGCTTGACATCGCGATCTATGCCATCGTCGATGTCGTTGGGCCGGCGATGGCGGGCGTGGTCGTAACCTGGCTTGGGCCGGAAGCTGCGATGGCCATGATCGCCGCAGGCTATGCAGGTGCAGCAATCTGCTTGTCTCGCGTGCAACGCTTGCCGGGGTTGGCTTCCACACAGACATCTTTCCTGCGCCAAACGATGGAAGGCATTCAGCTGGTATCGCGGCAGCCGACGCTCCGCGGCCTCGCTGTCTCCTACTCGCTGTATACGGTCACATGGGGCGTCTTCTACGTGGCGGTTCCGGTTTTCGTGGCCAATCATTACGCGACCGCAACGGACAGTTTAGTAACTGGGATTTTGTGGGCTGCGACGGGTGTTGCCGGAGGTGTGGGTGCCCTCTTCGCTGGGCATGTGCGCACGACTGGACGCGAGAGACGTGTCATGGCCGCCGGAATGCTCATTACAGCATTTGCAGCATGGCCGCTTGCAGCGGAGTTCGGATTCTGCGGTCTGGCAATCGGCCTGATGCTCGCCGGTGTAATGTCGGGTCCAATCACTGTCTCGCTGCTGACGTTGCGTCAACGACGCACCGATCCGCAACAGCTTGGCCGCGTAATGTCCATTTCGATAAGCCTGAACATCGCAGGTTTCCCGCTGGGCTCAGCTATTGCGGGTACAGCAGTCACGCAATCCTTGTTGGCCACATTCGTTTTGGCTGGAAGCGCCTCTGTCGTGGCAGCCATAGCAACCGCCTCTATCCCTCCCGATACAGACCGCCGGCCGGAAGTTCCGTTGCTGTAAGTCGCTCTTCAGCCGCGGTAGCCGGAAGGTAGCGGTCGCGATATCGAGAGGCCGATTGCAACAGGCGGCGTGATCGGCATTGATGGTCATAACTGCTGAGGTATAACCGGCTTCGTGATTGGCTGAGCCTCATACGTTTTCGTCCGGCTCCATCTCCAAGAGCATTGATCAAATGGCGCAAGCGCCATCACCGCTGGCCCTGACTTCGGCATGTATTCGCCGATGGCGGCTATGCGGGCGACAAGTTGAAAGGGAGACCGGAGAAGATCGGCCGATGGACGATGGAAATAGTCAAGCGTTCCGACAAGATCGAGGGCTTCACCATCCTGCCGCGCCGGTGGGTGGTGGAGCGGAACGCTCGGTCGCTGCCATAGACTGGCCAAGGATTGGAAGAAAACGATCGCATCCGCTGAGGCATGGATTACTATCGCCCACATCCACATCCTCACACGGCGGCTCGCAAGATACGGATATCGCTGAGGTCTTTTCGAGCCAGGCTTCTAGAATGAAGAAGTCGAAACAGGGGCCGAATGGGTAGGCCCATTACCGACATAGTCGGTTTGTCGCGCGCGCGACACGGCCATGTTGAGCAATCTCTTGTCCGACTTCAGCCTACACAGTTGAAAAGCCAATACAGAATTCCATTCTTCGTTTGGATCAGCGAAATTGGCATGAGGTTTGCGTTCAAACCACTACGAAGTGGCGTGAACTGCCGAAAGGCGTTCATGTCGCGGGCAACATCGCACGGTGGAACGAGGCAAGCAACATGTCAGGTCTGCTTCAGATTAAATTCTGCAGGAACGCTGCCATCGGCGAGGCCGGGCATACCTTTCGCCTCATTGCGGGGCAACATGCGCCTCAGTCTCCACCTGCTGGCGTACGGTGGCCGCGATCTCTGTCACGATTACCGATCTATTCTGAAAGCTGCACATCGATCAATCCCGTCCGTGCGACTAAAGCCGCTGCGGTCCCTCGCCGGCGTGGAAATCCCCAACCGCGAAAAAGGAGCCTCTAGATGAGAAAAGTCGTCGCCGCCAAGCTTCATGGCATCACCGTAACAGATGCCGATCTAAACTACCACGGCTCAATAACTTTGGATCCAGATCACTGCGATGAGGCGGGTATTCTCCCGCTGGAGTACGTCGACATCTGGAATAAGGCTTCAGGGGCGCGACTTAGCACGTATGTCATTTATGGTGAGAAGGGTTCTCGTTGCTGTGTGCTGAACGGAGCTGCTGCTCGCACATGCCAGATTGGAGATGAATTAATCGTTTGCTCCTCAGCATACATTGAGACACACCGGATCGCAGAAATCAAAACGCGAGTGCTGACGTTCAATCGGGACAATTCTGTCCGCGACCGCATGTTTTACGATGCTGGAGTCAAAGATGATGGAAGAATGACATTCGCGGTTCGCGAGGGCTCTCCTGGTGACAACCTCTAAAGAAGTAAACAAGTCGGCTTCAATCGCTGAAAGCTCACCGAAATCAGCCTAGCATCACAGTTGCATTCATATTTCAGATGAGCTCGTCGGCGGTCGCCTGATGGCGTCTCCAGCATGACCATGCCATGCGGGGTTTAATGCGGCGCTGGGCAAGCCTGGTAGCGATGCGCCGGACGTCCTATATAGACCAGCGGATCAGATCCTGATGGTCGGCATCTGCGGTCTTTTTAGGGCGTCACGTCATTGGCGGGTATCTGGAGACCCCTTAGATCAGCATCGAGGGTGTAACCGCCCCGGTATAGCGAGAAATGCAGGACGGCGGATACGCATAACATCAGCGGTTGGCCCGACTACATGTCCGCGAGCGTTCCCGCTGCGAGGACAAGATCATATCCGATAGTGTGGTCGCTGGACGCGAGCCACCATTTCATGCGACGTGGCAATGCTCGCCATTCGCCACGCCGTTCGACACAAGAGAAGCTGACCACGGTGAAAGCCCTTGTGTTGCAAATGTGCTGAGCGAGGACGGTTCTTCCTCGTCGTGGGCGAGCCGCGGAAAGCCAGCGGGCAGCAGCGTCCGATTTGCGGCGATGTACACATGAGCTAAGCGAACTTTGAGAAACAGCACTGGCGCCATTGATCACCTCTTACCCTTGCGCGTTTTCTGCAGGACATATGTGTCGAATTCTGCAAGATGTGTTTCGCTCGCCGCCAAAGCTTGAAGCGCGCGGCTCTTCGTCTGACCGCGATCAGTTCCACGAGACATTCCACTGCCGCGAATGCCGGAGCCATGGTGTGAAAGAACGCAGGTGTTTCGGTCTGAACGCTGATTGCAATCTTGGAAAGGTTAGCGATGGGAGACAGTTCGCTGTCGGTCAATGCGATTAGTTTCGCACCGCGAGAAACGGTGAACTCGGCGGCCTGCACCGTAAAGCGAGTTAGGGCCTGACCGTAATCGCCAGTAAAGCGTCTTCTGGGCCGACAGGACCTAAGCGCGTCATTGGACGTGCCGCCAATTCGTCGATCAATACCGTGGGGAAGCCAAGCAATGATCCGACATAGTGCATCAGAGAGGCTACGGGAAAACTCGAGCGGAGGCCAATACCTTTGCGTCCAGTATGTCAGGTTCCGAACATAAATTGTCGCAAGCTCAGACTTTGGCCGAGAGAATTCTGCAAAAGGTGTCTTTCGGGCTTCGTGAGTTCCGAAGAGCGCGCGAGGCGCCAGCCTCCCATCCGTGACCGCTAACTTGATCTCTGACGGAACGTGATTCCATCTGTGCCGATCTTCTAAGGCAAAGATGCTCAAAATGGCGGCCGGAGTTGCAACACGCGCCTGTCGGCGATCCGGTCGTTATTCAAGTACCGCGGGTCGGCCGAGCGGCGACAGAAGACGCCCTCGCAATCGAGGCCGCCTTGACCACCGGAATAAGGCCGGCGGCGCGCAGGTGGGCGGACCTCTCTTGCTCCTGCCCCCGGCGGCGCCGCGCGACCCAGTTGCGCAACTGATTAGCGTTGACGCCATGCTCCAGCGCCAGCCCCGCAACCGAAACACCCGGTTCAAGGCACGACTCGATCAACCCCGTGGTTTTCCGGTAGACGTGCGGGCGGTCTGCAATGAGGACTCCAGGCGAGTGCGACGCTCGATGGCCTCGCGCAGGGCGATGACTATTGCGTCCGTGATGCCGACGCCGGCCATTTCGGCGCAGCCTTTTCCAAGGCAGCATGCAGGGGTTGCGTCTCGACATACTTCAAAATGGGGCCGAAGCCTCCGTCGAAGAGCGGTTTATTCGAATGAACACTTGTTCCGGTAGATCCCGGCTGGAGTCCTGTAGTGATATCGCTGTCCGCGATCCACTGGAATGCGTGACAGCGACTTTCCGGAGCCTGCAATTCGACGTGTTCGGCCTAGGGGATGTAGGGGATGCCGTCTCCAAAATAGCGCGTGTGGGCGACATTGAGGATGTGATTGACCAAGCTCGAGAAGCTGTGTCCGGCGGTCGTCGCGGCGAGCATATAAGAGTCGCGCATATCGAATGAGGGCATTGAGTTGGCCTCCAGGACAAAGGGCTGGCCGGTGCGATCGATTCGGAAGTCGACCCGGCCAAAGTCCCGACACTGGCAGGCACGGAAGGTCGCAACCGACATATCCCGCAGCATAGTCGCAAGTCTGCTCCCGATTTGCGCCGGGCAAATCTTCTGTGGCGCCGCGACCGCCATGTGCATCTTGTCTTCCCAAGTCACAAGGCGCGTTTCTCGGTCCCCGAACTCCTGCTCCACCAAAGGCAACAGCTCGAGCTCGTCGTTTCCAAGCAGCGCAACGGAGATTTCCCGCCCCTCGATGTATTCTTCCACGAGCGCATCCTGCGAATACTGCGTGACGATCACTTTCACGGCCTGCCTCAATCGAGCGGGCTCATGTACGAGCTGCAATCCGCGGCTGGTGGATTCTTTACGCGGCTTCACGACCACCGGGAATCGCAGGTCGCCGGTGCTTTCGGTGCCGCGACGCATCACGCGAAAGTTCGGCGTCGGCAGGCCGCGATCGCGGATGAGCCGCTTGGTGATAACCTTGTCATGCGCCAGCCCATGCCCGAGCGGGCTTGATCCGGTATATGGGACACCGGCCATCTCGAGCATGGCCGGAACGTGGGTGTAAGGGTATTCGCCCTGAATTCCGTAGGCCATGTTGAAGACCATTCCGGAGGGGCGGGCTTGCGGATCGGGTGGCATGAACTGCTCGAGCGTGGGGAGCAGTCCTTTGTCGCCCTCACACAGCAGCACTTCGTGGCCGCCCTCTTGCAGTGCCGCCACCACCCTTTGAATTGTCCCGTGGTCGTCGTCCAGCGCACAAGACCGACCGAACCTGTTGATCACGCCCGCATCTTCATGGTTCCACGCTATGGCTACCCGCATGAGCTACTCCTTTTAAAAATCTGCCCGATGGCACGTTCACGTTCATTTGCTCGTATTTGGGTCTCGTCACCCCGATCACCAGTTGGCACTTACGCGACAAGCGCGTTAGTATTAGGGTCCAGCCTTGCAGCACGGACGAGCAGCGTCCTCAGCACCTTGGGCACCACACAGCCAACTTAGCTGCCGGTATGCCAAGCTGCAGGAACGGCTCACCGTCCGCCTTGCCGAAGGTGGTGCGTAGCACCGCTTCACGCGCCAGTCGAAGGGTCTGTCGGGCTGGCTTTGTCGTTTGAGCGAGTATCATGTGGACTCCTTGGCTGAAGACAGCGCGACGCCTATGGAACGGGCATCATGGCAGCTCACATGCAATTGGCATGCCAAAACGTGTTTGCGAGCAGGAGCGCAATGTCAGGGGTTTCCGCCGTTGCCAGCGTGACGCTAGTGTCTGGGTCGTCTGGTTCTGAACACAGATGTCGTCAACCGGGCATGGATAAATCTGAAAAACATGGAACGGTGACGAGCTTTCTCGAAGAATGCCGTTGAAATGAGTGGCTGCGCCCACATTTACTTCGAGAAGAACGCCCTGCACGGTGAGCAGTCGTAAGACCGTCGTCTAATAGCGAGATTTGCAAGCGCCTTTTGGGTGCGGGAGGTTGTTTGCCGGGAGCATGGTCGTCTACCGGTCGACATAGGTCGCCGCATTATGGTGCTTCGCGGGACGGTCCTCCCAATGTATGTATGTCTCGCACGCTCCGAGCAAACCCGTGGTGCAACGGTCTTAACGGAATGGACCAGCCTCGGTCCCGGCAGGGACCGCCTCTTCGCGCCATGGGCGCTGCAGAGATCGAGAGTTAGGTGGTGGTTGTCGCCCTGTTGAAGAGTTCACCGGAGCGAAGCATCGCATGCATGATGACAGCGAGCTTGCGAGCGACAGCGACAGCGGCACGTTTGAAGCCGATCTTTTCGCGTAGTTTTATACCCCAATTGCGCAAGTCGCAGTCGGACCGGCTGCGGGTCAGGATCACCACCGCGGCTTCATAGAGAAGCGAACGCACATGTGTGTCTCCGCGTCGGGAGATATGGCCGTCATAGTCTAATTCGCCTGATTGATAGCGCCGCGTGTCAACCCCAGCCATGCGCCTACCGAGCGCGATCGCTTGAAGTTCGCGGGATCCTCGACGGCAGTTAGGTAAGCAGTAGCTGTGATCGCACCAACGCCGGGGATCGACATCAGCAACTGACATTGCTGGTTTCTACGTGCTTCGGCGAGGAGCTGCTTCCCCAACCTAGTTGTTTAGTCTCGGGATTTGGTGGAGCGGATCGAGGGTGAAGCGTTCGGGCTGTGAAGCCCATGCCTTGCAAATGAACTCGTAGGGTGTGAGGCCCTTGAGGGTCTTGAGTCTGCGGCCGAAGTTGTAGGCGGCGACGAAGTCGGCGAGGTGCTGGCGCAGTTGATCGTGGCTTTCATAGTAGAAGCGCCTCACGGTGGCATCCTTGATGGTCCGGTTCATTCTCTCAACCTGACCGTTGGTCCACGGATGCTTTGCCTTGGTGGTGCGGTGCTCGATATCGCTGGTGGCGCAGGTATATTCGAAGGCATGAGCCCGGAAACGTTCGCCATTGGCGATCGCTTCTTTGATCAGCGGCACAGCGGATCCTCCGGCGCCGGGCGTAGTGAATTGGATCCCGTTGTCGGTGAGCACAGTGTGGATCTTGTAGGGAACGGCTGCGATTAAGCGCAGTAGGAACTCGCGCGAGACGGCGGTGGTGGCCTTCTCATGCAGTTCGACGAAGGCAAACTTCGAAGTGCGGTCGATGGCAACGAACATGTGCAGCTTGCCCTGTTCGGTGCGCACCTCGGCAATGTCGATGTGGAAGTAGCCGATCGGGTAGCTCTTGAACTTCTTCTTTGCCGGCCTGTCGCCGTCGACATCCGGCAGGCGGCCGATGTCGTGGCGCTGCAGACAGCGGTGCAGCGACGACCGCGTAAGATGCGGGATTGTCGGCTGCAGCGCATAGAGGCAGTCATCGAGCGCTAGCAGCGTGTAGCGCCGGAAGGCGACAATAACTGCTTCTTCCTCGACAGAGAGGACCGTCGATCTCGGTTCCTTCGGGCCGGTCGGCAGGTCTGCGACTGAGGTCCGCTTCCGCCACTTGGCGACGGTCTTCTGATTGATCCCGTAGCGCTTCGAGAGCGCCCTCAGGCTCTCTTGACTATGTTGTATCGCTCGACGGACTGCCTCTGTCGTCGTGGCGCTTCCATGAAGAACCTGGCCCATAGCGCATCCTTTGATTCGGAAGACAAGCACTACTTTGGCACCTTTGGCTTGGGGCGTTCTGTGAGGAGCATCTCACAGTGGGGGCATCGTAGCGGCGGTGGCCGTGCGAAGATGTCGAGGATCGCTTG
>NZ_ATTQ01000052.1 GCF_000419765.1 Rhizobium mongolense USDA 1844 | reverse complement strand
TCCTTCGCGGCGTGGCTTGGTCTAACGCCGCGCGCGCATAGCAGTGGCGGCAAGGAGAAACTTGTCGGCATCAGCAAACAGGGGGATAGCTATATTCGGCGNCTGCTTGTTATCGGTGCCACGGCGGTGATCCGTCGGGCACGGCAGGATAATGCCAGCAAGAGTTGGGCGGCAAAGCTGCTCACGCGTAAACCGGCCCGGCTGGTCTCGGTGGCCCTGGCCAACAAGACTGCGCGTGTTGCCTGGGCATTGTTGGCGCGCAACCAAGCCTATATCGCTCACGTTGGCGCTGCATAATCGAATCTTCCGTTTGGCAAACTCGAATAGAAACGCTGGACGCGTAGATAGCGAGGGTGATGAGATGTGATGGCAAACCGGTCGAACCGGGGATTGGATTAATCCGACATTCTCAAGGCGCTTCGAGCGCGTTAATTTGATTGGAACCCGATCTGCGGACTTCATCAGGGCCTGCGGCTGTATGTGCCGCCTCGTAAAGGCCGGACACATGGCTTGCACCCGACCAGGACGGCATCACAGATTTTCTCTCTTGCTATAAACGGCCGCTCCACACATGAGATTCAGCCAATCGACAAATCGACGATGTTTCTGCAATGACGGTTAAGACGCGTGTCGTCGCACGCGTGAGAATGAAGCTTGCTTTGCCTGCATTTTCAACGACATAGAGGCCTGCGCACGTTCACCACTGACGTCTTTTTAGTTGCACCTAAATTGAGATTCCTTCGTCGCGAATCTCAATTTAAGTGCCAAACAAGAAAGAAATAGCCGCATTCTTGCGTTTAAGTGCCAAACGACACACGGGCGTCGCGTTGCTGTGCGGTATCGGATTCACGATGAGCCTGTTCATCGGCCTGCTCGCCTTTGACGAACCGGCGTTGCAGGACCGTGTCAAATTCGGGATTCTGGCGGGGTCGCTGGTCGCCGGGGTGAGCGGTTATCTCATCTTGAGGGTCGGCGGCCGCAGGGTCGCCAAACCCGCGTAAGCGCGGGCGTGGTCAGCCAAGCCAGCCGAGCGCACCCGCGATGACCACTGCAATCTGACCAATTGCGATGACTGAAAGCGTCACCCACACGAGGGTCATTCTGCGGCCCTTAAAGGTCATGCGTGGTCCCTTCCAATGTTGGTTACTCTATTGTCGCGGTCGAAAACGTTGCATAGCCGACCCTACCACGATCGGCAACGCGACCTTACATCGGTGTCCATCTGCGTAAGGGATGAAAGCAGCGAGGACCGCTCGACACCTCCTCGCTGCTGACGATGGTTTTAATTCGGCCGATGCGCGTCCCGCACGGCGGACAACCGGCAACCGGATCAGATGGCCGCGTTGATCACCTTCTTGAACCGCGCCGCCACCCTTCCGAACGCGTCAGATGTCGCGTGTATCTCATCCGCCCAGTCGCCCTCCTTCAGTTCGCCGCGGACGTCGACAACATAAACGAAGGACGTCTTGCTGTTGCCGGCGACGCTGTGGAGCATGTCGTAAAGGGCGTCTATCAAAACGCGAACGATGTCGCGCTGTAGTTTCAGATCGACGATGCCCTTTTCCTTTAGCGGACCGCCCAGCCACTCGTCCTGCTTGGCGTAGATAGGGTGCCGTTTGTCGCCGGGAAATCCGCCGGGTATGGCGTAGCCGTACCCGTGGAAAAATATCGGAAGCGTTTTGAAATCGGGGTCCATCCGGACTGTTGAGACGAGCTTCTGATATCCTTTTTCGAGCTGGGAGAGCACCGCCGAAAGCTTCGCCTTGTCGACATGCCACGCCGCGTCCTTGCCGCGCTGAAAATTCTTCACCAGGGTCCCTAGAACCGGATTTCCGAGAAGGTCTTCGCCGATCACATCGTTCCCCGCGCCGGAAAACAAAAAGCCCGCGACCTTGTTCCGCTTCTGCTCGACGAGCGCCTTCATGAATTCCGGATTGCGATTGACCATGTTGTCGGCCGTGTCGCCCGCGGCGTCGAGGCTCCAGATGAGGAAATCCAGATTGAGATGGTCGATGACGTCTTCGATGAGAAATGGAAACTGGTGCCAGGAGTCACCCTCGGAGACCAGTACGGGCTTTCTGACTCCGCTCGAAATACGTCGCTCGAACGCCTGCTGCCTGCGCCACCGGCATATCGCGTTCCCCCAGCGGATCGCGCTCTCGACGTCCATCTGCGCTTCCGGCCCCATTTCCACCTTCTTCGGATCCGGCTCGATGCGAGGATCGAACGGCCCACTCGCTTCTCTGTCGGCGGTCAGGTACGGCGCAATTTCCGAATCCGGGACGTCGGGATCCATGAGCTTTTTCTTGAACTCTGCATAGCTGATTTTTGCCATAGTTCCCCCCTCAGGCCTTGGCGGCTGTCCCCTTTCGGGCTTTCTTCGTGGTCTTTCCGACGTCGCCCATCATCGCGTCTATCATCGCGTCGAGATCCTTCTGGTCGGGAAGGATGTTTTTGCCGCTCCGCTTGATCAATGAAAGCCGCACCGCCACCGGACGGTGGTCGGATATCTCCAGATAGTTCGGCATGGTGCGGTCCTTCGCCACTATGAAGAAGTCCGGCGTACCGACCGTCTGGCGCATCGACGGCGAAAGGAAAACGTTGTCGATCGCGGACTTCGGCGACTTGACGTAGGTGAACGCGCCGTCCGCCTCGTCCTCGGCACCCAGGACGTTGAAGCGGGCGTCGGAGATCGCGGTGAAGTCGTCGCTCGCAAGCGGCGCGTTCATGTCACCGCCGAGAATGACGTCGAGCCTTGTTTCCAAGGTGATCTGCTCTACGGCGCGTGCAAGGATCCGAGCGGCCAGCCTTCGTCGAAAGCTGCCCTCGTCCATTGCCTTCAAGTGCAGCGGCACCACGAAAAATTCGTAGGCAGGCAGCGGGCGGACAGTCTTGAAGCGAAACAGGCCTGGATACCTGTCGAAGATCTTTCCGTGCAACGCCTCGACGTTAAGGTCGGGATCGTCGCTGCGCTGGTTGAGAAGCTTTTCGATCTTGTCCGGCCATGAAACACGATCGCCCTTCAGCGTCGACGACTTCCAGATCATTGCAGTCGACTGCTTGCTCTCCGCCGCTTCTGGCTCGGAGAATGCACACTCATACCTGTCGCCGTAGATCTCCTTGATACGCTCTACCAGAGCCCGGACGGCCGGCGGTGAAATCTCGGAGAGGCCCCACATGTCCAGGCTCAGATCGGAGATCACCTTCGCCGCGCCGTCCAGCTTTGCCGGCTTATCGTAGCGATTAGCGAGCCACTCAATGTTCCAGAAGCCGACGTCCACGTCCTGATCTGATCCGCGGTAGGTATCGACGACCGCCTCCGGACCCAGCTCGCTTGCCTCAATCCGCCTTCCAAGGCCTCCGAAGAAGCCGGACATGGTGTCAGAGCCATGGACGCTCTTCAGGATGGTTTCTGCAAAGGAGGCGTCGCTCCCGCCCTTGCGCATTCGCATCTCGAGGTCGAGGGCGATGGCTGCAATCTTGATGCCTTCGTTCACAACATCGGTGCTGCCACCGTCGGGAAGCTCCGTCTTTTCGCCGCGGCTCGCATGGTGAAGTGCGATCAGACGGCCTCGCCTGTCGAAGACCGGCGCGCCCGATGAGCCTTTCATCGTGTCGGATGAATAGTGGACGACGTTGGCGTCGATCGACAGAATGTCGATGTCGTCCAGGCTCACCTGCTTTGGCTGACCGTCCGGATGGTGAATGACGAAGGCCGAGTCGCCCTTGCTTACGGTGAAGAACGCCCTCTCCATCGCTATCGTGCCATAGGATACGGCGGCGGCGTCCTCGATCCAGACGAAGGTGTAGTCCAGACCACCTTTGGTGGGGCTTGTGATGAACAGGCGGGACGGATCGATCGCGAAGGTCTGCGTCGCTTGTGGTGCACTGCCGTCGCCGGCGAGCAGGCGTTCAGGCGATATCTCGTAATTGAACTCGACCTTGGCGTTTCTAGCCACCTCTATCGAATTGAGCACGTGGTGGTTGGTCAGGAGCAGGTTCGCGGCGACCAGAAATCCCGTTCCGCTCCAGAATCCCTGCTGACCGTCATAGGCCGTTCCATCTGCGGATATGATTGCAACGGACCGTCGGCAATCCGCGAGGAGTTGCAGTAGGGCCGCCTGGGACGTGAGGTACGTCCCAACGGCAGCCTCGGGCATGACTACGCCTTCTGCGACCGCGTCATTCAGGCCCCTGGCCGCCCATCCGGTCCAACCTTTGAGCATTTGACCGGGGTCGTCGACCGAACCAGTTCGACCGATCTCCGAGAATGGCTTTAAGCGGGTGTCGGGCTTGTTGACGAACGGAATGCCTTTCAGATCACGAGCACGAACCATCTGACCCCTCTTCTAGCTTATGTTGCGCCTCACATGACGCCAGGCCACGAACAAAAACCCCGCCACGACGATGGGGATGAGCGCCATCACCCACGACTGCACGATCTGCCACCGCAAATAGAACGGCGTCTCCTCGTTGATGTCCGCAGTGCCACTCATGCAGTGCACGATCCGCATGTCCCCGTACTGGTTCGTCCATAGAAAATCGTAGTTCGGCAGCCGGTCACAGTGGCCAACTGGCGCAAGGACGATGAAGTATTGGAGGCAAAGGGCGCCAAGTGCGACTATCAGCAAAACGAAAGCCACGCCGAAGAAAGACACGTCCGAGCGCCGAAACGATCGGCGACCAGCGATGATCGCCCATAGATAAATCGATACTGCCAGAGCTACCAAAGGCCCAAATATGATGATGTAGACCGCGTTGAGCTTCAGCGGCACATACTCGCCGATCAGAGGAATGCCGCCCGTGTAGCTGGTGGGCGCCCGTGCGACGAATAGCGCGAGCATTAGCGCGATGAAGATGCCCATCGTCAACTTGCGGGCTGGATGTCTGATCGAAACCAGCTCGCGATAGGTGCTTCCGTCCGTCATCCCTGCCGTCCTCTCATTGGCCGCAGAGCTTGCGAAAGTTCTTCTCAAGTCCGCCGCGAAGCGCCGCGGCGATCTGATCCTTGAAACCAGAAACGAGATAGCCGTACTTGCCTTCGACCTTGACGATGTTCAGCGAGCTGTCTTCGATGGCGCAGGACGCAATGTTGGCCGCCACGTGTGCCTCCATGGTCGCTTTGAACCCGCCCTTGAAAGTCGCATTGTCCGACGTCTTGCAGGCAAGCGTTCCACGCGCGCTGACCTCGGCGGCGTCGCCATCAACGGCGATACGAAGCGTCTCGACCTCAACCCCGTCGATGTTGTCGATGCCTAGGTCTACTTTCGTCAAGCCCAGGTCGAGCTTTCCCTTCAACGACCGGCATGGCTGGGTCTGAGTGATCGCCTGCTCAAGGAGATTTGTAGCCTGGGCGCCAGGTGCTCCTGCCATCGTAAGGCATGCTCCTGCAAGCAGGCGGCGTGTCCCCTGTCGCATGTTTCTCCCCCTTTACTGCCGGAGCCCTTGACTTGATCACGTGACGAGTCGGTGACGGGGGCGACCTAGGTCCCGGCATTCGGAAAGCGCTGAGGATCAAGCTCGAAGAATTCCACGGATAGCCCCTTGTCGTCCTTGTACTTGCCGCGCCACCTCGCGTAGGTGAAGTTCTGCTGGAATTCCGCCGCTCCGGAGCTGTTGGAATAGATTTTCGTCTGGTCCTTGTCAGCCGTATTCACCTCGCCCACGATGCCTACATGGCCGATATTCCGGGTGCCGTTGAGCCGCGTGACCGTCGGCGAGATGATGACGCATCCCGACACCAAATCTGTCGCCCGTTTGTGCTTGTCCCGGAGGACAACGACCATGTTGGCCGTGGCAAGCCCGCCTCCGATTTCTCGGCCAAGGGCCTTCTTGGCGACCTGATTGACCGCCCATGCGCAGGCCAGATTTCCATGGTCGGTTCCTGGTGCGTCCCGTGAGCTGAGATGCTCGGGATCGTTCCGATCCGCGCATTTCATTGCTTTCGCCCTCAGGCGCTTGTTCACCTCGGCCTGCGACAGAGGGGCGGCTCCGCCAGCCGTGTCGTCGACGGCGTCGTCAAATTCTCCTCGAATAGCCTTGAGCCTCTCCTGGAGCTGCGGAGAAAAGGAACCCGTAGCGCCGCCACCGGTCGCGTCGTCTTCTGCAAGGATGTCGTCGACCAGCATCGGCGACGCGCCAGGCAGCGACCGAACGATGACCGGCTCGCCGCCGTCATCGTCGTACTGATCGATAAAGTAGTAGGTCGCCTTTCCTACGGTTACGGTTTCGAACAGCTTCTTGTTCATCGTGGGATCGAGAAGCTTCTCGACATCGGAAGGAATTTCGGTCGCCATATTTTCCTCCTCGCAAGCCGCATCCACTGCGGCTGTGGTTCAATTTGCTATGAATTTCGCCCGGTCTGCTAGTTCCTTCAAAACCGCGTCGCGGGAGACGGTCTTCCATTTGAATTGGGATTGCTGGTTCCCGTCGATGTAGGGAATAAAAACGTCGGTGCCGTCCACCAGCCAGATGGCCGACAGCTTCACGGACGGCACTTCCAACAGCCTGATCTCCACGTCGCCGCTCCGTGTGGCGGCATAGGCCTCGGCACGGTGGGCCGCTTCCAGGAGGGCCGCCGCGACGTCGCCTCCGGTGACACTGACGAACTCCGCCTTTGCGTCACGTTGCTGCACATCGGCGTAAGCGACCTGGGCGTTGTCGGGTCTTTCGAGAAGATAGCGCCATGCCACGAGCTCGACGTGCCCAAGAGGGTCTGCCGCCTTGATGCGGTCTAATCCCAGCAGATATACTGGGATTGGGTCGGAGAGGTCGAGTCCGACCCCGCCGCCCAAGCCATCGTCGGCCGCCGGCTCCACTAGGTCGGCGATCGCATCGGTTATCGCCGAATGCCCCTCTGCTGGCGCGTCTGTGCGGAGCCGGATTGGCATGTCAGGCCCCCACCAGGTCTTCTTCGGCGTCGGCGGGCAGGCGTTTCGACTGAAGCACGATGCCGCCGCCGCCAGAGTTCTCGGAAGCCGCCGTGGTGAAATACGCGTGCGTCCAATCCCCGCCAGCTTGATATCGCGCGGCAAAATCCCTGACGCGTATAGTCGTCTCCCGGTAGATGGGATCCGAGATCACGATATATTCAGACCCGCTCGCGCCTAAGGTCCACCCCACGATCGCCTGAAAATGTCCGCCGCCGCCGCGCCACCTCACCCGTGTTGCTACCGGCTTTCCATGGTCTATTTCCCTTTGCACCGCGGAGAAGGCGATGGGCGGCGCTGGTAGGTCCGCAGAAACGAGGGAGACGAAGTTCGAAGTTACCGAAAGCGCCTCGTCAAGCTTCCACGGAGCGTTACACGTGCTCGGGTTGGACGCCTCTCCTCCGCAGCAGTCGCCTCTCCCCCAAATCAAATTCGCTATCGCACACTGCGTCCACGCGCTTTCATCGTAAAAATGAGACACAGAGCAGGAAACCGCGGCCCAGCACCAGTTCGACTGCTCCTGCGCGTCGATCGAAAGGGCGAGCCTTTTCGACCTCTGAGCAGCGCCGCCCGTTGACTGCGGCCGGAAGCGAGGCTCGGTCTCTTCGAGCACAACGTGCCTAGCATTGAGGAAGGCCGGAAGTGGCATCGCGTCGCCCAACTTAGATATTCATTTTGCGCCCACGGAATACACCTAAGGTAGCATGCGCAAATGGTCCTCACAACATTCGAAATCGAGAAGCGTTCAGCAATATTCGAGTATAATCACAGGATATGACGCCTAAAGAAAATCCGATAAACTAAATTAATACGCAGTAAAACAGATATTTAGCTAAATTATTACGATGTTGCCCCCACGCTTTTATTGGCAGTCCGACATAGCCCTTTATAGCTATTTCTTTGCCGAAGCTTGGTGAACGCGCGGTTAGTCAATACGTGCCAACCCAGAAGCGTCGTCTCAGTACGCAACGCTACGATGCCCCTTCGCGACAGTCGGTGCTTTTGTGATCGCTGTTGTTTTCCCGACGCCGATCTTAGTTACGATCAACACTTCCCTCAAAGCCTGCCGTACTGATATTGACGGTTGTACCGACACCGGGAACTACGCCGCCTGCCCAATTGCTCCCGTCTGTCCAGTCACTGCTCGTCAAACCGTGCCAGTCGACGGCGTGGGCCGCTCCTGCGGACATCACCATCAGCGCCGCGGCCGAGACGCCTGTCAGTAGTCTGGTTGGAAAGCGCGAAGCTGCACGCATCCTATTGATTCTTTGGTACCCGCATATCGCCAACCATACCCGTCCCCAAATCATCATCTGGTCGATAAGAATTGACAAATGTTAAGGAAATGTGATTGCGCGGGGTTGAACGTCTGCGTCGGGAAGTCAACGCGGTCCCTTGAGCAAATAACTTCAATCGTGAGAGCACAGCCTCGGCATCAGCAAGCCTAAAGGGTCTCAAATCAGTCTCATTTGACGTTCAGGCCATGGCAACCATCTGTTGGCAATTGCGGTAGAGCCTCAATGAAACGACGATCGAGTTTGCTGGCCGCCATGCTGTTGCTCCTGCCGGTCCCGGCCCTTGCTCACCCGCATATCTTTATCGATGCAAAGTTTGAGGTGGTTGCCGCCTCTGACGGCTCGATCAGCGAGCTTCGCAACATCTGGCGTTTTGACGAGGTCTTTTCCTCGTCGGTGCTTCTCGACTTCGACAAAAATGAGAACCTGACGCTCGATCCAAGTGAGCTCAAGGCTGTCGGAAAGACGGTCCGCAATTCCCTGGCGCAATATAACTACTATACAAATGTCACCAGCAACGGCAAAGCGGTTGCGATGGCAAAACCGGAGACAGTGCAAGCAAGCTATCAGGACGGCGCGCTGACGCTGACGTTTTCATTAAAGCCGCTTCAAAAAACGGTCCTCAAAGGCACGACGATCTTCGGCATCTACGACCCGACACTCTATACCGCGGTCGATTTCGCCGCCGATACCGATCTTGCCATCTCGGGGGATGAATTTGCCCGGTGCAAGCGTAAAGTGGTGAGACCCAAACCCGATGAAATTATCGCCCAGAACCAGGCAACGCTGACGAGCCTGTTCTTCAACGACCCGATGGGGACGAATTTTTCGCAATTGGTGGCCACGCGGCTTGAGGTGCAATGCTGATGACCCGGCAGACGTCTGCCGAGAGAACGTAAAGCCTTGCAAACATAGGAACGATACGTAATAACGTATCCCGGCGGCAAGATTTGAAGGGGGCAAAGGCGCGCCGCGCGGTCTGCTTAACAAAGTCAGTGTCGCAGGTGGTCCATTGGGCGCTGCACGGCAATAACGCCTGCGATATCCAAATAAGCGCTGGCCGTAATCGAGCCTTCGCGACGACCATGGTTTCTCTCTCTTGATACGGGCCTGGAAGGACGCCTTGAAACAGCAATGTCGAACGAGATTTTTGACGGCACGCAGTCTTCCGATGTCAAGGACGGAGCAAATTTTCAACTTGCGGCGGTTCAAAGTCATCGCCTCTTGAACCAGCTTTTCCACGGTTCGCTTTTCACTGCCGTGCTGCTGTTTGGCGCTGTGATTGCCAATACGTTCAATCTCAATACGATTTGGGTGACGTTTTTTTGTGAAAACGCTGCCGCACTGATCCTCCTCGGCGCAGGGCTGCGATCTGCTTACGACGTCGCGGAATGGCGGCGCAAGCAAGCCGGCCTGGCCAGTATCCCGCCTATAAAAGCAGCGCGATGGTTCATTGCCTTCGTCGCTTCGCCGTGGACTCCGCGGGAGACGGAAAAACCGGACCGGATCGACCGATGGACCGGCATTGCGTTCTCCGCTGGCCGGTCGTTTCTGTCGCGCATCGGCCTTCGGCCACTTTGGGTCGCCAGCCTCTCCCTATTTGCCTGCTTGCTGATCTATGGAAGCTGGAATTTACAGCTGGAGCCGGCGCCGATCGGAACATCGGCCTTGCTGATGATTGCACTGTGCCTGGCTTTTTCATTCCTTCTGCTGGTGACGGAACGGCGATTCGCAGCGATCGATGCGGTCGAGTGGCCGGAGGCGGGCGCGCTTTCGCAATTGGCGCGCTTTCCTATTCTTATCCTCGTTGCTTCCTGCTTATGCCTTTTCCTGAACGCGCGCGGTTCCGGGTTGTCCGTCTGGCTCTTGGCCGCGCTCGGCGGCTTTATCACTTTGGTCGGGCTCGAGTTTTTCCTTCGCGCCACCCTCTCGATGTTTCGCCCGCAAAACCACAGTCACGAGCCGCCACTCCTGACCGAAAGCATTCTCGTCGGGGCCATAAACTGGCCGCCGCGACCCTTGACCCGCATTCAATCGGAACTGCGAACCAAGCTGGGCATCGACCTTCGCCAGATCTGGGCCTTTTCCTTCATCAGAAAGACGGCGCCGGCAATCGTTCTTGCGACATTCGTTCTTGGCTGGATGCTGACCGGTATCCACGAGATTCCGATGAGCGGACGAGGCATATACGAACAGTTCGGCAGACCAGGGACCATATTGCAGCCCGGCCTGCACATCGGTCTGCCCTGGCCATTTGGCCGGATCATCCCGGTTGAAAACGGCATCGTCCATGAACTGGCGACATCGTTCAGCACCGCCGGGCAGGATGAGCAGCTTGCCGATGCCGAAGGGCCGGCGCCTGAGAGCGCAAATCGGCTCTGGGATGCCTCCCATGTCAGCGAAAAGTCCCAGATCATAGCCGGAGGCACCGATGGCAAACAGAGTTTTCAGCTCGTCAACATGGATATCCGTTTCGTTTACCGGATTGGCCTCTCCGACCAGGCGGCCATGAGTGCCGCTTATCAGACCGCCAACATCCCAACGCTGATTGAAAGTACGGCCAACCGCGTATTGGTCCATGATTTTGCGGCTCGGACGCTGGATGGCGTTTTGGGCAAAGAACGTCTCAGCCTCGCCAACGACATATCTTCGGCGATACAGGCAGACATGAATGCCTTGAACAGCGGTGTCGAAATCCTGGCGGTCGTCGTTGAAGCGATCCACCCTCCCGCCGGCGCCTCCAGTGCCTATCACGGGGTTCAGGCCGCACAGATTACAGCGCAGGCCCTGGTCGCACGTGAGCGCGGAAAGGCCGCCGAACAGGCAAACGACGCCCAGATGAATGCCAGCCTTCAACGGGACGGCGCCATGGCGGCGGCAAGAGAAGGCGTTGCCGCATCGGAAGTGACCAAGCTGCGGTTCGACGCCGAGCGGTCCGCCTATCGGACGGCTGGGCAGGTGTTCCTGACCGAGGAATATTTCAACCGGCTCACCACAGGACTGTCCCGATCAAAGGCGCTGATCCTCGACCATCGCATCGGCGGCAGCAGCGCGCCGACCCTCGACCTCAGGAGTTTCATGTCGCCGGTCGATCCAGGAACCGGTGCAGAGCCATACACTCCCTATCAGAGCGAAGAAACCAGCCCATGAGCCACGAGCACACGCACATGGACGCAGATCATCACGATCACGACCATCATCATCACAATGATCAGGCAGAAGCCATGCCATTTCGATGGTACCGCGTGGTCATCGCCGTCCTTGTCGGCTTGATCATCATGGTCGCGGCATGTCTCGTGCAGGTCAGATCGGGCGTCGCAACCATCATCACCAGGTTCGGCAGCCCGACCCGCGTGCTGATCGATCCGGGCCTTGCCTTCCGGCTCCCCATTCCGTTTGAAACCACCATCGACGTGGACCTTCGCGCCAAATCGACATCGAGCGGCCTTCAGGACGTCGGAACCAAGGACGGGCTGCGCGTCATCGCCCAGGCCTATGCGGTTTGGCAGGTGCCGGCGGAGCCGGGCGCGATCGAGCGTTTCGTCCGGTCCGTGCAAAACCAACCCGATCAGGCCGCGCAGCAGATCAGGACGTTTTTGGGATCGTCGCTGGAAACCGCGGCAAGCAACTTCGATCTCGCGTCCCTGATCAATCCGGATCCGAGCAAACTTCAGATTCTCGCCCTGGAAACGCGGCTTAAAGACCAGATCGCGCAACAATTGCTCGACACCTATGGTTTGCACGTCGTCAATGTCGGCATTGAGCGCCTGACGCTGCCGGCCGTAACACTGGATGCGACAGTCGATCGCATGCGAGCGGAGCGCGAGACGATCGCGACCGAGCGGACGGCCGTCGGAAAGCGGCAGGCCGCCGAGATCCGGTCGGCTGCGGAGCGTGACGCACGGGTTGTCCAGGCGGACGCTTCGGTCAAAGCAGCCAATATAGAAGCGCAGTCCCGCGTCGAAGCTGCCCGGATTTACGGCTCCGCCTATAAAAGCGCGCCTCAGCTTTACGATCTGCTCCGGTCGCTGGACACGCTTGGTTCCATCGTCAATTCCAACACCCGCCTTGTCCTTCGCACCGACGCGGCACCGTTCCGTGTGCTGGTCGACGGTCCGCCAAGTACTGCGACCGCTGGCGGAGCACAATAGATATGCTTGCGCCAGATACCAAAGTCGCTGCCCCGGAGCATCAAGCCGTTCACCTCGTTTCCGTCGCGTTGTCTGTCATCATGGTGCTGGCCGCAATCGGATGGCTGACATCCAATGTCAGGGAAATCGCGCCGCAAAGCCGGGCGGTGGTGCTGCGTATGGGGTCGTTGAACCGGGTACAGGATTCCGGCCTGCTATGGGCTCTGCCCGAACCGTTCGAAAAGGTCGAGCTGCTGCCGGCGGCGGCCACGGTTCTGGAGCGCAGAATAGAGGGATTGGTTCGCTCCCCGGCTGCCGAAACCGGCACTGGAGCGGCAAGCGACGCCCTGGCGGGATCGGGTTTCCTGTTAACGGCGGATGCCAGCGTCGTGCAGCTGGATATCCGTATTTTCTATAAAGTAACCGAACCCTTCGACTACGTCCTGCAGGGCAGTCACGTCGTTCCCGCATTGGACCGTCTGGCAACCCGAAGCGCCATCTTCATCTGCGCGTCGAGGGATTTGGACAGCATTCTGGTTGCCCGGCCGGAATTGGTCGGTCCTGATAGCGGTATTGCCGAAAAACGTGAACAGCTCAGAGCCGATCTGGTCAGAAGTATCGATGAGAGCCTGAGAGTGCTGAAAGCGAACGGCGCGGGTCTCGGCATCGAAGTCGAGCGGGCCGACGTGCAATCAAGTCTTCCAAGCCAGGCCGTTGCGGCGTTCGATGCGGTTCTTACCGCCAGCCAGCAGGCCGAGCAGTCGATTGCTTCTGCAAGAAATGATGCGGAAAAGGACAAGCAGGCAGCCGACCAGGCAGCCGACGCCATCGTGCAGGTTGCAGAAGCCCAGTCCAGTGAGCGGGTGGCGAAGGCCCGGGCCGACACTGCGACCATCACCGGTTTTATCGAGAAGCAAGGCGCGCTGAACGATCCGGCGCTTGCCATGCGGCTCTACCGGGACCGTGTCGCAAAGATCCTGTCACAGGCAGGTTCGGTGGTGACCGTCGATCCCAGGGACGACGCACGCCTGATCCTCCAGGGAGCTGACAAATGAGCGCAACCGCACACCATTCCCACGGTGGTCATAGCCACTCCCATCACCATGGCAATGTGCTCAACGCCGGACTGCTGACGGCAAACGAAAAGCAGAGCGCCGCCGTTCAACTGACCTTGGCGATGATCGCTTTTTGCCTGCTGGTGCTCGGCACCGGCTGGCGCTGGCTTTTCCCCGATGAAACAGGCGTCAGCCAGCTCCTGCTCGCCGCGGCCTCGCTGATCGTTGCGATCCCTGTCCTTCGATCCGGTTGGCATAGCCTGCGCCATCCGAGCCTGCATGGCATCACCGATCAGTTGATTGCTCTGGCGATGCTGGCGGCCTGGGCGACGGGTGACCTGCTGACCGCAGCCCTTCTTCCGATCATCATGATATTTGGCCATGTGCTCGAGGAGCGCAGCGTCATCGGCTCGAAGGAGGCGATGGAGGCATTGGCACGTCTGACCCGCAGCCAGGCGCGCCTGATTACGCCTGACGGAAAGATCGTCGAAGTCGACAACGTCACCCTCCGGCCCGGCGATCTTGTCGAGGTAAGGGCAGGAGACCGCGTCCCGGCCGACGGCCGCGTCAGCGAGGGGCAAGCGAGCCTCGACACATCAAGCATAACGGGCGAATCCGTGCCGGCCGAGGTCGTGCTGGGCACGGACGTGTTCGGCGGGGCGATAAACCTTGACGGGCTCCTGCGGATCGAGGTGACGAAGACCGGAGAGGAGTCCACGCTCGGAAAAGTCATTGCCCTCATGCAGCGTGCGGAAAACTCGAAGCCGCCGATAACCCGGCTGCTCGAACGTTACGCGCAGCAATATCTGGCACTTGTCCTGACCATTGCGGCAATCGCCTGGTTCGTCACCTATGACGACCAGATCATGCTGGCGGTGCTGGTCGCGTCCTGCCCCTGTGCGCTCGTCCTGTCGGCACCCGCAACAGCGATTGCCGGCATCGCGGTCGCGGCGCGTCATGGCATCCTGATCCGCAGCTCCGCCTTTCTGGAAGAGCTGGCCGATCTGACATCCCTGGTGATCGACAAGACAGGAACCCTCACCTTCGGCCGATTGCGCCTACAGGAGATGCAGACAACCGGCCAGATCGACCAGGAGGTTATTTTGGCTCTGGCTGCATCCTTAGGCGGAGCAAGCAGCCACCCTGTCAGCCGGGCCTTGGCCTTGCTGGTGGCCCGCGACGCATATTATCCGCTGACAAATATCAGGGAGCTGCAGGGTCTGGGTGTCGTTGCGGGGACCGAGCGGGGCGAAGTGGCGGTGGGCCGTCCCGAACTGTTTGAACGTTTCTCGGTCATCGTTCCCCACGCGCCTCAACATGACGGTCCTATCGCCGGCGTTTCCATCGACGGCGAGTTCGTCGCCTGGCTGCTGTTGTCAGACACGACCAAGCCGGAAGCCGCCGCTGCCATGGCAGAGTTGCGCGAACTTGGTCTCAACCGCCAGCTTTTGCTGACCGGCGACCGCCAGTCGGTCGGCAGAGCCCTGGCGCATGAAATTGGTATAGAGGAGGTTGCTGCCCAGGCGCTTCCCGAGGACAAGCTGAAACGGGTGCTGAGCGAAACGAGGAGCGGCTTCAGGCCCCTTGTCGTCGGTGACGGGATCAACGATTCCCTCGCACTCAAGGCCGGTGCGGTCGGTGTCGCAATGGGCGCTGGCGGAACGGATATAGCGCTCGCATCATCGGATATCATCCTGGTCGGCAGCGACCTGCGGCGGCTCGGCACGTGCATCCGCATCAGCCGGCGCTGCCGCCGCACACTGAAGACCAATGTGTTCATTGGCCTTGGCTGGACCGTCGGTATCGTCACATTGGCGGGCTTCGGCTTTCTCGGGGTGGCTGGCGCCGTTGTCGCCGCAATCCTGCACAACATCAGCACCTTGCTGGTGCTGGCAAACGCCGGGCGACTCATGCGATACGACGAGCCGCTTGCGGTTCACGATACCTGATCGCGAAAGGTCCAGGAACAGTCGCCTGTGAAGAACGGCGATTAGCCGATTCCGAACCGGACGCGGATGGCCTCATTCAAGTGGTCTACAGGACACCGCGCCACGCCTTAGGCCAATTTTGATGTATCCTCGTTGAGCACGGAATAGTCCGCGCCGCGTTGCCCCATTGGCAAGTCATCCGGATATGGACGCCAGGGAAAATTGGAGCGATCGATATGGGTAAGAAGCTGAACAAGGTCTATGACGCACTCGTGAATGGCGCGGCTGACGGCCTCGTAGGCGAAGAGCTCTACGCTTATGTTACCGAGAAATGTCCCAAGACCTCGAGCAAACGCGTCGTGAAAGCCTCGTTGTTTGCCCTATCGGATCCCGATGTGAAGGATAGGGCCGTTCTCGAAGCCATCTACGCCCTTGCAATCAGGTATCGGTTTTCCTCTCTCGGCGTCGAAGAAGATCCACATGAAGTCGATGACGACGACGGTTCAGCGCCTTCTATCTCCCAGGAGCTGAAAAACAGACTGGAAACTACCGTTTCAACGATCCCATCTACAAATGAGGACGCGGCGATGGCCGAGATAGCCAAGAGCGTCCACTAAGAAGATCGTTGGCGGCGCATCTGTCGTCAGCCTTCATCGCGCGTGTCGATGGCGATGTCATGGAGCGCCTGCGTATCTTCTGGATCATATTCGGCTGACAGAATGACGCCAAAGCCTTGTGAGGGTGAAGCGTGTTGTAGTGCTCGAACCACAATGGCAGTTGAGCGATGACCGTTTCGGCGTCCGGGATGGAATTGACCGAGACGTAGTCGCGCTTGAACGTCTTTACGAAGGCTTCGGCCATTCCGTTGGACTGAGGGCTGCGGACTGGTGTCGTGCGAGGCTCCATCCCAATATCCAGCAGCAGCGATTTCGTGTCTGAGGCAACAAAGCACGATCCATTGTCAGTCAGCCATTCGATGGGCTTGGGAAGGATATTGATGCGGCCGAAGCGGTTTTCGACCGCCGTGATGACAAGGTCCTGAACATCTTCGCTCTTGATGCCTTCAGTGGTGGCGACATGGGCAATGGCCTCGCGGTCACAGCAGTCGAGCGCAAAGGCAACGCGGACCTTTTCCCTGTTGTCGCAGCCGATTTCGAAACCGTCCGAGCACCAACGCAAATTCGACTGAGCGACAGCAACGCGACCATCGTGGCGGCGGGTATCAATGGCACCAGTATGGCGCTGGAGAAGCAGGCCGTGCGGTACTGTCACATTGATTGAGCGGTAAGGAAATTGAGGTAGCAGCGCACCCATGACCGTGAGTGCACCGACCTACAAGAACCACCGCTATCCGATCGAAATCGTAGCCCGTGCTGTCTGGCTCTACTTTCGCTTTAATCTGAGCCTGCGCGATGTCGAGGAAATGCTGCTCGATCGCGGGATCGTCGTTTCCTACGAGACCATCCGCCGATGGTGCCGAAAGCA
>NZ_ATTQ01000051.1 GCF_000419765.1 Rhizobium mongolense USDA 1844 | reverse complement strand
GCCTATGAAGAAAAGGAAAAGCGGGGACTGGTCAAGCTTAACCTCGTAGGGCTGTGCTTCACTTTCGGCGCGATGCTCTCTGCCGCCACAATAATAGGACTGGTCGCTGTCATGCCTGTGGTGCTTTCCTATCTTTGGCTCGACCTATTCAAGGAGCACATGGCCCTGCTTCTGAGGTGGCCGTTGTTGCTTTTGATCGCAGCCGCAGCGACCACCGCCGTATACCGCTTCGGTCCGAGCCGCGAGCCCGCCAAGCTCCGATGGATGACGTGGGGTGCCTTTCTCGTGACCTTTTCATGGTTTGCGATGTCGGTCGGATTTTCGTTCTACCTCAACCACTTCGCCAACTACAACGCGACCTATGGCACCCTCGGCGCGCTGATCGGCTTCCTGGTCTGGATTTGGCTGTCGATCGTCATCTTGATCGTGGGAGGCGAGCTGAATGCCGAGCTGGAACACCAGACGGCGAAGGACACTACCACGGGGGCACCATTGCCGATGGGATCACGCGGAGCCTATGTGGCGGACACTCTCGGCGAGACCGCAGACCGGCTGCGCTGACCAGCAGGGACGCCTTCGCAGCCAGTTTGGCACGCGCGAAACCTTCGTGACCCGCTGCCGCCTTCCGGTCAGTTTTCCTGCAGGCCGGTCCAGGAGCTGGCGACGACGCATTGCGCTCGGCTTCGAACCAGGTCCAGATTCGTTGTAACGCTCAGCCGCGCTTTCTAGATCTTCGAGAAATGGACGTTTCCAGGAAGGACCGGGGTCAGACTTAAGGTTTGAAGGGAGCTGCCCGGCTCGGCGAGATATCTGTCAAGGGTCAGGCATTCAATAGTGAAAAAGGAGGTCGGAAGTGGGCACTGCTTGCGCGGATGCGCGCGTTGACGCGGAAGCGGGTTCTACCTGATCCTTGAGCCACGTTCCAATGAAGGGCATGGATGTGTTCATTCATTGCAGGCCAACAAGACATTCGGTCATTCTCATGCTCATCAGAACCTCACCAGGACTTGTCGAAGCGATTTGTTCGGTCTTGTCATTCCTCAAATGGTCGCTCGATAAAGTGTTTTCATTAGTGTCATCACGGCCGTCATTGAAGTCGGCCGGGAGATGGTCGATTACTCTGTCGATCCGAAGCACGGCTCCATTCTCGAAGATCGAAGCACGACTACTCGCTTCGCGGCGCAGGAGACCAGCACGCGTCCAACGACGGTTATGCGAGCCTGCCCAAAAATGTTGGCAAAGGCAACCCAAGCAGCCCTGCCCAGTCGCGTATCAGCTTCATCGCTGCCCCGTGCGCATGCAGTGACGATCTTGGCGTTGTTTCCGCTGGAAGGAGGATACGATGACCAGCCTCTGGATCGCAAATCAGCCGGCTTCTTTCGCGAACATTTGTCGGCGATGGAGAACTGGCCACAGGGCGTTACTACCCGCCAGCGATCAGAACTATATTGGCCCGGCTTTGTTCGACGGGAATGGTAGCAGCCGGAATCGATTTGGCGAAGCGTTGAAGGCAGTGCTCGAAAAAGCTTCGATAGGAAACCAGCCCGTTCGCGTATTCCGTTGTCCATGAAGAATCGGTGGGTACGAACGGCAGGGGCTCGCTCTTCCATGTCCACGATGAGCGCTCCGGCCAGGCGATGCCGTCACGGCGCGGTCCGATGTTTCCCCAGACAACGGACGTTGGGCTCATGGCAAAGACGGCGTCGACGCGCTCATCGCGAGCAGCGACAGGCAGAGCAGCTTCCGCCCCTTTTGATGTTCCGGCTATGGCGATCTGCTTGCAGCTGCGTTTCTCAAGTTCGTCGATTGCCTGGACGAACGTCTCCAGCGGGACCTCACAGACGCCTGGGGCTTGGCCTTTGCCGCAAGCGCAGGGCAAGCGACGTGACGCCGATGCTGGCGAAGAGCGAAGCACGTGGAACATCGACACGCGCGCTCGATCCGGCGAGAACAAGGATTCCCCATTCTGTCCGCCGGTCAGGCTCAAGCAATATTCCTTGGACGTTTCCGCATAGGTCGATCTGGATACAGCTCGCCGTTGAACAAGCCTTTGCAGCTTGTTTTGGCAGAGGCCAACATGCGTTTCCCAGACTCTACCAGCCACCTATGGGTGCTCGGAGCAGTGTAAGAATCGGAAACACTTTGTGACTAAGTTACTCCGAATGCTACGTTTTTCTATCTTGTCGTCCTAACGGTCCTGACGGATATTAGCGATCGATAAGAGGTAGCCACCATGATCAGAATGATTAATGACCCGGCAGAGCTTGCGGGCGAGGACATCACAGGCAAATATATACTTCGAAAGTTGAACTACCACTGGTTCGCTTACGGCAAGGCCGCCATCGTCACCGCTTGCAAGGGGAGCATTCTGCACCTCGACCGTGAAGAGACGGTTTATTCGGAACGCTGGGGTCGCCGCGCCTATACCGGCACAGGCAAACGTTATCCAGGCGGCGTGTGTCCTATCTCGGCAGTCGCCTGCGTCTGTGACACGCCAGACGATGTGAACGCTGTTATCCAGCTGGACGTTGAAGCGCAGGACGAATTCTACCAGCTGGTCGCCAAGACTGAGGCCAGGGTTCATGATCTAGCCGCTTCCTCACAAAATAGCTTCTTTCTAGCGGCTGCTGAATAAAGTAGCTGACGAGCGCTATCGCGTGGACAAGAAATAACGCTGATAGCTCAAGGTGCCGAGTTGCTGGTGCGTGGTACAACGGCGTCGAGAACAAAAGGACTGCGAGAGCAACAAAGCCGGTTTAGCTGGTCATTTTCAGACGGCCAAGTGGTCGCAGGCCGCGATAGGTCAGCAGCTAATGCTTCCGGCAATACCAGAGCGTGATCGCCTCGCTCTCCTCGAAGGCGCAGCAGCATTCCGTGCAGCGGATGCGCGTCGCTGGTTGGTCGTAACCCGAAAGACCGCCTTGCCAGCTTTCATTTAAAGCGCGTACTGGACGGTGAGAGCAGCGCAACAATCGCCGTAGTCTTGCTACTGAGCTCAGAAGGCGCTGAGCCAGTTTTCTCACTTCAGCCTATCCGTTGCGGTCGTCGAGAAGGATCCAGCGATGACAGCCGCGCATCGCCATTGTTGATTTCCACTAAGGGGTGGACGAAGCTGGGTAGTCAGCAGCTAGCGAGGCTCTCTAGATTTTTTTTCCGCCAAAGAATAACATAGTGATTTTATTGCATAATATGTCTGGACTGATTGCCTGTTCTCGCAGGAACCAGCCAGATGTACGGCTAGCTTGCGCCATCGGCCACGCAGTTCCTTGCAGGCAAAAAAAGCCTCTTCGGCCGTCAGGTCGGCGCGTTCCTCGGATGGGTAGTCACCTTTTTCGTCGGAACCGGAAAATGTCTGCCCGCCGAAAAACGAGAGAAACGCCCCGAAATAACAGCGAAATAGCGCTCGATGCGCTCGAGTAAACAAAGAAACTCAAAAACACCGGGCTTCTCAGCCGGTTCGAGCGTCGACCCTCTTTGCCGTGACAAGTTGCTGAAATAGTCCAAGGTTCATTTCGCGCGGACAGCCGCGCTCGTTGTTGTCGCTTCGGGTGCGCGGGACGCGGCATTAGCTGACAGCCGGGATCGGCCCCGGAGACCCGAGGTCCTTGAATTTAGAGCGTCTGGATATGCGGGGCAAAACCGCTAAGGCTGATGGTTCACGCAGGCTTCCGTTCCGCCGCACAAGGCGATGTCGGCTTCATGATCGGCCATCGAATGACAACGTCTCGAACGCGAAGGGGGTCTCTTGACAAAGTAGGCGACGGAATCTACTGGGTAAACGATAACCCAAGGGAGGAAGGCGTGGCGGCATCGCTTTCAGACGTAGCGGAACGGGCGGGTGTTTCGATCAAAACCGTCTCGGGCGCCCTGCATGGCGGATCCGCCCGCATGTCGGAAGAGACGCGGTTAAGGATCAAGCAGATTGCCGAGGAGCTCGGCTACGTCACCAACCTCGCTGCCAGAGGTGTGCGACAGGGTTGGTTGCCGCTGATCGGTGTCGTCGCCGATGAACTCATCACGTCACCCTTTGCAACCGAGATCATCCGCGGCCTCGATGGTGCTGCCCGGACAGCGGAAATGGCCGTCTTTGCGATGAACCTTAATGGTACTCGTGACGTCGCTTCTGTTCTGGAAGAGGTGCGTCGGTTTCGCCCTCGCGCCATTGCCTACGCGGCGATGTACCACAAGACTGTCGCCTTGCCCGAAGCGTTTGCCGCAAACGTCGGTATCATGATCAACTGCAGCGAAGCCACCGGTCGGGTGACCTCGCTGGTGCCCGACGACGAAAGTGCTGCCTTCGACGTCACCCGCCACTTGCTCACTGCCGGACGCCGTCGCATTGCCTTCATCAATCTGCCGGGTCTTCTCGCCGGGGAATTGCGCGAGCGCGGCTTTCGAAGGGCGCTCGATGAGGCAGGCATTGCGCCGATCGGCATTATGCCTGCTGTTCGCCGTCCAATCTACACTGACCGCGCGCCCAGTATGGTCGGAACGCACATCGCCGGCCTCATGAACGCGAGCGAGTCCCCGGACGCCATTCTCTGTGGCAACGATCGCGTTGCCATGGAGGTGTACTCGGCGCTGCGCCGAGCGGGTGCGCGCATTCCCGACGATGTCGCGGTAGGCAGTTTCGACAACCAGGTCGAAATCGCCACAAGGCTTGATCCGCCACTGACAACAATGGCCCTGCCGCATCGCGCCATGGGTCGGGTCGCGGCAGAGATGCTGCTGAGCGAGAAAATCGTCCCACCGCACACGCGAAGGCTTCCGTTCCAGCTGATCTCTCGATCTTCCGTCTGAAAATCAAACCGCAGCATGACTATGCAAAGGAGGAGAAATAAAATGGGTAAACGTTTACTTTCAGCGCTTCTGGTTTCGACGTCCCTCGCTGCCACCGCCGGCCTGGCGGAAGCGAAGACGGTAATTCACATGATGCATCAGGGCGATCCGGGTTGGGTCAAGACGTACGGCGACGTTGCCAAGCGGTTCGAGGAAGCCAATCCAGATGTTGACGTCGAACTGATCTATGCACCGCACGATGCCTACAACGAAAAATTCAGCGCCGCGGTGATGGCCAAGCAGTTGCCCGACATCATGGAACTCGATGCACCGTTTCTAGCCAACTACGTTTGGTCGGGATACCTGCAACCGATCAAGCCGTTGATCGAGAAGGATATCGTCGACGACATGACGCCTTCGAACGTTGCGCAGGGTACCTATCCGATCGACCAGGACCTCTACGCGGTCGGTCTGACCGATTCCTCGGTCGTGCTCTATGGCAACAGAAAATACTTGGAAGCGATCGGCGCACGAATTCCGAAATCCGTCGACGACGCCTGGACGCGCGAGGAATTCGAAGGCTACCTGGAAAAGCTCTCCAAGCTCGACGGTGTCAAATGGCCCATCGATACGTTCCGAGGCTATGGCATCAAGACGGAATGGATCACCTACGCCTACGGGCCGCTTCTCGGGTCGGCCGGCTGCGACCTGATCGACCGGGCTTCGTGGAAGGCGACAGGGACGCTGGACAGCGAAGCCTGTGTCAATGCGCTAACGATGATGCAAACGTGGGTGAAGAACGGTTGGGTCGTTCCGGGCTCTTCGGGCACAAACCAGTTCTATGCCGACGGCAAGCCGGCTGCATTGGCACTCGGCGGTCATTGGTTCTATGCGGAGGCAGCCGCGGCGATGAAGGACGATATCGTCGTCATGCCGCTGCCGAAGCTCGGCACCAAAGGTGTCAGCCCTAATGGGACCTGGATCTGGGGTATCACGAAGTCGTCCGAGCATCCCGACATTGCCGGCGAGTTCCTGAGCTTCCTTCTGAAGGACAAGGCGTACCGCGAGTTTGCCAAGGAGAATTCCGGCTTCCCCGGACTGAAGAGCTTTGCCGCCGACTCGCCGGTCTACGCTGCGGGTGGCCCGATGGCCGTTGCCTTCGAACAGGCGTCGAAGACGGCCGTCGCTCGCCCGCCGCATCCGGCCTATCCGACGATCACCTCGGCCTTTATGCAGGCCGTCGACAAGATCTTCAATGGTGGTGACGCCAAGGAAGCATTGTCGGAAGCCGCGCAGAAGATCGATGAAGATATCGAGGACAACGCCGGTTACCCGCCGTTCGATGCTCAACAGTAAGGCCTTTGCCGCCAGGCCGAGCCGGGTAAAGGAGCCTGGCGGCAACCTCGTTGGATGCACTCAATCTTCAGGAGGAGGAGATCAATGACTTTGCAACAATCGCCTGCTGCCGGGCGGCTGCGCCCGGGCGGGCGGCGCGATCCGCGCCGGCTGGCGCAGGAGGCGCTGATGATCGCCCCGGCCGTCCTGCTTCTCGCCTTCTTCCTGATCGCACCGTTCCTCCTGTCGTTCTGGACGTCCATGACGAACCAGCCACTGGTGCCGAGGCCGACGCCGGTGCGTTTCGTCGGGTTGCTGAACTTCCAGCGTATTTTCAACGATCCGCTGTTCTGGACGTCCTTGTGGAACGTGTCGCGCTTTACATTCTGGGTCCTGCCGGTCCAATGCGGCCTCGCCTTTGCGACGGCGCTGCTGCTGCACCAGAAGATACCCGGCCGTAATCTCCTGCGCGGCATGTTCTTCCTGCCTGCGATCACCTCCATGGTTGTCGTCTGCGTCATCTGGGGCACGCTGTTCCAGTACCCGAGCGGACCGTTCAACCAGATCGTCGGCTTTCTGTCCGGCGGCCGCATCCAACCGATCGACTGGCTGGGCGATCCCAACTGGGCGATGTTCTCGATCGTGCTGCTTTCTGCGTGGCAGGCCTATGGCTTCCAGATGATCGTCTACCTCGCGGGTCTCCAGGGGATCCCGGACGAACTTTATGATGCCGCCAAGATCGATGGCGCGAATGCACTGCGCCGCTTCTGGCACGTGACGATGCCCGGGCTTCGGCCGACCCATGTCTTCGTGCTTGTCATTACGACCATCCAGGCGTTCAAGCTCTATACGCAGGTCGCCATCCTCACTCAAGGCGGACCAAGGGGCAGCACCGAAACCGTCGTGCACTACATGGTGCGGGCCGGATTCGAGGAGCAGAAGCTCGGCTATGCTTCCGCCGTCTCCGTTATCCTGTTCGTCATCGTACTCGTAATCGCGCTGATCCAGCGCAAACTCTTGAGGCGCTTTGATGTCTGATCTCGTCATGAGCCAAGCGACGCCCGTTGTGAAGCCCTTGGCTTCCAGCAAGGCGTCATTCCACCTCGTCCAGGCCGTCTGCATCTTTATCATCGCCCTGGTGGTGATCTCGCCGCTGTTCATGCTCTTCATCGCGAGCCTGAAAGACGATCGCTTCCAGATTCTCGCGGATATGGGCAGCTTCCGTGCCTTCTGGGTGGCGGATCCGACGCTCGCTAACTTCAAGGAAGTCGCGCACTTTTCCGGCGAACTGGCGTTCGGCCGCTACCTTCTCAATTCGCTGCTGATCCTGGCGGTCACAGTCGGCGGCGGCCTCGTCGTCAATTCCATGGCCGGCTTCGTGCTGGCCTGGGGCTCGCTGCGCGGCAAAGCCGTATTGCTTGCGCTGGTCGTCGCTCTCTACGTAATTCCGCAGGAGAGCATCATCATGCCGCTGGTGGTGATGGTGTCGCGCGCAGGCATGACCGACACGTTCGCAGTACAGATTCTTCCCTGGGTCGCGAGCCCTCTCTACATTTTCCTGTTCTACCAGTTCTTCGCACAGCTTCCCAAAGAGCTCTACGAGGCGGCGGAGATCGATGGGGCTTCGGTCTTCCGGATCTATCGCTCGATCTATATGCCGCTCAGCCTGCCTGCGCTTGCCACCGTGTCGATCCTCATGGGGATCGAAAGCTGGAACCAATATCTCTGGCCAACGCTTGTGACGCAGACCGACTATGCGCGTCCGATCTCCGTCGCCATCGCCACCTTCTTTGGCCAGGACAGCATCTATTGGGACCGTGCCATGGCCGCCTCCGTCCTGATGATGATCCCCATTCTCGCTCTCTACCTCGCTTTCCAGCGCTGGTTTGTGAGCTCGTTCGTCGGCTCTGCCGTGAAAGGTTGATTGATGACAATTCAAACGGGAAGTTTCTCGGGGTCTCGGGAGAACGTGAGTGCCGATCTCCAAGCCGGGGACGTGATCCATGTCTGGCTGAAGGCGCGGATCACGGGCGTTACGGCGTCTGTCGCCGTGACCGTCGAGGGCGTCGAGATTACCGCGGCGGTTTCCACCAAGACCGAAGAGTTCGAATTCCAGCAAGTTGTCCTGTCAGCAAGTGGAAAATGCGTGCTGAGCTATGAGCCATCGGCCACGGCTGTCTCGGTGATCTACAGCTTCGATCCGGTAGGCGTCCTTGAAGGGGGCATTCGCGTGCTTCATTGCTCGGAAGAAAATGCGCCGCCGCAACTGCATTCGGGGTATCATTTCCGCCCGCCCTTCGGCTGGATGAACGACCCCAATGGTTTCGGCCGATTCGGGGGGAAGGCGCACCTTTTCTATCAGCATTATCCGCATAGCCTGCGGTGGAATACGATGCATTGGGGGCATGCGGCCTCGCATGACTACCTTCATTGGACGCACCTTCCGGTCTTCCTGTTTCCTGCAGCCGAACTCTCGGCGCGTGACGATGGCCGCGGAGGAGCTTTTTCCGGGTCGGCCATCCCGGTTGCGACAGAGGACGGCGAGGGCGAGCAGATCCGCGTCTTCTTCACCGAGCAGGTCCGGGATCGAAGGCCGGAGGAGCAGATACAGCTTTCTGCGATCTGCGCAGACGGGATTTTTGTTGGCAACCCCTCCGTTGTCTTGCCGGTGCGACCGGAACGACTGGGGCTCACTCTGGATTTCCGCGATCCCTATGTATTCAAGGGGCCGGACGGCCTCTGGAAGATGTTGCTCGGCAGCCGGGACAAATCCGGCGGCGTGATCCTCCTCTATGAGACGTCTGGCCACGCTGCAGCAGGCGACTGGAGCTTTGTCGGCGTCCTGCATCGCGAGGATCGCTTTGGCATGACGGCCGCAGAATGCCCCTGCATGATCCCTCTGGGCGATGTCGCAAGCGACGAGACGCGCTGGGCTCTCATTTTCGGCCTCCTGACCAGCCGCGATCCGGCGACCGGACGCCGCAACATGTCGTCCGTCACCGTTGGTCGGTTCGATGGTCGCCAGTTCCAACCGGAGTTTGAGCAGGAACTCGACTTCGGATCCGACGCCTATGCCTTTCAGGCCTTCGTCGATCATGACGGACCTGTCGGTCTGGCTTGGCTGGCGAATTGGACGGACGTTTCGAAGAGCGTCGATTTTCCAACGGCCATGACACTGCCGCGGCGCATTCTTCTCGATGGAGGCGCGGTTCTGACGCCGCCCCTCGAGGCTGTCGACGGCCTGCGCCACAAGCTTCTCGACGAGGACAGGTTGCAGACGGGCAAGAGCGTCGAGTTGGTCGATGGGGCCGTCGAAATTTTACTTGACCTCAAGCAGGCCGGAGCATCCTTCGAACTCAATTTCGACCATCCCGAGATCCGTCTTGGTGTGCGCCAGGACAAAGATGGGCTGGCGATCCTTTTCGATGCTGGAGCGGGAAAGCCGTCGCCGCGCTATCTGGCTGCCGGCGCCAAGCCTGAACAGGTCCGCATTTTTGTCGACGCCGGATCGATTGAAGTATTCGCGGGCAATGGCCGCTGGTGCGGCACGAAGCGCATTCCAGGCTTTGCCGCTATCCGATCGGCATCACTGAGCGCATCCGAAGGCAGCGTCGCCGCTGCACGCGTCTGGCAACTCAAGCTCTGATCTAAGGGAGAAGAACATGGCATCCGTCGCGATCGAACAGGTTCGCAAGCAATATGGCGCCGTGCCGGTGATCCACGGTGTTTCCGTGGATATAGAGGACGGCGAGTTCGTTACGTTGGTCGGACCGTCCGGCTGTGGCAAGTCGACCTTGCTGCGCATGCTCGCCGGACTGGAGGATATCAGTGGCGGAGAAATCAGCATCGGCGGGCGTGTCGTCAATGACGTGGCCCCCAAGGAACGCGATATCGCGATGGTTTTCCAGAGCTACGCGCTCTACCCGCACATGACGGTTGCTGAAAACATGGGCTTTGCATTGAAGCTGCAGGGGCAGGACAAGGTGGCGATCGGCCGGCGTGTCCAAGAGGCTGCGGACATCCTGGCGCTACAGCCCCTGCTCGATCGCTTGCCGAAACAGCTCTCCGGGGGCCAACGGCAACGCGTGGCGATGGGGCGCGCGATCGTGCGCCACCCGAAGGTCTTCCTGTTCGACGAGCCTCTGTCGAACCTGGACGCCAAGTTGCGGGTGACGATGCGTGCGGAGATCACGCAACTGCACCAGCGACTGAAAACGACAACCGTCTATGTCACCCATGATCAGATCGAAGCGATGACGATGGCTGACAAGATCGTCGTCATGCGCGCCGGGCAGATCGAGCAAGTAGGCAGACCGCTCGAACTCTACGACCGGCCAATCAATACCTTCGTCGCGACATTCATCGGCTCGCCGGCCATGAACCTCTTTGAAGGCCGAGTCGGCGAAGGGCAGTTTCACTTGGATCAAGGCGTGATGTTGCCACTGCCGCCATGTGAGACACCGGCCGATGTGCATACCTATGGCGTCCGTCCCGAACATCTGACGATTTCGGAGACCGGCATTCCGGCGACGGTGCTGGTTGTGGAGTCATGTTGATCGGATCACAGACCGCTGCGATGGTGCTGCATGATCGGATCACCTTGCGTCTGGGTGAGGCGATTAAAGTCGTTCCTGACCTATCCAAGACGCATCTTTTTTCATCCAAAGGGATGCGCTTGAACTGCTGGATAGTCGGCACAGGACGAGCAGCGCCTGATGGCACGTAGCGCTGCACTAGAGCCCATATCGGCGGAATATCTGCACCCCTTGCTCGTCACGAAACGGATCAGCGCGAAGGGCTCGCAAGAGCTGACCTACTCGGATGTGACGACGCTCAACGATTTGCCACGAAAGGGAAATTGGCGCCGATACAACGCTGTTCCTAAATGGTCAGAAAACAGTTGCGGGCACGACCACCATTACCTTCGAAAAAATGGGCTGAGGAAACAATCGGATCATGCGCGTATCCGGTTTGGGCAGTGAATAGCCGCGTGGAGCTGCAAGGACTGTCTCCGATAGTCTTTGAACAATATTACTCTGCCGACCTGAACCTCGTGCTTCGCTCGATCAGGCTCGACCCGTCGGGACATCCCATTAGTGAAGTCCGATTTGATCGGTTCCAGATTGGTTGGATCAACTGACACCTCGTGGGTACGACAGGACGGGTCGCCGGACATCTGGGACATGGCTACCTAATCTCGTCGATTTAGGGCCCTTCACCGAAGCCTGCTTCCAGCACAACGGCGAGACCCAGCTTCGAGGCGTGGCCAAACGTGCTCGATTGCCGTGATGGCCGCGAAAGCCGGCCGCCGAACACCGACTTTCGCGAGGGAGTTAATGCTGAGGGCGGTCTCCGCAGCCGGCGTACGTGGCAGCAACGTTTCTCAAACGATCCGGATGCGGCGCGTCACCTGGCCGTTGCTTTCCCAGTATGTGTGCTTTTTGGCGATCAAGGGATCGTCCATTGCCGGTTGAATTTGACCTGCCGTACTGATCGCGCGCGAGGTCACCGTGTGTTCTCCAGGCGAGGGATTTTCCCAATCCAGTGACCAAATCTTCCAGGCGTATTCGGCCTCCTCGCTGTGATCTATGACTGCCGGCATCCAGGGCCCTTGATCGATTTTTACTTCGACCCGGGCGATCGGCGCACCCCAAGCTGCGCCGACGATCCGGTGACCCGAGTCGTTGCGCGTGACCTTCGCGGGCGCGGATTTCAGCAAGGCCCGGCCGACCGAGGTCTCGGCCCACACGGTCTCGCCATTGTGCTCTTCCTCTCGGATGGTGACATAGTCGCGGCCCATCAGCAGGCTCATGAAGCGGGTGTCGCGAACCTCGATGCTCTTCAGCCACTTGACGTTGGCGATCCCGTACCAGCCCGGAGTTATCAGCCGCAGCGGGAAACCGTTGGGCGCCGGCAGGGTCGCGCCGTTCATTTCGTAGCAGAGCAGATTGTCGGGGTTCATCGCGTCTGCGAGCGACATGCTGCGAGCGAAGTTCTGATGCATCTTGATATCGCGAATTGTGACCTCGCCTTTGTCGGTACCGAAGAAGACGACCTCGATGCCCTTTTCAAGGACCCCGGCTTCCTGGAGGATCGGGGCAAGCGGCGTGCCTGCCCAGCGGGCATTGCCGATGCCGCCGGTGAAGAAGGGGAAGCCGTGGTTGCCGGAGCATTCCACGGTGAAAACAACCTCCTGCCTCGGCCGCGCCTTGATGTCGGCGAGCGTCATTTTCAAGGGCTTCTTGACCAGGCCCCCGATCTCGAGGGACCACGTCTTCTCGCCAATCGTTGGTCGATTGAAATGCGAGATGCTGAAGAACTTGTCATTTGGCGTAATCCAGGAGTCCATATCCTCCCAGACAAGCTGGGTCTGAATCCCTACCGGATCGGGATTTTCCGCTGGCTGATCGAGCCATGGAACGACTTCCTCGCCCGGCCGCCGCGTCGGGAAAGCGTGGGCCAGCGAAGCATAGAGGCCCGCGATTCCGGCGAGAGCCGCACTTCCTTGAACGATGAATTCCCTGCGTTGAAGATCAGGCATGTTTTTCCCTCCCTGATCGCATCCGGAGCGGGCTGCAACGGCCCGAGCCCGGATATGCGCACAATGTCTATCCCACCTGGTATGTTCGGAGCGAGGTCAACCGATTGACCCGCATTTCACTTCTTGTGCGGATCGTCAGCCGGGTTGATGTAAGTGATCCCTCCCGGTCCGACAAAATGGCATGCGGATGAGTATGGGGCGGAACCTGATAGTTGGGCGGAAACTTGGCGCGCAAAACGACGGTGTCGCCAGCTTTCGACGGATCGCCCACCAAGACAGCAATTTGAGCCCCGTTCGGCAGGCCCTGATCATCCTGCCATACCAGCCTGTCAGGCGTAAGCAGTATCACGTTTGTATGTTGTCCGAACGCCGAACCTCCACATACGGTCAGAATTGCCGCAACGGCAGTACCGAAGGTAAGTGTCGGTCTGCGATTCATAGCTTTCCGCTTCCTCCATCTAGCCGATTAGTATGATCAATCACTAAATCAACCTATGAGCGATCATGGAGGTTGTCAAATCAACTTTCTGGAAATTATGCACTTGCCGCTTCCTTTGGAGAGACAGACCAATTCGATCATGCGGCGGCCGTTAGTGAGCGGCCGCAATACAGCGTCAGTGAGCGTTCGGCCGGATCAGATGGACTTCCGCTTTTGGCGGATACCGTTGAAAAACTCGATGGCTTAGCCGTTCATCCGGCCGTTTCGGCCCTTTTACGCAGGGAGCTATCGGTTATCTACCCTGCGCTTCTGCGCAGGGTAGCGATTTATGCCACTCCTATACGGCGATGACGCCGTGCGGCGACCTTTGTGGTCCGAGTTTGGCCAGTTCTCCTGAGGATTTGGGCGGTTGCGGCAAGCAGGAATTCGTCTCGGGCACCGCACGGACCCCGCAGCCTCAAACGCGCCATCCGGAGAATGCGCTTGAGATGAGCAAAGAGCATTTCGACTTTCTTACGACGATGCCGAGACTGCTCATATTCAGGCGTGGCCGCAATCGCTCGGGCGACATCGCGAGCGTCCTCGTTGAGATCACGCGGCACCTTGCGAGCAACCGTATTCGGGCAGCAGCGCTGTTTGATTTCACAGCCGTCGCAGTCCTTCTTGCTGGCTCGATAGAGCCGCCTTCCGTCGCTCGTGATTCCTGATCTGGGCGTTGCATAGGTTCGGCGGAACTGCTTCAGCTCCTTACCTGCCGGGCAAATGTAGCGATCATTCTCAGCCTCCCAAATGATGTCCGAACGCGAGAAGGTCCCGTCGGTCCGGTTCGATTTGTCGAAGACAGGAATGTGCGGCGCGATCTTCTTGTCCTTGACCAGCCAGGCCAGATTGTCAGCAGAACGGTAAGCGCTGTCGGCGGCGAGATAGTCTGGCTTTAGGCCGAAGCGATTCTCGGTCCTGTCGATCATCGTGCGGGATGCTCCGACCTCCGCCTGGCGGATGGCACGCGTCGCCTCCACATCAAGAATGACGCCGTGATCAGTATCGAACAGATAGTTGATGGCATAGGCGAAGAAGGCATGACCTTTGTGGGCACCAGTCCATTGAGCTGCTCTCGGCCTCTAAGTGGTCGCTATGACGCTCGAAAGATATCGCCAAACTCAGGAGAGACAGCTCGCCCAACCCGTCATATAGCTGTCAATCCGCCTTCACCTCTCCGGGAAGCCATCCGTAAGCATTCAGAATGGCCATAGCGAGACCTGGAAAGCGTTCATCCAATTCCGAGCACCGCGAATGGTTACGTATTTCCACGCCCTGACGCTCGCAGCGGATAAGGCCGGCCTCGCGCAGCACTTTGATGTGGTTCGATAGTGAAGACTTGGGGATTACGCGCTCGCGCATGTTGGCAAACGCAGCGCACGTCCCGCCGGAGCCGCCGCCCGCAATTTGCGCGAATATCGCCGCGCGCTCCGGATCGGAGAGGGCATGTAGGATCGCTTCAGGCCGTACGTCCTCTATTGCTGGATGAAAGAGCGGTCTCATGATTTTTTGTATATGGGGGCTTGAAACCAAGATCAACAGTTCCGAATTTCCGAACTACGGAACAATGCCGCCAATTCCGACGGCACTCCGAGTTGAAAGGAATGCGCCATGGGTAAGCTTGCCGGAAAAGTCGCCGTCGTGACGGGAGGTTCCAAAGGGATCGGTGCCGCGATTGCCAAGGCACTCGCAGCGGAAGGTGCACAGGTGGTGGTGAACTACGCTTCGAGCAAGGCGGGAGCTGACGCGGTGGTCCAGACGATCACGGCGGCCGGTGGCAAAGCCATCGCGGTCCAGGGCGACGTTTCGAAGGCCGAACAGGCGCAGGGACTGGTGGACGCTGCAGTCAAGGAATTCGGCCAGCTCGACGTGCTGGTCAACAACTCCGGGGTCTACGAATTCGCGCCGATCGAGCAGGTGACCGAGGAACAGTATCGTCGCATGTTCGACGTGAACGTTCTCGGCGTTCTGCTGAGCACCCAAGCAGCGCTCAAGCATCTCGGTGAGGGCGGCAGCGTCATCAACATCTCGTCGGCTGCGACTAGTCTCGCTCCACCAGCCTCTAGCGTCTACACCGGAACCAAGGGCGCATTGGACAGCATCACCAGTGTGCTTGCCAATGAGCTGGGTCCGCGCAAAATCCGGGTCAACGCGATTCTCCCGGGCATCGTCGAGACCGAGGGTACCCACACCGCGGGGTTCATCGGCTCGGATTTCGCGCACAGCGCAGTGTCCCAGACACCGCTCGGCCGCATCGGCCAGCCGGACGACATCGCTGGAGTCGCTGTCTTCCTCGCATCCGACGATGCCCGCTGGCTGACCGGCGAACGACTGGTCGCCAGCGGCGGTTTTCGCTAATGATCAATTGATGTTGTGCGTGCTCCTTCACGGGGGCACGCACACTGCCTCGCAGCTGCGCGATGGCTACGACGCGGGTCGCTGCGCTCTCTGCAGCTAATGGTTCCCGATAGCCTCTCCCTTTGAAGATAGATGGAAACGGTCTTTAGCAAATGGGAATGGCTCCATGTCGGCTTTGGCGCACTCCTGAAGAGTAGTTGGTCGCCTGTCGGCCCAAACCGGTCATTGGCCGTCGCAAAAATCCGCCGCGAAACTCCAACTTTTGCTACAGAGTTTTGCGGCGAGAATCCGCGAACGCTTTCAGGAAAGACCGGAGTGTCGCAAAAGTCGGGGATTTGTGCGGCGAACCATCCTCGTGGAAGGGCAACACCGGCCTACAGTGGCTTTCGGAAGAACACGACGCGCTGTGTCTCCTCAAATCCTAAAGCGGTATGGAGCGCATGGCTGGCTGAATTCTCAAGCAGCGCGTCAGAGCCAAAGTCAACACACCCAAGCGACTTCCCCCAATCGGCAACGGCATTGCAAAGCAATCGTGCGATACCCTTTCGCCTGTCAACGGGCCGGACATAAATCCCTTCGAGGAATAGAACGGGCGAGCTGCTGCATCCATTCACATAATCATGTCGCAAAGTGGCCTCAGCAAACCCGACAGCTTCATTCGCAGCATTTCGAGCGATGAACGCGACGGCTTCTCCACTTTCTGAAAGAAACGCCCGGCCCAACTCAGCTCGATGATCTTCGAGCGAGTGATGCGGCCACAGCGCAACGCGAAGCTCCGCCCACGACTCAACATCTTTTATGGTCCCAATCTCGATAATCGATTCCATATTGTGGTTCTCTTTTGTCGCGAAATTCCCGCAGACCGTCTGAAAACCCCGTCGGGGATTCCTCACGTTAGACTGCCGTGGTAGCTTTTGCCATGGCGCATCATTCAGGAACAGACCGCTCTCAATTGCTGCTTCTGCCGGAAGCGGTTGATGATTATGTGGGGCCGGACAATCCGGTTCGCTTCATCGAGGCTTTCGTTGACGGCCTCGATCTCCAAGCCGCCGGGTTCGTGCGGGTGGCGGCGAAGGAGACCGGCCGTCCGGGTTACGACCCAGCCGACCTTTTGAAGCTTTACGTGTACGGGTATATCAACCGTGTGCGTTCCAGCCGGCGACTGGAAGCGGAAACGCGCCGCAACGTCGAGTTGATCTGGTTGCTCAGACACCTGAAGCCTGACTTTCGCACCATTGCCGATTTCCGACGGGTCAACCGGTCGGCTTTCCGCCAGGTGTTCCGGGAGTTCGTCATCCTGTGCCGTCAGCTCGACCTGTTCGGTTGTGAGCTTCTGGCCGTCGATGGCACCCGGATCAAGGCGGTGAACAACAAGGATCATAACTTCACGCGCGGATCGCTCTCGAAGTTCATCCGGGAGGCAGATGAGAAGCTGGCCGATTATATGAAGCGCCTCGACGAGAGCGATGCTGACGAGGAGAAGGCAACCGGCAGCAACGGTTCGGGCGGCGGCATGGCGGAGAAGATCGCGGCCATCAAGGGCAAGCGAGATCGCCACAAGGCGCTGCTGGACGAGTTGGACCGCAGCGGCGAGGACCAGATATCGCTGACCATCCGGATGCCAGCGCCATGGCGCGTATGACCAAGGTCGGCGTCGGCTACAACATCCAACTCGCCGTCGATGTAAAGCACAAGCTTATCGCCGAGCAGGAGGTGAGCACCCAGGTTCTCGACATGGGGCTTCTTGCACCGACGGTCGAGGCGGCGATGGAAACACTCGGCGTCGATCGGATCGAAGCGGTTGCTGACCGGGGCTACTTCAAGATCGAGGATATCGAGGCCTGCGAGAAAGCGGACATCACCGCCTATGTGCCGAAGCCGATCCGGGGCCCTGCCGTGCGCGAGGGCTTCTTTTCCAAGGAGGAATTCCGCTACGATCCGGACAAGGACATTTTCCTTTGCCCCGGAGATCAGGTGCTCTCGCCCCGTCATTACGGCAAGTCACGC
>NZ_ATTQ01000050.1 GCF_000419765.1 Rhizobium mongolense USDA 1844 | reverse complement strand
CACGAGTGCCTCGTCGAACAATTTCGCTTTGGGATGCGCGCTCGACATGAACACGTCCGGAAGAATTAAAAAATCGACATCACCGCGCCGGAGAANCTCGTGGGGATCATCATCGAGAGGCAGCAACTCGAAGCTGACGCCGGGAGCCTCCCGGGCCANGCGCTCCACAACCCTCGCAAAGAACACGAGTATCATGAAATCGGAAAGGATGATCCTGAAACGGCGATCCGACTGGGCTGGGTTGATCGGATCCCAAGTAATGACGGAGAGCTGAATGTGGAGCAGGGCGTCGCGCACCGCTGGGGCAAGCGCCTCTGCACGCGGTGTCGGGACAAGTTCGCGACCCTGCATCGAAAACAGCTCGTCGCCGAAATAGGTGCGCAGTCGCGCGATAGCCGCGCTCATGGCCGACTGACTGAGGTTGATGCTGCGCGCCGCTGCGGTCACGCTTCGCTTGGTCATCAGTGCGTCGATTGCGACGAGGAGATTCAGATCAAGGCCTTTGAAACGCATATCTTCATATGTATCCATAGTAAGGAAGGTCACCATCCGAACGATTAGTTCAGGCCAACATTTTGCCGAATAGACCTCGGCATCACGGCAGGACAGCTCCGACGAAGGGAGCCACGGCCTCTCGAAGACCCGGCCGAGCTTAAGGCCGCGGAAACCGACAAAGCGTCAGTTCGTTCTGTCGAGCTTTCCTGACATGCGCCTACGGATCACCTTCAGGACGTACTTTACGTGCGAAACGGATTGTGGTGCAGCTCGCTCCCCAAAGCTTGTAGGGGGAGCGAGCATCTTAGGCGCCAATTTCACCGGCAAACCCTGGCAGGCGGCCACCAGCTGCGGATCATCGATGAGCCAGTCCGCGCTACCTCATACAGGCCCTCGCTTGGCCTTTTCTTTGCCCGTCGTTGAAAAAAACACCAGAGGACCGTGAAAATCCCTGCCATTCAGGGCTCGCGTCGGGTTCGTTCCTACGGGCCCGCGGGATCGAATCCGCCTCCGGACAGATGAGGGCCTCCGGACCCTGCTTCGTCAGCAGCCTCTTGGGCATACCAGGCGGGCAGATGTCATTGGTGTTGCGCCACTCGAATTTCGGCGGGATCGCGGCGGCCGAGGACGAGGACCCCGCGGACAACCAGTCCGCCACGTTCGGAGTGAGAACATCTGCCGTGGCAGCGACTTCTCTCCGCGATTTTCCTGAGTGCATCAATGGAATCGCTCCGAGTCAGATCAAGAGATGGCCATACTAGTGCCCACCGGTCAGCCCATGCCATGCAAAGTCCGTATCCCATCATGCGCCCTGGGTATGGTTGAAACTCATTCTAGCGAGATGCAAATCAACGGCATGGTAGACGGTCACAAAGCATCTAGCGGACGGTCTGGTAATCATCGGCTAAAACACGATTAAGCACTTGATTATGGACAGCTGTTCCCTCATGATCATGGAATGATTAGAATCGGCAATAAATGCATTGGGTTAAGGGCGGCGACTTGTCGGCGTCCCCGAGCGGTTTGCCGATGCAGGCGCGTGCCGGACTCGACGGCGCAGCGGCAAACAAGGTGAGACTCATATCGCCTCACCCAAGAGTGTTCCCAAAGAACAATGCCGTTGCCTCACTCGAATGTTCTCGATTGCCTGACTGCTTGTTCCCGAGATCCAGCCTCTGCCGATTCTGTATTGCTCAGAAATGAACAATTTCCGCCGGCCGTGCGGCATCGGCGAATGGCCCGAACACCAACGCATTGGCTTGCGCACTGCGCCAGATCTTCATTCGACGCTGCACGGTCCGAATGAGGCCGTCGGGATATACGCCGGGGTATTTGACCTGCTGGCGTTCAAGCAACTCTCGTGACGTTCGCCAGGGCTTCGCCTCGAACCATTCCTCCAGCTCGGCAGTGACGGCGAGCAGAGGATCGGGCCTCCGCCGCTCTCGCTTGGCCGCCGGCTTGGCGCGGGCGGTCGGTTTCACTTCACCGCCACGCCAAGCAATCCGTAACCCCGACAGAAAGTCTTCCAGCGGCAATGCCTCGCCGTCGGTGGCAGGGGAACCATCCGGCTTGTCAGCGATTTCGACCAAATCTCTCTTGTGCCAGGCGTATGTCGCGCAGCAGCCGGACCGGATCGAACGTCAGGTACATCGCCTTGAGGCGAAGGCGCGTATCCTCCGGCGTGCGCGCATCGTCAAGCAGCCGCTGATAGGGCGTGGCGGGGCGGGTGATACCGCTTGATCACCTTGGCTCCGTCACGATGCTTTTCTTTCAACTTAAATGATGGCTGTAAGAAATTGATGAACAACCGCATTGATGAATATAGCTTGGCTAGCTCTCGTGTGGCCTGCAGTCCCTCGAAGCGCCGGTATCCGACGATCTTACGCACGATCGCGCCATTCCTGCTCGACAAATGCCTGGTCGTTCTTCCGGTAGGGGCGGCAACGGGTGAGTTCGATATTATCGCGCAAGCAGTATTCATGAACACTCTCGTTCATGAAGACGCTGTCGTTGTCGGTGTCGAAGCCCAGCAGCGGGAACGGCAGCAATTTGCGCAGTTCCGCCAATGCTGTGATCAGTACCGTTTGGTCACGAACCAGCAGTGGCGCGCATTCGTCCCACCCGTGGCGATATCGGTTAACACCAGCGTTTGCGAGAAAGCACCCTTCGCGTAGGAGCCGGAGTGAGAAACGAGATCCGCCTCGACAAAGCCGGGTGCGGGATCATCCCAATCCGAGAAAGTCCGAACGGGAACACTCCGCCTTATCGCCGTTGATGCTTTCCGGCGCCGCGCCCCGGCGGCACGCACCTTAATGTCCTTGAGGACGCGATCAATCGTCGCTGCGCTCATCGCCAACAATTGCCGACGCGTGTCGCTATCCATATTGCCGTAAACCCGCCGCCCGGGCCGAGGCCCATTCTTCGCAGGCTCGCAGTCTCCTCGCGTGTTTGCGATGAAAGCCCGTGAGAGCCACGAACTCGTCCAACATCCTCGCCTTCTCGGCCCGCCCGCCTAAAACGTAGCGTCCACTGATCGCCGTCACCAATTCCGCCCGTGTCGCCATGCTTACCTTCCTCATCATAGCTCCTGAGGTCGTTTCTTCGGGAGCAAACTAGCTGAGGCAACACACCGATTTTAGGGAGCAGTTCAGGCGAGGCAATGCGCACAGGCGGCGGTACCCATGACGATCGCCGCCGCAGCGGCCAGAACCAGCTGTTTCATCTTTCCTCTCCCCTTATTTCACGGCGGACTCCACCGCCGGGTTAGCGCGCAGCTAAATTTCTCGTCAGTGTGTCATGCGAAACGGTAATGTAAAATGAAATAAATTCGGTAATTCATAACTGGCGCATTATGTTACCCATCTGCCCGAGGCTGCGACGAAGGGTGAGGAAGGAAGCCTGTCTACGAGCCCCCCAGGCGCAGGATATTGCCGGTCAACTCACGCGCAAGCCGCAGGGCGCCGGCGGTCGCCATGACCATCTGCGGCAGCACGAGCCATTCAAGTGTCCAGGCGGCACCCGAACGTTCCTGTTCGTGAACAAGCGCTTGGTGGATGGCTGAAAGTTGGGCGGCGTTGAAGCGGGAAAATGCGACAAGCGTTTCGGCGCCGACCGCATTCTGCTTGTGCACCATGGCTGACGATCTTACGCCGCCAGCAAGTTCGATCTCTCCACCCGCCTGCGCCAGAAGGGCGATGTCCTGGCCCATCTTTCCCAGGCTGCCGGTGATCAGCGAAAAGAGGTTGGCAAGGTCGGCGATTGGTGCGCGCTGGTTTTGCCATTTAAATGCCTCGGCTGCCTCGGCATCCTGCGCATGATGCCTCGGGCGAGCTGAGAGTTTGCGGTAGCCATCGAGCGCACTTCGCGGCCCAAGGTCTGCTCGCTCACCGAGACACGGAATTCCTCCCAAAGCCATTGGGCCAGATCGCACAGACGCCAGCGCACGACGCCATCGAGATAGGGTGTGGGACCACGCTCGATGGCTTGTGCCAAGGCCGCACGTTGATCGTCTTTCAGTAACGATGGTTTGCCCGGAGCCTTGCCTTGATCAAACCGTCTGGGCCACGCGCGTTGAACCGCACCACCCAGTCACGCACGATCTGCACCGTGACGCTGCCGAGCCGAGCAGCATCCGCACGAGAGCCACCATCATAAATCGACGCCAGCGCCAACAGCCGGCGCGCCTGGCTGGCATCCTTTGTCTGCCGTGCCAGAAGACGCAGCCCATCCCCGTCGAAGTCTGACCGCAACATAATCGCTGAACCCATCGCAAACCTCCTGTTTGCGCCATCGATTCAGATTCGTCGGTTTTTGGGAATCCGAGAGCCGGGATTATTGAGGCTTGGTATTACCTGCTAATCAAATGTCGAGAAAAACCGTTTCCTTCTCCCCCTGAAGGCGGATATCAAACGTATAGGTTGCGCCGTCGCGGGTCGCGATCATTGTTGCAATGCGCTCGCCGTGTTCGATACGGGCAAGCAGCGGTCAAACGCCGGGAACTGTTCAGACAAACCGAGCCAGCTCGTTACCAAGTTCGAAATACCTCGCGTAAGGTCCATGTGCGAAATGAACCCGCAACTCATGAAAGTTCCGTACCGTTTGGTCCAATGGACGCATTTCTTGACGCCGAAGAATGCCGCGATCGGAAAGCTGCAGCGCGGAAGCCCCGAGGAAATCTAAGATCGTTGCCACGCAAGCGTGGGGATCGCGAAGAAGCCTCTCGTACTCGATTAAATGTATCTTGCTTGAATCAACGGCGTTCACCACGCGAGCGTGGAAATCGTCGGCAGCTTTGAAGTAGGCTTCGCAGGTGGCGACTGATAACGTCACTGGTGGCGGTGGCGCCGCATTGTCCGAATCGAACTTAAGCCACTGGCGGGTTTGCCTTGCCTGCACAAGCGATCTCAGCGATTCTAATGTGTTTCTTCGAATCACAAGGATAATCTTAAGGCCTGGCCAAGCGGCCAGCTCGGCAAAAAAACCTGGACGCTCTTGAAACTGAGGTTCGTTGATCTTGCAGCCCACATGCGTCACCTTCTTGTCGCTTCGTAGGGGATAGCGCATGAAGGCACGTTCAAGGAGCTCGCGATCGCTGAGTAGCAGGCGTTCCTGATCAGGCCAGTTCGTGTCGTATGTGTTGAGCAATTCACCGTTGCTCAACACATTCGGATGCTCGTTTAAACATTCTTCCAAGTAGTGAGTACCGGTCCTTGGCATCGCAAGGATTGCAAATGGTTCAGGCGACAGTGTGGATTGGGTCATTCAGCGTGTCTCCATTTTACAGCGGTCGTTCCAGGCTATCCATAGGCTCGTCCAGTCTGGGGAGGCCGGCGCTGTTCCCAAGTGCGGATCATCGTGTGCCGGCCTTGATCCTGACCTCGTCAGAGCTAGACCTTCTCGTTTGGTTGTGTTGGGCCCGTTGCGCCGGCGCCTCCGCCTCTTCTCCTCATCTAAATCAGGCTGGCGCGGCCCTGCATCGGATTAAAGCAAGCCTTCTAATCGCGTTTGGCCAGATGGGTAAAATTGATTGTATCTATGACATGCATCCACGCGGTAAATATGGTTAGCGAGCCGCATAGCCGAATCTTCGACAGCTGAGGAGACGTCATGGATGAAGCGCGAACACGGCGCTGGCTGGCAAAGTGACAAAAGTGTCAGTTGGTATGGTTCATGGCAAGTGGTTTCGGTTATGCTTCTCGAATGTATCACATATCTGTGAGATCTCGTTAGACCTACGCCCAAGAAGGTCAATGTGCTCTTCAGCTATCCATTGCACAGATGGCCTACATCCAAACAATCGATTTTACCAATCCCACTAATTCATAGCACAAGCTCCACACGATTGAGGCCAATGATGTTCTTCGTCATCGAAGCCTTCGGCGCAGACCAGCCGGATTTCCAGCGGCTCCTATGAGCATTGGGCTTTGTCGGTTGCACAAGCTTAATGGCTATTTTCGCGACGCGGCCCGTCTCAGGAGTTGAGCCGCGTCCACGTCAAAACAAGCTGAATGGAAAGGAACAGAATGACTGATCAGCTCACAACTCAAATCATTGCCATAATCAAGAAACGCGTCGAATTAGAGAGCGGCCATCGAGGGACCGCATCGATTGTCGGCGAATTAACGGCTGCCACGGAATTGACCTCGATAGGTGTCGATTCGCTTGGTTTGGCAGACATCCTCTGGGACTTGGAACAGGCCTACGATATTAAGATCGAGATGAACACGGCCGAGGCCTGGTCGAATTTGCAGAACGTCGGCGACGTGGTGGAAGCCATCCGCGGTTTGCGCACTAAGGGGGCTTGAATGGACAGGAGAGTTGTCATCACCGGAATGGGCGGGCTTTGCGGGCTAGGCACCAACGCCGCCTCTATCTGGAAAGAGATGCGCGAAGGCCGCTCCGCCATTGGTCCGCTTCTCAATTCAGAGCTTCACGGGCTGAAGGGCATAGTCGGGGCTGAGATCAAGGCGCTCCCTGAGCACGACATCGACCGCAAGCAGCTCGTCTCAATGGATCGTTTTAGTGTGCTTGCCGTGCTTGCAGCGCACGAAGCCATGCGTCAGGCCGGACTTTCCTGCAATGAAGGAAATGCCCTTCGGTTCGGCGCCACAGTGGGCGTTGGCTCCGGGGGATGGGACGCGACCGAAAAAGCCTACCGCACCCTACTTCTAGGCGGAGCGACTCGCACTGAGCTCTTCACTATTGTAAAAGCGATGCCGAGTGCCGCCGCCTGCCAGGTCAGTATGAGCCTCGGCCTGCGCGGGCCGGTCTTCGGCGTTACCTCCGCATGTGCCTCCGCCAACCATGCGATCGCTTCGGCGGTAGACCAGATCAAGTGCGGTCGGGCCGACGTCATGCTTGCCGGAGGCAGCGATGCCCCACTGGTCTGGATTGTGCTGAAGGCATGGGAAACTATGCGCGTACTCGCTCCGGACACTTGCCGACCCTTCTCCGCCGACAGGAAGGGCGTGGTACTCGGCGAGGGTGCGGGCATGGCCGTGCTGGAAAGCTATGAACATGCCGCTGCCCGCGGTGCTACGATACTTGCCGAGGTCGCCGGTGTTGGCCTTTCCGCCGACGCCTTCCACATCGCCGCACCGGCTGTCCATGGGCCGGAGTCGGCGATGCGCGCTTGCCTTGCCGATGCGGGACTGAACGCCCAAGACGTGGACTACCTCAACGCGCACGGCACCGGCACCAAGGCTAACGATCAAATCGAAACCGCAGCGATCAAGCGGGTCTTCGGAGACCATGCTTATTCGATGTCCGTCTCTTCCACCAAGTCCACCCACGCGCATTGCCTCGGCGCAGCGAGTGCGCTTGAAATGATCGCCTGCGTGATGGCGATCCAAGAAGGCGTCGTGCCACCAACCGCCAACTATCTTGAGCCAGATCCCGATTGCGATCTGGACGTCACGCCCAACATACCGCGTGAGCGCAAAGTGCGCGTCGCGATGAGTAACGCCTTCGCCATGGGCGGCACGAACGCTGTTCTGGCATTCAAGCAGCTGTAAAAGTCATGTGAGTTGATCCTGTAGGTTCACCTCTTGAATGGGCACGAGAAGCCTTGTTAGGTTGTATCAGATTAAAGGTGATTACGTGCGTCGAGAGGCGTCGGGCGCCGGTCTCGTCAGGAGAAGGAGCGGCTGGTCTGGCCGCGGTTGAAGCTGGGCCTAGCGTTTCGGAGATCGCGTGATCGGCCCGGCGTTCATGTGAGCCAGCTTTTCCGGTGGCGCATGGATCTATGCGAGATGTCGTTGAGGGATTGCCAGTGCGTACCGGCATCAGCGGTGGAACGGTTCGCCTCTCGAGCGCCTGTATCCTCGACGAAAGCGGAGGTGGCAAGGTGCTGTCTGGCCTACCCCGCGCATCAGCCGCGACATCGCTGCCGGCGGCTGCGGCGAGGAAGATACTATGAACCTGAGGACTCTGCGCGGTGACGTCAAAGATCACTGAATTGACAAGGGGATAAGACATGTTCGAATTGAACGGCCGTAAGGCGCTCGTCACCGGCGCATCGGGAGCCATCGGTGGGGCGATCGCCCGCGTGCTGCATGCGCAGGGCGCTGTCGTTGGCCTGCACGGCACCCGCGTTGAAAAACTGGATACACTGGTTGCTGAGCTCGAGGACCGGGTCAAGCTTTTCCCAGCTAATCTGGCCAGTCGGGGCGAAGTCAAGGCGCTCGGTCAGAGGGCGGAGGCCGATCTTGAAGGCGTCGACATCCTCGTCAACAATGCTGGCATCACCAAGCAAGCAAATGATGCGCCGCCGGAATGGCCGGATCATCAACGTCACCTCGGTCGCGGGCGCCATCGGCAATCCTGGCCAGACCGATTACTGCGCCGCCAAGGCCGGTATGATCGGTTTTTCCAAGTCGCTGGCGCAGGAGATCGCTGTCCGAAACAGCACTGTCAACTGCGTAGCCCCGGTTCATCGAATCGGCGATGGACAAGCTCAATCACAAGCAGAAGGAGACAATCATGGTCCCGATTCCGACCCATCGCATGGGCACCAGTGCCGAAGTCGCGTCCGCCGTCCCTATCTGGCTTCAAATGACACTGCCTATGTCACCGGACGGACCATTCACGTGAGGCGGCATGGCAATGATTTGAGCACGGTCATGCGCTTACGGCGGGTGAGCGCTGCACTCGCAAACGCCAGCCTATCAGCGCGATGAGCCCATCAGAGATTGGCCCTTGCGCTGCCCAAAAGCTGAGACGCCATAGTGGTGCGGGGCAGAGCACCTGTGAACAAGATCGCCCCAACGGATTAATCTGCGAGTGGGACTCCGCTCCTATCAGAAATATCTACGATGAATAGTAAACGCAGAGCAGCCCGACAGTGGCCTCATATGAAGACGCAATCGCGCTCGTGCCGATACCTGCATGGCTGCGTGGTGGTGCAACGATACAGCCCCCAAAGTTCGCATGCTAAACAAGGGGTAACTAAGAGTATTTGTGCGCTCCCACGCAGGCTCTTAACGCAAACGCTTTGCTGCAGCGTTTGCCCAGCACCAAGTACAACGGCGTCATCGTCTTGCCGTCGGTGACCTCGCGTGTTGGCGGGCAGCTGCCTTGAGCGAGGTAGGAGCTGACGAGCGCTTGCCCGGCAAGCGTCGGCCGCGTTCACAACGCAACGGGCATTCAGGTAGGTAAGAAGGAGACGTGATTCCATTGAACGACCGGATAGCCGGCGCCGCAAAAAAGTTCCGGCTAATCAACCATTGCAGCCTGTCCGAGTTCGTCGGTGCAGGCGTAACTCGAACGAGTCCCCTGAGCACAAGGCATAAATGTCTCTTATTCATCTTCGGCGGCTTGAAGCCGAATCGATCCACGCAATTCGAGAAGTCGTTGCAACATTCTCCAACCCGGTAGCACTTTATTCGATCGGCAAGGACTCCTCCGTATTGCTGCATCTGGCAATGAAGGCGTTCTACCCCGGCAAGCCGCCGTTTTCGTTCCTGCACGTCGATACGAAATGGAAGTTCCGGGAGATGATCGAATTCCGCGATCGAATGGCGCGGGAGCTGGGCTTCGACCTGCTCGTCCATGTCAATCAGGACGGGATCGATCAGGGCATCGGCCCCTCCACGCACGGCTCCAATGTTCACACCCACATCATGAAGACGATGGGGCTGCGGCAGGCGCTGGAGAAATACGGTTTCGACGCGGCGCTGGCGGGCGCGCGGCGGGACGAGGAGAAATCACGGGCCAAGGAGCGTATCTTTTCCATCCGCAGTGCCCAGCACGGCTGGGATCCGAAGCGTCAGCGCCCGGAGATGTGGAAGACCTACAATACGCGGGTCGGGCAGGGCGAAACGATGCGCGTCTTCCCGCTCTCCAACTGGACCGAGTTCGACATCTGGCAATACATCCTGCGCGAGGACATTCCGATCGTACCGCTTTATTTCGCGGCTCGGCGGCCAGTCGTTCGGCGCGACGGGATGCTGATCATGGTCGACGATGAGCGAATGCCGATCCAGCCCGAAGAGGAGGTTCTCGAGCACAAGGTCCGTTTCCGTACCCTTGGCTGCTATCCGCTGACTGGGGCGATGGAGTCCGAGGCTGCCACGGTTCCCGACATATTGCGGGAAATGCTGACGGTGCGCACGTCTGAACGGCAAAGCCGCCTGATCGACTCTGATGAAGTCGGGGCAATGGAGAAAAAGAAGCGGGAGGGCTACTTCTGATGTCATTTGTTCAATCCATACCGCCACATGACATTGAAGCGCATTTGGCCGACCACGACAACAAGTCGATCCTGAGGTTCATCACATGCGGGTCGGTCGACGACGGCAAGTCGACCCTGATCGGTCGACTGCTCTATGATGCGAAGCTGATTTTCGAGGACCAACTTGCAAACCTCGGGCGCGTCGGTTCTCCCGGTGCTGCCAACGGCGAGGAAATCGATCTCGCTCTGCTTCTCGACGGTCTCGAGGCTGAGCGCGAGCAAGGGATCACCATCGACGTCGCCTACCGTTATTTCGCGACGTCCAAGCGCAAGTTCATCGTCGCCGACACGCCCGGCCACGAGGAATATACGCGCAACATGGTGACCGGCGCCTCTACGGCAGATCTCGCCATCATCCTCATCGACAGCCGGCAGGGCATCCTTCAGCAGACCCGACGGCATTCCTATATCGCCTCGCTTCTCGGAATTCGCCATGTGGTGCTAGCCGTTAACAAGATCGATCTCGTAGATTTTCGACAACAGGGTTACGACGAGATCGTCGCCGACTACATGGCTTTTGCAAAAGAGCTCGGTTTTGCCAGCATCCGGCCGATACCGATCTCAGCGAGAGACGGCGACAACGTCATCTCGGCTTCCCCCAATACGCCCTGGTACAGAGGCGCCGCGCTGCTCGAATATCTTGAAACGGTAGAGCTTGAGCCGATGGACCAGGCCAAGCCTTTCCGTTTCCCGGTTCAGATGGTCGTGCGGCCGAACGCGGACTTCCGCGGCTATGCGGGTCAGATCTCTTGGGGCAGGATTTCCGTGGGCGATCCGGTCGTCGTCGCGAAAACCGGACAGAGCACTTCGGTCAAGGCGATCGTGACCTATGACGGGGAGCTTGCGACGGCAGGGGAGGGCGAGGCGGTAACGCTGGTCCTTTCCGACGAGGTGGATGCCTCCCGCGGCAATATGCTAGTGGCGCCTGGCGCCCGGCCCTTCGTGGCCGACCAATTCCAGGCGCATGTGATCTGGTTCGATGCGAGCCCGATGATGCCGGGACGAAGCTACATCTTGAGAACGGAGACGGACAGCGTCAGTGCGACGGTCACCGCACTCAAGCATCAGGTCAACATCAACAGCTTCGTCCGCGAGGCAGCGAAGTCGCTGCAGATGAACGAAGTGGGTGTCTGCAACATCTCGACACAGACGCCGATCGCTTTCGACGCCTACAAGGACAATAGGGCCACGGGCAATTTCATCATCGTCGACCGGGTGACGAACGCCACGGTCGGCGCGGGGTTGATCGACTTTCCGCTTCGGCGCGCGGATAACGTCCACTGGCATGCGCTCGAGGTGAATAAGGTCGCGCGCAGCGCCATGAAGAACCAGCTTCCTGCCGTTCTCTGGTTCACCGGGCTTTCGGGCTCCGGCAAATCGACCATCGCTAACGAGCTGGACAGGATACTTCACGCCCAGGGCAAGCATACCTACGTGCTCGATGGCGACAATGTGCGTCACGGTCTCAACCGGGATCTCGGCTTTACCGAAGAGGATCGGGTCGAGAACATCCGCCGCGTGGCGGAGGTGGCGAAGCTCATGGCCGATGCCGGTCTTATCGTCCTCGTGTCCTTCATCTCACCGTTCCGCGAGGAGCGGCGAATGGCGCGGGAATTGATGGAGGAGGGCGAGTTCATCGAGATCTTCGTAGACACTCCGATCGAGGAGTGCGCACGCCGCGATCCGAAGGGCCTCTATGAGAAGGCGCTCGCAGGTAAGATCGCGAACTTCACAGGTGTATCCTCGCCCTATGAAACCCCGGAAAACCCGGAACTTCACATACGTACCGTTGGCCATCAACTGACAGACCTGGCGCTCGCGATCGAGGAATTCCTTGACCGCAGGATGCAAGGCAAATGACGCCGCTTTCAATTGCGAAATACAGAAGCGAACCTCTTTCAGTCTCTTTCCATGCGCCCACTGGGGATGTTCGCCGTCTTCTGCGGCGCCTCGCTGGTGGTCTCCGCGTGTAGCAACTTCACGAGATGAGGAGGTGGGCAGCTCATCCGCGCATCCACGTCGATTGATGTTTCCGCCGGATGGCCGTCCCGCGCTCGGCTATCAAACAATCCAGAGGATGAGTTATCCAAACGCAAGCGCGCCTAGACCGTCCATGCCGATCGACCGACGCTTCCGATTAATGACGATGATATCCATGATCTAAACGGCGTAAGTCGCGACGAATTTGAGTCAAGGCATTAGGCGCCGACGGAGCAATGCGGTCGACAAGAAAAACGGTATTACTGCATAGAAGCAAAGAGCGCCTATATGCAGACCGACATTGACCAGCGGATTGCCGAGCATTATCGGACGGATAACATCGATCGAATGGGCCAGCGGCAAGAATCGCGTTGCATGTTGAAAAGCGACAGGCAGCTGGTCGACCGGGAAGACAGCGCCCGACAGGAATAGCATCGGTGTTATGACGAGCGTCTGATAAAATATGAAATATTCGTAGCTGGGCGCAAGTGCCGTGACGATCATCGCCAGACTCGCAAACGCTAAGCCAGTCAGGGCGACGACCGGCAGCGCATAAAGGAGGGAGGGCCATTCCGCGTAGCCCAGCATAGCGGCGACGATACCAATTCCTGTACCCGCCAAAGACGCCTTGGTCGCTGCCCACGCCAACTCACCGAGCACGATATCGCCGATCGTGACCTGTGTGTGAAGGATTGCTTCCCAGGTGCGCTGAGCGCGCATGCGAGCGAAAGTCGCGTAGATCGTTTCGAAAGTCGACGCAGTCATAGCGCTTGTCGCCACCATTCCTGCCGACAAAAATGCAATGTACGAAACGCCGTCAACGCGCCCCACCATCACCCCCAAGCCAGCACCCAGGCCGAACAGGTAAATCAATGGGTCGGCGAGGTTACCAAGGATCGACGCAAGCGCGGCCTTCTTCCATGCGAGATAGTTGCGGCGCCACACGGCAATCCAATTCCACCCGTTGGCGGGCAGAGCCGCCGCATAAAGCTTCCACATCCTTCAGTCCTTCAGTTCCCGCCCGGTCAGCTGTAAAAAAACGTCCTCAAGATTAGGTGGACGCTGTAGAAAGCGCACACCTGCGCGCCCATCCAGTTGGACTCGCACCTGCTTCGGGTCGAGCGCATAACAGAAGACGGTCTCGCCGCTCACCTCGATGTGGCGGGCATACGGACTGACCAATGCACTTAACTCATGGGGATTCCCACCGTATATCTCAATCACCTGGCAACCGATGTGCTCGTCTATTAGCACGTGAGGTCGGCCTTCGGCGATCTTGCGCCCTCCTTCGAGCACGCACAGCCGGTCGCACAACCGCTCTGCCTCTTCCATGATATGTGTGGTCAAGAGAATCGTCTTGCCGAGTGCCAACAGCGACCGCAGCCGTTCCCAAATCAAGTGACGTGCGTGCGGGTCAAGTCCAGTGGTCGGCTCATCCAATATCAGGAGCTGGGGGTCGTTGATGAGTGCACGCGCAAGTGTCAGCCGCCGCTTCATGCCGCCAGATAGGTCCGAAACACGAGCATCCGCCTTGCTTTCGAGGCGAGCAAACTCAAGGAGCGAGGGGATGACCGCTTCTATCTCGCGCGTGCTCATCCGGAAATAGCGCCCGAAGACCAGCAGGTTCTCACGCACCGTGAATTCAAAGTCGAGGTTGTCGAACTGCGGAACTACACCGATACCCATGCGTGCCAAACGAGCCCGCGAGGGCACTGGCACCCCGAGCACCGTGATCTCACCACTATCAGGCGTTGTCATGCCGAGGATCATACGCGTGATCGTACTTTTGCCCGCACCGTTCGGGCCTAACAGACCGAAGCACTCACCGGCCGCAACAGTGAACGACAGTCCGTTGACTACGGGCTTGTCACCGTATGACTTTGTTACGCTGGCAAGATCGATCGCAACGGTTGGTATGGAGCCGGGTTTGGAAGTCTTAACGCTTAGACCCGTGTCGCCCTCCGTCACGAACGGATTCAGCTCAAGCCGACGCGGAACGTCTTGACCATTTAACAATTGATCTTTTACTGCCTGCCTCATGCGACTGTCACTTTCCGCTGCAAGTGCAGTCAGGTGGCACCAGCCCTGAGCTTTGTATTGGGATCTGCTTTCCCCCGCTGACTGGTACGTTTGGCGCTGAGTCGCGTGACAGCCAGTCGCTATTCGACAATGTACACAACGCATAAGCTTTTAAAGGAAGTAAGAGAAAGAGGTTGATGGGTGTGTGCAGAACGAAACCAAGAAATCTAAGTTGGCGAGAATGCAATGCTACCACGCTACAGCGTATCATGGTCATGGATGCAATCATCAAAATTGTCCACCATGGCACTGTGGCCGTCATTATGAAATGCGCCAGTCCCGCCACTAAGGAAAGGGCGAGTAACAGTGGCCCGACATTCTGCCCGACCACGTCCAACGTGAGATAGCGGTCGAGGCCGCGCAGTAAAGGGAGCGCTAGAAATGTGTCACGGAACGTGCTGCGTGCCCAACGCAGTTGTTGACGCAGATACGATCCCAGCCTATCCGGAACAACTGTCGCCACTATGGCGTCAGGAACATACTCTGTTCGAAAGCCTGCCTTCAACATGAGGATCGTCAGATGGCGATCCTCACCGAAGTCGCTTGGTTTGCCGCGGAACAGTTGCGTTTCGTACTGATCAAGCAAAGAAACGAGCGCAGACCTGCGGTACATAGCACATGGGCCGCAGCAACACATAACGGCACCGAAACGAGCCTGTGCCGCGCGCTCTTCGTTGCAGGCAAGCCAATACTCCATGTCGATTAATCGCGTCAGCCAAGTGTCACTTCTGTTGCTAGCCGTCAATTGGCCCATGGCCGCACCGACCTCTGGATCTCGCATCTTCGAGGCAAGCTTCGAGACAACGTCGCAAGCGATGGTGCTGTCTGAGTCCACATTCAGCACCAGATCCCCAGAGGATTGACCTATCGCGGCGATCTGTGCTTTCCGCTTTCCGACGTTCTCTGGGAGCAGAATGAAGCTGAACCTCGGATCGCGCGCATAGGAATCATGTACACACACGATAGCCTCTCGGTTCCGAGAACCGTCGTCAACAACGTAGACTCGGAGTTCTCCAAGATAATCCTGGTCTGCAATGGACGCTAGGCACGCCGAGAGGATGCCTGGATCCTCATTGAAACTGGGGACGATAACATCCACGGCTGGCAGAGGGCCGGTCTCGATCGGTGCTGCCGACACTGCTGGACCGTTTAAAGGGCGAGCATATAGGACTTGCATGCTCTTGTAAGCCGTGGAGAGCAGCGCGTAGATCGAGATAGCGGCGATGCTGGTTGTGTCAAGCAGATACATGGGTTCTCGTCTGTTCAGTTATGCGGGGGAAGTGGACGAATTGCAAAACCACGCTCACGCAGCGCTGGGATGATACGGGAAAGCGCCGTGAGAGTTTGGTCACGCAGACAGGTATCCGCGCATTGGCCCAACTCGTCGGGAGGACATCCGTCGTGCAACAGCACGATTGCACCGGGCCGAACCGAGGCCATCACTGCATCGACAATCGCATTGGCGCCGGGGCGAGACCAATCTCGCGGGTCTGCCGACCAATGTACCGCAGTTAGCCCAGCGCACGCCGATGTTGTAAGCACTTCCTCGCTCCAGACACCGTAAGGTGCTCGTATGTGTCGGACGGCCGCCTGAGGACAAGCGGCGATAATGGCCTCATTTGCCTCAATTATCTCGCGTTCAACTTCGAGAGGTCCACATGTCGACAGGTCCGGGTGTGTCATCGTGTGGTTAGCCACTTCGTGACCTTCCGCGACAATCCGTCGGATGAGTTCCGGCTGGCTTTTCGCATACGCACCGATGACGAAGAAAGTCGCCGGCGCGCGATATTCAGCCAGCACATTCAGGATTTCCGGCGTGCAATATGGATTGGGGCCGTCGTCAAACGTCAAGTAAATACTACGATCTTCGGTCGCGTCATCGCAGTTACTCGGCACCTCGCATATATAATCGACGCGCTTCATAGCTCCAGTCCGTTTCGTTCAATCAATGTGCCTGGCGGCCAGTCGCTCATCGTTCGTCCAACCGGGAATACCACGACGAGTGGGTCCTCGGTGCGCGTGGAGGGGAGATCGGAATGCACTTCTGCGATGCTCGACCGCACTCGAACCCCCGTCAAAATGCTAGCCATACCGTTTTGGCAATATCTCTCAACGTGGGTCCGCATGGCGTGCCGAACCGTACCAAAGGCGAATGGGACGCCAAGCTCCCGCAGACTTGGAAACAAAGCACCTACCGAGTGAGCGATGCCCATTCGCTCCAGATCGGGTCTCACCCCGTATAATCCCAGTTCAGCCACAAGCAGATCAGTCTCACCAACCTTAATAAAACGGCGCAATACGCCCATGTGGCTTGCTATCCCGAGTGAGTCGTAAGCAATTGCGCGGCGTTCCGGCCTCGCGCCGGCCCAACTGCGGCCGCCCTCGAATGGTTTCGCGTGGAACGCTCCTGTTGGCCCATAAGTTTTTCGAAAAAACTCTGAGAGCTCCTGGTGGTCTGCCCGTTCCAGCTGATTTTCCCAGCATAGTTTCCACTGCACTTTTGAGGACATGTAAGAACTCCAGTGTGTTGTTTCTTCAAAGCACGGTCGAAGCGGTGAGTACCCGGCAAGTCACACCGGGGACACAAACTGTAGCGCTGGACCGCTGAGCGCTTAAGCGACGGATCCGAATTCGAACCCATCCTTTACTTCTGAAACTTTTCTCACGCCGCACCTTGATTTCATTAACCTCAGAGTTCTCTAATAGGACTCTGCAAGATTGGTAAAATTGATTGTTTGGATAACGATCATCTGCGCAATGGATGCCGCACATGCGTTTTAGAGGCCTAGATCTAAACCTCCTCGTCGCGCTCGACGCGCTGATGACTGAGCGCAAGCTCACGGCCGCCGCACGCAGGATCAACCTCAGTCAGCCGGCCATGAGCGCGGCTATCGCGCGACTGCGCACCTATTTCGGCGACGAGCTGTTTTCGATGCAGGGTCGCGAACTTGTCCCGACACCACGTGCGGAGGCGCTTGCCCCAGCGGTGCGCGACGCCTTGCTCCACATTCAGCTCTCCGTCATTGCTTGGGATCCGATCAACCCAGCCCAGTCGGATCGCCGTTTCAGGATCATCCTTTCCGATTTCATGATACTCGTGTTCTTTGCGAGGGTTGTGGAGCGCNTGGCCCGGGAGGCTCCCGGCGTCAGCTTCGAGTTGCTGCCTCTCGATGATGATCCCCACGAGNTTCTCCGGCGCGGTGATGTCGATTTTTTAATTCTTCCGGACGTGTTCATGTCGAGCGCGCATCCCAAAGCGAAATTGTTCGACGAGGCACTCGTGTGCGTCGGCTGCCCCACGAACAAGCAGCTATTGGGGGATCTCTCTTTCGAGACATATATGTCGATGGGGCATGTTGCCGCCCAGTTCGGAC
>NZ_ATTQ01000049.1 GCF_000419765.1 Rhizobium mongolense USDA 1844 | reverse complement strand
TCGGGAATGATGATGCCGCCTTTGGTCTTTTCTTCGGATTCAACGCGGCGAACGACGACGCGGTCGTGAAGGGGGCGGAAATTGGTGCTTGCCATTGTCTAATCCCTCGATCAACTGACAGTGCGGATCTTTGAGCGATCCGGTGAATGGTTGTTATAGGTCATGAAATCTGCCGCCGAACGGGCGGGATTTCCCCTGCGAACCGTCATCCTTTCCGGCTCTCGAGCGGCGGTCCGACGATCATCACGGCGGGATCGGCGGAGAGAAGCCGTCTCGCGGCCGACCGAACGTCCTCAACGGTTACGGCCTGGATTAACTGTTTTTGCCGCTCGATATAGTCGATGCCCTGATCTTGCATCTGGATTGCGATCAGAGTGTCTGCGATCGCGCGGGATGAATTGAGATTGTCGATCGCATACCCGCCGATGACATTTTTCTTCGCCGCTTCGAGCTCCTCCTCGCCGATGCCCTCCTCCGCCATCCGGCTCACCTCGGCGAGAATGAGGGAGAGCGTCTCTGCGGCGCGATCCGGGCGGGTCCTCGTGGCGATAACGAGTGCCGAGGCATGATCGTTGTTCTCGAGGCGAGATCCGATGCCGTAAGCGAGCCCTCGCTTCTCGCGCACTTCGGTCCAGAGCCCTCCACCGAGGATGTGGTTCATCATATAGGCTGCGAAGAATTGCGGGTCTTTGCGGCTGATCCCCGGATAGGCCAAGCGCAGCCGATCCTGAGGTAAGTCATACTGGATTCGAATTTCCTGCCCCAGCTTCGGCGCGGTTTTCGCGACCGGCACAAGGGAGGGTTCCGCAGGCAAGCCGCTGAATATCTGATCCAGATCGCGCTTGAGCGCGCCGGCGTCGATTGCGCCCGCTACGGCGATGGCAAGGTTGCCGCGCGTGAAAAGTCGCGTATGAAGCGCCTTCAGATCGGAGGCCGTGATGGCGGCGAGGGATTGCTCGGTGCCCTCATACGGCCGGGAATACGGATGATCTCCATAGATCGCCTTCATCCATGCGATCTGTGCGGCCGTCTCCGGATCCTTCTCTTTTGCCGTGATGCCGGAGACGATCTGGGCACGAACGCGATCCATGGCCGCCTGGTCGAAGCGCGGCTGCTCGATGGCCAGCCGGAGAAGAGCGAACGCATCATCCTTCTGATTGGCAAGCACTCGCATGAATCCGTAGACCGCATCGCGCCTCGCGTCGAACCGCATCTCGGCGCCGGCATCGTCCAGCCGTTGCTGAAAGGCGTTGCTTTCAAGGTCGCCAGCCCCTTCGTCAAACAACCCACTCATGAGATTGGTAACGCCTTCCTTATCGGAAGGATCCTGCGTGCTGCCTCCCCGGAACGCGAAACTAATGGTGATGATCGGTACCGCATAATCTTCAACCAGCCAGGCTTTGATCCCGCTCGATGTCTTGACCTCCTGGATGGCGGTGGCCGCCCGAGCCGGCATCGCCGCGGCAAGGCTCAGCAATAGGAGCACAATCAGCAGTCGCTTGACCGCCTCGCACGGCAGTCCATTTAACCTCGTCATCGCCTATCTCCTGAGGATGCGTTTTCCCGCGGCAGCAGATACCCCACCACCGATCGGTCCGGATTAAGATATTTCCTGGCAACCGCCTGAACCTCAGCCGCCGTTACCCCGCGGACCCTCTCCGGCCATTTCTGCACATCCTCCGCAGTACTGCCGGTGGCGAGCGCCACCCCGAAGATTTTGGCCATTTCCGCCTGGCTGTCGCGTGCGAAGATCATCGAGCGCACGAGGCGATTTTTGGCCTTCTCGAGTTCGACCTCCGTAACTCCGGCCCTGATGATTTTCCGAATTTCAGCCTCGATCGCGTCTTGCACCGCATCGATCTTCGCCTCGCCCCGCGGCGAGCCGTGAATTGTGAAGCTCGTCGCATCGAGTGACATTCCCTCAAAATAGGCGCTGGCAGAAGAGGCTATTCCCCGTTTCACCACTAATTCCTGGTAGAAGCGGCTGCGCGTTCCTCCGCCGAGTATTTCCGACAGAAGATCCAGGGATTCGGCTTCGCCCGGCTCGGCCGTTCTGTAGGAAGGCACCACCCAGGCCTCCTGGAAGCTCGGCATGGTCACGCGCGGGTCGGTGAGCACGACCGTCCGTTTGGTGTTCTGCTCCGGCTCCTGCGGCCGCACCCGAGGCGGCAGCTCCCGACCGCGCGGTACACGCCCGTAGGTCTCCTCCGCCATGTTGCCCACCCTGGCGACGTCCACGTCGCCCGCTATTACCAGTATGGCGTTGTTTGGGGCGTAGTATCGATCGTAGAATGCCATGGCGTCCCCGCCATTGAGCCGTTCCATTTCGTGCATCCAGCCAATCACAGGGATACGATACGGATGGTTCTGATAGAGCGTCGCCTGCATCTCTTCGTCGAGAAGCGCCTCGGGACTTTCTTCGATCCTCGAGCGCCGCTCCTCGAGAATAACATCGCGCTCCGGCACGATCACCGCGTCTGAGAGTATGAGATGGCGCATGCGGTCAGCTTCAAATTCCATCATCGTCAAGAGTGAGTCCGGCGTTACCGTCTGGAAATAGGCAGTGTAGTCGGACGAAGTGAAAGCGTTCTCTTGGCCGCCGAGCTCAGCGACCTTCGCGCTAAACTCGCCGGCCGGGTGCTCGTTCGTGCCCTTAAACATCAGATGCTCCAAGAAATGAGCGATGCCGGACTTGCCGGGTACCTCATCGGCATTGCCGACCTTGTACCAGACCATTTGCGTGACGATCGGCACCCGGTGATCGGGTATGACGACCACCTCCATGCCGTTGCTCAGCACAAAATTTCCGATCTCGGATTCGCCTCGCGAAGCTTCGACAGCCGCCGCTTCCCAGGTCATCAGAGGGTGCAGCGCGACCATGCTCAGGGCAAATGCACGAGTACGCGAAACTATTCCAGCATGGGTCATCGGCCGACGCCCTCACGCAGGTGCTGTGACAGTGCGCCCTTTGCGGACATCCAGGAACTCGTCGGGTTGGAGCGAATGTAGAGTTGGCGTTCGCGCGAAGGCAAGCGCAGCAAAAGCGCCTGTGCAGCCTCGGCTCGACTATTCCTTGGCGAGTACGGCCTCTTCGTTCTTCTGCATCTGGAATGTCCTTCTGTAGGATGACCGGATGCAGGCACCGGTAGAATGAGCTTTGCTGACATTTTGACATCTCCACGCGATTATCGTTGGTCCCTGACGCATCTGCGAACGACTCATCGCAATGTGCGTGCCAAAGCAAAAACTCTTTTTGATACAACGTAATCAATCGAACCGACTATGCCGCATGTCCGACATTGTCGTACATCGGACAATGCGAAGCGACATAGACGGGAACGTAAATGTCACCTTGGTTGAAGATATTTCTTCACCCGTTCGCCAGCGATCCCGTCGTGGAACTTGGGAAGATGACCCTCGCGACCTTCGGGTGTGAACGGAGGAATTCCGCCACTCTGATGGCGTTCTCGTTGTGCTGGCGTAACCGCAACGGCAGGGTTTCTAACCCCTGAATGAACTAGAAAGCATTCTGTGGGCTGATTGCGGCATTTATGTCGCGTAGAAGAACTGCGCGGATGCGTAGGATGTACGGATGAAAACCAATCATTGATACGCCTTCATATCCCGAAGGCTGGCTCCGGCGGAAGGGGCGGTCCATGCCATCATTGCTGGCGCGACTTCCACAATATCGGGACCTCGAATAAAGCCGAGATCGCAGGTGAGGCTCTCGACCGTATCGGTGCACTTTACGACATCGAGCGCGACATTGCCGGTCAATCTGCGGATATCCGCCTTGCCGGGCAACGATGTCCAGCGGAAGCTTCGTCGTCCTGTAACCCCCACATGCCGAGTTTGGTGACAATCGCGCCAAGCACTATCGACGACGCACGTGCGGAGCCGGAAAATCCAGAACGCTGCTGGTATAGCTTTCGATCAATGCGCTGAAAGGCGTTCCGTCCCTCAGTTTCAGCACAGCGTGATGTTCGAGAAGGAACGGCGGCACGGCAAGAGGCGCCATCGCCGACGCCGGCAGTTCGGCCCCCATTTCCCAACCTTTCGGCAGAGGTGACCAAAGTAATTCGGCCGATAAGTTTGTGCGGGTGAATTTGAGTGATTGAACGGCTCGACCAAACGATATGTCGGTCGTATTCAGCGCATTGTTCATATCAGCCGTCAGTCTTGCCGGCACGTACCAATTGTCAGCCTCTGAGAGGATGCGGTTACCGCATGCCAAGTGAACGCGTCGATAGGAGACTGGCTCATCTGGTCCGACGGCCAACAGTTCGCGGATAAGAGCATCTGCGGGTTTGTCCTGCCCGCGGACACGGTGCGCCACAATCTTGGAGCCTCCCGGCGCCAGCTTGTGCAAAGCACACCAACTGTCGAGTGTCAACGTCGCGCTGGCATTGCTGAGGAGCTGGGCATTCAGCGTCTGGAGGACTGCGAGGGCTTGTACTCGTGACGTTGGCGTGTCGGGCCATTGTGACGGGGTGGACAAGTCTTGCGCCAACGGAGCCTGCGTGCCGAGCACAATAGCGGCAGCGCCGATAAATGTGACTGTACGGATAAATGTCCAAGGATAGAAAGCCATGAAAGATGAAATCCTTTGTGTTGCGAGTTTCAGTCTGTCGGACCGCAGCTCCCATTTTCTGAGACCTTTGCTGGCTAGGTCAACACCGTAGATGGAAGGGCCTTCGCCGACGGCATAATCAATCTGCATACCGTCATGTCTCCTACGCATTGGAATGGGGGATTGCCACCCGCTATGCTGTAGCATGGGCTCAACCGCACACGATCTGGATCAGTAATGGCGGCAATTGCGTCCTTCCGGATCTTGGTCGGCTCCTCCAGAACCTAATCCAGGCAGATGATCTTATAGCCATCCATGGGCATTCAAGGGTTTCATAGCATGGGCCAGAAACAGCAATCACATAAGCCAGCTGGCAACTCGCATCTGCAGTTGGCTACGGTCGATGGCGAGCGTCTTCCGAGTTTGCAATTGGCCTCCGCCCACGTCGGAAGGTATATGCCGACGAAAGATTCATTTTTTCAACGATTGCTCCTGTATTTTGCTTATGGCTGCGAGCTTATTTATCCTGTCCAGCAGTATGAACGTCTAGCAATGCATGAGGACAAAGAGCGATTGGCCGGTGAGACATCGCGTTAACTCCTTGCTGAGAGATTCGAGCCGACGTCAAACGTAGGCCATTCCCTCACCTGAAGTCCCCTATCCCTCTTTGATCGCCTCAAAGATGAAATAGGGATCGCGATCAGGCGCCTGCGGCTGGCGCAACTTGGCGGCCGCCCAGCCGAAATGCAGCTCCTCGGCCACCTTGACGAAGTAGGCGAGCTGGCCTAGTTCCAATTTGCGGTGTCGGTGCGCAGCAGCGCGATCTTCGAGTTGATTCCATCGGCTGCAACGCAGCACCCGGTTAGACATGGTGGCTTTCACACTGGCAGCATCGAAACATTCGAACTTCCGCGCATGAGCCGAACGTTTGATGGTGATCGCCTGGTCTCAAAATTCACCAATGTTTATGACTGCGGCTCCGAACACAGCTCGGCTTTCAATAGCGAGCTTGCGCTCTACCGCGCCGCAAGTAGCGGTGTCACCGCGCAAAATCGGCAGGCGCGTACTCGCCGTACACAACGCGGCGACCGTCTCGAAGCATCGTATCTACATGATCCTGTGAGACGTATCGAACATTGCCTGCACGAGTAGATGCAGCGCTATTGGCGGTGATTAGTCTTTTGATTTCAGCGACGACGCTTGTTATTCTATGGTATGCTTGAGATAGAGTTTCACCAAGCACTGTTACGCCGTGATGGGGCATAATAAAGCAGTTTGTATCGTGAATGAACGATGGAATTGTGTCAGGAACAATCTCCACATTTTCGTCGGGAGCTAAAATGTGTATGGGCTTTTCAAGTACGAGAGGTGTGTCCTCAGATATGAACGATAGTTGCGTCGCACCCTCTGCGGAAAAGTATCCAATAACCTCGTTCACATGTAGGTGAATAACAGCGTTGATATCCTTACGCTCCATTAAGACAATTCGGTTTAACTGATGCCCTAAGCTCGGTGGAACACTGCCATGCAGTAGCTTGCCGTCCTTGATGTTGGTGACGATCACATTATCGGCGATCATTTCCTCCAGCGACACGCCCCGGTGTTTTGTGTAAGCGACACCGTGCGGGTCGTGCGCCACCGAGCGCGCTCGAAGCGATGTTGCCGAGCGTGTTGGAGATAAATCCCTGTCGGACGCAAAGTTCTGCGTATTTCAGGATAGAGTTGATGATCTGCGCATCTAGCTCGTTAAATGAACTACCTGTACGCTCCGATGAACAGGTCATTGGCACCTCGCAATTGTTACATTTACGTTTCAATCATTACTGCTAGGAAAAGCCATCAATCGAGATGGCTTTTCCTAGCCCAAGACCTTGCTCCGAAAACACAAGGCCAGAACCTATGACGACCTTTGGAAGGCCGTCGGCAAGGTCTGCCAGCTGTTCTCACAGCAAGAATGCTGGAACTATTTCAGGAAAGCGGGATGCGTTGCTTATTAATCGCCTGACGCTCTAACCTGACATCACCTCGAAGACGTCCTTGACCGATTTGGAAATATCGGTCACCGCCTTGATAGTGAGCGCCCAAAAATCCTTGGCCTGCTCGACTCCCATTTCGACGCGCTTGCCTAGGAATGTGGTCTGCAATGACCTCGGACAGCGACTTCGCACCGGCCTGAGCCTCGAAATGCGAGAAATCGCCTTCCACATTGGCGCGCAGCGCGGCGATCGTCGTCAGCGACAGCTCATTGCCGACCGACCCGGCGGTTTCGAAGGTCGGCTTGAGCACTATCTGGGTCTCTTCGGCGCCGAACTGGAATTTGGCAAGCGCTTCTTTCGATTGTTCGACCCCCTTTTCGGCGACCGCGCGGAACTGATCGGCGGCCTTGCTGGGGTCGATTGCCTGGAATTCCACGGTCTCAGCGGGTTGGTTGGGCTGGTTTGTCGGCTTGGACATTTCCGGAATCCTTCTGGTACGTTGTGTGTTGGCACGAATGCCATGCATATACCGAGCCAAACGAGAAATCGTTTCGGAACAATACGATCGCTCGAACACAACTGTGTCGCATGTCCGACATCATCCAATCACGCTGTAAAATGCGCAAATGTCGCATCCGGCCTTGATCACCGCGTCGACGAATGCCGGAAACTCGCTCGCGTGCACCACTTGTTTGCCGTCACGAACCTTTCCTCCCGTTGGCCGGGCGACAGCAGAAGGGAGGAGGGCGCGGCGGGCGCCGCGCTGTTGCTGTAGTTCTCCGCCGGCTGATGTCAGGTTAACTCGTGGTCAGTTCGGCTCTGCTATTTGCGGGGCATGAACCACTCGCCAGTTAGCTATAAACGTCATCGCTTTCCACCTCAGATCATCGCCCATGACGTTTGGCTATACTATCGGTTTCCCTTGAGCTTACGCCTGGTCAAGGAGATGCTTTTGGAACGCGGGATCGTGGTCTCATACGAGACCATCCGGTGTTGGGCGAAGAAATTCGGTCCAGCATATGCACGCCACTTACGACGTAAACCGCCCAGCCAAAATGATATCTGGCATCTCGATGAGGTCGTCATCACCATCGGCCGCAGGAAATACTGGCTGTGGCGGGCGGTCGACCAGGACGGTTATGTCCTCGATAAAATCGTCCAGACCCGGCGCAAACACCAAGACGGCAAAGCGATTGCTGACACGGCTGCTCAAGAAACAGGGCCTGGCACTGAAGCGCATGATCACCGACAAGCTCGGCTCTTATGCTGCGGCCAGACGACAGATCATGCCAACCGTCGAACATCGATCGCACAAAGGACTGAATAACTGGGCGGAAATTCCCATCTGCCAATACGGAAACGAGAGCGGACAATGCAGGGGTTCCGATCCCCGGGAAACCTTCAACGCTTCATTTCAGTCTTCTCCGCAATTCGCAACCTCTTCGTTCCTCCTCAGTCACAGCTTTTTCTCTCCACCTTCATCGCCTGAGAGCAATGGCGCATTGGAAAGCCATGACCGGTACGCTCGCCTGAACCTGTCAGCCAAGGCAGGACCAACTTCAAACGCGTTAACCTGACATCACCGCCGTTGAGCGCGGCCCGAGCGGTCCCTTCTCCCAAGAATGGCTTGAGAGAATTCATGAGCCGCAGCTTGGGAAACAGAGGCTGCTGTTTCGCGAGACGGCGCATCTTTAGAAAATTCTGTCTATAGATTTAGTCAATTATTCTATTCCATAGCTGTGTCGGCTTTCAGCGACGAGACTTTCAACGCCAAGCGAATGTCGCGTTGGCGGATGCAACTTGCTGTCTTCTTCAAGACCAACCAGGAGAATCCCATGAGCAATCCTGTCCTTGTCAATCAGATCATCCCTGAGACAGACGTTGTGCCGCTGACCGGCCGCGTCGGCGCCGAAATCAGAGGCATCCGCCTCGGTGGTGATTTATCGGACGCGACCATAGCCTCGATCAACCAGCTTCTTCTGAAGCACAAAGTCATCTTCTTCCGCGGACAGGAGCATCTCGACGATGCGGAACAGGAATTGTTCGCGCGCCGTCTGGGTGAGCTTGTTCCTCATCCCACACAGGGTCCGATTGCCGGCACGGCTTCGATCCTCAATCTCGATTCCAGTCGGGGCGGCGGCAGGGCAGACCAGTGGCACACCGATGTTACCTTCATTGATGCCTATCCAAAATTCTCGGTTCTGCGCGGCGTCGTCATTCCGGTAGCAGGAGGCGATACGATCTGGTCCAACACCCACTCCGCGTATGAGAGCCTGCCGGCACCATTGAAGCTCTTGGCCGACAATCTTTGGGCGATCCACAGCAATGCTTACGACTACGCGGCCGTGCGCCCGCGCGCCACCGCTGAGGAGAAGAAGCACTTCGAGGAAGTCTTCACCTCGACGATCTACGAAACCGAGCATCCGGTCGTGCGCGTCCATCCGGAAACCGGAGAACGAACCCTGCTGCTCGGCAATTTCGTCCAGCGCCTCGTCGGCCTGTCGAAAAGCGATTCCGTAAAGCTTTACGAGGTGTTCCAGTCTTACGTCACGGCCCCGGAAAACACCGTGCGCTGGCGCTGGCAGGCTGCCGATGTCGCCATCTGGGACAACCGTGCCACCCAGCATTATGCGGTCAACGACTATGGCGACCAGCACCGGGTCGTGCGTCGCGCCACCGTTGACGGTGATGTTCCGGTCAGTGTCGATGGCCGCCGCAGCGTAACTCATGTGAAGACGTCCAAACCGGCGGCGAAGGCAGCCTGAGCGGCGCCGAAACAGGGGAAAAGATCATGAAACTTCGTATCGCTGCGGCGCTTGCCGCGATTCTTGCCTCGCTCGGCTCAGTATCAGCCGAGGAATTGACCATCCGCTTCGGCAATCCCGGTGTTGGCCTTGACAATAAGCAATATTCGTATGGTGACGCGACTTCCTATGCGCGGGCCCGGGAACTCATCGAGAAGGAATTCGCATCCGACAAGGACATAAAGATCGAGTGGACCTTCTTTCGCGGCGCCGGTCCTGCGCTCAACGAATCCGTTGCGGCGAAACAGCTCGATTTCTTCCTGCTCGGCGACCTGCCGGCAATCGTCGGCCGTTCGCGCGGGCTTGAGCACAAGTTCCTATTCGCCACCAGCCGGCATGAGCCAATCTATCTTGCCGTGCCACCCAACAGCGATATCAAGTCCATCGACGACGTGAGGCGCAAGAAGGTCGCGCTTTTCAAGGGGACCAATCTGCAACTCGCAACGGATCGCGTCTTATCGGTCCATGGTCTCACGGAGAAGGACGTCCGCTTCATCAACCTCGACACCAACGCTGCGGTACCGGCACTCACCTCCGGCAATGTCGATGCCGTGTTTGGCGGTCCGGAGTATCTGGCGCTGGCAAAGAAGGGGATTGTCAAGATCGTCTACACCACCAAGGGCGACGATCCGACACTCGGCCGCCACACGTCCTATCTCGTCACGACTGCCTTCGAACAGGCCCATCCTGATGTGACGCAGCGGGTGGTAACCACGTTCATCAAAGCAGTGGCCTTCGCCTCCGATCCGGCCAACAAGGATGAGGTGTTCGACGGCTGGGCTCTTTCGGGCTTCCCTAAGGATGCATTCGAAGCGGATATTGAGGGCGATACACTCGCAAACCGCCTCAACCCGCTAATCGATGAGTTCATCATCGCCCGCTACAAGGACCAAGTTGCGCGGGCAAGTGCCTACGGGTTGATCAAGGGCGACGTCGACGTTGATAGCTGGCTGGAGCCGAAATACCTACAGCAGGCGCTCAAGGAGCTGAAGCTGGAGAACCATTGGTCAAGCTACGACGCCCAGGGTGAAATCGCCAAGCTCGGCGATCTCAACAAGAAGCAGACAAACTGAAATGTCGCAGGACCGCCCGCGCCACTGGCGCGGGCGGTCCTTGGCCAATGAGGACGATAGATGACCTTGACCACTTCGGCCAATCGGCCCGTAGAGCAAAGACTGACTAATCCATCGGGGGTGTTAGCCGACGTGGCTTACGCGATGACGTTGCCGCTTGTCCTGCTGTTGGCGTGGGAATTTTCCGCGCGCCTCGGCTGGCTTCCGGAGCAGATCCTGCCGGCTCCCAAGGTGGTTTGGGCAACGATCGTCGAGTTGTGGCGTGACGGGTCGCTCATCGACCACACGTTCGTGAGCCTGCGGCGGGTTGCCGTCGGTTTTACGATCGGAGCGCTTTCGGGTCTACTTGCCGGAGCCCTCCTCGGCCTCCTGCCCGGGATTAGAGCATTCGTTTGGCCAATCTTCACCGCCGTTGCACAGGTCAACACGCTGGCTTGGGTGCCTTTGCTCGTGTTGTTCGTCGGCATCGACGAGGAGCTCAAATATGTCTGCATCGCGTGGTCGACGGCGATACCTGTGATCTTGGCAACCACACGCGGCATCGCCGATGTCTCTCCGAACCTTGTGGAACTGGGCCGCGTCTTCGACTTCACACCAGTGCAGCGGATCTCTGCAATTGTCCTTCCGGCTGCTCTGCCATCGCTGTTCACCGGCCTTCGCGAAGGATTGGCCGCCGCTTGGCAGAGCCTGGTGATCGTCGAGTTGTTCGCGTCTTTCGAAGGGCTCGGCTATCTGATGACTTGGGGCCGCCAGCTCTTCCAGATGGAACTCGTCATTGCTGCCATGCTCGTCATCGCCGTGATCGGTCTGTCGCTGAACGCCATCCTCGAATACATGGAAGGCTTCGTCCAGCCGTGGAAGACGGAGGCACTCCATGGCCGCTGACACGTTGCGCCGGACACCGCTTCAAGGCGCGGCAGGTGTTTGGCGCCCCTTTGCAGCTTTCGCCGTTGTCTTCTTGTTTTGGCTGGCGACCATCCGGTTCGGCTGGGTCGATCCTCGCTTCCTCCCCTGGCCTGAAGCAGTGGCCGCGCGGGCCAGAGCGGAGTTCACCACCGGCACGCTTGCCTTCGATATTAGCGAAAGCTTAAGGCGGAACCTCACCGGCTTTGCGATCGGCGCATCTGCCGGCCTCTTGCTCGGCCTGACGCTCGGCTTCTCACGCACGGTGGAAAGGATCGTCGGCCCAACCTTGCTGGCTTTTCGCCAGATTGCGCTTTTCGCCTGGGTGCCGCTCTTGTCCGTATGGTTCGGGGGCGCGGATGCGGGAAAGATTGCCTTCATCGCCGTCGCCGGATTCCAACCGGTTGTCATTAACACCTGGCAGGGCGTGAGGGGATTGCCCCTGGGCTATCGGGAGCTGTCTGACGTCCTAATTTTCAGTCGGCTCGACTTTGTCCGCCTTATTGCCCTGCCTGCCGCCCTTCCGGCCATATTCACTGGCCTGCACGCCGGTCTGATCTACGCTTGGCTTGCGACGCTCGGCTCCGAACTGTTTCTCAATGTGACGCCCGGAATCGGCGGCCGGTTGAATGAGGCGAGCCAGCTTTTCGAGATGGATCTGCTTTTTCTCGGCATCCTCATCCTGGCCCTGATCGGCCTCTTCTACAACAGTTCGGCCCATTGGCTGGAAACATGGTTACTCAGGAGAAGAACGAGATGAACCAGATACCTCAAGCACCCGCTTTTCGGGTCAAGGTCGCACCTGCTCTTGAAATCCGTGGGCTCGACAAAAGCTTCGCCGTTGCCGGGAGAGACGTCAACGTGCTGGCTGATGTCCACCTTTCGATCGAGCATGGTGAATTCGTCACCATTGTCGGGGCATCGGGCTGCGGGAAGTCCACGCTGCTGCGGCTTATTCTTGGTCTAGATCTTGACTACAGCGGTGATATTTTTGTCGACGGCACACGCGTCCATCGGCCAGGTCTCGATCGCTCTATCGTTTTTCAGGATCACAGGCTATTGCCTTGGCTGACGGTCGAAGAGAATGTCGCAACCGCGCTTCGACGCAGCCCCCTGTCGCGGAGCGAAAAGAACGAGACGGTGCGCCAGCATCTCGAGCTAGTCGGTCTGACGCAATTTGCCAAGGCCTACCCTGCGCAGCTATCGGGCGGAATGGCGCAACGCGTTGCCATCGCGCGCGCGCTCGTCAACCGCCCGCGTTTCTTGCTCCTTGACGAGCCGCTTGGCGCGCTAGATGCATTGACCCGCCTCAGGCTGCAGGATGAACTCAAACGCATCGTTCAACATGAGGGCACGACGGCGCTGCTGGTCACTCATGATGTCGACGAGGCGGTTCATCTCGGACATCGGATCGTAGTCATGCAGCCCCATCCGGGCCGCATCGCCACCGTCCTATCTATTCCCGAGCGGGCGCGGTTAGACCGCTCAAGCCCGGAGTTCATCCTTCTACGGGACGAAGTTCTCGGACTTTTGGGGGTCGAGACCCAGACAAAGCAAAGGGCCATTGTCGAAACGCGCGATGAACAAGCGACGTGAGGCAAATGGCAAACATCCCTCTTGGTTGTCGGGGCTCGCAACCAACGATTCCTGCGATTGGCCGAGCACGAAATTCCAAAATGTGCAGCTAAGCGCATCCGAGCTCTTTGATGGAAAACGTCAAAATCTACGGGCCCATATCTTTTGAATACTTGCCGACTGCGGGTCGACCGTTTTGGTTCAGCACGCAGTCGGCGTGTCGGGGCTATGATCGATCCTGGGATTAGGGGTCGTCAGCGCGGCGGTCGACCCTCGACCGACGGCGCGCTTAAGCCTCATCCTCCGATATCAACCGATGGACTCGTAAGTCGGCACCTTTTATGTTACGTTATATCATTAATAGGATTTTCGCTATGAAGAAGCTCCCTGTCACCGTCCTCTCCGGCTTCCTCGGAGCCGGCAAGACGACCTTGCTCAACCACATCCTCACCAACCGCGACGGCATGCGCGTTGCCCTGATCGTCAACGACATGAGCGAGGTCAATATCGACGCCGCACTGGTCCGCGATGGCGGTGCAAACCTGTCGCGAACGCAGGAGCAACTGGTTGAAATGACCAATGGCTGCATCTGTTGCACGCTGCGTGACGATCTGCTGCAGGAGGTGCGGGCCTTGGCCCAACAGGATCGCTTCGACTACCTGCTGATCGAATCCACGGGCATCGCCGAGCCACTCCCGGTGGCTGCGACCTTCGACTTCCGCGATGAGAATGGTCAAAGCCTTGCGGATGTCTCGCGGCTTGACACGATGGTAACGGTCGTCGATGCCGCCAACCTTTTGCAAGATTATAGTTCCTCGGACTTCCTGGCGGATCGTGGTGAGACGGCCGGAGAAGGAGATAGCCGCACACTGGTCGATCTGCTGGTTGAACAGATCGAATTCGCCGATGTGGTGATCCTCAACAAGATCAGCACCGCGACGCCGGAACAGCGCGATGCCGCACGCAAGATCATCGTCGGCCTGAACCCGGACGCCAGGCTCATCGAGGCCGATTTTGGCAAGGTCGATCTGAAGGAGGTCCTGGGTACCGGTCGCTTCGACTTCGCCAGGGCTGAGGCGCACCCGCTTTGGTACAAGGAACTGCACGGCTTTAAGGACCATATTCCGGAGACCGAGGAATATGGTATCCGCTCCTTCGTCTACCGCGCCAAGAAGCCATTCGATCCGATGAAATTCCAGGCCTTCATCGACAAGTCCTGGCCGGGCGTCGTGCGCGCCAAGGGCTTCTTCTGGCTGGCGACCCGCCCGCATCATGTCGGCGAGATCAGCCAGGCAGGCGCGCTTGTCAAAACCGGCAAGATGGGGCTGTGGTGGACCTCCGTGCCGCGCGAACAATGGCCGCAGGACCCAGGTTTTCTCAACATGATGAAACCCTATCTCGATCCAGTCTGGGGTGACCGTCGGCAGGAGATCGTCTTCATCGGCGCCGGTCCGATGGATGAGGAGAAGATTCGCGCCCAACTCGACGCCTGCCTGATCGACAGCCCGGTCTTTGTGCCCGAACTCTGGCGCAACCTGCCGGATCCCTTCGCCAGTTGGGACCGTAAGGCTGCTTGAGAGCCGCCGACCGGCAGATTGACAGGTGTCGGGCCCTGACCGTTGGGCCTGGAGGCTCGACCGGCCGAGCTTCCGCAGTAGGGTTCTCCAACGTCCGCTTCGCTTCTATCGGACAGGCGCAGATCAGGGGGCTCGGCTTCAGCCCCTCGCGATACCAACCAAGGTGGCTTATCGACCCTCGTGGCGGGTATTGCGCACATCCATGAGTGCGGTAACGAATGCCCGGACAAGGCTCGCCTTCTGCATATCCGGCCGAAACAACAGATAACTCTTGAAATAGACAGAGGGCTCGAAAGGCCGAAAATCAGGCCGCGCTGGGCGAAGCCATCGACAGCGAGTGGATTGACGATCGCAACGCTCATTCTATGTTTGCACAATCAGTCCCAGTGATGAAGCTTCCACCCGGGGTTAGGCCGACAGCGTCGATCCTGTCGACAGGCTCGACGAACTGCTCGGATTGGCCGCTCGAGATCCGGCAGGTCCCCGAGTCTATGTTGCAATCTGCGCTGCACGGTTGCCGAATCCAAAACGCTCTTTCATCTCGGGTGTGCGGATCCATGGATCGCCGGCGATCTTGACGATCATCTCCTCGAAGACGCACACAAAGGCGTCCCTGGTGGCTGCCTCAGAGAGACTTTCCGCCTGGTCAAGAGGAAGCAGCGGCTTCATGTCGATCAGGAGACGCGGATTTGCCAGCTTGGCGAACATCCGCTCCTCGGCTTGAGCGCGCGATATCGATTGACCAGCAAGGTCGAGATATTGGCTGAACAACTCGGCGACCCGATCGACATTCAGGCCGTCGAAAGCACCCAGAGCGTGGGAAAGATCGTAGAGGTCTCGGCCCTTGTCGCGTTGCAGAAGCGCACGCAGCTTCGTCGCCAGCATCTCTTCGCGCGAAAAGGTCGGGATCGCGGCCTCGCCTGCGAACCACGGATTGTCGACCCGCAGCGCCATGGACTGCGGAGGATCGAAGGCCTTGATCTCGCGTGTGTTGATTTCGACCTTGAGCCGGATGGGCACACCGCTGCCGTCTTCAGCCTCGGCACGGAAACGAAATTTGGGAGCAACCGGGCTCTGGTCAAATTGAGCGCGGCCGAGCCAGGGCTCCAGAACGACGCGCAATTGATCGAGGATCGGTCCGATTGGACCCGAAGAGGTCCGGACGAGGTCCGGACGAGGTCTATATCTTCGGAGTAGCGGAGCGGCTTTGGGAAGTGGAGCTTGTTCAGCGCCGTGCCGCCGCGAAAACGAAGTTCGGCGCCCAGCATGTTATCGTTGAAAATGTCGATGAGCGCCCGGCTGATGATGAGGTCTTGTTCTATTTGCCGCTGATCGGCCCAGGGGACGACGCTGCCCCAGGCGATGATGTTTTGAGAAGGGATCATTCGTCGACCTCCGGCGTGCGGCGCACGATCACATGCCAGCGCTCGTCACGTTCTTGGGGTTCGGGCGTAAAATCGGGATCGCGTGCCTCCTGCCGGTCAAGCTCCGTCCAAGGCGCAGCGCCGCGGGCCGTCAGCGCTGCGTACATTGGGGCTGCCCGATCGGCCTGGCCCAGCCGATCCAGCAAGTGACCGAGACGCTGCACAACCGGCCGTTCGGCCGCATTGGAAAGCGCGGCAAGCTGGGGGGGCGAGATCTTCTCGGCGAGATCCATGAGGACCGTCGCGACGTTGTCGATGCCGCCCGCCGCCTGCGGGTAGCGCAAGAGGTCGAGTGCCGTTAGAGCGGGTGAGGATATTTTCATTCTACCTGTATCTGTCTTTCGGTCCTCAATACCCGCCTCCACGGCCGCGATGTCTTTGCGGTAATAGAAGACGATAAGGTTGCGGCCAGCTTTGATCTTGGGCATGCGTTTGCCGGTTATGATCTGGAATTCCATCACGGCCTGGTGCGTGGCGCCGTGGAGTTCGGCTGCTTTCAGCAACCCGACATAGTAGGGCTGCTGTTCGTGCCGCATCAGGGCGTCGATGTACCATGAGGGCGGCGGCGCACCCCAGGAGGCGAACTGCGGTGGCACGGCGACATAGAGGCCCTGGCGCGGCCTGATCAGCGCGTTGCGCCGTTGCAGGCGCTCGGCAGCATCAAGGAATGCGCCACGCCCCAGCCCAAGTGCCTGCTCGGCCTGCTTGCTCGTAAAGACCACCTGACCCGCAGATAACAGGCCGGCTATATGAGATGACAGGGCGGATCGCTGATCATGAACCATGCGCCATTATCCGCGTTTAGCGCGGATAATTCAACATGATTCGCAGAGATCAAACACATTATGATTGACTTTCCGTGCTAAGTGCGGCTTTTCCGACATGATTTATCAACCTCCCCCTCTCGAAGAGGCTGGTCGTCGTCCCTCGCGCACCGAGAGGAAATCGTTAACCGACCGCGCGTCGGCCTTATCTCAACCAGGTCGATACGGCTAACCGGTTCCTCTCGTTATTATTTTTGAGAAGGGCTGTTCAACGCTCGATAGACGAGCTCGACAGTGTGCGGTAACAGTGGGATTGAGGACTGGGGGCAAGGATGGGCGAGGCGAAGCGTTAAGAACGCGCAGATGATCGCCACCATCCGTGACGAGATGGGGCGCTGGGTAGGACCTTATACGTTCGCGGCGGCGGCAATTCGCCTCGTTCTGGCTGATCTCCTCGATCTTGCGGCGGATTGATGTGCTCATCGAGCCACAGCCATCAGATCGTTCATCCTGGGCGAGAGCTCGTCCTGACGGTTCTTCGACAATGCGCGTGATCCGGGCTTCATCGTCGCGCAAATCATGCGACGCGACATCGGTGCCGTCGGCAACGCTATCGAGCAGCCCCGGAGCAACGGCCCGACCGACGGGCAGATCACCCGCCGCAAGACCTCAAGCTCGCCATACGGCCGGGCCGGCGCTGAGCTCCTCAGGGCCAAAAAGCTGCCGGTCCACCACCTCGACACCACACAAATGGAGCAAGCCCCCCTTCTAACTGCCAGTGACAGCAGCTGCACTCGTTGTCGGCTATCCGACAATGTCGGACATGAGACACTGCGCTGTCGGCGTGATCGCGTCGTTTTGACGATTTTCTGGTTTGGCGCAGTAGTTGCTTGGCTAAAGAGAAGTAGCCTAGCACAACCAATAGGAGTTCCTCGATGAACAGCCTCGCCGAACAGGCAGTCGCCACCACGAGATCAATGCCAGCGAAGCTGCCCGCCAGTTGGCATGTGGCCAAGCC
>NZ_ATTQ01000048.1 GCF_000419765.1 Rhizobium mongolense USDA 1844 | reverse complement strand
AGCTTTCATATTCCTTACATTCTCGGCAACTGGGTGCTGTGCATAGCGAAAAACCCTCGGCCTCACAAAGCATGCGATAAAGATATTTTTTCCACCTCATGTGATTGGTATTTCCGGCCGCTAGCGTGGGAAAATGGATGGCAAGCAAGAGGCTAAGTTCGGACCTATCGGATAGACCAAGCTCCANCCACAGATGGTCGTGGCGCAAGGCGCGCCGTGCGATGATCTTGGCGAAATAAGCGCTTGTTGGGTCGCCCTGTCGAGCATGCGCGAGCAGCAGATCGCGCAGAAGTTCCTCTTCCACACCCGGCTCGGCTTCGCGCACGTTTTCCAAGCCGAACGCCTGCATAACAGTGGCGGGAACACAGTGTTCAAGGATGTCTTGCAGTTCGGCACGGGAGAGGCCGGTTGCCTCGGTCGCAGTTGCCACGTCGGCCGCAATCTCTTCCAACACGTGCAAGAGCACGCAGGAAAAGACATACTGATCGAAGCCCACATCCAAGTCTATAGGTTGCTTCAGATCCAGCGATTGCGATGATTGTGGCGAACCAGATCGATCAGTCGGGAGGGTCACTCTCCTATTCGACAAATTTCTGATCTGAGTGACACTTGACATGTTGCTTTCCCTCCTTCGCTACGTCGCCACGAGATGATCTGCGGCGCGGCAGCGGACTGCTCGAGGATAGTGTTTCAAAATTCATGCCAATCGCGCTTACAGAGGCTGCTTGATCAAGCTTTTGCTGTGTTTTCAAGGACTAGGCAAGCTCCTCGTTGCAGGCAGGATGGACACCGAAGCGTCTCGGGATCGACAAACCGACGACATTGGATGTCGAGTCTGCGCCAAAAATTGCAGGACTCGTTATTGAGACGCGGGTACAAACTCGCGGCATGGTGGCTTTGCAACACTGACCATCGCAAGGACAAGGTCAAACGTGGGCTCGAGCTCGCGCCGCGGAGGTCCCGGGGCCGCGTTGCATTGATTGTGCCAAAGCTGCGCCTGCCGTCCAACCGGAGAGGGCCTTACTAAAAATACAGCCAGCGCTTGCTCAAGCCGAAGGGAAAGAGGACCCAGTACGCGCCGTGCCAGATCCTCGATCGGGCAGGGCAACGCAGTGCCGTTACGGACACGATGTCGTATGGCACGGCGCTTGCACCCCGTTGGAAGCCGCCCAACAGCCGAGCAGAGCAGTTGACGCGACGCCGCTACGGGTCCGACTATTGTGAGTTTTTTTCGAGCCCTTTGGGTAGCGAAATCTCGAAGACACTCAATAGCCAGCTCGAAAGCAGATCCAGAGCCGGAAAGGAGCAATGCTGATGACGATGAACAAAAGGGTTCCGTTCGTTACTTTTCGCACACGTGTTCGCGATGAGACCGTGGAAGGGCCAAATCCGTACCGTTGGGAAAACAAGACTACTGAAGATTATTTTAGCGGTAAGCGCACGATTTTATTTTCGCTTCCCGGCGCCTTCACCCCGACCTGCTCGACTCAGCAATTGCCGGATTTTGAAAAGCTCTACGACGAATTCGTTAAGCACGGATTCGAGTCGGTCTACTGCCTCTCTGTCAATGACGCTTTCGTGATGAATGCGTGGGGTAAGGCGTTGGGACTGAAGAAGGTCAAGCTTATTGCTGACGGTTCAGGCGAATTCACTCGCAAGATGGGCATGTTAGTCGCAAAGGATAATCTCGGCTTCGGCCTTCGATCTTGGCGCTACGCTGCACTGATCGACGACGGCGTTGTGGAGCAATGGTTTGTGGAGGACGGACTCTCGGATAATTGCGAAACCGATCCGTACGGAGTCTCGTCACCGCAGAACATTCTTGCAACGCTGAAGTGGCTTGGCGCCCCCTGACCGGATGACAGACCGTCTGACGGCTCTGTGACGCAGGTCCTAAATTGCGTTTCACAGGTTGCGCACTAATTCTTAAGTGTGGTCCAAGTTGGGGTCGCGGACTGAGCAAGCTCGAGAACCCACGTCAGTCGCCGGCGCTTGGCAGGAATGACTCATACGAGTTCACGCTAACCCAGCCGCACCACTCTGCATTGTCCGATCTCCGACGTTGTCGGAAATGCGACATAGCGGTGGTTGAGCTTCACGTTGTTTTAGAGCGGGTTTTTCAGTTGGCACGCTACGTGCCTTGTCGATTGCGAACGCAACTCGGAAACCAGGAGAAACGATCCGATGGTAAAGCTCACCGAAAAGGCAATCGCCGCAGCGAAGGGTATCATTTCCCAGTCTCCCGAGCCTGTGAACGGCTTGCGCATCATGGTCCAAGTGGACGGCGCCGGCCCCAAATACCATGTAGGCTTGGAGAGCGAGTCGCGAGAGGGCGATGCTGTCATTGAGACGGGTGGGGTCAAGGTGTTCGTGGACGCGGGCTCTCAGGCCCATATCGCCGGCTTGACCTTGGATTTCGTCACGGAGTCGGGTTCCTCCGGTTTTATCTTCGACAATCCTAACCCGCGGGAGAAGTGCGCCTGCGGCAAGTCCTGTAGCTGATCGCCTGGGCAGGGCGAACGGCAATGCGGGATCCGATTCGGTCAACGCGTCTTCGATGCAGGCGTCCGAGCAACGCTCGACGGCCCTGCGGTTGTGAGGCTTCCGTCATGTCGGCAGTTGGAGGGTGGTATCATTGAGACCTGTCTATCTCGACAACAATGCATCAACACAAGTCGATGCCGAAGTTGTTCAAGCGATGCTGCCGTTCTTTTTAGATCAGTTTGGCAACGCTTCATCGATGCATGATATCGGCGCCGCTGCCGGTGCAGCGATCAAGACCGCGCGCCGGCAGTTGCAAGCGCTGATCGGTGCAGAGTTCGACCATGAGATCACTTTCACCTCGGGCGGGACCGAAAGCGTCAATACGGCGATCCTTTCGGGTCTCGAGGCGGTTCCTGGGCGCACCGAGATTGTCACTTCAGCGGTCGAGCATCCGGCGGTGCTAACACTTTGCGCGCACCTTGAGAAGACGCACGGCGTTAAGGTGCACAGGATCCCGGTGGACCACCATGGCCGACTCGACCTTGATGCCTACAGGACCGCCCTCACCCATCGCGTGGCGATCGTTTCGATCATGTGGGCGAACAACGAGACGGGAACAATTTTCCCCGTGGAAAGGCTTGCTGAGATGGCCAAGCAAGCTGGCGCGCTTTTCCACGCCGATGCAGTGCAGGCGGTCGGCAAGCTTCCGATGGACCTGAAATCGACCGCAATCGACATGCTGTCGCTCTCCGGCCACAAGCTACATGGTCCGAAAGGCGTCGGCGCGCTCTACATAAAACGCGGCGTGCCCTTTCACGCACTCGTCAGGGGTGGTCACCAGGAGCGCGGCCGCCGCGCGGGCACAGAGAATACGCCCGGGATCGTAGGCTTAGGCAAGGCGGCCGAACTCGCGTTGGAGTGCATGGACGAGGAAAACAAGCGGATAAAATCGCTCCGCGATCGATTGGAGAAAGGACTTCTTGAGCGGATCCCCAGGACCTTCGTCACCGGCGATCCGCTGGCACGATTATCGAATACCACAAACGTCGCTTTCGACCGCATTGCTGGTGAAGCCATGCAGTTTCTGCTCAATCGCCATGGCATCGCTTGCTCCTCGGGCTCCGCCTGCACCTCTGGATCCTCGGTGCCGAGCCATGTTCTAAGGGCGATGAACATTCGCCACGGTACGGCACTCGGTGCAGTTCGCTTCTCCTTTTCACGCCATAACCGCGAAGAGGATGTGGATCGGGTACTCGAACTGATACCGGGAATCGTGGAGAAACTACGTGACGCTGTCCCTGGCTCCAGGGGGCAGGCTAAGTGATGAGGGCTCCCAATCCGGCGCCCCGCCTGAGGACCAGAAACTTCCGGTCGTTCTCAATAAAACACGCATGGCGCTGGCGTCGCCTTCACCACGTGGGAAAGCTGGGGCCGGCCGCTCGCTTGCTTCAGCCCGCGTGCTGGACAGCGGGATCGATACGCCTGCGTGGGCTGCCGACAAGGTCGACGAAGTTCGTGCCGTGGTGGGTCTGGCGGCCTCCCGATACGGCTTGAGCCGTGGATAATACTGCAGGGTCTCGACGCGTCAATCCTGAGTAGCGTTGCCGCTGGCAACCGCATCTCATTTCTCTATCTGCGAAGCTCGCTGCTGTTCGTCAGCTTGGAGCGAACGCATCCTCGACCACCAAAGGAAAACGCAAATGAACAGTTGTGCGGGCGAGAACCTTCCTATTGATGTCACCGACATTCTCGCGCGGCTAAAGCGCTTGTCGGCTGCCGAGGAATTCTTCGAAGTTCTTGGCGTGTCCTATGATCCGAAGGTGCTCAATGTCTCGCGGCTCCACATCATGAAGCGCATGGGGCAATACCTGGCCGAGGAGGTTAATTCCGATCTCCAGGACAAAGCGATCGCTGCCCATGCGCGCGCCACGCTCGAGCGCGCGTACGAGGACTTTGCAACTTCTTCGCCGCTTGCGCATCGGGTCTTTAAAGTGCTCAAGGACCGCGATCCGGCCAAGGCCGCCGCGCCGTGTCGCACCTTTGTACCGTTGGACTCCATCCTGACGCCATTCGGAAAGAAATAAGTGCGGCAGGGTTGCTACACGACAACGTCGGCAATCCGACAAAACTGTCGCGTGGCGAAATCCTGACAAGGGAACACACCAACATTTCAGGGGATTACCTATGCCCAATGTGGTTGGCACGAATAGTGCTTGGAGTAAGCCGAAACGCCAATCCACATTCGATCGGGAGCCTAAAACCATCATGCACATCGTAGTTTGTATCAAGCAGGTGCCGGACTCGGCCCAGATTCGCGTTCATCCGATTACGAATACTATCATGCGCCAAGGTGTGCCGACAATCATCAACCCGTACGATCTCTTCGCGCTCGAAGAAGCATTCAAAGTGCGTGACTGCCATGGGGGCGCGGTCACCGTCCTCACTATGGGCCCACCCATGGCAGAGCAAGCGATGCGCAAGGCGCTCACCTACGGCGCGGACCGCGCGATACTTTTGACAGACCGTCACTTTGCGGGATCCGACACGTTGGCAACGTCATTCGCTATCTCTCAAGCAATCGCGAAGATTGGCGATAGCTTTGGCGCGCCTGATATCGTCTTTACTGGTAAGCAGACGATCGACGGCGACACCGCCCAGGTCGGGCCTGGAATTGCCAAGCGCCTGGATCTCCAACAACTGACTTACATAACGAAAATTGCCTCTATTGATCTCCATGCGCGCGAGATCACGGTTGAGCGGCGCTCGGAAGGCGGCACGCAGATGCTGAAGAGCAAATTGCCGTGCCTAATCACTATGCTGGAAGGCGTCAATACTATCCGCCGCGGTTCTCTCGATGACGCCTTGCGTGCCGCCCGGTCCCCAATTCTGAAGTGGAGTGCGGCCGACGCCGGCATTGAGGAATTGGCTAACTGCGGCTTGAGAGGATCGCCGACGGTGGTGAAGCGCGTATTCGCTCCCACCCCCCGAGCGCAAAAAGCTACGCAAATCGACACGACCGACAAAACGGTGGGCCATGTCGCTGACGAGGTGGTCGCATCGATCTTCACCAACCAACCGGCGTTGGAAGGTGAGCTTTCATCCGATGGCAGTGCGTGAGCAGCAAGGAGCATATGATGGAAATCCAAAAAAGTGAAACGCCGTCTCCAGCCGCCGGCCGTGCTGGCATGAAGAAGGAGTTGCCCAAACATTTCCAGGACTATCGGCACGTCTGGGTCTTCATTGAGCTGGAGCGGGGCCAGGTCCATCCCGTGTCTGTCGAATTGCTCGGTGAGGGCCGCAAGCTTGCCGACAAGCTGGGCGTTCAGCTTGCTGGGGTAGTCGTCGGGCCGCCGGAAGGAGTGGGGACCGGGCCTGCCATTGCAGACGCCTTCGCTTACGGCGCCGACCTCGCCTACCTCATTGAGTCGCCGCTACTCGCCAACTATCGAAATGAGCCATTTACCAAAGCTTTGACAGATCTTGTCATTAGCCATAAACCTGAAATTCTCCTGCTCGGTGCGACCACGCTCGGCCGCGACCTTGCGGGCTCTGTGGCAACGACGTTGCAGACGGGGCTCACGGCCGACTGCACGGAACTGGATGTTGATGCAGATGGTTCCCTCGCGGCAACACGGCCGACCTTCGGTGGTTCCTTGCTGTGCACAATCTATACGCTCAACTGCCGTCCGCAAATGGCAACAGTGCGTCCGAGGGTCATGTCGACGCCGCAGCGAGTGGCTAAGCCAATCGGACGCGTTGTCCGACACGATCTGACGATGGTCGAGGAAGAGATCGTCACCAAAGTCCTTGGCTTTCTCTCTGATGGCCAATCGGACGACGCCAATCTCGCCTATGCCGACATCGTGGTTGCCGGCGGGCTCGGGCTCGGTGCAGCCGAGAACCTGCAGCACGTGAAGAATCTCGCGAGGACGATCGGCGGTGAGTTTGGCTGTTCGCGACCGCTGGTCCAAAAGGGTTGGATGCCGCTTGATCGGCAGATCGGCCAAACGGGCAAGACGATCCGGCCCAAGCTCTACGTTGCGGCCGGAATATCGGGCGCAGTCCAGCATCGGGTTGGCGTCGAAGGAGCTGATCTAATTGTCGCTATCAACACCGATCGGAACGCCCCCATCTTCGATTTCGCCCACATGGGCGTTGTGGCTGATGCGATCACGTTCTTGCCAGCATTGACAGAAGCCTTCACCAAGCGGATGGCGCCGCGCGATCGTATGAAGCTTGTGAACTGAGGTAAGGCCTATGAGCGAGGAGAAGTTCGATGCCATCGTAGTCGGAGCCGGTATGTCCGGAAACGCGGCTGCTTACACGATGGCTAGTCACGGTCTGAAAGTGTTGCAGTTGGAGCGCGGAGAGTATCCAGGCTCCAAGAACGTCCAAGGCGCCATATTGTACGCCAGCATGCTGGAGACGATCATTCCGGATTTCCGCGACGACGCGCCTCTTGAACGGCATCTGGTCGAGCAGCGGTTCTGGATAATGGACGACACGTCGCACACAGGAATGCACTATCGATCAGACGACTTCAATGAGCGGAGGCCAAACCGCTACACGATCATCCGCGCCCAATTCGACAAGTGGTTCTCGTGCAAGGTACGTGAGGCTGGCGGCACCGTTCTGTGCGAGACAACGGCGACGAAACTCGCCCGGGATTCGAGCGGCAAGGTCATAGGTGTTCACACGGACCGCGCAGGGGACGTGATCCTTGCGGATGTAGTCGTTCTCGCTGAAGGGGTAAACGGGCTTCTCGGCACGCGGGCCGGCTTGCGCGAGATGCCGAAGCCGGAAAATGTGGCACTCGCGGTCAAGGAGATGCATTTCCTGCCGGAAGAGGTCATCGCAGAGCGCTTTGGCCTGACCGAGGATGAGGGCTGTGTGATCGAAGCAGGCGGGACAATTTCACGCGGAATGACCGGATTGGGCTTCCTCTATACCAACAGGGAGTCAATCTCGCTCGGCATCGGCTGCCTCGTCTCCGGCTTAGCTGAAACCATGGAAAAACCGTACGCCCTTCTCGACGCCTTCAAGCGCCATCCCTCAATCCGACCGCTGCTAGCGGGGTCGGAGGTCAAGGAATACGCCGCGCATCTCATTCCGGAGGGCGGCTTCAAGGCAATCCCGCAGCTGTTCGGCGACGGCTGGGTCGTCGTTGGCGACGCGGCGCAACTCAACAATGCCGTGCACCGCGAGGGTTCCAACCTCGCCATGGCGTCGGGGCGCATCGCCGGCGAGTCGATCTTCCGCATAAAATGCCGCGGAGGTTCGATGACCAAGCAGAACCTCTCCCTTTACAAAAGCATGCTGGACAAGTCCTTCGTTATGAAAGACCTTATGAAGCACAAAGATATGCCCGCCCTCCTCCATACCAATTGTCAAAGTTTCTTCACGACGTATCCGAAGCTGATATCGCAGGCCGCGCAGAATTTCGTGCGCGTTGATGGCACTCCTAAGATCGAAAGGGAAAAGGCGACAACCGCCGCCTTCATCAAGGCACGGTCCCGTTGGGGGTTGGTCAGCGACGCAATCCGCCTCGCCTTCGCTTGGCGCTAAAGGAGAATTCAGATGACGGCAACCATCGTGGAGCGCATCGAGGACAAACTCTACCAGAATCGCTATCTGGTCGACACGGGGCGCCCACACATAAAAGTGCGGGCGCACCTGTCGCCAAGCCCGAACCTGCTGGCACTGACGAAGATTTGTCCGGCCAAATGCTATGAGTTGAACGACACCGGGCAGGTGGAAATCGTTGCGGATGGCTGCATGGAATGCGGCACGTGCAGAGTGTTATGCGAAGCGAACGGTGACATCGAGTGGAATTATCCGCGAGGCGGGTTCGGGATCCTCTTCAAGTTCGGATGATGAGCGCCATCTCCAGCTCAGAGTGCATTGACGCCCTATGCGTAAGCGACGGCAAATAAATCTCAGGAATCGTCATGACGGCTTGCATATCATTTTATTTTCTCTGCGGTTCCGAATGCAGGTATAGAACTTCCGAATGCTCGAACAACAAAGTCCGCGCACTGAGGGCAGAAAAGCATGGACAAACCACCAACCGGGTTTACATACTCGAGTATCGATAGAGAGTTCGGCCAGCGGGCGAGCAATCGGTCGTGAACATGCATAAGTCGGATATGTGGCGCAGTGGAATCTATCGGATATCGAGAGACCTCATCGCTTCCCCTCGTCTTGAGATCGCGCTTGCTAATGCGCTGAATACCCTCTCTTCGCTTCTGCCAATGCGCCACGGCGCGATCGTGATTTCCGCCGAGGAAGGAGAGCCAGAGATCACCGCATGTTCCGGTGTTGGCCATGACTCTCCGTCACCCACTCCCACAATCGAGCCGAAAACGGCAATAGAGCATATCATCGCTACCGGTAAGGCGCTCGTCGTGCCGGACATTAGGAAGTCGGACCTATTCAAAGCTGCGCTGCGAACGTCTTTAGACGGCAATGTTGCCGCTACCTTCATCGGAGTCCCCGTCAAGGTGGAAAAGAAGGTGCTTGGGGCATTATGGATTGATCGCGCTGAAACTGGCACCGCCAGTGATAACTACAAGGAGGAGATACTCTTTCTGACCATGGTCGCCAACCTCACCGGCTTGGCCACCCGGCTCAATCGCAACCTGTGCAGAGATGGCGGATCAATCGCCGAGGAACAACAAGCAGAACAGATTTCGCGGATCGGGGGGAAGCCTGGCCCCGCCCCGCAAACTCCCAAAACTATCAGCTGGATTGTCGGAGAGAGTCCTGCGCTCAAGGAGGTAGTCAAGACCGCCGTTATCGTGGCAGCGACCAACTCCGCTGTACTTCTGAGGGGTGAGAGCGGCACCGGCAAGGAATCCTTTGCGAGGGCGATACATGAGTTATCATCACGGCGAAAGAAGCCTTTCGTGAAACTGAATTGCGCCGCGCTGTCGGCAGGTGTTCTGGAATCGGAGCTGTTTGGACATGAAAAAGGCGCTTTCACCGGAGCGATCTCTCAGCGAGCAGGCCGTTTCGAACTGGCGGATGGTGGGACGTTGCTGCTGGATGAAATAGGCGAAATATCGCCAGAATTCCAAGCGAAGTTATTACGCGTGTTGCAGGAGGGTGAACTTGAGCGGGTCGGCGGAACGAAGACGCTTAAAGTTAATGTTCGCCTCATATGCGCCACCAACAGAAACCTCGAGACGGCCGTTGCGAGCGGGGAGTTTAGAGCCGACTTATATTACCGGATCAATGTGGTGCCTATCATTTTGCCGCCGCTTAGGGAGCGCGACGGTGACATTCCACGTCTAGCGAAAGTATTCCTCCAGCGATTCAACAATGAGAATGGTCGCGATCTCGACTTCGCGCCATCGGCACTCGACATTTTGTCGAAATGCGACTTCCCGGGCAACGTTCGCGAGCTGGAAAACTGCGTACGACGGACCGCCACTCTCGCCCGTTCAAGTATGATCGCTCCATCGGATTTCGCGTGTCAGCAGGGCCGATGCTTTTCTTCGCTCCTCCGGAAAGGAGCTGATTGTAATAGTTGCAACACCGCGATCAATGACCTCCCTCCGGGCAACAGGGTGTCAGTCGGACCACCGGCCAGCGCCGGCACTACAAGCGGTCCCGCATCCACGATCGGGGCACCGGGTCTGACCGACCGTGACCGGCTGATCAATGCAATGGAGACGGCCGGCTGGGTTCAGGCCAGGGCGGCTCGTATCCTCGGCCTGACGCCGCGGCAGGTCGGCTATGCTCTGCGCCGGCTTCGTATCGAGGTGAAAAAATTCTGACGAGAGTGTTATCAAGGACGTCGCGAGCGTCACTTCTGTCTTCAGTTGGTCTAACACACGACACTTCGGGTGCGACATTGCCCTTGTCGCAAGTCCGACAAAACCTTTGTATCAGCAAAGCCGGCAAGGCGGACAAGTTAACGCTATCCCTATGAAACAGCAGCATTTTATGAATTGGCATCGCTCTTGCTTCTGGAACTGTAACGTTCACTTGGAGCCGTGCGATGTCGGAACCGATGATACAGCTTGAGACTACCCGCAAAGCATCCTCCAACGGGGGACCGGGGGCCGCAAAATCCGGCGGCTGCGCATCTTCGTCCTGTGGCCTTACTGCGCCGGATGACATAGATCCGGCGATCTGGGAGAGGATCAAGGACCATCCCTGTTTTTCAGAAGAAGCGCATCACTATTTCGCCCGCATGCACGTCGCGGTCGCGCCAGCCTGCAACATCCAGTGCAACTACTGCAATCGCAAATATGACTGCGCTAACGAAAGTAGGCCCGGGGTTGCATCGGAAAAGCTTACTCCCGACCAAGCGCTGCGTAAGGTGATTGCCGTTGCCAGCGAAGTACCGCAGCTTGCCGTCCTTGGCATCGCCGGACCGGGCGACGCCTGTTACGATTGGAAGAAGACAAAAGCGACATTCGAACGAGTCGCGAGGGAAATTCCCGACATCAAGCTATGCATCTCGACCAACGGACTCGCGCTGCCGGACCATGTCGACGAGCTTGCTGACATGAATGTTGATCACGTGACGATCACCATCAACATGGTGGATCCGGAGGTCGGGGCAAAGATCTACCCGTGGGTATTCTACGGGCACAGTCGCTACACCGGCATCGAAGCCGCCAGGATCCTTCACGAGCGGCAAATGTTAGGCTTGGAGATGCTGTCCAAACGCGGCATCCTCACCAAGATTAACTCGGTCATGATCCCGGGCGTCAATGACGCGCACCTCATCGAAGTTAACAGATGGGTCAGGGACCGCGGCGCATTCATGCACAACGTGATGCCCCTGATTTCAGAGCCTTCACACGGTACCTATTACGGACTGACCGGTCAGCGTGGTCCAAAGCCGTTAGAACTGAAGGCGCTTCAAGATCGTCTCGAAGGCGGCGCCAAGCTGATGCGCCATTGCCGGCAGTGTCGCGCCGATGCTGTGGGTCTGCTCGGCGATGATCGTGGGCGGGAGTTTACGCTCGACCAAATCCCCGGCGATGTTACATACAACGCCAGCAAGCGCCACGCCTACCGCCAGCTGGTCGCGCGCGAGCGCGGCGATCATCTGGCGGCAAGGAAGGACGCGATCACAGCAGTCACGTCCGTGGGGTCCGGCGGATCGCTTCTTGTTGCCGTGACCACCAAAGGCGGCGGCCGGATCAACGAACACTTCGGCCATGCGAAGGAATTCCAAGTTTACGCAGTCTCTCAAAAAGGGATTAACTTGGTAGGGCACCGCAAGGTCGAGCGGTACTGCGTCGGTGGCTGGGGCGAGGAGGCTACACTTTATAACATCATCGCTACGCTCGAAGGCATAGACGTCTTGCTGTGCGCCAAGATCGGTGATTGCCCGAAGAAACAGTTGGCAGAAGCGGGCGTGCGAGCAACGGACGCTTATGGCTATGACTACATCGAGACTGCGATCGGTGCGCTTTACGCCGCCGAGTTTGGTGTCGAACCGTTGGTGGCGACGGCTTGAGCCCACCTTCTGACTGAACCAGGAGCTAAAACATGGCCTTCAAGATTATTGCATCCCAATGCACCCAGTGCGGCGCATGCGAATATGAATGTCCCTCAGGCGCAATCAATTTCAAGGGGGAAAAATACGTGGTTGATCCTAAAAAATGCACCGAGTGCAGGGGAGAATTCGACACGCAGCAATGCGCCTTGGTATGTCCGGTGCCGAAGACCTGCGTCCCTGCCTGACCATCAACCGATTATCGCAGCACAAGGAATGAGAGGAGCGGCCAATGGGTCTTGTACGCGAACAGGAGGTCGAAATCCGCGAGCAACCACGGTTTATGCCGGGTGAGCGGGTCCGCGCCACCCGTCAAGTAAGGAATGACGGCACTTATCCTGGAAAGGACATCGGCGAGAATCTCGTGCGGAAGGGCGACGAAGGCTTTGTGCGAGACGTGGGCACCTTTCTTCAGCAATTTTACATCTATGCGGTCGAATGGGTTGAACGCGGCACCATCGTCGGGATGCGCGCCTATGAAATAATGAGCCTCGATAAGGCTGCAACTCCGGGGACGTCTGAAATCGCCACTTGTCTCAGAAAAGCGACAGCCAGATGAAAGTGACAATTCGTAGAACCTGCGTCGGCTTGTCGGCCTATATTCCCAAGAAGGATCTCGAGGAGCCGATCATTTCGGTCGAGAAGGAAAACTTGTGGGGCGGCTTTGTATTGCTGAGGAACGGATGGCGGCTAGCCCTCCCCGACCTTCCGCAGGATACCCGCCTGCCCATCACGGTCGAGGCGAGGAAGCTATCCCGTGGAGACTGATACGGGAGGTTGATAGGGATGAGCGCGAAGAACAACAGCGTAATACGATCCTGAACTCGGAGCGTCTGGTGATCGTTCGGAACATCAGTTCGTGAGCTGGCTTGATCTGCTGAAGAAAAAGCTCGCCGCGATTTCACCAGCGAAGAAATTCAACGCTCGTTCCCTGGTGTCCTCCGGAACTCAACGAAGGACAAAATGAGATTAGCTCACCTCATATCCAAGAGTGATGCAATTTCCCTGACGCTTTCTTCGATTGGCGTATCGGCGCCGTGCACAGCGATGTCTGGTGCGAGTGGCTTCTCGTAGGGGCTGCCTATACCTGTCATATTGGGCAATAAACCGCTTCTGGCCTTCTTGTACAAGCCCTTCGGGTCGCGTCTTTCACAGGTGTCGAGGGGCGTATCGACATAAACTTCCGAAAAATTGTTTTCACCAATCAATTCGCGCGCCAACTGCCGCTCCCGACGAAACGGCGAGATAAACGCTGCCAACACAATCAATCCGGCATCCATCATTAACTTCGCGACTTCAGCAATTCGTCTGATGTTTTCAGCCCGATCCGCATCGGTGAACCCGAGATCTTTACTAAGGCCATGTCGAATGTTGTCGCCGTCAAGGAGATAAGTGCGCTTCCCGCGCGCATGCAATTCGATCTCCAGGGCATTCGCGATAGCGGATTTTCCCGAGCCTGAAAGACCGGTGAACCAAATGACCCTGCCACTATGACCGTTGAGCAGTTCGCGCTCCACCCGGCTTATGGACAGCGATTGACGATGCACGTTTTGAGCACGTCGAAGGTTAGATTTGATCATCCCGGCGGCGAGTGTGACATTGGTGAAGCGGTCGACTAATATGAAGCCACCAAGTATTTTAGAATTTTCGTAGCAATCAAATGCCAACGGTCTATTGAGGGATACATCGCACACAGCAATATCGTTTAGCGACAAACTGCCGGCTGCCTCATGATGGAAAGTGTTAACATCAATATGGTGTTTAATCGTAGAGATCGAAGCTGATGCCCATTGCGTGGCTAGCTTGATATCATACGCTCTACCGACGAGGCCCTGCTCTTCGTGCATCCACACGATTGTAGCTTCGAAATGGTCCGTCAGCTCAACCGGCGAGGAAGGATTAGATAATACATCACCGCGGGAAACATCCAAGTCTTTGTCCAAGGTAATCGTAATGGCGCGATTGTCCGACGCGGTCTCCAAACAGCCATCCATTGTGACGATGCCAGTGACATTTGCCGTCTGCCCTGACGCAGCGACGCGAATAGTATCGCCCACGTTAACCGTGCCTTCAGCGACAGTTCCCGAGATTCCTCGAAATGAGGAGTTTGCTCGATTGATCCATTGCACCGGCATAACCAGCCTATCATTTGCTTCGCGGGACGGCTTGACGGTTTCCAGAAATCCCAACAAGGTGCAGCCGGTATACCAAGGCATATTCATTGAATGGGTCGAGATGTTGTCGCCCTTTAATGCACTGACCGGAATCGCTGTTATCTCATCGAACCGCAATTTCGATGCAAAGTCAGTCATTTCATTGCTCAGATGATCGTAGACGCGCCTGTCGAATCCAATCCTATCCATCTTGTTTATTGCAAGGGTAACGTGACGAACTCCGAGGAGGTCAGCGAGATAGGCATGCCGGCGAGTTTGTGCTGATATCCCCTTGCAAGCATCGATGAGCAAAACAGCAGCATCGGCTGTTGATGCAGCGGTCACCATATTTCGTGTGTACTGCTCGTGCCCAGGAGTATCAGCAATTATAAACTTTCGCCTCAGTGTCGAGAAATAGCGATAGGCAACGTCAATCGTTATACCCTGTTCGCGCTCTGCTGTAAGACCGTCGACGAGTAAGGCGAAATCGATTTCTTCCCCTTGCGTCCCATACCGCTTTGATGCGGCCTTCAGGGCCTCAAGCTGATCGTCGAAGATCTGTTGTGTCTCCCAAAGCAAGCGTCCTATGAGAGTGCTTTTTCCGTCATCTACGCTTCCGCACGTAATGAATCGCAGAGTGCTCTTCGCCTGTTGTTGCGCGACGAACCTTAAGAAGAGTTCTTTGCTGGAGGTATTTGACGATCCGCTTCGCAGCATCAGAAATATCCCTCGGTCTTGCATTTCTCCATGTTAGCGGTCGCGCCAGCATCAACCAGTCTTCCTTGCCGTTCCGAATGGCGCTCACTCAGCAGTTCAACGATAACGTCCTTTACGTTTGCCGCATTCGATGAAATAGCGCCCGTCAGCGGATAGCAACCAAGTGTTCGAAAACGCACCGTCTGCATAGAAATTGTCTCGGCTGGCGATAGCCGCATCCTGCCGTCATCGACGACCAAGATGAGACCGTCCCGAACGACGACTGGACGCTCTTTCGCAAAATACAAGGAAACCAGCGGTATGTTTTCCTGATAGATATATTGCCAAATATCCAGCTCGGTCCAGTTCGACAGCGGGAAGACGCGCATGCTCTCGCCGCGTGCTTTTCTGCCGTTGTAAAGGCTCCATAGTTCCGGCCGTTGGCACCTTGGATTCCACACGTGCTTGTCAGTGCGAAACGAGAAAATGCGCTCCTTTGCTCGCGAACGTTCTTCGTCGCGCCGCGCGCCGCCGAGGACCACATCAAACCCGTGGTCATCCAGCGCTTGTTTGAGGCCTTCTGTCTTGGTTATCTTCGTGTGATTGACCGCACCGTGATCGAATGGATTTATATCTCGTGCGATAGCATCCGGATTAATATGGACGATCAGATCCATTCCGCTCGCCTGAGCCACATCATCGCGAAAGCGGTACATTTCGCGAAACTTCCATCGCGTATCGACGTGCAACAGAGGAAGCGGCGCCTTAGCAGGGTAGAAAGCCTTTCGAGCCAGGTGAAGGAGAACCGAGCTGTCCTTTCCAACGGAGTAAAGAAGAACAGGTTTTTCAGCCTCTGCGACTGCTTCACGAATAATAAAGATGCTCTCTGCTTCCAATCGGCTGAGATAATCGCTCTTAGGTTCCGCGATATTGTTACGATCCGCAATCTCAAAAGTCTTCAAGCTCGTCGTCCAGTCTTGGTTATGTTTCCTAAAGCAAATGCCCAATGTGGGTATTCGTTCTCGCCCGACACCCCTAGCATAGAAAGGATTCCTTCGCCGGACCAGGGAGCGAACCGTTGCAAGCATCAGATTATATCCCTGACCTTCCTTCATCCCGGTAGAGAACGGGTAAGCGTCCATCGAGCTACTTGCTACTCCAGATTGCTGAATTGAATGTGTCGACATACCTGCACTTTTGCTGGTCAACCTAGATCAAGATCAACGAATTTCGCGTAAGGTCCATATGCGAAGTGATACCGCAACTCTCGGAAGTTGATCGTGTCCCTGCAAGTTCCGTACCGTTTCACTCAACGCGCGATTCTTGTCGTTGTAAAATGCCGCGGCCGCAAAAGCTTTAGGGGTGGAACATTAAGGAAATCGAAGACTGTTGCCACACAAGCTTCGGGGTCTCGAAGAAGGTTCTCGTATTCGATTTGAATCTTGCTCGTAGGCTCGAAGGCGCTTGCGATGCTGGCGTGGAAATCGGCGGCAGCTTTGAAACAGGCCTCGCCCTCCTCGATCATCCGCGAGACACGCGCATGTCTTCGATCGTGTTCAGCTTGCGCGTCGGTTCGCACAGTTCACCTTGAGCCGGTGGGCTGCGAACGAACAATTCGAAGCTCTGGTGACCTCGATCCTTCGAAACACGCCGCTGGATCGGGTCGGCCCGCAGCGTGCGTACTTTGGGAGAAGGACTTGCCGAAGCGTCTCTTCCCGCGAAATGCGGTCTCACCCAAACTTGACATGTTGCTTTTTATCCCTCGTTGATACGCTGACTACGACATAAATGACGGTCGGCAGCTGTCGCCGTTTTGCGACCAGGAATCTCAAAACTCGTGCCCATTTGGCTTACTTCAGCTAAATACAGCTTTGTTCTTTGTTTCACCTACTTATCCTCGGACGAACTAAAGTGCTTATCCAACAAACCTATGTCGCGGACCCGACAAACCCTACACGTGGTGCGGGTTCCGCGACCCATAGCGGCCCAAATTCGCGAATTAATGCCGCGCCCGAAGATGGCGTTCGTCAGGTGTTCTGCTGCTGCGAAGTTCCTCTCTTCAGTAACGTTGAGTCGTTGAGTCTGTAGTTCACTGAGCCCTGTGAAGCTCCAGGATAGCGCTGACGAGAGTACACGGATTCAGTTGCGGTGGTTGAGGCAAATGCCCAAGAACACAAACTGATTGAAGGAAGCAGCGGGGTCCCACGGGCTGCCGAACAGGTTCATGATTCAAAGGTGCGGCTGCTAAACGCAGGACGGACAGCAGCCGGTACGCAAGTGGGAAACGCAGAGTACACTCAAAGGGCGCCATCAAGAGCAGCCGAGTATCAACAATTTACTATCGATGAGGCGTTTCGATCTGCAGAAGTTCCGGAGAAATCCGAGGAATTCTTGGTCAATATCAGAGTTAATGTTCTTGGCAACTCCTAGACGTCTCCGACTGGGGATCAATGCGCGACGCCTCCTGCAACAGTATCTCCCGTAACCAAATGTTTCCGGGATCAGTGTTGTGAAGGGCGGGCCACTGGACAGCCTCAGTGAAAAAGAGGGGTGGCAGCGGAGATTTGACCATGCGCAGTGGTATTGTTTGTTCGAAATACCTGACGAGACGCAATGGGATAATGGCAATACGGTTGGTACCCGACAACAACGGCGGAATCAAAGTAAAACCCGGTACAACAAGCTCGATACGTCTCTTGAAGCCATGCTCAAGCAGCAGCCATTGCTCGACGGAGGGCTTTAGCTCTCGTCCGAACTGGGCGGCAACATGCCCCATCGACATATATGTCTCGAAAGAGAGATCCCCCAATAGCTGCTTGTTCGTGGGGCAGCCGACGCACACGAGTGCCTCGTCGAACAATTTCGCTTTGGGATGCGCGCTCGACATGAACACGTCCGGAAGAATTAAAAAATCGACAT
>NZ_ATTQ01000047.1 GCF_000419765.1 Rhizobium mongolense USDA 1844 | reverse complement strand
AAACGCATTTGATCCCTGCTTGAGGGCATCGACTTTCCGCGCCTGATTGATGTCAACGCACCCCGTGGCTTTATGCAAAGAGNAGCGGCNANAACCGGTGAGATCAAATGGCCAGTTNGCGGATCACGCACAGGCGCATTGTCATCTGCTTGGTCAGCGAGGACGATCGGAGCCGGTACCGCATTATCCTTATCTTTTCCCGGCTTCGCGGCGCGGCGCCAGGTTGCCAGGAGGCGTTCAAGATTGGAGAAGCTGCCGGTGTATCCGCGGTGCTTGATATCGTGAAACAGATGCCGTCCGCAGCAATTGCCATCCTTCCAACACTGGATGAGAAACGCTTCGAAGTACCGAGGAGATGTCGGCTGCAGCGCGGCCCTGCGTCGNTCGGGTGGCGCCGCGAAAGTCAGCCATTTCGCGATGCTGCGTCGGCCATAACCTGTGCGACGTGCAATTTCCGAGCACGACAGGCCCTCTTTGCTCAGGGCGTGGACTGTCTCGAACATCCTTCCCGAGACTGCCGATGCGCGCGGCGAAGCTGATTGCGCCTCGGCGTTTCGGGGGCCTGCTCATGCAAAGCTCGATCATCATGATCAATCTCGATGTCCTCGTCGGGCAACAATGCTCTGCCGGTAGCGCGGCCGCAAAGGCTCATCTGTTTCTCGATAGCGTGCCGCAAATTTTGAACGAGATGAAAGCGATCCGCCACCTGAGACGCTTGCGGCGCCCCTTCACGAGCAGCCTGCGCGTAAAGCCCGCATCGATCTCGGCTCACGACCTCAATAGAGGGGTTGCCGCTTCAACCATTGTGCGACGCTCACTACGCTCCGGTCGTCGAAAATGTCCAAGACCTCTCGACGCTCAAGATCGATGATGATCGTGCCATAGCGCCACGATTTCCTCCAACTCCAGTCATCGATGCCGACGATCCGAGCCGGGGCTTCGCCGTCGGCCCGTGCAGCATTGCGCTTCAAGTGCCGAAGGATGGTGTCGTCGCTGATCGGCATCCCGAGCCGCTGCATCAAGCGTTCGCCGGGCCGCCCGCCCGTATTATGGCCAAGCAGTCCGACTATTTCGGCGACCTACTTGTGCGGCGGGCATATGGGGAGGCAATCGCTGGGATCCGGTCAGTAAACGTTTGCCGTTTGCACTGCCGATATGTGCAACGCCAGCGGCTCAACTGGAGCTTCACCGTCACGGCATTACCTTGGATCGGCAGGTCTTGAAGCCTGCGGTACGACCAACCGTGCCGAGTTCTGCTCCGGTATCGGCAATCAGGGCATATGCCTGACGTTGGCCCGTAGGCAGACACAACCCAGTCGCCTTCATCGCTAAATACAACGCTCTGCACTTTAATACCCGGACCGGGCGACCATTTCGATTTCGTTCGCATGCCAGCCCATACCGGCATCATTGCTAACGGTCTGTTAACCACACAAATTGAGGAAGACCCGATTTAAATGCCAACAGCCGCATTCTCACGTTTAACTCCCAAGCGACAACCCACTAGGAGAGGTAGGTGCGGTGGCAAACAGAAATATGGTAACTACCCATTTTCGAGCCAGGAGGCAACATTTGAAACCAGCCACAACGATCGAGTACGAGCTCGCGCTAGCCTCTGACCGTGATCTCCAATCAAAGGATATACACAACAGAATTTGCAAGTGCTTGCAGCGCCGAGTTGGCGCGTTTCTGCGGAGGAGTGTCACTGATCGAGAATGTTGGCTCCGTTGTTTGGGTCCCCAGAGTCACATTCTATAAGACCCTCAAAAGATGCCGACACACAATTGCGGAATTGTATCTTGGACCGATTCTTACAATGCCATGAACGTCTTGTCCCGGTTGAATAGCTTTGCATGACGAAAAAGGCTGCAACTTTGGAGAATGCCAAATGAGTGAGATAGACTTGATCGATAATGTTATTCCACGTACCGATGTCGTTAAATGCACAGCGCGCATCGGCGCTGAAATCAGGAATATCAAGGTGTCGGCCGATTTGCCGGACCAGACCATCGCTGCGATAAACGGTCTGGTGCTTGAGCACAAGGTCATCTTCTTCCGCGACCAGGGTCATCTCGACGACGCCGAGCAGGAGCGCTTTGCTCTTCGTTTCGGGAAGCCTTCGCCGTATCCGGAGGGAACGACGCCGATTTTCGAGATTGATTCCGCAGGCGAGGATGTCGAGGCCGACATTTGGCACATCGATTGGTCCTGCATGGAAGCCTATCCCAAGATGTCGGTGCTGCGAGGCGTCGTGATCCCACCTGTCGGCGGCGACACGATGTGGTCAAACACCGCGGCCGCATATCTCGACTTGCCGCCGGCGCTGCAACGGCTTGCCGACGACCTCTGGGCTGTTCACAGCTTCCCCGGAGCTTTTAGTAGGCGTTACGTCGAGGCCCTTACCGGACCGAGGATCGAGACTGAACATCCCGTCGTACGTGTCCACCCCGAGACCGGCGAGCGCACACTAGTGCTCGGCTCTTATGTAAGGCGTTTCGTTGGCGTATCGAAATATGACGGCGACAGGCTATTCGAACTATTTGAGTCTCATATCACCGCGCAGGAAAACACGGTGCGCTGGAAGTGGAATCGGGGTGATGTTGCTATCTGGGACAACCGAGCCACGATGCATTGTGCAACCAAAGATTACGGTGACCAGCGCCGCATCGTTCGTCGAGCGACCGTCGAGGGCGAGGTGCCCGTCAGTGTCGACGGCCGGTACAGCGTTTCGCGCTTTAAGTTCGTTGGCCGGAATGAGAAAACTGCCCCTAACGAAGCATAGATGCTTAGTCCCGGACATCTGGTGGAGCGGATCGAGGGTGAAGCGTTCGGGCTGCCACGTCCATGCCTTGCAGATGAATTCGTAAGGGGTGAAGCACTTAAGGGCCTTGAGTCTGCCGCCGAAGTTGTAGGCGGCGACAAAGTCGGCAAGATGCTGGCGGAGTTGTTCGTGGTGGTCGTAGTGGCAGCGCCTGACGGCGGCGTCCTGGGGGGTCCCGGTTCATCCTTTCGACCTGGCCGTTGGTCCATGGAGGCTTTGCCTTGGTTGTCCGCCGGCATTGCGAGCGCAAGGCGCTGAGCACCCCGGTCGTGATCGCGCCATGGCACGGGAGAACCGCTGATGAGTGCCGCCCTCGATACCGCCTTGGAAGCGATCGACATCCTGCTCTCCGAGGAGCTGACCCTGCGCGAGAATAGTCGCATCAAGACCGCGCTGCGCATGGGGCGGCTTGCGACGATCAAGGCGGTGGCCGGCTTCGATTTCTCCTTCCAGCCATCGCTCGACAAGGATCGGATCTTCACCCTCGCACAGCTCGGCCTCATCGAGCGGTGTGAGGCTGTTCATTTCCTCGGGCCGGGGGAACGGGCAAAAGCCACTTGGCCACCGCTCTCGGCGTCTACGCCGTCAAGGCCGGCAAGAGCGTCTACTTCACGACGCTCGCCGATCTGATCGCCGCGCTCGCAAGCGCCGAACGGGAAGGCAGGCTTCAGGAGCGCATTCGCTTCTCTTGTAAGCGCGTAGGCTACCCCACGTATCTTTAATGCCGCTGAGCGCGCATTTTCTGCATGAGTCATGCGGAGAATCCTATGAATGACAGTGTGAATCAGCATCGAACATTCGAGATTTTGACAGCGGAGCCGGTCCGGTCTCGAGGCAAGCCGCGTCATTGGTCGGAGGAAGAGAAAGCACGGCTTGTCGCGGAGGCGCTCTCGCGGGGGGCCAATGTGTCGGCGATTGCCCGTTCTCAGGGACTGGACCCGTCGCAACTCTATGCGTGGCGTCGTAAGGCACTTTCGTCGGGAATGGTTGCCCCATTGACGGAGGAACCGAGCGCGCCAGTCAAGTTCACGCGCTTCGAAGCGGTTGGCAGCTCCATGGTGGAAATCGTCGTGGGCGATGTTGTGGTGCGCGCCGGCGCCGATGTTGATCCCGATCACCTGGCCCAGATTCTCCGGGTGGTCCGCAAGGCATGATCGCTTCCGGTGTTGTGGTTTAGGTGTCGTGCCAGCCGGTCGACTTCCGCAAGGGAGCCGCGTCTTTGATGGCGTTGGTGAGGGATGGCGGTCTCGACCCGTTCAATGGCTCGCTTTACGTGTTCCGGTCGAAGCGGGCGGACCGTGTTCGCATCGTCTAGTAGGACGGCAGCGGGGTCTGCCTCTATTCGAAAACCCTTGAAGATCAAGGCTTCTGCTGGCCGGGTATATCGGCGGCGCGGATGCGTCTTGACCATTCGCAGTTGATGGCGCTTCTGGCTGGGCTTGATTGGAAAAAGATCCGCCCGGTCAAGATCAGGCGACCGTTGTTGACGGGCTGAACCGGCCTGCGACATGATGGAACCATGTGGCTGTAATGGTTGGGAAAACGGATGTTTTTGTGCACTATTACCTCTCATGGTTTTACCCGCTTCCGACCTGCCGGACGACGTCGATACGCTGAAGGCGATGATCCTGGCGATGGCCCGCGAGCAGGCTGCGAACGAGACGCGGCTTGCCACCGCGGCTGCGGAGATCGCCCGGCTGGAGGCCGTCGAGAAGAGCGCCAACGAGCGGATCGCCAATCTCACATCGATCCTGAAAGTTTTGCAGCGCACGCAACATGGCAAGCGTTCCGAGCGGCTGCGCCTGGCGGTCAACGATGAACAGGTATCCTTTGCTTTCGAGGAGGTCGAGACCGGCCTTTCGGAAATCCAGAGCGAACTCGACCGCGCGCCAAGGACAAGCCGAAGCGTGCCCCACGTCCGCGCAAAGGCTTGCCGCTCACCTCGAACGCATCGAGGAAGTTATCGAGCCGGAAATCCCGGCCGACTGCGCGGGTCTTCAAAAGGTTTTGATCGGCGAAGACCGCTCCGAGCGGCTGGACGTCGTGCCACCGAAGTTCCGGGTCATCGTGACGCGCCGCCCCAAATACGCCTCCCGGGGTCGTGACGGCGTGGCTCAGGCCTTGGCGCCAGCACACATCATCGAAAGCGGCCTACCGACGGAACGGCTGCTTGCCTATATCGCCGTGTCGAAATACGCCGATGGTCTTCCGCTTTACCGGCAGGAGGCGATCTATCTACGCGATGGCGTCGAGGTCAGCCGGTCGTTGATGGCGCAGTGGATGGGGCATCTGGGCTTCGAATTGCAGATGCTCGCCGATTATATCCTGGAACGCGTCAAGGAGGGCGAAAGGGTCTTCGCCGACGAGACGACCTTGCCCACTCTTGCCCCCGGTCCGGGAAAACCACCAAGGCTTGGCTATGGGCCTACGCACGCGATGATCGACATATGGTGGAACCAGTCCGCCGATGGTTGCCTATCGCTTTGAAGACAGCAGAGGCGCCGATTGCGTGGCGCGTCATCTCGCCGGATTCAGCGGCATCCTTCAGGGGATGGCTACTCGGCTATACCAACCTGGCCAAGACGCGGGCCAAAACCGGCAGCAATGAAACGATCCAGCTCGCAGGGTGCTGGGCACACGCGCCGCAACAGGCCGCGACGGACTCGATCTTCGCCATGACCGAGTTGTGGAGGATCGAGGATGAGGTTCGGGGCAAGGATGCCGGGAGCCGCGCAGCGTGGCGCCAGGAAAAATCCGCGGCCATCGTCTCCAGCCTGTTTGACCTTTGGGAAAAGGAGCTGGGCAAGGTCTCGGGAAAATCCAAAACCGCCGAAGCGATCCGCTACGCGCTCACCCGGCGCGAGGCGCTGGAACGCTTTATGACGGACGGCCGCATCGAAATCGACTCCAACATCGTCGAACGGGCGATCAGGCCCCAAACAATTACGAGGAAGAGGGTGGTGGACGAACCTGGGCGACGGTGGCCACACTCCTGCAAACGGCCAAAATGAATGGCGTCGATCCGCTAGACTGGCTCTCCCAAACATTGACTCGCATCGCTCAAGGCTGGCCAGCATCCGAAATCGAAGCGCTCATGCCCTGGAGCTTCAAGCCTGACGTTATCGGCTGACCGCTTACCTTCTTTTGCAGGCCAAGCCTTCTGATCGTTGACGAAATCGGCTATCTGCCGGTCATCGCCGGCGGTGGCAATCTGTTCTTCCAACTCGTCAACGCCCGCTACGAACGCGGCGCACATGATCCTCACCTCAAATCGCGGCTTTGCCGAATGGGGCGATGTCTTCGGGGAGTCAAACATCGCAGACTGCCCTTATCGTCGAGGGGGTGGTGCATCATCTGACTATCTTAGACCCGCGTCACGGCCTTGCGGTCAGCGTCTCGCGCTGGTGTCAGTCCAGTCCGGACGCGGTCCGGCATTCGTTGTCGTGCGATTACCTTGACGGGCGCCGCCGTTCAATTCGCCGGTCAGCAACCGATCTTGTAACCGCATCGCCGAAAGAACGTAAGCGCTGTCCTGACCTCACCTTTTGGATCAGCGTCTGATCGTCGATTCTCGGGGCCGAAGAGGGCTCCGACATATGACGATCACAGGGTTTATCCAACGAGCATTGACGGCGACTCGTGATGGGATTCCCAAATCAGAGGAATTCTGACTCTTTATGCCAAACGGAATGCGCGAATGGGGCCCACAGGTCATGATCAGCGCACGTTGGTATAACCGGATATCGGCGAGCCTCGCGGAAACCCCCGGCAAACATCGACCTCGATTCAGCCAGGTCAATGCTCAAACCTATGACAGTATGGATTGGCCTGTCGGTTTCCTGTTGCGTACCGACTTCGCTGAAAAGCAGTGGCGGCCCGTCATTCGCGGTCATGCCGTTACCGGCGATATCATCGGCCCGATCCGCGAACTCAGCTACGCCACCGAGCCAGCCACCCTGGCGGATGCCGCTGCCGTCGCTGCAGCTATAGTCAAGATCCGCGGCTACTTCATGCCAAAGCGCGCAAAGCAGAAGTTCTGTAAGCGACAAGCCGACCCCATCTGGCGTCGGTAGCGGTGGCCCCGGTATTGCGGAGAGACTATTCACGAACTGTGAGCTTCTATGTCTGCGCCTAGCTCTGGAACTAGAAACTTCCATATGATCGAGGCCGTTCCGGAACGGCTTGAGGGTGCCCCACGGCAATTTCGGCGGCGCTGGTCCGATGAATTTAAAGCGCGGGCTGTGGCTGAGGCGATGGAGCCCGGCGCAAGCGTCTCGGCGATTGCGCATCACATCGGCATACATCCATCACAACTATTTGGTTGGCGTCGTGATGCTCGTGACGGACAACGATCCTTCTCGCAAGACCCGGCTGTTCAGACAGAAACCAGGTTGATTGGCACACGTGCGATGATCGAGGTTGTCATCGGCGACGTCGTTATCCGGGCTGGCGCAGATATCGACGAAGCACACCTGCAGCGGGTGATCCGAGCGGTGCGGTCGGCATGATCTCGTCAGGTGTGAAGGTCTTTCTCGCGAGCCATCCGATCGACTTCCGAAAGCGCGACCGCGCAAAGGCTTCGCGCCGCATCTTGAGCGCGTCGAGGTCGTGATCGAGCCGGAGGAGTTACCGGAACACGCGGGCAAGCAGAAAATCCTGATCGGAGAGGACATCTCCGAGCGTCTGGATGTAGTCGCAGCGAAGTTCCGTGACATCGTCACCCGCGGGCCGAAGTATGCCTTTAAGAACGAAGACGGCGTCTTCCAGGCGGCGGCTCCGGCACACATCATCGAAGGCGGCATTCCAACGGAAGCGCTTTTGGCCCAAATCGCCGTCTCCAAATATGCCGACGGCCTCCCGCTCTATCGCCAGGAAGCCATCTACGCACGCGACAAGGTCGAACTCGATCGCAGGCTGATGGCCCAATGGATGGGTAAGGTGGGGTTCGAGCTCGACATTCTCGCCGACTATATTCTGAGCGAGATCAAGAAGGCAGAACGGATTTTTGCCGACGAAACGACCTTGCCGGCACTCGCACCTGGCTCCGGATCAGCGGCGTGGCTATGGGCATATGCCAGAGACGATCGGACCTTCGGAGGTAGCGGCCCGCCGATGGTGGCCTATCGCTTCGAGGACAGTCGAGCCACCGAGTGCGTCGCACGACACCTGAGCGGCTATCGTAGAATCAGGTCGATGGGTAAGCCGCCTACAACAAGCTCGTCCGGAAGGATGGAGGCAATGACAGCGCCACTCTGGCTGGCTGCTGGTCGCACAGCCGGAAGTTCTACGAGTTGCATGTCGCAAAGAGCTCGAAGGTCGCTACAGACACCGTCGAGCGTATGGCGAAGTTGTGGGAGATCGAGGAGCGTGTGCGCGGCCAAAGCCCTGAAGCTCGTGTCGCCGCGCGTCAGGAAATCTCTGCGGCGATCGTCAGAGACCTCTTCACTCTCTGGCAGACGACACTACCGCTTGTCTCCGGCAAGTCGAAGCTCGCGGAAGCTCTCCGCTATGCCATCTCGCGTCGCGACATCTTCGAGCGCTTCCTGACCGACGGCCGGATCGAGCTAGACTCCAACATCGTCGAACGGGCGATCAGGCCCCAGGCGATTACAAAGGAAAAATAGCCTATTCGCTGGAAGCGACGGTGGCGGCCGGACCTGGGCGAATATCGCGACACTGCTGCAGACGGCAAAGATGAACAATGTCGATCCGCAGGCTTGGCTCACCCAGACCCTTCAGCGTCTTGCAAATGGATGGCCCAGCGCCGAAATCGACGCGCTCATGCCATGGAACTACGCTGCCGAACGGCCCCAGCTTGTCGCTTACGAAGTTCTAAACGACCGCGCTTCAAAGCCCGCTTGTCAACATCTCAGACCGTGGACCGTTCGTCGCGCTCACGATTGTCTTCAGTGCCAACCACTGAGCCGCGAGGACTCCGGCGTCACGAGTGAACGACACACGTGACATTACACCATCTCGTTGATCATCACCTATTACCTGGCGCCACAGGCCGCTGGTGAGTGTGGTGAGGGGTCGTAAACTATTCTTGCCCGCTAACGCCCGGAAATGGAGTGATCGACCAATCGACCAAGTCGACGGCACGCTTAAGCGTCGCCGCGGTCCGCGTAGCGCTGGGTGAAGCAGCGATGACATGTCCGATACAGTCTCGGTAATCGCCTTTTCTGACGATCGGAGTCTTGCGTTCGTTATAAAATCTGACCTCGACGACACCTGGTAGAGCAGCCGCCCGACTGTCGCTGCCGATCCAATCGAGAGTACCATCACGATCAGGGACTAGAAACCGCATGGCGGCAGCGTGCGAGCGCGTTTTGCGCAAATCCCATTCGTCGCCAATGACTAGCTTGAGGTGTTCGTTAGCGAGATCAATTCCATGCGCCAGCTGAACTAGCTGAGGATCACCACCCGCGAGACGCGGATTAACTTCAATGACAAGGGGGCCGCGCTTTGTCCACCGAAATTCGATGTTCGCGGGCCCCCAGCCAAGGCCGAGAGCCCGTAAACAGCTGAGCGAAATATCGGCGATAAGCTTATGCTCGGGGTCGGCCAGCATGGCCGGATAGGTGAACTCACGATAAACGAAATGCGGCGGTGGACCGAAGTCATTGCCAGTAATTCCGACAACCTCATTGCCCATTATCAGGGCAGTGTAGCTGGGGCCTTGTGCGAATTCTTCGACAAGTAACCTCGGCGAGGGCCGCCGCGTGCGCCTCCCGCTCAACAGATCGGCCGCATGTTCTGCCACCTCGTCTAAGTTGCGGCACAATCGGACACCGTTACTGCCGCTGCCTACCGTTGGCTTCACAATCACCGGCAAGCCAATTTCCGTGGCAGCGTTTTTTATTCCAGTTGCACTTACCGCCAAGCGGTAAACAGGCATCGGGATGCCGGATTCGGCGAGGAGTTGACGTTGAGTAAATTTATCGCAGCATCCTTCAACCGAGGCTGGGTTCGGTCCCGGTAGACCGAAATGCCGACAGAGCTTAGCGACGGTCACATAGAACGACTCGTCGAGGCCCGTAAAGCCGGTTATGCCGCCAATGTCATACCTCGCACGTAACTGAAAACATTCCCGGATCATCGCCTCAAGATTGTCAGTGTCGACACGGATTGTCTCAAGTTTTTCCGAAGCCAGATAGTCGTATTGAGTTGGATCGGTCGACAGTGTAATTGGATGAAGACCAAGGCGTTCGGCCGCTTGGATATATAAGGGGCCGTTACTCCTATGACCTTCAACCAAGACGAGCGCTTTTCTTGCCATTGGTGTTGACTCCCGCTATGTTCTATCCGACCGTAAACTCACATCAGTCTCTTCAGCGTGCCTGATCTCACTCTTATGGTGAACTTAGCGTCGCTTGACACCCCACGTGCGATTTAGACATCCGATCAGTTGCACTGCCTAGTGATCGCGGCTAGCATTATCTGCTTGGACAGCGGCCTCGTTGAAGCTCTGATCATCAACTTGGCCCGCAAAAGCTATGGGCTCATAGGCTCCCGCAAATTTGACGCGGGTCAGAGCGGGCGGCACAGTAGCTAACAACAAAAGTTGCATTAAGGTCAAAAGCGACGGTGGAGTATCTATGCTCACCAAGCCAATCTGACGCTGAAGAAGTGAGTCGGCCTTCACCACCGACTACATCCGCTAGTCTCAGCCCACGAAGTTTTAACAATGCCTCTAGCTTCGTCCACTCCACGAGGCATTCTCTTTGGTTCCTGAACTTCTTTCCGAAAAGAAAGGATAATGAATCCATGTTGAGGGATCGGTTCCATCTTTCGCAGTCACAACCGACCTGGTATTCTGAAGAAGCAACGCAGCACGCCAGCCCCGGTGTGTGTGCAATGCTGAAGTTGCAATACTCTTGGCGCGCATCAAGGTATGGCTTTCCGGACCATGGCTTGCATTCCACGTTGCATTTGGAGACATCTACTCCGAGCGCCAATGCTGCATGATAGAGTGCAGTTCTCCCTGCTATAAACTCTGCTTGGGCAAAAGAGGTTTTCAGCTTTGCCAGTCGCCCCTTATCAGTCGACCCCAAGTGACTGCTAAGAAGTGGCCCCTTTGGCGACCACTCTTGGAGTGTGACTACGACTCCATTCATCCTCACGAGAGTCGGCAACACGAAATTGAAAGCGGGCAAGGATACGGGATTACTGTCGCTTAATCGCATCTTTTATCTCGCTGTATGCATTGAACCGTAGAACGAGCCCAATCAATTGATGGCAGCCCACAACAAGACCTTTGTTCGATCGGATACATTCTTAGTTGTACTCCCACCTTCAGATTAGTGGAAACATTGGAGCAAGGCTTGGTAGGCTCACTAGGAAGCTTAGCCAGAGGTTCCCTGCTAGGCTCTCCTCTTACCGTAGCTGCAGGGTTACAGTCGCATAAGCTACCAACATTGGTAGTGATACTGAGCGAACGTCCGTGCTTTAAGTGAGCAGGCTAACGCTTTGCAGGAGGACACCATGATCATTCGTAAGCTTGAAGATATCTTAGGAACCGACCGTGACGTTGCCTGGGGCAACGGTAGGAGTCGCCGCTTTCTAATCAAAGCCGATGGAGTTCCTTACTCTCTGACCGATACGATAGTAAGCGCCGGAAGCAAGTCTTTATTGGAGTACCGTAACCACGTCGAGACTTGCTATTGCATATCGGGGAAAGGGAGCGTCCGCGACGTCGCGACTGGTGAGGAGCATACCATAGTCCCTGGCACCATGTATGCCTTAGATCGACACGACGCTCACTACCTGACCGCGGATGACGAAGACCTTCGCCTAGTGTGCGTTTTCTTGCCTGCGCTTAGGGGCAATGAGGTACACAACGTCTCCTCAGGAGAACATTCGTCCGCTTATGTTTAAAGGAGAAGGGGATGCTACTATGATGCAGGCAGCACCGAATAAGCATCACGTCGCGCGTCGCAGCACCGTTTCGGAGCAATTCGCCGATTGTGCCCAAAAATTTCCGGACACATTAGCTGTACAATGCGGCGATGAGCAAATGACTTACGATGAGCTATATTGTCATGCATTAAGGGCAGCTGAGCGACTCCGAGCGTATGGCGTCCAAGCAGGAGACATCGTTTTGATGAGCTCCTCGAGGCAGATAGACGCCGTGGTTGAAATTCTTGCGATAATGTTCTGCGGCGCAATCGTGTGTCCACTGGATCCATCTGCGACCGACCGGAGGGTCACTGACGTTTTGAGGCTCGCAGAAGCAAAATTCATTGTCACCTCGAACAAAACGCCCCTCGACAAACGAATTCTACAGTTACTCTCGTCCTTTTCCGTTCGAACGATTGAACTGGAACGAGGAGGCACGAATATACCGCTTACCCAAAATCGGGCGACTGCCGAGTCTGGTTGTTACCTGCTTTTCACTTCCGGGTCAACGGGAGCGCCAAAGGGAGTGATCATGAGCAACCGAGGTTTGATAAACCTCGTCCACTGGGATATGCTCCATCGAGGATGTGAACCCGGCAGGGTTCATTTACACTATGCGTCATTCAACTTCGACGTCGCCTTTCACGAGCTGTTTTCTGCCATCAGTTCGGGAGGAAGTGCCATACTTGCGACGCAAGAGCAACGACAAGATCCGGGACGCCTTCTTACACTTTTGTCGGCGGCCCGGATCCAAAAAGCTTACCTTCCTTATAGTGTGCTTAATCAAGTGGCAATGGCTGCACTTGGAAACTCGGAGACACTTTGGCTTACGGATGTTACTACCGCGGGAGAACCGCTGAAGATCACTGACGCCATAAGAAGATTTTTTCTTAGCACCGGCGCTGTTCTTTACAACAACTATGGATCGACTGAGGTTCAGGATGTGACTTCTCTAGAGCTCGCTGGCGACCCTGAACAATGGCCCGATCTGCCCTCAATTGGAATGCCAATTGCAGGAATGGAGGTCGGTGTCCTTACATCAGCAGGGGTATCATCTGCTCCAGGCTCTGAAGGACGCATCGTCGTCAAGGGATGCCAAGTTGCAATGGGATATGTTCAGGCCGGCTCAAATGAACTGGTGACTTTGCCTAAAACGTCAAGGGGGGCTGCGGACGAGTACCTTAGTGACGATTTAGGCATCATCCGATCTGACCATTGTATTGCAATCAAGGGCCGAGTAGACCGCCAAGTAAAAATCCGCGGCAAGCGCGTTGATCTATCAGCGGTAGAAACTGCTATCGAGCGTTACAAGAACGTCAGGCAGGCAGTCGCTGTTCCAATTGAAGTCAGCGGTCGGACGGAGGTCGTAGCTTTCGCCGTTACGACAAATAGCTCGGCATGTGACTCGTTTGAAGACGATATCCGAAAGGTCGTCACAGTTGAGATTGACGCTGCGGCGGCCCCATACCGGACTATTGTCCTTTCGAAGTTTCCTGAAACACAAACTGGGAAGGTTGATCGCACGCGTCTTCGAACGATGGCATCGGAAGCGATCCAGGTGCCGCAGCCCACTTCGAAGGTTCCGAGCCTTGCTGAACCTCGAGACTTCAAGCAGCGGGTGCTTGGCGTGTGGAATGATGTCCTTCCTGGAGGAAATCGGCTTAGCTTCAAAGCTGCGGGTGGTGATTCCTTAAGCGCAATGCAACTGCTAACTCGCCTGAGGCAGGAACTGGGGATTGAGATATCCATAACTAACATCACGGATACGACCACGGTAGATGATATCTTTCATATAGGGACGGGTGTAGCCATATCTGGAGGCATCCCGAAACGGACTGTTGCTACGCCAACTGCTCGAAAGGCAGTCGCCATAATCGGCATGTCCGGCCGATTTCCGGGTGCGCATTCTGTAAATGCCCTCTGGGAAGGTTTGATCACCAATAAAACATTTCTATCAAATTCTCAACACGACCCTTCAGCATTCTCGGTTTGTGAAAACTTCGTTAACGTTGGTGGCTTCCTTGATGAACACGACTACTTCGATTCTGAGTTTTTCAACATAAGCGAGCGCGAAGCTCTACTGATGGATCCGCAACACAGGGTATTTTTGGAATGCTCTTGGCACGCCTTGGAAAACGCCGGCTATGCCCCTGATGCAGTGCCTTACCGTACCGGAGTCTTTTCGGCCAGCGGCGCTAATAGTTATTTACTCAACAACATTCTACCATCATTGCAGTATGACTATAAAGGCCCTTTCTTAAGCCACCGGCTTATAAGGGACGTCAGCGAGATATTCATAGAGCAAGGGAACGCCGCCGAGCACATTTCGATGAGGGTGTCCAACAAATTGAATTTGAGCGGCCCGAGTTTGTCGGTCGGCTCCGCTTGCTCAGGGGGTTTGGTCGCAATCCACTACGCTACCAGAGCGATCCGCTCCGGAGAGGCAGATATGGCGGTTGCCGGGGCTGTTTCCATCCCCAGTCCACAGCATGTAGGTTACTTTGCCCATCAGGATCTCATTTTGTCACCAAGTGGTTGCTGCAGACCCTTCGATGCTGACGCCGACGGAACCGTATTTGGCAGCGGGTGTGTTGTTTTTGTCCTCAAAGACAAGGAACTTGCGATCCGAGACGGCGATCGCATCATCGCTTCCATCATCGGTTCAGCAGTGAACAATGACGGTGCTCGTAAATTGAGCTATACTGGAGCTAGTGTAGAGGGTCAGGTCGAGGTCATAAACGCGGCACTGGCGGATGCAAACGTCGCTGCTTCGGAGATAGACTACGTCGAGGCACATGGAACAGGTACTTCTGTTGGGGATCCGATTGAGGTGTCCGCTCTGGCCGCGACTTACGGGAAACCTGCAGCGGTTGAAGATTGCTTGGTCGGCTCTCTCAAGGCCAACATCGGTCACTTAGATGAAGCCGCAGGTGCAGCAAGTCTGCTGAAGGCAGCATTGTGTATCGAAAAAGGCAAGATTCCATCTATCCCAACGTTCCGGAAGGCAAACGAGCGCATGCCGCTCAATGGAACTCGCCTTAGAATTGCCAGTGACCAAGCGCACGATTGGCATCGTAGGCCTGAGCGGAGCAAGCGAGCGGCAATCACGTCGCTTGGTATAGGTGGGACTAACTGCCATATGATTATTGAAGAGCCGGACCCGCAGCCTCAATCCGCTGAGAGCTCTGACAGTTCTGGACGGCGTGAACTCTTTGTACTTTCAGCGGGCAGCGCTGAGCAAGTGATAAGCCTCTGCCAGGAGTTCAAGGAGTTTATAGCGCATCACCAAAGCCTAAGCTTGCGAGATATCTGCATGACTTCCTGCATCGGCCGTCGGCACCAAAGGTTTCGGGTTGCTTGGGCGATATCTAGCAAGACCGAGCTGTCCCAGCTTTTTGATGACGTCATAAGTGGGGTCGAACTCCCTCATGACAGTCTAAACGACACGAAGATTATTGGGCTCTTCACGGGCCAGGGATCTCAAAGGACTGGAATGGGAGAAGAACTGTCCGTATTCCCGATCTTCAAGGAGGCAATCGAGGACTGCTTCCGTCAAATAAAGAGTAGTCATGGACTGAATCTCAGGGAGATAATTAAAGAACCGAGCCTAAAGAGCGAACTTAGCGATACTCGGTTCACCCAACCAGCAATTTTTGCGTTCGAGTACGCGATGACACGCCTACTTTGCTCTTTCGGACTGCGGTTTGATAAGGTTTGCGGTCATAGCGTCGGTGAGATAGCGGCATTGATAGCCGCAGGTGTGCTGACCCTTGAAGATGCTTGCTTCCTAGTTTCGGAAAGGGGGCGAATGTGCGGAAGTCTTCCACCGGGATTGGGGGCGATGGCGGAGGCCAGGGGAGAACCCGAAGATATCAAAAGGCTGGTCTCAAGCCTCGATGATGATATTAGCGTTGCGGCATTCAATTCCCCAGTTGCAGTCACTGTAGCTGGCCCTTCAAAGCGCTTGGCACAAATTGTCGAACGTGGAGAAGTCGCGGGCTGCACAATTACACCGCTCTCCGTCTCGCATGCATTCCACACGGAGCAGATGATCGGCCTCGCCGATCGATGCGAATCCATGGTAAGCAAACTTGAATTTTCAGAGCCAACTATCCCCATCATCTCATCAATCACGGGCGAACCTCTCCGAAGCAACTGTAACTGGGTTGAATATTTCAGGGAGCATCTCGTCAGTCCAGTTAAATTCGATGCTTCCATTCGCTACTTGCTTAAGGACACGTCCAATATCTTTGTTGAGCTAGGTCCAAAACCGGTGTTGGTCCGGCTTGGGATGGACAATGACCCGGGCAATGAGCGATGCTGGGTTCCGACCTCCCATAGTTCCAACGAACTGGGTGCATTCTTAGGGGCTTTGGCTAAGTTGTACAAGTTCGGGGTTAACCTCGACCTTTCTCACCTTGCTTGTGTCGCCGGTTGGCGACGCGTCCCCTTGCCGACGTATCCTTTTAAGAGAAAGCGCTTTTGTATGGGTTCGCCGATCGTTCATGAGACTGAATCTCTCAATTCCGTTGCCGAAAAAACAGCAATCGTCGCGAATGGAACGAGTGGAGAAGTGTACCGCGATAGCCAATCATGTGGAGGGGAGCGACCTCCCGCGGCCGGTGCCGGCAACGTTCAAACGACAGCATACCCACCGCAAAATGAAAGCGAAGTTCTACGAATTGTCACGGAGTTAGCCGCAAGGCTTTTGGGAACTGAACGCAAAACCGAGATCGACCCTGACCGTGCATGGCGCGATTTTGGCTTCGATTCTTTGCTGCTCATCGAGATGCGTAGTGAGCTGCAGAAGCGTTTCGGAAAGACCGTTTCCTCCACCTCCGTCATGGACAGCGGTACAATACGCCAGCTTGCGCGTGACATCTCCCAATCCAAATCCTTTTCTCCTTCTCAACCCGCTCTTGGTAACCTAGAAGATGTTCAGCTTGTACTCGTTCCCGGTATCACAGGAGAAGTGATGGATTTTGTGAGCCTTGTAGCTCACTTGCGCGGAATCTCTTTTACAATCCTCGGGTATCCAGATAACATTGATCCTTGGCGAAAGTCACCTAAGCCAGATGAGATCATCATCCCCATGACAACTCGTGCCAGGGAAATGGCGGGCGGAAAGAAACTTGTTCTCCTGGGCTATTCCTTCGGTGGCAAGATAGCCAACGAAGTTGCCATAGAGCTTCGGAAGGCAGGCGTGGACGTGATTCGCGTTATTGTTCTTGACATACCTGCTGATCCATGCCCCCTGCCGCCATCAGAAGCCTCATTGGATGGCTTGTTAGACCAGGGCACATTTCGTGCCATGCTCGCTGAGGATCCTGCCAGAGCTTTTAACAAATTGGACCTGGCATGCCGCCTCGAAGCGCTCCATGACAACCTCCGGCGAGTGGCGTCTGTGTACTGGACGAACTCGATCGTAGCGTCAAAGCTAAAGGCGAGCCGGACTGTTATCCCTCTAACATTCGTTAGGGCACGTACGGGCGGCGCACTTGGCGGTTTGTTGCCGAGCCGCGACCAATCATCCATTGACCCCACGTGGGGCTGGAGCAACGTGGCACATGAGGTGAAAGTTCATTTCGTTGATGGCGATCATTTTAGCATGATAGCCTATGACAAAGTCTCACAGTTAGCCGACTTGATTCAGGTCGTGATAACCGCTGACCTGAGCTACTGAGTTACCCTGTTTCATCTTGCAGATATGTGCTGGAGACCCCGAACATCGAAGGCGCGTAGCTTACTTGCAGATTGCAGGAAGCAGCATGCACCACACGTCAGTCGATTGAGATTCAACAAGCAGCGGTAAGCCCCAAAGGGGCGTGCCGTCGCATGTTCATATGCAAACTCCGAAAGTTCCGATCAGGTTGATGTGTTCCTAGTGGACGGGACGGGAAGATGACTTGGCCAAAGGCTGCCCGATTGTTCTTTGAGCTACAATTCTAGAGCACCGCACAGGGATGAACAAGATGATATCCAAGGTGGTCTGCGTCGGCGCCGGCTTGATCGGCGCCGGTTGGGCTGCGCACTTCATGAGAGCGGGCCTTGACGTTACGGTTTATCATCGCTCAGCTGAACGCGAAGAGTATCTCAGGGAGTCGCTCGAACGGGCGATGCCGTCGCTACAGGAACTTGGCCTTGCGCCGGGTGCATCACCTGCCCGAATCAGGTTCACCACTGATCTCGAAGAAGCGCTTGAAGGTAGCCAATTTGTTCAAGAGAGCGCGACTGAGGATGTAAATGCAAAGACCGGACTTATCGCGCAGATAGATGCCCTTACACCAGTGGATGCAGTCATCGCGTCGAGTTCGTCAGGTTTTCTCGCGACGGATTTGAGGCGAGAGGCGCGACATGGGGAGCGGATCATCATCGGCCATCCCTTCAATCCTCCCTATCTGGTCCCGCTGGTGGAAGTGGCCGGTGGAGATGTGGCCGCGCAAGCGATCGCCACAGCAACGCAATTTTATCAGAAGACCGGCTGCGAAGTGGTTGAACTGAAGCGCGAGATTGACGGCTACATCGGCAACAGGATTCAGTTTGCCGTGTTCCGCGAAATTCTCTACCTGCTTTCGCAAGGTGTAGCCGATCTTGAAGCAATTGATAGAGCGATCGTGGCCGGTCCGGCCATCCGCTGGGCGGTAATGGGCCCGTCGTCCGTCTTTTATCTCGGCGCTCGCGATCCTTCCCTTTATCAGGAATTCGTCGATCTACTCGCCCATGAGATGGAGAGCGGCTACACGGCACCAGCGACATTCACACCGGATAAGGCTCTTATGAATGCCTATGCCGACGAGGTCTGCCGTGGAATCGGCGCAAATGGTCAGGACGACCTGATCGCACTCCGTGACGAAGG
>NZ_ATTQ01000046.1 GCF_000419765.1 Rhizobium mongolense USDA 1844 | reverse complement strand
GCCGATCGCCATGGAAGAAAAGCTGCGCTTCGCCATCCGCGAAGGCGGCCGCACCGTCGGCGCCGGTATCGTCGCATCGATCGTAGAGTAATCTTCGCATCAGCTTGGATTGAAGAAGCCCCGCTGGAAACGGCGGGGCTTTTGCGTTGCATTATTGTTGACGTTCGCGATACGGCTCTTCGGTTCGGCAAGTTCTTCAAGACCTCGCCGGAATTCCGGATGAATATACAGGTGGCCCACGACATCAAGATCCAGGCTCGCCCGCTGGAAGAGGTGCTGGCCGGAATCCCGGAAGTGGAGCAGCTTAGGCGAAATCTGACCGTGGCGTCTGAATCCCACGCCTTCACCTTGCGCCCTGTTGCGGAGCCTTTATCTATTCCTTCTATTTCATGATGCGGAGGAGATTTCATGAAGAAGCGCATTCTTTTTACCGGCGGTTCGGGCAAGGCCGGACGTCATGTCGTGCCGTGGCTGGTGAATGCCGGCTATGAGGTTCACAATGTCGATCTGGTGCCGCTCGACAGCCCCGGCGTCACCAACCTGATTGCCGACATCACCGATAGCGGCCAGGTCTTCAACGCGCTGTCCATGCACCGCGATCTTCCCGATCTGGAGACCGGCAACGGCGTCCAAGGCTTCGACGCTGTCGTGCATTTCGCTGCGATACCCCGCATTCTGATCAAGACGGACAACGAGACGTTCCGCATCAACACGATGGGCACTTACAATGTCCTCGAGGCGGCGGTGAAGCTCGGCGTCAGGAAGATCATCCTTGCCTCCAGCGAGACCACCTATGGCGTCTGCTTCGCGGAGGGAAAGAAGGATTTCCATCAGTTTCCGCTGGAGGAGGATTACGACGTCGATCCAATGGACAGCTACGGTCTGTCGAAGGTGCTGAACGAAAAGACGGCGCGCGCTTTCGCCGAGCGGTCCGGTGCAGATATCTATGCCTTGCGCATCGGAAATGTCATCGAGCCGCATGAATACGACAGGTTTCCCGGCTTCATTGCCAATCCGGAGACGCGCCGGCGCAACGCGTGGAACTATGTCGACGCCCGCGACCTCGCGCAGGTCGTCCATCTGTGTATCGAAAAGAGCGGATTGGGCTTTCAGGTCTTCAATGCGGTGAACGACACCGTGACCGCCAATATCCCGTCGAAAGAACTTGCCAAACGCTTTTTCCCGAACGTGCCCTTCACCCGCGAGATCGGGGAACATGAGGGCCTGCTTTCCAACCGCAAGATCCGCGAAGTCCTCGGCTTCAAGGAAGAGCACGACTGGCGCAAGTATGTGAAGCTCTGAGCGCAGGCCATGCCGGGGTGATGGTGGACTGGGAAAAATCGAAAATCGCACTTGCATATCCCGTGCCACCGTCTTAAAGGGAGCGCCATGCTTGCAGGAAGCGCTTCGACTCTCATGGTCAAAGGGCTGAATGTAAAGCGTAAAGGGGTATAGCTCAGCTGGTAGAGCGGCGGTCTCCAAAACCGCAGGTCGGGGGTTCGAGCCCCTCTGCCCCTGCCATCTTCTTCGAAGGGAAGCGCGGACGTTCTCGCAGCGGTCCGTCGGGGAGGGCATTATGGCAAATTTCGCGAGACGTCGGTTTTCCTCTTGTGCAATTGGGAATCGGTGTTTATGTAGGGTTCAACAGACACGCGGTGCGTGGGGCTGATATGTTCAGCTTTACGTGCCGTAATTGCGTGGGCAGTCGATGGCATCCAAATCCAATCCGTTTGCGTTCCTGCAGCAGGTTCGCACCGAAACGTCCAAGGTTACCTGGCCGTCTCGCCGCGAGACCATGATCTCGACGATCATGGTTCTGGTGATGGTCGTCTTTGCCGCGCTGTTTTTCTTTGCTGCTGACCAGCTGATTGGCTGGGCTTTGAGCTACGTGCTCAACACCGGCAAGTGATCGGGTGGAGATATAAGATGGCGGCACGTTGGTATATCGTCCACGCGTATTCGAATTTTGAGAAGAAGGTGGCTGAATCCATCGAGGAGAAGGCCAGGCAGAAGGGGCTCGAGCATCTCTTCGAAAAGATCCTCGTGCCGACCGAGAAGGTGGTTGAAGTGCGCCGCGGCCGCAAGGTCGACAGCGAGCGCAAGTTCTTTCCGGGCTATGTCATGGTTCGAGCGAACCTGACGGACGAGGCCTACCACCTCATCAAGAACACGCCGAAGGTCACCGGTTTCCTCGGCTCCGACAACAAGCCCGTTCCGATTCCGGACTCCGAAGCCGAGCGCATTCTCGGCCAGGTCCAGGAAGGTGTCGAGCGGCCGAAGGCTTCGGTTACCTTCGAGGTCGGCGAGCAGGTCCGCGTTTCCGATGGCCCGTTCGCGTCGTTCAACGGCACGGTTCAGGATGTAGACGAAGAGCGTTCGCGCCTGAAGGTGGAAGTGTCGATCTTCGGCCGTGCAACGCCGGTCGAGCTGGAATACGGTCAGGTCGAAAAGGTCTGATTTTTGAGATGGAGTCGGTCAGTACTGACCGGCTTCTGCGCGGCGGTAGCCGCCAACCGCGTGGAAGGTGAGGGGTTTTAGCCGGGCCTTAAAATCCGCACCACGCAACCGCAGCCGCCGGAGAAATCCGGCATCACTGGCCGGGCAACCGGTCATCAATGAAAGGCAGAGAGTTATGGCTAAGAAAGTTGCAGGCCAGCTCAAGCTTCAGGTCAAGGCAGGATCGGCAAACCCGTCCCCGCCGATCGGCCCGGCGCTTGGTCAGCGTGGCATCAATATCATGGAATTCTGCAAGGCGTTCAATGCCGCCACGCAGGAAATGGAAAAGGGTATGCCGATCCCGGTTGTCATCACCTATTACCAGGACAAGTCCTTTACCTTCGTGATGAAGCAGCCGCCCGTCAGCTACTTCCTCAAGAAGGAAGCGAAGATCCAGTCCGGTTCGAAGACGCCCGGCAAGGGCTCTGTCGCTGGCAAGCTGACCAAGGCTCAGGTCAAGGCGATTGCCGAAGCGAAGATGAAGGACCTGAACGCAGCAGATATCGAAGGTGCAATGGCGATGATCGAGGGCTCTGCCCGCGCCATGGGCCTGGAAGTGGTAGGTTAAGACCATGGCTGGCAAGCGCACCAAGAAGATCAACGAAGGTGTTGATCCCACGAAGCTCTACGCTCTGAACCTTGCTATCGGCATGGTCAAGGACCGGGCTGTCGCCAAGTTCGATGAAACCATCGAAGTCGCCATGAACCTCGGCGTCGATCCACGTCATGCAGACCAGATGGTCCGCGGCGTGGTCAACCTGCCGAACGGTACGGGCCGTGACGTTCGCGTCGCCGTTTTCGCGCGCGGCGCCAAGGCTGACGAAGCCAAGGCAGCCGGTGCTGACATCGTCGGCGCAGAAGAGCTGGTCGAAATCGTCCAGGGCGGCAAGATCGATTTCGATCGTGTCATCGCGACCCCGGACATGATGCCGCTCGTCGGCCGTCTCGGTAAGGTACTCGGCCCGCGCGGCATGATGCCGAACCCGAAGGTCGGAACGGTCACCATGGACGTTGCCGGGGCGATCAAGGCCTCCAAGGGCGGCGCCGTCGAGTTCCGCGTCGAGAAGGCTGGTATCGTTCACGCCGGCATCGGCAAGGCATCCTTCGATGCAAAGGCGCTGGAAGAAAACATCCGTGCCTTCGCTGATGCTGTCATCAAGGCGAAGCCGGCTGGCGCAAAGGGCAACTACGTCAAGCGCGTAGCGATCTCTTCGACCATGGGCCCGGGCGTCAAGATCGACCCGTCGTCGGTCACGGCCGCTTAACGAATTTCATCGGGCTTTGCCCGGTGGCAAGAATTCCGGCCTCGAAAGGGGCCGGAATATTCCGGAGAAATCCGGAATCCTGTCCGAGATTGCAGGTGGTTTTCCCTTAATCACTTTGGCCTGCATGAGACGGGTAAGACCCGAATTTCGATGAAGCTCAGCTTCATGGATTTGGTTCGAGCCTTGGATGCCTTGTGCCTTCGGCCTTTTGGCGCGAAGCGCGAGGGGACAGGATCCTCAAGCGCCGCTTGGGATCGCTTCTGATCCCGGGAGGCAAAGGCAACCCGGTGGGTCCGTTTCACGGTCCCGCCAACTGGAGATAGGCAGTGGAAAGAGCGGAAAAACGCGAATTCGTCACGGAACTGAACGAAGTCTTCAAGGCTTCGGGCTCGGTTGTCGTGGCCCACTATGCTGGTGCTACAGTTGCGCAGATGAACGACTTCCGTTCGAAGATGCGCGCTGCTGGCGGCACCGTCAGAGTCGCGAAGAACCGCCTGGCCAAGATCGCCCTTCAGGGTACGGAAGCGGAAGGGATTTCCAATCTCTTCACCGGTCAGACGCTGATTGCATACAGCGCCGATCCGATCACCGCTCCGAAAGTCGTCGTGGATTTCGCCAAGGGCAACGACAAGATCGTTGTGCTCGGCGGCGCCATGGGAACAACCACGCTCAACGCCGATGCAGTCAAGTCGCTTGCGACCCTGCCGTCGTTGGACGAACTGCGCGCGAAGCTGCTGGGCATGATCCAGACACCGGCTACCCGCATCGCAGGCGTTGTTGCAGCACCGGCAAGCCAGCTTGCCCGCGTGTTTTCGGCTTACGCCAAGAAGGACGAAGCCGCTTAAGGCGGTTTTTCGCTGTTTATAGAAAACCGGTTCGAACCGAACAAAAGGAACTGATAAAATGGCTGATCTCGCAAAGATCGTAGACGACCTCTCCTCGCTGACCGTTCTGGAAGCTGCAGAACTGTCCAAGCTTCTCGAAGAAAAGTGGGGCGTTTCCGCTGCTGCTCCGGTAGCTGTTGCTGCCGCTGCTGGTGGTGCTGGTGGCGCTGCTGCCGCTGCTGAAGAAGAAAAGACCGAGTTCGACGTCATCCTCACGGATGCCGGCGCCAACAAGATCAACGTCATCAAGGAAGTCCGCGCCATCACCGGCCTCGGCCTCAAGGAAGCCAAGGACCTCGTTGAAGCCGCTCCGAAGGCTGTCAAGGAAGCCGTTTCCAAGGCTGAAGCCGCTGACATCAAGAAGAAGCTTGAAGACGCTGGCGCCAAGGCCGACGTCAAGTAATCTTGAACTGCATCTGGGAGGCGGTCTTCACCGTCTCCCATTTGCCTTTTTTGTGAACGAATTACCCAAAAGCCGCGTGAAAACGGCTTTTGGGTAATGGGTTCTTCAAGAGCATGGTCTCGAACCGAAGCGCAGGGCAATCCGGCCATGTGGCTTCGGGAAGTGGGACGAGATTGAATTATCCATTGATCGACGGGATCGCCTGGCCAGCGGTTCCCGTCCGTTGCAGGCCCGGATGCAATTTTGAAGGAGCGACGATGGCTCAGACCCTTTCGTTCAACGGTCGTAGGCGCGTACGCAAGTTTTTTGGTAAAATCCCCGAAGTCGCAGAAATGCCGAACCTCATCGAGGTTCAGAAGGCGTCCTACGACCAATTCCTGATGGTTGAAGAGCCCAAGGGCGGCCGCCCTGACGAAGGCCTTCAGGCCGTCTTCAAGTCAGTTTTCCCGATCACGGACTTCTCCGGCGCTTCGATGCTGGAATTCGTGTCCTATGAGTTCGAACCGCCGAAGTTCGACGTCGACGAATGCCGCCAGCGCGACCTGACCTACGCCGCGCCGCTGAAAGTTACCCTGCGCCTCATCGTGTTCGATATCGACGAGGATACCGGCGCGAAGTCGATCAAGGACATCAAGGAACAGTCCGTCTACATGGGCGACATGCCGCTCATGACGAACAACGGCACGTTCATTGTGAACGGCACCGAGCGCGTAATCGTGTCCCAGATGCACCGTTCGCCGGGCGTCTTCTTCGACCACGACAAGGGCAAGAGCCATTCTTCCGGCAAGCTGCTCTTCGCCGCCCGCGTGATCCCATATCGCGGCTCCTGGCTCGACATCGAGTTCGACGCCAAGGACATCGTCTATGCCCGTATCGACCGCCGCCGCAAGATTCCGGTGTCGTCGCTGCTGATGGCCCTCGGCATGGATGGCGAGGAAATCCTCGACACTTTCTACACGAAGTCGCTCTACAAGCGCGACGGCGAAGGCTGGCGTATTCCCTTCCAGCCCGAGGCGCTGAAGGGCGCCAAGGCGATCACCGAGATGGTCGACGCCGACACCGGCGAAGTCGTGGTCGAAGCGGGCAAGAAGCTGACCCCGCGTCTGCTCCGCCAGCTTTCCGACAAGGGTCTCAAGGCTCTGAAGGCGACGGACGACGATCTCTACGGCAACTACCTCGCAGAAGACATCGTCAACTACTCGACGGGCGAGATCTATCTCGAAGCCGGCGACGAAATCGACGAGAAGACACTGCCGGTCATCCTCGCCAACGGTTTCGACGAAATCCCGGTTCTCGGCATCGACCACATCAATGTCGGTGCCTACATCCGCAACACGCTCAACGCCGATAAGAACGAGAACCGCCAGGACGCGCTGTTCGACATCTACCGGGTCATGCGTCCGGGTGAACCGCCGACCATGGAATCGGCCGAAGCCATGTTCAACTCGCTGTTCTTCGATGCGGAGCGTTACGACCTTTCCGCCGTCGGCCGCGTGAAGATGAACATGCGTCTCGACCTCGACGTCGAAGACTCCGTCCGCGTCCTGCGCAAGGACGACATCCTGGCCGTGGTCAAGATGCTCGTCGAGCTACGCGACGGCAAGGGCGAGATCGACGACATCGACAACCTTGGCAACCGCCGCGTCCGCTCGGTCGGCGAGCTGATGGAAAACCAGTACCGTCTCGGCCTGCTGCGCATGGAGCGCGCGATCAAGGAGCGCATGTCCTCGATCGAGATCGACACGGTCATGCCGCAGGATCTGATCAACGCGAAGCCGGCAGCTGCCGCCGTTCGCGAATTCTTCGGCTCCTCGCAGCTCTCGCAGTTCATGGACCAGGTCAACCCGCTGTCGGAGATCACCCACAAGCGCCGTCTTTCGGCACTTGGCCCGGGCGGGCTGACCCGCGAGCGCGCCGGCTTTGAAGTCCGCGACGTTCATCCGACCCACTACGGCCGTATTTGCCCGATCGAAACGCCGGAAGGCCCGAACATCGGTCTCATCAACTCGCTGGCGACCTTTGCGCGCGTCAACAAGTACGGCTTCATCGAAAGCCCGTACCGCCGCATCGTCGACGGCAAGGTGACGAACGATGTTCTTTACCTGTCTGCCATGGAAGAGGCAAAGTACTACGTCGCACAGGCCAACGCCGAGCTCGACAAGGACGGTTCCTTCGTTGACGAATTCGTCGTCTGCCGTCACGCCGGCGAAGTCATGCTCGCCCCGCGCGACAGCATGAACCTCATGGACGTCTCGCCGAAGCAGGTCGTCTCGGTTGCAGCCGCTCTTATCCCGTTCCTGGAAAACGACGACGCGAACCGCGCCCTCATGGGCTCGAACATGCAGCGTCAGGCTGTTCCGTTGCTGCGTGCCGAAGCTCCGTTCGTCGGCACCGGCATGGAGCCGGTCGTCGCTCGCGACTCCGGTGCAGCTATCGGCGCCCGCCGCGGTGGGGTCGTCGACCAGGTCGACGCGACGCGTATCGTCATCCGCGCAACGGAAGACCTCGAAGCCGGCAAGTCCGGTGTCGATATCTACCGCCTGCAGAAGTTCCAGCGTTCGAACCAGAACACCTGCGTCAACCAGCGTCCGCTGGTCACCGTCGGTGACGTTGTCAACCGCGGCGACATTCTCGCGGACGGCCCGTCGACCGACCTCGGCGATCTGGCCCTCGGCCGCAACGCGCTCGTCGCGTTCATGCCGTGGAACGGCTACAACTACGAAGACTCGATCCTGCTCTCCGAGCGCATCGTTGCCGACGACGTGTTCACCTCCATCCACATCGAAGAATTCGAAGTGATGGCGCGCGACACGAAGCTTGGTCCGGAAGAAATCACGCGCGATATTCCGAATGTTTCGGAAGAAGCGCTGAAGAACCTCGACGAAGCAGGCATCGTCTACATCGGCGCCGAAGTTCAGCCGGGTGATATCCTTGTCGGCAAGATCACGCCGAAGGGCGAAAGCCCGATGACGCCGGAAGAAAAGCTCCTTCGCGCCATCTTCGGTGAAAAGGCGTCCGACGTGCGCGATACGTCGATGCGCATGCCGCCCGGCACCTACGGCACGATCGTCGAAGTGCGCGTCTTCAACCGCCACGGCGTTGAAAAGGACGAGCGCGCGATGGCAATCGAGCGCGAAGAGATCGAGCGTCTTGCCAAGGACCGCGACGACGAGCAGGCGATTCTCGACCGTAACGTCTACGGCCGTCTGATCGAGATGCTGCGCGGCCAGATGTCCATCGCCGGCCCGAAGGGCTTCAAGAAGGGCACCGAGCTTTCGAACGCCGTGGTCTCCGAATATCCCCGCTCGCAGTGGTGGATGTTCGCAGTCGAGGACGAGAAGGTCCAGAGCGAACTCGAAGCACTCCGCGGTCAGTACGACGAATCCAAGTCGCGCCTTGAGCAGCGCTTCATGGACAAGGTCGAGAAGGTCCAGCGCGGCGACGAAATGCCTCCAGGCGTCATGAAGATGGTCAAGGTCTTCGTCGCAGTGAAGCGCAAGATCCAGCCGGGCGACAAGATGGCCGGCCGTCACGGCAACAAGGGTGTTGTGTCGCGCATCGTTCCGGTCGAAGACATGCCGTTCCTCGAAGACGGCACGCATGTCGACGTCGTTCTGAACCCGCTCGGCGTGCCCTCGCGCATGAACGTCGGCCAGATCCTCGAGACGCACCTCGGCTGGGCTTGCGCCGGCATGGGCAAGCAGATCGGTGACCTGATCGAAGCCTACAAGGCGAACGGCAATATCGAGCCGCTGCGCAAGACGATCGGCGACGTTGTCGGCGACGGTCCGAAGGCCGAGCAGGTCAAGGACTTCGACGATGACTCGGTTCTGCGTCTTGCGGACCAGTGGAAGCGCGGCGTTTCGATCGCAACGCCGGTCTTCGACGGCGCCCATGAAGGCGATGTCAACGAGATGCTGCGTCTGGCCGGTCTCAAGGACTCCGGTCAGTCGACGCTGTATGACGGCCGTACCGGCGAGCAGTTCGACCGGCAGGTGACCGTTGGCTACATCTACATGCTGAAGCTCAACCACCTGGTCGACGACAAGATCCACGCCCGTTCGATCGGTCCTTACTCGCTCGTGACCCAGCAGCCGCTGGGCGGCAAGGCCCAGTTCGGCGGCCAGCGCTTCGGCGAAATGGAGGTCTGGGCTCTGGAAGCATACGGCGCAGCCTACACGCTGCAGGAAATGCTGACGGTGAAGTCGGACGACGTTGCCGGTCGCACCAAGGTCTACGAAGCCATCGTCCGGGGCGACGATACGTTCGAAGCGGGTATTCCCGAAAGCTTCAACGTTCTCGTCAAGGAAATGCGCTCGCTCGGCCTCTCCGTCGAGCTGGAGAACTCGAAGGTCGAGGATCTGCAGCAGGCGGGCCAGTTGCCGGACGCAGCCGAGTAACCACTTGATAGGGTGTGCGCCTCAAGAGGGCGCACACCGTTCCCGCCCTGGCCCCTTAGTGTGTCGGCCGGGCAGGGACGTTTCCGCCGCATTGTGCGGTTATTGTCGTTTTGAGCGTTGGCGCGGCTCCCGGGATTTGCCGCCGACCATCGCAAGCTAAGGGCGCTTTCGCCCATGAAGGAGACAGGCATGAACCAAGAGGTCATGAATCTTTTCAATCCGCAGGTGCCTGCACAGAATTTCGACTCCATCCGGATTTCGATTGCCTCTCCGGAGAAGATCCTTTCCTGGTCCTACGGTGAGATCAAGAAGCCGGAAACCATCAACTACCGCACGTTCAAGCCGGAACGCGATGGTCTCTTCTGCGCGCGCATCTTCGGGCCGATCAAGGACTACGAGTGCCTTTGCGGCAAGTACAAGCGCATGAAGTACAAGGGCATCATCTGCGAAAAGTGCGGCGTCGAAGTCACGCTGTCGCGCGTTCGCCGCGAGCGCATGGGCCATATCGAGCTTGCAGCACCGGTTGCCCACATCTGGTTCCTGAAGTCGCTGCCGAGCCGCATTTCTACGCTGCTCGATATGACGCTGAAGGATGTCGAGCGCGTCCTGTACTTCGAAAACTACATCGTCACCGAGCCGGGCCTCACGGCCCTTAAGGAGCATCAGCTCCTCTCGGAAGAAGAGTACATGCTCGCCGTCGACGAATATGGCGAAGACCAGTTCACGGCAATGATCGGCGCTGAAGCCATCTATGAGATGCTGGCATCGATGAACCTCGAGAAGATCGCCGGTGATCTGCGTTCCGAGCTTGCCGACACCACGTCGGATCTCAAGCAGAAGAAGCTGATGAAGCGGCTGAAGATCGTCGAGAACTTCATGGAATCCGGCAACCGTCCGGAATGGATGATCATGAAGGTCGTTCCGGTGATCCCGCCGGATCTGCGTCCGCTGGTTCCGCTCGATGGCGGCCGCTTTGCGACGTCGGACCTCAACGATCTCTATCGCCGCGTCATCAACCGTAACAATCGTCTGAAGCGCCTGATCGAGCTTCGTGCACCGGGTATCATTATCCGCAACGAAAAGCGCATGCTGCAGGAATCCGTCGATGCGCTGTTCGACAACGGCCGTCGCGGCCGCGTCATCACGGGTGCCAACAAGCGTCCGTTGAAGTCGCTCTCCGACATGCTCAAGGGCAAGCAGGGCCGCTTCCGCCAGAACCTGCTCGGCAAGCGCGTCGACTATTCCGGCCGCTCGGTCATCGTGACCGGTCCGGAGCTGAAGCTGCACCAGTGCGGCCTGCCGAAGAAGATGGCGCTCGAACTCTTCAAGCCGTTCATCTACGCCCGCCTCGACGCCAAGGGTTATTCCTCGACCGTCAAGCAGGCGAAGAAGCTGGTCGAGAAGGAAAAGCCGGAAGTCTGGGATATCCTCGACGAGGTCATCCGCGAGCATCCGGTTCTCTTGAACCGCGCGCCGACGCTGCACCGCCTGGGGATCCAGGCCTTCGAACCCACCCTGGTCGAAGGCAAGGCGATCCAGCTGCATCCGCTCGTTTGCACGGCCTTTAACGCCGACTTCGACGGTGACCAGATGGCCGTCCACGTGCCGCTGTCTCTCGAAGCCCAGCTCGAAGCCCGCGTTCTGATGATGTCGACGAACAACATCTTGCACCCGGCAAACGGCGCACCGATCATCGTTCCGTCGCAGGACATGGTTCTCGGCCTCTACTATCTCTCGATCATGAACCAGAACGAGCCGGGCGAAGGCATGGCCTTCTCCGACCTCGGCGAACTGCATCATGCTCTCGAAAGCAAGGTCGTCACGCTGCACACCAAGATCCGCGGCCGCTTCAAGTCGATCAGCGAGGACGGCAAGCCGTATTCCAAGATCTATGAAACGACCCCGGGCCGCCTGCTCATCGGCGAATTGCTGCCGAAGAACGGCAAGGTGCCGTTCGACATCTGCAACCAGGAAATGACCAAGAAGAACATCTCCAAGATGATCGACACGGTCTACCGTCATTGCGGCCAGAAGGACACGGTCATTTTCTGCGACCGCATCATGCAGCTCGGCTTCTCGCATGCCTGCCGCGCCGGCATCTCGTTCGGCAAGGACGACATGGTGATCCCGGATACCAAGGTGAAGATCGTCGGCGATACCGAAGCACTCGTGAAGGAATACGAGCAGCAGTATAACGACGGCCTCATCACGCAGGGCGAAAAGTACAACAAGGTCGTCGATGCCTGGGGCAAGGCCACCGAGAAGGTCGCCGAAGAGATGATGGCCCGCATCAAGGCTGTCGAGTTCGACGAAAAGACCGGCCGCCAGAAGCCTATGAACTCGATCTACATGATGAGCCACTCGGGCGCCCGCGGTTCGCCGAACCAGATGCGCCAGCTGGGCGGCATGCGCGGCCTGATGGCCAAGCCCTCGGGCGAAATCATCGAGACGCCGATCATCTCGAACTTCAAGGAAGGCCTGACCGTCAACGAGTACTTCAACTCGACGCACGGCGCCCGCAAGGGTCTGGCAGACACCGCCTTGAAGACGGCAAACTCGGGCTACCTGACCCGCCGTCTCGTCGACGTCGCGCAGGATTGCATTGTCAACTCCGTGGATTGCGGCACCGACAAGGGCCTCACCATGACCGCCATCGTCGATGCCGGTCAGGTCGTTGCCTCGCTCGGCGCACGTATCCTCGGCCGTACGGCACTCGACAACATCGATCACCCGGTCACCGGCGAGCGCATCGTCGATGCCGGCAAGATGATCCTCGAGCCAGACGTCGTTGAGATCGAAAAGGCTGGTATCCAGTCGATCCGCATCCGTTCGGCACTGACCTGCGAAATCCAGACAGGCGTCTGCTCGGTCTGCTACGGCCGCGACCTTGCTCGTGGTACGCCGGTCAACATGGGCGAAGCGGTCGGCGTCATCGCGGCTCAGTCGATCGGCGAGCCAGGCACGCAGCTCACCATGCGTACCTTCCACCTTGGCGGTACGGCGACCGTGGTCGACCAGTCGTTCCTGGAAGCCTCGTATGAAGGAACGGTTCAGATCAAAAACCGCAATCTTCTGCGGAACTCCGAAGGCGTCCTCGTTGCCATGGGCCGCAACATGACCGTCCAGATCCTGGACGAGCGTGGCGTTGAGCGCTCCTCGCAGCGCGTTGCCTACGGTTCGAAGCTGTATGTGGACGAGGGCGATAAGGTGAAGCGCGGCCAGCGTCTGGCTGAGTGGGATCCGTACACCCGTCCGATAATGACGGAACTGGCCGGTACCGTTCAGTTCGAAGACGTTGTCGACGGTCTCTCCGTTCTCGAAGCGACCGACGAATCCACGGGTATCACCAAGCGTCAGGTCATCGACTGGCGTTCGACCCCACGTGGTTCGGACCTCAAGCCGGCAATCGTCATCAAGGACGCAAGCGGCAATGTCGCGAAGCTGTCTCGCGGCGGGGATGCCCGCTTCCTGCTTTCGGTCGACGCGATCCTTTCGGTCGAGCCTGGCCAGAAGGTCTCCCAGGGTGACGTGCTTGCACGTTCGCCGCTGGAAAGCGCCAAGACCAAGGACATCACCGGCGGTCTGCCGCGCGTTGCCGAACTCTTCGAAGCCCGCCGCCCGAAAGATCATGCCATCATCGCTGAGATCGATGGTACGATCCGCCTCGGCCGCGACTACAAGAACAAGCGTCGCGTCATCATCGAGCCGGCGGAAGACGGTGTCGAGCCTGTCGAATACCTGATCCCGAAGGGCAAGCCCTTCCACCTTCAGGAAGGCGACTATATCGAAAAGGGCGACTACATCCTCGACGGTAACCCGGCACCGCACGACATCCTGGCGATCAAGGGCGTGGAGGCTCTGGCTTCCTACCTCGTCAACGAAATCCAGGAAGTCTACCGCTTGCAGGGCGTTGTCATCAACGACAAGCACATCGAAGTGATTGTCCGTCAGATGCTGCAGAAGGTGGAAATCACCGATGCGGGCGACTCGACTTATATCGTCGGCGACAACGTCGACCGCATCGAGCTCGAGGACGTCAACGACGGCCTGATCGAGCAGGGCAAGAAGCCTGCCTATGGCGAGCCGGTTCTTCTGGGCATCACCAAGGCGTCGCTGCAGACCCCGTCCTTCATCTCCGCCGCTTCCTTCCAGGAAACGACGAAGGTGCTGACGGAAGCTGCGATCGCGGGCAAGACGGACGGCCTGCAGGGCCTCAAGGAAAACGTCATCGTCGGACGCCTCATCCCGGCCGGTACCGGCGGCACCATGACGGCGATCCGCCGCATCGCGACGTCGCGCGATGAGATGATCCTCGAAGAGCGCCGTAAGGGCACGGGCGCGGATGCCGCAACCCCGATGCTCCAGGACATGGCCGGCGAAAACGCTTCGGCTGCCGAATAGCCGGCAGCCCGGCCTCAGAACTGAAAAACCGCCCGGAGCGATCCGGGCGGTTTTGTTGTTTGATTGCGACGGCTACGGGGGAGGCCGAAAATAGTTCTCCATTTTTTCTTGATAGCGACTACGGGCTCGCCTCCATATAGCTTACGGAAGTCGTTCACATGGCTCAGACCCGTATGCGGCTTTTCGGTGAAAGGGAAAGACACCTTGCATCGCTCGATGCCGCTTTGGCCCGCGAAATGGCCGACGTCGAAGCCGGCTGCGTTCAACCGGCAGGACGTTTTGTCGAGCTGACAGACCGTTATAAGTGTTTCGTGGAAGCTGCATATTCTGCACGTCTCCAAGAGCGCGATGAACTATGAAGCGACTGTAATTTCCCAGCTCGGATTGGTTAGCGAAGCAGGATGAGGCAATTGTCCATTCCGTAACCGAGCCTGGCCTTTGCTGCTGCGATATCAATCCAGAAAAAGCGGAGCAGGATCGGCCCGCCGCCGTCGAATGGTGTCATCTCGTGATGAAGCCAGGTGTCGGGGTAGGGACCTCCAAGGTCGGCATGATAGTAATGGCGCCGGTGGCAGATCGCGGCGCCGTTCTTGATGAAGCGGTAATCATCGATTGCAAGCGGACGAAGAGTGTTGCTCAGCGCAAGACCTGTCTCTTCGGCGAGTTCGCGGGCTGCCGCTTGCTCAGGGTCTTCGTCGGGTTCGACCGTCCCGCCCGGAACCTGCAGTTCGATCTCCGGAAAATCCGGCTCGTCGAAAACCAGGAGCCGGCCACGCCAGGTGGCGTAGATCAGCACCTTTTGCGCATCCGGCCCCGCCATGTCTTCAATTGAAGCGGATGATCGCGACTTCGCCTTCGAGCGCACCTTGGTACGCCGAGGCATGCGGTTCTTCGTCGGGAACGTCGGTCAGCATGCCGATCTGGTCGAGGTCGGCTTCGATGAAGCCCTCTTCGGCAAGGGCGTTCAGCGCCTCGCGCACGGCGCTATCGTCATCGGCGGCCTTCAACATCACGTGCAGGTCGACGCCTTCGGCGCCATCGGACTCGTAGCCCTTGCCGATGATGATGAAGATCATTGGGCCTACGGAATTATTGTCGTTGTCGGGCTTCTCGATCATTCATCGGTCCTTTGGATATCTGGCGATTCGAAACTCGAATCCGTTTTTGACAGGCGCGCGGCCTGCGATCGCTGATTCCTTATCCGTTTTTGCAGCGATGCCCAAGTTCAACTTGGCATGCGGTGTCCGTTGGTGTCTAAAAGCCTTCAAAGAGCGCACGGAGCCCGGGTTTCAAGGCGATCCGCCGAAGATTATTTCCTAACCGGCCTTGACGAACCAGCGGGAAACCAGTAGTACCCGCGCCATCGGAACCCATGTGAGGCATGGCTGTCCGGGGCGTCTCGTCCTGGAGTTCTCCTCAAACAAGGTTCGAAACGCACGTTGAAGATATGATGCCTGCACGCATGACGCATGTCTTTTTTGCGTCCTCTGCCTTCAGTGGTCCATCTGCGCAAGCAGATCGGGCCACATTTTGCGCATTGACGACAGCCGTGTGATCTTGCCGGAGACGGCGCGAGTTACGCCCGCAAGGGTTTGAGAGATAAACGTAAGGGATGGTTGAATGCCTACCGTAAACCAGCTGATCCGCAAGCCTCGCCAGGCAAGTGTAAAGCGTAACAAGGTTCCTGCGCTGCAGGAAAACCCGCAGAAGCGCGGCGTTTGCACCCGCGTCTACACCACGACGCCGAAGAAGCCGAACTCGGCTCTGCGTAAGGTTGCCAAGATCCGCCTCACCAACGGCTTCGAAGTCATTGGTTACATTCCCGGCGAAGGTCACAACCTTCAGGAACACTCCGTCGTCATGATCCGTGGCGGCCGCGTGAAGGACCTTCCGGGTGTCCGTTACCACATCATCCGCGGCGTTCTCGATACCCAGGGTGTCAAGAACCGCAAGCAGCGCCGTTCGAAGTACGGTGCGAAGCGTCCGAAGTAATTCGGTTTTGGTTTTCCGGCGCTGCGCGAGGTTCTCCGCGTGGTAAAGCGCCTTAACAGTTGAAGAGACGAGAAGTATGTCCCGACGTCACAGAGCAGAAAAGCGCGAGATCAACCCGGACCCGAAGTTCGGCGATCTGGTTGTCACGAAGTTCATGAATGCCATCATGCTCGACGGCAAGAAGTCCGTTGCTGAAAACATCGTATACGGCGCATTCGACGTCGTGCAGGGCAAGTCCAAGCAGGAGCCGATTGCGGTTTTCCACGCTGCGCTCGACAACATCGCCCCGCACGTTGAAGTCCGCTCGCGCCGCGTTGGTGGTGCGACCTACCAGGTCCCGGTCGACGTCCGTCCGGAGCGCCGCCAGGCTCTCGCCATTCGCTGGCTGATCGCTGCTGCCCGCAAGCGCAACGAGACGACCATGGTTGACCGCCTCTCGGGCGAGCTTCTCGATGCATCCAACAACCGCGGCAGTGCCGTCAAGAAGCGCGAAGACACGCACAAGATGGCCGATGCCAACCGTGCGTTCTCGCACTATCGCTGGTAATTCCGAACGGTATCGAAAGGCAGTCCACAATGGCTCGCGAATATAAAATCGAAGACTACCGCAATTTCGGTATCATGGCGCACATCGACGCCGGCAAGACCACGACCACCGAGCGTATTCTTTATTACACCGGTAAGTCGCACAAGATCGGCGAAGTCCACGACGGCGCAGCCACCATGGACTGGATGGAGCAGGAACAGGAGCGTGGCATCACGATCACCTCCGCTGCGACCACGACCTTCTGGAAGGGCCGTGACGGCAAGATGCGCCGCTTCAATATCATTGACACCCCCGGCCACGTCGACTTCACCATCGAAGTCGAGCGTTCGCTGCGCGTTCTCGACGGTGCCATTGCGCTTCTCGATGCCAACGCCGGTGTCGAGCCGCAGACTGAAACCGTCTGGCGCCAGGCCGAGAAGTATCACGTTCCGCGCATGATCTTCTGCAACAAGATGGACAAGACCGGTGCGGACTTCTACCGCTCCGTCGAGATGATCAAGACCCGTCTCGGTGCGACGGCTGTCGTCATGCAGCTGCCGATCGGCGCTGAAACCGAGTTCAAGGGCGTTGTCGACCTGATCGAAATGAACGCTCTCATCTGGCGCGACGAATCTCTCGGCGCACAGTGGGACGTCGTCGAAATCCCGGAAGACATGAAGGCCAAGGCTGAAGAATATCGCGAAAAGCTGATCGAGACGGTTGTTGAGATCGACGAAGCCGCAATGGAAGCATACCTCGAAGGCAACATGCCGGACAACGATCAGATCCGCGCGCTCGTTCGCCGCGGCACCATCGACGTCAAGTTCCATCCGATGTTCTGCGGCACTGCCTTCAAGAACAAGGGCGTTCAGCCGCTGCTCGACGCAGTCGTCGATTACCTGCCGTCGCCGCTCGACATTCCGGCGATCAAGGGTATCGACGTGAAGACGGAAGCTGAAATCGAGCGTCACCCAGATGACGCCGAGCCGCTCTCCATGCTCGCCTTCAAGATTATGAACGACCCCTTCGTCGGTTCGCTCACCTTCGCCCGCATCTATTCCGGCAAGCTCGAGAAGGGCGCGTCGGTCATGAACACGGTCAAGGACAAGCGCGAGCGCGTCGGCCGCATGCTGCAGATGCACTCCAACTCGCGTGAAGACATCGAAGAAGCCTTCGCCGGCGACATCGTTGCGCTCGCAGGCCTCAAGGAAACCACCACTGGCGATACGCTGTGTGATCCGCTGAAGCCGGTTATCCTCGAGCGCATGGAATTCCCCGAGCCGGTCATCCAGATCGCCATCGAGCCCAAGACCAAGGGCGACCAGGAAAAGATGGGCCTCGCGCTCAACCGCCTGGCTGCCGAAGACCCGTCCTTCCGTGTGAAGACGGACCAGGAATCGGGCCAGACGATCATCGCCGGCATGGGTGAACTTCACCTCGACATCATCGTTGACCGCATGCGTCGCGAGTTCAAGGTTGAAGCGACCGTCGGTGCGCCGCAGGTTGCCTACCGCGAAACCATCACGAAGACGCACGAAGAAGACTACACGCACAAGAAGCAGTCCGGTGGTACCGGCCAGTTCGCGCGCGTCAAGATCATCTTCGAACCGAACCCGGAAGGCGACGACTTCAAGTTCGAGTCCAAGATCGTCGGCGGTGCTGTTCCCAAGGAATACATCCCGGGCGTTCAGAAGGGCATCGAAAGCGTTTTGACCTCCGGTCCGCTCGCGGGCTTCCCGATGCTCGGCGTCAAGGCGACGCTGATCGACGGTGCCTTCCACGATGTCGACTCGTCGGTCCTGGCGTTCGAAATCGCCTCCCGCGCTTGCTTCCGCGAGGCCGCAAAGAAGGCCGGCGCTCAGTTGCTCGAGCCGATGATGAAGGTCGAAGTCGTGACGCCGGAAGACTATGTCGGCGACGTCATCGGCGACCTGAACTCGCGCCGTGGTCAGATCCAGGGCCAGGAGAGCCGCGGCATCGCAGTCGTCATCAACGCGAACGTTCCGCTGGCGAACATGTTCAAGTACGTCGACAACTTGCGCTCCATGTCGCAGGGCCGCGCTCAGTACACGATGACCTTTGATCACTACGCGCCGGTCCCGTCGAACGTCGCAACTGAAATCCAGGCAAAGTATTCCGGTCAGAAGTGACCGGAATACCAATTGACCGATAACAAGAATTAGATCCCTTCGGGGACTAGCAGAATGGAGAGCCGAAAATGGCAAAGAGTAAGTTTGAGCGCAACAAGCCGCACGTTAACATCGGCACGATCGGCCACGTTGACCACGGCAAGACGTCTCTGACGGCGGCG
>NZ_ATTQ01000045.1 GCF_000419765.1 Rhizobium mongolense USDA 1844 | reverse complement strand
GTCTTCTTGCTCAGCTCTACAGAAACGAAGATCGCGTTCAGGTTCTTGTGTGCTGCATTATCCATCGTCTGCGCTTGCACCATTGTCTTGCTCCTTTTCGAAATGGCAACAACCTCCACCACATCAAAGCAGGGCACCGCCCATCCTCATAGGATCTCGATGGCTGTCGCAAGGATCGGGGACGATCGGACCGCCCCCGTAGGGCCGTAATGAAATGGAGGGCGGCCGGAAGCGGCTTTCTTGTCTCGCGAGGAATGACGGCGATCCGGGGTCCCCGCGTGACTTGTCACGCGGGGTGGTCTCCGTCAGGGGAAGAAAACGAGCCGGCCGTTGCGGGAGGACGATCGAGCCGAGCAGCGCGAGGCGGTCTGCGGTCAAGACATGCCCCCATCGAGACCGCGGTGGGCGTGCCTTGTGCAAAGATTGAAGGGATCGAGAATGGCGGAATTCAGGCGCGTCGGCATCGAGGCTGCAAGCCGCGCGCGCCATCCCCTCAGCCCATGAGGCAGGCGTCAAGCATCAGGAACGCGTGATACCAGTGAGCTTTCGGGCTGCGGCGGCATTTTTGACCGTGAGCGCGATTTTCTTGAGGAAGGCAGGACTAAAACTGCCAAGCGGCGCGGTAGACTCGAAGTCGAACGCCTTGTCGAGTTCAACCCGATTGTACTCGTCGAGAATGAGCCAGCACGGAAAATCCAGCCCTGCGCGACGGCATTCCATTTGGCTGATGGCAAGAGAAAGCCGCTCCGTATCAGGCAGTTGTGATGTGACGGGAAACAGAAACACAGCTCCCGGCACTGCCGCGGTGCGAACGACGACGCACACGGGTCTCGCCTTGCGGCCGGACTCTTCGCCCGCTGTCGCTTGGCGCTTCCAGAGGTAAAAAAAGCGGACAATCTGCCCTGGCTCAAGCATTGTCGGCCTCGATAATATCCTCAAGACCGGTCATGAGTTCCTGGTGGATGTCTTCTGGAGCATCCATCAGATCGTATGCAACGGTGTGGGAACGACCGATGAGCTTGCGGTATTGCTCTGCGGACAGAATGACGAGCTTGTCCTTCCCGCGCTTTGTCAGGGTGACGGGTTCGACCAAAGCCGCTTCGAGGATTTCCCCCGAAGCACGATTCATGTCTGAGAATGTGAATTGCTTCATTGCCAAGCCACCGCATTGAATTACCTATAATACGTATTCTATGCGATTTATGCAATTCGAATGATCGCTGCGACGAGTCCGCGTCTGTCAGTCTGATCAAATGCACGCTAGACTTGGGACCTTTGCACCATGCGGTGCGGCATGAATCAAGCAAAAGTGGCGGGTTCGACGCCGAACACGTCCGGTACGCTCGCCGGAGCGAGCTCAAGCCCCTCTTTGCGTTAGTAGCCGCGCCAGTCTTCACATGCCGACAGCGCAGGTCACGGGAGGCATGAAACCCTTGTATTTCGGACAATCGCAACGCTCATCCGAGGCCGCCCTCTCTTGCGCGATGGCGGCGTTCCGCGCCGCGTCCATGGGTTAGGGGCTGACGAATAGAGTGGACGTCGATCCTGCTGCTGCATGCCGTGGGAAATTGACAAGATCGATGAAACCTGTCGCCGCGAGCGGTACGGGCTCCGACTCCATCCCGACAAGACGCGCTATGTGGACTTCCGTTCCGGCGCCTGCATTGGCGGCACCCGGCAACGAGTGCCACTAGTTTCAACTTTCTCCGCCGGCTTTGGCACGCGTCTTGGCGAGATTGGTATAGGCCGAGTAGCCGTCCACCTGCAGGATACCGCTGAATCCGGCAAGATGACGCGCCACGCATCAGCTCCCCTGCTGTCCTCAAATCGATAGGCCACCACCGGCGGACTGGTTCCGCCATAGGGTTTATCGTCGCGAGCATAAGCCCGAAGCTAGGCCTTCGTCGTTTTCCCCGAACCGGGCGCAAGAGTGGGTAAGGTGGTTTCGTCGGCGAAGATCCTTTCACCCTCCCTGACGCGCTCCAGGATATAATCGGCACACGGCATGTGGATTAGCATTCGAAGGGGCGAATTCTCATGTCCGGGTTGATGGTGCATCTCGCTCCGATTGCGAAGCGAGCCCAGCACGGCGAGCATGCGCCGACCGTCCAAGTGATCCTCGATGCTCATGACGAGGTGAGTGGCGCGGAGGATTTGCACCTCCGCGCTCTCGTAGAACCGTACGTGACACTCTCGCGTCATACGGCTCCCATTGTTCGGCCGCGCCCGAAGAGCAAGCTCCAGTGAGCAAACAGCCGTGTCTGCCGGCGCGCGATACGCTCCAGCCATTGGACAGCTCGCCTTCTGTGCCTACGCATGGACTTGAATTTCCGATTTGCCCATCGCGCCAGAGAGACGTCGATGTGCCTCAGCGTCGGGTAGAGCGCCGACGGGTAGAACCGCCCGTAGTAGTTAATCCAGCCACGGATGTGCATATTGAACATCCGCGCCAGATCGTCCAAGGCCTTGTCACTCCGTTCATGGAGGGACCAGCCGCGGACCGTCTGGCGGATTATCTTGAGAGCTTTGTCACTGGCCGCTGGGCTAAACGAGACGCCCACCTTTCCGCCCCTTCGGCGCGCCAGCCTCGGCCTGAAAGTATAGCCGAGGAAGTCGAACTTGTGGTTGGAATGGCTTCCGCGTCGATCATCATCCTTGCAGTAGACGATCTTCGTCTTTTCGGGATGTAGCGTCAGCCCGCAGTCTGCGAACCTCTTTTCAAGAGCGTCGCGCAGCGCCACTGCCTGTTCTTCGGTTTGGCAATGGCAAATAGCATCATCGGCATAGCGCTCGAACGGGATGTCCGGATGGTTCCGCTGCATCCACATGTCGAACGCATAGTGGAGAAAGAGGTTAGCCAGGACAGGGCTAATCACCCCACCCTGCGGCGTCCCTCTGTCTCGGCCGATAAGGCTCCCGTCCGCCATCTGCACCGGCGCTTTCAGCCATCTCTCGATGTACATCAGCACCCACGGGCAATCCGTGTGCTTGCGCACCGCCCGCATGAGCAGATTCGTGTCTATGCTGTCGAAGAGGGCCCTGATATCAAGATCAAGAACCCAGGCATGGCGCCAACATCGCTGCCGCGCCATACCGACCGCATCGAGTGCCGATTTTCCGGGCCGGTATCCGTAGGAATCCCTGTGGAACTGAGGCTCCAAAAGAGGTTCCAGGAACCGTTTGACCACCATTTGGGCGACGCGATCGGCAACTGTGGGAATTCCCAGCGGCCGCGTCTTGCCATCGCCTTCGGTATGTCGACCCGTCGCACCGGCGGCGGAAAGTAACTGCCGGACGACATCCGATTCCAGAGCTTGTAGAGGTTGTTCGAGAGATCAGCCTCAAAGTCCGCAATCGTTTGGCCATCCACGCCAGCCGCACCTTGGTTGGCTCTAACTCTTTTGTAGGCTTCCCACACCTCCCGTTTCGGAATGTCATATTGCTTCGCTCTATCCATGAGGTTCCTCCCGTTGCCGGTTGACCTCCGTCCAGAGCTGAACAATGCAACCCCTTCGCTCCGGCCCCATTACAGCGCCTTCGTCACTACTACGGGTTGCTCCGTCCCTGTGCCCCGCATCGGTACTCTCACCCTCGTAGGGGCCACCTACTTGGATTTCTCCCTTCGCATCGGGGCGACAGGTTCCCACGTTCCACACGAGAGCCTGCCCCAGAGTCACGCCGCCTTCATGCCGGATGCCGTCTGGGCAGCAATCAGGCCGTCCCCCAGACTGATCCCGGGTTAACGACTTCCCCCCGGTTTCGACATCCTCCATACGCTTTCGACACTTCATCAGCGGTTCGCTTTCGCTCGTCTCTCTGAGCCTTACCTGACGGGATCAAGTCCCGCCTTTTCCGCAACGCTCACCACCACGGCTCTTTACCGTCGCAGCTTGCGGTGGTTTGGAGCCTGCCCCTGACGGCCGGCTCCGAGGGACCTACCCTCATCTCTCGTGCAGTTCCGCACCTCCATTGCTGTCGATGCGTTCGTGGCACACAGTCATCGGCGTACCGCACCATCTGGCACCTCCGTTTTAGGCGGGGCTTCGCCACCGATCCGGCTCAGCACCCCCGCGTTCAACCACTTGTCAATCATGCGTCTGATGACGCCGTCTCTGATCCTCAGGTCGAGGAGGCTGCGCAGATGCCCGTGGTCGATGCTGTCGAAATACTTCGCGAAATCCGCGTCGATCATCCATCGCTGGCCAGTGTCCATAATGCCGTCGCGCAATATGCGGATGGCGTCATGCGCCGACCGTCCGGCCGGAACCCGAGCGAGCAGTCCAGAAAGTCCTCCTCGTAGATCGGTTCCAGCAGCATCACGGTTGCCAGTTGCGCCACCTTATGCTCGAAGGTCGGGATGTCCAGAGGTCGCCGGGCCCATCGGCCCTCGGGATGTAGTGGCGTCGCACCGGGGGCGCGCAGCAACTGCCCGACATCATCCGGATCCGGAGGCTTTCAAGGTTCGCCCGAGATCCTTTTCATAGTCGTCAGCCGTGGGGCCGTCGATGATTTCGCCGTGCTCAGCTTTCGAACGATGATCCAGTCCCTGTGGCCTCTGCTCGCTCCAAGGCGAGCGACGCAATAGCAGTGTCCTGGATACCAGTACCAGTTAGATCGGCGATTGTGATCTGTCTGTCGTTCGAACGGCCCACAATTCTTCCAGCGATAATCTCACCGAGTTCTGGGAAGCTTGCGTCGGCTGCGACTATAGCGGCCGAGATTGCGTGATGTAGTTCACCAAGTGCGCGCGTCTGCTTGAGGCTGTCGGCGACATAGAGATCCGCTTGGACAATCGCATTCGGATCCAGCTCATTTTTGTGTTCGGCGTCTGATCCCATAGCAGTGATGTGCTGTCCCGGTTCAAGCCAACTCGAACTCAAAATCGGTTGGTCGGCCGGCGTCGTCGTGACGACGATATCTGAGCCAGCGACAGCTTCCATCGGATCCGCGCACGCGTTCACAGGGATTCCAAGCTCTTCAGAGAGCTCGCGCGCAAGGTCTTCAGCCTTTGCCGTACTGCGCGCCCAAATGCGAGCCTGACGAATGGGCCGGACCAGCGTGAGCGCTTGCAACTGCAGTCTTGCCTGAATTCCAGCACCCAGGATTGCGGCCACGGAAGCGTCTTTTCGTGCAAGATACTTTGCTGCCACCGCACCTGCAGCCGCGGTGCGAACATTCGTCAAATAGCCGTTGTCGAGCAAGAGTGCTTGGAGCAAACCGGTCTTACTGGAGAGCAGCACCATCAAGCCATTCGTACTCGGGAGGCCGAGCTTTGGATTATCAAAGAAACCGGGGCTGATCTTCACGGCAAAGGCATCGAGGCCTTGGACGTACGCCGTTTTGACATCAACCTCACCCCGATGGTCTTTTATGTCGAGACGTAGGATGGGCGGCATTGCGACGGTTTTCGTCGCAAGGGAATGGAATGCATCCTCGACGCATTGCACGGCAGCTTGGTCAAGCGGTACGGATTGTCTGAGCTCGCGCTCTGCCAGTATTTTGATCAACGGCATTATTTCTCTCCCTCAAGCGAATTGTTCATCCCACATATGATCCGGCGATGCAGTTCCATGTCGATGTTGCGTCCTGTAAGCACAACCGCAGTCGGCCCATGCAATCCAGCGACCTTACCCGCGAGCAGCGCCGCGATTCCAACTACACCCGAGCCTTCAAGGATTTCGCGTTCTTTGTCGTAAGCGTGACGGATACCAGCAGCGATCTCACTTTCGCTGAGTAGTACGAAATCATCCAGCAGAGTTTGGCACATGGAGAAGGTCAGTTTGTTGTCGAGGCCGATACCTCCCCCGAGCGCGTCAGCAAGCGTGCGGAGTTCCTCCACGAGAACAGGTTGGCCAGCATCAAGGCTGGCCTTCATTGCCGCCCCTCGTTCCATGCTGACCCCAATGACCCTCGCATGGGGCCGGAAGGTCTTGACGGCTGCAGCTATGCCGGCGGCCAGTCCACCACCCGAAACTGGGATAAGAACAGTGGCAACATCCGGTATCGCTTCGACGATCTCGATGCCTATTGTTCCCTGTCCGGCAATGATGTCGGAATGATCAAATGGCGGAAGCAGAATGCGCCCTTTGTCGAGCACGAGACGTTCGACTTCCTCTTGGGCCTCATCCTGTGAATTTCCGATTATCCGCACATCGGCGCCAAGCCGTCGGATCTCGGAAACCTTGTTTTCGGGAACCAGCCTCGACATGCAAATCGTCGCTTTGGAGCCCACGGCTCGGGCAGTATGAGCCAAAGCGCGGCCATGATTGCCGGTCGAAACGGCGATAACCCCGCGAGCGCGTTCCGCTTCAGAGAGACTCAAGATGGCGTTTGTCGCCCCGCGGATTTTGAAACTACCTGTGGTTTGTAGATGCTCGGACTTAAGAATGATAGGTGCCCCGCAGATTGCCGAAAGCGTCGGTGAGCCTACGAATGGCGTCGAGTTGATGTGTTCCTTTATGCGGCTGTGCGCATCCTGAATTGCGCCGATATCAACCATGGACATTGTTCCCTCCTCGTGATGAACAGATACTCGCCTTGTGTCATAACGCTCGGTCTGCCGGTATCCTTTCGAGCCAGAGCCTGGATGACAAACGGCATGCTGTTGATGGGGATCCCCCGAAATCGGGAAATTCTCCAGCGCTCTGGCGGTCTGTGCGCCGTAGTAGCGGTCCGAGGGCGCGCTCACAGGGCCCAGCGGATCGTGTTCGATACGCGTCTCGTTAGACATGATTACCTCAAAGGGCTTGATGTCTCCAACACCCGACAAAGCCCTTGCGTTTGGCCTATTTTGCGGGCGCCGGATCCCGTTAATTTATACATCACCTTCCAACCAGCGGGGCTCACCCCCGATTGATGCAGACGACCTTTGGCTGGGTCATGTCCTCATAGGCGAAGCGCACGCTTTCGCGGCCCATGCTTCCGTATTTGAAGCCGCCGAAGGGCATGGCGTCGAAACGATAGTCGGAGGAGTCGTTGATCATCACCCGCTTCGATCCTGTTTGCAGCCTCGAGCGCAACATTGAGATCGCTGGTGAAGATGCCTGCATGCAGGCTGTAGTCGGGATCATTGGCCATCTCGATCGCTTCATCGAGCGTGTGGAAGGGCGCAAGCATGACCACCGGCGCAAACACTTCCTCATGCCACAGCCGGCGGGTCACCGGTGTGCCTGCAAGAACCGTCGGGTGATACAGTGACCCTTCGCGATGGTTGCCGCAAAGCAGCTTCGCGCCTGCTTTGATAGCCTCCGTGACAGCTGCCTCGGTGCGTTCCGCCACCTGTTTGGAGATCATCGGCCCGACGTCGGTGTCCTCCTGCAGGGGATCACCCGCCTTGAGCTTCTGTGTTGCTGCAACAAAGGCCTCGCGGAAACGGTCGTAAAGCTCGGCCTGGATCAGGATGCGCTGCGCACCGATGCAGTTCTGGCCCGCAGCCCAAAAGGCACCGGAGACGCAACCTTCGACCGCCTTATTGAAGTCGCAGTCATTCATGACGATCACAGGCGCATTGCCGCCGAGCTCCATGGCGAGCTTCTTCAAGCCCGCCGCGCGGCTGATCGCCTCCCCGGTGGCCGCCGGTAAACGAGACCATGGGACCTCTCGTGCGGTGATCATGGCAGTCACCAGCTCTCTGTCGCCGTGAACGATGGTGATGACTTCATGAGGTAAGCCGGCTTCCAAAAGTGCTTCGACAAGATTAATTGCGGAGAATGGCGTCAAATTCGACGGTTTCAGCAGGATGGCGTTACCACCCGCAATCGCCGGACCGAGCTTATGAGCCACCAAGTTGAGCGGGTCGTTGTATGGGGTGATCGCGGTGATGATGCCGAGTGGCTCACGCGTGAACCAGCCCTGGCGCTGTTCTGATCCCGTATAGGCATCGAAGGGCACGATCTCACCGGCGTTGCGCTTTGCTTCTTCCACCGAAAGCTTCAGCGTGTTGACGCAACGGCTGACTTCCATGCGTGCCTGAACGATCGTCTTGCCGGCTTCGCGGACGATGGTCTCGGCAAAAGCGTCGCGACGGCTTTCGAGCGAGCCGAACATGGAGCCGGTACGGCCGAAGCCGGTGATCACTTCGTCGGCGACCAAGAGGACGTCGTGCTTCTTCAGCACCGCCTGGATCGCTTCCCAATAGCCTTCCGGCGGCGGCGTGATGCCACCCGTGCCGAGAACCGGCTCGGCGATGAAGGCGCCGACATTGTCCGGGCCGAGCGTCTCGATCATCTTGTCGAGCTCGGCGGCGCGGCGGGCGGAGAATTCCCGTTCCGTTTCGCCCGGGTTTGCACCCCAGTAGTGATGCGGAACGCCGGTATGGTCGATCTGCGGCAGCGGCAGGTCCATGTGATCATGAGCCCGTCATCGAGCCGGAGACGACGCTGCAGCCGTGATAGCCCCGCTCACGCGAGATGATCTTCTTCTTGGTCGGCTTTCCACGCAGGTTGTTGTAGTACCAGCCAAGCTTGGCCTGGGCCTCATTGGCGTCCGAACCGGACATGCCGTAGAACACCTTGCTCATCTTGCCTGGCGCCATCTTCACTAGTCGATCCGACAGGATCGCGAGCTCGTCGGTCGTGTGTGCGGCATAGGAGTGATAATAGGCAAGACGATAGGCCTGGCGCGAGATCGCTTCGGCCACTTCAGTGCGGCCATAGCCGACGTTGACGCAGTAGACGCCGGCAAAGCCGTCGATCAGCTGGTTGCCGTGGGCGTCCTGGATGCGGATCCCCTTTCCCCTCTCCACGATCGTCGGCTCACCAAGCTTCCCCATCGCAAAGTCCTTAAGCTGCGTGAACGGATGCAGGACCGTGTTGCGGTCCTTCTCGGCGTTGATGGTCACTGTAAGCCCCTTCCGTAGCGCGATGATCTTTTGCGGCGAACAAGGAAAGCAGCGTTATGCGCTTCAGTCGGACGTCCGCACCTCAATTCGACGGCGTCAATGTGCAGCCAAACCGATGCAGGTTGACGGTGATTACGATGCGCTCTATGCAGAAATCCTGCGCAGTTCAAAATTTATTGCAGGATTCTTCAGCCATGGAACTCGACCGCGCCGACATTGCGCTTCTGAATGCCGTCCAAAAGAACAACAGGCTCACGTCCGAGGAGCTTGCCGAGCGCGCAAACCTCTCCCCGACTGCCTGCCAGCGCCGCCTCAAGCGTTTGCGCGCCGAAGGCGTCATCGAAGCCGACGTCTCGATCGTGTCCCCGAAGGCTGTGGGCCGACAGGTCACCGTCGTGGTTCTGGTGTCGCTTGAGCGCGAGCGAGCTGACATCATCGATCGCTTCAAGTCGGCAATCAGGAACACACGCGAGGTCATGACCGGATACTATGTGACTGGCGAGGCAGATTTCCTCCTCGTGGTCACTGCAAAGGACATGGAAGACTACGAACAGTTCACGCGGCGCTTCTTCTACGAGAACAACGACATCAAGGGGTTCAAGACAATGGTGGTGATGGATCGCGTTAAAGCAGGATTCGCATTTCCGATCGAAAGTTAAGGATTCTGCAGCCTGAGCGCCCCTCCAGCCGGCTTAGGCAATCCGTTGCTGACGCTTTCTCACCAAGGTCGAACTGGGCCAATCAGTTGCAGCAATTTCGCCGCTTTGCTCCCGAGTGGCAAGCGGCTTCGGATCTCTCAGCCATCGCCGCAGTCTGCTGCGCTGTGCCAGCACTCAGCAGTTATGCAAGATGTGACCCCCTAAAAGCGGTTTAGCGACATCATAGATGTCGATCGTTGGAACGCCCAATTTTTCCCTGATCATCGGGACAAAAGACCCGAATGCGCAGCATTCCACAATAACGGCTCCAAGCAGAGGTTCCAAACGCCGTAAAGTCTCGACTCGATGATAGATTGCCTCTCCAAACAGATCCCAATCGTAGACCGCGTCAGAAGAATTGCTCTTGTGCCAAGCTTCACTACCTTCGACGCCGATAATCGCTAAACGTGACCTATCCAAATTGGGCCAACTTGCGTGGAGGTGCTCGTCCGACAAACACGTCGCGTCGTAGCAGATTATCCCGATTCGGTAGTCCGGCGGGTATGCGGCAGCAACAGCCGGGAGAATCTGAAGGCTCGACAACAACGTCGGAACTTGCGCCACAGTGCATACGTCTCTTTGGTAAAGGATTGAGTAACCGCAGTTGCTGCTGATGACCGAACATCCTTGGTCTTTTAGAGCGAGTGCAGCGTCGACATATGCTCGACGTACGTGGTCGCGCTTATTAATAATGTCAGGGACCGAAACACCTGCCACTGTCTGCCTGATCATGCCGACAGTGAAGTCTTTGGGATGCTCGCCCCAAGTCCGAGCCGGGCTTTCAGAAGCGGGTTCATCTAGGCATAGGATACCGATTGGGCCTTTGGTTTTCATCGAAATTTGAACTCTCAGCTGGATGTTGACAGACAGTTCTCAGCGCAAACCCGGCGTCGAGATTGAAAACCTCAATAGGGTTTTTCCGCTCAACGGGGGAAGCGATTTGAGCACTCTTTTGTTCTGGTGTCGGCGGCAAGCTCGTGATGTTCGCCGCACACCGATTCCGAAAAGGTTGAGCTATGCGAAGTGAAGGGATCGCGGCGTGCTGCTGAGCACCTCCGCGCCTCTCTCAGTCACTAAAACCTGTTCACTAACGCCGAAGATGTAGCCGGTCTGACTAAAGAGAAACATCGGCATATGCAGGGTCATTCGTAGCTGCACTATCTCCTTCGAGTCCGGCTCTAGGCTCAAGCCTCCTCGTTCAGACCACCGAAGACCCGTCTGATAACCGGTGCGATGCCGGAATGCTCGGTGCCTGCCAGACCGCGCAATCACATCCCGAGCGGCTGCGTCCACACTTCCTGCGGTCACACCTGGCTTGATAACCGCGATTGCAGCTTCTAGTGCTTCGAGCGAGAGTTCGTATATAGATTCTGCTTCCGGGTTTCGGCCAAGCACGCCCGCACGAACCAGCCCTGCGGAATAATTTCCGCTCGCACCGCCGACTTCGATGACCGCAGGCTGGTTTTTGTGGAGAGGATATCTTGCGGGTGCGCCATGCGCCAGGCGCACCCGATCACCGAAGGTCAGGGAGCAAAAGTCGTTCAATTCACCACCGGCTTCCTTAACCTGCTTCTTAATGGCTGCGTACACTTCAACCTCTGTTACCCCTTCCGTCAACGAGTTTTGGAATGTCCGGACCGCCAGATCGGTCGTTGCCATCGAGGCGCGCATCGCTTCAAGTTCCAGGTCGCTCAGCACCGCGGCCGCTGTCGGGACAATCCGGGTAGCATCGACGACTTTCATTTCCGGTAGCTGCGCCTGCAGAGCCATCAGATCGGCGGGAGCCAAGTTCCAACAGCCGAGTTCGAACCCGACCTTTCCTGCCTGCACGCCGAAACGCCGCAGGATTTCGCCGCATACTTTAGCGAAATCTTTTTCCTGAGTGTAGGGAAAGACCTCGCCCACGCAGCTTTCCGCAATCACAGCTTCGACTTCATATTCTCGCACGGCGAAGACCGGCGAGCGCCCAGGCACAAGAATAAGGGGGAACGGAGCGAAATAGCCGCCCATGCCGTTGTAACCAGAGAGATACTCAAGGTGAACGTGCGCTGTCACCAACAGCGCATCGAGCTCCGCTCTTCGCACTGCTTCGAGGACCTTGTCCTGGCGGCGCTTATACTCGGATATCGGAAAAGAAATCCCGGTGAGCGGTATTGTGGTCGTCGGATCAGCCATGCAGCACCTCCTGCAGGAAAGCGATTATCAGGGTGGATCTACATTCGCCGACGTCGGTCGGGATCTAGTATCGCCACAGGTTAAATCTAAAGCACGGACCAGCTTGTTGCGGCAAGCCGCTCTTCTACTTGATTTAAGAAAACGTTCGATCTTGCTTCGTAACCATCGAGAGCGGAACACGCGCTTTAGAGCTCATCAAAAGAAACATGCGAAACCTCATAGACAAGTGAATCGTCTATTCGTCCCGTGAGTATTGCTCACATAAGGACGCGCGATTCGGGTAAGGTCCTGACTTCCGTCTCCAAAGTCCGCCCCAGGTCCTGTCCTCGCTTGCCGCCTCTAACGTTACTATTATTCACAAGTGCGGCGCAAAAGTTCAATTGCGTGTCCGCTCGCACTAATCGACGATTAAGAAAATGGGAACAGCGGCGGCCTGGCGTCGATTGGAGGCGACACGCAGGAACAGACAATTTGCGCATCCGCAGTTCATTAGGACCGGGAGGAGGTCTATGGCAGCAGAGAAATCAGCAATTTCACAAGTCGTCGCCAGCGCTGGACAACGAAGAGCAACCCCAACTGACATTGTGCCGCGTGCGCAACTGATGCCTTGTACTCCGCCTCGTCCGCGATGACCGCTTTACCCGCTAGTTTCGATGCCCCTACCCGGTCGCCTATCGATGAAGCCTTACAGCTCACAGCCGTATCTGCATCCGTTTCGAATCCGGCAAACCGATGCGACATCCGCTAACACATACGTTCAGGACAGTAAATTCCTAATGCGCTCCAACGAAGCCTTTAAATACCTCAAAGACGAGGTGACGCAGTGGCGCCGCCATCTACACCGCATTCCGGAGTTGGACTATGATCTGTACGACACAGCCGCGTTCGTGGCGGCGAAGTTACGCTCTTTCGGTATAGACCATATTGAAGAAGGCGTCGCAAAAACCGGGATAATTGCGTTAGTTGAGGGGAGCGGTGCCTCTGGAGAGACTATTGGGCTAAGGGCCGACATGGATGCATTGCCGATTGTCGAACAATCGAGCAAACCCTGGGCATCGACACATTATGGCAAAATGCATGGTTGCGGCCACGACGGGCATATGGCGATGCTGCTTGGCGCCGCCAAGCACCTTGCCACTACCCGCAATTTCAAAGGAAGGGTTGCACTGATCTTCCAGCCGGCAGAAGAGGGGGCTCTCGGCGGGCTATGGATGGTTCAAGACGGAATCATGGACCGGTACAACATATCCAGCGTGTTCGGTTTGCACAACGAACCTGGAATGGCCGTCGGAGACTACGGTACATGCTATGGCCCCTTCATGGCAGCGCTGGACGAATTCGACTTGATCGTGAAGGGCAAGGGTGGGCATGCGGCTGAGCCGCATAGATGCATTGATCCGATTGTCATTACAGCTCACGTTTTACTTGGTCTCCAGACACTCGTCTCGCGGGGCACAGACCCGTTGGAATCTCTGGTAGTTTCGGTCACCAAACTTAGTGCCGGAGCGGCCTACAATATTATACCGGAGCACGTGACGGTTTCCGGGACCGTTCGCACCCTTTCGTCCGAACTTAGAGATTTTGCGCAGCGGCAGATCGACTCCACCGCTCAAAGGATTGCTGCTGCATTTGGCGGAAGTACAGAGCTACGGTATCGCCGGCAGGATCCTGTGACGTTTAATTCTACCATCCAGACGGAACTCGCACTCAAGGCTGCAAGAGCCGCCGTCGAATCTGCTGCTGTAAATGACAAGCTGGCACCCGTTATGGGCTCTGAGGATTTTGCGTACATGCTTGAGGCACGGCCCGGCTGTTACATGTTTCTCGGTAACGGCTCCACCGCCGCTTTGCACAATCCCGCCTATGACTTCAACGATGATGCGATCCCCTATGGCATAGCCTATTGGGTCAACCTGGTAGAGACGGTTCTTTCTACCTGAGCGCTCGCCGACGATATTCGCCGCACCTAAACCACCAACGAAGACGAGAGGGAACAATGAGCATTATCATAAATCGCAGGCGTTTTCTTCAAACTGGTTCACTGGCAATTGCCGCCGGAACCTTCGCAACACCAAGTGGCCGCGCCTTTGCGCAGTCTCCGGGAGAGCTCCGCGTGATGGTTTATGGCGGAGATACGGGTAATGCCATGATCGAGGCGTTTACTAAGCCGTTCGAAGCCGAAACGGGTATCAAGGTGAATGCGGTCACCGATCAAATCGACAAGTCCCAGATTGAACTAATGGTGACAACGAACAGCGTGTCGGTAGATCTGGGTGCGTTACCCTACAGTGAAGCAATCGACCTGGCGAACAAGAGCGTAATCGAGAAAATTGACTACTCGATCTGGAAGGACAGTGAACTGTCTGCCATCGCAGATTTTGCGCGGGACCCGCACAGCGTAGGAACGTTTGTATATGCTTATGTCATGATCTACAGTACCGAAAAGTACGGCAGCAACGTCGCTGAACCAAAGACGTGGTCAGATTTCTGGGATGTTGAAAAGTTTCCCGGGGCTCGCTCGCTCGTCGCGGGTCAATGGGGGTCCGAAGGTCCTTGGGAGGAAGCACTCCTCGCTGACGGCGTGGCGCCTGACGCGCTTTATCCTCTGGACCTCGACCGTGTCTTTTCCAGTCTTGACAAGATCAAGCCTCACATTCGCAAGTGGTGGGGAAGCGGGTCTGAAATACAGCAAATGTTGCATGACAAGACGGTAGATCTGGCCAATTGTTACGACGGCCGAGCGAACTTGCTCATCGACCAAGGCACCCCCATCCGAATAAATCGCAAGCTGTCGAAGTACACCTGGGACAGCTGGGTCATCCCGAAAGGTAGCCCGAACGCATCGAATGCGCAGAGATTTATTGAGTTCGCAAGCAGAGCCGAGAGGCAGGCGGCGTTCGCAAATCTGATAGCGTTTGGACCTACGAACCTCAACGCATATAACCATATGCCCAAGGAGCTGGGTCAGAAACTTGCGAGCCATCCCGACAACTTGCGCGACAGTGTGCGCGTCAATCTGAAGTGGTATGCCGAAGTTGGGCCAGATGGGACTTCGAATATCGAGCGTCTCATCCAACGATGGAATGAGTGGATTCTCCAGTAGAACCATTCCAGCGCTTGAGGCGGGTGCGGTCGGCTACTTTGGCGGCACCCGCATTTGTAGTCCTACGCCACTTTTGATGCGCTCAGGTATCTGCGGCAATGCGCAAGAGACCGGGCCGGAGACTTCGTCAATGATCCATGCTGCAACAATTGCGGGCGATCCGCGATACCAAGGGGACACGGTGAGCCAGCTGTCCGCCCCCCCTCAAATTGAATTCCGTAACGTGACCAAGATGTATGGCGGCGTTGCCGCTGTAAAGGAACTGTCACTTACCGTGAGCCGTGGAGAGTTTCTCACGATCCTGGGTCCGAGTGGCTCGGGGAAAACCACCGCACTGATGCTGCTCGCAGGATTTATCTCGCCGACTCAGGGTGACATTCTCGTGGCCGGCAAATCTGTTGCTTCCGTCCCGTCTTATCGTCGCGATCAAGGCATTGTTTTCCAGAGCTACGCATTATTTCCTCATCTTTCAGTTCGCCGGAATCTCGAATTCCCACTTGAAATGCGTGGAGTGAAGGCGGCGGAAAGGGCAGAACGCGTCGCAAATTTGCTCGCGCGCGTGTACTTGGGCGACTTCGGTGATCGCATGCCCTCACAGCTCAGCGGCGGGCAGCAGCAACGGGTGGCTCTGGCTAGGGCACTAATCGCGGACCCACCGGTTTTGCTATTGGACGAGCCACTGGGCGCTCTCGATCGCAACCTGCGCGAACAAATGCAGAGCGAAATCAAGAGTCTTCACAAAGAGTTTGGGATCACCACGGTCTGCGTAACGCATGATCAAGAAGAAGCTCTGACGCTCTCCGACCGAATAATCGTTATGCGAGGGGGCTCGATCGAGCAAATCGACACTCCCGAAGGCCTGTACGATCGGCCCCGATCCCTCTTCGTGGCAAACTTCCTGGGAGAGGCCAACTTCCTACAGAGTGTGATAGCCCCGCCCAATGGCGCCAGGCCCTCCGGCATGATGCCAATGATCCGCCCGGAGCGTATCCGCATAGCCGTGCCGGACACACCGACACTAGCCGATGCGCACCAGCGCCAACATGCGAACGGTATCGTTGCCGAAGTGATCTACGCAGGTGCATTGCGGAAATACAACGTTAAAGTCGGCGATAGCACGTTGGTTGTGAGAGAACATGTTGCATCAGATCAGCAGGTGTTCCGGCCTGGCGAACAAGTACGCCTGGATTGGCTACGATCCGATGTGCGGCTCGTTGCGACCGAAACCAACGGCGGGGCTGCGTGAATGCTTAACTTTTCTAAACTTGGACGTTTCCCTCTAGGACTTACGGTTCCCGCGTTTTCGATTCTGCTCGTAGTATTCGGCGTGCCAATGGTGCTGCTATTCTTGTCGAGTGTTAATGCGCCGATATTCTCGTTTTCAAACTATGAAGCTTTCTTCAGTCGACCTGCGAATATTAAGGTTCTGATCCAGACGATCGAGATAAGTCTCATCTCGACTGTCCTGTGCCTTCTGTTAGGTTATCCGACAGCCTACCTAATAACGTCGGCATCTAAGCAAATCCGTGCAATGCTTATCACGTTCGTCATGATATCGTATCTGACGAGCTTCCTCGCACGCACATACGCTTGGATCGTAATCTTGGGCGATCGTGGGCTCGTAAATAATATGTTGATTGAGCTAGGATTGATTTCAACTCCCCTCCAGCTCATTTACAATCGCGCGGCCGTGTATATCGGTATCGTTCATATGATGCTGCCTATCATGATTTTGCCCTTGATCAGTGTGATGATGGGCACAAACAAATCTTTGATGGCGGCTGCACGAAGCATGGGAGCACGCCCAGGAACAGCATTCTGGCGTGTTTTTGTGCCACTAAGCCTTCCGGGTGTGCGTAGCGGCTGTGTGCTGGTGTTTGTGCTGTGCCTCGGGTTCTATGTAACTCCCGCCGCGCTCGGGGGGCTTGGGGATGCGATGCTCTCAACGTTCATTGCTGCCCAGGTCAAGGCGTCTCTAAACTTGGGACCAACCGCAGCATCCTCATTTATTCTGCTCGCAATCGCGTTGGTGGTGATTTTCTTTGTTGGTATGGACCTCTCCGGTTCGCCGGACGGTCTGTCTAAGTCGCAGAGGGTAGGACGAGGTGGGCGAATTGTCGCTGCAATTCTGCCAAGACACTTTCTACGTGAAATTGCCGCCCCGTATCGAGCAAAGCGCTGGTTAGCAGAGCTTTACAAAGCATCTGGGGGCGACGATCGGCTCAAGTACTCCGGAATATCCTTTCTCGTCGCCATCATGTTTTTCTTGCTGTTTCCCGGCGTTGTGGTCATAGCGATGTCCTTCAGCCCAGGCACATTCTTGGAATTTCCACCATCCTCGTTGTCACTACAATGGTATGTATCGTTCTTCGGCAACCCTTCTTGGTACGATGCGATGATGACGAGTATTGAGATTGGACTTGTGGTCGCCGCCTTGTCTACCTTCGCCGGCACGCTGGCTGCCTATGGTATCAGTCGCTCGGGTCCCGGGATGCGTAGCGCCCTTACCATGGCGGTCCTGGCGCCAATAACGTTTCCGGTCATAGTTGTTGGCATAGGAACCTATCTGGGGCTTGTGAAACTAGGATTGATCGGCACGGAGACTGGGATCGTGTTGGCGCACAGTATTGGTGCCATAGGGTATGTGGTGGTTATCGTTTCAGCGACACTGGCCAACTTTGACCGGCGGCTAGAGGATGCTGCAAGAAGCATGCGAGCAAACCCACTGCAGACATTTGCGCGTGTGACTTTGCCACTGATCCGCCCCGGCATTATTGGCGGCGCCGTGTTTGCGTTCCTCCATTCTTTCGACGAGGTCGTGATTACATCGCTGATCGGAGGTCTCTCAATTCGAACTCTGCCATTGAAAATGTGGCAAAACATGCGACACCAGTTGGACCCGACCATTGCAGCGGTGGCCTCACTTTTGATGCTTTTGCCAATCGTGTGGTTTCTTCTCCTGTACGCTATGTGGTGGCGGTCCAAACCACGCGCGCATGGAGTGGCTTCCGAGCAATCGAGCTAATGCTTCAAAGCCCAAACCTGCGGCGCTCGGTGAATGCTTATTCAGTGTGCACAAGCCTTGTGCTTTCTGAGACTATCAAGAAGGACTCTGATCTTGGCGACACCTTCGTCACGGAGTGCGATCAGGTCGTCCTGACCATTTGCGCCGATTCCACGGCAGACCTCGTCGGCATAGGCATTCATAAGAGCCTTATCCGGTGTGAATGTCGCTGGTGCCGTGTAGCCGCTCTCCATCTCATGGGCGAGTAGATCGACGAATTCCTGATAAAGGGAAGGATCGCGAGCGCCGAGATAAAAGACGGACGACGGGCCCATTACCGCCCAGCGGATGGCCGGACCGGCCACGATCGCTCTATCAATTGCTTCAAGATCGGCTACACCTTGCGAAAGCAGGTAGAGAATTTCGCGGAACACGGCAAACTGAATCCTGTTGCCGATGTAGCCGTCAATCTCGCGCTTCAGTTCAACCACTTCGCAGCCGGTCTTCTGATAAAATTGCGTTGCTGTGGCGATCGCTTGCGCGGCCACATCTCCACCGGCCACTTCCACCAGCGGGACCAGATAGGGAGGATTGAAGGGATGGCCGATGATGATCCGCTCCCCATGTCGCGCCTCTCGCCTCAAATCCGTCGCGAGAAAACCTGACGAACTCGACGCGATGACTGCATCCACTGGTGTAAGGGCATCTATCTGCGCGATAAGTCCGGTCTTTGCATTTACATCCTCAGTCGCGCTCTCTTGAACAAATTGGCTACCTTCAAGCGCTTCTTCGAGATCAGTGGTGAACCTGATTCGGGCAGGTGATGCACCCGGCGCAAGGCCAAGTTCCTGTAGCGACGGCATCGCCCGTTCGAGCGACTC
>NZ_ATTQ01000044.1 GCF_000419765.1 Rhizobium mongolense USDA 1844 | reverse complement strand
CAGGCACGGCAATATCGAACCCCATCAGCGCCGCGACACTGCGCATCAAGCCTTGGGTCTGGCGTAGCGCCAGCCCGTAGACGACGCGCAGGGTCAAGCACAACGTAATCGCCAGATCCGAGTATTTCGGCTGACCACCCCGCGATGTCCGCCTCCGCGCCGTCCATAAAGACAGGGCCTCATCCTTCACCCAGATGGTCAAATCACCACGTTGACGCAGGCTTTCATTATATGCCGGCCAATTCGTCACTTGATATTTCTGCTTGGCAATCTTGTCCCGCCGATCGGCATTGAACTTGTGCGGCATCGTCGAAATCCGGATCAGGAGACTGAAAACCACCGCTCAATATCAGTCGCCGGGTGATCCACGCAACAACGCCCCTTTACACGGTCCTGCGATCACAGCCAGCCCGCCAAACCAGGAAAAGCAGACTTCCGAAATAGGCTAGCTGAAGAAGAAACGAGACAGCCAGTGTCGTGACAATCGTTCTGCGCACCGATTGGGAGACGCAATAGACCACGAGAGCGTTAGTGCACATGAGCAGCCATAGGATGCGGTGAAAGACTCCGAAGCGCATTACATTCTCCTTCTTCGCTCATTCGGCAATCGTGCCGCTCGCGATGTGAGTTTGGCAGTTTTTTGGACAGACGCGGGCGCAGGCCCCGCATCCGATACAGCGGCCGGGAAAATCCACGACCATGATCACTCGATTGAGCTCGCCATCGAAGTCGTCTTCCTCGCCATTGCAGACACCGAGAATTTCACCTGCATCGTCGATACCGTGAGGATGCATGACCTCCCGTGAGCAGACCTTGAAGCAGCGGCCGCAGCCAATGCACATCAGTTGATCGATGGAAGTTAGATACTCCGGCATCCATTTGGTCCCGTCGCGGGTCACGCATGAGCTTGTCATGTTGGATTCTCCAATGCAGCGAGTTCTCTTTTTGCAGCGTCCAACTCAACAAAGGCCTGAAAAGTTTTCTTCGCGACTGCCATGATTTCGGACCAATTGACTGGAAGGTCTTCGGCGAGATCGTGCAATTCCATCTTCGCATTCCCAGCACGCGACTGCAGCTTCCGCACCCTTTTCTTCAATTCTTGAAGTTCTGACATGGTCTCTTTCTCGAACACCGTTTCCATCAAGCCCGCGCCACGTCCGGATAAGCGTCCACGACTGCGACCGCGTCGCTGACTAGCTTCGTACCTGTCTTGGCGCATTTGCGAAGCGTATTGAAGCCGAACCGGTGAACGTTGCGTAGGGTCGTCGATAGCAGGACCAGCCGCTTGGTCGTAAACAGCACTCGCCCGAAGCCCTCCTGGCTGAGTTCCATCGTCCGCGACACCAGTAGTTCCGAGCGCTCCTCGATCGCCATGCCGACGGCGGCGTAAAAGGTATTGAGCCTCCATAGGACAAGTGGGTCGGGATCTCCGATGATCGGGATCGCTCGGCGCTGCTCATACGTGACGGTGAAGTTGGCCAGCAGTTCGGCGTCGCACTTGTCCCTCCACAGCCCGTATAAATCTTCAGCGCGGATCAGCCGCACGAGGCATTTAATAAACGGGGTGCCGAAGATCTTGTCGTCATTGACGGTAGGAGTAACCGCAGGATCAGATAACGTTGTCATCATTTCAGTCCTCGTCTTCGAAGCTGGCTTTCTTTCCGACGGCGCCGGCTTCCGCTAGCACCTTGCGAAGCCAAGGTGGAGGAGCCGTCCTGAGCATTGTTTGAATGCGCGCCAGCACAGCGTCGATGGATTCAGGCTCCGGCACCTTGATTGGATGGATCTTTGCCGCAATAACCTTGGCTGCCGAAGGGCCGCCAATAGCGAGACAAAATAAGAGCTGGCAGCCTTTCAACGCTGCCACCTTCGGAGCGATGCGGTCTTCACCTTCGGCTCTATGCGTTCCGCTCTCATCGGAAACGTCATCGAACGCTACCGCTTCCACGAAACTCCACGCGTCGGGCGTCACGTCGTAGATGGCAAATCGTTTAGCCGACCCGAAATGCGCGTTCAGTCCTTTCATGTCTTGAGTGGCGATTGCCACTCGCAATGCGCCTGCCTGCCGTTCTGGCCGCTTTATCTGAAACCCGTCATTGACGAGCGAGAGACGACGAGTTGAGCTCATTTTGCATTTCCCGGCTACAGGTTGGATCAAGTGCGCCCGACGTCGGCGGGTGTTGGTTAGCCTGAACGATGTTGACAACCTCGTAGATCATGTCGCGCGTCCCCTGATACAGGATTGTAAGCTTGTGCTGGCTGCCTAGGCGGTCGAAGACAGGGAAACCAACACGAATTAGCGGAATGCCGAGGCGCTTTGCAGCTTGCCGGCCGTGCGAGTGCGTGACGAGAAGATCGGCCCCCGCGGCGAGACGTTCCAGGTCACCGAGATCGCCGACCTGGACCGTGTCCGCCGGCACTATTTGAAGTGTCTTTGAAGTCCCGGTCGTGGTGACGGCGGCTGTAATTTCCGCACCCATACCAGTGAAAAAGTCTGCGAACTGAAAGAGTTGATCCGGCTCGGAGGCGATTGCGATCTGCTTGCCGGCCAGATGGAAATGTCCGTCGAGCATGGCGTCCTGCAACTGCATGCGGCTGCGACGGACGTTGGCCGGCGCTTGTTTGCGCGACATTGCTGTAAGCAGCCAGATAAACCGGTCCGCGTTCCTTAGGCCTGTGAGCGACTCGAACAGCACATACGGTACGCCGGTTAGCCGCTGCAACGCTTCAGCCGGTCGCCGCATCTGCTCTCCGATGGCGATGCACTGTATCGCCGCACCGAGATCACGAATGTGCTCTACTTTCGTGCCGCCATACGTGGTCGGGACCCAGTGGTCGGGGACGGTGCCATCGAGCGCGCCCGACACGTCTGGCAGGATTACCGGTGTGAGCCCGAAGCTCTCGACCGTCTCGCGCAGATGCTCTATGTCGGCGACTGTTATGTTCCAGCCGGGCAAGATCACGACCTTCGTCGGGTCGCGTTTCTGCGTCCCAGGCCGCGTAATCCCTTCGATCATAGCGGTAACAGCTTTGGACCAACCCTCCTCTATCGCACCGTCAAAGTCCGGCGTGCTGGCGAGTACCAGTTCCGTACCTGTGAGCTCTGTCGCCCGCTTGCGTTTGATGTTGGCGAGGTCCCCAGCGACATCTTCGTCGCGGGTCTCGACCAGTGCCGTCGTGCAGATCCCGATCAACCGGGGCCTTGTGCGGGCTTTGAGATTGAGGATCGCCTCTTCGAGGCGATCCCGGCCGCCGATGATCGTCGCGATTTCGTCCATCGCCGTCGTCTGCAGTGGGATCGTTTCCTTGAAATGCCTCCCGAGCAGCACCAGCGCAAAGCTGGCACACCCCTGGCTGCCGTGGAACAGTGGCATTGCGCCGTCAATGCCGAGAAAGGCGAAGGCCGCGCCCAGCGGCTGCGACGACTTCAGAGGATTAATCCCCGCCGATTTAGTTTGGGGGAGAATGTGGGCCATAATAGTACCTCAACAGTCATCACCGGCGGTCTCGCCGTTCGAATTCAACACGCTTGCTCTTCCTTCTCCCAACCTCTCCTCCGCGGGCAGTGCCTGCTCCCATGGCGCGGGTTCGCGCACCTGCGCCCAGATCGGGTTGTGGATTGCCAGGTCGATCTGGCGTGCGAGCTGCACCATGCCGTCATAGCCGGCGTAAGCGTGATGGCGCTCCTGATTGATGTCGAGCCAAGGCATTTTCGCCTTCAGTGCGATAAACTGGGTGCGACCGCCCGACAGCATGATGTCAGCCTTGTGCTCGGATAAAATCGAGTAGAGCTCGCGCGGTGCCATCGACTCGTACAGGTGGTTTTCGTCCTTCAGAATCTGCTTGATTCGCTCTTTATCATCGACCGTCGATTTCTTGACCGATGTGCCGACGATCTCCATGCCGATCTCCATCAGCGCATGGACGACCGACCAGGATTTCACACCCCCGGTGTTGAGAAGCACGCGCTTGCCCTGAAGTCGAGGCCGGTAGACTTCCAGCCTCTTCCACGCCCTTTCCTCTTCTTCCGCAACAAGCGCTTCCGTGCGATTGAGAAGCTCGGAGTCGGCACCTTTCTTTACGAGCAGTTCAGCGATCTGCCGGAGCGCTTCCGAGGTGGAAGAAATGCCGTAGAAGGAGCCTTCGAAAAAGGGGATGTCCCAGCGCTCCTCCATCTTGCGAGCGAGATTGATGAGAGCGGTCGAGCACACCATCATAGCTGCACGTGCGCGGTGGGCCGAGGCAACCTGCACATAGCGGGCGTCGCCCGGAATACAGGCGCGGACACGGATACCAAGCCTATCCAAGAGCGGCTTCACTAGCCAGAATTCGCCGGAAAGGTTGAATTCGCCAAGGATATTGATGTCGTGAGGGCCTTCTTCATCGGGCTCCACCGTGCCTATGACATGGTCGAGTAACGCCTCGCCGGCGAGCTTGTTGCCGAGGTTCTTCGAACCGACGAAGCCCGGCGCATTGACCGGCACCACCGGTATGGCGAACATTTCCGCCGCGCGCTTGCAAACCGCCTCGATGTCGTCACCGATCATCGCCGTAACGCAGGTTGCATAGACGAAGATTGCCGCCGGCGCATATCCCTCCTTGATCTCGCGGATCGCTTTGAAGAGCTTCCGCTCGCTGCGCCCCATCACTATGTCGAGTTCCGTAAGGTCCGTGGTGAAGCTTGTGCGCCAAAGCATGGAACCTGACGACGCAGCGCCGCGATTGTCCCAGGAATTGCCTTCGCAGGCGAGCGGCGCGTGAATTAGATGCGCGACGTCGGTGATCGGCTGCAGCACGACTTTGGCGCCGTCGAAAGCGCAGCCGCCGGCTGCCGCTCCTGGGGTCAACGGCTTCGAACAGCCCTTTTTGCGCGCCTTGGGCTCCTTGCTGCGATTTCTCGCGCAGGCAGGCTCGTCGAAGGCTTCTTGGATTTTGACGTCGAGCGAGGGCATTGCGCTGGCCTTCAAGTTCGGCGGAGAGATGGCCGGCCTAGGCCGGCCGCCGCTCTTAGCGAGTGAGGTCATAAGAGTAGTCCGTCACTCCCGGCTGCATCGTCTCGCGATCGAGCTTGTCAAAGATCTTGTCGAGGATGGTCGTCAAGACATGCAGCCCGCCTTGGTAGCCCATGAGGGGAAACCGATGGTGATGGTGCCGGTCGAAGATCGGAAACGTCAGCCGGATCAGTGGCGTGCCGGTGTCACGCTCAAGATACTTGCCATAGGAATTGCCGATCAGCAGGTCCACCGGCTCGGTGAACAGAAGTGATCGCATTGCCCAGAGATCCTTGCCGGCCCACACCTGTGCATTCTTGCCGAAGGGCGAAGATACGAGCAGTTCCTTCATCTCGGCTTCCCAGGCTGGGGTGCCGTTGGTGGCGAGGCAATGCGTTGGCTCGCCACCGGTCTCCATGATGAAGCGCGCCATGGCGTAGACGAAGTCCGGGTCGCCGTAGATCGCGTATTTCTTGCCGTGCAGCCAGGACTGGCTGTCTGCCATTGCGTCGACCAGTCGGCCACGCTCCAGCCGGATTGGCTCGGGGATTTCCCTCCTGGAAATCTCCGAAATTTTCATCAGGAATTCGTCGGTCGCCTTGACGCCGAGCGGATAGTGGAATGAGGCCGTCGCCTGTCCGACCTCTTTGCAATATTCCAGCGTCTTGCGAGTATTGTAGTGCTGCAGCGACACTGTTGCCTCGGCATTCAGCGCCGCTTTCACGTCCTCGATCTTGGTGCCTCCGTCATACATGCGAAACTCACCGTCGGAAGGCGTATCGAACTGGTCGGCGGCGTCCTGGATGAACACGTAGGTTACCCGCATCAGGTTGAGCAGACGTTTCAACTCGCGATTGTTGCCAACGCAGAACCCGTCGAAGCCAGGAATGATGTTTACACACGCAGCGACTTCGGTGCGCTTCGTGCCCTTCCAGAAATGCTCCAGCACCCCTTTCACCATGCTATCGTACCCATCGACATGGCTGCCGACGAAGGCCGGCGTGTGGGCGAAGGGCACGTCGAAGTCACGCGGGACGGAACCTTCGTTCTTGGCGTTTTCAATAAAGCCGTGCAGGTCGTCGCCGATGACCTCTGCCATACAGGTGGTCGAGACCGCGATCATCTTCGGGTCGTAGAGCTTATAGGTATTGGCGAGCCCGTCGACCATATTCTTCAAGCCGCCAAATACAGCCGCGTCTTCTGTCATGGACGACGATACCGCGGATGACGGTTCCTTGAAATGTCGCGACAGGTGCGATCGGTAATAGGCAACGCAACCCTGACTGCCATGGACAAACGACATCGTCCGCTCAAATCCAGCCGCTGCGAAAACCGCTCCGAGCGGCTGGCATGCCTTCGCGGGGTTCACGACAAGCGCTTCGCGGGCCAGGTTTTTTGCGCGATATTCCCAGCTCTTGGTGAATTCGCGTTGATCAGTAACGATCTGATCCGGGTGTGGACATTCGAAGTTTAGCTTCTTCTCGGTAAACATTTGCCTGTATTCCGGCTCGCGGAACAGGGGAGCATGGTCGAGAACTTTGTCGGCCGATTGCGGCATAGTGGTCACCTCTTTCCATCTGGCCGCGACTTACGGCGGCACAGAGACCTTTGAGACGTTTCAGGTCTCCCGCGGTCCTTGTCCGCGAGACATTTAGCTCATTCGGCTGCAACTGCCGCCGCGGGCGCCGTCGTTTTTTTCCAGGGCGCGTCGTAGAGGCCCCAGACCGGATTGTTGATGGCCAGATCCATGTCGCGGGCGAAAATGGCGAAACCGTCATAGCCGTGATACGGGCCGGAATAATCCCAAGAGTGCATCTGACGGAACGGGATGCCCATCTTCTGTACCGGGTATTTCTCTTTGATGCCGGAGCCGACGAGATCGGGCCGAATCCCCTCGATAAACTTCTCCAGTTCGTAACCGGTCACATCGTCGTAGATCAGCGTGCCTTTCTTGATGTAATGACCGGTGCGCTGATAGTCGTCGCTGTGGGCGAATTCGTAGCCGGTGCCGACGATCTCCATGCCGAGGTCCTCGTAGGCCGTGATGACGTGACGGGGGCGCAATCCGCCGACGTAAAGCATCACCCTCTTGCCCTCGAGGCGAGGCCGGTACTTGTTGGTCACAGCCTCGACGAAGGGCTTGTACTTGGCGATGACCTTCTCGGTCTTGCCCTCGATGTCTGGTCCGAAATGCTTGGCTATGTTGCGTAAAGAGGCTTCGATCTGGGATGGGCCGAAAAAATTGTACTCCATCCAGGGGATGCCGTACGTTTCCTCCATGTGCCGACAGATGTAATTCATCGACCGGTAGCAGTGGATGAGGTTGAGCTTGGCCTTCGGCGCACGCTCTACTTCTGCGAGCGTTGCGTCCCCAGACCAGTTGCCGACCACGCGCAGCCCGATCTCCTCAAGCAGGATGCGCGAGGCCCAGGCATCGCCGCCGATGTTGTAGTCGCCTATCACATTAACGTCGTAGGGACCGGACTCGAATTCCACGTCCTTCTTGTCGAAGACCCAATCGCGGATCGCATCGTTGGCGATGTGGTGGCCGAGCGATTGCGACACACCACGAAAGCCCTCGCAACGCACGGGCACAATCGTTTTATCGTGCTCCTTGGCCTTCTTTCGGGATACAGCCTCGATGTCGTCGCCAATCAGACCGATCGGGCATTCGGACTGCAAGGTAACGCCGTTATTGAGTGGAAACAGTTCCTCGATCTCGTCGATGACCTTTTCCAGCTTTTTGTCGCCACCGAAAACGATGTCCTTCTCCTGGAAGTCGGAGGTGAACTGCATCGTCACGAAAGTGTCGATGCCTGTCAGCCCGACGTAGTAGTTGCGGCGCTGTGACCAGGAATATTGACCACAGCCAACCGGACCATGCGAGATGTGGACCATATCCTTGATCGGACCCCAAACGACACCTTTTGAGCCGGCATAGGCGCAGCCGCGGATCGTCATCACGCCCGGAATGGACTTGATGTTCGACTTTACGTCGCATTCGGAAACGGCGTTTACGTCCTCGCCGGCTCCCTCTCTGCCCGTCGCGACACTGAGGTGCTTATTGCGGCGCTTAGCCGCCTTGGCTGGATACTGCGACAGCACTTCCTCGATAAGCTTCGCATGGAAAGCACTGTCATTCTCGTAGTCGAGATTCATTGGGCCTGCCCCCTTTGAAGGTTCGGATGACGCCTCAGCAACGAGGCATCGTTCGTCGAATGGCGCGCGGCGTTCAGCTGCGTGCCCCTTGTCTGCAGCCTCGGTTACTGGCAGGCTGCCGCCTTCGCTTCCTTGGCCTGAAGTTCGGCAAGCATCTGCTCGTCGGTCTTCATGATGCCGAAGTCGAGCAGCATGTCCTCAAGTTCCTCCATGGTGATGGGAGTCGGGATGGTACCTTGGCCCGAATTTGCATGGATCTTTTCGGCCAGCGCGCGATACTCCGCCGCCTGCTGGGAGTCCGGCGCATATTGAATCACCGTCATCTTTCTGAGCTCGGCGTGCTGGACGATGTTGTCGCGCGGCACGAAGTGAATGAGCTTGGAATTGAGCTTGGCAGCCAGCGCTTCAGCGAGGTCGAGCTCGCGGTCGGTCTGACGCTCGTTACAAATCAGGCCGCCCAGACGTACGCTGCCGGCGGTGGCATATTTCAGAATACCCCTGGCGATATTGTTGGCGGCATAGAGTGCCATCATCTCACCGGACATGACGATGTAGATTTCCTGGGCCTTGTTTTCACGGATCGGCATCGCGAAGCCGCCGCACACTACGTCGCCGAGCACGTCGTAGGAGACGTAGTCGACGTCGTCGTAGGCGCCGTTCTCTTCCAGAAAGTTGATTGATGTAATTACGCCGCGTCCGGCGCAGCCGACGCCGGGCTCCGGGCCGCCAGACTCCACGCATTTGATACCTTTGTAGCCAGCCTTGAGCACGTCCCCGAGTTCAAGGTCTTCAACCGAACCTTCCGTTGCCGCGAGATGCAGAACCGTATCCTGCGCCTTCGAGTTCAGGATCAGGCGGGTGGAATCGGCCTTAGGGTCGCAGCCCACGATGAGGATCTTCTGCCCGAGGTCAACAAGGGCGGCGAGCGTGTTTTGGGAGGTGGTGGACTTGCCAATGCCACCCTTCCCATAGAATGCGATCTGACGCAGAGCTGCCATGCTTTCTTTCCTTCACTTGTTTGAACCAATGCGGTTGTCCCGCAACGTGGATGCCGCCGGCAGCTTCCGCCGCCTCGCCTGAAGTGTTTCAAGAGTCGTGCCAAGCAGCTAGATTGAGGTGGACAAAAAATATTTGCTGCTATTCCAGCTATTTAGACGGCAAAGGGGCGCCGCTTAAGGAAATAAAGCCTTGTCGCGGACCCGACAAAGGTTACGACGGTGTCATGAGTTGGTTATCACAAGTCAGAACGGCGACGAGTTTGTGCTGGTCTAGGGCGCAAGCCCTCTCAGATTGAAGTGCTCGGTTTGGTTCAAATGTAGTATGCCAGACAGCAGTTCCGAAAAACCTATTTGCTACACCGAGCCTCAATGGCCTGTGGTGTCACGGTTTTAGGCAGTGGGACTGGAAAGCTCGACGGCTATAGCGGATTGCGCGCGGCTTCACCTCTCAAGCGTCACGATATTACGTCCGGTAGTGTTTGGGATGTGACGAGTAGGTTTTTAAACAGTCACCGGTACTTCAGTGTACAATTGCAGGAAATTGGCGGAGACAGTCCTTTTTTCAGGTCGCGCAGGTGACCGGTCGCAGGGACCGATGGCCAGTTTGGATTGATTGTGATTGCCCAAGCAGAGACCTCGCCGCGCGTACATCGACCATTCGACCCGGACGAGGACCTAGCGCGAAGCCGGACGCGACGAATTACCCGACCATCCGCCCGATAACGCTGTCTCCCATCGGCTCTTGACGATAATCCAGCATGCGCTGTGACATCGGCGTTAGCTACACCATATGCCCAGCGTCATTGTGCGCCCGCAACGCCATTGTGTCGGTTTGCGGAGGCCCCTATCGCGCATGCGCGGCGCTTGAAATAATCAAGCAGACGAACCGTAGTGCCTCAAACCTCCAGATGACCAAGCGATTTGTTGACTGCTGGGATGATCTTTTCTCCCCAGAGCTCTATCTGACGCAGCATTGTATTCTGGTCGAGGTCTCCCAACTGAGTCTGAATGGCAATCTGGTCCGGCTTCAGGACTTCGATTTCTTGCAGGAGGCGATCAATTACTCGGTTTATGCTGCCGATCGGCAAGTTGTGGAGCATAGTCTCGAAAGACAGATCCTGCTGCGTCGGCGTTGCCTGCAGCATATAGCCATCCTGGCTCTGCTGGCGACGCTGATACAGCGCTTCGGATAGCCGGCGCTGGAAACGGGCGTTGTCGAGATACCGGTCGATCTCCGCTCCATCATCGCTGGCGTAACAGCAGCGCAGCAGCGATACCTTGGCGTCGCTAGGGCTCTTGCCCTCGGAAGCTGCCGCCTTCTGAATGGTTCCCCGCACCGCGCCCAAAATCTCCAAACCGTCGTGTAACGCGGTTACGAAAAGATTATGTCCCTCACGATAAGCTCGGCGCATGCTACGCGTAGACGCAGTTGCGATCCAGATCGGCGGGGCGGGCTTTTGAATGGTGCGGACCGATATCGCCGTAGGGGGTAGCTGCATGAAGTGGCCGTTGTGCGAGAAGACATTTTGATTGAGACCTTTGAGCAAGATGTCCAGGTATTCCGAAAATATGGCCGGCGCCTCATCGATGTTGACGCCGAAGCGCTCGAATTCGAACTGCTGATACCCTGAGCCAACACCGAGCTCGAGGCGGCCGCTTGCAACCACATCGGCGAAGCCGATCTCGGCGAGCAGGCGCTGCGGCTGATAAAGCGGAAGCACGCAGACAGCAGTGCCGAGGCGAATGGTGGTGGTCACACCGGCGCAATGAGCGACCATCATCAAGGGCGACGGAACTAGGCAGTAATTGTTGAAGTGGTGTTCCGCGAACCAGGCGGTATTGAAGCCGGCCTGCTCCGAAAGGATGGTCTGTTCAATGGCGTCGTGGATGACGCTATCGGACGATTGATGGTAACCGCGCTGAGTGGCCAGCATGAATGTTGCGAATTCCATGAATCTTCTCCAATGAAAGAATTCAAGGGGAAAACGCCGCCATTCGGGGTTTTTCCTTGAGTTCGGTTGTGTTTTGACCGGCATTGGCGCCGATCGGCTAAGTCTCTTCCTTCCGCTAGCCAGTTGTTTTTCGTCCTTCGGTTCTTGTTCGCGGTGGGGAAGATCAGATGATGCGCGCAGCTCTTGGCGGCCGCGGGGTCGATCCCGCTTTGATGGTGGAGTAGTCGACCACCTCGCCGCAAGCCGCTATTGCCATTCACCGTCAGCCGCCGCGTGGAAGGCTGAAGCTGATCCAATGAGACGTTCCGTCTCGATCAGGCCACGTCGCAAGCCACGTGAGCGGGAGCTTGACGGGCGCGACCGGTCGCCTGGGCAATTCCCGGTACTCACGCATCTCAGATCACTGCTGGCGCGTCCGCGCGCTGGACGTGGTCAAGCCGCCGACCAGCGTCGATCAGGCGATGTACACTGCCTGCGCACTAACCAAAAGACGAACCGCCCGAGCGACCTCGTCGGGCCGAGCCATGCGCCCCATTGGTACGCGGCCCCTGACTTCGCGAGATCAATTTTGCCCACGCGTTCTAACTCCGCGATCATCGGAGTGCGCACGTAACCGGGCGCTATCGCCGTCACGCGGATGCCGCGTGACGCCCATGCGCATGCCATTGCGCACGTTTACGATGACTGCTCTAGGCTTCATCCGCCGCCCCGTTTCGCGCGCTATGATGTAAGGTCCAATGAGGTGTATCTCCAGCGCGAGTTGAAAATCTTCGGCACAAGTGTCAACTGTCGCAGCAAGATCAGGCCCCACAGCCGCATTGTTGACAAGCTCTCCAATGTGCGAGAACCGCTTTTCAATATGGCTGTAAAGAGAGAGGATGTCTGCTTGCGAGAGACGTCGCACTCAAGACCGAGATGCGGATGGCCGAGCTGGCGGCTCATTTCAAGCACGCCGCTGTCCGGAATGTCGACCGCGACGACAGTGTCTCCACCCGTGGCAAAAATATCGACAAGCGCACGGCCAATCCCGCCTGCAGCACCTGTAACCACGACGACGCGTCCTAGCTGTTTCACGAGAAGTCCTCTCGGCGAGGAGTGATCTGTCTCGGCAGACCAGCACTAGCAGGCGACGCCGGATTCTGCTTTATGCAGATCCGCTGCGTTCCAACGCCACCCTTGGGGATGAGTCTGCACTTGTAGGGCAAAACACCGGCCGTCCTCTCGGCAAGATATTGTCGGCGATGGCGTGGCTCGATTTGAGGTGGGACATCGTCGGGATCTCGTAGTTGCTGCGCCAGCATCGGGCTCTCGATGCCTGAACACGTGGCTGGCGGGGTCATGACCCTGAACAGACGACCATTTAAGCGCATCTTCACCGAGCAGACGTCGGCAGCAGGGAACGCTGGGTGTCGCAGATTAATCATAGTCCTTCGCCTCCGATGCCGGTCCGGTTCTCCAGGTGATTTTTCGAAGGTTTGATGCCCTTCAAAAGCGCATAAACTGGATCATTCGGATGAGGCGCTCCAATCGGCTGCCGCGATCCAAACCTTTCGCATTCTGGAGGCGCAGGTGGGCTCTGTTGCTCAAACCAATCGTAGATCACGGTTCGTTCGGCGATGCGCCACTCCCCTTCCCTCTTGTGAAACAGATCACAGTAGCGGCCGCACAGGAGCATCTGGCATATCTCACCGGCCGTGTCCGGCCCGCGTTGCAGCGCCATGAAATAGCTCTCGACTGCTGCCTCTGACGGGCCGGAGAATTCGATCAGTATATTCGCTATCTGATGGACATTACGCGGTCCGGTCTTGAAGATACCTAGCGCAAGTCGGATGAAGCCCTCGGCCGAGCCGGTATAGGCACCATGATTGTCATGCGCATCCGGCCAGTACGCACTCCGCAGCGCGGCCTCATCCGCCCGGTCGATCCCGCGGCAATACCGATAGAGGCAGTCGCGGATCGCCTCGCGGTCGAGTAGTTCGGTTATGCTTGCTTGGTCCATCGGCTCATTCATTTGGGGTTCTGAGGTTGGAATTGGCGTTTTCATGCCTTCACCTGCGCAGCCAAGGTTTCGTATTTTTGGCGTCGGCGTAAACTTAAAGCCCGGCAACCTAGCTCTGATGGCCATAGACGGCGGATTGCGGGGCACCGTTATCCGTCTTTTTCGCTTCGTGCCCGATCACGAGGATCATCATTACACAGGCCACCAGCCCCGATACGAATAGTGCGCCATACATCATCGGTCCGACCTTTTTTGCCCCGAACGACGGCCAAATTGGTTCAGCGCCTGGAGTTTCCTGGTCTGCTCAATAGCCATGTCGACGCGCTTGCGCAGGACGGCCGACTGCCGTTCGACCACTTCGGACGACGACGTCGCCCCAATCGGTGCTTGTAGATGCGAAAATTTGGCGGAGACGTTGGCCTGCAGTGCAGCAATCGGCGACAGTGGGTTACCGATCCTGATAGTGGTCTCGATGATGGGCTTGAACATTTTCTGGGCGTCAAGAACCGGCGCCAGCTGCTCGCCTCCGCAATCGGTCGCTCTGGCGCGGTCTAAGGGTGGTTTTTCGACAGCTTCAAAAGGCTTTTCTGCGATCCTCGTCATTTCATTCCTCCGTAGACAATGGTTTTGTCCGTGCATTTCGCATCACGACCAGTTTACGCTCTCCAGCGATCGCGGTTGCCCATCGACGTGAATGCTAGCCGGGCCACCGGCGCCTTTAAGGAGGTTCAAGACTCATGCCAGTTCGGCTGACGGCGCTAAAAAAGATTTTATGTTTTCTTTTCAGCTATCTAGCCTTAGATAAAGGCAAAGATTCGACCAAAGAAGGCTGCGTTGTGGATGCGACAAAGCCGACAAAATTGTCAGCGCTCTCGTTTAAAACGGCTACGCTCCCCCGGACCTTATACGAAACTTCGTTCCGTTTAGCACATCACATGCCGTGGCTTGACGCAGAAGGAATGCCGACGGTTGGCGAGTGCGATGGCTCTTCGTTTCTCTCTACCGGCTCCGGTCGAGTCGGCCGGGACCAGGTCAGAATCAAATTTTCAACCCCGAATACATGGCCGCCGTGGGTGATCGGCGCCGTACCTTCCTTGATCCGAAAGGTGGGGATCCGCGCCAGCCATTCGTGGATCCCTATGGCAATCTCTCGCCGCGCAAGATTTGCTCCCAGGCAAAGATGAGGACCATAGCCAAACGCTATGTGGCGGTTGTCCTGTCGTGTCAGGTCGATCGTGTCAGGGCACTTAAATTCGACGGGGTCACGGTTAGCAATCATCGTGGCGCATGAAACGTAGTCTCCCTTACGGATCGGCACACCTTCAAAGTCGACATCTTTCGTGGCTACGCGAATGATCTGAACGGTTGAATAGGCGCGCAACAATTCTTCAACCGCGAGCGCGATCCGGTTGGGCTCTCTCCGCAGCAAGTTCTGGTCCCTTGGATTGCGTGCGAGATAGGCTAGGTCAAAGCTTATCGCGGCAGCGACCGTGTCGAGTCCCGCAACCAAGAAAAGTACGCCGATGCCCCGGACTTCCGCCTTTGTCAGGGAGCGGCCCTCGATCTGCGCCTGCACGACGAACGTCATGAAATCGGCAGCTGGTTGCTTGCGGCGCATCGCTGCAACTTCGTCAATGAACTTCACGATCGATTGAGCCGCTTCCGTTCGCTTAACTCCATTGCCGTGGAGCAAATCGCTTACCCAGCGAATAAGAATCTCGGTTCGGCTATTCGAGAGCCCCAGAAAGCCAAGGAAGACGTCCACTGTGAATGGAATGGCAAAATCCTTCATGACGTCACAGCTGGTCCTCATTCGGGCGATCCGGTTGATCAGCGCCCTCGCTTGCCTACGGACAGTCCGCTCCAACGCCATCACTCGTCCAGACGAGAACAGCGGATTTAGGAGTGCACGAAAGATGCCATGGGCCGGTGGATCGAGCTCGAGCGGGATCATTGGCCAGTTTTCGCCGAGTGCGGAGGAGAAGATGCTGCGATGACTGGAAAAGGTATCGAGATCCTCTAGCACCTTGCGCTGGTCTCGAGCGCGCGTGATCACCCAGGTACCCCGTCCATCGCGTGTGTTAAAGGGGGAATAAAAAATACGGGGCTCTCCATGGACGCGAGCAACAGCTGCGTGCGGGTCTCCGTTCGGTGTTGGTGCCATGCCAGGCGACGTGAACAGACTGAAGTCTCTCACCAACTCGGATGGAACATGATCTGGAATGGGATTGCTCGCCACTCTGTTTTTCTCCTTCTATCCAACCACTCATCAGCTTCGCGGGTCTTCCCAGTCGGCAACACAGGTATCACGACACAAGCGCAGGACCCCAGCAGGCAGGTCCATCGCGAGGGAAGAGCTTCAAATCTCATGCCAATCTGGCTGATCAAGACGAGGAGTGATTTAATGCGAAATTTCAGTCATTTAGCCTTAGGATGACCAAGAAGTTGCGAAACAAGCTGTGTCGCGGCTCCGACAAACCGACTGAAGGTGTCTGATGACGTCAGCTGAGACCGCTGTCGGGCCATTGGGTGCGTTTCAAGGAAGTACTGTGTTGGGTGTCTCATTCTTGCCGCGTTGCCCAGAGGTTTGGAGATCGCAAAAAGGCGTGTGATCCGCATGCTGAGCGATGGGTGGTGAAGTCGCTGCGCCGATTGTGGCGGGCACCGTTATCGTCGACCGTGATGAAGGGCGCCGGACAAGCCCGACATGCAGAATGGCGCTGCCTTGCATAGGCGGCTTGCTGCTTTTCGAACGTCCGCACCTATCGAAATCACGGCCCAATTTCCTGTCGATCCTGCTGGGGGCATCAGGATTGTGTCCTCAACGACCGAGCGATGAATTGGCTGAAAGCGCACGTCGCCAAGCAAGCGATCATCGCAAAGCTGAAAAGCAATTCACCCGCCATATTCCATACCCAGTTGTCTTCCTGGAGCATTGGCCGAGAATAGCATCGATATTTCGATCGGCAGCTCGTGCGCCTTCTAGGCGAAGCGGCCATATGGGCGCCATCCGCCATCGTCTCATCTCCGACGATGCCGGCCAGTTCCGATCACCATCCACGCATTGTGTTGGATCTATGCCGAGCGACTGCTACAAAAGCTGCTGCCAGCAAAGCCGAAAGAGGTGCGCTTGTCGCGCCGACCCGCGCCCTCGTCTGGCGCTTATTCAAGGCGCTCAAAGCCTAGAATCCAGGAGACGTCACCACAAGCAGCCGATGGGTCCGGCGCAGGTTCGAGAAGATGGTCGCACTCTGAACTGCTGATCGTGTCGGGCTGACGCCCTGGTTTCTCGAAAACGGACGCAAATTGCCGGCTTGTTCACCATCGCCCGCCGGCGATTTCATTTTCCCGCCCGAAGCTTGAATTTGGCGTTCAATCCGGCAATGAGACACTTCAGCTCCGGTTCAGGAACCTGTGAAGATGCCTCGGTCGGTGGGAGCCAGGCTAGCACGCGTTCTCGACACTCCGGAAACGTGGGTCTGACCTTCTTGACCTTCAGGAGATGGACTTCCACGACGCACTGAATGGAGCGGTCGTTTCTAAGCCGTTTCAGATATGCGAAGTACCCGTATGGCTTCTTTTTGGCTTTGCCTTTTATGCCGGCTTCTTCCCACGCTTCACGTTCCGCAACTTCATGCGGCTGCAATCCCCTGATCGGCCATCCCTTCGGAATGGTCCAGCGGCCGGTTTCGCGTGTCGTGATCAGGAGAACTTCGAGGATCCCGTCAGGATTGGCCCGAAAGCAGATTGCACCGACCTGAATGACAGCCTCCCCATGCATCATTGCCTCCGCATGGGGAGCAAGTCGCGCACTCGCCTAGGCGAAAACAGCGGATTTAGGAGTGTAAGAAAGATGCCATGGGTCGGTGGATCGATATCGAGCGGGATCATTGACCAGCTTTCTCCGAGCGCTTGGGAGAAGATGCTGCGATGACTGGAAGAGGTCTCGAGGTCCTGCAGCGCCTTGCGCTGGTTTCGCGCGCGCGTGATCACCCGGCACGCCAGAACAAAAGGTTGTGAGTCCTCCATGGACGCAAGCAACAGCTGCGCGTAGGTCTCCATTGGGAGCCGGTGCCATGCCGGGCGACGTGAACAGACCCTCACAAATTGGGTGGGATATGATCTGGGATGGAACCGCTGTCCACTCGGCTTTCTCCTTCTATCTTGCCACTCATCAGGTGGATCGTTTTCACATTCGGCAAGGCGGCTGGCCTTGTCGGCGGGCTGCGGCCTGTCCGGCGAAGAGAGGACGAGCGAATTCGCCGAGGGGCGGCATTTTTTCAGACTCGAATGGCGCGATAAAGATGCACGATCACGCGCCGGCCGACGGCGACGGGGGGTCAGGTTCGAGAGGGCCGGAACCAGCATCGCATCGCACTCCAAAATGGAGCGAGACGATGATGTTCTCTTCTTCCATGCAGTGTGATGCTTTTCCAAAGTCTTTCCCTTCCTCGCTCCATCGCGCCGCTTACCCACGACACATTGCAGGCCTGAAGTGGATCGCCGCCTTGTGATGGAAAGCTTCAAAACTCATGCCAATCTGACTGATTAAGCCGAAGAGGTGCTTTTATGACTGCTTTTCAGCTGTTTAAGCGTTAGGAAGGCGAGAGGCAGACGAAACTGAACTGTGTCGCAGATGCGACAAAAAAGACCGGTATACGTCCATGTCGGGTGACGGCAGGAAGTCGGGGCGGACACCGAATCTAAGACGGTCAGGAGAAATCCGCCAGCAATTATAGTCCGCCCTTTTGGTGCGACTTCCAGTGGCTTCACCATGTGCTGCACAACTGCCTTGAGGTCGGCGCGCCCGTCATCGGTCACAATACGAGGGAAATGGCGCCGACCGTCTCCTCGCCGGCCAGAGTTCGACAGAACGAATCCAGTTGAAATAACTGCTCTCCAGCGTTTCGCCCGAACGTCCAGTCGGCGCCCAATCGCCACGGGCAAGACAGGAGATAGGTGGCCGAAATACTTCTCCAAGGAAGATGTCCGCGGCACGATGTTGAACCCGAGGCCATATAGCGAAGCGGTTTGACGCGAGCGGAAGTGCATCGGCTACGGGCCACGAGCAATGGGAGCTCACGATAGCTGGCTACTTGGCGTTTCATTCGGGCATTAGCGGGTGCTTGTAACGCCCTTGTTGCGATCGAAAAACTTTCGATGAGAAAACTTGTAGCCGCCGCCGCGAACGAGTCATCCCACGCAAGGGAGCACCTCGTTGCACAAAAGGCGCGCCCATCGTCGCGTAGAAAAAGGGCGCGATCTGGAGAACCAGACCGCGCCAAACCGCACTTGCCGTGCGGGCCCTGGGAGGCATTACTTGGCCGGCTTCACCGGCGGAATGTCTTCGATCGGCACCTCGCCGGCAAGCGCGGCCGAGAGCTGCGCTCGATCGAGCTCGCCTTCCCACTTCGCCACGACGAGCGTCGCAATTGCATTGCCGATAATATTGGTAATTGCCCGACATTCCGACATGAAACGGTCGATGCCGAGGATCAGCGCCATGCCGGCGACCGGCACCGCCGGAACGACCGAGAGCGTCGCGGCAAGCGTGATGAAGCCGGCGCCGGTGATACCTGCGGCACCCTTGGAGCTCAGCATGGCGACGAGCAGCAGCAGGATCTGGTCGCCGAGAGAGAGCGGTGTGTCGGTCGCCTGGGCGATGAAGAGCGCCGCAAGCGTCATGTAGATGTTGGTGCCGTCGAGGTTAAAGGAAAAGCCGGTTGGGATGACGAGACCCACGACCGAACGCTTGCAGCCCGCCTTCTCCATCTTGTTCATGAGGCCCGGAAGAGCCGCTTCCGAGGACGAGGTGCCCAGTACCAGCAGCAGTTCCTCCTTGATGTAGCGGATGAGCGAGACGATCGAGAAACCGTTATAGCGCGCCACCGCACCGAGCACGAGGAAGACGAACAGGAACGAGGTGAGATAGAAGGTGCCGATCAACATGGCGAGGTTGGCGATCGAGGCGACGCCGTATTTGCCGAT
>NZ_ATTQ01000043.1 GCF_000419765.1 Rhizobium mongolense USDA 1844 | reverse complement strand
ATCGGCAAATACGGCGTCGCCTCGATCGCCAACCTCGCCATGTTGATCGGCACCTTCTATCTCACCTCGTTCCTGTTCGTCTTCCTCGTGCTCGGTGCGGTGGCGCGNTATAACGGTTTCTCGATCGTCTCGCTCATCCGCTACATCAAGGAGGAACTGCTGCTGGTACTGGGCACCTCGTCCTCGGAAGCGGCTCTTCCGGGCCTCATGAACAAGATGGAGAAGGCGGGCTGCAAGCGTTCGGTCGTGGGTCTCGTCATCCCAACCGGCTTTTCCTTTAACCTCGACGGCACCAACATCTACATGACGCTTGCGGCGCTCTTCATCGCCCAGGCGACCGACACACCGCTCTCTCTCGGCGACCAGATCCTGCTGCTGCTCGTCGCCATGCTGAGCTCCAAGGGTGCCGCAGGTATCACCGGCGCCGGCTTCATCACGCTTGCCGCGACGCTCTCGGTCGTTCCGGCGGTGCCGGTCGCCGGCATGGCGCTGATCCTCGGCATCGACCGTTTCATGTCGGAATGTCGGGCAATTACCAATATTATCGGCAATGCAATTGCAACGCTCGTCGTGGCGAAGTGGGAAGGCGAGCTCGATCGAGCGCAGCTCTCGGCCGCGCTTGCCGGCGAGGTGCCGATCGAAATCATTCCGCCGGTGAAGCCGGCCAAGTAATGCCTCCCAGGGCCCGCACGGCAAGTGCGGTTTGGCGCGATCTGGTCTCCAGATCGCGCTTTTTTTGCGCTGATGGGCGCGCCTTGCCTGCAGCATACGAAGACAACTGGAAGCCGCACCGCCGGGGAGGGACCCAGTAGCTCGTTGATTGGAGCTCCCCGACTTCCTGCCCTCATTCGAAAAGAAAACGCACCTGTTTTTTGTTGCATCCGCGACACAGGCCAGTCGCGTCAACCTCTCGCTTTCCCGAGGCCTAAATAGCTGAAAGCGGTTATAAAAAACATTTCTGCGGCCTAACTAGTCAGATTGGCATGAGATTTGAAACCTCTCCATCACAAAGCGGCGAGCCACTACGGGCCTGCAGCTGTATCGCGGGTAGGCGCGATGGAGGAAAGGAAGAAGAAAACTTGGAAAAGTATTACGCTGCATGGAAGAGGATAATCTCATCGTTTCGCTCCATTTTTGAGTGCGTTGTGATGCCGGTTCCGATCTTTTTGAACCATGTTGCCCGTCGCCGTCAGCCAGCGCGTGATCGGGCTTCTTCATCGCGCCATTCGAGCCTGAGAAAGTACCGCCGCGCGGCGAGTCCTCTCGCTCGCTTTTCGCTTGGGAAGCCGAAGACCGCTGACGAGATTAGCGACCCTGCCCCACCTAAAAACGATCCAGCTGATGAGTGGCGCATATCCCACCCGATTTTGTGGGGGACTTCACTGTTTACATCGTCCGGCATGTACCAGCGCCCCAATGGAGACCCACTACACGCACCTGTGGCATCCATGGAGAACCCCCTGTCTCGTATTCCCTTTGACACGCGCGATGGACGAGGTACCCGGCTGATCCCGCGCCCGCGAGACCAGCGCAAGGCGCTGCATGACCTGCAGACCTTTTCTAGTCATCGCAGCACCTTTTCCCAGCGCTCAGCGAACGTCGGTCAATGATCCCGCTCGAGCTACATCCATCGGTATATGGCATCCTTGGTGCACTCTCAAATTCGCTGTTCTCGCTTGGGCGAGTGTGCGGCCCGCTCCGCATACGGAGGCAATAATGCATGGGAAGGCTGCCAATCAAGTCGGTGCCATCTGCTTTCGGGCCAATCCTGACGGGATCCTCGAAGTTCTTCTGATCACGACACGCGAAACGCACCGCTGGACCATCCCGAAGGGATGGAAGTTGCGGAACGTGAAGCGTGGGAAGAAGCCGGCGTAAAAGGCAAAGCCAAGAAGAAGCCATACGGGTACTACACATATTTGAAGAGGGTTCAAAACAACCGCTCTATTCAGTGCGTCGTGGAAGTTCATCTCCTGCGGGTTAAGAAGGTTAGATTCACATTTCCGGAGTGTCGAGAACGCGTGCTAATCTGGCTGCCACCGACCGAGGCGTCTTCACGGGTTCTCGAACGGGAGCTGAAGAGCCTCATTTCCGGATTTGGACGCCAAATTTAGCTCCGGCGAAACCGGAAAATGAGATTGGCTCAGCATACCTGACTGCGGATCGATACGCGCCTAAAGATGTGTTTGCGATCTCCAAACCTCTGGTCAACGCGGCAACGGTGAAGACACTTCAAAGCGCCGAACTGGCGATAGCGGCGTGAGGTGACCTCATCAAATACCTTCAGTCGGTTTTGTCGGAGGCGCGACACAGCCTTTTTTATAACATCTTGACCATTCTGAGGCTAAGGCATGGAAAAATTTGTCATAAATCACTCCTCGTCTTGATCAGATTCCATTCCGGATCATGTTCCATCCGCGTTGGTCAGGGACTTCAGTCTGTTCACATCGCCCGGCATGGCACCAACCGCGAACGGAGACCCGCACGCAGCTGTTGCTCGCGTTCACGGAAAGCCCCACATTTTCTATTCCCCTTTAACACGCGAGATGGACGGGGTACGTGGGTAATCACCCGCGCGCGCGACCAGCGCAAGGTGCTAGAGGATATCGAAACCTTTTCCAGCCATCGCAGCATCTTCTCCTCCGCGCTCGGCGAAGACTGGCCAATGATCCCGCTCGAGCTCCAACCACCGGCCCATTGCATCTTTCGTGCACTCCTAGATCCGCTGTTCACCCCGAGGCGAGTGATGGCATTGGAGCGGAAAGTCCGTAAGCAAGCGAGTGCGCTGATCGACCACCAGCTGTGACGTCATGAAGGATTTCGCCATTCCATTCACAGTTGACGTTTACCTCGGTTTTATGGGGCTCTCGAACAGCCGATCCGACGTTCTTATTCGCTGGGTAAGCGACTTGCTCCACGGCAATGGTGTTAAGCGAACGGAGGCGGCCCAATCGATCGTGAATTTTATTGACGAAGTTGCAGCGATGCGTCGGAAGCAACCAGCTGCCGATTTCATGACGTTCGTCGTGCGGGCGCAGGTTGAGGGTCGCTCCCTGACAAACGAGGAAGTCCGCGGTATCGGCGTGCTTTTCTTGATTGCGGGACTAGACACGGTCGCTGCCGCGATAGGCTTTGACCTGGCCTATCTCGCACGCAATCCAGAGGATCAGGAATTGCTGCGGAGAGAGCCGGACCGGATCGCGCTCGCGGTTGAAGAACTGTTGAGCGCCTATTCAACCGTTCAGATTATTCGTGTGGCTACGAAAGATGTCGACTTTGAAGGTGTATCGATCCGTAAGGGAGACTTCGTTTCCTGCGCCACGACGATTGCTAACCGCGACCCCACCGAATTTAAGTGCCCTGACACGATCGACCTGACACGACAGGGCAACGGCCACATAGCGTTTGGCTATGGTCCCCATCTTTGCCTCGGGGCAAACCTTGCCCGGCGGGAGATTGCTATAGGGGTCCACGAATGGCTGGCGCGGATCCCCACCTTTCGGATCAAGGACGATACGGCGCCGATTTCCCATGGGGGCCATGTATTCGGGGTTCAAAATTTGATTCTGACCTGGTCCTGACCGCCTCGTCGGCTGTAGCGAAAAACAAGGGCCCTCAGCCGCACCATACTGTGGTGCTTTAAACAGGAGTGAACGGATGACAGGGGCTCTCAGTGCAATGATTCCCCAATCAGTGGGCATTCTTGTTACAGCATGCCACGGCATGTGACGTGCAAGAAGATTCGTCTACGGTCCGGGAGCCCTAACGGACTCTTGGATTGAACGAAGCCGCTTGCGCGGCATTTGGAGCGCGGGATTTGCATGATGCGCTTCTGATTTGAAGGATTGGGCTGTTTTAGCCCAACCTTTGAACAGGAGATGACGATGACAGAGATAAGCCCGCTCCGCCGACGCATGATCGATGACATGACGATCCGCAATCTTTCGCCAGCGACGCAACGATCGTATTTGCATGCGGTGACGAAGTTCTCGCGCTATTTCGGGCGATCGCCAGACCGTCTTGGACTGGAAGACGTGCGCGCGTTTCAGGTGCATCTAATCTCATCGGGCCTATCATGGCCGGCCTTGATCCAGACAGTTTGTGCCCTGCGGTTCTTCTTTGGCGTCACGCTTGGTCGTGCCGAGATACCGGAGCGCATTGCCTATGCCCCGGCCAAGCTGCCGACGATCCTCAACGGCGACGAGATCGTGCGGTTTCTGGAAGCGGTTCCAAGCCTGAGGACCCGCACCGCACTGACGACAGCTTATGCGGCGGGGCTGCGCGCCTCGGAAGCTGTCCATCTCAAGGTCCGCAACATTGATGGCGAACGCGGCATCATCCGCGTCGAGCATGGCAAGGGCGGAAAGGATCGCAACGTCATGCTGTCAGCGCAGTTGCTCGCGATCCTGCGGGTCTATTGGCGGCTGGCGAGACCCGAGGTCTGGCTGTTTCCGGGCCGGGACGAGACCAAGCCCATCGACGTCCAGGTTCTGTATTCTGCCTGCCGTTCGGCGTGCACCGCGGCCGGCATCAACAAAAGGGTGACGGTACATACGCTGCGCCACAGCTTTGCCACCCATCTTCTAGAAAGCGGAACCGACATCCGCATCATCCAGGTTTTGCTCGGCCACAACAATCTGTCCACCACGGCACGCTACACGAAGGTTTCCAATACCCTGATCCGCAGCACGACCAGCCCGCTCGACCGGCTGACGCTGGAGGTGGTGCCGCCAAGCTGAGCAAGCTCCGCCATGGCGGTGGGACTGGAGGTGGCGGACATTTTTCGCCGCCACGGCGAAAGATATCGTCAAACACACGACGCTCATCTCGGGCGTGTCGAACGCCGAGTCATGAGTGCGGTCGAGATGTGCCGGACCGCTCGCCTGGGCGGGCATGTCCAGCAATGTCAGGACTGCGCGGCGTTCCGCATCGCCTATAATTCCTGTCGCAACCGGCATTGCCCAAAGTGCCAGGGACAGGCGAGCCGTGACTGGCTTGCTGCCCGACAGGCCGACCTTCTGCCTGTCGGCTATTTCCACGTGGTCTTCACCCTACCGCAGCAGATCGCCGCAATCGCCTTCCAGAACAAAAATGCCGTTTACACGATCCTGTTTCGCGCCGTCGCCGAGACGTTGCGCAAGCTTACTGCCGATCCCAGGCATCTGGGTGCAGAGATCGGCTTCATCGCGGTGCTGCACTCCTGGGGACAGAACCTCCATTATCACCCTCATATCCATTGCATCGTGCCGGGCGGCGGATTGTCGGCGGACCAGTCCCGTTGGGTTGCCTGCCGGGCAAACTTCTTCCTGCCCGTGCGCGTTCTGTCACGCCTGTTCAGGCGGCTGTTTCTTGAAGAGCTGAAGCAGGCCTACGACCTGGACCAGCTTCGGTTCTTTGGCGATATCGCCGGCCTGGCCGATCCGGCGGCGTTCAATCGCATTGTCAAAGAAACGCGGCGTGTCGACTGGGTGGTCTATGCCAAGCCGCCATTTGCCGGACCCGAACAGGTGCTCGCCTATCTCGGGCGCTATACCCATCGCATTGCCATCTCCAATTCCCGCCTCGTCAGCATCGATGGCGATCACGTCACATTCCGATGGAAGGATTATCGAACGGGCGGCAGGCAAAAGGTAATGACGCTCGATGCCCACGAGTTCATCCGCCGTTTCCTGCTTCACACCGTTCCGGACGGCTTTCACCGCATTCGTCATTACGGCCTGCTTGCCAATGGCCATCGGCAACTGAAGCTGGACCTGTGCCGAAGCCTGCTCGACGTCCCGCCGCCGGAACACCCGGTCGAAGAACCGGACGCAAAGCCACCACCTTTGCCGCACCGCTGCTCCTGTTGCGGCGGAACCATGACGATCATCGGCGCGTGAACCCCGCTCCAGCCGGTATGTCGGCCAGCATGGAACGCCAGTTCATGATCATATCACGCGCGGCATCATTGCAACGATCAGCGTCGGCATGCCGAAGAGCCGCGGTGCGAGTGCTTTGGCCAGTCGTGCCCGAGCGACGTTTCGGTCGATGCAAACCAGCCGACAGGCGCGTCAAACACACCGCAAATACCGGCACGAATCTCCTTCCAGACCTGTCCAGGCTCGGGCAAGGCTCAACCCTGCAAAACGCCATCCACCGCTTCGGCTAAATCCCCATAGCGCCAAACAACCCGCGCCATCGCTCAATCCGGCTTCAATGAGGTCCGATCAGTGAATGTCGCACGCACAGCGCCCGGACCTCACAGAACCCTCCAGATTCCTAGGGGTGATCAAATCAAATTCATAATGTTTAGGGACAGTCATGCGTATTTTGAATCGTCTGATTCTTCGGGACGAGCAGTGGGAGCGGATATCGCACCATACCATTGGTGATGAGCGCACGCGCGGCTCGTCCGGCCACGACAACCGGATGTTTGTGGAAGCGGTGCTTTGGATCGTGCGTAGCGGCTCGCGCTGGCGTGACCTGCCGGAAGTGTTCGGCGCGTGGAACAGCGTCTACCGCCGTTTCAGCCGCTGGAGTGAGAAGGGCGTCTGGTGGCGCGTGTTCGCCGCGATGGCGCACAGTCCGAACTTTGAATTCCTAATCGTTGATTCCACCATCATCCATGTCAATCGGCATGCCACCAGCACAAACAAGGGGGCTGAAGATCAAGCCCTTGATAGGCTGGATGCCGCTTATCGGGGTCGTCGCCGATGAATTGATCACCTCGCCGTTTGCAACCGAAATTATTCGCGGGCTCGATGGTGCTGCGAGGACCTCGGAGCTGGCAGTGTTCGCGATGACGTTGAGCGGCCGGCGCGACGTGGCCTCGGTGATTGAGGAGGTGCGCCGTTTTCGCCCGCGGGCGATCGCCTTTGCGGCCATGTACCACAAGGTTGTCGCGCTGCCTGAGGAATTTGTCGGGACCGTCGGGGTGATGATCAATTGCCGCGCGGCAAACGACCGGGTAACCTCGCTGGTGCCGGACGAAACGGGCGCCGCATACGAGATTACCAGCTACTTGATCGACGCCGGCCGGCGCAACATTGTCTTCATCAATCTGCCCGGCCTGCTTGCCAACTGCGCGAGGCGGGTTTTCGCCAGGCGCTGACCGAAGCCGGGCTCGACGGCGCCGGCCCATGGGTCTTGCCGGCCGTGCGCCGTGCGATCTAAGATCGGGCTTGCCGACTCCTCGGTCGTCCTTTACGGCAACAAGAAATATCTCGAAGCGATTGGCGCGCGGTGGACGACGCCTGGACGCGGGAGGAGTTCGAGGGCTACCTCGAAAAGCTGTCGAAGCTTGAGGGGGTCAAATGGCCGATCGACACGTTTCGCGGCTATGGAATAAAGACCGAATGGATCACCTATGCCTATAGCCCAATCCTACAATCGGCGGGCTGCGACCTGATCGATCGGAAGGCCTGGACATCCGTCGGAACGCTCGACAGCAAACCTTGCGTCGACGCGCTGGCGATGATGCAGAAATGGGTGAAGAGCGGTTGGGTCGTGCCGCAGTCGTCCGGCACCAACCAATTCTACGCCGAGGGTCATCCTGCCGCTCTCGCTCTTGGCGGCCACTGGGTCTATGCGGAAGCCGCAGCCTCGATGAAAGACGACGTCGTCGTCATGCCGCTGCCGAAGTTTGGACTGAAGGGCGCAAGCCCGAACGGCACCTTTGGTCCGATCGCTAACGACAAGCCGGTGAAGGTGTCGATGGAATTGCCCGCGGAGCTCCATCGCGATCTCACCGCCTATGCCGAGGTGCTGGCCCGTGAGACTGGGCAGCCAGTCGGCGACGCAGTTCGCCTGATCGTGCCTATGTTGGAGCGCTTCATTGCCTCGGATCGGGGGTTCGCGAAGGCACGCCGCATCTCGATCTAAATTGTGACATCGATCAGCTGACTTTCCACCCCGCGTCCGGCCGCGGCGCCAGTTCGAACAGCGACAGGTAGCGCTCGTCGACCGGCCGCGATAACCACTCCGAGGACACGCTGCTGATCCGATCGCCGCGGCTGACATTTACTTTGTGGCCGCCGTTGGGGTCGCTGCTGGTATCCAGAACGTGTATGCTTATGGGATCAATCGTCTAAGGGTGCCGGCAGCCTCTCCTTCACAACCAATACGAACCCTTACTCTCGGTGTTGCGTGCTCCCAGTAGAAGGGATTAGCCCTGCAGGGTCCGGGTGTTGGGGAAGACTTTCCTCTAATGGGCGACGGCATTTCATTGACTTCTCCGGCCATTGGCCGTACATGAGAGGCCAAGGAGAATGATGATGGCCCAAACTACAATACATCCGCCGCGCGGCCGGGTCCGTGGCGAGCGTCTAGAGACGCGCGTTACGGCCGACCAGAAAAATCTTATTGAGCGCGCCGCGGCCCTCCAGGGCCGGACGGTGACCGATTTCGTATTGTCCAGCGTCCAGGAGGCCGCCCACCGGGCGATCGAGGAGCATCAACGTCTGGACCTGTCGGTCCGTGACAGCGAGACCTTCGTCGAGGCGTTGCTCAATCCGCAACCGGTAAACGCCCGTCTGCACGACACCGTGCGCCGCTATCGCCAGGCGACTGGCGTCTGACGGGTGGGGAACGACGTCGAAGAAACACTGCGGGTAGAAATTCTCGGCTCGCAGCACGACAGGTCGGTATTCGACAGCGGCGTAGATCCGCTCGATCGATATTTCCGCGTTCAGGCAGGTCAGGACGCGCGCAAGAACATGGCGGCTCCCTTCGTTCTGGTTCTAGCGGATGGGACGGTGGCTGGCTACTACACCCTTTCATCGACGGCAGTGAATCTCGGGGACCTGCCGGAAAAGACAGTGCGGAAACTTCCGCGCTACCCGCTCGTTCCGGCAACCCTTCTCGGCCGCCTCGCGGTCGATCGGCACCATCAAGGCAAGGGGTACGGCCGGTTTCTGCTTGCGGACGCCCTTTTTCGGGCGGTCAAAAGCGAGATCGCCTCCTTCGCTGTGATCGTTGACGCCAAGGATGACATTGCGCGCCGATTCTACGAGCGCGAAAGCTTTTTGCCGTTTCCCGACCAGCCGATGAAGCTGTTTCGGCCGATGGTGGATATCGAACAGCTCTTCAAATAAGAAAGAAAGCGCGAGGAAGGATGGCATTCTGGAAAGGTCGTGGGGCGGCGAAGGAAAACATCAGACTTTTTGAGGCGGCCAAGACCTGGCGGCGCTGTGCCGACGAGATCGATCGGACAACGGGAGAGGTTGAGGAGCGCGGCCAAATCTCGACAGCAATCACAGCCTTGCTGAGGCGGCCAAACGGGTGCCTAAGGGCGTGATCTGTCACCCGCGAGCTGGTAGAGCCCACGACCGAGTCTCGTCACGACGTGTCTGTCGCGCAAGCCTCGGCGTCCGGAGTTTCGATCCGGTGGTCCAGGCGGCCATCAACCGCAACCAGACTTTCGAGCAGACGGAGACCGCCGTCCAGCAATTGCGAAAAGGCCGGCATCGGCAGCATCAACTTCGACCTGATCTATGGCTTGCCGTATCTGTATCGATACCGTGCAGACTGCCGTCCGGTTGCGCCCCCTACGGCTATGCACACCTCCCGGACTTCAAAAAACACCAGCACCTGATCGATGAGGCGACCTTGCCGAATGCAGAAGAGCGCAACCTCCAGGCTAAGGCGCTCGCAGAAGCGCTTGTCGATTCCGGCTACGTGCGGATCGGTCTTGATCACTTCGCATTGCCGGCAGATTAACTTTCGATGGCCAGTGCGCGCGGGGACTTGAAGCGAAACTTCCAGGGTTACACGACGGACACGTGCGTGGCCCTGATCGGTCTCGGGGCACCTGCCATCGGCAAGCTTCCGCGGGTATGTCCAAAACGAAGTCGCCCCCGGAGCCTATGCGCAACCGATTGCTTCGGGCGTCCTGGCCACCGTGAAGGGTATCGCTTGACCGGGCAGGATCGGTTTCGGGCGGTAATCATAGAGCGGCTGATGTGATTTCGCCGTCGACCTCAATCGTCTTGGTGCGCGTTTTGGCTATGAAGCCCCAATGCGCGCTTCGCCGACAGCGCGCCGGCTGTCCTCTGTCCGACATCGTTGGGTTTGCCGTCCGTGAGCATAAAGCAGCAGCAGCGACGACCTCGACGATAGGCGCCGGCGTCTCGTAATCGCTCGACGTCTTGCTTGCGGTGGGTATATCAATCCATAGCTCGGCGGCACCGTGGTACGGGCGGCAAGCTCGTTGGCGAAGACACACGGAGACGAACTCGTCATACTCGTCGGCAAGATTGCTTCCGGTGACCGCCTTGCCATTAAGGCTCGTAGGTTTTGAGTGTTCACCTTTGGCTTTTTCGATCGTCCAGTAGGATTTGGGCATGCGGTTGACCGAGAGAATGCTTTCCGGAATTTGAATGCGTAAATGATTTCACTTCTCCGCGGCTGGATCGATGAGCATCGGGATAGCCGGCTCTGCTAACGCCTGCCCCTGTGTGAATGCACGTCAAGGCCGGGTGGATCGTTGGCGCGCGAAACCGCATGACGCTTACCTCCTTGTATTCCGTACCGCAACATTTTGTCGGATTAAACCAAGCGCTAAACGTGCCAAAAAAAGGTTTCAATTACAACGTGGTGAGCCGCCAGCCCCTATGTCCGATCTCTGACAGTTTGTTATGAACCCGACACAGTGTTGTCCTCGCGTGAACATCCGTCGTCGCCTCGGCCGCGCGGCGCTTCGTCCTGGGTGAAGGTCGCGATTGGAGCGCCGGGGCAGTCGCGTCGCCGGCAGTTCGATTAGGCCGACGGTCGTCAAGTCATGCGGCGGGAATTGGTTCCGCTGTAAACTCTTCAGTAGTGTACCGATTATTTGACGAAGCCGCTTGTTCGCCTGATAGTACTCACAGCCTTTCTGCCCTTGATGCCAGCGTGTGTAGCCGTCGGTCCCGACTATCAAAAGGCTGTCGTATTGACGCCGTCCAATGGAACAGCAATGTCAGCGCCGCAACACCGCGTCTCGGCCCTGTCGGCTCGAAGCTGGGATTTTGGCCAAGTTGAAGAACGATTAGTGAACGTCAGGGTTTAGCCTGTGCTTTGAGCAGCATGACCACATTGTCGGCTGTGAATTGAAGCCGCGGCGATCTGGGATACGCTCGACGGAGATGGGATATTTAGGTCTTGGTGGATCAATGCCGGTGATCTGGAAACGCTCACCACGAGCGATAAACTCGCGTTTGAAGTCGGCAGCCTCCAGGCCGTATTGTTCGGCCAGCAGGGCGAACATCTCCATATCCAGCTTGAGAGCTTTGCCAGCTGGCGCGGGAATGCTGACGCGGAACGCAGGTTCGAACGAGAAGCCAGGCTCCAGGCCGCGCCACCCGGCACTTTCGATGACCAGTCCGTGATCTGAGGCGATTTTTCTGCAAGCCTCAAGCATACTGGTCTGAATCTGCTCGCAGGCCGCGGGTGTCAAACGGGTGAGCGATTGGTCCTGCTCATTTGGAAGAACCTTATTCGCACCTGATAGACCGTACCGCGCGATATGCCGAGATCACGGGCGATCTTGCTGGGACCCTCGGTGAACGGGACGAGCGCATCCAGTGCGGACGCATTACGGAGCATCCGATTCAGCTCTGCCGCTGTCGCATTCTGGATGTCCTTTTGCGGATCGACGTGTTCCAGCAAAGCCTGCAGATCCCTTTCCTGGGGCCGCAATTGGCTCAGGCAGCAAGCCTCCATGACGTCAATGAAGCCTGGCGCTGGTGGGTGGCCGTTTTCCAACCCGTCCGCCAGAGCCGCCTCCAGCAGCAGTTCGGCAGCCATTCGATCTATCTTGACGCTGTTTGCTTCCTGGCCCGGGCTTGCAGTTTTCCCCCGATCGTCAGGCCTTGTGCTCCAACACCGTCAGCGGTGGTCGCCATGATGTCGCTGACGATCGGCTCCGCTCCGTTTTGATTGAAAGCATCTGCAAGACCTTGTCGCCGAGCCAGTTTGCCGATGTCATCGATAGCCGCCCGGGCGGTACTCGCCGGCAACCAGCCACGAATAATCGGCAAACAGGATGCAGTTTCAGGCTGCAGCTCCCCGGCAAAAGGCGAAGCCGACGGCGCTTTGGCCGTGGCTGTCAACCACCGCCGCCATGCAGACCAGAACGGCGACCCATCAGATTGCGGTCCCATGCTCCGAACTTTGTCGAATCGGACGCGCAGGCCGTCCCCGCGTCACCCCAGACAGCGGCGTTACGGATCGACAGGGTCTCTTTTGCAACCCGTGCGCACGCCTCCCTCAGCGCCGGCGCGTGGATAAAGCGGCGGTGAACATGCAGCAGCTCGTCGTAGCTGACATCAGTGTTGCGCCAGCGATCCGCTTCAGCCCGGCATTCATGCCGAGACCATAAAGGCACAACAGAAGCCGCCGATCCAGCGCCTCGCGTGACAGAGCAACCCTTGACGCCGATGTTTCGAAGGCGTCCGGCAAACCGGTATCGAGTGCGGCTGACAAGGTCCGGCTGCTGTGGCGCGGCGAAAACCGCATATCGATCACACCGTTCAAGCCTCTGCCGGAGCCGAAGGGGCTTCTCGGCTTTGAGCTCGCCCCACCCCTGAAGGCAATCGCCCGGCAAAAGCTGGCGCTTCCGGATGCAGGCATGCGGACGCGGCTACCGAACCTCCTGCCGATCCTTTCTAGCGTGATCAGTTGGGAAGAGGGCTGGAAGCGATCAAGGGCGAGATCGGTCAGCGCTGGCCGATGACAGGATTGCTCGACGTGCTGAAGGAAGGAACGGCAGGCAACCCGCGACTATTCGCAGCTCAAGCGATGCTCGTCTTCGGAGGTTGCCGCGATGATCGACGGCGTGCTGCGCCATTGCAGATCGAGCAGCAATATGACGAGATGGTCAAACAGCAAGGTGGTCGGCGAGATCGCGAGGGATATCGAACGCGTTTACGGCAAGGAACAGTTGCTGGTCGACATCGCCATCGCCTCGATCGACGAACCGGCGGGGCGGGTCTGCGATGTTATCTTCCCGATCGTCGGGAAGGACAAGCTCGCGGCCATTATCGAGGAGAGCCAGGCGAAAGGCGCTCTCGACCGGCGGATCTATAAGGTGATGCGGGCGTCCTGGGCGTTTCGAGCGCGATCCGATCTTGTGGATTGTCTCGATCAGCAGATCGACCAGGGCGTCCGTGAGCTGCGCTTGTCGTGACGAAAGATAGATCGCGTAGAGGCCGATCTGTTTGGCCGGAGCGTGCCGCCGCATCTCCCAGGCCTTTTCGCCGGCGACACGGCGAACGATATGTTCCACCCATACCTTCCCGGTCGTCGCCAGGATATCCTGCGGCAGATCAAGCCTCTGCATGAAGGCGAGCTTCTCCGTCATGCAGAGGATGTTGTCGAGCGATGCCTGGCCAGCATCGCCTCTCATCGTATTGAAGCCGGTCTGCCCGTCTGCCTCGGCAATAGACGCTTCCAGCAATACGACGGCGTGTTTAGACAGACGAGCGCTGGTCTCGGCCACCAGGCCATCGAAATAGCACTGTCGTTGAGAACGAACCAGACGTTCCAGTTCTCTCAGTGACGGGCCGTATATGCGCCGGTCCCGGCACCAGAGGAAAACCTCATCCAGCATTGCACCAGCCGATCGTCCGGTCGGGCACAGCTCGGCAGCAATCCATAATGTCAGCGCCTCACGATCGGCGTGCTTCAGCCGCCGAAAGCCGAGATACTGCAATATCTCGGCGCAATGCCGGCGCGAGGTACGACCACAAAAATCATATTCGCTCAGGGTATCGTCATCAAATCCAAGCTGCTCGGCCAGGTATGAGATACATCGGCAGGGATTGCGCTGCGATCCGGTACGAAGAAGCCGTAGCCCATGAAAAACTTCAGCTGCGCCGCCAGCCCAAGGCGCGCCGATACCGGCTTGCCGGTTACAAATTCCATATCGGAAAAACTCAGGCTCCAGCGGCTGACCAAATCTTCATGCGAAAGGCTCAAACTCGTCACTCCACTCCATAAATCGGAGCGAAATGTCGTTCCTCGGCAAATGACACGTCAATCACCGCGGCAGTGTTCCCACAACGTTCTTCAACTTGGCCAAAATCCCAGCTTCGAGCCGACAGGGCCGTGTAGGCCCGAGAACAGATCGAACTGATAGGTCGTGAACTGACGTGGCATGGACATCTCCCCGACTCGCTTCGTGAGAGTCCGATGCTGCGCCTATCTCCTCGCGTTGTGATCGGGTGCCAGCCTCTTCGAGTATCCTCGCCAAAGCACGCAGGCTGGCGAGTTCAACATGTGGAACCGGCATGGTGCGCCAATGCGCACTGGCAATTCGGTCGAACATCCAGACCGGGATCTCCAGCCACCGGTCAGCGGCATCACTGGTAAGGCTGCAGCGGAAGACGGCAATTCCCTTGTCGAGCACTTGATGGATATGGATCAGCCGTCCCGACCAGGGGTGCCACGGATATAAGAGCTCGTGAACTTCAGTCCCGTGGGTGTTCTGTCGCTCTGTTGTACAACCATTTTCGGCCCCATTCATCGCTCGGATATCAGACCCCGGCAAGCTATGCCGGGACCATCGCCGCAACCGGCTCCAACGCTGCGCGAGATGAGAGCTTCGCGTTTCCGCCGGTTGCTACCACCGCGCCACTTGGCGTATTCAAAACCGCCGGGGCTCTAACCGCCGCTGGATGAAAGTTCAATGGCCGGTCAAACAGCCCCTTCAACCTACTTCGAGAACGTCGCCAAACGCCTGGACGTGGATCGCCTGTAGATTCGCGCCCGCGGCGATATCAGCCTGAAGATCGAGATACGTCGTGTCTTGGAGCAAAATTTTCGCGTCTATGTCGTTCGGAAGGTCTGGCGGCAGTTGAAGCGAGAAGGCTTCTATGTCGCCCCCTGGCATCCGTGCGGCGCAGGAGGATTTCGGAAGACGCGTCGATCGTCGTGAGTTCAAGTAACGCCTGAGGAACCTGTCGTCATCGACCTGCAGCGCTTCACCGGTAATCTGAAGACGGCTTGGAAAGCTGGCGAGGTGCGACGTACGCATAAAAGATCGGCGGACCAAACCTTATCCAAAGAGGCCGACCATGCTTGGGCCGTATGAAGCTCAGATTCGGGCATGGCTGGAGGCTGAGCCGACACTCTCGGCAGCCGTCGTGCTGCAGCGGCTGATGAACCTCGATCAGACACGGCTCACGAACAAAGGCCTGCGGAAGGTGCAGATGGCGGTGAAAGCCTGGCGTCAGGAGTCGGCCCTTCAGATCCTCAATGGCGACTGGATGGCGATCACGCCGGCTCTTCCACCCGCCAAATCGTTTGGTAACATTATTCGGTGAGGCAATAGGCGGGGTCAATACCTCGATTCCCTTGAGATAACTGCCGAGGCCGATTGATAGCCAATCGCGTTGTGCGATCTCCGACAATGTGTCGAGGCTGCGACATAGACGAGGTTGCACTATACGTTGCTTTTAAAATGATTTTCTCCTTTGGCACAGTTCATGCTTGGTCGTTTACGAGCGCCCCCCGGGGCGTTCTGAAAATCTACTGCCGTCAAAAGTTAGTGCAGTTTTGTCAGTCAACACCGCCAGGAGCCGCGCAATGCGAGAAGCTTTCGCTGCTTTCGTTGAAAATCCCACTGAAACCGGGCGTTATGAATGTGGACCTAGGAACGATGAATGAGGCCGGTAAGCATGCCTGCGACGAATTAGCGGCCGATTACTATTAGCCTCCGGCTGCTTACAGTTCTCAACCCTATCCCAAATACAAGTTGTACTTTCGCTATCGACGCCGCTCGTGCCACCTCGTGGACGATTACCAAACGGAGACAAACATGACGATCATCAAAACCGCCTACGCCATTATCGTCGCAGGGACTGTCGCTACGGCTTTTGTGGCTGAGGCGTCCGACTTAGTCAGCGTACCCTATGCGCCCGCGATCTCGGCGAGCCCGAGCGCTTCCGCGTGCTGGTGCGCCAGGCGCTGATGATCGCGCTTGCGATCATGGGCCTCGGCGCCATCATCATCTGGTTTGGCATCGGCCGCAACGCGCTGAAGCGGATCGACCGCATGTCCGCCGCAAGCAAGAAGATCATGGCGGGGGACCTCTCGCAGCGCCTGCCGGTCGGTGGTTCGGGTGACGAGTTCGACCGCCTGTCGGTTTCGCTGAACACGATGTTGGAGCGCATCGAAAAGCTGAACGAGGGCCTGCGGCAGGTTTCCGACAACATTGCTCACGACCTCAAGACGCCGCTGACGCGTCTGCGCAACAAGGCCGCTGATGCGATTGACACGGCCAATGAGGATCAGCGCCGCCTGGCTCTGGATGGGATCATCTCGGAATCCGATCAATTGATCCGAACCTTCGATGCGCTTTTGATGATCTCGCGCGTGGAAGCGGGTTCTGTCGCCGCGGAGATGTCACCAATCGAGCTTTCAACGATTGTTGCCGACAGCGCCGAACTTTACGAGCCGGTTGCGGATGAGGCTGGACTGGTGCTGACATCCAGCATCGAACCCGGCATATCCATCCAAGGCAACCGCGAACTGATCGGCCAGGCGATCTTCAATCTGATCGACAACGCGATCAAATACTCCGGGGATGCCAAGGGCGGTGAAATCAGCCTGAAGCTGCTGCGCCGGCCTGACGGCATTTGCCTTTCGGTCGCCGACCACGGGCCGGGCATTCCCGCCGACAAGCGCGAGGATGTCGTCAAGCGCTTCGTGCGGCTTGACGAGAGCCGATCCAAGCCGGGCACGGGGCTCGGCCTTTCGCTGGTCGAGGCGGTGATGGAACTGCATGGCGGCACGCTGGAGCTTTCCGATACAGATCCGGAAAAAGAAGACGGCCGTGGCCTTACCGTCAGCGTGATTTTTCCCGTCAAGCCTGCTTAGGGTTGGCCGCCCCGGATTGTCACCCTAGGTTAGTTTCCGTCCATAAACGGCTGGTTTTCTTGTGCTTGCAGCGCGTTTGGGTTCCGCTTGGTGGCCGCTTTGAAGCCATGCGGTGTGGCTCATGGGTGCTAATTGCGGCGGCCAGGATTTCTGGTGGAAATGCGCGCATTGGCAACTGCCGGCGTTCCGCCGGTCCGGTTTTGGCTGGCGACATGGGATGTCAGTTCGATCTGAGGCGGGCGAAGAGGGCGAGATTGTAAGCGACCACCGAGGACCAGACATAAGTCTTGAAGTGGTCGAGCCCACGCCAGGTGCAGCGCCCCAAGCCGTAGGCGCGTTTGAGGCAGGAGATGCCGGCCTCGATGCCGGCGCGGAAGTTGCGTAGCTTGCGATAGACCCAGCGGCTTTTGACCATGTCTTCGATCTTGAGGCCGCACTTCTTGTGGAAGGCCATGTCTCGCACGCCCCAGGCCTTGGCTCCGCTCAGATTTTCGCGGCTGGCATAGCCGCCGTCGGCGGCGGCCTGCCGTGGCGGCTCGCCCCAGATGCCAATGTGACGCTCCAGCATCGGCAGCAAGCGCTCGCTGTCGGCCGGGTTGCCGGCTTCGACGACGAGGTCGAGGATCAGCCCGCTTGTGCCGGTGGTCAAATTGATCTTATGGCCATACTCGACGTCGCGGCTGCCTTTGACGATGATGTCGGCATGCGGCTCGAACAAACTGACCAGCTTGTCGCCAGCCGGCACCGCCTCGCCGGCCAGGACCCGCCGCTCGGTCTGGGCGATGATCCGTTCGATCAGCGGCTTATAGTGGCGGACTTGGGCCTGCCAGCGTTCGACCGCCGGGCCCGCCGCCAAGGGCAGCTGCGCCGCCGCCTGTTCGAGATAGCTCAAGGTGGTGCGCGTGATCCTGAGCAGCGCGCGATAGTGCTGAACTCGTTTCGGACGACCGCGGGTAAATTGGATCGCCCGGGATCGCTTCTTCGCCGCGCGGCAGTGATCGTGCCATGAGATGGCGCTGCCCAAGGAAGCCGCCTGCTGCAACAGCCGCACCATCACCCGCACGCAGTCCCACAAAAGACTGCTGTCGCTCGGTTCGTGCATCAGCGCCGAAGTGACGGTGCTGTCGATGCGCACGACCTTGCCGCGTTCCACCTTGTCCTGCCGGGCGCTTGTCAACAGCACGCGATTGATCGCTTCAAAGGTCCCGGCCCGGATCGCGCTGATCGTCTTGTGCAAGACCTCTTCGGGCTGCACCCCCATGGCAGCCGGGCAAAAGCCCGGAACGAGGCGGAATCTTCCAGATGAAAGGCCAGCTCCTCATAACTCAACTGACGGTGTTGTTTGAGCAGGGCGCAACGCAGCACGGCCTCCGCCGGCAGGCCCTCGCGGCCGGTCTCCTTCACGCCGTGGCGGCGCAGGTCCTGCGCTACCAGCCCGAGCAGATCACGATGCTCATCCAGCCATTGCGACATGGCTTTCAGCTCGCGGCCGATCTCGTGTTCGGCGAAAAGATCGAATATATTGGATTGGACGGTGCGTTCTTGGCGCATTGTCGGCTCCGGCGGTTGCGGGTTTGTCTTTAGAATCAATGGCTTGATCTAAAGTGTACCTGAAACCGCCGGGCTTTGCCCGCGGCAATATCGCGATTCCTCCAATAATTTCAGCGGTTTACCGTTTGTGGACGGGCACTAGTCTATCTCGATCCGCTGAAAAGAAGCGATGAAAAACAACGCCACATCCGTCAATGTCTAGCGCTCAAGACACCCCGATTTCATGCGAAGCAGCCAACCGCGAGGCCTCATGCAACATAATCTCCCGCATCCAGATGCTTGCCTGATCCTTGTTGTGGAGGGCTGGCCACTGGACAGCCTCAGTAAAAAAGAGGGGTGGCAGCGGAGATTTGACGATCCGCAAGGGTATGGTTTTCGCAAAGTGGTTGGCCAGCCGCAATGGGATCGTTGCTATCCGGTTGGTACCCGACAACAACGGCGGAATCAAAGTAAAACCCGGTACAACAAGCTCGATACGTCTCTTGAAGCCATGCTCAAGCAGCAGCCATTGCTCGACGGAGGGCTTTCGTCCGAACTGGGCGGCAACATGCCCCATCGACATATATGTCTCGAAAGAGAGATCCCCCAATAGCTGCTTGTTCGTGGGGCAGCCGACGCACACGAGTGCCTCGTCGAACAATTTCGCTTTGGGATGCGCGCTCGACATGAACACGTCCGGAAGAATTAAAAAATCGACAT
>NZ_ATTQ01000042.1 GCF_000419765.1 Rhizobium mongolense USDA 1844 | reverse complement strand
GACTGGCGTGCCCGCCTCGTGCTCCTTCAGAATGCCGATAATCTGTTCGTCTGTGAAACGGCTGCGCTTCATTCCCTGGTCCTCTCAATGGGCCAGAGCTTACTTCAAAATGGATTATTTCAACGGGGCAAGGTCAGCGGGCCTTTTATGAGTATCCAATAAGGGCGAGGATTTTAATGAGATGCGTCAAAGCCATGCATCGGCATTATCGCAACGTGGTCTGGATCGGTTATGGGTGCGTAGACTGCTGGTTCGTCAGATTCGCCCTGCATTGACGCTACGACGGTCGGAGCGACTTCTGGCACGTTGCCGCGGAACAGAGAAGCGTTCAACCACTGAACCGAGTGTAGCGAGTAGTCTGTACCCATTTCTACGCCTGGCTTTCTAATGGCGTAAAGGGCGGAATAATTGTCGACGTAATCCCTCGGAGACATTGTCTCTACGTTTCTACCCGCGGAAATACGCGAGCCGTGGTCGCCATGAACGACGATGGTGGCATCCTGAAACCTTTTATCGCTGACAACCGCATTAAAGAACTTATCCAGTTGCTTGGCCAGACAGAGCGTTTGAGCGAAGTAGAATCCATATTCTTCCGCGCGCGCCTCATCTAGCTTTTGACCTACCAACCCGCGTACTTCCGTAAGATAGGATCTCGAAACCCAACGGTTCGTTGGTCTGCAATCTTTGTCGTAGACGGCAGGACTGTGCGGAAATAGAAAGTGCCCAAAAAAGGCGTTCCCACGACCTTTATCTAGAATTGTGTTCTGAAACTGTTCAAGCCAGTAAGGAAAGGCTAGTTGGTCGTAAGATCGCGGATGCCATTCCTGCAATTCCGTCTCGAATGTCCCCAGCATGTTGGAGGCCGCGACTCCAACTGCTGCCATTGCAAAGCTTCTCCTGTTTCCATCCACCAGCGCCTTAACATCCGCCAGTGCCGCAGTAGCGGGAGGAACGTCCCGGTATGGTCCGCCCTCGATTCGCTGCCGTTCAAGAAACCTAGTTCCGTCAAATGATGCGAAGGTATGGCAATCGACTTTGATTTCGGTTTGGCAGTAATCTAGATGAGCAGACTGGAAGACGGTGACTGCTAACCCTTGTTGATGCCACAGATCGAACAACGACAATTCCTTGAAAGTTGTTACCTTGCCCGGGTAGGCATAATGCGATCTATCGCCGGGGAAATTATACGAATAGTCCATGTTCAAGGCGGCTGGGACCGAAACTTGAGTAAGAACGTGCCGACTGAAGGCCTTTGAATGGAGCCGAAACCCATACTTCTGAAAAACCTGCAACAATGCGGCTTTGGCTTCTGCTCCATGTGGTAATCTTGTGTCGATCCCAGAAATGCCGATCATTTCATCAGTCACGATATAAATCACGGCCGGGGCAGATTCTTCGGCGCTCGCCTCAGTAATCAAGCCGCGATCAAGAATTGTAGAGCCCAGTAGGGCTACCGCAAATGCGGCCATCATGCGGGGCACAGCGGCCATGAGCTTGAAGAGGGTAAGAGTAAGAACAACCAGTCCAGCGAGCGCCAATGCGGCGGCGCCCCATGTTCCGATGTGCTCTCCTAGTTTCCAGAAGAGACCGTATGAAAGATCGCCAAAAAGGAAAAGCGTAATGGCGAGTGTGCCTGCTGTTATGACGTTGCCAACAGCTCCCCATTTATAACAAAGCGATGCAATCATACCCAAGGTAAGCCCAAAAATAGCAATGCAAGCGATGACGGCGTAACCTGCATCGCTTCTGGGATCAATATACACGCCCTGAAAAGCATCAATGACCGGAGTAACCAGAATTACCAGCGGTGATAGTAGTAACGCGATGCGTTTCATTTCTGCTTTCTCCTATCTTTCGAACGTGTACAATATTCGTTTGCTGCCAGGTATGAGGTGCTTACTTAGCACCCGAGCTTTCTGGCTCAACGCGCTCTCAAAAGACTCTTCGTCGTAATCACGGAAGATGTCCTCTCGACCCGCCAACATGCGTCGCACAGTTTCGTCGTCCTTGGGGACGAATTCGATAATTCCCTTTGGCGCAACTTGGGTCACCCACGCGACAACCTCGGCAAGGGGAACGTTGTGAGCAATTGCCAAATGATGTTCGAAGGCTAGCGCCAGAACAGCATCTGCCGAAAACCGTGAACTGAATCCTTGACGCTCCCGCTCGCCCCACCCTTGGCTCGGCGATGGATTACGCGCATCAAGATAAAGTGGAAGAAAGTTCCTTGATGTATGGACTGATCGGTCGAACGCAGCATCGAGCGCGTGCGGATCGAAATCAAATCCGATCGCCTTTTCTGCACCATTCTCCAAAGCTACGTAGCTAAAGTCACCCGTATTACAGCCAAGATCGATTATTGTTCGCGGCTTATGTTGAGCGACAAACTCTGCGACGTACTGCCCCTTATCACTTCTCTGGGTAGCTGTGTACGTGTTGTTCGCCGCGTATCCTTGCCAAACCGTTTGCTTTCCAACATCAACTTTCAGTCCACCAATCCAGCTGTAAAGTTGGGCGAGCATGGCACGGAAGGCACCCTTAGGAAGCCGTCTCGCGCTCGAGCTTCCAAGATCCGCCTTGGTCTGCGATGTCTTAGAGGACTGCAGCTTTGCAGGCAAAATAATATGTGTAAACAACCTATGGGACAGCCAATGTCGGGCACTCAGCAGCTTTACGAAGTCCGCACTCGGCACCCCTTCGAGATTGCCGCGATACCAGCTGTGGTGCGTGATGTCGAAAATGGAACGCAATAACAGAGGAATCAGAAACTGCTCACAAAATTGCTTATGGCCATACCAAAGCTGCCCATCGCGGTACGGCTTTATCGACAGATGGTCGATGAAAGTTGGCCGTGACCCTTCAAACTGAACGTTATAAGCGGTCGCATCCGATAAGCAAAAACCCTGATCAAGTAGATCAAGCTGCAATTGAAGATGAAAAAGAGCTGCCGCCTTCAATCCGGCAAACGACCACTCGTATGGGTAGGTGATTTGCTCCAGGCGGGGATGCTGCAGAACTCGAGCAATACTTCCTTGAAAAAGCTGGTGAACGCTCGGTTCCGCGTCTGAAAAGTCAACCAGTCGCCGTTCATCGACGAGCTGACGCATCGCCTTCTCTGCACTTGCAAACTCGATGGCTGCGGCAGTATCCATCGTTCGCAAGATGCAATCTTGGAAATTGAAGACTTGACCAGAGGGATCTCTAAAGGAGCCGGGGACCCGCCCCGGCTTCGGTGCGTCCGCCGCCAACTTACTTACCGCCATTCTTGCCGTTGTTCCCCCGGCCTAAAAAAGATCTGACGGCCCATCTGATCCTATTCCAATAACCGGAGACAGTTGCTCCGCCGATCGCCAACGCCCCGATCAAGCCTTGAACGAGCATGCTGCCCGTGCCCGGGTCGAGATAAGCATGAGCTGGTACAATAGAAAGGATGAGAAATCCCACAGTACCTATAATTCTCGGCATCGATGTCCCCTTCGTGTGTTGGTTGCTATTCAAGTTCAACGATCGTCAATTACCTGTGCCTGTGCCTATCATTCGCTGTTCTTGGGTCTGTTGAGCCTCGAATGCAGGCGTGGAAGCGGCGCCTCAGCAGGGTACTTTTGGCTAAAAGCGGAGAGGAAGGCAGCGCGTCACAGAGAAGCTCGAGCGCCCGCAATACGCGTCATCAAGGCACCGAGGGTCAGCCTCTGACCCGAGCTGGACTTCCCATGACCTTTGCGCCCGCAGGAACATCGCGCGTTACTACGCTGCCCGCGCCAACGACTGCATGATCGCCAATCGTCACGCCTGGGAGAATGATTGCGCCACCGCCGATCCAGACGTGCCTGCCAATGCAGACAGGTCGTCCGAGCTGCAGCCCCGCCTGCCGCTGCTCGGGGTCATCTGGATGATCGGCGGTATAGATCTGCACAGCGGGCCCAATTGCGGTTCCTTCCCCAATCGTCACCTTTGCCACGTCGAGGATTACGCAGTTGAAATTGAGGTAAGCGTGGGCTCCGATACGGATGTTGTAGCCGTAGTCGCAGTGAAAGGGCGGACGGATGACCGCTCCAGGCCCAACCTCGCCTAGCCGTTCGCGGAGGTACAAATACCAACGTTCGGCGGAATCGCCCAAACCACTATTGTACCGCTTCAGCCAAGCCCCAGCAGCCAGCAAGTCGGCTTGGATTTCCGGGTCCGCTGCATTGTACATCTCGCCCGCGAGCATCTTCTCTTTTTGAGTGCGTGTCATCGTTTCTTCTCAGACCGTCCTTGATAGCGTTAGTAGGTTGTTTCCCCGAAGGTACTGTAGGCCTAATTCCGGCTCGTTTAACGGCGAACGCCAACCGCACCCACTCAAATTCTTCCGCCGTATCTCCTATCGACCATACGCGATGATTGGTAAAATCGATTGTTTGGATCAACTGCATCCGCGCGGTGGATGACAACAATATTGGGCGCACGCGATGGATCAGTCTTGTGCGGAGTTCATGGGAGGGACAAAGACGAGAGCGACCCGGCCTGTGGCCCCGGATGGGCTGCTCTCGGCTCCGCCGGACGCCTTATCGGGCACTTCTACGTCCACAACGGAGACGATTCAGGCTTCGGCTGCGAACGCGAATGACTTCTTCACCGGCCTGCTGTCCTTATAGATCCAGCAAAGAAAACCAATCGTGGACGCTCAGTCCCAATTGTTCGAGGTGGGACGCCAGCGTATTTGCTGGGTCACCGCCTGCTGCGCTGCAACTCGGAAAGGGCAAGTTTTCATCGCCCAATGGAAAAAGCGAGCCGTGGCGCTCCAACACGGCGGCGGCGCAGATCTCTCCGCCCGCTGCAGAGGAAACGGCTTTTGCTGGGACTCTCGGAGTGAAGTAGCCGCCGCGGGCATAGCCCAGACCATTCAAGCCGGTGCTTTCGAAAGCCGTCACGCGACCGACCATCATGACGTGGTCGCCCGCCTCGATGACATCATGCATCGAACATTCAAACCACGCCGCCACCTGCGCGAATATCGGACAGCCGTTCGGACCCCTCGCCCAGTCGACAGCAGCGAAGCGATCTTCCGCGGGGCGGGCAAAATTAATAGACACATTCTTCTGCGCTTCTGAGAGTATGTTGATCGCGAAGTGCTCGGCTTTGGTCATTGTTGGGTAGTCGCGCGAAGTCTTGGCAAGGCAAACGAGCAGCAGGGGCGGATCCAAGGATACAGACGCAAAGGAGTTGGCAGTAGAACCAACTGGCCTGTCCGCCGGATCGTTGGCTGTTATGACCGTCACTGCGGTCGGAAAGGCTCCAAAAGCCTCGCGCAAGGCTCTCGCGTTGAAAACATCCGCTTTCATGCTACTCCCTCCTTCGCGCCAGCCATTCTGCCATCGTCGCGTTGACGGCTTCTGCGGTTAGTTTCACCATGTCCTGGCCGCCGCGGGGTCGCCGCCATATGGCCCTTCCGCTCTCTGGCGACTTGAGGTGTCCTGCGGATTCGAGCCGCCATCGGAAGCCTTTCTTTGGATATTATGTCTTATGGTATGCCATAATATGTTGCTGTCAAGCGGCTCGTCGTGCGGGCTCACCATTACCCACCAAGTGCCTGGGCATGCTCGGCAAATTTTTATAGGGGCGGTACAGATCGGGGCCGAGCGGTAGCCGCGCGTGTCAATTTCGGAGCGCTTGCGCAAGGCTCCCGGACCTACGTGCCTGCCTCGTGCTTCTTTATTTCGAGGACATGTTCGTCAGTGAAATCGTTGAGCTTCTTTCTCTGGTGGTCTCTCAATGGGGCAATTTCCGTCGCAAAATTAGAGAATGAGGCTGAATTCGCTCCCCCTGCCCCCAAAGAATCCTGTTGGCCTTCGGTGAAGCGGCTGCGACCCAGACCTACTCCGCGCGCCTTATCCTGCACCTGAGGCAGGGGATGACGTCCTCCTTTTCGCCGCGCGGGATCGCACTCCTGTCGTGAAACAAGGATGTTTATATCGTCCGAAAGGGTGATCAGGCCAGGTTGGAACCCAGGAGGGTTCCGGAAAGTGCGATGCCTTTGCTCAAGATATCAGGCTGTTAGATCACGAACCTGTTCGGCAGCCGCTTTTGACGCCGTGCTTGTATCCGGCATTTGCCTCAACCGCGGCTATTGAACGTGTTACTCTCATCAGCCATGGTCTCCTTCAGCTCCGAATAAGCTCAGTGAAATTCAGAGTGAACGCAAGCGTCAAAAACCGACTTCCCAAATGGTTGATTTCTGGTTCGGCAGCATTAGCTCATTATAGCAGCGATGGAAACTAGCTCGAAATCTCGCTGCTCACGCGTTGATGTCCGAGCAACCCGCCATGTCGGGGGCGCCCTTCGTCAGGCGGCCTCCTCCTTACGGAGTGCCGGCGTGTAGGCGGCTTGCGGCGGGCTTCTGGCCCTGCAGATCACGCGGACCGACGATCACGCCTATCGGCGGATGCATTTTGATCCTCAAAAGTACTGCAGGAATTCGAATAGTGTCGACGACACGCCAGTTGATGCCGTTTGGGAACGCCTAGCAGGCGTTCGCGGACGAAGCCTGATCGTCTCCGTTGTGGACGTAGAAGTGCCCGACAAGGCGTCCGGCAGAGCCGAGAGCAGCCCATCCGCGACCACAGGCCGGGTCGCTCTCGTCTTGGAATGATCCCAGGCGGGATCGTCAACGCCGATGTCGACGAACCAGCGGAATAGAAGCTCGTATTCCAATCGCTCCATCAAAAGCCGCTCGGAACGGATCGAATAGAACGCTTGCAAAAGCATGACACGAAGAAGCTTTTCAGGCGCAATCGACGGCCGTCCGATCGGTGAATAAAGCGCAGCGAACTCCCCTTCCAGTGAAACGAGGGCATCGTTCACGATCTGCCGAATTGCCCGTAGCGGATGATCGTTACGAACGCGATCCTCCAGATCGACATAGCTGAAGAGTTCGCCTGTCCTCACATCGCCGCCGCGCATCCATCAGCTCCAAATCGCCATAAAGCGAGTGAATCACGACCAGAGCCTATGCGCCAGGGCCTTTTTCAACAGCCTGGGAGAAGCTGGAAAGTGGCAAGGTCGTGCGTGTGGACAGCACCGTCACCGCCGCACTGATCCATGAGCCGAGCGACAGCAGCCTGTTATGGGACGCCGTGCGGGTGATGGTGCGGCTGTTGCAGCAGGCCGATGCACTGAGTAGCGCCATCCCATGGCACGACCACCGCCGCGCGGCAAAGAAGCGGGCTCGGGCGATCGAATATTCCCGCGGCCGCCCGAAACGGATCAAGCACTACCGCACACTGCTCAAGATCACGCGGACAACCTTGAGTTATCTGCAGCAGGAGAGTGAACAGTTGCCCCTGGCGGCGGGCCCGGCGGTTGAACTCTGGCAGGCGCAAGTCTGCCACTATAAGCCGCTGATCGAGCGGATCATCGCGCAGACCGAACGGCGGGTCCTGGCCGGCGAGCCGGTGCCGGCTGGCGAGAAGCTGGTGAGCCTGTTCGAGCCGCATGCCGACATCATCGTCAAGGGCAGCCGCGACGTCGACTACGGTCATAAACTCGATCTGACCACCGGCAGAAGCTGACTGATCCTCGACCTCGTCGTCGAAGCCGGCAACCCGGCCGACAGCGAGCGCTTGCTGCCGATGCTGGAACGCCACATCGCCTTTTACGGCCAGGCGCCGCGTCAGGCGGCGGCCGACGGCGGCTATGCCAGCCGCGAAAATCTGAGCGGAGCCAAAGCCTGCGGCATCCGCGACATGGCCTTCCACAAGAAGTGCGGCCTCAAGATCGAAGACATGGTCACAAGCCGCTGGGTCTATCGCAAGCTCAGAAACTTCCGCGCTGGCATCGAGGCCGGCATCTCTTGCCTGAAACGCGCTTATGGATTGGGGCGCTGCACCTGGCGCGGCCTCGACCACTTCAAGGCTTATGTCTGGTCCTCGGTGGTCGCTTACAATCTCGCCCTCTTCGCCCGCCTCAGGCCGACCTGACACCCCTCATCCGGCAGCGTTCAGAGCACACCCGGCGAGCGGTGGCCGATACCTCATGACCCCATTGCCACCAGATCGCGCTTCGCGCCATAACCTGCAGGGTTCTGTGCCATCACCCGTCCCAACAAACATCCTTCAGTGGACAAGCAACCTTGAAAACCCCAGAAAAACAGGCGTTTATGGACGGGCACTAGCTAAGCTAGGACGTTTCCTCCTGAAATTCGCTGCGCGAGGCTTCCTGCAAGAGTATCTCCCGCATCCAGACATTCCCGGGATCCTTGTGATGGAGGGCTGGCCACTGGACAGCCTCAGTGAACCACAGGGGTCGCAGCGGGTGCTTGACGATCCGCAGGGGTATCGTTTGTTCGAAATACCTGACAAGACGGAATGGGATAATGGCTATACGGTTGGTGCCCGGCAGCAACTGCGGAATCAAAGTAAAACCGGGCACGACAAGTTCGACACGTCTCTTGAACCCGTGCTCAAGCAATAGCCATTGTTCGAAAGAGGGCTTCAACGCACGTCCGAACTGGGCGGCAACATGCCCCATCGACATATATGTCTCGAAAGAGAGATCCCCCAGCAACTGCTCATTCCTCGGGCAGCCGACGCACACGAGTGCCTCGGCAAACAGCTTCGTCTTGGGGTGCGCACTCGACATGAATAAGTCCGGAAGAATTAAAAAATCGACGTCACCGCGCCGGAGAAGCTCATAAGGATCGTCATCGAGAGGCAGCAACTCGAAGCTGACGCCGGGAGCCTCCCGGGCCAAGCGCTCCACAACCCTCTCAAAGAATACAAGTGTCATAAAGTCAGAAAGAATGATCCTGAAACGGCGATCCGACTGGGCTGGGTTGATCGGATCCCAGGCAATGACGGAGAGCTGAATGTGGAGCAAGGCGTCGCGCACCGCTGGGGCGAGCGCCTCGGCACGCGGTGTTGGGACAAGTTCGCGACCCTGCATCGAAAACAGCTCGTCGCCGAAATAGGTGCGCAGTCGCGCGATAGCCGCGCTCATGGCCGGCTGACTGAGCTTGACCCTGCGTGCGGCGGCCGTGAGCTTGCGCTCGGTCATCAGTGCGTCGAGCGCGACGAGGAGGTTTAGATCTAGGCCTCTAAAACGCATGTGCGGTGTCCATACGCCGATGATTGTTTCCAAACAATCAATTTTACCAATTTTGCTGAGTCCTATTAGAGAGCCCTGAAGTTAACGAAATCAAGGTTCGGCAAGGGAATTTTTTCTCAGGACCTCTCTTTAAACGTTGTATGTTGAAGCGCTCTCTGGTCGTGTCCCCGAAGAAAATGTCGTCTCGCGGCGCCAGCTTCGTCGCTCAAAGTTATTGGCCTTCCTCAAAAGCTTCCGCCGATCGCCATCGGCATCGAAGCTTGTGGCGCCTCACACCACCGGGCACGAGTGTTGCAATCACTTGGCCACGAAGTCGGACTTCTTCCGCCCACACGTCACGCCCTTACGTCAAACGGAATAAGAATGACGCCGCCGATGAGCCGACCAACGACGTGAAGCCGGCCGCCATTCAAATCAAAAACCGGCTACCATTCCGATTTGAAGCCGGCCACCGTTCCAATCAAAGTCCGGCTGGTTTTAGGCACTGAACATTCCCCCTGGGTCACCAACTTTGGCATCAAATACCTCACGACAAACGTGGAGATTTTGACGACGGCAAAAAGGAGACTTACCATGAGACAGTTACGACAAATGCTGCGGCATGCCGGAAGCGGGACCAGCTCCCGCGAGATTGCGGTCGTATTGGGAATTGCACGAAGTACGGCGCAGGATAACCTGCAGCGCGTAGCAGCAATCGCCCTTGCTGGGCGAACTCACTGACGATGCTCTGGAGAACAAACTCTTCGCTCGCAACGGCATCAAACAGGGCACGAGACGACGCGTCGAACCCCATTACGCGGAAACCAACGTCGGGCGCCAACGTGCTCGGCCGCCGTGGCGCTGTCGGCGTTCGGGTTGGAGACGTTGCGAGACTTGCCCGACATCGAACGGGGCTGCCCAGGCGGCAGGCACTCGTGCCGGAAACGATGCGAGATGGAGAAGAGCGTGCTGGTGGAGGACTGAGGACCGCCAGATCGGCTTGCGGCGTTTCCCTGCGCCTTGGAACCCGTCGGGCCTATCCTGGATTGAGGTGTTTAGCTCAGACGAGCTGTTCCCTGGGCGCCGAATCCGGCGATCAGGTCAGCGTTGTCACGGTATCTTGGCTCAGCGGCTCTCAGGGAGTAGTAATGGTATGAGCAAGTTCGACCGTCATCGTTGCTGTCACCGTCTTTTTGACGAGTATGCCTTGAAATGGCGGCGAACCCGAACACGTTCCGCGGCGGCAACGGTCTGCAGCCTTATTTATGGCAGGCTCTCGTCGGTGGGGCGACAGGCGGTCTGACCGGCAATGCGTTGTATGAATTCATCCTGAACCGTCGTGTCGTTTGGCATTTAATCGCGAGATTCCCATCCCAACGATTTCAATTAGTTAAGCGGGCACCAAATTCGAGAACGGGCATTTAAATTGAAATAGCGCGTCAATGCTTCCACTCAAACTCAGATTCAACTGCGGCGCGTATGATGGTCAAGCACGTTCAGAGTCGGTCCTAAGATTTCAAAGAAAACAGAACCTATCTTTTTCGAGGGTGCGTCAAGTGCGAAAACTGGCTTCACGATTCTCACATTCAAGTGCCAAACTTCACCAAGCGGGGGCATTCTCACGTTTAAGTGCCAAGCGACATCAGCTCTCGAGCAGTCGCCTCATCATGTGTCGGATGGTCTTGTGCGCCGAAGAAGATGGCAGCAACGATAATCGTCCGACGATCCACTACCGGCAAAAACCAAACTGCGGCCTTGTCTCGACGTAAATAACGGATGTCCGGATAAATATCGGAGCGCAATGTTCCGATGTGCGGCGTCTCCGTCAGCCGCTGGATAGACAAGCGGAGCTCGCGGATTCGGCCGGCCGCACGCTCCAAGGCCTCGTCCGGGTGATCGCCGAGATCGCTATAAGCGGCGAAGAGATGATCAAATATAAGTTCAAAATCGCGCTCCGCCTCGGCGGAGTATTCAAGACTCCACACGAAGAGCTCGCCGTTTCCGCGCGATCATATTGTCGACCGCACCTGCCATTGCATCATCCGACAGAGTCGGTCCATTGCGCATCTGTCTCTGCGGCCTCAGCCTCCGTCTTTTGCCGGAGAAGCTCCAGGCCTTGCTGGAGAACCGAACTCAGGCTTGAATACCGCCCATTGTCCACAAGCGACCTCGCAAAGGTATCTTGCTGCTCAGTCAGCGAGATAGATGATTTACGCTCATGTTAGCTCCTTTCGTACTAAAGATTGCTACCCAGTCGCATATGTCAAGGGATTTCTCGATTGCCTGGCCCGAGGCTTTGTCGCTGGAGGCAACCGATAGTCCCTTCCTCGGCGAGCACCTGAGATACACCTGCGAAATTTGGGCGCATTGCATAATACATTTTGATTGAAATGGCCCCCGTCCATCTGACGAAAGAATGCAATGGAAATCCACCGGCCGATCAGTGTCGGGGAAATGCAGCTCAACTTAATGTTCCATTTTTGAGTGAGTATGCAACGATCTTGCATGCGCAAAGGTATCAAAAGCGTTCCGATGCTGCGTCAACTTGCGAACAGTCGGATGACGGACACCCGTACCCCTCACATCAACGGAAAGACGCGCAGCGCCTGGTGGAGTAGCCCACGGTCGTCATTCCCGCGGCATCCGCCGTCCGGTCCTCGCCACGCGCGATCGAGCCAGTTCGCCATTTGATGCCTCCGTTAGGCCCGATGCGGCCGTCCGTGCTGCTGCGGTGATTTCGCGCCGCAGCCAGCCATGCTCTCGGTCGCGGTGGCAACGCTCGTGCCAAATAAGCGCCACTTCGTAGGGAGATAGTTCCAAAGGCGGCTCGACAACTGCGAGTGGCAGCATGGAGGCGATTCGGATGGCAACGCGGCTAGGTACAACTAGCACCAAGTCGGTCGCCGCGATAATAACTGCCCCCGTCAGTACGTTGGAAACCACGATTGGATCACAATCAGCCACGCTCAGTTCGGTCAATCCATCATAGACCTGGTGGAAGCGGTCGTTGGGCTCCGAGGCAATGGCTACGTGGCGCAAGGCCGCGAAACTTTCTAACGTCCACTCCTGTTCCAGGACCGGGTGGTCGCGGCGAATGAGGCAGCTAAAGCGGTCGGCATAGAGCCTGCGCCGCAAGTAACCAGGCGGAGCAGCGCCAATCTGCCCGACCGCCAGATCGATCTCGCCTTGCTCCAGGCGCCGCAGGGCGTTGGCCAAGACCGCGTCGTTGACCATGTCGAGATGAGGGGCACCCTCACGCAGCCGCGGCAGGAGGCGCGGCAACAGAACTAACGCTTGGTGGTCGGGAATGGCCATCGTTACCTTCCATCGCCATTCCCTTGGAGCGACGCTGCAGTTCACCGTTTGGCGAATCGCATCCAACACCGAAGGCAACTTTTCAGCCAAGCGCTCAGCCATCAGCGTTGGAACCAAACCGCTCGAGCCGCGAACCAGTAGATCGTCATTGAACATGCCCCGCAGCCTTGACAACGCTCGGCTCATCGCCGGTTGACTCCGGCCAACATGCTGGGCCGCGTGGGTTATGTTGCGGTATTGTAGCAAGGCCCCGAGATCCACCAGTAGGTTTAGGTCGATGGACGCCAAGTTCGGCATCTGCGGTCGCTGTGCGTCGTCGCTGCCATCGACGGTCGGGCGCGTCGTACGCGGCCGCTTCCAAACGGGCTGATCCATGGGTCTCTCCTCGGGAGCTGGTGCCCTCGCGCCACATCTTTAAAGTCGAGGCCGTTGTAACTTTAACGAGCGCCGGAGGCTTTCTTGGCAACGCCATTAAGTTGGAGCGTAGGCGAATTTTAGTGGAGTCCTGGGGCACTGCCTCTGCTCAGCGGTGCATGGCCGAGAACCCCTTGAGTGAGGCATACGATAGTCTGGTCTGCAGTGATCGCGCTCGCAGGGAATGGCCTGGCGATTGGGGTTGACGCCATATTTGCGGAACGGCTCCGAAGCCCCAAATAATCCTCCCTATGAGGTCGGAGCCTGCTAATCGATCAACGCGGCCAGAGTCGCTTGTGATAGCGCCAAGCGCGCGCAGGCGCAGCTGCCAAGGGCTGGGGCTGGCTGCAATCGCGGGCGCATGGGGTACGCTGACTAAGTCGGACGCCTCAGCCACAAAAGCCGTAGCGACAGTCCCTGCGACGATAATGGCGTAGGCGGTTTTGATGATCGTCATGTTTGTCTCCGTTTGGTATCGTCCACGAGGTGGCACGAGCGGCGTCGATAGCGAAAGTACAACTTGTATTTGGGATAGCGGTTGAGAACTGTAAGCAGCCGGAGGCTAATATTAATCGGCCGCTAATTCGTCGCAGGCATGCTTACTGGTCTCATTCATCGTTCCTAGGTCCACATTCATGACTCCTGGCTTCAGTGGGATTTTCAACGAAAGCAGCGAAAGCTTCTCGCATTGCGCGGCTCCTGGGTGTTGACTGACAAAACTGCACTAACTTTTGACGGCGGTAGACGTTCAGAACGCCCCGGGGTGCGCTCACAAACGACCAAGCATGTACCGTGCCAAAAAAGAAAATCGTTTTACCGCAACGTATTGCGCAACCTCTTCTATGTCGCAGCCTCGACACATTGTCGGAGATCGTATAACGCGATTGGCTATCAATTGGCCTCGCCAGCCATGCCTCCCAGCTGGGTGCGGTTGTCGATTTGAGTGGTGCATCCTAGTGGCAGTGCATATTAGTCGTTGGGCGGGGCCAAGTCGCTGTGACTTTGGAACGGCCTACGAATGCCGGTCGAAGATTTTCCGCGGATTGGATTTGCCGTTGAGATTTGGCCGGCGGGGGACCAAACCACTGAGTTATCTCGACCTTGCGCACCCGGGCTCACACTTTCAGCTCTTGCTAGAGCGCGTCCGTTGAACGCGGAATCGGAATTGAGATGACAGATCACGAAGGAAGGCTCGGGGCGTGGTGTGCGTCCTGATGATGACTGTGTCGGCCGGGACGAATACGGAGACGAACATGTGCCGGATTGTCGGCATTGTTGGGCAACAGTCAGTGTCAGAGCGGTTGGTCGACGCATTAGAGCGTCTTCAATATCGCGGCTATGATTCCACCGGCGTTGCGACCATCGTCGAGGGGACTTGCATCGCCGCCCGCAGAGGGGAAGCTCGTCAATCTCTGGACGAGACTAATGGGAGAGCCACTGAGTGGCACCATCGGCATGTCCCACATGCCCGCAGACACTTCTTAGCAGAACAAGAAAACCCTCCCTAATCTGCTGCCCCCAACCGTCGGCAGCAACAAAACGACGATCCGCCAGCTGGTGTGGAGCCTGTCTGGGGCTGCGGCGACCTCAATCATATGGAAGGTTCTATGATCAAAGCGCCGTAGCAGAGATGGAGTTCACCCTTAAGCATTCCTGTATCGCTCAACTACGGATAAACGTTTGTTCACATGAGCTGCAAATTATTCAGACTACATAGTATATCTGGAAACTTTCCCATTACATACCGGAACATAGCGTCCGTCGACTGAATGCAGTCATCGTACTTTTTCTGATAGATCAGTTTTGTTGCCAGATACATGAAATTATACTTGTATTCTATAATACCGTCGTTTCCTAAATAATGGTTTCGATATATCCATATTCTGTCCCACGCTCCACGAACAAACTCCTGTTCTGAATCAGAAAATATTGCGGCAGCCAACGAATCCTGCCAGCGCTTATAATTCTCCACGCTGTCTACTACCGTTCGATCGCTTGTTTCAACGTTTAGTTCTATAGTGTCGCCCTTGTCTTTCAACCTACCGATTGCATACGTATAATGTGATCGCAACTGATCCAAATGAAACAACGCGGTCGAGCTACTAATTTTCTCTACAAAGAACCCTCGGTTGCGCTCCCACCGAAGGAGGCCGCGTTCACTGAGCCTGAGCATGGCCTCCCTTATGGGGGCAACGCTTACGACGTGTTCTTCGGATAACTGCTTGGGATGAAAAAGATGCAATGGTCGATATCTCCCTGAAATTATATCGTTCCTGAGCATTTCGAATGTTTCAACACTGGTCGTCATCGCAAGTCTCCACTTACATAATAGAGGCAGCGATATAGGCATAGTGCCGTGCGCGGAAGCCAACTCAAGATGTTATTTTCAGATTATAACGCCACTGGTTTTAAAATTAATCAAACCTATTGAGATTTTTCTTCTTTAGGTTGTAGCGCGCACAGCGAAAGGAAATGGCTATGGGAAGGCCTCGAAACAATGGAGATGAAACAGCCGGAGCAATCCGTGGTCCTTGACCTCGTCGATGCGACGGAAAACGCTAAAGGGGCTACGGTTAAATTACTTGCAGGAGCCGATCCCGTCCGACTATCCGTGGGGCGATTTGGCGATGAACGACGCGATGCCAGCCGCCTTGTCAAACGGGCAATCGATTGGGCTCGATCCGACGAACAATTGATATAAGTGCGGTGAAGTAGACCAAAAGCTGCACTGCAAGCAACACAGGCCGCGCCGTGGGTAGCTGAAATCAAGCAAACGAAGCTGATATGAAGCCGATCGTCGAAGACGAATCGAAAGCGCGGCATAACGCGTTGAAAGGAAGACCGACTCGGCGGCGGCGACTTAACCGACTGAAATGATGACATAACTTGTTACTGTGCTTTGTGCGGCTTGCTGCACCTGCTGACCATTTTCGCAAGGGCGGCTTTCGGCTAAGAAATATCGCCCCGCCATCAGAGCAAGGCTGCAACGTTAAAATTCTGAGGGCGCTGCAAGCCGGGGTGTCGTGAGTCCCTGCTGTCATCGAGAGGAGAAGCATAAGTTCGAACCCGTGCAGGCTTTTCAGATGATTCAAGCGCACGAAATTCGAACGTTCTTTTGATGGCGATGAACCGCGAAGCTTTGGTGACCTTCCCTCGAAGCCGGCGTCGGTGGTATCAAGTCAACCAAACTTTCCTGGCGTGCAGAGGAAGGCCAGGCAATTGCACGTCGAGCAATTTCCTGCGCCCGCGCATGAGCGCGCTTTGGCTCAATTCAACGACACATCGTGGAACGTGATTTCATCAAGGGTGCCGCTCTTGGGATTCTAGGCCGGTATTGCCTTTTATGCACTCGGCGATGCACTCGCTCAACAGAGCCATCGATGGCATCAGCCTCGCTGAGCCGGCTTCTGGCCAAGGGCCCGCGGAGCTCAACAAAAGCACCTCATGGGCCACCTCAGCTAATGGTGAATTCTCACGCGTTGTGATCGCAAGTGTGTAGGCTCCTCTGCCACTGGTGGTTCTCGAGAAAAGCTACGGTTTCCTCGCTTATACCCTCATACGAGATGCCGACGTCAACGTTTGAATTCCCAAGCCCATGCGCAAGGCCGCAAGCGACGCTCACAGATCCGGATGAATGCATCGGATACCCAGCCAGAGCAATGGCTACCAAAAGCGTGGTCGCAAGCCGGGTCCCAGGACGGATTTCACCAATGATCCGGTGGTCATCGCCCGGCGACAGCAAGCCCTTGCGCAGCTGAAAGCAGCGGAGGGATCGGAGTGTCAAAGCTAAAGTTTATTTTGCAGCTGGAGCCATCCAGCCGCCGACCGGTCTGCGCAACCCTGACGGCGGCTTGCGTCTGCGTACTTTGTAAACATGTCAACTTGCAAACTCAGTAACAGTGGATAGGATGAAATCGCATTTCTAAGTTGACTACTTTGTCTCTTCTTTTAAATAGCTTTGACAGTTATAATATCACATCCGCATAAGCTGTAATCATGCCAAGTACGACCGGCACATAAGACGTCGCCCTGTTCGGTGAATAGAGCGCCGCAAACTCCCGTTCCAGCAATGATGGCTCTATCTGCTTTGTAGCCTTGAAGGGCATCTTATCCGGCAATATTCTACCCACGGTTGTTTCGTGCGTCTTCCGCAAGAAAAGTGGCCGGATACAGACGGTAATCGCGGCATCTTGATGCTCGCTCAGCTCATGAGCGAGATGCTGACCCCTACGACCTTTGAGAGCTTCAGGGATCGAGGTTCTGTCGAAGGTGATCGCCGGGCGCATGACGCTGGTGTCGGCGGGTGCGGCATCGATCCGGCACAGAGCGATCGGCCCCCCGTCGAACAATCGGATTTGCGATGATGTCCGCGATTATGCTGTGGCGATCGCGGGCGCGCGCCGGTTCCGACTGCTTACGGAGGCACAGCCGGTCTTTCCAAAAAGAGGGCTGCCGTCGGAACCTGTTCGACGGCAGCCAAGTTGCCTCAGGGGAGGAGGCATCGGACCTGTAGTGCATGCCCTGATGAAACTGAGGTCTCCATTTCGTCGTTGAGACATTGTCTCATGGCAAACATTTTCGTCGCCGAGAGAAACCGCACGCTAATTCAAATTTACCGTTCACTCGCGCATTTGCGGCGAATGGTGAGTGCCCACTGCCAAGGCGTTCATTTGCGTATTGGCCGAAGACATTTCCCGACAAGCCGCTCCTAATAGTTACGGTGAATTCGGGTTGCCTGTTCCAGGTGCTCGAGGTCGCACTGGTACTCGAAGAGGCTTCAGCCGAGGCCAAAGCCGCGAAAAGGAATGCTGCTGCTGCAAGGGCGCGTGTCATTGATCTTCTCCTTTATCAGAGATGGGACAGTTCCTATGGACGTCAAACGGCTCCGTTGGCGTTTAATGTCACAGATCTATCAGCAAGAGCCATGCCAAGCGGAAAGGCAGACCTGATTCTTCTGAATTTATTCGCGTCTTCTCAACATCGACATCATCTGGGCTACTACCGGCCCGGCCGTTTCCTCAGCTTTTCCCCAAGGCTGAGATATTCTTCGTTGCTCCAGATCCGCACTACGTCTCGGCTTTGTCGGGTCTGTGACAGCGCCGTGTCTAAGTTGTGTCACTTATTTTGGCGCAAGCATCGGTCGGGGACGCGGAAAGTGCCGCGCCCGCGACCTCCGGCGCCTGGGTGATGACCTGGACGTCGCTCGTCGCATCCCATCCCTGCGCCTTCACAGCCCGGAGCGGCATGCCGTGCGAAGTGGATGGACTGGATGGGCGAATCTGTCGGCACCACGATGCCGTTATCGCTGCCGTTCACACTGCCGGACAGGACGGTGATGAACAGGCCCTTCCTTCCGGCCTTGAGGTGCGCAAGGCCGTTGAAGGAGCCAGGGAAATCCGCCATCACGCGGAAGTTGAGCTTGCCGGCGATCTGCTCGTTGGTGATCGGCGCGCCACTCGTGAAGTTCTTCCTATCCCGATGGTCGCCTCGAAGCATTGCTGCCCGCGCTGGCGTCTCAACCGCAGGCTCCTCGTGTGCGATCAGGAGGGAGTTGCGCTCGTTCTCCACCGCAGCGATCTGTTCAAGAGGATTTACTTTCCTGAGGGAGGGAAGAGGGCGCTGTCCATCTGTCTCGCATGGGAAAAACAATCCCCCTGCTCCGCCCCTTCGGGTGGGCGAGCCCCTCCGTTTTATTCCCTGGCCACTCTTCTCCCGCTGATCCGCGCGCGTTCGAAGAGCAGGTACGGGGCTCCCGCCCTATTTGGGCCATGAGCTACCTGTTTCACTGAAAGAGAACCCGCTTAGAACGATGTCAAATATCTGCTACTGCTGGACCCGGAAATGACGATTTTACCTGTCTCGCCGCCGCATAGACATCTTGCCCGGCTGACATTGACCTCGCCGCTGTTGACCGTGTGATGAGGTTTATGGTCGGGCATGCGACCGCTTTATGACAATGTAAATAGTCACGAGATGGAGAACCCCCCGAAGAATTACAACTTTCTGCCCCGCGCTACTATAGCGGCCAAGATGGCCATCATTTCGATCGGGAGATTTGGCATGCATCACGGTAGGTTCGGCCATCCCCCGGTGGGCGATCAATCCTCTTCCCGTTCGCTAGGATCCTACCCCCCTTGGTCTGCGCCAGCCTGGCGAGGTCCGGATAGCGGCGCCTTCGCGGGGTGGTTCCGGGCCTACTGGTATTTCTGAGCGGCTGAGTCCACTAGAGGATCCCGGTATCTGGCGCGCCCTCCTGTCCGGCGAAGAGGCGAACATCGGGTGTAGAGAGCAGGAGCTTGCGGGGGGTGCTGCTTGCCCTTGACCTGAGGAGCCGAGAGCGCATCTTCTCATAGTGACGTTGGACACTTGGTTTCACTCAATCGTATTGCTGGAGAGAATATGCTGCAAAAGTTCGAACGCTACCCTCTCACCTTCGGACCGACGCCGATCGAAAAACTCGAACGCCTCGGTAAGCATCTTGGGGGAAAAGTGGAAATCTATGCGAAACGCGAGGACTGCAATTCCGGACTCGCGTTCGGCGGAAACAAGCTCCGCAAGCTCGAATACATCATCCCCGACGCAATCGCCACCAAGGCCGATACCCTTGTCTCCATCGGGGGCGTGCAGTCCAACCACACGCGGATGGTCGCCGCGGTCGCCGCCAAGATCGGTATGAAATGCGTTCTGGTACAGGAGAGCTGGGTTCCGCATGAGGACGCGGTCTATGACAGGGTCGGCAATATTCTGTTGAGTCGAATCATGGGGGCAGACGTGCGCTTTGTCGACGAAGGCTTTGACATTGGTATCCGCCGCAGTTGGGAACAGGCGCTCGAAGAGGTCAAGTCAACAGGTGGCATACCCTATGCGATACCCGCCGGGGCTTCCGTCCACAAGTATGGCGGCCTTGGCTATGTGGGATTTGCGGAGGAGGTGCGGGCTCAGGAGGAACTGTTCGGGTTTGCCTTCGATTACATCATAGTGTGCACAGTCACGGGTTCGACGCATGCTGGCATGCTCGTCGGCTTTGCCAAGGACGGCCGCCAGCGCAGCGTGATTGGTATCGATGCCTCCGCCACTGCCGCCCAAACGAAGGCGCAGGTGCTAAGCATTGCCCGGCATACAGCAGAGCTTGTCAATCTCGGTTCGGAGATCGTCGAATACGACGTCGTCCTCCTCGAGGAGTACGCCTACCCATGTTATGGTGTCCCGTCCGACGAAACCAAGGAGGCTATCCGTCTGTGTGCGCGGCTAGAAGGGATGATTACTGATCCGGTCTACGAGGGCAAATCGATGCAAGGATTGATCGATCTCGTCAGGAAAGGCTTTTTTCCAGAAGGATCACGGATCCTGTATGCGCATCTCGGCGGCGGGCCGGCTATTAACGGCTACAGCTACACCTTCCGCAATGGCTGATCCTCGACAGACAGCTTTTGGGTGGCCTTTGCCGGCTGCGAGGCCGCCCAATTCTGAAATTCTTTCAGCGTGGATCATCGGCCGCTGTATCCGTAAGGCTTCAATCCTCAAGGCTTGACACGCTTTCTCCTTAACTCCGGGTCAGTCACGCATGCCACATCCGGATAAGCTTTCACGACTGCGACCGCGTCCCTAGCTTCGTACTCGTTTTGGCGCATTTGCGAGGGGTATTAAAGCCGAGTCTATGAGCGTCACGTAAGGGATTTGACAGCAGGACCACCCGTTTAGTGGTAAATTACACCCGGCGAAGCCCTGTTGGCTGATCTCCATCGTCCGCGACACCACCAAGTCCGAGCGCTCTTCGATCGCGAGGCCGACGGCAGCATACAAGGTATTGAGTCTCCACAGGACAAGCGGATCGGGATCGCCGATGATCAGGATTGCTTGCCGCTGGTCCTTCGGTACGGTGAAGTCCGCCAGCAGTTCAGCGTCGCACCTGCCTCTCCACAATCCGTACGAATCCTCCGCCCGGATCAGCCGCACGAGGCATTTGATGAAGAGGTTTGCAAGGGTGGTGTCCTCCTGACGGCTGAGGTGACCGGGGGATCAAATAAGTCATTCAGCCCTCATCGTCGCATGGGCGCGCTCCGATCGAATGCTAGAGTATCCGTTTTGATCAAGCGGCTTTTTGGTTCCATTTTCGGTTGTCGCGCAGGAGTGCGTTGGCGAGGACGATAAGTTTTCGCATGATTGCAGTTATGGCAACCTTTGGCGGTTTTCCAGTCCCGATAAGCGCGTTGTAGGTTGCCTTGAGATCTGGATTAAAGCGGGCTGCGACAAGTGCTGGCATATAGAGCGCTTGCCGAACGATGGCCCTTCCGCCAGCAATGAAAGCACGTCCGGTCCATCGTCCGGATTGTCGGCTCATCGGAGCTAGCCCGCATAAGGAGGCTGCGGCCTTTTCGTCGAGCTCTCCGAGCTCGGGCATTTCGATGATCAGCGTGAAAGCAGTGACAGTGGAAATGCCGGGAATGGAGACGAGGATATCGAAGCGCACCTTGAGGCTATCATCGACATCGATCAAATCGCATGATGGCCTCATCGATCTGTCGCATCTGGGTATCTATCTGCCTGAGGCGCACATCGTTTTGCCGTTTGAGCAG
>NZ_ATTQ01000041.1 GCF_000419765.1 Rhizobium mongolense USDA 1844 | reverse complement strand
GCCTCAGGAAAAGGCACTGACCAAGGCCAGGCGCCGGATCAGGGAATTGGAGCAGAAAGTCGGGCAACAGCAGCTCGATCTCGATTTTTTTCGCGAAGCCTTGCGGCACTTCGAGGAAGATCAGCGTCGGAGCAGCGCTCCTGGCGAAACGGGATCTTCAANGTCATCGAAAAGATGACAACCGGCCTGTCGCAAGGCGAATTCAACATCGACCGAATGTGTTGGCTCGCGGGCGTCAGCCGCGCGAGTTATTACCGTCACTGGCTGGATTCGGCCCCTCGTCGGGCCGAAACAGGTTTGCGAGACCTCATTCAAAAGATGGCTCTCGGCAACGCGCACTACGGTTACCGCCGGATCGGAGCCCTGTTGCGTCGGGAGGGGTGGCAAGTCAACCACAAGTGCATTCTACGCATCATGCGTGAAGACAATCTGTTGTGCCTGCGCGCAAGACCCTTTGTTCCTACAACGACCAACTCGAGGCATGGTTGGCAAGTCGTGCCGAACCTCGCCAGGGGCATGATCCTCAATGGGGTCAACCAGCTATGGGTTGCCGATATCACCTTCCTTCATCTCGCTGAGGAGTTTGCATTCCTTGCCGTTGTGCTTGACGCGTTTAGCCGCCGGGTGGTCGGATGGGCATTGGATACGCATCTCCGAGCAAGCCTTGCGATCGAAGCTCTCGAGATGGCTATCACCGATCGCCAGCCCGTGGCCGGGAGCCTCGTGCATCATTCCGATCGCGGCGTTCAATACGCGTGCGGAGCCTACTCCGAACTTCTGCATCTTCACGGCATCCAGGCGAGCATGAGCCGTGTCGGAAATCCTTATGACAACGCGAAAGCGGAGAGCTTCATGAAGACCCTGAAGCAGGAAGAGGTGCAAGGTCTCGCCTATAGGGATGCAGACGATGCCCGCCGGCGCATCGGCGCTTTCATCGATACCGTTTACAACGCGCAGCGCCTGCACTCGGCGCTCGACTATCTCACGCCGGAGGAATACGAACAGAAGCATTCAGGTGGACGACGGATGGAAAGGCGGCATAGGTGAACACGGGGCGGTGTCCGCGATTTTCCTTGTCTCAGTCTGGGGGTGCACTCCAGCGATGTCACTTAAATCCGGGACAGCATTCCGCTAATTCCCGGCAGTCTTTCGGCGATTAAAACATCGACTTTCGTACGCGCCGTTTTTGCCATCCTGAGCCTCGATTTGAACGAGGGGCTGATGAATGGCGACGGAAGCAGGCGAGACTTACTGACATGAAAGACATTCGATCGATATCGCGACAGAGGCACGAACAGGGCTTTCGGTTCGTACGATAGCGGAACGGCTGAAGATCAGCAAAACGACCATTTCGACCTACCTGCTGCGCGCACGTGAGGCCGGGCTGACGGACTGGCTGTTGCCGCCTGGCCTGGACGATGTGGCATTCTGCAGCGCCGCCTGTTCCATCGTCGCGGCCGACCGCCCCAGGATATGCCGAGCCGCCCTGGGCGACAATTGCCAGTGAGTTGAAACGCAAGGGCGTGACGCTGACGCTGTTGTGGCAGGAATATCGCGGGCGGCATCCTAACGGTTACGGATACGCATGGTTACTGTGAGCGTTGCGCCGCGTTCGAACAGCGCGCCAGCGCCATGATGGCGCCACGTAGTACATAGCGGCGCCGGGCGTAGATGGACGAAGCCTTTCGTGCAGGCGATAGTTCTGCAATGGCAGAAATTGACGTCCGATCATCCTTGATCTTCAATTGAGAGCGTCCTTACTCATAATGAAGCAACCCTCCATCGAAGTAGACCTTCGCGGCAATGCTCACGCCCCCTGCTCCATCGATAGGGTCAGCTTCTGATCTCTGCACTTCGCTTGAACGCATGACAAGCTGACGTTGTGACCGATCAGGCCCAGCGGTCGTCGTTCGCCGGCCCCTTAGGAAAAAGATGGTTGCGGCAGTTGGGTTTTACCGTTCTGCAGCGGATATAGCCTGGCTCACCGTCAAGATCGAACCCAGCTCTTCAGCCGACCGCGCAACGACCGCAGCGCCGGCTGAGAGCAGTCGTTGACCGTGGTCATCGAAGCAGTGGGCACCCGCCGTAAAGCCGATGACCGTCATCCCGGCGGCTACGCCGGCTCGGACGCCAGCAATGCTGTCTTCCACAACGACACAGCGCGCGGCCTCGATTCCCATTTGCGCCGCGGCGAAGAGGAACAGGTCCGGAGCCGGCTTGCCGGCCTTTACCATGACGGAACTGAACACGTGAGGATCGAAGTGCCGCCACAGCCCCGTCAGTTCAAGACCCAGCTTCAGCTTGTCGGGGGCGCTGCTCGACGCGACGCAACGTGGCAGCGGCAATTGATGCAAGAGCCGATCGATCCCTTCGATGGCTTGCAGTTCCGTTCGGTAAGTTTCCTTGATGCGGGACTGCACGATGGTATCGAAGTCACTCGGGAGGGGACGGCCCCAGTCTTCCTCGACCATTTTTCTCATGGTCGCCGCCGACAGGCCGGTGAAGCGCAGAACTACATCGGAATACGACGTGGGATAGCCGATGCGGGTCAGTTCCTCGGCGTCAATGCGACTTGCCAGCGTCTCGCTGTCGATCAGAACGCCGTCACAATCAAAGATGACCAGTTCATAAGGGGTCAGTTGGTTCATTGCGCGGCCTCCGGACGAGGACCTGCAGCGGAGATTTCGACCACGTGCCGGTCGCTCACTTCGAAACGATGTACCAGGACGCCATCATCATCGATCAGCGCAACGTCAAAGGCCGGCGCATCCTCGACGAAGTCCGCGTCCCTGCGCGAGAAATTTGGAATGATCTGATGCGCAACGCCGCGGCTTGCGCTGAAGGGGATGCCGCTCCAGGTGCCGCCAACATCGACATGCACATGACCGTGGAAGATGTGCCGCACATTGCCGGCAGCGACGATCGAGCGAATGACCGGTCGCCAGTTTTCCGTATTCCATGGCTCGAAATGCGGCAGGCCGATCGGCTGCAGCGGATGATGGGCGAGGAGATAGGCCGGCACATCCGGCTTCTCGGCCAGCCGCGCCAGCAGCCATTCGAGCCGGTTATCGCTCAAGGAGCCATGACCGAACCCATCCACCAGGGTGTCGAGGAAGATGAGGCGTCCTGCCGAGCTTTCATGGACTGACTGGACAAAGCCGTTCTCATCGCGCGGTTCACCGGGAAAGGCGCGCACGAAGTTCTCACGGCTATCGTGGTTGCCGAGCAGAAGCCGGGTGGGTACGCGCAGGTCCCGCAGCACATCGCGCAGCAGTTCGTAGGAAGCGAAGTCTCCCTCGTCGGTGAGATCGCCGGTCACGACACAAAGCTCGGCGTCGGTGTGGTCACGGTTGATGCGCTCGATGGTCTTGCGCAGGCGTTCGGCAGGATCAAAACCGAAGAGCGTAGCGCCCGGCGGCACTAGGTGGAGGTCGGTCAGGTGAATGAGTTTCATGAGGTAAATCCGAAAAGAAGGGACGCCGCACAACATGCCGCGTCCCCGGAGGGAGAGGATTAGTTGGTCTTCGGCAGAAGCGCGCGAGCCTGCGAAGCCATGTCTGCGAGCGCGGCTTCCGGCTCCTTGGAGCCAAGGGCAATGGCAGTCATTTCGTCGCGGAGTACCTGGCCAATCTGGACACCGTTATCACCGGGCCAGGAGTACCACGGGCGAGCGCGTGGTGTCTGAAGCACGCTCGTGTACCAGTTCGGGTGCTTTTCGTAGAAGCCGCGGAGATGATCCTTGTCGAGCGCAAGTGTGTTCGTCGGCATGTAGCCGGTATTCGGCACAACAATGCTCTGGCCTTCGGGACTTGTGGCGAACTTGACGTAGTCCCAGGCGGCGGCGCGCTTGGCTTCGTCATCGGAGAGGATCACTGCCACCATGCCGCCGGTTGGCATGGTGGCATTTTCGGAGCCGAGCGGCTGCTTGGCCGTGCGGAGTTTGAACCGGTCTCCAATTTCACCTTCGAAACCGCTCACACTACCGGCAGAGGCGAAGAAGAAGCCAAGCTTGCCGGAGGTGAAGAGCTGCCGGGCGGCGCGGGAGTCGATCGGCGGCTGAGCGCCGTCGGTATGGAACCGCTTGAAGAGCTTGACCGCAGCCTGGCCGGCAGGACCGTCAAAATCGACGTCGCTTTCCTTTTCGTTCATCATTTGGCCGCCGAAGTTGCGCACCAGGTTCTGCGTGGCCCAGTCGTCCGAGCCAAGCTGGTAATACATGCCGGATGTTCCCTCGCCGAGCGCTCCGATCTTGCCCGCGAGTGCAACGAAGCTGTCCCAGTCGGCCGGGATCTTGTCGGGATCGCCCCCAGCCTTCTTCACGAGATCGGCATTGTAATAAACGACCGGCGTCGACATGGCGAAGGGCAGACCGTAGAGATGGCCGCCGATCGTTGCGAGCGATAGGACTTGATCCGTGTAGCCCTTATCAGTCAGGTGATCGGCGGCAACCAGATCGTCGATGGGCTTTACGAGCCCACGCGCGACGAGCGGACGCAGCACGTTGAAGCCGACGTAATGAACGTCCGGCAACTCGCCCGCCATGCTCTGGCGGATTAGCGTCTGGACAGCTTCATCATAACTCGGCGCCGCAGCGCGGAAGTTGATCTTGATGTCCGGGTGCTCCGCCATGAAGCGATCGGCGATCGGCCTATGGATCACTTCGTGTTCTGGCCAGGCATAATAGACGTCGAGTTTGGTCTCGGCTTGCGCCGGCATGGCTGCTAGCGCCGCAGTGATACCGGCGGCAAGGATCATTGCAAGTGTTTTCACATTGCTCTCCTAGGGTTTGAGATGGGTTGGAAAACGGAGCTAGTGTCGGCCGAGTACCAGACCCCGGATGAAGTGCTTCTGCATGAGAAGAAAAAGAGCGACCAAGGGCGCCGTCACGAGAACGCCCCCGGCCATCAGTGCACCGACATTTCCCGTCCCCTCGCCCGCCTGCCGGAAATAGGCAATGCCGAGCGAAGGCATCATCATGTCGGGGTTTGTCGTCACCACCAGCGGCCAATAGAGATCATTCCAATGGGCCACGATGGAGAAAATCGAGAAGGAGGCGACCGCCGGCCACGCCGCGGGCAGCATGATCCGCCAGGCGATCGAAAGCTCGCTGAAGCCATCAAGCCGCGCAGCATCGAGCACCTCATCGGGAAAGGTGACGAAGAACTGCCGGAAGAGGAAGATGGCAAACACCGAGATGCTCCAGGGCAGAATTAAAGCTGCATAGCTGTCGAGCAGGCCGGATTTCGCGAGCCCGATGTAGATCGGGATAGTCGGTATTTGCACGGGCACCAGAAGTCCGAGAAGGACGGCGCCAAGCAGAATTGGGCGACCGGGAAAAGATAGCTTGGCAAGCGCATAGCCGCAAGGAATGGCAACCGCGATCTGCAGCACAAGAATTGCGAGGCAGACAACAATGCCGTTTCCCATGAACCGCAGAAGCGGAATGGCGGACAGCGCGTTGCCATAATTCTCGATTGCGCCGTCAACCGTCGGGATCGGCAGAAGGCTGCCGCTGAAGATCTCGCTCTGCGGCGTCAGCGAGGCAAGCAGCATCCACAGAAACGGCAAGACCATGATGATCGCGCCGGTCATAAGCACGGCATGCGAGGCAAGGCGTGAGGCGGAAGACTGCGCCAGGGTCATGACCGGCCTCCTTTGTTCTTCCAGCGCGCCTGGCGCTCGGAGACGCGCATCTGGATGAGCGACAGGACGGTCACGAAGGCGAAGAAGGAAACGGCAATCGCCGACGCATAACCCACCCGGAAAAACCGGAAGCCTTCTTCATAGAAGGTGTAGAGGATGACCGAGGTGGACTTCATCGGCCCACCATGTGTGAGAACCGCGACCGTTTCGAAGACCGAAAACGCGCGGATGATCGTCATCACCGTGACGAACAGCGTCACCGGCGCCAACATTGGCCAGGTCACGAGCAGGAAGCGTTTCAATCCCCTGTCCGCCCCGTCGATCGCCGCGGCTTCGTAGAGCTCGTCCGGAATGGTCGAAAGACCGGCCAGGAAGAGGATCATGTTGAAACCCACCAGCTGCCAGACACCGATTGCCGCAAGCGCATAGATGGCCGTTGCCGGATCGGACAGAAACCTGACGGGAGATGCGCCCAAAAGCAGCAGCAGTGAATTTGCGAAACCGAGACTGGGATGCAGGATCGCTTCCCACGCGGTTGCAAGAGCCACCAGGGTCGCTGCCACGGGCAGGAAGTAGGCGGTCCGATAGACCGCCGCAAACGGCGATTGGGCGATCAGGAGAGCGACCAAAAGCCCCCAGCCGATCGATGTCGGCACGACCACAAGCACATAGAGTGCCGTGTTGCGCAGGCTCTGAGCAAAGCCCGGATCGGTCAGCATGCGTAAATAGTTGCCGAGCCCGACAAACCGGGCCCCAGCCAAACCAAGTGACGTGTCCGTGAAGGACAGAAAGAAGACGAGAATGGCAGGGCCGATCAAGAGTGCGGCAATCAACAACGTCGCCGGCAGGGCCAGAATGACCCCCGCGCGCGCCTGGGCACGCGCGTAGCGATCGTTGGTTGAAGCGTTGTCAGCCAAGGAGCTGGTCGGCATGTCGCTGACAACGGCCATATTAAGCTGCCCTGCTGTGGTCGCGACGCTGCCGCGACCCGTTGGAGGGGAAGAACCATGCCCTTTCCGGATCGATGTCCAGTCCGAGGGTCTCACCGCCACGTAGTGACTGCGCGCGTTCAGCGGCGATTCGGACGACGAACTCTACACCCGCGTCAGCATCGGCATAGACGTACGCGTCGGTCCCAGCGTGCTCGATGCGCGCGACACGAACCGGCAGGGCGCCGGGCTCACTCGCGCCAACCAAGGATGCATGTTCCGGCCGGAAAGCCAGCGTGCCAGGCTCCGCGGATCCAAGCGCATCGCGAATGATGAGCCTGCTGCTGCCGATCGTCAGCCCGCCGCGGATCGGCGCCGGCACAGAAAGTTCATTCAGGAATGGCTGGGCCAGGAACCGGGCAACGTCGAGGTCGATAGGATCGCGATAGAGATCGGCAGGGCTTGCTACCTGGCGGATTTCACCGCCAAACATGATGGCAACGCGGTCCGAAAGCGCTGCCGCCTCCGCCTGGTCGTGGGTGACGAATAGCGTCGTCGTTGCCATCTCCTTGTGGAGCCGCGCGATCTCGCTACGCGTATGGATGCGCAACGCTGCATCCAGGTTTGCCAGCGGTTCATCCATCAGGAAGATCTTCGGCTTGCGCACCATGGCGCGTCCTAAAGCCACACGCTGGCGCTGTCCACCCGAGAGTGCCGCCGGCCGGCGGTGAAGCAGTGCGTCGAGCTTGAGCAGCGCCGAGGTCTGCCGAACCCGATCATCGATAGAGCGATTGCGTTGGACGGCCCCGGGCATCCGAGCACCGATAACCGGAAGACGTTCCAAGCTGGTCAGTTCGCGCATGACCAGTGGGGCTGCGATATTTTCATAGACGCTCAGATGCGGATAAAGCGCGTAGCTCTGGAACACGAAGGCGAGGTCGCGATCTTTCGGCGCAACGGCATCCAGTCCCCTGCCCCCTGCACGCACATGACCTCGATCCGCGCGTTCCAGACCAGCTATGATGCGCAGAAGCGTGGACTTGCCGCAGCCGGACGGCCCGAGCAGCGTTACAAATTCTCCGGCGGCAATCCGTAGAGAGACGTCGCGCAGCACATCCGTCGCGCCATAACGCTTGCTGATCTTGTCTATGTGGAGGTCCAAAGCTGCCATTCCGAGATCCTTTCGGTTGGCCGCAGCTTTTAGTGGTGTTTTATTTCATATTGATGACAATATGGAGTTTAGTTTCATTTTTCGGCCAATTCCTCCATCGCCTTTCCCAGCGCCAGCATCACGCTTTCGATCACAAAGATCTTGCCGACCATCGGGGTCAGCGTGCCGCCGATCGGGCGGTCGTGAAGGCCCGACGCTTGCAGGGTAAAGTCCGCCGCCTCACCAAGCGGGCTGCGAGAGCGGTTGGTGATGGCAACGGTCACGGCCCCCGCCGAGCGGGCGCCCTTGAGAAATTGCACGGTATCAACCGACAGACCGGAGATCGAGAAGCCGATCGCCACGCATCCCGGGCCAAGTCCGTTGGCGACTTCATGAGCCATATTTGAATTTCTGAACGCCACCGCCGTAAGTCCAACCCGCAAGAGCCTGTAGGCCAGCAGTTCCGCCGTCACACCCGACATCCCCGCCCCGTAGAGGTCGATCCTTCGGCTTGCCGCAAGTGCGGCGGCGACCTTCGTAAGCGTTTCGGGATCGGCATTGCTGTGTGCGATGCCGAGGTTTTGCGCCATTGTGTCATGCAGCGATTTCAGCGCGCCGTCCGCATTTTCAGAAGCAGCGGAAGGCACTCCCGGACGGCCGATCTCTGCGGCCAGCGCCAGCTTGAAATCCCGAAATCCGGAAAAGCCTATCTGCCGGCAAAGCCGCAATATGCTTGCTTCCCCACTGCTCGCGAATTCGCCTAACTCGGCGACCGAGTGGTGCAGCACCTTTTCAGGATTTTCCAGGATGTACTTGGCGATGCGAGCAAGCGCATTCGGCAGTAGGTCGATGTCCTCTTGCAAGCGGGCAAGGATGCTCTCGTGCCCTGCCGCTGTTGGTGTCAGTGAGCTGGTTTTCATTGCCTTCATGCCTAGCCTTTTAAAACATCCGATCGTAAATGGATGTTAGTTTCCACAAGCCCAAACCAAGTTTGCGCCGACTAGCATGGAAATGCAGCACTTTTGCAAACATGACCTGCCACTCAAGTTTCATCCGGCTGCGATTAGAGCCTCGGCGGTTTTTGAACCGCCCCAGGTTTCTGGACCAGCTGAGGCTGGAGTTTTCCGGCTTCATTCAGGGAGGCGGGCTGGTTGCGCCTCCCGATTTCATCAGCGAGATCGGCACCTTATTGCCGATCGCACCATGTGGCCGAAACTCATTATACTCTCTACGCCAATCCTCCATCTTTTCGCGGGCATCCGCAAGGGTCAGGAACCAGTGCTGGTTCAGACATTCGGCGCGGAAGCGGCCGTTGAACGCTTCAATGAACGCATTGTCGGTCGGTTTGCCGGGGCGTGAGAAGTCCAAGGTGACGCCTTTGGCATAGGCCCAAAGGTCAAGATCGCGAGACACGAACTCGGTCCCCTGATCGACACGGATCGTCTTCGGATAGCCAACTTTCCGGCATACCCGTTCCAAGGTTTGCACGACATCTTCACCCCGATAGCTGTGACGCGGATCAAGCACCGGCACATAGCGCGAGAAGGTGTCGACCACCGTGAGCACTCGTAGTTTCTTCCCGGTCGCGAGTTGGTCGTGAACGAAGTCCATCGCCCAGACATCGTTCGGTCCAACGGCCATTTGCCGATCTTCCCGCAGCTTGGCTTTGACCCGGCGCTTCGGTGTCTTGTTGCGCAGTTGCAGGCCCAAGTCTCTGTAAATGCGATAGGTTCGCTTGATATTGCTGCCCCAACCTTCGCGTTCCAACAGTACATGCACGCGACGATAGCCGTAACGAACACGTATCTCGCAGATCTCACGAATCCGACGTTCCAGACCGGCCTGATCGGCACGGCGAGAGGTGTAATGGTAGGTCGACCGATCGAAGTTCAGTGCCCCACAGGCACGCCGGATCGAGATCATCCAATCGCGGCACATGCCTTTCTCGCGTTTCCGAGCAGGCCTTAGAGCTTTCGCCGAATGACATCCTGCAACATCTCGCGGTCCAGCGTCAGGTCCGCGACGATCTTCTTCAACCGCGCATTCTCGTCCTCGAGCTGCTTCAGCTTCTTCATCTCCGGCGGCAGCATGCCCGCGTATTTTTTCTTCCAGTTGAAATAGGTCGCCTGGCTAATTCCCGCCTTGCGGCAGATCTCCGGCACCGACACTCCTTCATCACCCTGCTTCAGAATGAACGCCTTCTGTGCGTCCGAAAACTGCGATGCTTTCATCGTCTTCCGTTCCTTTCCCAGCTTGGAAAATGCACCGGAAAACTCTAACCAAAAACGGTCCAGTTTGAAGGGTTCAGATCACTGAAAAAGAACCCATCCCAGGATTACAGGCAAGAATGCGTTGATCATCTGGTGGCCAATGGATGGTGGTTTTCGAAAGGTAATCACACCAAGGCTGGCTTCGGGATCGAAATTGATGCCGACTGGAAGGACTTTCCTGACCACTGGAGCCGACTTCTTCTCGGATGAATATATGCGTGACGGCGGGACCTATCGCTACCGGCGCTATAGTGCGCTTGAATATGACGTAGCCGACGGAATTTTTCGGCTCCTTCCCCGTGCCCCCTACGAGCAATCGAAAGCAGTCAACCACTTGAATGGCGGCTTCAAGCGGTACTTCGAACCCCTTGAACAATCCTTTATCGACCATCCGGTCCTAAATAAGATTCTGACAGACTTCTGCAGAATTCTATCGGATGCCACTCGACATGATCGTTGGAATATCAAGCTCCATCCCTATCGGATTGTAGCGCGGGATGGGGTTAACGGCGAACCAGCACCGGAGGGCCTCCACCAGGACGGGGTGGATATCATCGTTTCTTATATGATCGGGCGGGTTAATGTCACCGGCGGTGTGAGTACGGTTAAAGATGCCTCGAAGCAGTTCCTCGGCGACGTCGAGATGAACCTGCCGAATGATTTTTTGATCTGCAACAACCGCACGAGGTTTCACGATGTATCGGCGGTTGCGATCGAAAATCCTAAGATGCCGTTCGCATATCGTGATGTCCTCGTCATTGCCTTTGAGAAAATATGAAACAAGCGTTGAATGTAGCGTGTCGCGACCATCGAAAGAGGGAGCTGTGGATCCTGTAGGGAACGGCTGCGATTAAGCGCAGTAGCAACTGCGCGAGACGTCGGTGTTCTCATGCAGTTCGACGAAGGCAAACTTCGAGGTGCGGTCGACGGCAACGAACATGTGCAGCTTGCCCTGTTCGGTGCGCACCTCGGCAATGTCGATGTGGAAGTAGCCGACCGGGTAGCTCTTTCTTCTTTGCCGGCCTGTCTGACATCCGGCAGGCGGCCGATGTCGTCGCACTGCAGACGTCGGTGCAGCGACGATCGCGTAAGATGCGGGATCGTCGGCTGCAGCGCATAGAGGCAGTCATCGAGCGGTAACTGCTTCTTCCTCGACAGAGCGGACCGTCAATCTCGGCTCCTTCGGGCCGGTCGGCAGGTCTGCGACTGAGGTCCGACTTACGACATGTGCTCCCTGGTGGTCGGCGATATGCAGCGCCAAGCGCCGGTCCGCCATTGAACTCTCGCCTAAAATGTCGCGTGAGTCTCACGAGAGAGCGGGTGGATTCTCGTCTGCTCTTCACTACGCTTTGAAACTTTCCGCCCGGGCTATACGGGACCGCTTCTGGGCCGCCCGAACAGAGTCGAACCTGGGGTTTTTTTGAGCTGCATTGGAATTGCCCGTTCGCCTCGTCCGGCACGGTGTCAGGTTGGCCCCTGCGGCGTATTCGCAGGGGCCCCGTTCACTCATTAGGCATATCTGATGAGTTTCCAGGTAACAGCCTTAGCGCCGAAGGGGGGCATACGATTACCTTTCGCGATAGGAGCGGTGGTTGTCGGCGAGCCGACGACCTCCCAATTTCCACTCTCGGGGCAAATTTCGCCTGTTCGAGCCGTCGTTCCAATGGGCTTTTTCATTGCACTTACTCCCGCGACTGATTGATGAAACTGCCTTTAGGAGTAAAATCCAACGTTCTGTTGACTTGATAGAACTCCGCAAGACCGATCAGTCTGACGGCGTCGCGAGCCAACCAGACCGATCGAAAGGCGGGGCCGATGGCGCGGTCTCGCCTTTTTCTTTGTGAGACAAAGTCCCCCTGTCAGAGAGGCTCCCGTCCTCGGGCGAGCAGTTTTCTGCCGCCGTCAGGATTGCGGTCGCCCCAGCCTTACTGTTCCACTTCGAAATTGCTCTGAGGGCGGGGCAACGGTCACAATTCGCTGAACGGTATCCAGAACCACGAACAGGTTGAATGCAGCCTTCACTTTCCTCGCTTAGGTGCTTTAGTTACTTTCGCAACCGGCTGACATAAACATCGAGCATCTTGTCATCAGGATCGAATTCGCGAAAGAAGACGTTCTTGTGCAGGAAAGACTTCGAGCAATTTCGGCTTCTATTTTTGTATAGCGCTTCAATGATGCGTGCTTCCGCATCCATTAGCCGCATTTCACTCCCACTGCATGCCAACACTCTTCTTTGGAGGTCGCAGATTACGTGGCCCAAAGCCACCAAGCCCTTTTTCGTTGCTGTACCGCCGTTCGGGCCTGTGTGTCACGAGCCTCCTCATTCGCGTGAGGAAGCATGTCGGGTAGCGCCGCACGCCGTTTTCGCCATACTGTACCAATCGAAAGGCCGTCATATCCCGATCGCCTCATAAGCGTCAGCGACCTGCCGAATAGACGCGACATAAGCGGCGGTTCTGTAGTCACCGAGTTCCGGTTGCTTTTCCAGGAGATCACCGATACGGGCCCAGGTACTGCGCATGACGTCTTCGAGGCCGGAACGAACTAAGTCGATTTCGGCGCCGCCTTCAAGGAACTCGTCGCGCATGTCAGCGGGAAATTCCTTGCCGGTCATGCGTTCAAGCGCGGCGGCGATCGTCTGGTTGCGTCGCTCTCGCCGACGTCGCTCCATGAGACCGAAGGGGATGTGCGTGAGGTTCTTCACCCACTCGAAATAGCTGACAATCACCCCGCCGGCATTGACGTAGAGATCGGGAAGGATGATTACACCTCGGGAGCGCAATATCTGATCCGCCTCGAAGGTGACCGGCCCATTTGCAGCTTCCACGATGAGATGCGCTTTGATGCGGCCCGCGTTTTTCACGTGGATGGCGTTCTCCATCGCCGCTGGGATGAGGACATCGCAGGGCTGCTCGATGCCGGTCATATCGCCGGCGAATGACTTGGCGCCGGCAAAGCCCAGAATGCTGCCCGTGCAGATCTGGTGCTGCTTGAGCGCTTCGATGTTCAGACCTTCCGGATTGGTGACATAACCGTCCCGTTCTGCGACGACAGTCACGCGCGCACCGTCTTGCTCTGAGAGGAACTTGGCGGCGTGATAGCCGACGTTGCCAAACCCCTGAAGGATGACGGAGGCATCCTTGAGATCACGCCGGCCGCCCAGGCCGGCAGTGCGGGGATCCCGGAGATAACTCTGGACAGCGAACTGCACGCCTCGGCCTGTTGCTTCCGTGCGTCCGGCAATGCCGCCCTTCGACAAGGGCTTACCGGTGACGCAAGCGCGCGCGTTGACCACATCTGTGGGATTGGCACGACGGAACTCGTCCATCATCCAGGCCATTTCCTGTTCACCTGTGCCGATATCGGGGGCGGGAACGTTGACACCCGGGCCGATCAAGCCACGTTTGTAGAGTTCCTGCGTGAACCGCCGGGTGATGCGCTCTAGCTCCTGCGTTGTCCATTCGCGTGGATCAATCTTCAGCGCGCCTTTCGAGCCACCGAACGGCACGTTGACCAGCGAGCACTTAAGCGTCATCAGGGCAGCGAGCGCCTCCACCTCTTCAGCATCGGCATTTGGCGCAAAGCGAATCCCGCCTTTCACTGGCTCGCAATGCTCGCTGTGGACCGAGCGCCAACCGATAAAGCTGTACATGCGCCCGCGCAGCCTGACGCCGAAGCGGACCGTGTAGGTCGAGTTGCACTGTATGATCCGCTCGGTCAGGCCCTCCGACAGATCGAGGAAGGTCATGGCATGGCGGAAGTTCTGGTCGACGCTTTCCAGGAAACCTAGGGAACTAGCCTGCATCACTCACCTCTTGCTGCTCGGAGAGCGCTGCTTCCATGGATGCATTCACTAGCGCGGCCCCACCTTTCGTACGTGCGCTCGGCTGTCAGTGGGGCATTCGCTTCACCATGAAGCGCTCGCTCTAATCTTGAACACAATTTTGGGGTCCTCCTTCGTGCTGATGTGGTGTTTTGCTGATGAATCGTCGTCCGTGCAGCGGTTGCCGCCAATGTCTCTGACGCATAGTTTCTATGGCTGCACCTGTGCCCTGCGTTTAATCGGCCGCTCACATTCCCCGCCTCTTGCGTGCCAAGTTGCATGTCGTCTCAACTCAACAGCATTGGATAGGTGACATTCCGCGCAAGCAGAGCGTAAATCAACGTGAACAGCCGACGAGCGGTGTCCTTGTCGACGTGCACTTTCGCTGAGAGTCGCTCTCTCAGTAGCTCAGCAGCCTCGTCATGGATGCCACGCCGGCCCATGTCGATTGCTTGAAGCCTTTCAGGACCAGAACGACCGATAGCGTCGTAGTAGCTTTCGCAAATGCGGGTGTAGTCTTTGAGCAGTCGGCGGAAAGGTGCGAGCGAGAGACAGTGACACACGATATGCGCGCCCTTATCGTCAGCGATATGCAGCGCCAAGCGTCCGTCCACCATTTCGATCCGAAGACGATAAGGGCCGCCGTCATGTCCGACTGGGATGAACGTGTTGCTTTCCAGGAGGTCGACAACCGCGAGCGCTTGTTCACGCTCAATGCGCTCGTCTCGGCCACCGAAAGAACGGTCAAGCGAAACATCGCAGAGACGGAACTCGACGGCAGTCATGACACTGCCCTCCCCCTCACATCGCTTCCACGCACATTGCGACACCCATGCCGCCGCCGATGCAGAGCGTGGCGAGGCCCTTCCTGGCGTCACGGCGCTTCATCTCGAACAGCAGCGTGATGAGGACACGTGCACCCGATGCTCCGATCGGATGACCGATGGCGATTGCCCCGCCATTGACGTTGACAATTGCTGGATCCCAGCCGAGATCCTTATTCACCGCGCAGGCCTGTGCCGCGAAGGCTTCGTTCGCCTCGACGAGATCGAGATCACTGATTGTCCAGCCAGCCTTTTCCAGCGCTTTGCGCGAAGCCGGGATCGGGCCGTTGCCCATGACCTGCGGATCGACGCCGGCCGTTGCCCAGGAGACGATGCGCGCGAGCGGCTGAATGCCGCGCCTGGCGGCCTCTGCCTCGGTCATCAGCAGGGTGGCAGCGGCGCCATCGTTGAGGCCCGAGGCGTTGCCGGCAGTGACCGTGCCCTCCTTGTCGAAGGCCGGGCGCAGCTTGGTCATCTGGTCGAGCGTTGCGCCATGGCGGATATATTCGTCCTGGTCGACGATGACGTCGCCCTTGCGGCCCTTGACGACGAACGGAACGATCTCGTCAGTGAAACGGCCCGCCTTCTGCGCGGCCTCGGCCTTGTTCTGCGACGCGAGCGCGAACTGGTCCTGCTCTTCGCGGGTCAGCTGCCACTGGCGGGCGACATTCTCGGCGGTGATGCCCATGTGGTAGCCGTAAAAGGCGTCGGTCAGGCCGTCCTTGATCATCGTGTCGATCATCTTCATGTCGCCCATCTTCGTACCGCCACGCAGATGCGCGGCATGCGGAGCCATCGACATCGACTCCATGCCGCCGGCGATGATGATTTCTGCATCGCCGGATGCGATCTGCTGCATGCCGAGCGCGACTGCGCGCAGGCCCGAGCCGCAGAGCTGGTTCATGCCCCAGGCGGTCTTTTCCGGCGGAATGCCCGCCTTCATCGCAGCCTGGCGCGCCGGGTTCTGGCCTTCACCTGCTTGCAGCACCTGGCCGAGGATCACCTCGTCGACCTCGCTCGCCTCGACGCCGGCGCGTTCGAGCACCGCCTTGATGACGGCGGCACCAAGCTCGTGGGCTGGCGTGTTGGCGAACGCGCCATTGAAGGACCCGACGGCGGTACGGGCGGCACTGGCGATGACGATGGATGGGGTGCTCATAACGGCTCCTTCCGCTGTTCTTTGGATCTGGTGTGCTTTGGTCTGCGTTCGACCAAGCTCCATCAATTGACGATCGTTGCTTCCGTTGCCTTGCGCAATTCGCTGTCGGTCACGCCGTCGGCAAGTTCCACCAGCTTCAAACCACCTTCGACGACGTCGAGGACGCCAAAGTTCGTGATGATCCGATCGACCACACCTTTGCCGGTGAGCGGCAGGGTGCAGGCCTTCAGAACCTTGGATTCGCCCGCCTTGCTGGTGTGGTCCATGACGACGACCACCCGCTTGACGCCTGCAACCAGGTCCATGGCACCACCCATGCCCTTGACCAGCTTGCCGGGAATCATCCAGTTGGCGAGGTCACCGTTCTCAGCCACTTCCATGGCGCCGAGGATGGCCATGGCGATCTTGCCGCCGCGGATCATCGCGAAGCTTTGCGCCGAGTCGAAGAAGGCCGAGTGCGGCAGCGCCGTCACCGTCTGCTTGCCGGCATTGATCAGATCGGCGTCGATTTTGTCTTGGGTCGGAAACGGGCCGATGCCGAGCAGGCCGTTTTCCGACTGCAGCGTCACATGGACGCCTTCGGGAAGGTAATTGGCCACCAGCGTCGGAATGCCGATGCCCAGATTGACGTAGGTGCCGTCTTGAAGTTCGCGGGCAGCCCGCGCTGCCATCTGGTTCCTGTCCCAGGCCATCTTGTCTCTCCCCCTGCCCTCAAGCCGCCGCGCGCGTCGTGCGCTGTTCAATGCGTTTTTCGTGCTCGCCTTGGATAAGCCGATGCACATAAATCCCCGGCAGATGGATCTGATCGGGATCGAGGCTGCCGGCCGGCACGATTTCCTCGACTTCGGCGACGCAGATCCTGCCGCAGGTGGCCGCAGGTGGGTTGAAGTTGCGGGCGGTCTTGCGGAAGACGAGATTGCCGGTCGTATCGGCCTTCCAGGCTTTCACAATCGAGAGGTCGGCGTCGATGCCCGTCTCAAGCACATAGGTCTCGCCGTTGAAGGTCTTCAGCTCCTTGCCCTCTGCAACGACCGTGCCGACGCCGGTTTTGGTGTAGAAGCCGGCGATGCCTGCCCCGCCTGCACGCATGCGTTCAGCAAGCGTCCCCTGCGGGTTGAACTCGAGCTCAAGTTCGCCACTCAAATACTGCCGCATGAACTCGGCGTTCTCGCCGACATAGGACGAGATCATCTTCCTTATCTGCTTCGTCTTCAAAAGCACGCCCAGACCGAAGTCGTCCACCCCGCAATTGTTCGAAGCAATCGTCAGGTCCTTGGTTCCGGCCTTGCGGATTGCATCGATCAACAGCTCCGGAATGCCGCAGAGGCCAAACCCACCAGCCGCGATGAACATCCCGTCGAACAGCAGGCCGTCGAGAGCTGCCTGCGGGTTCTCGTATGTCTTATTCATAATCTCCCCTCAAATTATGCGGTTCACGGGATGTCGGCCGGCGCATCTGGATTTGCTGCCGAACCAGCCGATCGGACTGAGCTTCACCCGCGATTAATGCAGATGACCTTTGGCTGGGTCATATCCTCGTAGGCGAAGCGCACGCCTTCGCGGCCCATGCTGCCGTATTTGAAGCCGCCGAAGGGCATGGCGTCGAAGCGATAGTCGGAGGAGTCGTTGATCATCACCCCACCCGCTTCGATCCGATTGGCTGCGTCAAGAGCGACATTGAGATCGCTGGTGAAGATGCCGGCATGCAGGCTATAGTCCGGATCGTTGGCCATCTCGATCGCTTCATCGAACGTGCCGAAGGGCGCAAGCATGACCACGGGCGCGAACACTTCCTCATGCCACAGTCGGCAGGTCAGCGGCGTGCCTTCGAGAACGGTCGGGTGATACAGGGATCCCTCGCGACGGTGCCCGCAAAGCAGCTTCGCGCCTGCTTTGATGGCCTCCGTGACAGCTGCCTCGGTGCGTTCAGCCACCTGTTTGGAGATCATCGGGCCGACGTCGGTGTCCTCCTGCAGCGGATCGCCGGCCTTGAGCTTGGAGGTCGCGGCAACAAGGGCATCGCGGAAACGATTGTAAAGTTCGGCCTCGATCAGGATGCGCTGCGCACCGATGCAGTTTTGGCCCGCCGCCCAGAAGGCACCGGAGACGCAACCTTCGACCGCCTTGTCGAACTCGCAGTCATTCATGACGATCACAGGCGCATTGCCGCCGAGCTCCATGGCGAGCTTTTTCAGGCCAGCCGCACGGCTGATCGCCTCGCCCGCGGCAAAGCCGCCGGTAAAGGACACCATCCGCACCTCGCGTGCAGAGATCAGAGCGGTGACCAGCTTCCTGTCGCCATGAATGGCGGTAATTACTTCCTGCGGCAGACCCGCCTCACGCAGTGCTTCGACCAGCTTGATCGCGGAGAAGGGTGTCAGGTTCGATGGCTTGAGCAGCACCGCGTTGCCGCCCGCGATTGCGGGACCGAGCTTGTGAGCGACAAGGTTCAGAGGGTCATTGTAAGGGGTGATGGCGGTAATAATACCAAGCGGCTCGCGGGTAAACCAGCCCTGGCGCTGTTCCGATCCAGTATAGGCATCGAAGGGCACGATCTCGCCGGCATTGCGCTTTGCTTCTTCCGCCGAAAGCTTCAGCGTATTAACGCAGCGGAGCACCTCCTTGCGTGCCTGAACGATCGTCTTGCCGGCTTCGCGAACGATGGTCTCGGCAAAATCGTCACGACGGCTTTCGACGATCCGGGCAGCCCCTTCGAGGATGCTCGCCCGTTTCTGCCTCGGCAGATTGCGCGAGATCTCGGCACCGCGGCGAGCAGTTGCCAGCACTCGATCGATCTCGGCGGGATCGGTTGCCTCAACCGATCCAAGCAGCGACCCATCGTAAGGGCTATGAACACGGATCGGCGCCAGGCTGGTCGTGATGTGGAGTTTGGCGGCAGTCATATGGCCATATTCCCTATTCCTGTTGACCTCCCGTCCGGAGGTCGAGTTTGTCCGCAAGGCAAGGGTGATCCCCTGCCCCGTTCCGGCTTCATGCAGTCGTTGCTGGCAAGCCTTCGGCGGCCGGCATGACCGGCCGCAGAATATCGATCAGAGCTTTTGGCCTTCGCGAACCAGATCGTCGATGACGGAGCGAACGGCCTTCTCGGCGATCGCGACGATCTCATCGACTTCGTCCCTCGTGGTGACGAGCGGTGGGGCGAAGCCGAGGATGTCGCCATGCGGCATGGCACGGGCGATCAGGCCGCGGTCACGGGCGGCCTTGGAGACGCGGGCCCCAACCTTCAGCGACGGATCGAAGCGCTTCTTGTTCTCGCGGTCACCGACGAACTCGATGGCGCCCATCAGGCCGACGCCGCGCACTTCGCCGACGATCGGAAGCTGTGCGAACTTCTCCTTGAGCTGCGCCTGGAAATAAGCGCCGACCTCACGGGCGTTGCCCGGCAGATCTTCCTTCTCGACTATGTCGAGCACCGCATTGGCCGCAGCCGCACCGATCGGATGACCGGAATAGGTGTAACCGTGCGAGAAGGCGCCGACGCGATCGGCACCCTCTTCCAGCACCTTGTAGACCTTCTCACCGACAATCGCGGCCGAGAGCGGGAAGTAGGCCGAGGTCAGGCCTTTGGCGACGGTAATCAGGTCGGGCTCGATGCCGTAGTGCTGCGAACCGAACATGGAGCCGGTACGGCCGAAGCCGGTGATCACCTCGTCAGCGATCAGCAGCACGTCGTGCTTTTTCAGCACCGCCTGGATCGCTTCCCAGTAACCTTCCGGCGGCGGCGTAATACCGCCCGTGCCGAGAACCGGCTCGGCGATGAAGGCGCCGACATTGTCGGGACCGAGCGTCTCGATCATCTCGTCGAGCTCGGCGGCGCGGCGGGCGGAGAATTCCCGTTCGGTTTCTCCGGGGTTTGCACCCCAGTAGTGATGCGGCACGCCGGTATGGTCGATCTGCGGCAGCGGCAGGTCCATATGATCGTGGTAGAAGCTCATGCCGGTCATCGAGCCGGAGACGACGCTGCAGCCGTGATAGCCGCGCTCGCGCGAGATGATCTTCTTCTTCGTCGGCTTGCCGCGCAGGTTGTTGTAGTACCAGACGAGCTTGGCCTGGGTCTCGTTGGCGTCCGAACCGGACATGCCGTAGAACACCTTGCTCATCTTGCCCGGCGCCATCTTCACCAGCCGATCCGAGAGGATTGCGAGACCGTCGGTCGTGTGCGCGGCATATGAATGATAGTATGCGAGGCGGTAGGCTTGGCGCGAGATCGCTTCGGCAACCTCTGTGCGGCCATAGCCCACGTTCACGCAGTAGAGGCCGGCAAAGCCGTCGATCAGCTGGTTGCCATGGGCGTCCTGAATGCGGATGCCCTTCCCCGTCACAACAATGGTAGGCTCGCCAAGCTTGCCCGTCGCAAAGTCCTTCAGCTGCGTGAAAGGGTGCAGGACGGTATTGCGGTCCTTTTCGCTGATGTCTTTGATGTTGATGGTCACTAAAATGCCCTTTCCGTAGCCCGATCATCTTCTTGTGGGAACAGCAAAGGCGGCGCCCTGCGCTCGAGCCCGATGTTCCACACCTCAATACGACAACTCGAATGTGCGGCGAAACTGATGCAGGTTGCCGGCGAATTCGACGCGCGCTATGCAGAAATCCTGCGCATTAACAAAATTCTTGCAGAACTTTTCATGGAACTCCACCGCACTGACGTTGCGCTTTTAAATCCGTACAAAAACAACAGGAGGCTCTCGTCAGAGGAGCTTGCCGAGCGAACAAATCTATCCCCGACTGCATGTCAACGCCGTCTCAAGCGCCTCCGCTCAGAAGGCGTTATCGAAGCCGACGTCTCTATTGTATCCCCGAAGGCTGTCGATCGCCGGGTCACCGTGGTGGTTCTGGTATCGCTTGAGCGTGAGCGAGCTGACATTATCGATCGTTCAAGTCGGCAATCAGGAACACACGAGAGGTCATGATCGGATACTACGTGACGGGCGACGCAGATTCCTACTCGTCGTGACCGCGAAGGACATGGAAGACTACGAACAATTTACGCGCCGCATCTTTTACGAGAACAACGACATCAAGAGTTTCAAGACGATGGTTGTTATGGACCGCGTCAAAGCCGGATTTTGCAGTGCCCTCCGCCAAGCTCACAATCCCCTTCGGTGTTCGTTCCGAATGGGAACGGTGACCGAAGCAAGCGTCATCCGACAAAGGTCGGTAACATCGTAGATGGGGAGTCCGGTGGTACGGCGCATGGCCGCGGCAACGACCGGGAACCCCGTACACTCGAACAGGAGAATTGCGATGTCGGGATGTTTATCGCGCAATTGTTGGACGCATGAAGCGACCTCCCGCTCAATCTGATCAACGCTAACTCGGACCGATGGACGCACAAGTTGGTTACGAACGTATTCGCCGTTTTCGATACCGCCAATGACGACCCTTGATCGCTCGTCCAGTTTGTCAATACCGAGCATATCCTCGGTGCAGTGCCTTGAGTCAGCGGTGATCACCGCAAGTTTTTGGGCGGTCGGCAGCTGGCGCAATAGCGTCGGCACCAGGAGCAGGCTTGATAGCGCAACAGGTACGTTAACGGCTGCGGAAACCGCCGCCTGATGGCGGATTAAAAAGCCACAATCGGCGCAAATCACATCGGCGCCTCGGTCGACCAAGCGCCTGGCAGCTTCGAGACAGGCGTCCTCCAGCGAAGGGTCACCCTGTATGATTACATCTACGAACGCACCTTCCACCATTTCTGTGATTATCTCCCGGTCGAAGGTTGCCGGATTCAATAGGGATCCTTCCCTTGGGACTAGGCGTGGACTGTCAGGCGCAAGCCCCTCATCAAGTTCTAGAATTCCGAGGACGGGACGGTCTTGCAACGCCATGATACAACTCATTAAAATTGACTGCGACCCCATGCGATGAATCCCCAATCCTGGCAGACGTTCATGCGGTGACCTGGGGAAGCGCTATCTCCATAAATGGACGGCGACAGCGCGGTCCCCTACGTTCAGCTGCGCAAACGATACACCTGCCCTCAGTTCTTGAGTATCTGGCTGAGGAAGAGCTTCGTTCTGTCGTGCTGGGGGTTGGTGAAGAAGTCGGTGGGAGCGGCCTCTTCGACAATTCTCCCCGCATCCATGAAGATCACCCGGTCCGCGACGGCACGAGCAAAGCCCATTTCGTGGGTGACGCAGACCATGGTCATGCCGTCGCGCGCAAGGCTCGTCATTGTCTCCAGCACTTCGGACACCATTTCCGGATCAAGCGCCGAGGTCGGCTCATCGAAGAGCATGACGGCAGGTTCCATGCACAGCGAACGGGCGATGGCGACACGTTGTTGCTGCCCGCCGGAAAGCTGAACGGGGTTGTTCGCCTGTTCCGGGATGCGCACGCGTTCGAGGAATTTTAGCGCGGTCTTCCTCGCCTCAGCCTCCGGAACTCCCTTGATCCACATCGGGCCGGCCATGCAGTTCATCAGCACGGTCATGTGCGGAAAGAGGTTGAAATGCTGGAACACCATGCCGACATTCTTGCGAACCTCAGCGAC
>NZ_ATTQ01000040.1 GCF_000419765.1 Rhizobium mongolense USDA 1844 | reverse complement strand
CAAGCTCCGGTCCTATGATGCCGCCAGGCGCGACCTCATGCCCGGTGTCGAACACCGGTCGCACAAAGGCCTCAATAATCGAGCGAAAATTCGCACCAGCCGACCCGACGACGCGAAAGGACCATGAAACGCTTCAAGTCGGCACGCCAGCTTCAGCGGTTCGTTTCCGTCCATGATCCGATTGCCAACCTGTTCCACTTTCCCCGCAATACGCTGTCATCGGCTCAACATCGAGACCTGCGTAACGCCGCCATGCAAATCTGGAACAAAATCGCGTGTGTCGCCGCAGCCTGACAGCCGTCCCGGCCAGCTATCGCTGCATCAATCCGCTGATAACTTTACAGTGCCCACTCGACATGTTTGAGTTGCTAATGCACTCTCTGATTGTTGCCAATGAGGAGGTTGCGACCGTCGATGATGAAACACCGTCCCCTGCAGAGTTGGCACGGGAGACTGATATCAAGGTGCCAAGCCGACATCTCGGTTTGGCGATGAGATCGGAAGCGCTTTTTAGTCGCGGATCTCCCTTGAATTTGCCGGCGTCGGTATTCGCCGGTGCCACCGTTCCTGTAGGGGGGATTCTCGATCATCCTGTGATCGTCAGAAGCTCATCATCCAAGCCATAGCGAACGATCTTAAGGCAGCCCGCGCGTCCGTCGCACTCGCAAACAAGATCGCGCGCATCACTGGGCTCTGATTAGGCGATTTGCTCCGCGGATCTCATCGTGGCCACGGCTGAAAGCCAAGTAACAGGCCGGACATATGACCGCACCGTCCTTATTTGGGAAATGCACGAGGAAAGATCGTGCCAAGCGGGCCGTTCCAAAGCCGTATTGTTCGGCCAGCAGGGCGAACATCTCCTTATCCAGATTGAGAGCTTTGCCATCTGGCGCGGGAATGCTGATGCGGAACAGGTTCGAACGAGAAGCCAGGCTCCAGGCCGCGCCACCCGGCGCTTTCGATCACCAGACCGTGATCTGAGGCGATCTATCTGCAAGCCTCAGCATGCGGGGCCTGGATTTGCTCGCAGGTGGCGGATGTCAAACGGGTGATGCGGTTTGCTTTGCTCATTCGGAAACACCTTTGTGGACCTGATAGACCATGCCGAGCGATATGCCGAGATCGCGGGCGATCTTTGCTGGGTCCCTGACCGTGTTGCAGGCGAAGCAGGATTTCTGCGCGATCAATCTTCGGTGGCCACCAGTCTTAACAAAGTCGATGTCAACGGTCTCAGAGCACGTTGGTATATAATGAGCCGCTCGCAGAATACGGCCCAATCCCACGCCTCATGACTGTCATTCCCTCTAAATTAACGGCAACGCCTATGTTACTCCGGCCCCAAACTAAGAAGGATTGTCGATTATTGCGTGTAAGCGTAGCCAGCGATTTACGCCGGTAACTCAGTAACCGTGCGTAATCCGATCATTCCCGCTTCGGATCACCCGGCACCGGAGCTCGGCTATCGGATTGCCCTACCGTCAGCTCGACCCGATCGGCGCACCAACACGTTTCCGAGTAGCTTATCGGTAAGCCATCAGGATCGACGTCCGTCTTCCGAGTGATAAGGAGCGGCCGCGAGACTGGTTGGAAAAGTCTCCGCGCCTCATCTTCCGTCGGAGGTCGTGAACTGATGCGCGTTGAAAGTCGAATATAGTCTTGGATGCCGTATCTCTGATACGTTTTCGTCGTGCTGTTCAGTTCCGTGTAGATGGAAGCAACATTGGGGAACCGAGCAGTTGGGAAGTAGACGTCGCTCACCGCGATAATGACGTCGTTTGCAAACGAATCCACATCGATCTGCGTCACCATTTCTCCGCTGGCAAGTTTTAGTGCGTCTCTCACCGTGTCTGGCGGCACGATCTCGCAAGCGCTCACTACGCGATATGTGGGATCGCGTTTCTGATCCAACAGGTTCTGCGAGAAACGGGTACGCTCCGAAATGCGATAGTGCACGATCTCATCGTGTACAAACGTGCCTCGCCCCTGCTCGATCCGAACAAGGCCCCTCGCCTCAAGACGCGCCATGGTTTGGCGGATCGTGTGCCGGCCCACGAAGAAGCGCGCCATCAGCTCTGGCTCGGTCGGCAGCTTCGAACCAGGCGGATAGCGGCCAGCCACAAGCTCCTCGGCAAGCACCTCCTCGATTTGCTTCCACACGGCCGGTCCAGGCTTTCGGCCGAGCTTTCGCCTGTCATCATTCTTTCGGGTCTTACCCACCATAGCGCACACCCAATTTTTCGACGAAATTTGGCATAATTGTCTGCTTTGTCTTATGTTTGTAATCATCCGGACGTTTATGTAGGTCGCAGTTTATCCCGCGACACATGGTGACGACGTCGTGTTTAACAGAATCAACAATTTACCCGAGCGATCGAGAAAAGGAACTCCTCACATGCTTCAATCCCGATCAAGGACGATGACAGCAGCAGCCTTGGGCATCGCCGTCTTCACAGCATCGCCTGCCTTCAGCGCGACACTTCGCATATCGCATAATCTTGGCTACGGCGGTCGGGAATCGCTTGATCCCGTTTCGCCAACGAGATTTTTTGAAGCAAACCAGATGATTTATGATCAACTGGTGCGCGCTGGCGTGGATGGACTACCCAGTTCTAGTTTGGCCGTTTCCTGGAGCAGTTCGCCCGATTTCATAACATGGACGTTTAAGCTAAGGAGCGGCGTGCGGTTCCATAACGGCGAACCGTTTACTGCAAAAGACGCTGCCTACTCCTTGCAGAGGACCCTCAGCACCAAACTATCCAGCCCGGTCCGCTCCGTCCTAGGAATCATGGATAAAATCGAAGCCGTCGACGACACGACACTGCAAGTAACGCTCAAGCAAGCCCATGCGGATTTCCCCATTGTCCTCATGGATTATCGCGTACGTATGGTGTCCTCAAAGGCGTTGGGCGGGGATCCTGATGCAGTCAATGATAGTGGCATTGGGACAGGCCCCTATAAACTCTCGAAGCTCGATCCGCGGGGCACGACTGTGCTTACGGCCAATCCGGACTATTGGGATGGAAAACCCGGCGCAGAAGAGGTCGACATTATAGCGATTTCCGACCAGGACGCCCGAAACCAGGCATTGTTGGCAGGCCAGATCGACATGGCCGAAGTCACTCCTAACGAGGTTGGCCTTTTCTCCACCAACAAGAACTTTGTCGTGCAGCAGGTTCCGGCCGGCCTCTGGAATCCGATTGTAATGCGCACTGACACGCCGCCCTTCCACGATGTGCGTGTGCGAAAAGCATTGCGTATGCTTGCCGATCGCAAAGCCTTGCTCCGGTTGGCTGTTGGCGATGGGAATGGAACAGTCGCCTGCGATGCACCTGTGTGGTCTGGGGACCCTTACTATAACTCCAATCTTTCCTGCCCCGCCGACGTGGAAGGGGCAAAGAAGCTGCTCAGCGACGCCGGATATCCGAACGGGCTGACGCTCGATCTTTATACATCGTCGGCACAGTCGATTATGATTCCCATTGCCGAAGCCTATCAGGCTCAGGCCGCCAAGGCTGGCGTAAAGGTGAACGTTCGTGTCGTGCCGTCAGACGGATATTGGACGAATGTCTGGATGAAACCCAACCGGCCATTCGTCGTCGGCAACTGGGGGCAACGGCCAGCAGACCAGGTGTTGAACGAAGTATTCCGTTCCGGCGCGAAGTGGAACGAAACCGCTTGGAATCGTCCTGACTTCGATGCTCTGCTCGACGAAGCCAGGCGCAGTAGCACCGTAGAGCAACGTAAGGAACTCTACGGGAAAGCGCAGGCAATCCTTTCCGAGGAGGGGGGGGCTTTTATCCCGTTCTTCAAGAATGAGATTCGCGTTTACAGCTCATCGTTGGGGAGCGTCGATAGGCTTCCGAGCATCATGTTGTCCTGGAACAAGATCACAAAGAAATAGGCGTTGACCTCATGACTTTATTGCATGCGCTTTTTTCACGCATGCTATCGTTGGTCGTAGTCTTGTGTGTATGCTTCGCTGCACTTGAGACTCTACCCGGCGATGCGTGCACGGCTTTTCTGGATCAGGATGCCCAGGACCCGGAATTGCTGCGCAATTGCCGGGTCCAACTCGGCATCGACCAGCCTGCTCTCATCCGCTTTGGGGAATGGGCTGGGGCACTGCTCCATGGAGAGCTTGGAACATCTCTCAGCCGTGAGCGTCCGGTCACGGAAGTGATTGCGCCGCAGCTGCGCAATACGATCCTCCTGGCGGTATTGGCGGCACTGGTCGCAATCCCCGTCTCGATAGTGCTTGGCATTCTAGCCGCTGTTCGGCGCGGCTCGACTTTCGACCTCGGAGTGTCAGCGTTTTTTCTTGTTGCGATGACACTGCCGGAGTTCGTCATTGCGACGGTCCTGATTTTTATTTTCGCGATTTCCTTGCAATGGCTGCCGGCGATTACTGTGGTTCCAACGGGCGCTCCCATTCTCGAAATGCTTCCGAATGTGGTGCTTCCAGTCGCGGTTTTGTCGCTTGTTATGGTCGCACACACGATGCAGGTGGTGCGGACCCGCGTCATTGAAACCATGCAAAGCGGTTTCATCGAAGCAAGCCGTCTTCGAGGTCTATCGTTTCAGCGGGTTCTTCTCGGGCATGTGCTTCCAAGCGCTCTCCCCCCGGCACTCAACGTCATTGCGCTGAGCTTGGCCTCGCTGCTCGGCGGCGTGATCGTCATCGAACGCGTTTTCAACTATCCCGGGCTCGGCACACTGACGCTCCAAGCGATCCATGATCGGGATATGCCGTTGGTGCAGGGCGTCGTCGTTATATTCACACTGACCTATATCGGGCTAGGTTTGATTGCCGATCTGATCTCGACATTGCTGGACCCGCGTATTGCGCGCAGGAGTGAACAGTAATGACAAACAGGGACTCACTCGCAACGACATCCAACTCTTTTGCGACACAGCCACAGAATAACGCGATCGACAGGTCATTTTGGAAGCTCCAAAAAAGGATTGTCTCCACACCTGCTGGCGCAATCGGGCTAGCCTTTGTTCTCTTTCACGCAGCGATTGCCCTAGCCGGTCCCTGGGTTGTTCCCCATGACCCGCTTGCGCAGGATCCGGCTGCGATATTGGCGGCGCCAAGCCTAACACATCCGTTTGGAACAGACCTCTTGGGGAGGGATGTTCTGTCACGCACGATTTTGGGCGGGCGTATCGCAATCGCCGTCACAGCCTTGGGAGCGCTTCTTGCTGTGATCGGCGGCGCCATCGCAGGAATAGCTGCGGCGATGCGAGGAGGCATTTTCGATAGCGTCATGATGCGGCTCGTTGAGGCCGTTGGCGCGCTGCCCTACCTATTGTTCCTTTTACTCCTTGCCAGCTTTTTCACAGGAGGAGCATTCGCACTCATTCCTGCTCTCGCCGCCTTTTACGGGACCGCTGTCGTACGCGTCTCAAGGGCTGCGGCTCTGGGCGTGGTCTCTTCCGATTTTGTTGCGGCAGCTCGCGTTCGAGGTGAACGGTCATCGACCATTCTGTTTCGCGAAATCGTGCCCAACGTGCTGGACGTCATCATCGTGGATGGTGCGATACGGTGGGCCGGCATGCTGCTTGGTTTCAGTTCGCTCTCATTTCTGGGTTTCGGTGTGGCGCCGCCAACCCCCGACTGGGGGCTCATGATCTCGGATGCTCGTAACGTCATGGCTATTGCGCCCTGGGCTGCCCTCTGGCCTTGCACTGCACTCTCAACATTGATCCTCGGCGTCATCTTCCTTGCTGATGCCGCGGGAAAAGCCGTCGGTCTTCAATCCCCAGAAAGAGAACCGATACCCGGAGGATCAAGCCAATGACACACGTCCTCAACGTCGAACCTTGTAACCTAATTGATATTCGCGATCTCTGTGTGGAGACGGCGAACGGCGATGAAAAACTGATACTCGACGATATCAACCTTCGCGTTCGCAAGGGAAGCGTGCTTGGCATTGTTGGCGAGTCAGGCAGTGGAAAGAGCACCCTGGCGCTCACGATGTTGGGCCATCTCAAGCCAGGTCTTCGGCACGTGTCCGGGCACGTCCTGGTAAATGAATGCGATACTCTTCTGGCATCCCAGACGAAGCTGAGTGAACTGCGGCGCCGCGTTGTCGCCTACGTACCCCAAAACGCCGGTCTATCTTTGACCCCCACCAAACGCATCGGTTCTCTAATCGGAGAAGTCCTCCAGATTGGCGGAGAAAAATCGGCAAAACAGATCAAGGCGCGTGTCATAGAACTGCTGAAAGCAGTGCGCCTTGCGAACGCTGAAGAGATTGCAACCCGTTACCCCTACCAATTGTCCGGCGGGCAGCAACAAAGATGTGCGATTGCAATGGCAATCGCCAGCTCTGCCGAATTGCTGATCCTCGACGAGCCGACCTCGGCTCTCGATGCTACGACTCACAATGAACTTCTCGCATTGCTTCGCACGCTCATGGAGGAACGGTCTTTGACGCTGGTATGCGTCACCCACGATATGCGCGTCGTCTCACGCCTTTGCTCCGATATTGCTGTGATGCATCAGGGAAAGCTCGTCGAGCAAGGGAATACCGATTGGATCTTGCGAAAACCGCAACATCCCTACACACAGAAGCTGCTGAAGGCACAGCCCTCGTGGCGAGGGCAACAAGGCACGCAATCCCAGTCGGCCCAAAATCGAGGTGGTGGCTCCACAAAAACACTGGACATCCGTGATCTGGCCGTCAGCTATTCGCGCGGATCCATTCTTCCGAAGCTCTGGCCTCTGTCGCGTTGTGCCGTGGCGTCTCCTGCCATTCAAGACATTACCTTTTCTGTTCAGGCGGGCAAAATCGTCGGCGTGATCGGCGAGTCAGGCTCTGGGAAATCTACTCTCCTCAGAGCGGTCGCTGGCGCATCATCGATACAGAATGGTCAAATCCTTCTCGCGGAAACGCAGGATCTTGCGCGGTTAGGGAGCAGATCCATGGACCTGCGCCGCAAAATTCAGCTTGTGTGGCAAAATCCGCTTGCAGCGCTTAACCCGCGGCAAACTGTCTTTGAAGCCATAGACGCTCCTTTGCGCCTTTATTTCGATCTCTCTACCGCACAGCGGCGAATTCGTGCCGGCGAGCTTCTGGGCCTGGTGCAACTCACGCCAGACTTTCTCCATCGCTTGCCCGGTGAGTTATCGGGAGGACAGGCGCAACGTGTAGCGATTGCCCGTGCCTGCGCCGCCGAGCCGGATATCATGCTCTGTGACGAGATCACATCAGCGCTCGACATATCCGTCCAGGCAGCAGTGCTCGATGTCATCATGGGTATTCGCGCTCATACAGGTTGCACTTTCCTATTCGTGTCCCATGATCTTGCGGTGGTGGCCTCGATCGCGGACGAGGTCATTGTTCTTCACAACGGCCATATTTGTGAAGCGGGGGCCACTGAACAGGTTCTGGCCACCCCCAAACATCCGTACACGCGATCTCTCATTGAGGCCTTTGGCCATATGCCGGAGATGGAGGTTCAATCACGGGCGGACACCGATGGGAACCGGCGCCCGGTAGGATCGCATGCATGAATACGCGCTGCGGAGCGCCCGTTTACGGGCACAGAATTATCTTCGGGACCGTCGGACACGGTAAAGCGAAAATAGGCTGGAAAGATAAATGCAAGAACTAATCTCACACAACTCGTCAACGGAGAGATCAACATGGATGAGCGTTCTTTCTCGCAGTGACCGAGATCATCTGACATCGCTGGTGAAAGATGTAACCAACGTTCCATTTGTATGGCTTCGCAAACCCCAGGTTGGACTCGTCATGGTGCGTGGCCGTGCAGGCGGTACGGGGGCAGCGTTCAATCTCGGCGAGATGACGGTGACGCGCTGCGCCTTGCAGTTGGAAGATGGCACGGTTGGCCAAGGATATGTGCAAGGTCGCGATAAGCGGCATGCGAAATGCGCGGCACTTGTCGACGCTCTTCTTCAGCAAGAGGGTGAGCATAAGTGTTTGCTCGAGTCGGTCATTGAGCCACTAAAAGAGCGGCAAGCTGAGCGCAAGCTTGAGCAAAGCCGCAAGGCGGCCGCCACAAAGGTCGAATTCTTCACCATGGTGCGCGGAGGGGATCCGGAATGAGCTTGCAATCCTCGGGCCACTCTTCGCTTCGCTCAACTCTGAAGCCGGGTCTTAACGATCCAATTTTCGACGCTCAGGCGGTATTTCGTGCTGCGCTCTTGGCCACCGCCTATCCCGGTCGCACAATTGCTCTCGACCGCAGCCTGGACGCGCCGAAGCCACTAGACTCGTCCACCGCGCTGCTCTGCCTGGCATTGATGGATTTCGAGACACCGGTTTGGCTGGACCAGCCCACGACTGCAAGCGACGTTCCGAATTGGTTGCGTTTCCATTGCGGCTTGCCCATTGCGGCAGAGCCGGCAGTCGCAGGGTTTGCTCTGATAACCAATACCGGCAACGTTCCCCACCTTCACCAGTTCCATCCAGGCGAACTTCAATACCCAGACCGTTCGGCAACAGTGATCATTCAGTTGCCGGCGTTAACCGGGGGACCGGAAACCATTTGGGCAGGCCCAGGCATTCGCGAGAGCACAACAGTAGGCCTTGCCGGTCTTCCGTCCTGGTTCTGGTCGGACTGGGAGCTCAATGCGGAGTACTACCCGCTCGGCGTCGATGTATTTTTTACGTCCGGAAACGCTCTAATCGCCCTTCCGCGTACAATAAAAGTGGAGGCATAGATGTCCTATGTCGCAGTCAAGGGTGGCGAGCGCGCTATCCTTAATTCCCATAAGCTGATCGCGGAGAATAGACGCGGCAATCGGGAACTCTCGGAACTGTCACTTGACCACATCAGTGAACAGTTCAGCCTCGCGGTAGACCGTGTGATGACGGAAGGCTCCGTCTATGATCGAAAACTTGCAGCGCTCGCCCTCAAACAAGCACAAGGGGATGCTTTTGAAGCGATCTTCCTGTTGCGTGCTTTTCGCACGACGCTGCCCCGTTTTGCGGTTTCCGAGCCGATTGATACTTCCAAAATGACCGTGCGCCGGAGGGTCTCCGCCACCTTTAAAGATATTCCTGGCGGCCAGGTACTCGGACCAACCTACGACTATACTCATCGCCTGCTCGATTTCTCGCTCTCAGCCGAAGGCAACGATGACTCGATTGAGGCCGACCGGGCTGAAGAAGCACTCGATCCCGCAATGCCACGCGTGATGGACATTCTTGATGATGAGGGACTCGTCGAAGGCGAGGGAGATCATGGCGTTGGTGAGGTCTTCGACCTGACCCGTCAGCCGATGAGCTTTCCCGCTGGGCGCGATCAGCGTCTGCAGAACCTTGCGCGTGCGGATGAAGGATTCCTTCTTGGCCTCGCCTACTCAACCACCCGCGGTTATGGCGGCGCCCACCCCTTTGTGGGTGAGATGCGCTTAGGGGAGGTTTTGGTAGAAATCGTGCCGGAGGATCTCGGCTTTCCGATTGCAATTGCGGAAATCACGGTCACCGAGTGTCAGACGATCAACCAGTTCATGGGGTCAGTCAAGAAACCGCCGCAGTTTACTCGCGGCTATGGCCTCACCTTCGGACATTGCGAGCGCAAGGCCATTTCCATGGCGCTGATCGACCGGGCGCTGCGAGCACCGGAACTGGGAGAGGATGTCCGTTATCCGGCTCAGGATCAAGAATTCGTTCTTCCTCATACGGACAATGTTGAGGCCAACGGCCTCATCTCTCACTTCAAACTGCCACATTACGTCGACTTTCAGGCCGAACTGCAGCTCTTACGTCGATTGCGCACCGAACACGACGCAGCAAAGTCTCAGGAGCCCAATCAATGACAACAAATCAAGAAAGCGAACACGACCTGGACGATAACGAAGGCTACAATTTCGCCTATCTCGATGAGCAAACAAAGCGCATGATTCGGCGCGGCCTTCTGAAAGCGCTGTCAATTCCGGGGTATCAGGTGCCGTTTGGCGGCCGGGAAATGCCGCTGCCATACGGTTGGGGCACTGGCGGCATTCAGGTCACAGCAAGCGTCATCGGTCCAGACGACCGGCTCAAGGTCATCGACCAGGGCGCCGACGACACGACCAATGCTGTGTCGATCCGCCTTTTTTTTCAGACGGTGGCCGAGGTTGCCACGACCGAGAAAACCCGAGAGGCGACTATCATCCAGTCACGGCACAGGGTTCCGGAGACGTCTCTGAGCGAAGGCCAAATCCTCGTCTATCAGGTTCCCACGCCCGATCCTCTCAGCAAAATTGATCCACGCGAGACTGAAACGCGAAAGATGCATGCCTATGCAGAGTATGGCGTCATGCAGGTCACGCTCTATGAAGATATCGCCCGCTTCGGGCATATCGCCAAAACATATGACTACCCGGTTCTGGTCAATGACCGGCACCTGATGTCGCCAAGCCCGATTCCAAAGTTCGACAATCCCAAAATGCAGGATAACCCCGCCATTCAGCTCTTCGGTGCAGGTCGTGAGAAGCGCATCTTCGCGATCCCGCCCTACACGACAGTCAAAAGCCTCGATTTCGACGACCATCCATTTTCGATCCAGAGCTGGAGCGGGTGTTGCTCATTGTGCGGCTCCACCACTTCCTATCTGGACGAGGTGATCACTGACGACAAGGGCGGACGCATTTTCGTCTGCTCAGACACCGATTATTGCAACGATCGCCAAGCACAGCAGCAGAGCGCTAACGGCAGTGAGGAGCAGCCATGATCTCGTCTGCCAAACTCACCGCGCCTCCTCCACTTCTCCAAGTGAAAGGCATCAGTAAGTCTTACGGCAGCCAACTTGGATGCCAGGGTATCTCCTTCTCCGTTCGACCGGGTGAAGTGATGGGAATCGTCGGCGAAAGCGGTTCAGGCAAGTCTACACTGCTCGCCTGTATCTCTGGACGTCTTCAACCGGATACCGGCTCCTTGATCTATAACATGAAGGATCGCGGGCCAGTCGATGTTCTGGCTCTATCCGAACCTGAACGTCGGCGCCTGGCTCGAACCGATTGGGGGATCGTGCACCAAAATCCTCGTGACGGTCTGCGAATGGACGTCACCGCCGGCGGCAATGTGGGCGAGCGGCCGATGACAATTGGTGCGCGTCACTATGGCAACATCCGTTCCGAGGCTCAGGACTGGCTCGACAAAGTTGAGATCGACCTTTTCCGTACTGACGACAAGCCGAAGACGTTCTCCGGTGGCATGCAGCAAAGGTTGCAGATCGCCCGTAATCTCGCCACCCGACCGCGTCTCGTGTTCATGGATGAGCCAACCGGGGGGCTCGACGTCTCGGTTCAGGCGCGTCTGCTTGACCTCCTGCGGGGTCTCGTGCGCGAGCTCGGCCTCGCGGTCATCATCGTCACTCATGATCTCGCGGTGGTGCGTCTGCTGGCCGATCGGCTGATGGTCATGCAGCGAGGCCAGGTCATTGAAGAGGGCCTAACCGATCAGGTGCTCGACGACCCGCATCACCCCTATACGCAACTACTCGTCTCGTCGGTGCTTCAAGCGTGAAGGGTAAGAGAAAGTAACATCATGCCTATACGCTTGTATGCCAAAGGCCTCAGCAAGACCTTCACACTCCACACGCAGGGGGGAGCAAAGCTTCCTGTCTTTCATGAGATCGATTTCGCGGTCAAAGCCGGTGAATGCGTCTGTCTGCACGGACCGTCCGGAGCCGGGAAATCGACACTCCTGCGCTCACTCTATGCAAACTACAAACCTGATAAAGGTCAGATCGTTGTCGAACATGGCGGGGAAGCCGTCGATCTACTCGCTGCCGAGCCGTGGGAAATCGTTGAAATCCGCAGGTGCACCATTGGTTACGTCAGCCAGTTCCTGCGGGTCATTCCGCGTGTTTCAACGCTCGACGTCGTTGCCGAGCCCGCGATCTTCATCGGTACGCCGCCCGATGTGGCGCAAACCGCCGCACGCTACCTGCTGACCCGGTTGCGGATTCCGGAACGGCTATGGTCATTGGCTCCGGCGACCTTCTCTGGCGGTGAGCAGCAGCGCGTTAACATCGCTCGCGGCTTCATAGTCGATTATCCTATTCTCCTTCTCGACGAGCCTACCGCCTCGCTCGACTCCGCCAACCGGCGGACCGTGGTTGAGTTGATCCAGGAGGCCAAAGAACGTGGAACGGCCGTCGTAGGCATCTTCCATGACGAGGAAGTTCGCAACGCAGTTGCCGATCGCTTGTTTGAAGTTGGGAAAATCGGCGATGCGACAACCGTTTCGCAGCTGGAAAAGGACAAGACAACGCGCTTCGGAGCGTTGGCCGGATGACGAGGCAGTCCATCGGGCGACGTTATGCGCTCTATTATACCCCGATCCCGGAGCACCCGTTGATCGCGGAACCGCGGCGGTACGGCTTTCATGCGACGCTGAAAGCTCCATTTCACTTGGCGCCGGGAACAAGCCGTCAAGAGCTGGAAAGCGCAATACGGAGTTTCGCCGCAAGCCAACGGCCTTGCCCAATCGGACCGACGCGTATCGCCACGCTGGGAAGCTTCTTCGCCCTAATGCCACGTGCGACGGCACCCTATCTGCAGAGTTTTGCTTCGCGGATTGTAACAGAGATTGATCGTTTCCGTGCGCAATTGACGGCGGAACATTTGCAAAGACGGCTTAGGTCCCGTCTGGACGAGGCGGAAAAGACCCATTTGGTGCAATGGGGCTATCCCTACGTACACGATCGCTTCCGATTTCACATGACGCTGACAGGCGAGGTCAAGGCGGAGGATTACGGATCGGTGGCGCAGCAGCTCGAAAGGCAATTCGCTCCGCTACTTGATGAGGACTTCCGTATCGACGCCATCACACTATTCGAACAGGAAAACAGCGAGTGCGACTTCTTCGCGGTTTCCAGATTCGAGTTCCAGCATTCGCGTGGCGGAGGGCTATCGAATGCTTGATGCACCAAGGTCACAAGGAACTCTGGTTCTTGTGGTTGGCCCGAGCGGATCGGGTAAGGACACCCTTTTGAAACTCGCGAACGACGCCTTAGCAGACGATGAGCGGTTCCGTTTCGTGCGGCGGATCATCACGCGGCCTGCCACGGAGAACGAAGAGAACATTTCCGTCTCTGAAGAACAGTTCCAGCAAGGGCTGGAAGATGGACAATTTGCCGTGCATTGGCGCGCCCATGGGCTCTTCTATGGCTTCCCGACGCTTATCGACGACTGGCTGATGTCGGGACGGATCGTGGTAGCCAACGGTTCTCGTTCCATCCTGGCACAGGCACTCGCGAAGTATTCCTGTTTGAAAATCGTGAGCATCGTCGTTCCTCCAGAGTTGCTCGCTCAGCGGCTTAACCGGCGCGGTCGAGAAGGAAGCGACGCCGTTGCCGAACGATTACGCCGTGGCGCCTCATTCAATCTAAGCAGATTCAGCGTCGATGAAGTCGACAACACCGGCCCACCGTGCGCGGGTGCCAAAACCCTCGTCCACAAGCTCCTCGCGTATGCGGGCCGAGTCGATGGCAAAAAGTATTTCGATTCCAACAAAGGTTAGAACTATGCCGAGTAAAAAGCTCATCTTGATCATGATTGACGGCGTTAGTGCAGACTACTTCGAGACGCATAGAAATCGTCTGCCCAATCTCTTCCAGCTTGCGGAGCGAGGATATCGTGTCAACCGCATGAAGTCGCCTGTTCCAGCGGTATCCATGCCAGGACGGGCCTCTCTCCTAACGGGGGTAGCCGCCGACAAGCACGGTATTTATGGAAACCGTTTGCGGCAGGAGGGGCGCTTCAACCCGGCGGACGCGAAGGATGTTCGCGTACCTACGATCGCAACGTTGGCGAGTTCCGCAGGCCTCGACGTTGCGTGTATCGGGCATGCGCTGATCAAGCCGGAAGATGTTTCGCTGTACGTTCCCCCCTGCTGGATGAGGGGAAGCGACTTCACCAAGGTGACCGCAACGGGGCGGGACGTATCGCTGTTGCAGATCAAGGATCCACATCAACGTCTCGCAGGTATTGCGTTGCCATTCGGCGACAATCCCTCGATATCCGATACGGCGATGGGCACGGCCGAGTATCTTATTGCCGATCGAAAAATCGTCGCTGCCGCTGCGGCTCTCCTGCGATCGAATTTCGCGCCCGACGTAATTATTACTGAGATTAACGCCACCGACTCGGCCCAGCACTTCTATGGTTACGAAAGCGAGGAGGCACACTCAGCCGCGGAATTTGCCGATGGTCTGGTAGGCCTATGCCTGGACAGCCTTCGCCATAACGCGACGGGAGATCAGTACAATCTCGCAATCGTCAGCGACCACGGACATGGGGCAAATTCCAAGACGATCTACGTCGATCGCGTCGTTCCGAACCTCGTTTACGATACCGAGGGATCGACCGTTCACGTCTTCGTCGATTCGTCGTCTGAACGAGCTTATGCAGAAGAGAAGCTTACGTCAGTCGGTGCAATACCTTTGGATCGATCCTATCTGCCAACGGAACTACGGGATTGTGTCGTTACTTTTGCCGCCCCCTCAGGTTGCAATTTCGCCAATGCGCCGGGCGATGTGCCGGCAGATTCTGTCGTCGGCGACTCTTATTACAAGTCGATGCACGGGCGGCGACCGGGCGATCCGGCAGACGACCGCTTTTGTCTATTCTTCGGAACTGACGTGCCTGTAGGCGTTATCGAAACCGCAGATGCAGAAAGTTTTGCTCCGACAGTGAGCGCTTTGCTCGATCTACCTTTGACCTCGTTCCCTGGCCGCCCGCTGTTTACTCCCTCGGTAAACCCGCGATCCCTTTAATATTGACTTTGGATATCCCTCAGGAAGGAATTCGCAGATGGCGACTGAGAGTGTAATCACCGGGACAAAAATCATTCTACCCGGCGAAATTATCGCTGAAGGTAGCGTTCATATAACCGACGGCCTGATCTCAGATATATCATTTGGCAGAAGCAATGTGCCGAATGCGATCAATCTGGATAGTGGATATTTGGCACCCGGATTGATCGATCTTCACACGGACAACCTCGAAAAGCATGCGTTACCGCGGCCTGGAGTACGCTGGGACGCTTTGTCGGCAACGGTTGCGCATGATGCGGTCATCGCCGCCGCCGGGATCACGACAGTATTCGATTCTCTATGTATCGGCTCGACGACACGTGCCATGGGCCGATCCGACGACGACCGGTCGGCTATCGTACCGACCCTGATCGACAGCATCGGCGTTGCAAAATCTCGCGGCCTCCTACGCAGTGATCACTTTCTCCATTTGCGCTGTGAGGTAACCGATGCGGACGTCATTCATCAATTCGAACCGCTCGCTGACAATCCCCTGCTACGGCTGATTTCTGTCATGGATCACGCACCGGGATATCGTCAGTCAGCCGATCTCGATCGGTTCCGGGAGATGCAGATTGCGCGCTACGGATGGACGGCTGCTGATGCCGATCGGCATATTGAGGAATGGATGGACGCATCCAAAACGGTTGGCCCCAAAAACCAGGACCGGATCGTTAGCCTAGCCCGTTCGCGAAACCTTCCCGTCGCCAGCCACGATGACGAAACCGCCGAGCATGTTCACGACGCGCATCGCACGGGCGTGAAAATATCGGAGTTCCCCACCACACCTGTTGCTGCGGCGACAGCGCGAGGCGTGGGAATTCAAATTGTCATGGGAGCACCGAACGTCGTGCGGGGAAGTTCCCACTCCGGCAATGTCAGCGCGAGAGACCTGGCAATTGCCGATCATCTCGACATACTCGCGTCCGACTACGTGCCTGCCAGTTTGCTGCACGCCGCATTCCAACTGTCCAAGGATCCGGTCGGCATGCCTCTGTGGAAGGCCGTTGCGACAGTTAGCTCGACGCCTGCCAATATCTGCGGACTATCCGACCGGGGAGCGATAAAAGCAGGTCTTCGCGCCGATTTATGCCACTTCGTCGAAATCGATGATAAGCCCGTTGTTACCCGGACATGGAGCAATGGGCGCGCAGTCTTTTGATATAGCATGCGATGGCGAACAGCGTCAGTCGAAGCACCTCCGATCTGCACATATGTCGTGGGCCAATTGGCGCTGGCGGCCAGCATGGTTGTGCAAAGCCATATCCTGCGGAAGCTGGCAGGCTATCGGGGGCAAAACAGCTCTGCTCGGTGCGAGGCGACGGCTGTTTCCGCCGGATGGGACGGCCGCCGCGCGACATCGATGAGCCGGACTGGCCCAAGATTGCAAGCGAACTGAAGCGCAAGGGCGTGACGCTTAATTTGCTGCGGCAGGAATACCGCGAGACCCATCCGAACGGCTATGGCTACACGTGGTTCTGCTGCCGCTTTGCCGAATTCGAGAGCCGCGTCAAACCCACCTATCGCAACCGTCACGTGGCGGGCGTTGCGATGGAATGCAACTATGCTGGGCACACGATCCCCGTCATCGATCCGTCAACCGCCGAGATCACGCAGCGCAGATTTAGTAGCAGTGTTGAGCGCATCGCAATTGGACGTTCTCGTATGCGAGCTTCTCCGAGAATTTGCATCGGCTTGTTCGTGAGTTCGGTTACGCCTAGCGGTCGGCAGAAGAGTGTGCGGCGACAGAGGAAGTGAGTAATTTCCTCAAGACAGAACAAGGTTCTCCAGTTTTCAGACCAAATGTGGACTCGCTGTCAGGAGAGGTTATCCTCGCCAACAGCGATTTGTACTTCTGCCGGAGTCGATTCCCACACAACCAGTATCGGTTTTCCGTGAGTTAAAAAGCATATCCGCAATCTATGCTCAGGCAGGAGTGCAGGAGTACAAGCGTGGTGGCACCAATATCAGGTCGCGGCTTCGACCAATGACGAAGCGCGGCATTTTGAACCAACCAAAATCCCGCCCGATCTTCGTGACGAAAAAGACGGACATCGCCCTCGATAGCACCGTTATTGCTACTCAGAAACTCGGTGCATTGAGCCAGAAGGCGAATGGTAGCTGATCAGTTCAAGAGAAACGCAATTTAACGTAACCGCTGTTTTGCTCCCACCTTGCCGGCCGTGGCCTGATCTGTGATCGACGTTCCATGGACGAGCGACAAGGAGTTTCTCCATGGAGACTACGTTGGAGGTTCTCACGACGCGGCGAGGTCGACGTGAGGCGCACCGCCACTGGCCTGATGAGGTGAAGGCGCGGATTGTGTCGGAGAGCTTGCGTCCGGGGGTGACGGTGAATGAGGTGGCGGACCGATATGGGCTGAAGGCTAACCACCTGTCGTCCTGGCGAACGCCGGCGCGGCAGGGCAAGCTGGTTCTGCCTGAGCCGGAAGACGCAGTCGAATTCGCGGCCATGGTTGTCGAGACTCCCGCGCCGGAGCCGCCGACTGTCATAGCAGTTTCCCGGGCCGAGATTGTCGTCGGTCCTGTCACCATCCGTCTTGAGGAAGGTGCGCACAAGGACCCGTTCACTGGAACGGTCTTCGTGTTCCGGTCTCGCAAGGCAGACCGACTGAAGCTGATCTACTGGGATGGCTCTGGCATCGTGCTGGCCTACAAGAGGTTGGAAGAGCACACATTCACCTGGCCCGGCATCAAGGATGGACTGATGACGCTGACCCACGCCCAGTTCGAAGCCCTGTTTGCGGGGCTTGATTGGCGTCGGGTTCATGCCGTCAGGACGAGAACGCCGGAGGCCATCGAATAGCTGCGGCACGATGACTCAGGACGGCTAATTCCAAAGGCAAATCGGCGTGGGATTTGGTAGGTTCTGGCCATGCTGGACGCCGCCGATCTTCCCGATGATGTTGCCGCTTTGAAGGCGATGCTGATCGCAGCCCAGGCACGCGAGGCAGGCAAAGACGCCCAGATGGCCCGCAAGGACGAGCATATAGCTCGGCAAGAAGAGCGGATCGAACGGCTTGAGACGCTGGTCGCGGCGCAGTTCCGCGTCATCGTCACCCGTCGCCCCAAATATGCGTGCCGAGCCTGCACCGATGGCGTCGTTCAGGCCCCGGCTCCGGCTCGCCTGATCCAGGCAGGCCTACCGACGGAAGCGACCGTCGCCCATGTGCTGGTCTCCAAATATGCCGATCATCTTCCGCTTTACCGTCAGGCCCAGATCATCAGCCGCCAGGGCATCGATCTCGACCGCTCCACGCTTGCCGATTGGGTCGGCCGGGCTGCGTTCGAATTGCGTCCAGTCTTCGATGCACTGATTGCCGACCTGAAGCGCTCAACCAAACTGTTCATGGACGAGACCCGTGCCCCGGTTCTCGATCCCGGCTCGCGCAAGACCAAGACCGGATACTTCTGGGCACTCGCGCGGGATGATCGCCCCTGGGGCGGCGGTGCTCCACCAGGCGTCGCCTTTACCTACGCTCCGGGTCGCGGGGGCGTTCATGCCGAGCGCATACTGCAGGACTTCTCCGGCATTCTGCAGGTCGATGGCTATGCCGGATACAACAGGCTGATCGCACCTGACCGAGTCGGCGCGGACGTCCGGCTTGCCTATTGCTGGGCACACGCTCGTCGCAAGCTTGTGGAGATCACCCGTAATGGAACAACACCGATTGCCGAAGATGGCGTGAAGCGGATCGGTGAACTGTATCGGATCGAGGCCGAACTGCGAGGCCTTCATCCGGAGGCTCGCCTCGCCGGGAGACAGGAACGATCAACGCCACTGGTCGAAGACATGCAGACCTGGCTTGCCCATCACCGTGCCCGTGTCGCTGGCAAGTCGGCGCTCGGCGAAGCTCTCGCCTATATCGCCAAATACTGGGATGGCCTGAAGCTCTTCCTGACCGACGGCCGCATCGAGATCGACAACAACAGCGTCGAGCGAACCATTCGGCCAATAGCCTTGAACAGGAAGAATGCTCTCTTCGCCGGGCACGACGCGGGAGCGGAGAACTGGGCGACTATCGCCTCGCTGATCGAGACCTGCAAGCTCAATACCGTCGAACCGTTTGCGTATTTGACGAGTATCCTCACCGCCATCGTGAACGGCCACAAGCAAAGCCAGATCGACGACCTATTGCCGTGGAATTGGATGAACAAAGCAGCCCAAATTTAGCGGCCTTTTTGGTTTGAAGGGCCGAATCTATCTGTTCTCCGCAGCTCAGTGACGGGGTCATGAGGCCGAACAGTTATGGTGCGTTGGCTCCGGTAAGTCCTGCCAAGATCAGAAACAATTTCAATTTCGCAAGCGACCTTGGCTGGGGCAACGATGGAAACCTTGATGGTTGCATTCGCGAGCCACACTTGCGGCATCGAATTTGCCTCCATCATTCGCAGAACCGCGCCCGATAATACTCCTCTGACGCGGCGATGACGCGACTGTCAGGAGTCTCAGTCGCGTCCCTCAGCTTGAGCTGAAGTTGGCCTTCGCCGAGACGTTCGAGGAGCGTAACGTACTGGCCCAAGGACCAATAACCATCGTGATCATTGTACCGGCTAACAAATGTTCCAAGGATGTCGTGGCAAATCCCTTTGAACTGGCTTCTTCTGGACATCTGGAATCTAACTCTTTCACAACGACCAGAGGATATAGAAGCACTTCCCGATAGCAACGACTCTGGCTCTATTACGTCTCTACAACGTTCCCTGATATTAGTGGCAAGCCTTTCAATCCACTCGCTCGCCCATGGAGAAGCTCGATCAGAGACCTGTAAGCAAGACAATGTGGGTCCGGAACATCGGTTACAATTTAACTTTGTGCCACGAACCTCTTCGACGACATGAGAAACCCGACGGTCAGAAAAGCAATAATACTCAACGCTGCTGTCACGAGCAGAAAGGAAATGGCGCCAACGCCGCCCAGCCTCTCGATGCTAATCGCAAGAATGAACGGCGCCACGGAGGCGATGGTCAGGCGAACGGTAGAGATGCGCCCGAGGCGAGCACCGTACGCCGCCTCACCGAATAGAGCCAGAGGGAGCGTGCCGCGGCATATACTGGTTAGCCCAGAAGCGAAGCCGAATACGAAAGCAAATCCAATTGCTCCCAGCGTCAGCGGGTAACTTGCAGCAAGAATTGCGAGGGCCGCAAAGACAAGTACGCAGGAAATCAGCGTAAGAACCAGCGCATTCCACTTTGCAATCGAACCGATTGCAACGATGCGAACGAGCACCTGAGCAGGTCCAAACACGGCTGATATTAGGACCGCCGCCGGACCCAATCCAAGTGCCCCGAGCATCGGCACCATCAGGCCGAGAATCGCCGAAAAGATGAAAGTGGTGAGCGTGAAGCCCAGAGTCACCAAGATCATCACGAGACGATGTCCATCAGGTTTCAATCCCTCCGTCGAATTCTCAACGGCTTGAGACACGGAGTGCGCGCGGTCACTCAGGTGCGCGCACGATCGGCGGTTCAGCCAAAAATGGACAGGGGCCGACACTGTCAGATTGATTATTGCATAGGCGGCCAAAGCCCACCTCCAGGACATAATCTGCATTAAATATTCTGTTGCAGGCCAGAATATTGCCGAAGAAAATCCAACGATCAGCGTTAGTTGCGTGATATGCTTGCGAGCCGTCGCGGCGTGAAACTGAGCCAAGAATACGAAGGCTGCCTCATAGAAAAGAAATACCGATGAAATCTGCATCCCAATAAGGCCGAAGAGAAATAGGGCCGCAGATGGCGAACTCGCGGCGATCGCCAAGCTGACAGCAGCGGCGATGGAGGCCACGCCCATTAACCGCCCCGCGCCATAGGTGTCCATGAGCCTGCCGGCTGTAGCAGGCAAGAGGGCGGCAATGAAAAGCGCTAGCGAGAACGCACCATAGACCCAAGAGGCGGGCACGGAGAAGTCTTCGGCGACGTCACCCGAGACGATCGCCACGCTATAATATAGCGTTCCGTAGCTAAGGATTTGTACGAAACCAAGGACGAAGACGATCGCTCCGGCCCGAGGGATAATTGATACGCTGTTAGTTCCACATGCGCCAGCTATGGTGTTCCTAGTCGAGCGTTTGTTGCCGAGGCTAAACATCCCACGCCCCCTAAACGACCAGCCGTTCCCCCTGCCAGCCGAATGGCGAGTAGGACATATCGGGTTCAAACCCTCGATCGTCCACAATTCTGCCAAGTATCGCGTGGCCGACAACCAAATTGTGTTTGTGAGAGAATTGCGGCACATCGCATAAAATAATGGCAACCATCCCCGCTGCCCCGGCACCGAATACGCGGCGGTTTATCTTTCCAAATCGATGGAATCCCTCGATGACACCATTCGCCTCGCGAAGATGAACATCGCCATGAATGACCTCGCCTTCGTGAAGACCCCGAAGGCGCCACGGCCCGGATGTTAAAGCCCATGCAGGGTCAGCCACGCGGTCGCGCGTGGCCTTGTCGATACGAGATGCGACGCCTTCACTCAGTTGCCGGACGCATTGAATGATAGTGTGGGTTGCGTGGTGATCACGACTCATCTCCAGATCATCTCCTCTGCACATGCCAGGCTGTCGACCTGAATCGCAGTTCGCCAGGGCTACGATGTGCGAAGAGGCCCCCGATCATCTCAAGAATCTCGTGCCACAAACCTGGATCAGTCTGGCTGGGAATGTCGTGCGAGCCTGCCCAATAATTCACATACTGCTCCTTCGACATCGGTATCGCTTCGGTTATTCCCATCGCGAGGCAACTGCCGAAGCTTGGGTGTTGTCCGAGCATAGCCTCGTAGGTATCCATCTGTGCCATTATTGGAGGCCGCGCGCGTTTAAGAGCCGGAGCCATCCTGCGGATGCGGTTCTCGATTTCGATGTGGAATGGATCTGTGGTCAGATCCAGTAGATGATAAGTAATCGAGAAGTGCCCTCTTGGTTTGAGTATCCGGAGGCTTTCACGGACCGCCTCCTGCGTTTGAGTCCAATGGAATGAAGAACTGTAGCAAACCCAGTCGAGCGAGAAGTCCGGAAGGGTGGTGCTCTCCCCCGGCGCATTTATCCAGGTAACTTCCGGATACTTTGAACTGGAGCGACTTCCGACCGCCACCATCTCAGCGTCTGGATCGATGGCGTACCCGCGTAGACCCAACTCCGCCAACGCGTATGCAATCGCGCCTGTGCCCGCGCCGACATCGGCAAAAATGGGCTCTGGGGATGATCGACGCACGTGATCGACGAGCCACTCGAGCAATAATCCCGAAAAGGGCGGCCGTCTTGTGTAGGTATCCGCCACTAGGGAAAAGTTTCCGAACGTTTGTTTGTGATGATGGGTCATGGAGTTACTCCCGCTCTTGTTCTGATGATCTTCGAACAGCGGTCCAAGTCGCGGCACCGAACTGTCGCTTGAATGTCGACCCAGCATGTTTCGCCGTGGCCGCCCCTAGGCACACGGAACCCGACATCGTATTCCCGCACACAGTGCCCTCGAACGCGTAATGCCTTGTCATCGGGTCGCCTGCGAGCTCGCTTGTCAGCGATACCACTGGGCCTAGGATCCGACCGCGCGAGGGGCCCGACGACAGATCCCCAACATGGCGCCCAGTAATGTCGTTTCCCAGCTGCTCGAGGCCCCACCGATGCTGTGATGCTCCGTAAAGAAATGAAATCGTTAGATCCCACGTACCGCCGACATTTACGGACGGTTCTTCTGGGGGCCGACCATGCCCATCAGGAGGATCGGACAGGCTGGTGAGAATAGAATCAGCAACGATCCGCGCCTCCTCGATTGAGAGGTTGGTCGGATCGACGATGATTCGTCGTGGACGCAGCCAGTAATCATGCAAAACAATGCGCGGCCGAGATTTCGATAGACGGTTTGCTAGCAAATAAGCGGTAGGCAGATAGTCCAGATCGGCCCATGAGATAGCGAGCCTCGGATTGCAAAAAGCGCCGTCCGGTTCGAGAATCTCAGTCTCGACCAGCGGGCTTAACCGAAACTGTTCTATCATGGCCTTGATACATTCGCGCCAGTTCAACATCCTGCTGGTCAGTTCCTGGTCTTGCACCCAGCGCTCCAAAGCGACATAGGCAGCGACCATTTCATCCTTCCCAACCTTCATGGATCGGCCGAATGATTGATGCGGCGGACCATTCAAAAAGGCGGCCCGGCAAAGCGCTTCGTTGCCAATAAGGAAGCCGGTCGACTGGGGGCCGCGGATATACTTGCCGCCTGAGTGAACGATCAGATCCGCGCCGCCGGCGAGCCACTCATTTGGAAATCTTGGGGCAAGCCCGGCGGCGTCGACGATGAGGGGTATCCCCTGGCGATTTGCGAAGTCGGCGGTTTCTTCGAACGAGAGGGTTGAAATACCGAGGTCATGGCCGACCAAGCAAATTGCGGCAGCGCTTTCCGTGGAGTATTTTTCGATTTCGGACGAAGCTTTGATGGGTGTTACTGAGCACCCTACGGCCCTGATTGCGTGCTCGTAGGGCATTCGTTGATCATCGGCGACCAAGACAGTCTTTCCGAAGTCGTGCGGCAGTAATAGCATTTTCTCGGGATTGTTTCCCACCAAACATGCCGCCACCGCTAAGCTCAGAGCCGCGACACTCCCTGCGGTCACGACTCCCCACTCCGCGCCGGTCAACCTTGAAAGACGGTGCCCGATGGCTTCTTGCAGTTCGTCGACGTCGACGAAGGCTTCACTCGCCGCAATCATAGCCGCGAGGACTTCGGCAGTCTGATTGCAACCGCCATAGCTAGTGCGGACGCCCGTGCAATTGATTATCGGCTCGACGCCGAGCTCGCGATAGATCCAGCCTGGAGTCCGAGCTGCCGGCGCCGAGCGTTCATCCCCGAGCGGCGAGATAATGGTTCGAACGCTCATGTCAGTGTCCTCCCGACCAGCGTCGCCGACCCCCCACGGCAAAGAGCGCGATGACGACAGCCTCGTTCCGAATCCCGCTGAAAGAATCACCGCTTTCTGTGGAACGAGTGACCTCGTCATTTTGAGCTGTCCTTCCTCTCATTTGCGGCGGCACCGTGCCGCCGGCGGATCATTTCCAGGCATTCAGAGAGTCAACCAGGCGTGCAAGACCAAATCTCGAGTTGGTCGATCGGGATCCTATATGAGAGCCGAAGACCCATTGGGTCGCCGAAAGCGGTGCCCGACCCTCCTACGACGCCTGCTTGCGACAGCAGCGCGTAGACGACATCGTAGGCAGTTCTGGTGGGACCGTTCGAGAGCACCGGGTGCAGCAGGTCCGAGAGGTCGAGATAGTAGAAACCGCCTCGGGCGCGGGGCGTCGGCACACGCTCCAGGGACGAGAGAATTTTCATCCCCTGCTGCCTGGAGCTCGCGATTTCCGCGCGGAGCTGTCTTTCGTAGCTGCCGTCCCCTCGCTCCAGATGCGCGCGGACAGCGTGCTGCGCGATGACGTTCGGGTTCGATGTCGTATGGCTCTGCTGGGCCTTGACCGCGCTGATGAAAACCTTCGAACCTGCTAGATAGCCGATCCGCCACCCCGTCAGCCAGGGTCTTGGAGAATACATTGACGATCAGCGTTCGCGAGCGGACTTCCGGCGACACCGAGACGATTGGGTGATGGACGTGCGTCGAGTGCGTCAAGGCACCGTGGCACTCTTCGAAGATCACCCAGAATTCGTGTTCGATCGCGAGTTCAGCGATGCCGGCCAGGGTTGCGCGTTCGTAAACCACTCCCGTGGGGTCTTTTTCATAGTGTCCGTTCGTTGTATTCGGAGCAGTCGATGCCAGTCGTGTCATTGTCATCACCTCTTTATAAAGCTGACGTTCAATGACTTTGGTGAAGTAATCAAGTGGCCTAAATAATATATGATCCTCTATATTATTCTTAGAATCCTATATTCTAGAATATATCACGCAGAGGAAAGCGGTTACTCGATATAGGAGAGAATGTAGGAGATCTTATATCCTAAAATATATCCTTCATGCGTATCGAAGGCGATCGCAGTCTACTCATTGATTGATCTTCTCTCATTTGTGCTGCAGCTACGGAAGTCTGCACTGGGCGCAGCGGATGGCCGCGCGTCATATAGCCAATTGGCGCGACCCTGTAAGGGCCGCTCCCCACACTTTCTGTCAAGGGCAGGGCGTTGCCCTTGTTCCGATCTTCCGCGCGATTTTCAGGGCAACGCCCTTTTTCGGAGCGGGAAGAACGGCGGCAGGCTTGCGCCTGCCGGCAGAGCTTTATGAAGGTGCATGAGGGGAGCGAAACCGCGATGATAGGCGCGCAGCAAGCGACAATTCCCATGTTGTGATCGGAGAGACGTAGAGGGTTCCGGCTTCCTGGTTTTCACCAATGGATATCGCCAATGAACGCTCGCCAGGCGGGATCGCTGAGAGCGATAATAGCCATCCAAAAAGCTGAACGCGAGAATGACCCAGGGATCGGTGATGCCAAAAGCCATGATGATCGTCAGCATTGCGGAAGCTGCCATCATGAGGCTGCGACCGACGATCATGACCATACGCCGGCTGTAATTGTGGGCAATCGCGCCGACGAAGACCGCCAGAAAGAAGGCCGGCAGGGTCGAGGACGCTTGCACCAGTGCGACCATCAGATCCGAGGTTGAAACCGTCGCCATCAGCCAGCTGAGTTCAGCTTCCGAGACTGCAATAAGCTTTCTTTTCATGTTCAATGCGCCGATAGGGAGTGTCCCGCTCCATCAGGATGTGAATAAGGGTGAACAGCCGACGGGCTGCCTCCAGATCGATATCGATCTTGGATCTGAGGCGTTCTCTGAGCAGTTCGGATGGCACCGTAAAGTTAACCGACGGCTGATGAAGATGTGCGTACATGGGCCATGTCAGAAGTTGCTCGTGATCCGCTTTATCGTCGCCACCGCGTTCCCGCTGAGATCATTGCGCACGCGGTATGGCTCTACTTTCGCTTTCCGCTCAGCCTGCGCATGGTTGAGGACATGCTGGCGTCCCGCGGTATC
>NZ_ATTQ01000039.1 GCF_000419765.1 Rhizobium mongolense USDA 1844 | reverse complement strand
CACGCGTTCGATCCTGCCGCCTTCTCAAGAGCGGTCCAGCCACCCGTCTTCCTGACATCGACCTATGGCTTTGAAAGCGTGGCGGCGAATGACGCTGCGGCATCGCACGGCGGCAGGCTCTATGCCCGCGAATATAACCCGACCACTGAGATTCTTGAGCAGAGGCTCGCCAACCTGGAAGGGGCTGAGGCAGGGCTTGTGGTGACGACCGGAATGGCTGCCTTCGGCACCCTGATCCTGTCACTGCTGTCGCAGGACGACGAGCTCGTCGTGCATAACACGCTGTATTCGAATACCGTTGCCATGGTAGAGCAGGGCCTGCCTCGCTTCGGGATCAAGGTCGTTCCCGTGGATTTGTCCGAACCGTCGAACCTCGACGCGGCAATCACGGACAAGACGAAGCTGGTTTACTTCGAAACGCCGGTAAATCCCCTGAGCACCATTCTTGATATCGCGGCGATCGCAGAGCGTGCTCACGGGCTTAATGTAAAGGTCGCGGTGGACAGCACTTTTGCATCTCCCGCGCTCCAGCGGCCGATCGAACATGGCGCCGACATTGTGCTGCACTCCTTAACCAAATACATCAATGGGCACGGCGATACCCTGGGCGGTGCGCTGCTTGGAGACGCTGAAACGCTTCATATGTTGCGAGAAACCGGCCTGCGCTACATTACGGGTGCGACATTGTCGCCGCACTCGGCATTCCTGATTCTGCGGGGACTGAAGACACTGTCTCTTCGGATGGAGCGACACAGTGCTTCGGCCCTTGCGATCGCGCGCATGCTCGAGGCGCATCCAGCCGTTGCCTGGGTGAGCTATCCCTTCCTCGAATCCCGTTCCATAGCGCGCAAGCAAATGACCCAAGGGTCTGGCATGCTTGCTTTCGGCCTTCACTCGGGTTTTGAAGGTGCGCGAACAATGCTGGACCGGCTTCAGTTGGTGACACGTGCCGTGAGCCTGGGGGACACGGATAGCCTCATCTATCATCCGGCCAGCATACTCCGGGCGCGCCAGTCTATCCGGAAAGATGCTCACTTGATCGAAGGGGTCGGAGAAGACCTCGTCCGTCTCTCGGTAGGCCTTGAAGATGTCAGCGATCTGATCGCCGATCTGCGTCAGGCTCTTCAGGTTCTATGACGGATACTGCTGGATCTCCATCCAACCGGCGAATGAGACGAACATCGGGAGTAAGGAATGAATTTTTGAGCGGACTATCCAAATTTCCTATCACGCCGATGAAACGCGACGGTCAGATCGCTGCGGACGCGCTGCGCGCGCTGATTGCCCGGCTCTGCGCGGCTGAAGTCGATTCCATCGGTCTCCTCGGCAGTACCGGCACCTACACGGACCTCGCACGAAAGGAACGCCGCCGGGCACTTGCGTTGGCTCTCGAGGAAACCGGTGGCCGCATTCTCCCGCTTTCGGAGCTGGCACAGGCGCAAGATTGCTTACTGCCTTTCCCCTATTCGGCAGGATGTTTCTCCGCTTGAGTAGACGATGATTGACCCAGCCGCCTAAGGAGGAAAAAATGCTTTATCTCCTCTGAGCCAACACTTGCAGTCGCCGGGGCAGTTGCGATCGAGCGAACAAGAGCATGTCGGCTCGACCAACGACTGACCACCTCTATGAAACACGATCTGAGAAGAAACAATGACACGCAGTGAAAAAGAGAAGATGCTGGCAGGCGAGATGTACAATGCGGCGGATCCGGAAATCCAAGCCGACCTGCTGGTCACCGGGGCTTGGCTGAAGCGGTACAATAATACACTGGGCGACCCCGCAGATCAGTGGCATGTGCTGCTCTGCGAGCGGCTAGGAGAGGTCGGGCCTGGAGCGGTTATCCGTCCGCCCTTTCACTGCGACTACGGCTTTAACATCAGGATCGGAGCCCACGTTTACCTCAATTTCAACTGCGTCATCCTCGACGTGGCAAAGGTGACGATTGGCGAAGGAACCGCAATTGGGCCTGCTGTGCAGATTTATACCGCCGATCATCCGCATGATCCCGAGCAGAGGCAGGCAGGGCTGCAGTTCGGACGACCCGTCCGCATTGGCAGGCACGTCTGGATCGGCGGTGGAGCAATCATTCTCCCGGGCGTGACGATTGGCGATAATGCGGTCGTGGGCGCTGGCAGCGTAGTCACCCGAGATGTTCCTGCAGGGGCAAAGGTCCTGGGAAGTCCAGCTCGGGTCAAGGGCTGTTAAAAGCCCCCGACTTCACCCACCTAGGCGTTGAGAGTACGTCAGGGTTTGGGAAGGGCTGATATTAGTGCGGTGTCTTTGCTTCGACGGTCGGGGCTGCTGGGCTTTCCGATGCCCTCGCGGTCACTGTCAATCGGCACTGACTTTCGCTCTGACGCGGATTTTTGGTTCATGTCTCTCGTGTGCACTGAGCAGCCGAATCCCGGAACTCATAATGCCCTGCTTCCAGGAACGGCAGCGACGCCGACAACCGCGGCCAATCTGCCACCGGCATGATCGAGAAGAAGTTGGCTCATATTCCCTCACCAGGCGTCGTAGCTTCAACGCGCTCGCGCTGTCTCTTCTGTCCGAAGGCGACGAGATGATCATACATAGGCCAGTCTGCGCCGAGGCGACCGCTCTGATGGAGAAACAGCTCTGACAGAGCCGGCAAAAAAAGGTCCCCGTTAATCCGTCGTCGGATACTACAAATATCCGCGTTCGGTGACGCCTTGAACGGGCCTCATAATATTCCGAAACTCCGACGAGCCTTCTCGGCGATCTCATCGGATCACAGCGATCGCAGAATGCGGTCGCTCCTGCGGCGTCAAAACTCGCAATCGATGAACTGGTGCCCGACTTCCACAGAGACGTCACGCGGCAAGCTGAAACCGGCCGCGTGGTCCATGACGGTCCCGCGCTAAACTAACTTGAACGAGCACTTCAGCCGTAGGCCCGGTCGAGGAGCGCTGCTGCGAATGACCGTCCCTCGATATGTGATTCGCGCGGGATGCTTGTTGTCGTCGAAGCCGGATTAAAAGCGATAGGTAATGCCAGCGCCGATGAGGAAGGGGTCGAGCTTCGCTTTACCAGTGACGTTGGTTCCGCCAACATTAGCGTCGAAATTCGGCCTTAAGAAGATCTTCTTCGCGTCAACGTTGAGACCCCAATGATCATCGATCATGTAATCGAAACCAACCTGCAAGGCCACGCCAAACGCGTTCTTGACGTGGAGGCTCTCGGCGGTATTGCCTGACTGATTGTAGAACTTTGTATAGTTCACGCCAGCGCCCACATAGGGTCGGAAGGCACCAAAATCGGTGAAATGGTATTGCAGCGTTAATGTCGGCGGCAGCAGCCAAGTCTTGCCGACCTCACCTAAACCGGCAATTGAGCCACGACCGTGAACCTTGGCATAGGTCGTGCCCAGGATGAGCTCGGCCGCGATATTGTCATTGAAGAAATAGGAGATGTCGAATTCTGGGAAGACCGAGTCAGAGTAAGAGAGGTCGGAGCCCGCTAATCCACCAACGCGGCCAGAGTCGTTTGTGATGGCGCCGAGCGCGCGCAGGCGTACCTGCCATGGGCTAGGGATGGCCGCATCGGGTGCGATGATCAAGTCGGACGCGTCAGCTTCACAAGCCGCCGCGACAGTCCCTGCGACGATAATGGCATATGCAATTTTGATGATCGTCATGTTTGTCTCCGTTAGTGGTGCCGTCCACGAGGTGGTTCGAGCTGCGTCGATAGCGAAAGTACAACTTCTCTGGATGGGGATAGCGGGTTGAGACTGCGAGCCGCCGGAGGCTGACAGTAATCGGTCGCTAACCTCCCCGTGACCTACCTACGGGCCTCATTCATCGATCCTAGGTCCACATTCAGCGGTCTTGGCTTCAGTGGAAATTCTCGCATTGAGTGACGCCCCGATGTTGCTTGACAAAACTCGCTAACCTTTGACGGCAGTAGAGGGTTTCGAACGCTTAGTGGGCGTTCCTAGATGGCTAAGCATGGACCGTGCCAAAGGAGAAACTCGTTTTAAACCAATGCCCTGGAACAATCACCTCTATGTCGCAGCCTCGACACATTGTCGGAGATCGGACAACGCGAGCGGCTATCAATCGGCCTGCTAGTGGCGGATGAAGCCATGCAACCTAAATTAGTGACCTAGTTATAACGGACAGGAGAAGATTGTGACCATCAAATCCATGACAACCAGATTCTTTTCCGAGCCAAGGCGAAGAAATCGCTTCGATCGGGCGGCCGAACCGAGTGCGTCGACGACTTCCTGGAGCCATAACTAGGATGGGAACGAAATTCCCGTTCCGGAAGAACGGCAAGACTGTTCTACGACTATGTCGGCAAGCACGCCAGACCGAACGCTGCAGTCCTTCTTCTCCGGGAGTTTCAGATCCGCTGGCTTCGCGAAAGCTGCCGCGTCCGGCGCGTAGTCAAGGGATACAATGCGTCGAACAGCATCGGTGCCCGGCGGCAAATTATCGAGCCAAAAACAGCGGCAATGGCAGCTTCTCAGGGATCCATCTCGTGGCGCCGCCAAAGATTCGTTGACGCAGCCCCCGGTACCCGTGAGCGCCCATGACGATCATATCCGCGGATGCGTCCGCTGCATGCCGCGCAAGGACCGCGTCGAGTGATGGGCCGACGCTCGGCATTCGATCGACCGTCACCCGAACACCGTGCCGAGCGAGGTAGTCAGCGATTTCGGCGCCCGGATCGCGGTTTCCGTTGCAGGCTGCCCCGCGATCGGACATCACGACACGAACTTCCTTCGATCGAGACAGGAGACGCGTAGCCTCTCGAACCGCACGGAACGCCTCGACGCGCCAATCCCATCCGACCAGCACGTGCCGTGGGCACAGAGTTGCCTTCGCGCCCTTCGGCACAACAAGTAGCGGCTTTCCCGTTTCGGCCAGACTGCCGTCAATAACTGACAGCGCGAGATCACGGTCTCCAAGAAGTAAGGGTCCGATTATTGTTAGATCTGCATAAAGCGCCCGCTGTCGCACAGCGTCACCGACACTGTCCTGGTCGCCATAGTGCGTGTTGACCTCGCAGCGAAGGTGCATGGCTCCCAGCAGTGTCTCGATTTCCCTAACCCGCTTTTCCAGCCTGACCATGTCGGTCGTCAGTCCATCGATTTCACGGCACCGTCTGTCCAACATGCCTATTTTCCATGCACGCCCTTCATGCCCGGGGGCATATAACTCGTCAATGCCAGCGCTGATCGGCGGACGGGCAGCAAATCCAATGATAAGAACGGAAAGAGCCGCGCCGATCTCGTCGCATAAGGTGGCAGCTGTTCTGACGTCTTGATCGGAATCGTCCGCTCTCATGACACTGAGCACAGTTCTAAAAGTCATTTGCTGCTTCTTTCTGTGGCTTATTCGGGTGTCCCGCTCCTTGAGCTAGCAGTCAGCCGACGTGATGGTGCGGATCTCGCGACGAAAGTTTTGCCCAAGGTCGACTGGTGTTTCATGCATATTTTGGGAGGTGTTGGACTAACCGATGCTCCCTCCGTAGAATGCGTTTTGGAATGTTGCTCTTCTTACAAACCAAGGTCTTGCGAGATGATTGCGGATCACCAGTTCTGACCGGTTGCGCATGAGCCCCATGCCAATTAGGCAGAGGTGCTGAGAGAATTGCTGCGCTCGTTTTTCCGCTACCTAGCACCCGCGAAACAAGGGCAGCAAGAAATTGGTGTAGAAGGCTCCACTTCATCGGGAACCTTGGAGCCACTTTCCGCAAGCATATTCATATTCGGTCTCGCCTATTTACCCCACCTCAAAATACCTCTCCATTCGACCAAACGATCCCGGAACACTTCCAACCCGTTCACGCGCCTCTCGCGCGGCGCAGTTTATTTTTCGACAGTGGATGAAGCTGCTGTGGCAGTGATCGTGACGTCGGACGTTGCTGTTCGAAGGAACATAACGCGCGCGCTTGAGCGAACATTGACGCCGATCAATTATGAAGCATTTAGCGCAGTTGTGCGGTGAACACGTAGCCGACGCCCCTCACGGATTGAATCAGACTGGGATCCTTCGGATCGGTCTCGATTTTCTTTCTCAACCGCGCGATTTGAGCATCAATGGCGCGGTCGAAGGCCTCGAAGCTGCGATTTCTTGTCATTTCCATCAATGTCTCACGGCTAAGAACGCGCCCGGTATTCCGCAGGAAGACGAGCAGCATGTCGAACTCGCCGGTTGTCAGGGGCACATCCTCTCCGTACGGAGATGTCAGCCGGCGGCGGCCGATATCCAGGCGCCATCCTTCGAAGTGAAAACACTCCTCCTCTCCTGACGAGTGGGGGGTTGTGAGGCACGCGTTGCGGCGGCGCAGGACGGTACGGAGCCGTGCTAGAAGCTCGCGGAGGTGGAAGGGTTTCGCGATATAGTCATCCGCACCCAATTCCAGACCGACAACCCTGTCAGTGATGTCGTCCTGACCGGTCAGCATCAGGACCGGTACGTCGGACGTGTTGCGGAGTTCCCTCAACAGTTCGAGGCCATTTTCGCCCTTCGGAAGAACAAGGTCCAGAAAGATCGCCGCGTAGCCGGTCTTGGCCAGTTCAGCGCGCATTTCGGCGCCATCGCCGACTGCGCGCACCTTGTATCCGCTATCTTCGAAATACCGAACCAACATCTGTCTTATCCGGGGATCGTCGTCGACCACCAGAATACGATCCGTGTCCATGCTTTATTGCCCCACTGCAGCATTGACGCTACAGATAACTTAGCTTCGAGCATGTTTCCACCTTCACGGCACACGATCTCCGCGCTAGTCCGCCGCACCGGCGTGCTGAAACGCAGCATTCGCATCGCGGCAGCAACGGCAGCTCCAACATACGGGTGAGGTGTGGGAGGCGCAGAGCGCGACCTAACATGCCGTCCTCAGCAGATCGGCATCGGCGATATGGATATACCTACCTCTGACAGCGATGCCGAACGTGGAGAGGGAGGCGAACGCGCGAGAGAGAGCCCCTGGAGCCAGTCCGAGTTTACGGGCAAGAACCTGCTTCGGATAAGGAAGCCGGATCACTGCAGACGTCGTATCATGCAAGCCTCGGTCGAGGAGGTAGTTCGCTACGCGTTGCACAGCAGTGTTTAGACGATCGGCAGCGATGCATTCTACCGCCGCCAGGAAATTCCTCGCCATCGCCCGCGTGATGTTTTTCTCGACCGGCGGGAACCGGTCGAGAAGTGCGGCCAAAGATCCGAAATCGAACTCCGCAATCGCCGTGTGGTTGGTCGCACAAGCGCAATAGGCGTAGGTTTTGCCTACCGACAAAAGATATTCTCCGAATGTATCCCGGGGCTCGCAGACATAGATATCGGCCTGGTGTCCCGCGCGATCCGTTTTGATGAGCCGTACATAGCCGTGAATGACGCAGAACATCGATCTGGCATCATCTCCTTCAGCAACAATCTGCTGCAGCGGCGCGACGGTTCGAAGCCGGGCAATGCCCATAAAGGCTTCAAGTGCATCTTCTTCCAATCCCCTGAACAGATCAGAATTCAACAACGCCGGATTGACAGCGAGCATGGCAGTCCCCTTCTCCAGATTATTGGTATCTTCCGTCATCACGGTCATCTTCGTCATCGGCGACTATTCGCCAGGCCGCCCCCTGAAGGTCCTCGTACTGTCCGCTCTTCAGCGACCACAGGAACGCGCCGAGTCCGATCCCACCCATCACAAGAGCAATGGGGATCAGGTAGACGAGCATATTCATGCGGCCGACACCTCCGCGTCTTCCGCGCTGCTCGTCGTTGCAGCTATCTGCTGCCGCTGTCTCAAGCTGTTCAGGCGCAGGGCGTTTGCCATAACGATCAGCGAAGAGGTCGACATGGCAACCGCCGCAATCAGTGGCGTCGCGAACCCGGCGATTGCGATCGGCACGGCAAGAACGTTGTATCCAATTGCCAGCGCAAAATTCTGACGGATGAGTCCGGCAGACCGCTTTGCCACTGCGATGGCATCCGGAACAGCGGTCAGGCGATCGTTGAAGAATACGAGGTCGGCGGCTTGTCTGCCGATATCCGAAGCAGTCGCGGGAGCCATGGAGACGTGGGCTGCTGCAAGTGCAGGCGCATCATTGATGCCGTCACCAACCATCAGGACGTGGCGGCCAAAGGTCCCGAGGCGCTCGCATTCCTCAACTTTCTGCTTCGGCGTCAACCCGCCCAGCGCTCTGTCGATGCCGATTACCCGCGCGGCGTTGTCGACGACTGCCTGCCGGTCACCCGATACGATTATCGTTTCAAGGCCTCCGGCCTTCAGCTCGCAGACCGCTTCGGCCGCCCCAGGCCTTAAAGTGTCGTCGAAAAAGAACCGGGCCATCGCCTGCCCATCCTTCGACAATACGACCTCCGAAAAGGGGCCATTTGCGCCTGTCGTTTGCCGGGACTCTTCGCGGGCAAAGGACGAACTGCCCAGTCTATATGTGCCTTCCGTTGTCACGGCCTCCAATCCTCCGCCGGCGATCTCCGTCACGCGATCGAAGGATCTAGCCGTTGCCGCGGGACCGCGAAGAAGTGCCTGCGCCAGCGGATGCCGCGAATGAGCGGCCAGGCCGGCGGCCACCGCCAAACTCTTTTCATCAGCGGATTCGACCTCGATCAGATACGGAACGCCCATCGTCAGTGTGCCGGTCTTGTCGAATGCAATGCTGTCGACATCGGCCAATCGCTCCAATGCCGAGCCATCCTTCACCATAATCCCCCTGCGGAAAAGTTCGCCGGCGGCAACCACCTGGACAACGGGAACCGCCAGACCCAGGGCACACGGGCAAGTGATAATCAGCACGGCAACAGCCACGAGCATCGCCTGCTTCCAGTCGCCGCCGAATACACCCCAGCCGAGAAACGACATGAGCGCCAGCAAGTGGACCGCGGGAGAATAAACCGACGCTGCACGGTCTGCGATGCGTCTGTATCGCGCCCGGCCGCCTTCGGCGGCCTCCATCAGAGCAATGATCTCCGCAAGCAATGAATTCTTGACCGTGCTTGTGGCGCGCAAGATGAGCGAGCCGGTGAGATTCATCGCACCCGACCTGACTTCGTCATTCCCGGCGACGGCAACCGGAGCGCTCTCGCCGGTCACGATCGACAGATCTATTTCGCTTGCGCCGCCTGCCACGACGCCGTCGACAGGAATACGCTCGCCTGCCGCGACCGAAATTTCATCGCCGACGGCGATATCTTCGAGGGGCACGTAGCGTTTGGACCCATCAGGCTGGATCAGCAGAGCACCGCGCGGAGCAAGGTGGGCCAATCCGTTGATTGCCGCACGGGCTTTCTCCCTCATGATATGGTCAAGCGTCCTTCCGATCAGCAGAAAGAACAGCAGGGAGACCGAAGCATCGAACCAGGCATGCTCGCCGTGGTGCATCGTCTCCCAAAGCGAGACGGCATAGGAAAGGGCCACTGCCAGCGAGATCGTCACATCCATGTTCGTCCGGCCGTGCTTGAGCGCATTCCATGCCGAGCGGAAGAAGAAGCCCCCGGCATAGACAAGCGCCGGAGCGGCGATCATCGCCGAAATCCAGTGGAACATGTCGCGAGTAGCGGCATCCGCTCCGGACCAGACCGAAATCGACAGCAGCATGATGTTCGCGGCCGCAAAACCGGATACTCCCACTGCCAGAAGCAGTTGGTTTTTCGGTTTGTCATTCTCGCCTGCAAGCGGCGCAAACAGATGTGCCCTGTATCCGACAGCGCTGATCGCTGCCATGATCTCAGTTGGGTTGACCGGATCGCCGTCCATCGTCTCGCGATAGATGCATGCCACGCGACGCGCCGTCAGGTTCACGCGTGCCTTTCTGACGAAAGGTAGCTGCCCCAAAGCACGCTCGATCGTGCTTATGCACGCGCCGCAGTGGATATCGGGCACGCTCAGATCGAGTTGGCGCAGCGCATCGCCGAGCGAATGGCTCGCCAGTGTTATTTCCTCGGCACTAGGAGTCGTGTCGCTGAGGGCCATCGCGCTTTCGGCGTCCATCGTGCAGCAGGTCATTTGCCAAATTCCGCGGTGCCGATACGTCTTGCCTCGTGCATCACCATAGTTCCCCCGTGCCGGGAGGTGATTTCCACTATCCAGTCACCTTCAGGCAGGATGTGACGGGCTACGAATTTTCCTTCTCCGATCTTCTCAGCGGGCAGCTGGAAATCCTCGTGCTCTCCGACCGGCCGTTTGAAATTGAGAGCGACCTCGTCCACGGCAGCGGGCGAGCCATCCTTTTTGCGGATGTCGTAATGGATTGCGTCAGCGCTGAAGGAAAGTGTTCCGGCAATGCCGGAGGCTGCCATCGCCTTCATCGCAGCTGCCTTGCTGTTGAACTGCTGACTGGCCACGTAGGTGTTTTCGACCACGAGCCCGCTCCAGGTTGAAGACGCAAACCAAGTCATAGTGACGTTGACGCTGATCACCACTCCAAAGAACGTCACCATGATCAAAAGAATATGGCGGCCTGTAAAAGCTCGTGCAGGAACTTGTGTGGTCATCTGGCTTCTCCCGGAGTGTTGAATGCGGCTTTGTAAAGAGCCCTGTCCGTGTGGTCGGCGTCCTCGATGACGAACAGGAAGCCACTGACGGGCGTTTCGGTCTCATGCCGCGTCACGAATACCCTGAGGGTCGTCGCCGCGTCAGGCTCGGCGTCGATGATGAAGGCACGCCCATCCAGCATGCTGATCTCGGGGATGCGCATGGTTGCGCCGTCCAGGCCCTCCAGCCGCACGTTCACCTTTCTGGGTGTGGGCACCATGTTCAGAATTCTGAGCGTGTAGCCGTTGCGGACCGAGCCATCGGATACGAGTACATACTGCGGATTGCGGTCATGGACGACGTTCAATTTCAGCCGTTCGCGGAGGCCCAGATGGACAAGCATCCCGACGCCAATCGCCGCCCAAACGGCGGCGTAGAAAACCACGCGTGGACGGAAGATGATGCGCCAGTCGAAATGCCGGATCGCACGGACGAATGTCCCCTCGGCATTTCGGACGCGCGCCGGCTGCACAGGCAATCTGCCGCCATCGGTTGCAAGGCGCATGTTGCTCGAATAATCGCTGAGAGTGGCGTAGGCAATTAGACCGCGCGGCTTGCCGATCTTGTCCATCACGCCGTCGCAAGCATCGATGCAAAGCGCGCAGGTGATGCACTCCATTTGCTGGCCGTCACGGATATCAATACCCATCGGACAGACGGCCACGCAGGCGTTGCAGTCGGCGCAGTCTCCTACAGCCTGACCTGATGCCTCCGCCTTCTTGGCATGGCGCGTACGCGGTTCACCCCGCCAATCATTAAAGGTAACGACTAGAGAGTTTTCGTCCAGCATCGCGCCCTGGATGCGGGGCCAGGGGCACATGTACGTGCACACCTGCTCGCGCATCAGCCCGCTGAAAGTGTAGGTGGTCGCAGTCAGGGTCGCGATCGTGGCGTAAGCCACTGCGGGGGCCCCGCCTGTCACGAGAGACTTCATAAGCTGCGGTGCGTCGGCAAAATAAAATATCCACGCGCCGCCCGTGGCTACGCCGATTGTCAGCCAGAGGGCATGTTTCGCCACCCGCTTTCTAAGCTTCTCAAATGTCCAGGGGCCGGCATCGAGCTTCATGCGGGGGTTTCGGTCTCCTTCGATCGCCCGCTCGACGACAAGGAAGAGATCGACCCACACGGTTTGCGGACAGGAATAACCGCACCAGCCACGTCCGACAGCGGATGTGACCAGGAACAAGCCGAATCCAGCCATGAGAAGCAGGCCCGCCACGTAGTAAAACTCTTGGGGCCAGATCTCGATGAAGAAGAAAAAAAAACGCCGTGAGGCCAAATCGACCAGTATTGCTTGATCCGGTGCGTAAGGTCCGCGGTTCCAGCGTATCCACGGGGCCAGATAGTAAATTCCAAGCGTGATCAAGGTGATGATCCATTTGAACCGACGGAACTTTCCTTCGGCCCGCTTGGGAAATACCTTCTTCCGCGCCGTGTAGAGCGGCTGGCGGTTGCGTCGGGCGTCTACAGGCTCTGCATGGCGCCGTTCGACGTCCTTGGGGGGATTTGGCGCTGTGCAGAGGTTCATAGGACGAGTTCCATTTCACCTGCCCTTGTGCGACTTTCGGCAGCATCCTTCCTTGATCCAGGTCAAAAAAGAAGGCCACGCCCCTGTGGACGGGTGGCGTGGCCTCGTGAGGAACTACGGGGGAGAGTGCCCGCTGGGAACTTCCTCACAAATGGCAATCTATCGGCTGGTCGTTGCGTGCTCCTTGACGCAAGTCAAACTCACCTCGAACTGCCGATTTTTTCCGGATTGCCCTGCTCTCGCTTTACATCGTCCGGCTTGGCACGCACTGAGACGCGGGCGTGTACGACCGCGCGCGGAGCGCCGTACAGAGTGAAAAGCGGGTTGTAATCATGGGTAGTCATATCGTATTTCTTCAGGTCCCACCGCCCAGCGAATGCACGAACACCGTCAGTTCTTTTATGGTCGTATCGCCTAGGCGGCCGCCCCACGCTGGCATCACGCCGTGCTTGGGAGCCGTCACCTGGCGAACGATCGAATCCTCGCCACGTCCTTTGAGCCAGATCGCGTCGGCGAGGTCGGGCGCGCCTATCTCAGCGTTGCCCTTGGCGTCTTCGCCGTGGCAGGCCGCGCAGTTGTCGAGAAAGATCTGCTTACCGGATTCGGCGAGTGCCGGATTGGAAGGAATGTTGGTTAGGCCCCACACATATGCTGCGACCTGCTTCGTCTGCTCCGGCTTTAAGATGTCGGCGAAGCCCGGCATTTGCGAGACGTTCGTGTCGGCGTCGCCGTCGAAGCGAATGCCATGGGCGATCGTCGTCTGAATCGTCTTGAGATCGCCGCCCCATAGCCAGTCATCGTCGTTAAGATTGGGAAATCCCGGTCCGCCGCTAGCGCCGGAGCCATGGCAAGGTACGCAGTTGACCTTGAATGCAGAACCCCCGCCGGCGATCGCGAACTCGCGAAGGGCCGAATCGGCGTCGATTTCCTGGACGGACTTAGCCGCGATCATCTCTTGGAACGCCATCTTTCCGGCTTTGGCATAGTTGAGATCCTGCTGGAGCTCGCCACGGCTCGAGAAGCCAATGTACCCCTTCGTGGCGGACGTGATCATTGGGATTGCCGGATAGGCGGCGGCATATCCGATCGCCCAGAGGATCGTCGCACAGAATGTCCATACCCACCACCTGGGCATCGGGGTATTGAGTTCGCGAATGCCGTCCCAGTCGTGTCCCGTGGTTTCGACGCCGCTGATTTCATCGATATGCTTTTTCGACATCTCAATCATCCTCCAGCGGAATAGCGGCGACTTGCTTTTCGGACTGCTTGCTACCGGGACGGAGCGTGAAGACGACTGCGCCTAGGAAGAACACCGCCATCGACAGAAGGCCCCAACTGTCGGCGAAGTGCCGCATTGCCGTGTAAGTTTCCATTGGTTCACCTCATCGGTAGCCGGTGGCGTCGTCATAGGTCGAGAAGTCGACCAGCGTCCCGAGCATTTGCAGGTAGGACACCAGGGCATCCATTTCGGTTAGCTTCGACGGATCGCCATCGAAGTCGCCGACCTTTGCATTCGGATAACGCTGGAGGAGCGCGGTAGTGTCGGCGCTCGGATCGGCCTGCGCCTTCATGTCAGCCTCGGCCTCGGCAAGCATGTCGTCCGTGTAAGGCACTCCGACGTCCTCGTTGGCCTTGAGATCATCCATGCCGACTCTGGCAGTGATCTCGTTTTTCTTGAGGAACGCGTATTTGGGCATGATCGATTCAGGCACGACTGCTCTCGGATCGGAGAGGTGCTGGAAGTGCCATTCGTTCGAATAGCGGCCGCCGACACGAGCCAGGTCGGGACCGGTTCGCTTCGATCCCCACTGAAATGGATGGTCGAACATGGATTCGGCCGCGAGAGAATAGTGGCCGTAACGCTCCACTTCGTCTCGGAACGGCCTGATCATCTGGCTGTGACAGACGTAGCAGCCTTCGCGGATGTAGATGTTGCGGCCAGCTAGCTCGAGCGGTGTGTATGGCCGCATCCCCTCCACCTTCTCGATCGTGGTCTGGAGATAGAACAACGGAGCGATTTCGACGATGCCGCCGATGCTGACTACTAGGAGCGAGCAGACCAGAAGGAGTGTGGCGTTCTTCTCGAGGATTTTATGTTTGTCCAATATCGATGCCATTTTTCACCTCACTCGGCATGCTGCGTCTGGGGCACGTAAGTGGTCGGAATAGCTGCCTCGTTCCGCAGGCGGCCGCGGATCGTCATGAAGACGTTCCATGCCATCACGAGACCGCCGGCGAGGTAGAGGCCGCCGCCGACGACGCGCAGCACGTAGTATGGGAACATTGCGGCCACTGTCTCTGCGAAGGAGTACACGAGAAAGCCCTGCGAATTATACTCGCGCCACATCAGACCCTGCTGGATCCCTGCGACCCAAAGAACGGCCGCGTAGATAATGATGCCAAGAGTTGCCAGCCAAAAGTGCCAATTAACCATGCGAAGACTGTAGAGGCGCTCCCTCCCCCAAAGCTTCGGCGTCATGTAGTAGATTGCACCGAAGGTGATCATGCCGACCCAGCCAAGCGCGCCCGAGTGGACGTGACCGATCGTCCATTCCGTATAGTGACTGAGTGAGTTGACGGTCTTGACCGACATCATGGGACCCTCGAAGGTCGACATCCCATAAAAGGCGATTGCCATGATCATCATGCGGATGATGGGATCGGTGCGGATCTTGTCCCAGGCGCCCGACAGCGTCATCAGGCCGTTGATCATGCCGCCCCACGAAGGCATCCACAGCATGACCGAAAAGACCATGCCGAGCGTCTGGGCCCAGTCCGGCAGCGCAGTGTAGTGCAGATGGTGCGGCCCCGCCCAGATATACATGAAGATCAGAGCCCAGAAATGGATGATCGACAGCCGGTAGGAATAGACCGGGCGGTTCGCCTGCTTGGGAACGAAATAATACATCATTCCGAGGAAGCCGGCCGTCAGGAAGAAGCCGACGGCGTTGTGGCCATACCACCACTGCGTTAGCGCGTCCTGGACGCCAGAAAACAGCGAGTAGCTCTTCGATCCCAGGAAAGAGACGGGAACTGCAAGGTTGTTCACGACGTGCAGCATTGCGATCGTGACGATGAAGGCGAGATAGAACCAGTTCGCCACGTAGATGTGCGGTTCCTTGCGCTTCAGGATCGTTCCCAAGAAGACGACGAGATAGGCGACCCAGACGATCGTCAGCCAGAGATCGAGATACCATTCGGGCTCTGCATATTCACGACCCTGCGAAATTCCGAGAACGTAGCCGGTGGCAGCCATGACGATGAAAAGCTGATAGCCCCAGAAGACGAACCAGGACAGACTGCCGCCGAACAGGCGCGCATGACAGGTACGCTGCACGACGTAGAAGGACGTCATAATAAGGGCGTTGCCGCCGAACGCAAAGATCACTGCGGAGGTATGAACCGGGCGCAGCCGCCCGAAGTTAAGGTAAGGCGCGGCGTTGAGTTCCGGAAACGCCAGCTGCGCCGCAATGATAACGCCGACGAGGAAGCCTACGACGCCCCAGAAGACGGTCGCGATCAGGCCGTAACGTATGACTTCGTCAACATAGCCGGACGTGTCGACCTTATGCTGCCGTCCGGCAGGTGAAAAATCGAACTTCCTCATGAGCAGCATAGTGCCTGCGAATAGACAGAAGCACAGTATCGCCATATGGACAGCGAAGAGATGATCGTGAGCGAATGCTGCGCCGAGCAAGGCTAGAAACGCGCCAACATAAACCACCATTGTTTCATTTGTGTATTTCATAATGTCGTCCCACTGCGCAGACGACCGCACGGCGGCCGGCTCTCTCGCTACTATGGACAGCACTGTCATGGACCGGGCGCCGGCTCCTTGATCTAAATCAACGAAGCGCTTGTTTGGCACCGACTGCCGTGGCTGTTACAAACTGTTACAAACTCTCACTTTTTGGCACGCCGCAATCATTCCCGTGTGACTCGGCTAACGTCAGATGTCCTCATTGACCACGGGAACACGATCAATGCTGATGCAGAAGAATGCGGCTTTCGAAAACGTCGAACTTACAAACGAGCCGGTTCGCACGGCGAGGTCGCTATCTTCCCTCTTCCTTTTGTCCGCTACGGAAACGGTCGCTGCGGGCAAGGCGATCTGCTGGGAGGGTGATAGCGTCAAACATCTTTTTCAGGTCACCGAAGGCGTTGTGCGTCTGCATCGTATCATCGGAGAGGGTCGGCGCGTCATCACCGCGTTTCTTTTTTCCGGTGACCTCATCGGTGCGTCTCTTCAAAGCGATATCCTTTTCACTGCAGAAGCGGTTACGGAATGCAAAATTCGCCGCATCACCAGGAAGGCCTTCCTCGATGAAATCGCCCGCTGCGAGTGCCTCCGGCCAGAGTACATCGCCCTGCTGTGCCGTGAAGTGGCAGCAGCGCAGGATCACATGGTGCTGCGGTCGAAGAAAAATGCAGAAGAACGCCTTTGCAGCTTCATCCTGAATCTCGCGACACACGCCGAAAACGACCTCAATCATCGCCTGCTGCGCGTTCCCATGAATCGCCAGGATATCGCCGACTACCTCGGCCTCACCATCGAAACGGTTTCACGGACCATCACAAAGCTTGCGTCGCGCAACATCGTGGTTCCCGAAGGCCGGCATGCCTTGAGGATCATGAATTTGGGCCGTGTGGTTCAGCTGTCGGGCAATGCTGATGATTTTTTGGAAAAAACGTGCCACAGCGTTAGGCTCCATTAGCGCAAGTCAACGCCAGGTCCTCAGCCATGCCACATCGTCTCGTTTCGCCGAGAACCGCATCCTATCAGGAACTCGATGCAATGGTACATGTCTTGGATGGAGCGGATATCATCATCCACCGCTTCGACGGAGTGATAACCCACTGGTCGATCGGCTGTGAAAACATGTATGGCTGGATGCGCGAAGAAGCCGTTGGCGAAACCGTGCACGAGCTCCTGGCGACCCGCTCTCCGGAACCGATCGAAAGCATCCGCAGCCAGCTGAAATCCCGCGGTTTCTGGCAGGGCGAGGTCGTCCATCGCAATAAGAACGGGCATGATGTCCATGTCGTGTCGAGACGCGTTCTCGTGAATCTTCTCGAAGGCGGCTCTGCGATCATCCAGGCAAACAATGACATCAGCGCCCTGAAACTGGCTCAGGAGGCGGTCACCGCGCGCGAGGCACACCTGACTTCGATTCTGGATACGGTCCCTGATGCGATGATTGTCATCGATCACGAAGGCAATGTCCTGTCGTTCAGCAGGGCCGCCGAAAGGTTATTCGGCATGCCGGCGGATGATGTTCGCGGGCGCAATGTCAGCGAGCTGATGCCGAACCCGTACCACAATGACCATGACGGCTATATCGAGCACTATCTCCGGACAGGCGAAAAGCGCGTCATCGGCCACGACCTTGTCGTAACCGGTCAGCGCGCTGACGGCACACAGTTTCCCATGGAACTGCATGTCGGCGAGGCTGCCGGGAACGGGCAGCGCATCTTTACCGGTTTCGTGCGGGATCTCACCAGTCGTTACAGAATCGAGGAAGACCTCCGGCAGGCTCAGAAGATGGAGGCACTTGGACAACTGACGGGCGGAATCGCCCACGATTTCAGAAACCTCTTGACCGTGATCAGTGGCAATCTCGAGATGATCGAAGACAAGCTTCCGCAAGGCCGTCTTCGTGACATCTTGCAGGAAGCCCAGGAAGTTACCGCGGACGGAGCGAAGCTGACTGGGCAGTTGTTGGCATTCGGCAGGCGCCAGCCTCTCAATCCGCAGTTTGATGATCTTGGACAGCTCGTCACCGGCTTTTCCGATCTGCTTCGCCGGACGCTCGGAGAGAATATCAAATTATCCACCGTTATCGCGGGTTCAGGACTAGGTGTTTTGGTCGACAGCTCGCAGCTGCAGAACGCAATTTTGAATATTGCACTAAATGCAAGAGATGCCATGCCAAAGGGCGGGAGCCTTACGATGGAGATTTCGCGCGTCCATCTCGATGACAATTGCGCCAAGACGTATCCCGAGGTCCGGAGTGGCAATTTCGTCCTGATCTCGATGAGCGACACCGGCCTCGGCATGACGGACGAAGTCAAGAAGCACGCCATCGAACCGTTCTTTACCACGAAACAGGCGGGCTCAGGCACTGGCCTCGGTCTCAGCATGGTGTATGGCTTCGTCAAGCAGTCCGGTGGGCATCTCCAGCTTTACAGCGAAGTTGGCCGCGGCACCACGGTCAGGATCTATCTGCCTGCCATGGCAGCGAGCCAACAGCCGGAATGCATCCAGGAAAAGCCTGCTGTCGCGGAACCGCTACCGGGCGGATCAGAGACAATTCTGGTCGTTGAGGATGACGCCCGTGTTCGCCGCGTGGTGGTCGCAAGGCTCTCGTCGATGGGGTACAATATCCTGGAAGCGGAGAACGCGCAGCGAGCCGTCGAAATACTCACGCGCGAAGAAAATGTCGCGTTGCTATTTACTGACATCGTGATGCCTGGCGGCATAACCGGCGATGAGCTTGCGAGGAAGGCCCGCATCCTGCGACCGGGTATAGCGGTGATGCTGACCTCCGGATATTCCGAGCCTGGCGTGGCGGGCCGCGACATGGTGTCCGCACAAAGATGGCTACGCAAGCCCTATTCCGCAAAGCAACTTGCCCACAATATACGCGAACTTCTCGACACGGTTTCGACCTAAGTCATCCCCCCGATTCGGGGCGTTCTCCTATAATATTGCAGATGTTTGCATATGCTTCCAAGCTGACGAATAATACTCCCCGCGATGCACGCCGAAACAAAACAGCGGGACTCGCTCCAATTTGATCGCCGTCAACGAGCGCAGCAGCTCCCCGTTGTATCCCTATGGCCGAGGTCAAGCCGACCTCGAAACACAGGAGATATGGAGATGCGTTTTAAATTCGGTCTTACCGCTGCAACGGCAGCGCTGATTGCAGCCCCGTTAATGGCAGCAGAACATCAAATTCAGATGCTGAACAAAGGTGCGCGAGGGGACGCCATGGTCTTTGAACCTAGCTTCGTGAAGATCGCACCCGGCGATACGGTCACATTCGTACCGACTGACAAGGGCCATAACGTGGAGACTTTCAAGGGACTGATCCCCGAAGGTGCTCCGGAATTCAAGTCGAAGCCGAGTGAGCAGTACCAGGCAAAATTCGACATTCCTGGTGCTTATCTACTTAAATGCACGCCGCACGCACGCATGGGGATGGTTGTGCTCATCCAAGTGGGCGACAATCCATCCAACCTTGATGCAATCAAGATGGCACAGGTTCCGAACACGGTGCGCAAGCGGCTGAATGCAGACCTCGCGCAAGTGACCCAGTAACGGCCTCGGCCGCGGGAATGGTGACGCGATCCATGCACACCATCCCCGCGCAAAGTCCAGATCAGATTTTGGTGTGAGCCTATAATAGCGCGCAAGAACTGCTGAAAAGGTTCCGCCCAGGTAGGCAGCCACCCGCGCCAGAATCCATATTAATTGCAAGTCACACTTCCGTGCCTCAAGGCTGCTGCAGATGTCATAGCTTCAGCCATTCAAGGGGACGGGCGGCTACCGTGCTCTCAAGATAACTCAATATCGACCGCCTGCCGAACAGCACGTTGCTCAGTGCCGCGCGGCAAACAAGATGAGAATCGTCGCTGATTCAGATTGCCTGCGCTATAGATCAGACAACGTGGCGATCACCCTCATGATCTCCTGCTTAGATTTAATATGCCCTCGCATCGAGTGGAGAAATGAACGGAACATATAGGCGGTGGCATCTGAGGAGAGATGGCATCTGCCACTCTTCAGCGCCTCAAATGCGGTGGTCACCTGCTGTGCAGCATCCCGGTTCATGCTCCTGCTCGTTTTCCGTCGCAGTTCGGCATCTATTTGCTCGCAGTCGCTCGTGATAAGACTTAAACCACCAGAGAGAAGCCGCTCTTCCATTTGATACATCCGGTCCAATAGCGGCATCAGATCTGTCGCCATATGGTTACAGACCGCCTCATCGACACGACAAGGAAGAAAGTCGGCAATCGCCTCGAGGATGCCGCACCAAGCCAGCAGCTGAGCGTAGGACCTTTTCAGTTCCGAGAAATCCGGCGGGATCTGCATATTCATTCTCTACCTCCGCAGGAACAGACTAGCCGCGATCGCGATGGCTGCCTGAGCGGCCGAAACGATGCCTGTCCGCTGCAGGACTCCCATGCGATATATGGCAATCGCGAACAGCATGATCACCTGCGTTACTATGGAAAGGCCCATCTGCGCGTCTGTCATCCCCTTATCCTATGCAAAAACCATGGGACGGAAGACGCACCGTTTCCTTGCGTTCGCTCAAAGAAGCTCGGCCAAATCGTCTCTAACCTAAGCCTCCATGACGGAAACATCAGCACCCACCTCAATTCAACGAAATGTAACTCCCTAAAATGCGACTATGATCAACTCCTGGTTCTACTCAGACGTCCGTCCATGTCGTGCCGACACTACAATTTCTGGCAGAGCAATTTGCGCTGATCTCTCTGGTATATCGAGACTGCTGAGCGCTTTGCCGCAATATGCCGCAACCCGGCGATTTATCGTCATCGCGAAAACTGGGGAAGGCTGGAAAATTGGGGCTTCTATTTCCAGCTAAGCGGCCTTGCTGTGTGTCCTTCCATACGACCCGAAGTAGGCATCGAAAGCGGCCGCCACCGCCCTCACCATGAACCGGGCATTCTGCTCTACGGTGATCAGGCCATCGCGGATGAATGCGACGCCCTGCGCCTCCAGCTCCTTCAGGCTCTCGTTTCGCTCTACAAGGAAGCCAGGATCGTATCCGAACTCCATGCTCAAGCTGGCAAGATCGACCTCGAAGTCACACATCAGGCGTTCGATGACCTTGGCGCGGAAATTATCCTCGCGCGTCAGCTGGTATCCCTTCGCGGTAGGCAGCACGCTGGAGTTCACACGCTCAGCGTAACGACCAAGCGGCACATCATTTTGAACGTAGCCGGTTGGAAGCCGTCCGATGGCGGAAGCGCCGAGGCCGATGAGGGTATCGCAGCTGTCGGAGGTATAGCCCTGGAAATTTCTCCGTAGCGTTCCGTTTCTCGATGCAAGGGCAAGCTCGTCTTCCGGCAGCGCGAAATGGTCCAGACCAATCCTTGAATATCCCGCCTTAACCAGCTCGCCGGCTATCGCCTCGGCCTGTTCGTTGCGTTGCCCCGCATCGGGAAGCGTCTTATCCTCGATGAGACGCTGGTGCTTCTTCAAGGAGGGGATATGGGCATAGCCGAAAACCGCCAGCCGTTCCGGCCGCATCTCTATGGCAAGTTTTACAGTATCGACACAGGACCGGACGGTCTGATGTGGAAGGCCATATATCAAATCGAAATTGATACTGGAGACGCCCGCAGCACGCAGCCTGCTCACTGCCGTTTCCGTCTGATCGACCGTTTGAATACGATTGATCGCCGCCTGCACGACGGGATCAAAACTCTGCACGCCGAGGCTCGCGCGATTGACGCCGTTCTCACCCAATGCATCGACCATCGCCGCTTTGAGGGTCCGCGGGTCGATCTCAATTGCGATGGCAGCTGCGTCCTCGAACTGAAACGCACTCCTCAACTTCCTCATCAGGAGCGCGAAGTCATCGGGGTTCACAATGCTCGGCGTACCGCCTCCGAAGTGTACGTTCTTGACAGGCACGGCGTTGCCCGCAGCGAAAGCAACAAGTTCGATCTCCTGGCTCATGACATCCAGATATTCGATGACCGGTGCGTCGTGTCGCGTAATACTCGTATGGCAGCCGCAATACCAGCACAAGGATCGACAGAAAGGCACGTGGAGATAGACTGAGACGGGTCCGGCAATGCCCACTTCCGCAAGGCCTTTCGCGTAATCGTCGGGCCCGACGGCTGCAGAAAAAGCCAGGGCGGTAGGATAACTCGTGTATCGCGGCAGCCGAGCGTCTCCATATTTCTCAATCAGGGAGTCAGACATCATCAGTTCCGTCATTAAGGTTTGTGAGGGGCCTTATGCCGCCGCCCGACTAGCCTTTCCTTGTCGCAAATCAATAAAGCTAGCCGGCCAAGAACAAATCGACAGATATTTGCTCGCTGTTAAGCAGTCGATGCCCGCCTGACTCTGTACACCATCTATCCAATTGGGGATGCCTCGATTCCTCAGCGCCGCGACATCCTCAATTTGCGGGAGTGCGAGGGCGCATGGTAGCGCAATGGAGGCACTAATTACCATTAGTTCCCGCAGGCTGCACGGGAAGGTCAAGCGGCGCTTCCACATTCCTAAGTTTGCAGGCTATTGCCACAGTCAGCCAACTCGATCCATAATTTCGGTTTGAATGGCCACGGCGGTGTATAGGGAATCCTCCAAGGGCAGATCTCCAAACGCGAGTTGACAAAGAAGATAGTTGGCGCCCGCCTGTTCCAATTGATCAAGGAGGGTCCGTCGCACAAAAGCTGCCGTTCCTACCACGCACAATTCACTCTCGATTGCTGCATCGAAGGTCAGCGGCAGGTTTGGTGGAATTGGAATCGCATTGACATCGTAAAGGAACTTGAAGCTCTTAAGCCATCGTTCGTAAGCAGGTGCCGCGAGCGAATAGGCATGCTTAGCAGAACGTCCGACTACTACCATTCGAAGCAATCCGAGAAAGGGCGATTCATCGCCCGCGTCAGCGATTTTCCCTCGATGGGAGCGGAAGGCATCAGTTATTTTGCGAACACCCGACGCAGGTCCTAGGCACGCGATATTCGCGCCATTCGCAGCGGCCCAACACGCAGACTCGGGGCGATTCGTGGCGATCCATGTAGGTGGATGCGGACGCTGATGAGGCCGCAGTGTCAAAGGGACGTTGTTTAGCTCAAAATGGTGGCCCTGGTAGGATAGGGTGCCGCCCTTCATCGCCTCGACAAGGATTTCGCTCGCTTCGACGTAGCACTCTGGCATCGCGTCTGCACCGATCCCGAAATATCCCAATTCGGCCGGGAGAGAGCCGCGCCCTATGCCCAGCTCGAGCCTACCACCGCTCAATTGATCCAGCATACAGATCTCTTCAAACGCGCGCAGCGGGTGATAAAGGCTAAGCAGCATGACCAGGGGGCCGACACGAAGTTGGCGGGTGCGCTGTGCGACGCTCGATAGGAACAAATTCGGCGATGCGGCCGTCCCATGCGGGGTACAATGGTGCTCTGCGAGATGATATGCATAAAAACCGAGCCGGTCACAGGTCTCTGTTAATCTCAAGCGATCTGCGTATTGTTGTGCGATATCGCGACCGTCGTCGTCCAAGTGATCAAAGATGCCAACGGTTAGCTTAGAAGAAAAGGCATTTCTCATTCCGCTATCTCCAACTTTCATGCACAGAGCTTCAGGCGTGATCCAAGCGATCTAAGACTTGGAAACTTGGCTCGAGATGACTTATGCTTGCCTTTGAGTGTTGTTCCGGCTGGGACCAGACCATTGAGGTATCTCGACGTTGGGCACCTGTGTTGTAGGCGCCGCCCCCGCTCTGCCCACGAAGCATTCTTACGGTTTCCAAGGATATCGGCCCAGGTGCTCAGGGTTTGCAGTTAGAACGGAGGCACACCTTGAGGTAAGGCATTGGCAAGCACCGGCATTCACTGAAGCAAGCCGGCCTATGGGACCTTACTTTCGAAGGTGTAGACAATCGGCCAAAGCTGTGCGGATCTCGCCGTACCACCTTGCCGCACAGCACAGAGCAGAGACTAATGCGGCTTCACGGCCGACGCTCGAGAACTCTCAGCCCTCAAAATGTCATTGACCGCCTCAAAAAACGCGTCCATTTGCGCTTTTGTACCGATGCTAACGCGGATGCAGTCTTTCAGACCCTTATCAGGGAAGACGGCAACGAGTATCTTTTTCCGTTCCAAGGAGGTTTGCCACCAGATGCCGTCTCGTCCAGCTGGCACACGGGCCAGCAAGAAGTTTGCCTGCGAGGGAGTTACGGAGAATCCAAGTTGCGTGAGCGTAGCGCTCACTCGCTCTCTTTCATCCCTAATATGTTTGTGATTCTCTTCGTAGGCGGGCCGATGCGAAAAGATGCTGACTCCAACCGCATGGCTTATCACGTTCATGTTGAAGACGTTCTGGATATTGCGCAGCCTGCCGATGATCTCAGGATGACCGAGACCGAACCCAACGCGAATGCCGGCGGTGGCATAGCTTTTCGAAAATGTTCTTAAGAGCAGAAGGTTCGAATAACGGTTAATGAGACGCAGAGCGCTGTCAGGTGCAAAGTCCACGTAGGCCTCATCCACTACGATCAAGCGGTCGGATTGTGCTACAAGGCGTTCGATGTCGGCAATCGGAACAAATGTCCCAGTCGGGTTATTCGGATTAGCTAAGAGAATGAATTTAGCATCTTTTGCAGGGCCGAAAAGCAATTGCTCGATCGGCAATGATTGCAATTCGCCACATCCGATTTCGAGAAATTTAGCATCCTGCAGCGCGGCCAGTTTGCGGTTGAACGAAAACCCTGGCGACATCATCGCCACAGTGTCACCCGGAGCAAGGAATGCCCTATAGATGAGCCCGAGAAGTTCAGACGATCCGTTCCCAGCGATCACCTGATCCCTGGAGAGATCATAGGCTTTGGCGGCTGCTTCCCTCAAGCCGATGTTGTCATTTTCTGGATATAGATACTGCCGTTCGAGGGCCGCAACAGCGCTCTGCATTACGGGTGACGGCAACGCGAACGGATTCTCATTCGTGTTTAGTTTGATGCAATTAGCATCCGGTGCTGTCATGGACGGCAAAGGATCCAGCTGCCTGCCCAATTGCGAAAGACAGGAAAGTACGCTCTGCAGTTTTGCATCAGACAAATTTTTTCTCCGTTTCAGTCGCTAAGGGCAGTCCCATAGTCGGTGTCGCCCGGCTACTCCTTATTCACTTCCGCACCGGTTAGAATGACTGTGTCCTAGGAGGATTCGGTAAGTGCGGTAAAATTATTTGTTTTCATGCGTCCTATTTACCAAACGGATACACCAATATGCGCCTCAGGCTTTTTGATCCAATCTCCTCCGTTCGGTTCGACGCTCTGATGGCCAAATGCAACCTCACAGCAGCGCACGCAATCGAGTCAACCCCATTGGGCGCTGTCACGCGGCGGCGGGTTTAGTCCTGCGATGAGCTATCACAACTGGGTCAACGAATTGTTTCGATAGTGCTACCAGCAAGATCGCATCCTCGCTCGGCACCAGGCCGACCCGAGCAACGAGGTTTCAATTCCTCGGTAGGGAGCTAGACGGGCAGGTGTGCCGTAGAGCGGCGTACGGCTGCTACCGGGCTAGTTTGGGCCCTGCATTGTAAACAGTTCGTCGCCGAAATAGGTGCGATGCCGCGCGATCGTTGCGCTCACGGCCGGCTGACTGGCGTGGGTGCTTCGGGCGGCCGTGCGCCCCGTTCGGTCGAGCGCCCCGTTCGGTCGAGCGCCACGATCAAGGTCCTCAAACGCATCTCAATGTATCCATAGGATGGATGATAGTTATCGCTACAATCAATTTTTACCAATCTTGCCAAATGCTATTAGGAGATCGCGCCGGGCGGGTGTCCGTCCTCGCGATTACTGCGTCGGCTAAGGCTGCCGGGATAAATACGGAGACGAACATGTGCGGGATTGTTGGCATCGTTGGGCAACAGCCAGTATCGGAGCGGCTGGTCGACGCGCTAAAGCGTCTGGAATATCGCGGCTATGATTCGGCCGGCGTTGCGACCATCACCGAGGGCGCCTTGCATCGCCGCCGTGCACAGGGCAAGCTCGTCAATCTCAAGACGAGACTGAAGGAAGAGCCGCTGAGTGGCACCATCGGCATCGCCCACACGCGCTGGGCAACCCATGGGGCACCGACAGAATGCAACGCGCACCCGCACTTTAGCGACGGTGTGGCCGTCGTCCATAACGGCATCATCGAAATTTCGCCGAACTGAAGGACGAATTGGCGGCGGCAGGGGCGGAGTTCCAGACCGACACCGACACCGAGGTCGTTGCCCAACTTCTGGCAAAATACCGGCGGGATGGTATGGGGTGCCAGGAGGCGATGCATGCTATGCTGAAGCGCGGCAAGGGCACCTTTGGGCTTGCCATCCTATTCCAGGATGATCCATCGACCATCATTGCGGCGCGCAATGGTCCACCGCTGGTGATCGGCCATGGCGACGGCGAGATGTTCCTGGGCTCCGACGCGATCGCCCTTGCTCCCTTCACCAATGATATCACCTATCTAATCGACGGCGACTGGGCGGTTATCGGCAAAACGGGAGTGCAAATCTTCGATAGCGAGGGAAACGTCGTCACGCGCCCACGGCAGATCTCGATGGCTGCCGCCCATCTGGTCGACAAGGGCAATCATCGCCATTTCATGGAGAAGGAAATATACGAGCAGCCGGAGGTCATCTCCCATGCGCTCAGCCATTATATCAACTTCATCGATAATCAGGTGCTGCCGGTTTCCGACGATATCGACTTCGCAAGGTGCCAAGCCTGGCGGTCTCCGCTTGCGGCACGGCTTACTTGGCCGGGCTGATCGGCAAATACTGGTTCGAGCGCTATGCCCGACTGCCGGTCGAGATCGATGTCGCTTCCGAGTTCCGCTACCGCGAAATCCCGCTGTCTCCGCAGTCGGCGGCGCTCTTCATCTCGCAGTC
>NZ_ATTQ01000038.1 GCF_000419765.1 Rhizobium mongolense USDA 1844 | reverse complement strand
GAGGTCGGCGACGACATCGTGCCTTATCTCGTCAACATGACGAAGCGCGGCGCCGACCAGATCGGCGGCGCCGACTATACCTTCGACTGCACCGGCAACACCAAGGTGATGCGCCAGGCGCTGGAAGCCAGCCATCGCGGCTGGGGCAAGTCGGTGGTCATCGGGGTGGCCGGTGCCGGCCAGGAAATCTCCACCCGCCCGTTCCAGCTGGTCACCGGCCGCAGCTGGATGGGCACCGCCTTTGGCGGCGCGCGTGGCCGCACCGACGTGCCGAAGATCGTCGACTGGTACATGGAAGGAAAGATCCAGATCGATCCGATGATCACCCATACGATGCCGCTCGAAGACATCAACAAGGGATTCGAACTCATGCATTCCGGTCAAAGCATCAGGAGCGTTGTCATCTACTAAACGGGTCCGCCGGGCGTTCGGACGAAAGCCGAAGTAGGCCAATATCCGGAGAGCCGGATGGGCTTCGGCGCAACAGGGGAGGAACATGCGATGGAAAGTGCAGTTCATATTCATCCGGCAGTCGACGATGGATTAAAACCAGCCAACCCCGGCTTTGCCGGTGGCACGCTTGTTTGTGCCTGCACGGACCGGCCGGTCAAGGTAAGGATCGAGGGGCAGGTCGCCCACAACCACGTCTGCGGCTGCACCAAATGCTGGAAGCCCAGAGGTACGTCTTTCTCCGTTGTCGCGGTCGTCCCGCATGACAAGGTGACTGTGCTCGAGAACGGCGACAAACTGCAGGTGGTCGATCCGAGCGCACTGATCCAACGTCACGCCTGCAAGCAATGCGGCGTGCACATGTATGGACCGGTCGAGCGGGAGCATGCGTTCCAGGGGCTGGACTTCGTTCACCCCGAGCGGTTCCAGGAACCAGGCTGGGCTCCACCCGAATTTGCAGCCTTTGTTTCTTCCATTATCGAGTCGGGCGTCGATCCCAGTCGAATGGACGGCATACGGGCCCGCTTGCGGGAGCTTGGATTGGAGCCCTATGACTGCCTATCGCCTGCCCTGATGGACTATGTCGCCACCTGGGTCGCAAAGAAATCCGGCGCTCTAGCGGGTTGATCGAGCAGACGGAGTTGATGAAATCTATCAGCGTTCTGGACAAGGACGCTGAGATTCTCCTTCGGGCTCACTTATGACGACATTACCATGGGCGTGCTTGCATGCGGAGCTGGTCGATTGCGGCATCGTTGTCGCGCCGTCTTTGATCTCGCGCGGCTGGCCAGCGAGGGCGCGGCTCGATCGAAACCGTTGAGGCACGGGATAGGATTCGGGCGGACATACTGTGAACGTCTCATCGGCATTGCGAGGCGAGCATGCTTGTCAGTCTTGGTTTCGTGCCGCGTTCCTTCACTGGCGACCGGCTCATTGTCGCGCGCTCCGCCGATCTGAAGAGCGGGTTCCCGATTTGGATCAGGCTGCTTTTCATGCTAAAATACAAGAAGTTGGAGGGCGATGTTAAATGGGAGGACGAAACATGCCCACTCAAGTTCCAAGAGATTTCCGCCGTGTGATCATTGCTGCGTCGGTAGGAAACGTCATCGAATGGTATGACTTCTATATCTTCGGAAGCTTGGCCGCGGTTCTTTCGGTGAAGTTCTTTGAGCAATCCCACCCAGTCGCAGCGCTGCTGAGCACGATTGCGCTGTTCACTGCAGGATTCCTGATCCGTCCACTGGGGGCGTTCCTTTTCGGCTGGATGGGTGACCGGGTCGGCCGCAAATACACGTTTCTCATTACGCTCAGCGGCATGGGGTTGGGCACCGGTGCGATCGGCTTGATGCCGACCTACGCGTCGATCGGGCTGACCGCTGCGTTCCTTCTCTTCGGCCTGCGGATGATCCAAGGCTTGTGCCTGGGCGGCGAGTATGGCGGCGCCATCACCTATGTCGCCGAGCATGTCCCCGACGAACGCCGTGGCTATTATACCGGGTGGCTTCAGACCTCTCCGACGCTCGGAATCGTCGTGTCGCTGGCCGTGATCATCGCGACGCGCACCTATTTCGGTAACGAGGTCTTCGACGAATGGGCGTGGCGCATTCCGTTTTTGGTCTCCTTCCTGCTGGTAGCCATTGCAATCTACATCCGGCTTCAGCTTCAGGAGACACCGATCTTCGAGGAGATCAAGGCTAAGGGGCAGACGACCCGAAATCCATGGAAGGAAGCCTTCCTCAGCTCCAACATCCAATATGTCGGGATCGCCACCATCGTGCTGATCGGGCAGGGAGTGGTCTGGTATAGCGGCCAGTTCTGGGCATTGTACTTCCTGCAGCAGGTTTCCAAGGTAGATTCGTTGACCTCGTCCTATATCGTGGGAGCCGCGCTGCTCATTGCAACGCCGAGTTTGATCTTTTTTGGATGGCTGTCAGACATTATCGGCCGCAAGCCAGTGATCCTGGGAGGCATGTTGCTCGCCGCGATAACGTATTATCCGCTGTACTTGTGGCTGGGATCAGCCACGCAGCCTGGCAACATCAATTATCCAATCGCGATCTTCATCATCTTCATCCTGGTTTGCTACGTCGGGATGGTATATGGCCCGGTTGGTGCGTTCCTTGCTGAATACTTCCCCGGCAGGATCCGGTACACGTCAGTGTCGGTGCCATATCACATTGGCAATGGTTGGGGTGGCGGATTGGTGCCGTTCATCACCTCGGCGGCGTTCGCGGCCACTGGCAGCATTGGTTACGCGCTTATCTACCCGATCGCCGTTCCTGCCGTATGCTTCCTACTTGCCCTTTTCTTGATGCCTGAGACCCGCAAGATAAGCATCTGGGACCCGATTGAGCCTAAAGCCGAACTGTAACAAGGCCACATTGTGCGGGCCGCAAGGCCCGGCACATCGTTGCCGCACTGCAGTCCCGGGGCTTGTCGGATGAGGTGGCCTTCGACGAGGGCAGGCAGAATGCCCGTCCTCGCCGACGATCCGGAGCAGGTCAGAAAAGATCGGATGCCCGCGCAGGCCCGCTGCCGTCATATTTTGGAGAGCCTCCTTAAAGAACCGCTTCGTGCGGACGCCATATTCTCTACGACCTATTCCTCGCCTCTCCAGCACCTGGCAGTGTCATGGCTCAGGGCTTCGTGCTCGCGTGTTGGCTCCGGAACGCCGCCTCTCCAGCGTCCGACACCTCGACCCATTTCTTGTCGGGTACTGCGTTTGCAACGTAGCTGTCATGCCAGTTCCACCACTTATATGTCGGAGTTTGAGGATAGCCTTCGGGCGAGTCCTCCCAGACCTCCTGCCGGCCCAATGGCGTGATGTCTAGGTAGTTCCAAGTGCCTCCCATTTGCTCGTCGCCGCGATTATTGACGAAGTAGGTGCGAAATACGCGGTCGCCGTCACGGTAGAACACGTTCGTGCCATGCCACTCGTCCACGCCGAAGTCGGCGTCGAAGCTGTCGGTGAGAGTGAACCATGGCATCTCCCAGCCCATCCGGGCCTTCAGCCGCGCGATGTCGGACTGAGGCGCACGCGAGGCGAAAACGAGGGTGGTGTCACGCGCGTTCAGGTGCGCGACATGGGCGACTTGGTCGGCCACCATGGAGCAGCCCCGGCACGCGTGGTCGGGCCAGCCGAACACGCCCGGCTCGAAGAAGGCGCGGTAGACGATCAACTGTCGCCGACCATCGAACAGGTCGAGCAGGCTTGCCTTGCCCGCAGGTCCCTCGAACGCATACGCTGTCTCCACGGCCATCCTCGGCATTCGCCGGCGTTCGGCGGCCAGCGCGTCACGGGCGCGTGTCAGTGCCTTTTCTTTGACAAGCAGCTGCTGGCGGGCCGCCTCCCAGGCCTGGGGCGACACGACCGGTTGAGTGTGCATGTCAGGCCGTCTGCCTTGCTGACCATTTTTAGTTGATCTCGTCATGGCTTCAAATCTCCTGATTTGGGCGAATTTCCGCGCCAGCTGGCAGACGGTAGGTTCGCTTGTGGTGTTCGTGAGATAGTTTGGCACCGGAAAGCGAACAGGGGGAGTAACATGTGTGGCGCTATTTCGACGGCATCGCTGACGAAGCCGCAGCGCGCGCGCATTGAAGCGTAAACCTCCGGGGTCTGAACCGCGTGGGCGTTGTGAAAGGATGCTCCGGCTATCGTGATGGGTCGAGCGGGCCGCTTTCGCGCAAAGGGATGTGATGGCGATCTTCACTGACACTCTTCGAACGCCGGGGCATCAAGCCGCAGAATGAATCCACCTCTTCTTGGGCAGCGTGTGCGACCCTTACAAAAGGCATAGCTACTTAACGACTGAGGAGCCAGAGCATCACGGACAGCAAAATGCTGAAGAGCAGGCCGGTGGTAATAGGGATATAAATGGAGAAATTCTCGCGCTCGATGAGAAAGTCGCCCGGCAGCCTCCCCAAGCCGATGCGTGCAAGCCACGGCCAGAGAATACCCACCGCGACGACAACAAGCCCGGCTATGATGAGGACTCTAGACACGGCACACGATGCTATACGACTTCGGTCGATTAGATGATAACCGAACTTCGATAGAGGCAACACTCTTACGTGGCAGTCACATAACAAAGACGGGCCCCTGAATATGTTCCAGTTGTTCTCCAAAGGCAGCCGGCGATAAGAGATAAGCGAAGGGGCATCAAACGCGTCGATCTGAAAGGATCTATCACCTACATGATGACCGGGAACTGGGACGGCAAAGGAATTCCCGGTGCCGGCTTGCTGCTCGGCGATGCCAAGGATGGCGATCGCCAAGCAGAACATTCAGCCGTTTGCTATATTTGCGGTAGGTCACCGCTCCTAACGACCAATAAGGTCAGGGCGGCAGCTACGACAGCTGCCGCTTCTCCGCTTTCCCCGTCATCCCCATCAATGCCGCCAAACGTCTCGCCCTTTCCAGGCAGGCCGGCTGCTGGTCGCCAAATCGTTCCGCGTTAATTTCCATGATCAGCGACGTATCCGGAAGGAACGTGAGCTCGCTGAAAATACCCTCCCAAGGAATGTCACCCCAGCCGATCGGCAAGTGGAGATCGCCGATGCCGAGGGCGGTTGCCTCGGCCGGGTGGTAAAAGCGCGTCATGGAGTAGGGAAGGCCAAAGCTGTCATGGACATGCAGGTGACCGGTAACCGGCGCCATTGCGCGCAATTCTTCGAGAAAATCGAGATTGCGGTAGGTCGATTCGATATAGGCATGCGAGAAGTCGATCAGCGCAACAACGTTGTCCGAGCCGATAGCCCTGACAGTCGCGGCCACTTCGCTCGGCGTCTGGCGGTATTGGCCGCTTTCTGTGGTGAAGATGTTTTCAAGTGCGATGCGTACGCCGTAGCCCTTCGCGATATCGCCCATCTCGGCCAGTGCCTCTCGCTCCATTCGGTCAAGATCGGCGCCATTTTCGCCATCGGCAAGCTGTCCGGCACCTGAATGATGGACGAGTATGCCTGCACCAAGCCGGTCGCAGAGTTCGAGCATCGACCGCACGACCTTCTTTTGCAGCTGCAAATGCTCGCGGTCCATGAAGTTGGAGAGGATCTGGCCGTGCAGCGACAATTTCTTGAAAGGATGCTGGCGAACGATGTCGGCGACGCGGCGCGTGCGATCCTCAATGATGCGGCCGCCGCTGATGATTTCCTCGGCATAGATGCCGATTTCGCAGGCGTCGGCCCCCGTTTCGGCGATTTCCCGCAGCGAAGTGTCAAGCGCACTGAGGTCGCCCTTGCCGGTCCGGTTGCAAAATCCGACGGCGGAAATGATGTCGTTCATGCCGGTGTTCCTCCTGGGGGACTGTCAAAATTCAGTGAACAATCGCCAGCGTCGAGGTGGCGGCTGCCGGATGCGGGGAACTGGAATTGATCTTCATATCTATCCGGCGACCGCTATCGCGCTCGAAGACATGCAGTTGGGATGAAGGTAACTCCAGGCCGACTCGATCGCCTGGACGCACGCTCATATGTTCGCCGATGACGGCTGCAAATGGCTCGCCATCGATCTCGGCATGGGCGACCCGACCGGAGCCAAGTTCCTCGACGAAGTCTATTGTCGCTCGCACGCCGCTGCCGTCCAGTGAAACGGCACATTGCTCCGGTCGAATGCCGATCGTGACATCTCTTCCGCGCAAGCTGGCCGCAAGCCCAGGGTCGATGGGGACCTGCACGCCGCCGAAACGCACCGACGCAGTCTCGACCTCGACGCGTGTATTGAAGAGATTCATCGCGGGAGAGCCGATGAAGGATGCGACGAATATGCTTGCCGGCCGATGATAGATATCGAGCGGCTGACCGACCTGCTCGACATGCCCCTTATTCATGACCACGAGCTTGTCGGCGAGCGTCATCGCCTCGATCTGATCATGGGTGACGAAGATGGACGTTGCTGAAAGGCGCTGGTGCAGTTTGCGGATTTCCGCCCGCATGGTCACCCGCAGCTTGGCGTCGAGATTCGACAGTGGCTCGTCGAAGAGAAACACCTGCGGCTCACGAATAATGGCACGCGCCATCGCCACGCGCTGACGCTGGCCGCCGGACAATGCTGCTGGTTTGCGCGCAAGATACTCGGAAAGCCCGACGATCTTCGCCGTCTCCTCGATGCGCGTTTCGCGCTCGGTCCTTGACACACCGGCTACCTTCAGCGCGTAACCAATATTTTGGGCCACGGTCATATGCGGATAAAGCGCATAGTTCTGGAACACCATGGCGCAGCCGCGCTCGCGCGGCTCGAGCCTGTTGACGACGCGACCGTTGATTGCGATTTCGCCGGCGGTAATCTCCTCAAGTCCAGCGATCATGCGTAGAAGCGTCGACTTTCCGCATCCAGAGGGACCGAGAATGACGACAAACTCGCCCGAGGCAAAGGACAGGTCGACGCCGTGCAGCGTCTGGGTTTTGCCGTAGGACTTGCGCACAGCGCGGATATCGATGTCAGCCATATTTGAACCTCGTTTCTTGAATTGCCAGGTCACTTTTCGGTGGCGACCAGGCCACGGACGAACCAGCGTTGCAGCACCGCAACGATGACGAGCGGCGGCGCCATGATGATGAGTGAACCTGCCAGCGTGATATTCCAGTCGGGCAGGCTGTTTTCCGAAGGCAGTAGCGCGCTCAGCGACATCATGGTCGTCTTGTAGGCCGGGTCTGTGATCATCAGCAGCGGCCAAAGATATTGGTTCCAGCCGTAGACGAACATGATCGTGGTGAGCGCCAACATGTTGGTGCGCGAAAGAGGTAACAGCATGTCGACGAAAAAGCGCACTGGTCCGGAACCGTCCATGCGGGCGGCTTCGGCGAGATCATTTGGAAGCGTCATGAAGAATTGCCGGTAGAGGAATGTGCCTGTTGCGGTGGCAATCAGCGGCAGGGTGAGGCCCGCATAGGAATTCAGCAGGTTCCATTCGACCGATACCTCGATGCCGGTCAGTGCCGAGATCAGTAATCGAAACGGCTGGAAAAGGTCGGCGGCCACGGCATAGGTCGGCACCACGCGAACTTCGAGCGGTAGCATCAGCGTGATGAACACGATCCAGAAGAAAAAATGCTTGAGTGGCGTGCGGAAGAACACGATGGCGAAGGCCGTGCAGGCCGAAAGGGCCACTTTGCCGACGGTGACGAGACAGGCCATGATGAAGCTGTTGATCATGGCCGAGCCGAGATTGGCGCGTGACCAGGCAGCGGAGGCGTTTTCGAGGAAGCGGTCCTGTGGAAGGAAATGGAACGGCACGCTGTTGATCTGTTGCAGCGTTTGACTGGCACCGGCCAGAATGACGAGGAAGGGGCCAATCAGCAGGAAAAAGCCCAAGACCATCAACAGATAGGTCAGTGCATCGGCGATCGGCGTGCGCTGGATCATGAAGGGCTCACTTATAGTGCACACGCTTCTCGATGAAGCGAAATTGGATGAATGTGAAGACCATGATCAGGCCGATCAGGACGATGCTCTGCGCGGAGGCGCCAGAGTAGTTGAGTCCCTTGAACGCTTCGTCCACGATGCGAAATACCATCACCTCCGTGCCGTGATTTGGTCCGCCGCCAGTCGTGCTGTGTACGATACCGAAGGTGTCCGAACCGACGAACCCCTCCGTCATCATGATGACGAGCAGAAAGAACAGCGTCGGCGCCAGCAGCGGAACCTGGATATCGATCGCGCGACGGATCGGTCCGGCGCCGTCCATGGCGGCGGCCTCCGTCAGAGAGCGCGGCACGGATTGCAGGCCGGCCAGCAGGAAGATGAACGTGTAACCGGTCCATTTCCAGGCAAAGATGACGATGACGAGGATGAGAGCGTGGGCACCGTATTTTGCCGGGTTCCAGAAATCAGGGAACGCGGCATTGACCGAGGCCATCAGCCCGCGTTCTGGCGACAGAATGAACCGGAAGGCCATGCCGGCTGCCGGTCCGGCGATTGCATATGGAAGGATATAGAGGAACCGGAATAGCCCAGAACCGGGCAGCCGCCGATCCACTGCAATCGCCAGCACGAGACCGATCAGGATAGTGAAGCAAGTCCCGCAAAGGGCGAAGATGAGGCTGACGGCGACGGAATTCCAATAGAATGGATCGGCGAACACCTCGTCAAAATTCGTCAGTCCGACAAATTCCGCTACCCCGCCAAAGGGAGGCTCAAGTGTGAAGGCCCACTTCATCACCGCGATTGCCGGCCAGTAGAAGAAGAGGAGGATCAGAAGAATCTGCGGCAGGGCGAAAAGAATTGGCAGCCACCAGCTTTTGAAAACGGCCCGCTTTTCCATGGATCAATCAAACCAATTGTACTTCAGGGACAAGAGCCTGCCATATGCAACCGACAGGCTCTTGTTGACGAGAACTCAGTTGAGCTTCTGACCGGCATAGGTTTTTTCAAATCGGCGCAGCACGGCGTTGCTTCGATCGGCGGCCTGGTCGAGTTCAGCCTGCACGTCGGCATTTTGCATGAAAATCGCCTCCAGCGCCGTAGAGACCTCCTTGCGGACCTGGGTGAAACCACCGAGGCGGATACCGCGCGTATTCTGCGAGGTCGGCGTGTAGGTCAGGCTGGCGATGGCGAGCTCGCGGCCCTTGTAAGGAGCCTTGTCGTAGAAGCCATTGGCCTTCATGGCTTCAAAGCCGGTCTTGGTGACCGGAATGTAGCCAGTGACCGTCGACCACCATTGCGCCATTTCCGGCGTGGCGAGGAAGTTCAGGAAAGCGGCTGCGCCCTTGTACTCGCCTTCCGGACGGCCAGCCATGACCCATAGCGAGGCGCCGCCGACCAGCGAGTTCTGTCGTTGCGTGCCTTTCCAGACCGGCAGCATCGCAACTTCCCACTTGACGCCTTCCGGCAGCGTCTTGCCAATCGTACCATGGTCAGCGATCGAGGTCTGAATCATCTGGCATGTCTGCGAGGTGAACGCGGGGACAATGTCCATCCCGAGCTGTTTCGTTTTGACGACGAACAGCTTCTCGTCGACCATTTTCTTGAAGAATTTCACATGGTCGACGAATTTGGTCTTGTTGAAGACCAGTTCGGCGTCCAGGCCCTGGTAGCCGTTGCCCTGGGTTGCGATCGGCTGGTTGTGGATGGCGGAAAATTGCTCCATCATCTGCCATGTATCGAAGTTAAAGCCGAGCGGGCAATCGAAACCCGCCGCCTTCAGCTTGCGGGCGGCTTCCTCGACCTCTTCCCAGGTTTCCGGCTTGAAGTCGATGCCGGCCTTCTGGAAAGCGTCGACATTGTAGTAGAACATGGCGGTTGAAGAGTTGAACGGGAAGGAGTTCAACTCCCCTGCAGCTGTCGCGTAATAATTGGCGATGCCGCTGAAATAGTTGGTCCAGTCGATCGTGTAGCCGTTGTCGGCCATCAGTTTCTTGGCCGGTACGAACGCTCCGGAGAGCATCATGTCGAGCGTTCCGGCGTCGTAGATCTGGGTGATCGCCGGCTGCTTCTTGGCACGATAGGCGGCAATCGTGTTCTGAAGCGTCGTGTCATAGCTGTTCTGCGAAGTGCAGACGATTTCATAGTCAGCCTGCATGTCGTTAAACTTTTTGCAGGCGTCTTGCACGCGCTCCCCGAGATCGCCCGACAGGCCGTACCAGAATTCGAATTTGGCCTTCTCTGCATGGGCCGGACCAGCGCCAAATGCGGTGGCGGCCAGGAGGGACGCCAGAGCTGATTGAAGAACAGTGAGTCTCATCGTAAATGCTCCTTGCACGGATAAGGATGACCGCTGGCGCCTTAAGTGGCCATGGTTCGTTCGCTGCTTCAGCTAGCAGTCCAATGTGACAGTCAGCGTTAACTTCCGTGAAACTTAAATGACGAAGTCCGCAATTCCGTTCACCGCGCCGAGAGCTGTTTATACGTGTGCGCGACCGAGGAATTTCAGGCCGAAAGCCGCTTGCGGCTTGCTGGCCCGGACAATCGCATCATGATGAATGGATGTGGTACAGGCGCTCGCAGATGTGATGCAAAATCGTCCTCCTTGGCAAGCGACCACCAGATGTTCCGGCCACCTGCCGCTGGTTGCTTGCCGATTGGGTTCGTCACCCTCTCGAAACTGCGTCCTTCCAGGCAGTCTTGGAACGTGCCCGGAAGGACCGTCCGCTCTCGGAGAGGCATGATGCGGCCACCCACGTGAAATGCTTGGAGCTCTTAATTGGCGGGCGCAATGGCGGCCACAGCACAGCGGCGACCGGTTGCGCCGACGTCCTTGCAGGTGGCGTCGCACCGGCTGGTTTGCCCGAGGGCATGGGTGCGCAGAACACAGTTGAAAGTCAAGGCAGCCACTACGGAACCATATCGGACTAAAGTCTGATATGGCGTCAGCGTCACAGTTTGGCCCGATTCCCCCGAATTTTTAGGAAGTGCTTTGATACTTCGATCCCCCTCATCGGGAACGGAATAATAGCAGCAGGCTGCAGCAGTGCAGCCGGGCGTTGCTTCGGCGACGAGGGGCCCACGAGACTGAGGGGGATAGATGTTTCATGCACGCGATCGGCAACTGGATGGTCTTCGGACTTTTGCCATTTCAATGGTGCTGTACGACCATTTCTTGGCAGCCGAAGGATCGGTTTTGGGCCATCTGGGCGTCCGACTGTTCTTTGTACTCAGCGGCTTCTTGATAACACGGCTTCTCTTAGAAGCGCGCTCGGCAGTCCAATATGAGCCAGGCAATGCGCTGAAATCGTTCTATCTTCGCCGCGCGCTTCGGATATTTCCCCCGTACTTCGCAGTCCTAGGCTTCGTCTGGCTTGTCGACCTTGAAGGCGCTCGGGGCAGCCTCAAATGGCACGCGCTCTATCTCTCAAATTTCTGGTATGCCCTTCGCGATGAATGGACGCCGTGGGTGTTGTGCCACACCTGGAGCCTAAGCATAGAGGAGCAGTTTTACATCGCTTGGCCGCTGGTCATCCTGTTTGCGCCGCGCCGGTTGATCGGACCGATTTGCATCGCCGTCATCACATTTTCGCTCGGGTATCGTTTCTACTGGCCACTGACGGGCACACCGTCTCTCGCGCGTGACCTTCTTCCTCCAGCATCGATGGATGCGCTCGTCGCAGGCGCGCTCCTCGCAGTCCATCGAAGCAGAACCGATGTCTGGCCACAATGGATACGGCTAAGCTGGGTTCCCTTAACTGTCGTCGCCGTCATTTTCCTCTGGCTGAAATCAGCCGCCATGCCACCGGCGCTTGAATGGCTGGCATGGATCGGTCGCGAGCTTTCTCCCCTCGTACCATTCGTATTGCTGGTTGGATGTTGTTCGTCAGGCCTGCGAGGCGCTTTCGGCCGCCTGTTGGAGCTCCCGCCGATTGTCGCCATCGGGCGCATAAGCTACGGCGTTTATCTTTTCCATCCAATTGTCCTTTCGCTGATCGTCAAGGCTCAACCCTGGATTCCGGTGAATGTCTCAGAACAGGGTCCTTCACGTTTTGTGATTGGAACAACAGCCACCTTGATGGTCGCTTCAATCTCTTGGCTAGCTTTCGAAAGACCGCTCAACCAGCTCAAACGCTACTTTCCCTACGTCCGCTCCGGAAGCTTCGCCTACCTTCCGTCGTCTATCAAGCAAAGTGAGGCCGGGGGACGGGAATATGATGCTTCAGCCTATCGCCGCAACTATGCCAATCGCGGCATTTCCGATGAACATGCGAGCTGAACGATGTCTGTTCCATTGATCTCTGTTGTGCTGCCTGTCTATAACGGCGAACCTTACGTTGCTGCAGCGCTGGAAAGCATTCTGCGCCAGGACTACGGGCGCTTTGAAGTGATTGCACTTGACGACGGTTCGACCGATCGATCATTGAGTATTCTCCAACGGTATCGAAACGTCGACGATCGCGTGCGCATCGTTTCGCGGGAGAACCGCGGGCTCGTTGCCACCTTGAATGAGGGCATCGCCCTGGCGAGGGGCGATCTGATCGCCAGGATGGATGCAGACGACATTTCCTATCCGTCCCGCTTTTCACGCCAGGTGGCACTTTTTGCCGAGCAGCCCCAGCTCGCCATGAGTGGAACGGGCATCGATCAGCTTCTCGGTAATCGCGTGGTGCGCGGCAAGCCAAATCCGATCTATCAGTCCGGGGATTGGCACATACTGTCGCTGTTCTTTACGATCTTCTTGCACTCGACCGTGATGTTTAACCGAAGGGTCGTTCCCGAAGACATGCTGGTATATGACGCCGGTTATGTGCATGCGGAGGATTTCGATCTTTTCAGGCGAATCGCACGAGAGTTTCCCGCGGCAATGATCGATGACAGCCTGGTCGCCTATCGTATTCACTCCGACAGTGTCACGAGCAGACATAAGCAGCAAATGCGTCGAACCCATCTGAAGATCGTTGCAGAGAACCTCGAGCGGCTATCTCTTAACGATGACCCCGACGCTCTCCATGACATCGGCGCAGCCGTCACACTGGACACGGTACGCCGTGTGGCAGATTGCATTCTCACGCTGGAAAGAAAAATTGCCAAGCAAGCCGCGCCGGCGTCCTCCAGCTATGCGGACGGAGCCTTGTGTTTCTTCTATTTCCTCTATCAGCTCATTGCCGATGAGCAGCGTCCCGAACTAACCCATGAGTTTCTCACGCGAACCGGAAAGTGGCAGGTCATTCGACGGCGGGAGCGATATGGACTTCGCTCCGCCGTTCATGCCCCGTGGTTGTGCCGCTTTTCAGACGGGGCCACCCGGCGAGCGGATGCGCTGGCGCGTTACTGCCAGTCGGTGCCGGTCAAAATGGTCCCGCCGCTTCAAGGGCTCGCATAGTGGCGGGGGGTGCTGCCGCGCTTGCACCTCCTGTCAGCTTCGCACGACGGGAGCTGTCAGAGGTAAACCCGATCGACCAGATAACTCGTCTGCTGAGGTCACAACCACCATGCTAGAATTCATTGTGTCGAGCTTTCGGCTATTGCGTCAGGCGCTGGGCAAAAAGATCGGCCTCATTGCGGTTGTCGTCGTGCTTGGTCTCGGCAGCGCTGTCCTTGAAGGCACTGGCATTGGCCTTATTATTCCCATGCTCGGCATCATTGCCGGCGAGAAGGATCCCTCGGGAATGGCCGGGTTCTCGGCCGTCTTCCAGCAAGTGGGCGCTGGCATGGATGACCGCGCAAGGCTGATCGCGATCGCTGCCGCCATCCTTGCATTGATCACGCTGAAGAATGTGCTGGCGTTCGCCAACGCCGTGCTTGCCAATTTCATCTACGGCAAAGCCGGCCATGCGATCCGCAGCTCGCTTGCGGGGCAGCTTTTGACGATCGGATACTCGTTTTTTCTCCAGCAAAGCCCCGGGCGACTGCTCAATATCATCTCCAACGAATCCTGGCGGGCTTCGGATGCGATACAAACTATGCTTGCTTCGATCGTGTCCGCCTCGGCCGTCGTCATTTTGCTCGCCTTTCTGCTGCTTCTTTCATGGCAGATGACACTGTGTGTTGCATTGGGGCTTGTTCTGATCCAGGCCATTCATGCGATCTTGTCAGCCAGTCTGAAAGCCCCGAGCCGCAATGTCACTTCGTTCAACGGTGAGCTTGCCGCCAGGATGCTTCATCTCGTGCATGCCGGACGGCTGATTCGTGCATTCGGACAGGAGCAGAGAGAAAAAGCAGTCTTTGGTTTCGCTTCAGATGCCGTACGAAAAGCGGGTTTCGTCCTCCAATCCCGCCAGGCTGCACTGCCGCCGCTGACTGAGACGCTTCATTCGGGTCTGTTTCTAGCAGTCGTCGTCGGCGCCTGGCTTTGGGGAGTGAGTTTTCCGATTATCGTGGCTTTCGTGGTCCTACTCTATCGGCTCCAGCCCCACGTCCGTTCACTGCAAATGGCATGGAGCCAAGTGCAGAGCTGGAGCGGCTCCTTGGAAGAGGTCAGATGGCTTCTGGATTCGTCTGACAAGCCGCCGCCGCCTGCAGGCGCCGGCCAGCTTCATGCGCCTGTTCAGCGGATCAAATTTGATCGCGTGACTTTCAAATATCCGGGGTCTGGCTCGCGACCCGTCGTGCTGCGCGCCGCGACTTTCGAAATTCGCCAAGGTCGTTCGACGGCCATTATCGGACGGTCGGGTGCTGGAAAAACGACGATTGTCAATCTTCTGTGTCGATTTGTGGAGCCCGATGAAGGGGACATTCTTGCCGATGGCACCCCTCTTAACCAAATCGATCCCGTCCTGTGGCGAAGGCAAATTGCGCTCGCCAGCCAGGACCTTGAGCTGATTGACGGCACTATTCTCCAGAATATTACCTATGGTCACAACGCCTCGTTGGCCGAGGCGGAGAGCGCAGCCAAGCTTGCCGAGGCGCATGAATTCATCGAGAAGCTTCCTGACGGATATGAGACGATCGTCGGCTATAGGGGAGCCAGCCTTTCGGCCGGTCAACGGCAGCGGATCGCGCTGGCAAGGGCCCTCGTGCGCGATCCGGAAATCCTCATCCTGGACGAGGCCACGAACGCCATGGACGGATTGTCTGAAGCAGCGATCGTGGAGACCTTGAAATCAAGAGCTGGTCGTCGTGCGACGATCGTCATCAGCCATCACCGCAGCACGATCTCATTTTGCGACGACGTCGTGATCCTTGATGGCGGCCGCGTCAGGAACCAGACCCCGTTTGCCGAAATCGCGACTTTAAGCATGGACCAGCTCTACGAGCACGCAACGCTCTCTTCCTAAGGGCAGGAAGGCTTCGGCGATTGATTGCGCATGATTGTCAGTCGTTTTCGCATTGCCTTCGCCGCAAGCATGGTCCTTTCCGATATCGATGCGTCCTGACTGTGTCCGAGTCGCTGAACGCGTTGAACGATGATCTGCTCCAGCGCCAGTCGAACGCCGCGAGCCACCGCCCGGTCCGCTGTGACGCGCCATGCTCCGGTCATCCGAAGTTGTTATCCCGCTAACATTTTCGGTTGACCCCATTAGCCTACGCCCTAGCTGAGGGTTGAGGGCATCAAAGTGAAGAAGATGGGAGTGCCCTTCGAAGGATCATTTCTGATGCGCGAACAATGGCTCGGGCGTCAAGCTCGTCCTCAAGGAGACTGCCGCCCTTCGCGACGAAAAGGAACGAACGCCAACGTGCCGCCCGACGGGCAAGGCTTCAAGAGGAGCGGCTATTAGCGGAGATCAACATGCCACAGCTTGAAAGAATTCCCCGTGTCGTGCCCCACGACGAACATGTCGTCACTGCAAGAGAAGCTCTTGAGGGGCTCTATCTGAAGCTTGAGCAGGAAGCTGAAGTGCGTCTGATCGCGGCCGCGCTTCGAGCGGGCTGGTCTGCCGAAGAGGCGTTGGATGCCATCGACCAGTTGCGCCAGGAAGACATGCATTCGATGCATTAACGCGACCTCGCACGTGCACGCACCCGACAAGTCGGTCGAGCAAGGCGCTCGCGCTCTGGTTTGCCGCAGCCGTGGTCGTCTGTCTGGTTTTCGGACTGCTGCTCACATTCACGGTGAACGTGCCTATGAACGAGACGTTAGCCGCGACGGCCGTTCCTCCATGACATCGAGACCGCAAGAAATATCTGGCGGGACTATTCGAAGCGATGGCAGTTTTGGAGCCAGGTGAGAGAATAGTCTTGGCGCTTGCGGCCTTTGGGGTGGCAAGGTTGTAATCGGAGTACCAGGCCTGAATGACCGCCTAGAGTAGACGGCGAACGTCACCGTCGGGAGAGGAGGGCGAGCACCGCTGCCGTCGGCATTGTCTTGTCCAGCCCTCCGTCGGTCCTGCGCGCGTCAGCATTTGTGAGGTGAAACTCGTCAAACCAATAGCCGTTGAAAGTCTGGCTCAACCCTGCTCTCCGGTCTGCGCGGGACGTTTATTGCGGTTCGGTAGACTTATGGGCAGTTGGCGCTGGTTGCCAAAATCTCGAGGGGAGGCGAGATTTGCAAACTCATAACTCGGGAGGCAGCCTGTGCAGGAACATCTTGCAGAAAAAACCCAGTCCACCGCCGGCAGCCGCGAATGGACCGGCCTCTATGTTCTATCGATCGCCTGCCTTATCTATTCGATGGATTTGTCCGTCCTGTTTCTCGCGATGCCGGCGATTGTCTCAGATCTCGATCCATCCGCATCAGAACTGCTCTGGATAAACGATATCTACGGCTTCATGGTCTCGGGATTTTTGGTGACCATGGGCACACTTGGAGATCGGATAGGACGAAGGCGGGTGCTGCTCATCGGTGCTTTCGCCTTCGCCGTCGCGTCCTCGTTTGCGGCGGCAGCCAGCACCCCTCAACAATTGATCATTGCACGTGCTCTGCTTGGTGTCGCCGGTGCCACGATCGCTCCTTCCACATTGTCACTTGTGGTCAACCTTTTCCAGGACGAGGCCGAGCGCAACCGGGCAATCAGTATATGGGGTACGGCCTTCGCCCTTGGTGGCCTCGTTGGCCCGCTCTTAGGAGGCGCGTTGCTGGAGTATTTCCATTGGGGGTCGGTTTTCCTGATCAATATTCCTGCCATGATGGCCTTGCTGATCGCAGCTCCCTTTCTCCTGCCGGAGTACAGAAATGACGAGGGCGGCAAAATCGATCTTCCGAGTGTCTTGTTGTCCCTTGCAACCGTTCTGCCGATCATCTACGGCTTCAAACATATGGCCGCCGATGGTTTCAAACCGGGCCAGCTGCTTCCAATCGTTGTTGGCTTTTTGGTCGGCATCGTGTTCGTGCGCCGCCAGAAGCGTCTTGTTCACCCCTTGATCGATCTTGGTCTCTTTGGTGTTCCGTCCTTCACGGCTTCGCTGATGGTCAATCTCGCCGGTGTATTTTTCGTCTTCGGTATTTTCCTGTTCCAGAACCTTTTTCTGCAGCTGGTGCTCGGGCTTTCGCCGCTGGGAGCGGCGTTGTGGTCGGTGCCATCGGCGCTTGTCTTTACCGTTATGTCTTTTCAGGCCTATCGCTTCACCAACCGATTTGGTCCGGTCGATACCGTGATCGGGGGTCTGATCGTCAATGCGGTCGGAACAACTGCCATGGCGGCTGCGGCATACGCTGAAAGTCTCATTGGAATCCTGATGGCAAGCATGCTTATTGGACTCGGCTTCGTGCCGGTTATCCTCACGACAACGGGGCTGATCGTCAGCACCGCGCCGCCCGAACGTGCTGGATCTGCCTCTGCCATTTCGGAAACCAGTGCGGAATTCGGCGGCGCGCTCGGTATCGCCTTGCTCGGCAGTCTTGGAACGCTGGTCTATCGCATGACGATGGATCAAGTGAACTTAAGCGGTTTCAACGAGGCACAGGTCGTGGCGATCTCCGCGACGCTCGCCGGAGCGGTGGAGATCGCAAGGACACTGGGCGAATCGGCGGAGCTTCCATGGCTCGAGGCGGCGAAACGCGGCTTCGCGCTCGGTTTTGCTGCCTGCTGCGCCCTGGCCTCGGTTACGCTGCTGATTTTGGCCGCCGTCGCTCGCAACGTGTATGCAAGCGGGGCTATCGATGAAAACGACGCGCCGCGCTAGGCGGTTAGAACTGGTCGCTCAAGGTCGCAGCCGCCAGTGAAGCAAGCAATACGATCCGGCGATTTGCTTTGGCATTGCACGCCTCGCTTCGGCCGCAGGCGATGCTGGCGCACGGGGCACCGTTCGAGCCACAACGCTGTTTGCTGGGGTGCCTTTCTTCCTTTATCTAAGCACCTTCAGGTTCTCGGCGGACGATTTGCCTGACCGGCTATCCTGGACGATCTCGTAGCTGATCTTCTGGCCTTCGCTCAAGTTGGTAAGACCCGACCGCTGGACGGCGGAAATATGAACGAACGTGTCGGTTGAGCCATCATCGGGCTGGATGAAGCCAAAGCCCTTGGTCTGGTTGAAGAACTTCACTGTCCCCGTCGGCATTTTCCGGATCCTCATCTTTGGAAACTCATTCAAATACATTGGAAGAACGCTCATGCGATGACAAGTGGCAACTTCAGTCCGTCCGGTTGTCGAAGTCCCTTTCTGCTGAGATCGCCTGCCGGTACCGACGACCTACGGAGTTCGCGCTTCCCACCCACCTGATGCTAGCGTCTCACTTGGGGAGCACGCCGCATGACGGAGTGCTCGCGAGCCGTAGTGACGCAAGGCGATCGTATCGCCGGCGGCGGCAGACCTCCACGAAAAATCCCGGCTGCATCAGGCATCGTCGGGACTAGGTGCGGCCATTTGCCAACCCGCTGCGGCTAGCCCGGACTACCTCATGTTGGTGAGTCGACACATAGCCCGCTATAAAAGGATCGTGGCGTGGTTGGCTCTGTACGAATGGGAGTTCTTCATGAGCATCGAAAGCCGTCGGGTGGCTGTTACAAAAGCATTCGGGCGTGCGCGCAGGCTCGGACTCGAAATTGATGCCGATCCAGCCTTTCATGCCTTGATCGAATGCTGGGTCACGGGTGAATTGACCATGCCACAAGCTCGCGAGCGGTATCTCGCAGTGCTGAAAGAGCGGGAACAGTCCCGTCGCGATCGAGGACTATCTAACCGTCCGGATCCTGCGGTGCCCGAAGAAGAGGCAAAGCTCTCGACAGGAGAAGTGGGAGCCGGGGACGAACCAAGTCTGCAGAGGGTGCGAAAACGACGCCGGACGCGAAAGCCCGAATGATTGCCTTCGTGTACTCCGGCCAATGACGTTATGAAGGGCCGTGGTGGTTGGCGCCGGAGGTGCTTGTTGCGAAGATAGGCTGTGGCGGCGCCTTGAAAGGGGCGGCCCGCGTCACCATGTCATGGTTACGTTTTCAGACTCTCGGGTTCCTGATCTCGCCGGCTCGGCCGGCTGCTTGGCTATCCGAGAACTGCGAACGTCTCGAATTCCGCTCTGGCGGAAGATAACTGCGCTGAACGCTATTGCCTCGCGCATCCACGTTTTAGGATACCTTTATGATAGACACGACCCGCCACACGGCGGAGAGCCTGTTCCGGCGCGCTGCGCCGGAAGGTTCGAATGCTGCCAAGCTGCAGGACATACGCGCCAGGCAGATCCTCAGAATGAGAGAACGCAGGCCCGTTGAAAGGCAGCAGCGGCTCGAAAATCGCACAAGGAGCGCCAACCTCCTGACGCTGTTTGCCCGTAAGGAGCCCACGCATGGCGCCGTTTGATTATAGTGCTGCTGCAGGACTTTATCCCTGTAAGACGGTAAGGAGAACGAGCCACCTTCGATACAAAAGGTTTGATTCGGCCGCTGAAGCACTCCGCTTTGCGATCGAGGACATGCCCGCCTCGATGCTTCGCGGTTCCGTTCTGGAAGTTGAGGAAGCCCGCTTCGATGGCCTGCAGATGCAGAAGTTTTACGAGGCCGATGCATATCCTCTGCCCAGGCGGAAGAACTGAAGCGCGTATGATGCCCTCAACCTGCTTGGCGCGAGTATTCTATCAGAAGTAGCATCACCTTTAGGTGCCAAAACAAGAAGTTGACGTGACGATCAAAGCGTCTATACTCGCACCATCGATACTTTGTTTGCCGATATTTGTTTTTGCTGCGCCTCGCGCTTCGTGACGAACTTCCCTCTCTCAAAAGTCGAAAACCCGCTGCGCTTCGCCCAGCGGTGAACAATGTTGCTAAGAAAGGGTTCGTTATGACGACCGGCACGGTTAAATGGTTCAATTCCACCAAAGGTTTCGGCTTCATCCAGCCTGATGACGGCAGCGCCGATGTGTTTGTTCATATTTCGGCTGTCGAACGTGCAGGGATGAATTCGATCGTCGAAGGCCAGAAGCTCGGTTTCGAGCTCGAGCGCGACAGCAAGTCGGGCAAGATGTCTGCCAGCCAGCTCAAGGCCGCCTGAGTTTTTGCCGCCGATGACCGCGGATGTACCGGTACGGCGGCACGAAGCTTCAAGGGGCCAGGCTCGCGTCTGGCCTCTTTCCGTTCCGAGGCTCCTTCTCAGGAGTGCACGATACCAGCGCACCACCGGCCTTCATTGGCCGCATTCATTCCACGCATGCTACCTTACGAGATCCAAAGGAATATCTGTTGAGACGACCCACCGACAACGGCTTTACCGAGCGCCGCAATGCTGCGGCTGAGGCCAAACGAGAGCTTCTGGCGAAGTTTGCCTCTTCCCCGAAATCGGCCGATCCCGCCATGCAGGAGCGACTTGCCGCGCGTGATGCGGTGACCCAGGCCCGTGAGCTACGTCGCGCCGAACGGGAAGCATTGAAGGCGGCACAGAACCGGCGAATTCTTGCCGACGCAGCGGCCGAGGAAAAGGCAGAAGCCGAATCTCGTCAGGCAGAAATTGCCGATCAGATTTCACGCGCCGCGGCCGCCGAAGCCGCACGCAAGGCCGAACGCGATCGCCGTTATGCCGCACGCAAGGCTCGTCAAGCCTGACGCTCCAACCATTGCGTTTATAGGCGCAAACAGGTCATGCGCGCACAGAGGGTGCAAGATGCGCGAACAGGAACTGCTTTTGATGAATGCAAATGTCTATACACCTGTCTCAGTTGCTGAAGACAATGTCGCTGCTTGGTTGAAAACCCTGGCGAAATACCGTCAGCCGTGGGTTCGGCGCAGCGCCTTCGAGCTGATTGTCACCGTCATCCCGTTCGCAGGGTGCTGGGCTGTCGCCTATTTTTCCCTCGCTTACGGATTCTTGTACGGGCTGGCCGCAGTCATTCCGGCTGCAGCCTTCCTGCTGCGCCTGTTTATGATCCAGCACGACTGCGGCCATGGCTCGTTCTTCGCCCGTCGCGGCATCGACGATTGGACAGGGCGTGTGATCGGCGTGCTTACGCTGACCCCTTACGATTACTGGCGCCGTGCGCACGCCGCCCATCATGCATCGGCTGGCAATCTGGACGAGCGGGGTGTTGGCGACATCACGACCCTGACGGTTGCAGAATACCGTGCCCTTTCGCCCATGAGACGGCTTGGCTATCGCCTCTACCGGCACCCACTCGTGATGTTCGGCATCGGCCCGGCCTGGCTCTTCCTCTTCAAGCAGCGCCTGCCAATCGGAATGATGAATTCCGGAGCGCTTCCCTGGGTATCGACAATGGGCACAAACCTTGCTGTCGTCACACTCGCAGGCTTGATGATGTGGATTGTGGGGGTCTGGCCGTTCCTGCTGATCCACCTGCCGATCGTGCTGGTGTCGGGTGCGGCCGGCATATGGCTCTTCTACGTCCAGCATCAGTTCGAGGATACGCACTGGTCAACGGGCGACGACTGGCGGTTTCCGAAAGCTGCCCTTCACGGTGCGTCCCATTACGACTTGCCGCTGGTGCTGCGATGGATGACCGGCAACATCGGCATCCACCACGTCCATCACCTGTCGAGCCGCATACCCTATTACAGGCTGCCCGAAGTGCTGCGCGATTATCCGCAACTTGCCGGAATCGGGCGCATTACACTTTGGCAAAGCCTGCAATGCGTCAGGCTTGTGCTATGGGATGATCGACGCCAGAAACTCGTTTCATTCCGTGACGCCGCGACAGCGGCGGCTTAGTCCCGGCACGCGGAATCGGGCTCGGTTCCCGGTGGAGCGGCCGCGGCTGTCTCTAAAACCAGCGTGACCGGCGAAGACGAGACTATGATTGAGCACACTGACCGAGCCTCCACTCCGTATCGGGACAGGCGAGATTAGATGCTCGATGAAACCGGTCCGTGGAGCACCACGCGATTGCGACCGGCCTGTTTCGCGCGGTAAAGCGCCGCATCGGCCTGACGCTGAAGCTGCTCAGGCGATGCCGTCTCTGCGGCTGGAGCCTGTACCGCCACTCCAATGCTCAGGGTGACGTGACGGGAGACGCGCGATCCAGGATTGGGAAAGGTGCCGGCTTCGACGCTCTTGCGAATTTGTTCAGCCACAGTGATGGCTCCGCGCGCGTCCACCCCTGGAAGCAGAACAAGGAACTCTTCGCCACCGTAGCGCACATGGTCCCGATCGCGCCTCACGGCAGTCCTGGATAATATCGGCAACCTCGACGAGACAGCGATCGCCCTCGGCATGGCCGAGACGATCATTCAGGTTCTTGAACTCATCGATATCGCACATCAGCATGGCTGCGCCTGCAGGGCATTTGGTGCCGCCGCCCCAGAGGTGATCGAGTGTTTCCATCATCCAGCGCCGGTTTGCGATCCCGGTTAGGGGATCGGTTCTTGCGAGGTGCTCAAGTCTGCCATTTGCGTCGGCCAGTTCGGCGACACGGCTGCGGTCTCGAAGCTCAAGAAGGAAAGTCTTCTGGGCAAGAATCGCGTCATGGTCCGTCTGGCAACGACCGTTGCAATGATACCACTGGCAAAAAACAGCGTCGCCGCCACGGCGCTCCCGATTTCAAGACTCGGGTTCAGCAACTGAAAAACGAGATAAAGGCCGAGCGCCAAAACGGCGATCGTCACCGTCCAAGCCAATGGTATGCCAAAGATGATGATGGCTGTAATTGCCACGAACAGCATGATGTTCAAGTGCCGCTGGTAGAACTCGCCACCCGCGCTGACGCCCACCACTGCGATCGACAAGAGAATGAGGAACATGCCGGCAATCAGCGAAAGCCCTTGGAGCCAGGGCGCGCGCGGCCTTTGCCAAGCAACGGCGACGGCCATGGCGACTGCCGCTGCTCGGCGGGAGCATCGGCAGGGTGACGGCTATTGGAAGCATCAACAGGTTGAGCGACAACGTCAGCACATCCAACAAAGCCACCCGTATCATCCAGGCGCGAACGATCTTGGCCGTTCGCGACCAGGAGCGCTCCCAAAACAGGCGACGAAGCTCGCCTTTGAGACGGATGTCACGTGTACGGCGTGTGAGAAGCCGTTCAACTTCCGCCATGGCAGCTGGGTCCTGCACGTGAAGCGGCACCTGTTTGGACGTATTCAACGAACCGATGGGAACTGCATTCTCCTGGACATCCATTTGAACCCAACTAGCGGAATATCTGTCGCAGGCAAGCATGGCAGGGCGCCCTGAAAATGGATTGCCATGATCGCAACCATTTTCGTGTTCAGCCGCAGATTCGTACAATCAGTGCCGCTCTACACCCGACAACTCGGCGGTTCGTGTCGATCCCGGTCGTCTAGATCGGGACTGATCACGCGCCGGACGCCCACGACAGAGCCAGATTTCCCTCTCTCACTGAAAGTTGAAGGGACGCAGGCAGCCGAGGGTCGTTCTCGGACCAAGCTGTGTTACAGTTCTTTACGTGAATAACGCAGTGATTGGTTGACGATGTTTACGACGCTCGCGGTGCTCATCAGCCTCTCAGGTCTCGCCTCGACAGTGGCGCAAGCTTCGCAAGGCGAGGTCGATGTCGAGCTTGTCCTTGCTGTCGATACCTCACGGTCCATGGATTATGAGGAAGTTCGCATCCAGCGTGAGGGCTATATCGAAGCGCTCAAGCACACGGAATTCATCGACGCGGTGAAGAGCGGTCTCACCGGCCGCATCGTCATCAGCTATTTTGAATGGGCAGGCTATGTTGTGCCCGATTCCGTGATCGAGTGGCAGGTAATTGAGACGCAGCAGGATGCGATCGATTTCGCCGACAAGCTGGAAGCGCGACCGATCAGCACGCAGCGTCGTACATCGATCTCCGCTGCGATAGCCCAAGGCGCCACAATGATCGTCTCCAGCCCCTATGACGGCATGAGGAAGGTGATCGATGTTTCCGGGGACGGGCCAAACAATTCCGGCGATCCGGTCATATCCACCCGGGACAAGGCGTTAAGGGCAGGCATCGTCATCAACGGTCTCGCGATTATGCTGAGACCTGCCGAGGCTCCGAGCGGGCTCGACAAATATTATGCGGATTGCGTAATCGGCGGCCCCGGATCCTTCGTGCTGCCGGTTCGAAAGATCGAGGATTTCGCCGTTGCTGTGCGCCGTAAGCTGGTCATGGAGATCAGTGGCCTTACCCCGTCGGCGGCGATTCAAAAAATTGCCGGCGACATACCGGCTACCGACTGCATGATCGGCGAGAAGCAGTGGCAGGATCTGTTCAACCGCTGAGTTTCACTGTTCTACCATCCCGTTTCCGTTCGGTTCTTGCAACTGCGTCTCTCAGTCCGCTGGCTCTACCGGGTGACCGGTTCTTCGGTCGGCGACAAAGAGCCCGTGACGGCGGTGCTCACCAAAATGCGCTTTAGGCAACTTGCTGAACGCCGGCTATTTATTGAATGAACCCGTCGCCGACGCTCTATTATCTATCGCGCAGCCCTCATGCCTTCTATCAAGAGCTTCACGCCGAGCGCCCCTACGCCGGCCCCTGCTGCCCGGTCGATCCATTGCTTGGAATGCAGGTAAGCGGAACGCGGCTTTCTGGACGAGAAAGCGAAAGCGACAATCGCGTACCAGACTAATTCGATGCAGAAGAGCAAAGGCGGCAGGACGATCAGCATCCAAAAGGGTGGGGACGCCGGAAGCATCGCCGCAAACATCGACGCATAAAAGATGGCGGTTTTCGGATTCGCGAGCTGTACCAAAAGCGCTCGGACAAAGGCTCTCCGCGATGAGCCTTGATGTGTCGGCATGTCGTTGGCGATCTGGACAGGGTTGGCGGCGCCGCGCCAGATCTTGATCCCAATCCACAACAGATAGGCGCCGCCTGCGAGGCGGAGCGAGATATCGAGCCAAGCGACCTGCATCAAAAGCGCGGTCAGACCAGCGACAGCTATGGACGCGGGATGAACCCACCGACGCTCATTCCAAGTGCGGCCGCCAGCCCATCTGTACGCTCGCCTGAAACCGCGATGCGGGAGACCACGACGAAACTAGGTCCTGGGCTCATTGCTCCGAGCAAAAAAACACCGAGAATGGAAAAGATTGTTGCGATCTCTGACAAAACGCTCTCCCTGATCGAAGCAGGTTGCTGTTGAACGCGCAGCACCTCAAAAAATCTGAAGCAGTGATATTAGCGCTCACATCTGGTCGGCAGAAGATCAATGTCCGTCGCTCGGTGTGATCCCGCATGATCTCAGTATTGCCCTGCGCAGGCCTTGCTCGTCACCAAAGCCGACCAGTTTCGCAACCGCGTTCATCGGCAACCGGCCCTCTTCCAAGGCGCGCCTGGCGGCTTCGAGCCTGATTTGTGAAACAAATTTCGCCGGCGTCTGACCGAAATGGACGCTGAACTTGCGTGCGAACGTTCTCGGCGACATCGAAGCCTTGCGCGCCAGCGCTTCCACCGAAAGATCGCCATCAAGGTTGTCGGAGATCCACGCGATCAATTCAAAGAATTGCCCATCCGCGCGCAGTTGAGCCGCAAATGCGCTGCTGAATTGCAAACCACTTCGGACACGTTCTACAAGCTAGCCGTTGGAAGGCTATCGCACTGTTGATGAAGTCGCTGCGAAGTGATCGAAGCTTCGTGGGCCATCTGGACTGCGCACCTAGACGCTCCGTCATCCAGCAACTCGACTGCGAGGTCCACAGGCTAGTGCGCTTGAACGCAGGACCGGCTGCTCCAGTTAACGTGGAAAGACCGCATCACGGAGACCGCCCATGCCGCCTCGCAAACGAACCGACACCGCGTCCTTGGTTGCCAAAGGTGCCAAGATCGGCGAGCCCGTCCCCAAGGCGATTGTCGACACCAACACCGCCGCGGTAGGCATTCCGCGTCAGCCGGACTATGATCCTCGCGAAGAAATCAGCGCCCTGCGCAAGCAGATGGAGGCGTTGGGGCAGCAGATTTCCGACGCCGCGCAATCCGTAAAGGGTGGCGCAAGACAAGCCGCACGTCAGACTGAAGCAACGGTCAAGCTCTATCCTGTTTCATCACTCCTGGTCGCGGCGGCGGTCGCCGGTGCTTTTGCCTTTGCGATCGCCGGCCTTCGATCATCGACGCCTCGCTCACGCTACGACCGGGCGCTCGACGAAGTCCGCGATCTCTACGACCGTATCCGCGATCGTCTTTAGTCACACATAGGGATTGCCTGTTGATCGATTCTCCCTCACGCTGCGTCATGCAAGCGAGAGGGCACGCATGCTCGAAGTCATTATACTCAGCAGCCTGGACATCGTCGTCCGGACAGAACGCTTGGTCGAAAAGGCGAGAAGGCTGATCGGAAGTGGAAGTCTCGACGACGTTGAGGCATATCGAATTCACACGGAGATCGAGCGCCTTACGGACCTCGTCTTCATCATGGACGACGCAGCGCGGTTGCTCCGCCGGACGTTCGAGCAACGTCCAGAGATGGCTCGTCTGTATCCGGCTCATGTGACCCTGCAGTAGAACCGCCACGCCTCCGATTGGACGCACGCTTCTGTGCTCATTCTGGCGCCTCTGGTGCCGTCAAGCCGCCTCCTGGAAAAGTGGCTCGGTGACAATGCTTCCGCGGCACCGGAAAAGTCCCATCCGATCTCAAAGAGGGTCGCAGGCGCGAGGTTTCACGAACCATATCACCGGAGAGGAACAAACCTTTCAATTGATGGTTCATGAGATGCGGCAGGCGCCGTCGCCATGAAACTGAAACACGAACATCTTGGCGAAGCCGCCGACGCGGAGAAAAACACGGTTGCGGCCCGGCTGTATTCGATGATGGATCAAGGCCGAAGATTGTATCCGACGTCTCTAACAGGGCTGTTTCAGTCGCGTCCGACGTTCATGATGCTTCCAAGGTCGGGTGGTCGAGGGGCGGACAATCTTAGGATGAGCAAGGGGAACCGCGATCACGGTGAGAAGCGTGGCCAACCGCATTACCCTGCTGAAATGGAATTACCTATGCTCAGTCGTCCGCACATTAAGCTGTCGAGCGTCGCCACCCTCCTTGTCGTGGTGGGCGGTGTACTCGTCGCACTGAAGGGCACGCATGGAGACACGCCAGACGGATCAGTGGAAACTGAGCTCGAGGCTGGTCGAGGAAGGGACGCAAGCGTCCCCGAGGCGATACCTGTGAAGGGCCTGCGCGATGTCTTTTGGCGGGTGGTTCACGAAGTCATCGATGATCGTGTGACACTCATNGCAGCCGGAGTGACGTTCTACCTGTTGTTGGGTCTGTTCCCCTCGCTGTCGGCACTCGTCGCGCTTTACGGGCTGATTGCAGATCCGGCCACCATGGCTGGCCACCTCCGGGAACTGTCAGGACTGCTTCCGCCGGGCGCGTTCGATCTCATCGCCGATCGCATCAAGAGCCTCGCCGAAAG
>NZ_ATTQ01000037.1 GCF_000419765.1 Rhizobium mongolense USDA 1844 | reverse complement strand
ACAATGTGGGGTGCCCTGCAATCAACTCACGAATGCGCACTTCGAAACGCCCTCGGCTGACTTCGCCGACCTTTAATCCATAGCCGCGCAGGATACCCCGGATGCTGAGCTCCACGTCGAGCAGCTTGGATTGCAGAAGCTTGCGGCCAACCAGGAGAGCCCGAGTGTCCTGGGCCGGCGGACGATTTGGCATGGACCGGACGATACCACCCCATGCGGAGCAGTTGCGCGATCCCCCGTGCATCCTTGCGGTCGGTCTTCACCGTCATCGCCGAAAGCGCCGCCTTCACATGCCGCGTTTCCAGCAAAACCACCTCATGATCCGCAGCAACGAGAGCCGCGTGTAGCCATTGGGACAACGGCCCCGCTTCAAGGCCGATGCGTTCTACCGGAAAGTCCAGTTGATCAAAATACCCGACCAGACATTCAGGCTCGCTGCCTACCTTGACCTCGCGAACCAACTTGCCCGTCGCGTCGACCACGCACACGCTGCTCTCTTTCAGCGAGACGTCGATTCCTGCATAATACTCCATGGCTGTTCCTCTCATGATGCTTGAGGCCGATCGCTCGGACCTCGTTTCCAAAAATCATCATTCTGAGGGACAGCCACCCAACTGGCTACTCATGAGACGCCGGCCCTTTACGGCATCTAAATGGAGGATCCAAACGCCTGATCGTCCACCCTTGTTTCCGCCGTATACCTACGCTTCGCTCCGCCATGCCTCCACGTGAGCTGTTCATGACGCTCACTTTTGTCGCCCATTACCGTCCCTGAGGACACATGATGGCTCTTCGACGGCGCAGTCGACGCCAGCATTACATGTCTTTGATCAGTCATGCCTTCTCTCCCTTCGAGCATGTGAGCCTTTCGCCTCTCATTGTACTGGCGCTCTGAACAGGCGCAGGTCCGGCGCGAACTCCCCACGGGACATGGATTACGATCAATCCGAGCGGAAACGCGTCCCCTCAGGTGCTCGAAGCACCGGAGGGCGATGGGCTCGCTCCCTACGAACGGCTTGGTCCGGGAAAGCTGCGCCAATCCAGACCGTTCCTTTTGGCGCACGCCAAGTTCCTCTACGCTTTACGTCCCGCCACACACGGCGAGCATCCAACATCGCAGGAGGTGGTACCGGTGGGCGACCCTCCGCGTTCAACCTGACATTCTCGTAAAGACCAAAGACATCAACGGAGGCGTCTACCCGCTCGAATGACGATGGTGACACTGGAAGTGGATGGCGCCGCCGCACCTCGACATTAGGCGGTAGGGGTCTCGGTCGCTTCGTGGCCTTGAAGGTGCTCGAATGTTGGTTAGGCCGACGTCGAGGCGAACTTCGAGTTCCTTGCGCGATCTTTCGCTGGCGTGTTTGTCGAAATAATCCGGATCAACGGCGCCGTCTTGGCGGGCATTCGGCTGGTCCAGGCATCGTCTAGCTTTTCAGTCCGAGATCGACGCGCCGGGCGGTGATCATTTCCGCCTCGTAAGGCATTGCAGCCAACCGCGTCTGATCGGCATGTTTGTCGAAGATCTCAAACAGGTGCGCCATTACGTGTGAGCACCCGGTTGTAAACATGGCCTTTTGAACGATCGTGTAGGAAAGAGCCCGATGCATGAATGTTTCGAGGTCAATCTGCTCGTGATAGACAAATGCCTCCCGCTTGACGTTTTGAAAGGCCGAGAGGCCCTTCAGTTCCCCGGTAAGGTCGATCTCCGAAAAACCGCCTCCCGGTGTCGAATGCCGGTGCCTCCGATAAGTCGGCAGCGCACCTTCAATCGCGGAAAGAAAATCATCGGCAAAAGCACTCCCCCGGTGGAAAGGTTTGTATTGAACTAACGCCAGGAGACCCCCCGGTATCAGGACGCGCTCCGCCTCCTGATAGAACACTGATCGATTAAATCGATGGACAGCGTTGGCGGCCGTGAGCAGTTGGACCGAATGGCCGGCGACGGCCAGATGCTCGGCAATTCCGTCCATATAGGTGACCGGCATTCCCGCAGGCGTCTGTGAGGCCGCATGCCGTCGCATGTCTTTGTTGGGCTCAATGGCCACGATCCGGTAGGCAGGTCCGAGGGCGGTGGCTATGCTGCGCGTAAAGAGGCCCGTTCCGGCCCCTACCTCGATGACCGTCCCCCCGGTCGAGTTCTCAAGCATGACCCACAACTGCTCGGCAACGGCTGAAGGGTACTCCGGACGGTACTGGTAGTAGTAACCAAGGCCATCGAAATCGTCCCATGGTCTGCGGACTCGGGAAGATGCAGCGTGATTTGCTGTCGTAGTCTCCCGGAGCATCGTCGTTCCTCCAAATTCCGAAATCCTTGGGAATGCGGTCGCAGTGAATGTCCGGGGAGCTCCGTGGTGATGACTGCGAGAGCTTTCTCAAGTGGTGCATCGTCCAGCGGGTTACTGAGACCTATCTGGATCGCCGCGGGCGGCGTCGGAATCCTGGCGCGTTCACCGCCATCCGGGAGGATTTCTCAACGAAAGCGACGTCGTTATTCTGACGCGTAGCTCACCGAGAATTCCCTAGGCACGTCGGAGGCTCCGCTTCAGGAAAGCGTCGGCTTCAAAAGAGTCGCCGTGACCGTGGCCCGCAACTTGGCGGTGACAAAAATACGACGCCTACCAGCTGGCGAGTTCTTTAGTCCGATCGCAAGAGCCAGTAGCGTTCAGCAGACTGCGTCCTCCACATTGAAAGCGCGCCCTGCGAAGCTCTCCATCCGGCGACGAACCAATCTAGACCGCGCAGGGCAACCACGCACCGGGTAGCGTCGTCTCAGCAAACATCATGCTCGACGCCCCAACTGCGATTAGACGAGCAAATCAAAACACAACGGCACCACTCGTTGGACCCGGCTAAACATAGTCTTCAGGACCACCGTCCCGCACAGTATCGAGTGTGAAGCAGTGGAACCCACCTCCAAAGAGCCGGCGGTGCCGATGGCGCACTGGGACAACTGTGAACTTGTGGCGCTCTAGCAGGCGAATGAGTTCTGGACTGGCTTCGTTCGCGATCACCATCTCGGGACTAACAGACAGCACGTTCATATCGATATACAGGCTGGTTAGGATAAGATCATCGCTCTCATAAATTGGGAAGTTATTCTCCTGAGGATCCGGAGCAACTATCAGCTCCCAATTTTGTAATGGCGCGGGGAGATAGTCTGCCACCCGTTCGGATCTTACGAGCAGTGTGCCGGGCCGCAATGCCAAGATCATGCTGTCGATGTGACTGTCACTCAACCGATCGATTCGGTGGAATCTGAAGCGCCCTTCGAAATGTCGCTGTAGCCAAGTGTAGGCCATCGCATGGTTCTCGGTTGAGACATTTACGAGGACATCTCGCCCAAGGCGGAGGCATTGCGCGCCATCAATCATTATTTCGAAGCCGACGTCGTAGGGCGAAGACTGCGGGTTCTTGATAGATTCCATCAGCCCTCCATCGGTCAGTTGCGCATATGAGGGATCAAACGATGAATCAGTCATGATCGGCCTCGGCATCGCCGACCACCGCGAACCTTTACGAAAATATTCAGCGAAGATCGGGGTCAGCAGCTGCGTTTCGAAATAGCGCGAGCGCATCATCGGCGCTGTTTCCACGATCTCGTCGCCGAGCACGAGGGACATGTCGCGGACATTCAGAGCCGGAATCACGGCGGCTCTCCAGGCGAGGGTTTCGATTTCGGTCGTAGACGGGTCTAATTCAAGAGGACGATGGACTTTTACCCCAAGTGACTGCAGGGTCGAGACAATTCCGTCGACGTCCTCGTTTAACTCTTCGACATATCGCTGCTTAATGGACAGTTGCTTGTGCCGAGATCCACTGTCCGTGGCAGTCACCGGCGCAACCCGTGGGTAATACCACTCGCGGCGACTCTTGAGGTTGTCAAGAAAGAAGTATTCGAATGAGAGTTCGCGTTCATGTGAAGTGTAATTCGCCGCAGACCCAACGATCACTTCGCGGAGATGCGACCATTCATCGTAGCTGTTGAGCTTCATGCTTTGACTCCTGTTTGATAGGCTTTAGGCAACACCGATCTGTATGCCAGCCGTCCGACGCTGCACATGCTAGTAAGCCTTGGCCAGCATCGAATTGGTAATCTCGCGGTTCTCCGCGTTGTAACCCACGAGCTAAGTCTTGGAGACTACCTAATATTATAGGTGTCGTAGTGCGAGTTCTTTAGTACGATGTCGGTGTCGCTCGTTGCAGCGCTCTGGTCACCTTCGCCTTCTCTGCGCCCTCGCTACACGCGCAAAAAATCGATGTGGTGCCGGAACCACTGATCGGAAGTGGCGCTGTTCTAGTCAGAGGGCGACCAGACGCAACGGCCTACTCAGCGGTGCTAGATATTATTAGGTCAGCACGAGCGTCACGCGCAGCAGTGAACGGCTGTAAAGGAGCCCCCATCGGCTTTTGCTTAGCTACCTGTTGGCCTTGAAGGTGGGGCTTGGAGCCATAGGTGTCTGGATCGGCATGTCAATCGGGACGACTGCCTGTGCAGCGCTCCTCGTCCTCCGTTTTATGCTGCTGGCGAGCAGGCTAGACCGTATGTTCGTGGGGTGAAGGTGGCCCGCCCCCGCGGTAAGCTGAATTCGGGGGTTGCTCTGGATAGGCCGGAGCCTTGCCCCACGCTTAGCGAAGGCGAACCATGAAAGACGATAGCGTAATTTTCATCGGCTTGGATACGTCGAAGCTGAAGATTTCGGTGGCGATTGCCGACGGAGCACGCAACAGCGAGGTGCGGTTTTTCGGCGACATCTCCTCGGAGCCGGCGTCGGTGGCGTCGATGGTCAACAAACTTTCCAGGCGCGGAGGCAAGCTTCACTTTTGCTATGAGGCCGGTCCCATGGGCTACGGCCTCTATCGCTAGATTGTCGAACTGGGGCATGACTGCGTGGTGGTCGCGCCGTCCCTGGTGCCCAAACGTGCGGGCGACCGGGTGAAGACCAACCGCCGGGATGCCATGAGCCTGGCGCGCCTGCACCGCGCGGGTGAGCTGAACGCGGTCTGGGTTCCGGATGAAGGTCATGAGGCGATCCGCGACCTGGTGCGGGCTCGCGAGGCTGCCAACGACCCGTTGAAGCAGGCGCGTCAGCAACTTCAGTCTTTCTTGTGGCGTCATGGCAGGATCTATACCGGCCGCACCCCCTGGGCGCGCGCCCATACAAGATGGCTGACATGCCAGACCTTCGATCATCCCGCCCACCAAATCCTGTTGGCGGAATATTGCCAGGCCATCGAGGATGCTGGCGTGCGTCTGGACAGGCTGACCAAGCTGGTTGTCGAAACCGCGGCATCCTGGTCGATGGCGCCGGTTGTGGCCGCCTACCAGGCGATGCGCGGCGTCGCGTTCATGACGGCGGTCACCTTTGTGGTCGAAATCGGCGATATCCGGCGCTTTGATAATCCTCGTCAGTTGATGGCGTATCTCGGTCTCGTGCCGTCGGAAAGCTCAACCGGCGAACGGGTCAAACGTGGTGGGATCACCAAGGCAGGCAACATAAGGGCGGGTCCTCATCGAAGGCGCCTGGACATATCGTTTCCCTGCACGTGTAAGCTCGACGATCCAGGCGCGGCTGGAGGATGCCAAGGACAGTTCGAGAGATTGCCTGGAAGGGCCAGGTGCGACTTTGCGCGCGCTATCGCAAGCTGATGGCGGCAGGCAAGCCGAAGGTCGTCGCGGTCACCGCCATTGCGCGAGAAATGGCAGCGTTCCTGTGGGCGATCGGGCAGGAGGTCGTCGCTCCCACAGCAAAGCCCTAAGCCGATAGTCAGCTTGAAGAGCAACGCTTAAGCGAATAATTGAAGTCATCTGCTGTTGGAAAAAGATGGAGGCAGGGCTCCGGTGGGGAACCCTCGTCAGAGCTATGTGGCGGATAAAATCCACGCCCGATCCTAGACCGAGGCAGCCCCAGACGAACACACGGAAATGCGGTATCCAACCCGCGCATAAGAGTATGCCAGCCGTCTTCTAAATGCCCCTGCCTCCTGCTTTGTTCAACAGCTTCACGCATGTGCTTTCGTCGTCAAAGCCGGAAAGGAAAGAGTCATGACTAAAGAGCTTGCAAATGAACATAAGAGCTCTTTAGCCTGCGTTATCTGCCGAGCCATGCCAAATTCCGCTCAACGAATATCGGCGCGGCAGAGTCGGACCTTCCGTCCTATTTGCCCCCTCGATGAGTTCCACGGTCGAGCACCTGCCTTTCTTGAGTCCCCTCAGCTCTTCGCCGGCATGGCCATGTGAGCAAAGAATGTACGGTCCGTCCCGTCCGTGCAAGGGGTCGCGACGCCGTAGATGACGATTCCAGTTGCGCAAATGTATCCGGGCTCTCGCAAGTGGACTGCGGTTTCAGCCAGGCCATGATGAGATCCGCGCACGCCGTTCCCAATAATGGTTCGGGCACGAAGCCCGCCTTTTTGCGCGGGGTTTGCGGTATGCTGATCCACTGTTTCGTCATCATTCGTCGCGAGCCTTGCAATCGAGCCGAGAGCATCAAGCGAAGGCAGGATCCCTGCGCTCGTGGAGCGCGCCCGGCTTGTTCAGAACGGCCCAGACGATGCGTGCCATCTTGGCCGCCCAGTGCGACGACGGCTTTGTTAGGATGCAGCCGAGTTTCAAGGCCGTCGAGCCAACTCCCCAGCCGATCGCGCGTCCGGTCGATATGTCGGAAACACCACCGAGCGCCATGCACCAAAGCTTCCGGACGTAGCGACTGCCGCGCTTGCTGATCCCCAGCGGTTGCTTTCGTCCGGTCGAGAATTGTGCCGCATCGCGGGCTTTGCGGAACTGCAATCCATCGCCGATAGCTGCCATGCGGTCGCGCCCAACGCATCGATCCCAGGGATCGTCGTCAAACGGCGAAAAACGTCTTCGCGATCGGCTATCGCCTCGATCTCCTTGGTGACTTGCTCTTCGAGGCGCAGGAGATCGGCGTATAAACCCAGCAGCAGACGCATTCTCTGGGTCGAGGGCGTGTGAAAACGCGGGTGCGTGACTGTCGATGACTGCTGCTTTTTGCGCGTGCGCTGACGGCACGCGGTGTCGGCCAAGCGTCGTCAGGCGGCGGTCACTTCCATCAGCGGCTTTATGCCGAAGATTTTGTTCATCCGCTTCATGTTGTAGGCGATTGCGATGAGCCATTTGCTTTCCCCTTTGAATTGCCCGCCTCATGATGAGCGAGGGGGACGGGGCGGACCATCCCATTAGGTGCAGCCAGGGCCACCTGTCGCGGATGGTCGCTCAAAAGATCTCGTGCACCGCCCCGATCCTGAATATCGCCACTGTGGACCGTGAGTTCGACCATCAGGCTGAGCGGCTCGACGATGATGTGGCGACTGCGATCTTGGGTCTTTTGGCCCATCCATTATGCCACCAGCTTTTATAAATAAACCATTTCTCCCGCGGAAGACAGAAACGTCGCCCTGGAACGGATCTGCGGCCAAGCCCTCGTGCACGATTAGAGCCAAGTCCTGCATGCCCTTGCGCATATCGCAGTGCCGGCTGGCAATCCACACTCTTACGTTCGAACAGATCGGGATCGTCGCCCCTCCAGCGCATCAGGCACGCACTAGCTAGAGGCATCAAGTCACGACCGACCGCACCCACTGGCCTCGTACAACATGGATTTCGATCGCACGAGACCGCAGCTCCGGGTGTTCCTTTTGCCGTGTCCGGCACCTGCTGAGCAGTACTTCATAACCGAGTGCCCATCGCGAGGAGAAGCGAGGCCCGAGTGAACGGCGTCAAAACGCCAGAATGGGCCAAGCTTGACAGAGCTTGATTTCAACACGCCGAGTAGAGAAGACCCTGGTATCTGCCAATGAAACCAAACGGTACCGTGTATTGAGATCCATCCGTCCCCCGCCCGACGCCTGTGTTCAGAACCAAACAGCATTAGGCGCTAGTATTACGCTGCCCAAGGGCGAAATCCCGCTCCTGCTCGTTGCATCCTCGGTGGCACGCCAATTGCGTGCACCATGCCACGACACTAGTTCAGTACGAACTGGTGATCGGGGTACCGACGCCCTCAGCGCGACAACCAAAGTGATACGTGATCTCACCAGATTGTCGCTCTACAGAGGCCAAATCCGACGACCCATCACGCGTTCACCCCAAGTGGCGCAATCCATTACGATGCCAGTTTCTCACTTCGCCCGACAAACTTGAAACGCGCAACGCTGTACCGGCCGTCGACACTGATGGGCACCTCGCCCTCGACGGTCGCACGGCGAAGAACACGGCGCTGGTCACCGTAATCCTTGGTCGCACAATGCATAGTTGCTCGGTTATCCCAGATCGCAACATCACCCTGCTTCCACTTCCAGCGGACCGTGTTTTCCTGCGCGACAATATGAGACTCAAATAGATCGAATAGCTTCAGGCCATCAGGTTTCGGGATGTCAACAAAATTTGCTACATAAGAGCCTAGGACAAGGGTGCGCTCGCCGGTCTCGGGGTGCACGCGTACCACGGGATGCTCGGTCTCGATCCTCGGGCCGGTAAGAGCCTCGGCATACGGCTTCTTATAAGCGCCGGGAAAGCTGTGAACAGCCCAGAGGTTGTCGGCAAGCCGTTGCAGTGGCAGCGGTAAGTCGAGATATGCGGCGGCCGTGTTTGACCACACCGTGTCACCGCCGGTTGGTGGGATCACAACACCTCGCAGCACCGAAATTTTGGGATAGGCATCCATGCAGGACCAGTCGACGTGCCAAATGTCGGCCTGGATATCTCTACGTGCGGAATCAATCTCGAGGATCGGCCGTGTACCCTCGGGATATGGCGACGGCTTCCCGAAACGAAGAGCAAAGCGCTCCTGCTCGGCGTCGTCGAGATGACCTTGATCGCGGAAGAAAATGACTTTGTGCTCAAGCAACAGGCTGTTTATCGTGGCGATGGTCTGGTCCGGCAAATCGGCCGACAGCTTGATGTTCCTGATTTCAGCGCCGATGCGCGGTGTGCATTTCACAACATCAGTACACGGAATAACATTATCGATTGTGTTCATTTCACCCATAGTGGCATTCTCCAAAGTTGCAGGATTCAACTGTGACATGAAAGCATTCATGGCATGGTGACCGATTGATCTAACGTACAATTCTGCTATCGTGCGTCGGCAGCTCTTGAGCGTCTTACAGAATGACTCCTATAGCTTGCTTCATAACGCCGCCTCCTGTTCGGACATGGGGGTAGTGCTACCATGTCTCCATTGCCACCGCACCTACCTCTCTTGATGGTTTGATCTCACCCAAGCGAGATTGGCGCGACGTCTCGCGGTCAAAAACCGCCGCTGATCACACGCCTGTCATCCACCCGATGCGCCGCGTCGACCGCGCGGCTACAGAGGCTCGAATCTTCGCCCAGCCCTCATCACTCACCCAGTAGAGCCCCTTCCGCATCAAGGCCTCCCGGATTCAGAAACCTTGAGTGTTTGGCCCGTCCCGTCTGCAAGGTTCAAGGTCTGGCCTCGGCTAAGATGGAGATCCGCATTCGCCCGGGTTTCGAAACTGCCGTTCGACTGTCAGGCCATCTTCCTATCACCGCCCGCAGAAAGGCGATCATCGGCTCAGCACCGGAGATTGCTCTGTTTCTATGCTGCCGCCTCCGACGGATCGAAACTGCGCCCACTCCTGAGAACGGCCCAGACGATGAGCGCGAGCTTGGCGGCCGGCGCGGCGGACGACGATGTTCTTGAGCGCCCTGCCAGGCGACGGGCCGAGTGGCGTCTCCTGAGTCAGGATGTGCGGCAGCACCGCTCGCGCGCCCTGGACCAGGTTCGTTCGCCGGTACCGGTTGCCACGTTTCGAACCCCTGGCAATACCGGGGATCGTCGATAGTCGACGGACCGCTTCGTCATCACGCGCCATCCGGTCGAACTCAGCGTGGAAGGCGGCATTCGTTCATCAAGGCTGCGCCACTCGGCGCGCAAGTCCTCGATCAGAGCGCGTATGCGCGAGGACAGTCGAGGATCGTCGTCATAGGCGGAAACCCCAAGCGCATCTTTCAGCTTGCGCCGGGCTTGAGCAACGACGATGCCCCGCTCCAGCAACAATGGGTGTTTGATCGGCGCCGTGCCTCCCCCACCAGGCGCGAGCGCGCCTGATGCAGCGCCTGGATGTCCGATCGCGCTTCACTCTTCACCGGCACAACCGCACCGTCGGCCGCGTTGCTTCTTCCGCGATGGCCTCGGGATCGTGGTCGTCGTTCTTGTTCGCTTTCACATCGGGCTGCACATCTTTGGGCGACATAAACCGGATCGTGTGACCCTGGCACCAAGTACCCACCCAAGGCGATGCGCGCCGCAGCAGACCTCCACCGCCACAATGCAAGGCTCTCGTCGAGCCCGACAGACTGCAGACGTTTTTTGCCAAGATCAATTCCGAGCATAAATATCGACATCGGTCCGTTCCCCTCTCCGTTCCAACAGAGCAACCTAACCGATCGCTCCCAGAGAGGGGCGGACCATTCCATAACCAAAACTTCGACGCAGATGGAACCCTGATTGAGTACACACCTCAATCAAGCACCGTGAGACTGCTTCTGTTCACGAGAAACTGCAAACGGTGTGATCGACCAACGGATCAAATTGACCGCCCGCTGGAGTATCGCCTCCGTCCGAACAAGGCTTGGTGAAGCGACTATCACGTGCCCGATCAAGTCTCGATCATCACCTTTCCTGACAATCGACATGCCGGGCTTGACATACAACTCGACCTCAGCCACACCAGTCTCGGCAGCCGCCCGGCTATCACCAGCGATCCAATCGAAGGTGCCGTCGCGATCAGGAACTAGGAATTGTGCGGCCGCCGTCTGCGAAAGGCTTATGGGTGAATCCCATTCCTCGCCTATCAAAAGCTTGATGTGCTCCGTGATAAGATCGACACCGTATGCCAGCTGGATCAGCCGCGGAGTGGAACACCCAGGAAGGCGCGGATTGACTTCAATGGCGAGTGGCCCGCGCTTCGTCCACCGCATTTCAATGTTCGCTGGCCCCCAACCAAGACCGAGAGCTCGTAGACAACACGACGCAGTGTCAGCGATCTCTTGATATCTGCGAACTGGCAGGGGCGCCGGAAAGATGCTTCTCTGAGCGAGAAAATGCGGTGGTCGGCCGAAGTCAACCGCGCCAATTCCAATGACCTCATTGCCCATTGTGTCAACACTATAGTGTGGCCCTTGTGCGAATTCCTCGATCAGCAGCCGTTGCCAAGACCTCCCGGCATCCTTGGCGCACAGCAGATAAGTCGCATGTTCAGCTAACTCTCTCGCATCGCGGCACAATCGAACACCGGTGCTTCCGCTGCCTGCTACTGGTTTAAGAACCACCGGCAGACCGATCTCCGCGGCAGATTTTTCGACGTCGTTTGCATTCTCGGCAATGCGATAGGCAGGAGTCGGCACGCCGGAACGTGTGAGGAGCTGACGTTGAGCGAATTTGTCAAAGCATGCTTCAATCGAGGCGGGGTTCGGGCCTGGCAGCTTGAAGTGCCAGCAAAGCTTACTGACTATTACATAGATGGATTCATCGCGCCCAGCGAAACCAGTAATGCCAGCAATGTTAAAGGACGACTGCAGCTGGTAGCATTCGCGTATCAAAGCATCGAGATTACCTGTGTCAATCTTGATGGCCTCAGCATTTCCAACCGCAAGGTATTCGTACTGAGTTGGATCAGCTGCCAAGGTAATTGGATGAAGACCAAGGCGCTGGGCTGCTTCCACGTACAGCGGGCCATTACTCCGATGACCTTCAATCAAGATAAGTGCTCTTTTTACCATCTGCATTTTCTCCGCGCTGCTTGCTCTAGAGGTAATCGCCGATCCTGGTGTTGTTGCCGATCTCGCATCTTCCGCCACAAGGGGCTCTGATCGCCTGCACTTCACAATTTGCGAACGTTTTCGGAAAACCCAAAGAAGCGACGAATTGGTCTCGCGCGTTCATAGCGGATGATGATCGTTCCGCAGCTTCGAGAAGCGGTCAGCGCTAGCGGGCGCCATTTCAATCTGATCCTTCAGGCAGATCGTCCAGCCAGCAGCCGCCCTCGACGTAAGCCCGAGAGAAGATCTTCCCGATCTTTTCCGGATCCTTGTTCTGGTGATATCGCATATAGACGCGGCCATCGGCTCCAAGGTCAAGGATTTCAATCTTTCCTGTGTAATGCGACATGATGTATTTGAATGTCTTTTGAATGCCGCTCAGACGTTGGTCGATCCCGCGCACAATATTTAGTCCGCGGCGCAGTGGAACCTGAAAATGCGATGCGCCTTTCACCGGTCTGCCTTGAAATAGGTAATAAGGGCGGATGCCCATTTGGTGACACTTGGCAAAGGTCGCAGCCAAAGTCTCGGGATCATCGTTGACCTTCGCGAGAAGCACGGTCTGGTTGAGAAACTGCACACCACGTGTGCACAACGATCGAATGCTACGCTCCGCATCGACCGAAATTTCGCCGATGTGGTCGAAATGTGTGACGATCACTGCGGCCTTGCGCGCATCATGGATCCGTTGGAACAAGGCTAATAGAGCGGGATCCTCGAATCTTTTAGGCGCGTAGGCCAGCATTTTTGTGCCAAAACGAATAGAATTCAAATGTGGAAACGGTAGCAAATGATCAAGAATTTGGTGGAGCCTGCCAGTGCGGAGCACGAACGGGTCGCCTCCCGACACCAGCACGTTCGTCATCTCCGGATGAACTCCAATGTAGCTCTCAATCTCCCCTAAGTCAGCTGCGATTTCATCTGAATCCTTGCCAACAATGCGTTTGCGAAAGCAGTAGCGACAGTATGAAGCGCAGCGGTCCGTTGCCAGTAACAATCCGGTCTGGGCGTACTTGTGCTGGAATCCGGACACGACCGTATTATCGTGCTCGCCGCTCGTATCCAGATTGCCAGGACTCTCGAACTCTTCGAATGAGGGCTCGACGATGAATTTAAGCTGGTCGTAATAACCACTGTTGATGATCTGTTCACGATAGGACCTGGTGACACGATAGCGCGTAATGCTGTGAGCAGCCAGCTCATCCGGGCTTACGGTGCGGGTCCCCTCAATGAAATTTATGATCTCGGACGCGGGCCGTCGGCCCGAGCTGGTGGGCGGAGCCGCACCCAGTTGGGAAGCATCTACCGCATTGCCTTGGGTTGGTTGAGCGGTCTTCATGTAACCTCCGCTAGACAGTTTGTTTCGTAATGACCCGTAACGGCTTCTTCACTGCGCTGATGCAATCGGCGTGCCACGACGAGGTATTCGGGGAAAGATTACGCGAAACCATCTGTTTGTGCCGCGGCGACCAATACTTGTGTCTCGCATGCGTCAGGTTCCGAACAGGAACGTCCTCAATTCTACACGGCCCAACGCGGGGGTCCGGAGGACATATCAAGGTTTCTCACCTGTCGCTCAATGAAGTTCGTTCGTACTTAGGAAGCGCTTGGACATCGCAATCCAGAACAGTATCTAGATTTAACGGGGCCGTGCCCACCCAATCAGGTTTGAAGGTCTGGTGGTGGTCTGTGACAATGGTGGTAATAGCATCACGGAGACCATAAAACAGTATGCCGGCATCGACGTACCATTGGAATACTCGAATGTGGGCGTGTTGGATGCGGATGCCCGATCGTCCATGAAGCTACGAGACTCAGCGAGCCGATCCGCTGATCGCCTGGTTTGGCGATCACGGCCGGGACATGGAGTTGATCGATCCTTAGGAAGGCCCCTTGTCGCAGTGGCACGGGTCTGGAGGTCGAGCTGTCGAGACGCGCCATGTGCGTGCGGCCTTCAAGACGATGCCGACAATAAGGATGCGCGAGGGTATCGCGAAGTTGATGCGGCTTGGCTGGCTCAGACCGGTCCACGCAAATCCCTGCCTGCCCAGGAGATACGAGTGCTGCTGACCGCACGCAAGTTCATCCAGGGAAAGCTTCACAACATTGAGATGAGCACCGGGGGCATTCTGCGCTGCTTCGGCCTCAACGTAGGTCCGACCGTGCGATGCACCTTTGCGACACGGATCCAAGAACTAAAGGTCATCCGAGCTTGGAGGCGACCGCCGCTTCGCTGTTAAAGGTGCGCGAGGCGCTTAAGGATGAATTTGCAGGTTCTGACCGAAAACTACGTGCCATGCGCGTCAGGACGATGATGCGCGTCTGACTGATAACGACGCCCGGCGTTGACGTCCTGTTGGCTGACATTCGTATGTCATTGATGCGCCTGAGCGTTCCGATCATCACGAGCGGTGGGGCGGTGTGCGGAGCCAAGACAACGCGCGTGTTGCGCTGGTCCGCGAGCTGGCTGGGATGTTGCACCCATTTCATTCCCAACAAGGCAACGCCGGCCACAGCCGGTGCAGCAAGAAAGCAACAAGGCAGGCTTCGGGGACACTTCAGCCCACAGAGCAAAGTCGCTTCGGCGGGACCATGGGTTAGGCCGCTAAGCGGAGAGCAACTGCGTGTTCCTGGATTGGCCAGTCGGCCCTCAGCAGACCACATAGAGCCGTAGCCCACCGTCGACTGCGGGCAGAAGCAAGCAGTCGGTGTCGATACCGGAACAATACTCCCCCCATGTGCCGTTTGAATCTTCCCCAGTTTGCGCCGTGAACGATACTGCTTCCGATGGTCGGAAGGGGATTTCGGTGATCAAGCTGGGGAGATGATGATGATCCTGGATCTACATCGGCAAGGTCTGTCGGTGTCAGCGATCGCCAGGCAGGCTGGTATCGATCGCAAGACGGGTGCGCAAGTACATCGAGCAAGCGCTACAGGCACCGACCTATCGCCCGCGCAAGCCAAGAGCAACGGTGATCGACCCGTTCGCGGCCCATCTTCGCGAACGGGTGCTGTTCCCGCTTGACAGGGCGGCGGCTTTTCCGCGACCGACTTCTTGGCCGCCCCATCTGGACGCGCTCGCCGTCAATCAGAACCTGCCGACCGTGCTGCGTTGCCCGCCGCGTTCGAGGCGATTGGGGGCGTTCCGAGCGACATCCTGTAGATCGGATGAAGCGGCAGTCATCGCTGTCAATAGCCGTGCGCTTTTGATCTCGCGCGCACTACGGCTTTCATCCCAGGGCATGCCGTCCTCGGCGGGCCAAGACAAAGGGCAAGGTCGCCCATCTGATCGCCGCGCTCTCACGCGCCGAACGAGTCGGCAGACAGGCAAATTAGCAGCCTGATCCTTATCCAGCCTAAGGGGCGCACTCCAACTTTTAGAGAAATTTAAGACAGCATTTACACTCGGTGAGGGATTAAGCTCATACGGATTGACTCGGGAGGGCCCCTTACAACGGCCGCTTAGTTCATGACGAAGGCAATGGGAACGAGGCGCGACTTCGAAATCTGGCATCCTCCTGTCCAAGCATAAATCTCGCCCATCAGAGTGTTCGCATGTGCGCGGTATCTACACAACATAAGTGTCGAACTCCGCAAGATGTCCTTCGTTGGCCGCCAAAGCTTGAAGCGCGCAATCGCCGCGTCTGGCGGCGACCAGTTTCAGGAGACATTCCACTGCGACGAATCCGGGAGTCATAGTGAGAATGAACGAAGGCATTTCGGTCCGGACGCGGATCACAACTTCGGAAAGTTTAGCGACGGGAGAGAGCTCGCTGTCGGTCAAAGCGACGACTTTCGCACCGCGCGAAACGGCGAATTCGGCGGCCTGCAATGTAAAACGAGTATATGGGCTGACTGTAACCGCCAGCACAGCGTCTTCTCGACCAATAGACCGGAGCGCATCGTTGGAGGCGCCGCCTATTCCGTCGATCAATGTCGTGGGAGAGCCGAGCAATGACCCGACATAGTGCATCAGATAGGCTACAGGAAAGCTTGAACGACGGCCGATGCAAAAGGTTTGCCTTGCCTCCACCATGAGGTCGGCGGCTGCTGACAGTGCGGCAATCGCGGGTGGCTGCGCGAACCTCTTTAAATGACCATCCAAAGCGTTAACTGTCTCGCAGATGAGGGCGCTATCGCCCTCGATCTCCCGGGGTGCTCGTAACTTCTCTGGATGGTCTTGGAAGCTCCCTGGCTGTTCCCTGACGTTATCCGCGAATACCACCTTCAATTCATCGAAACCATCGAAGCCAAGGCGCTTTGCGAGCCGCGTCAGTGTTGCCGGAGGCACTCGTGCTCTGCGGGCCTGCTCTCTCATCGACAGCAACGCGACCTCGATCGGATGATCAACTAACCAACGTGCAGCGACCCTCATTTGCCGAGGGAACCGCTCGTAGCTATCCTTTATGACACTTATTACGGGAATATCCATTCTGATTTACTTCTTCGGGTCGAGTAAACAAGTGCTGAATCAGCGAAAGCCCTGTTCCTTCACTAACAGTTGTAGGCACGCGCCTTCGTCAGGTGATGACGCAGAGCTGACATGGTCCCCTGTCTTCATTCCATCTTCAATACATCCTTGGAATCGGTGACATGAGGAAGTTGCTCCCGCTCGTTACTCAAAATTCGTGCCAACTGCGGAAACAGGCCTCAGAAGAGATTTTTCCATTAATCAATGCCTTAAACCGAGTACAGCAGGAGGGCGGGCAGAACACCACCACGTCGCGGATCCAACAATTCAGACAGTAGTGTCTCGTTGTCGCCTTCTCATCGAAAGTTGACGGCAGTCGCGGTTGTCATCATTCCATAGCAGGAGAGATCGGGTGACACGATCGCGAAATTATCGAGAAAGATAGGTCTGTGCCTAGTGCATCGCGTTTGGGCCGCCTCAAGTACCGAGATGGCCGGCGGGCGAGTGCGCCCGCTGGTGGTAGTCGCCACGCAGTCGCGCGGCCGGCCTACATGCGCCCACAGCTGGTCCGGGGACGTCGCCTGAGTGGTGCCGTCGTCGGTTCGCAATTGACACCGCTACGCTGGAGCCACTATCCGCTTCAGGCACTTGCGTGTACCGACTTTTGCAGATTGTCTAGACCACGTTGGACTTGAGCAGCAAAAGGGACAACGGCAGTCCACAGCCACTTAGAGACGTTGGACAAAAGAACACCCCTGGCGATAAGTCCGCAAATTCAAAGCTGAAGAAATCACCCGCTCGTCCGCTACCCGCCTGAATGTCATCAACAATCAGGAAGATGCCACGCTTTCTGCATATCCGCTCGATCGACTGCAGCCACTCTTTTCGCGTAGCGTTGAGGTCCCTTCACCTTGCACGGTTTCCAAAATGATTGCTGCCGCCAGATCGACGCCGCTACTTGCATCAGCGAGCACCTTGTCCACATCTTCCGAAGTATCGTTATCCGCTCCCCAATATGCGTCATAAGGCATGAACACACGCCGGGTGGAGGAAGGCCTGCCGCGTCTCGGCAATAGCGATTACCCGTCACAGCACGCGCGCCCAAGCTCATCCCATCTATGGCGGCAGGCCTTCCGTTATCGTCAACAACACGCTCGACCGGCGGTTCGATTTCGAGGGCGTGGGTCACGGACATAACCTACAGTGCGCCTCGCCCCAATCGGGAAGGCATATGACTGGAATGCAAAGAGAAAAGAGGATGCGATTTCTATGAAACTCTGGGCTATTCATTGGAGCTGCGCAGGCTTCGCCGGCGCTGATGTTAGCGTAACATGATTTTAATCATGAACTTGGGTATCTCTGGGCCGATCGGCGGAACGGCTTTCCGAATGTCCCAAAGCATGAATGTCGAGCGGCGCCCCACTGCTCCGTTGCCGTAGCCGCCGCGTCGAGCGATGGAGTAGGAACTGGAGGCAGAAGTGACCGCGCTCAAGATTGAACCGTCAACCTTCTCGACGAGCCGTGGTCCCGCCATGCACGACGTGCATTTCGTACGCTTGACGCCCCAGTGCGGCTTCAAAAAACTCGAGATCATCATTGCACCGACGCCGTCGACTTCGCGCAACGCTGCGAAGTAGTTCAGAACTGAACTTATAAACGCCGATAGGGCTCAGATCTGCAGAGACGTTTCTCCCACTGACAGAGCTCTGGGGGAGGATCGCTGTAAGTCGGAGTGCCTTATTTTTTAGCAAGCGAAACGATCGATGGCTATGTGCTTTGCCTACTACGACGAGATTCCTGTCAGATGACCGTACCAAGCGCTCGATAAGCGAGAAGTCGATGTTGAGGTTCTCGGTGAAAATAAAGACGTCACCACGTACCTCGCTAATCTCGTCTACCGATACTGCATCAATGAGGCGCCCTGCATTCGGCGTAGGCAGAGCGCGTAAGCAGAGCTCCATGCCATTCAGGCCGTTACGGAGACCCAAGCCGAGATCACCAACACCATGAAGAGTTAAGATCACCGTCTTCTGCACGCCTGCCTGCGCCAATTGAGACAACAAGAGACTTAGCGCTGATGTGCCCGCAGGCAAGGCTAGGGCCTCTTGGCAGCGACCTCTCTGGTCTGTAACTATCTCTCGGGCGTCGGTGACAATGATCGCCAAGCTCTGAAGCATTTAGCCATCCTTGGACTGAGAACGCCTTTAAGACTAATTCTGCATCCAGCACTCGGTCCACTATCAGATCAGATAAGCCGAAGCTCAAGTCCGTTGGTGGGGAGGATCGGCCCGCTTACGTTGCTTTCAGGAAAGCAAACGACCTAGCCGAATTCTGGCCCGCTTGGCTGAGGTCAGCGGCCGGTTTTCGATCTGCGGCTTGGTCAGCTGAGAAGTACCATTCCGGGGCGCTCTAGATGTGAGCTTTCAGGAGGTTGTCCATTCGGAGCGGATAAAGGGGACTGGATTTGCCACACTCAGTTTTGCAGATTTCGAATGAACATTCACAGGAACGCCGACTGACGCCTTTGCGTCGATAAGAAATGGCGGTGGTAGCCGGCGGTCGGTCGTCTCAAACAAAAGCCACACGCGTCTATGCGTCTCACCAAAGACCGTCTCCCGCTGAGTCGCACGGTTCAAGGCGGGTGGACGCAACGGCATGGCGGACCGCTCGTCCCCACCCGAAACCGGCCCTCGGCAGACGGATCGGGATAACGCGCTCCCTGTTTAAAGCTCAAAGCAGATCATGCTTTCCTGGCGCGCCGACTACGTTTTCCTAGACGACGTTAATCACGAGCGCGGCCATTTCTTCGAAGGTGTAGCAGGATACGGTACCACATTAAGCGCTTGCGTTGACAGACTTCTCCAGAATGTCCAGACCGCGTTGAAGTGTCTGATCGTCAATAGTCAACGGAGGGAGAAGCTTGATAACCTGGTCCTCGGCGCCACATCGCTCTACCACCAGCCCTTCTTCAAAGGCGCTGCGGACGATTTTCTCGGCAAGTTCTCCTGTACCACAATCGAGCCCCAGCATCATGCCCCTCCCGCGCACTGAAAGGCTTTGATCTTGATTGCTTTTACCAATCTCCCGAAGGCGCTCGCTCATAATGTGCCCTGTCTTCGTCACACGCGCAGACAGCTCTCCATTCCTCCAATATTTTCGCAATGCAGCAGTCGCCGTTACGAGGGCAAGGTTATTGCCTCTGAAGGTACCGATGTGTTCGCCCGGTCGCCAAATATCGAGTTCGGGTTTGAGCAGCAAAAGGGACAGCGGCAGTCCGCAGCCACTGAGGGACTTGGACAAGAGAACGATGTCTGGCGACAAATCCGCAAATTCAAAGCTGAAGAAATCACCCGTTCGTCCGCAACCTGCCTGAATGTCGTCGACAATTAGGAGGATGCCCTTCTCTCTGCAAAGCCGCTCCACCGACTGCAGCCAACTCTTGCTCGCAGGATTGATGCCGCCCTCGCCCTGGACGGTCTCCAAAATGACGGCTGCTGGCAGATCGACACCACTGCTCGCATCCGCAAGCACTTTTTCCAGATATTCCGAAGTATCCTGATCGGGCCCCCAATACCCGTCATAAGGCATGAACGCTACGCCGCCGGAAGGAATGCCCGCCGCATCTCGGTAGTATCGATTGCCCGTTACGGAAAGCGCCCCCAAGCTCACTCCGTGAAAGCCGTTGGTGAAGGAAATTATACTGTGACGTCCAGTGGCCTTGCGTGCGAGTTTCAAAGCAGCTTCGACGGCATTGGCGCCGGTGGGCCCGGTGAACTGGAATTTGTATGTCAGATCGCGCGGATGCAATATTATTTCCTCGAAACACTCCATAAACTTTCGTTTTGCTGACGTAGCCATATCCAAACCATGGACGATACCGTTTTCCTTTAAATATTGCACAGCAATGTTCAGAAAGTCGGGGTCGTTGTGACCGTAATTAAGGACACTCGCACCGGAGAGAAAATCGATGTACTCGCAACCATTCTCGTCTTCGAGGATGGCACCTGCGCCCTTCCTGAACACAACCGGAAATGATCGCGAATATGATCGCACGTTCGATTCGAGTCTTTCAAAGGTGGCCAGCGAGTTGGAATGACGCTCTTGAAGCATGATCTTCTCCCGACGATGCCACGAAAGCGTCGCGGCATACTTCTTGAACAACGCGATGCAATCTTGCTCTGCTTTCACAAGACAGCGTCAGTTGAAATTCGCGCGGTTGTTTTGCTGTTTTAAACGCTAAACACAGCCCACGCCCCTACCTACGTCGGTAGCGTGGTGACCAGCCTTTCTTCAGTATCGGCCTACTCCAGTCAGAATAAGTGGCTCAAAAATTTCGGACGCGATCTCCACTGGTTAAATGAGCGAGGTAAAGCGCCCATTATGACTGCTCACAATTCGAAGATGGAAGTGCTGTCCGGCTCGGAGCACCGCCACAAGTTGACGGCCGAAAAGCTCGCAATCTACAAGAGACATTGAAATCGGACGCGACGGGAGCATGTTGCTCGGCGTTATGGCATCCAGGCGAACCAATTGTTCACCTGGCGCATGCTTGTAGCTCAGGGAAAACTGACCGCAACAGCATCGCAGGAGGAGTTATCCGAATCCGACTATCTTCAGAACCAGGTCGAGGAACTACAGCGCCCGCTCGGCAAGAAGACGATCGAAGGCGAATTCTCAAGTTGGCACAAAATGCTTTGTTATGTTAAGCTCGATGTCACTCGAATCAATAGCGCGGAGGGTCTTCCAAGCAACGTCCTCGGAAGGTCGTGTCCGCCTCCGCTTGCGGACGCGGGTCTGGTCGATAAGATCAAACCGGTCAACCGCCGAAATGCCGCCATTCCTTTATTGCGGCGTTCGCGACATTATGCGCCAAAATGCCCGAGGTGACGGCCGTTCCTGGGGAAACGTCAAACGCGTCTATCGATGCCGTGGCAACGGCCAGATAGTGAATTGGCCAAGCAGATACTCCAACTGAATGCTCCCAACGGCCTGCAACGGCCTGCGGACGGAGAATCGTGGATAGTCGGCAAACTGTATCGAAGACCTAACGAGGTCTGGTTGATGTATGGCAGTCCAAACTACGGTTCGATCAGTCCTAATCGCGCAGCTTTCAAAGCGGCAACCGTCCTGCTTCCTGTTTCTAATTTTCGCAATACATTTTTAACATGGAAATTGACTGTATTTTGGGAAATTCCGAGAATAACTCCGATGTCCCATGATGATTTTCCTTTTGCTACCCACCGAATACACTCCTTTTCTCTGGCAGAAAGGCTGGGAATGTCGCCGCCGCTCACGTCCAAGCATCCCACTACCTGCAAATGAAAATGCAACGCGGCAAGTTGCAGGTAGGCGACCGCGATATTTTCTAGATCGCGCGTTTCCGTTTGAGCAAAGTTCATGGTCGAAAAGCTACCACACGGCCCATGCAGAGGAATGGTAACACCAGACCTCAGGCCGAACTTTGCAGCCTCGTCGAAGACGCGTCTTTCGCTGTCAGTTGTGCTTGCATCTTTGTACACTTCACTCCACCGAAAAGCGGCCGAATGAAACCGGCTCCTCTTTACGGTGGGATCGATCTTGTCATAGCCTTTTTCGACACAGTGCTCCTGCCACTCGGGAGGGTAATTCAATGACACCGGTGTTTTGCCTCCGTTCTGCCTATGTGGATCCTGAAATTGCGCCGGAGCACCATAGGCAATCCACCGGCAATTGAAGTTGCGCGCAAAAACGAATAATCGGTCGAACAGCTGTTCAATGCGAATAGCTCCATTGAGCTGGCTTAGAAACATGTCAAACGCGACGGCAACCTCCTCATCAGTCGTCACCTCGCAATAGCTTGGCGAATCAAGCGAAAACTGATCGGACATTCTGGCTATTGCCCTAGAATTTGAAGTCACGTCTGTGATCCTGCGGTACTCCATGGAATTCACCTCGATTAGTCGTTTTGCTATCGACGCGCAGAGTTGACTCGCAGTAGGCTCTCGAGTTACGAGCCCAAGCCATGGGACCTTTGTTTTCCGACATCACTTTGTCGAATAATTCTATGCTGTTTGGCAGCTCCTGCGCTGTACGGCGAGGGAGTTTCAAAATTCATGCCAACTGGGGCTTAGGAGCGCTGAAGCGAATTTTTGAGTGTAATTCAATGGCGAGAGGCGCCATCGCTAGGCGGCGGCTCGGGCACCGCTGTGTCGTGTTTCTGACACCCAGTTTGGGGAATGATGTCCAACGTCTGGCGGCGCAATAGTCATGGAAGAGCGCAAACGGAATAATGGGCCCGAAAGGGTCGCATCGCCTTTCATGGACGCGGTGCAGCTTGAGCCGTAACGACGAGCGGCGACGTCCGAGCCGTCCTTCGGCTTGAAGCTCTTCATCCACGCCCAGGCTTCGATCAACGTGCCATTGACAGAGAAGTGGTCGGTTGACAGCAGCCGCTTTATCTTGGGCTGAAAAAGGATTGCACCCAGGAACTTCGCAGCGATGTCACCATCGAGCAACCGGTCGCGGTTCTTCGAAAACACCGAATGGTCCCAAGCGGGATCGTCAATGCCGATGTCGACGAACCACCGGAACAGAAGGTCGTATTCCAACCGCTCCATCAGAAGTCGTTCAGAACGGATCGAATAGAAGGCCTGCAAAAGCATGGCACGAAGAAGCTTTTCAGGCGCGATCGACGGCCGTCCGATCGGTGAATAAAGCGCTGCAAAATCTCGTTCCAGTGAAACGAGCGCTTCGTCCACGATCTGCCGGATGGCCCGTAGAGGATGATCTTTTCGAACACGATCCTCAAGATCGACATAGCTGAAGAGTTCGCCTGTCCTCACATCGCCGCCGCGCATCCATCAGCTTCAAATCGCCATAAACCGAGTGAATCACGACCAGAGCCTATGCGCCAGGGCCTTTTCAACAGCCTGCTAGGAGTTTCCTAAGAGTCTAGCGTTGGCTGCGGCTTACCAGGTTGCGTGGAGGGGTTAAGATAGATTCGACCCAATCGCATGGCAGGCTGTTCAACGAACCGATAAAAAATTTCGGCCGCAATCAGCGTCAGGAAAATCGCCAATGCCAGTATGGCGAGAATCGGAACATGATCATGCAGCACATAATTCAATGCTAACATGATGGGAACGTGAATTAGGTACATCGAATATGAAACCCTTCCGCTCCATCGCAAAGCCCGTGTCTCCAAAAAAGCCGTCTGCAGAGGGAAGGCGATGCAAGAGACGATGATGTAAGCCGCCAGCAGTGCGTATGCGAAGTCGCCCAGCAGGAAGCTGCCTTCAACAATCGCCTTGGGCGCGAGGAAAAACCCGACCACCACGAACAGGTGTACCGACGTTGGAACTTTTCTAAGCAGTTCGACAGCACGCTCCATGTGCGAAGCTAGGAAAATCCCGATGAAGAAAAAATAGCTGTAATAAAAAGTCAGCATCGAACTCGTTAGCAAGGATGAAGGAACCTTGTCGTCAAAGGTCTCCCCGACGATGAGCGAGGTCTTGGTGCTGACGATCGCCAAGGCGACGACGACAGCTAAGGCTTTCCACGAATAGCGCACGATCAAGAAGGCCATCAAAGGGAACATTAATGAGATGCGCATTTCCTGAATAAGCGTCCACATCGGCGGATTCAGCGAAATGCTGGAGTAATCGACTCCGATCATGAGCAGGTGGGATGCAACGAGTTGGAAATCGACCGGTGTTCTCCAATCGTGGTCTCCGAGTGCCCATTCGGCCTTTGAAAAGGCTATCTGCGAGGCCAACAACGTGGCAAACGCCAAAGCCATGGCGAAGGGCAGATAGATCCGGCAAAACCGTCTGAACACAAACTGCGGATAGGGAGTCTCCGGTCTCTTCAGGTACGGGATGGTCAACACGAATCCGCTAAGCACAAAGAAAATGATGACCGCGACACGTCCGTTCACGAGATGGCTCAGCGGCGTATAGTCAAAGGCGAAATTGTGCCAGTTGTCCCCAGGTATCAAATTATAGGCGTGATTCAAAACGACAACAAACGCGGCAACGCCCCTAACTGCGTCGAGTTTGTGGAAGCGGTGTAGCAACATTACTATTTCCTAGCGTTCTATGTCGACAATGATGACTAGACTGGCAAACGACGGATACCAGAAGTTGCCATCGATCGTGTCGTTTCCGTCCCCCCCCCAAAAAACCTGTCATTGCCTGGGCCAGCGCAGACAACGTCATTGCGGTCGTCCCCCGAAATCAGGTCCATGCCACTGCCACCCTCTTCGCCGGGTCTAAATGGACGCCGGTTTCGGGGGAGGTGTATCCTTGGGGGCGGGAGGTCTATAAAGGGGGGATTTTGCTCAGGTAAACGATATCCACCATTCGTATATGCTCCTTTTGACGCAGCCCCCGGCGTAGCCTCCCCAAGCCTTACGATCTGACTGGCAACTGGAGAAATCGATTGTTTTGATAGGAGGCATCCATGTACCGGATGTTGCCGTGTCCATTTCGCATCAATGCTGGGCAAAGGCTGGCCACACACGTTGAGGGCTTGATTACGTATTCCGCAGCATCGCTCGGGTCACTCTTCGAAACGAGCCGTTTGAATGAGATCAGCGTTCGAGCGTACAGTGCTGGACCGAAGACACTACGCTCTATTGCCTTGACATTTGCTGCGGTTTTGTTGCCGCTGCGGGTACATTCCGACGTGAAGCCGGCCGGCATTCCGACCAAAGATCGGCACCATTCCGATTTGTAGCCGGCCACCTTTCCAATCAAAGGCCAACCAGTTTTCGTATGAGCAACTTGGCATCAATCGCCTCGCGATGACGGGGATATTTTGATGTGGGCAAAGAGAAGGCTGACCACGAGACAATTGAGACAAACGCTGCGGCTTGCGGAAAGCGAGACGAGCTCCCGCGAGATTGCGGTCGTATTGGGAATAGCGCGCAGTACGTTCCAGGATAATCGCAGCGTGCCGCGATCGATGGTGTTGTCTTCTCTATTCGGCGTGGTGAGGTCACGCACCTGCTGACTGTGGTAGCTATGGTGATTGATGTCTTCGCAGTATCGCGCTTCTCTCCGGGATCGGCCTGTGTGGTCCTCCCACTATGGGACCAGAAGAATGAGGCGGAACAATCTAATCGGCGACCTTGATCGCAATAGACGACCGTGCCAGGACAGCCAAAAGCAGGATCAGTACTCTGAGCAACGAGCGCCATGTCGAAGCGCTCCTCCAGGCGCTCTCCGCCGATCAGATCACCACCGGCGTGTCGCCCGGTTTCGCCCATTCGGACGACATCCCCAAGGATTTGGCCATCCAACTGGACCGATTCGACTCGAAACGGGATATGCTCTTTGCCACAAACTACGGTATCCACTGAAACTCGAGCTCGACTTGCCGGTCGAGCGCGCAATTATGCTGGACGACCGCCGCTATGACCGATAGGTCATCAGACAATCGCTTTTTATGCGGACTTTGAGGGGGAGCGCTATTTGCTCCTCTCATTAAAAAGGAACAAATATGGAAAGACGTGACTTCATCAAACGTTTGGCAATGCTTGCTGCTTGCCCGCTTTGCGTCAAGACCGCTTACGCTGCGGAAGGGGTGCATTGGAGCTATGGCGTTGACGCTGGTCCAGAAGACTGGGGATCTTTGACCGAGGAGAACCGTGCATGCTCGTCCGGTTCGCAGCAATCGCCGCTCGATATCAGGGGCGCTATCAAAGCCGACATACCGGACCTCGCGCTAGACTGGAAGACTGGCGGGACTATCCGGAATAATGGGCACACGATCCAGGTGAATGCGGCGCCCGGAGGAACGCTTCGCCGCGGTGATCAGTTCTATGAACTGGTGCAGTACCATTTCCATGCTCCGAGTGAACATCTGGTCGAAGGAAAGAATTTCCCGATGGAGGCGCATTTCGTGCATAAACACGCCGAAACGGGGGCTTTGGGCGTGCTTGGCGTTTTCCTTGTTCCGGGAGCCACCAATGCGACTTTCTCCACCTTGGCTGCGGCCTTCCCGCAAAACACCGGTGAAGAAACCGCCCTTCCCGACGTCGAGCCGAGCAAAATGCTGCCCGCCTCGCTCACGTATTGGGCCTATGAGGGATCGCTCACCACACCGCCTTGCAGTGAAATCGTCGACTGGATAATAGCGAAGGAACCGGTCGAGGTGGATGCGGCCGACATCAAGAGGTTCACTACGCTCTATTCAATGAACGCACGTCCCGCCCTCACTCCAAATCGTCGTTACATCCTGAGCTCCAGCTGAAGCGAGAAGAGCTCGTAGCCTTTCGACCGCCCCACCGGGCCGATCGCACGATTTCGGCAGGCAAACCTTTTGGCCATTGGTACCTTTGGCACCGGATCAACCATGCCGACCCGAAGGACTTTGAATATTCGCTGGCGCAACCTGCGGGCCTGTGCTTTCGGCAACGTCTCCGCTCCAGTAACTACGGCGGGAACGCATGCACTGCCAAATTTTCAGGAGCGACAGGCCACGCCGTTACGATTGATCCGATGAAACCACCCTTTGTTGGTAAGTCGTACAGGCGCCAGCAGTGGCTTACCTGATTGTTTCGAACCCACAGACGCGCACCATTGAGGCCAGTCTGTTCCGAGAGTGGAACCACGACCTGCGACAGGGGGTGGGTAAGACCAAGTCCCAGAGCTTTTACTGCGGCTTCTTTACGAACCCAAAGGCGTAATAGTAGTTCAGGAGCATTCTTCATCGTCCGAAGCCGTCGCCATTCTGCCGGCGACCAAATGGTCTCAAGCCAGCTCCATTCAACGACTTGGTCGAGGCATTCGACGTCGATGCCGAGCAAAGGGTGGTGAGAGACAGCGACAAGTGCCAGACCGCCGCTCCGGCTCATCGAAAAGAACGGCCCGCCGAGAACGTATGGGCGACGCCATTGGCTGTACGCAAATTTCACATCCCAGGGCTCAATAATCGGCGTTGTTGCGTGGATCACCCGGCGACTGATATTGAGCGGTGGTTTTCAGTCTCCTGATCCGGATTTCGACGATGCCGCACAAGTTCAATGCCGATCGGCGGGACAAGATTGCCAAGCAGAAATATCAAGTGACGAATTGGCCGGCATATAATGAAAGCCTGCGTCAACGTGGTGATTTGACCATCTGGGTGAAGGATGAGGCCCTGTCTTTATGGACGGCGCGGAGGCGGACATCGCGGGGTGGTCAGCCGAAATACTCGGATCTGGCGATTACGTTGTGCTTGACCCTGCGCGTCGTCTACGGGCTGGCGCTACGCCAGACCCAAGGCTTGATGCGCAGTGTCGCGGCGCTGATGGGGTTCGATATTGCCGTGCCTG
>NZ_ATTQ01000036.1 GCF_000419765.1 Rhizobium mongolense USDA 1844 | reverse complement strand
GCGTGACTTGCCGTAATGACGGGGCGAGAGCACCTGATCTCCGGGGCAAAGGAAAATGTCCTTGTCCGGATCGTAGCGGAATTCCTCCTTGGAAAAGAAGCCCTCGCGCACGGCAGGGCCCCGGATCGGCTTCGGCACATAGGCGGGATGTCCGCTTTCTCGCAGGCCTCGATATCCTCGATCTTGAAGTAGCCCCGGTCAGCAACCGCTTCGATCCGATCGACGCCGAGTGTTTCCATCGCCGCCTCCACCGTCCAGCAGCGCCTTGTGGCGATCTCGCTTGCCCTTGATCGCCGCGATCTTCTCCGCCATGCCGCCGCCCGAACCGTTGCTGCCGGTTGCCTTCTCCTCGTCAGCATCGCTCTCGTCGAGGCGCTTTATATAATCGGCCAGCTTCTCATCTGCGACAAGAATGTTGATGCAGACGAAAATCAGTGCCGATAACATGACCAATCCCAGGACCATCGGCATGTCGCGGGTATCGCTTGCAGAGTGATCTGACCTATTCCGCACCTTCTCCAGGCTCATGGCCGAACAGCTTTTCTGCTCGGCTGACCGAACCGTAGGTCCATTCGCTTTCCGCAAGCGTCACCAACGCATTGGAAAGGGTAGCCGGGTCAGCTGTTTAGGCGCGCACGCCGGTCGCGTAGGAGGCCTGCAAGTCTACCGCGATGCCGAAGGCGAGGTTTTCGGACCAGGCCGCCGCCAAATCCTCCATGCGCGGATGTTCTTCGATCGCCCCGACTATGACCTCGCTTCAGCTGTTCCGGGCACCTTCGCGAATCGCTGGGCATGCGCTGGTCGCATAGGATCACCTGCACCATCTCGCCTTCCAGCACGTCCTCGGCTTCCTTGGCATTGCGCGCGCCGATGACCTCGAATTCATCGGATAGAACCCGCTGGATAGCCTCGATTGAGCACACCTCGTCGCCCACCACGAGAACGGTTGCGAGCGGGTTCGTCATCGCATGGTGCTCCTACGGTCCGAGTGGTCGGCGTTCGCGCGGTGGACAGCGAGCGTGACGGGCGTACGGGACTTGGGCGTCTTGTGGATAAAATTGTAGCGCGCCACGTGATAGCTCGGGTCGAAGCCGTAGAAATTGCGCCGCATCCGCCGCAGTTCCTCTTCCCGATAGGCGGCAAGCGGTTTCTCGGCCTCGTCGCCAGTGCGGCGCGCCCGTTTGGCAGCAATCCGCCGGGCAAGATCGGGAGAGGCCGCGAGTTCGGCGGCAGCGCGGAGCAGTTCCCAATCGGCGGATTCTACATTTCCCGGCAGGCGCCGGGTGGCGAGCCCCAGTTCAAGCGCCTCGTCGACCCCCATCGGCAGCCTTGCCTGGGTCACGCGGCGGGCTCGGTCCTCGCCGACCCGAGCCGGCAGCAGATAGGTCCAGTATTCCGAGCCGTAGAGATTGCCCATGTCCTTGTAGTGCGGATTGAGGATGACGCCCTCGCGCATCCAGACTTCGTCGGCGGCAAGCGACAGGAAAACGCCGCCAGCCCCGGCATTGCCGAGCACCGCGGCAACAACCAGTCGGTCATCGGTCTCGATGATCTCGCGCACCAAGTCGTTCATCGCGTTTATATTACGCCAGGATTCGTCGGCGGCGCTGTTGGCGCCCTCGATGATACCGAGATGGATGCCGTTCGACCAGCGATCCGCGTCGCCCTGCAGGACAAGAACCGGAAGCGAGTGTGCCTTGGCCCTCGTGATCGCCTTGCGCAAGGTATCGCAATCTTCCGACGACATCGCGCCGTTGTGGAAGCGGAATTCGAGAAGTCCGACGCCGTTCTCCTCCCGGTAACGGCAGGGTTCGGGTCCTTCGATGATGGGCAGATCGCTTGCTTCGGCACCGAGCAGCCGGAGCGCCGGCAGTTTCAGCGAGCGGGAATCCGGTCGCCGGAGATGGCCGATCCACAGCGCCCCCTCACGGAAGGCCATGGCGAGAGCGTGCCGCGAACGGCCAATGAGCGTGCCGGCAGGCCCCGGAACTCCTTCCGCACGCTCGGCGTCAAACACCAGGAAAGTCTGTCCGGCGATCGTCATCGTAGCGCCGGGATCTCCGTCCGACGCCCGGATGATGCGTAGCGCTTCCTCGGCCGAGTGTCGGGTCGGGTCGAGGATACGGTCGGACCTCCGGCAGGCGGGTCGCTCGCACCCCCTGCCCCAGTTCGCCGGCAGCGCCGCCCCTTCCCTGCGCTCGATGCGGCCGATCGCTTCGAAGACGCAGGCTACGGCAGCCTGGGTCACTTCGTGTCGGTAGAGGCTCGACTTCCGAGCGGGACGCATCGGAAATTCCGCCCAAGCCCAGACGGGCCCCGCATCCATCTCCTCCCGAGCCTCGATCAGTGTGACGCCCCAGGTCGCTTCGCCGTCGAGGATCGCCCAGTCGAGGGCGCTCGGGCCGCGATCGCCACGGATGCCCGGATGGACGATCAGGCAGAGCGTTCCGCGCCAGACATCGGCCGGGATCGGCCGCTTGAGGAAGGGTGCGATCACGAGGTCCGGCGAAAAGAGAGCGACCGCCTCGCGAGTGAAGTCGTCATGGATGTCGAGCTCGACCGTCACTTCGTGACCAGCCCGTCTCAGGTCGACATGCAGGCGCTGGGAGAGCGAGTTGAAATTGTGGCAGAGAAGCAGGATGCGCATCACCCGCTCTTAGCAGATCCGGGGCAGTTGTTCGCCCGACAGCCAGTCGACAATCCGGCCGCCGCCAAACGAGGTCGTCATCTGGACAAAGCAGTTGTCGTCGGCCACAACGTGGCCGACCAGCGCCGCCTCACTGCCAAGCGGATGGGCGCGCATCGCCGCGAGCACGGCGTCAGCGCCCTCCGGCGCAACGACTGCTACCAGTTTCCCTTCATTGGCGACATTGAGCGGATCGAGGCCGAGGAACTCGCAGGCTGCAGCCACTTCCGGTTTGAGCGGGATCTTGTCTTCGTCGATGCGGAAGCCGACCCGCGACTGGCTGGCGATCTCGTTCAGCGTCGCGGCGATGCCGCCGCGCGTCGGATCGCGCATTAGCCGGATATGCGCCCCGCCAGCCGCGACCATGTCTGCTACCAGCCCGTGCAGGGCCGCGCTGTCGGAGGCGATGTCGGTGTCGAATTCCAGGTTCTCGTGTTTCGACATCACGGCGACGCCATGGTCTCCGATCGAGCCGGAAATAATCACCGCATCACCGGGCCGGGCGGCGTCCGACCGGAGATCGAGCCCGTCCGGAACCATGCCGACGCCGGCGGTCGAGATGAAGACGCCGTCGGCCTTGCCGCGCTCGACGACCTTGGTGTCGCCGGTGATGATCGGCACGCCGGCCTCGCGCGAGGCGGCGCCCATGCTCTGGGCGATGCGCTCGAGATCGGCGAACGGAAAACCCTCCTCGATGATGAAGCTTGCCGACAGATAGAGCGGTACCGCGCCCGCCATGGCGATGTCGTTGATCGTGCCGTGCACGGCGAGGGTACCGATATTGCCGCCGGGGAAGAAAAGCGGCGAAACGACGTAGCCGTCCGTGGTCATCACCATCCGCCCGCCAGGCACCGAAAAGGCCGACTGGTCGTTGCCGGCCCTCAACCAGTCATTGTCGAAAGCCTTGTGGAAAATGCCCTCGATTAACTGGCCCATGGCGCGCCCGCCGGCCCCGTGCGAAAGGTCGACACGGCCGTTCGCGACATCGAGCTTGCGCCTGTAGGCCTTGATCATCATGTTCATGCGACCGCCCTCCCCACATCCACCTGCCGCGCCTTCTCGCGGAAGCGGCCATAGGTCCAGTGCGCGGCGCAGGCCCCCTCCGACGACACCATGCAGGAGCCCATCGGTGTATCGGGCGTGCAGACCGTGCCGAACAGCTTGCAGTCGGCCGGCCTCTTGACGCCGCGCAGGATCGCGCCGCATTCGCAGGCCGGGTTGTCCTTCGCGGCGGGCGTCACCATCGAAAAGCGCTTCTCGGCGTCGTAGGCCACATATTGCGGCCGGAGCCGCAGCGCGCCATAGGGCACTTCGCCGAGACCGCGCCATTCGAAGCTCTCGCGCAGCTCGAAGAAATTCGCCACCTCGGCCTGGGCCTTTTCGTTGCCGAGCGCGGTCACCGCGCGGATATACTGGTTCTCGACCTCGTGCCTGCCGTCATTGATCTGGCGCACCAGCATCAGGATCGCCTGGATGACGTCGAGCGGCTCGAAGCCCGCCACCACCACAGGCTTCTGGAATTCCCCGGCGAAGAATTCGTAAGGTTCGGTGCCGATGACGGTCGAGACGTGGGCAGGACCGACGAAACCGTCGATCTTGATCGTGCCGAGCTTGCGAACGTCAGGGCTTTCCAGGATGTTCTGGATCGCCGCCGGCGTCAGTACGTGATTGCAGAAGATCGAGAAATTGCCGAGCCCCTTGGCTATCGCCGCCTTGAGCGCGAGCGCGGTCGGTGGCGTCGTTGTCTCGAAGCCGATGGCAAAGAACACCACTTCGCGTTCGAGCTCGGCCTCGGCGATTCTGAGCGCATCGAGCGTCGAATAAACCATGCGGATATCGGCGCCGGCCGCCTTGGCCTTCAAGAGGCTCGATCCGTTCGGGCCCGGCACGCGCATCAGGTCGCCATAGGTACAGAGCGTGATCTCCGGCCGCATGGCGAGCGCGATCGCCGCATCGATACGGCCGATCGGCAGCACGCAGACGGGACAACCCGGTCCGTGGATCATCCGCACATTGGCCGGCAGCAGGTCCTCGAGACCATAGCGGGAAATAGCATGCGTATGGCCGCCGCAGAACTCCATGAAGTGATAGGAACGCGCCGGATCGGCGAGAGCGGCGATCTGCCGGGCGATATCCTTGACGAGCCTGCCGTCGCGATATTCGTCGATATATTTCATGCCGCATCTCCCATGGCAGCAGCTTCGCGGATGAGGGCGAGCGTCCTTTCCGCCTCCTCCGGATCGATCTTCGCGAGCGCATAGCCGACATGAAGGACGAGATAGTCGCCCGGCCGGACATCGTCGATCAGCGCGGTCGAAACGATCTTCGATACGCCGTCGAGCGTGACCTTCGCCATGTTGTCGGGCAGTACTTCCTTGACCTGGACCGGTATCGCTAGGCACATGTCCGGCTCTCCTCCGCTGATGCATTCTCGTTCATGATGACCTGCCGCGCATGGGCGGCCTGGCCGAGCGCGATGCCGCCGTCATTGGCCGGCGCGAGACGTGGCAAATAAGGCTTGAGACCGCGGTCCCGAAGCGCTTGCGCAAGTCCGGCCGCAAGGACCCGATTCATCAAGCATCCGCCGCCGAGCGCGACCTCCGGGATGCCGAGGGATGCCGCTTCCCTCGCGGCCCATTCCGCAAGTCCCGCGATCAGCGTACCGTGAAAGAGATCGGCCGCGTCAGCACCGCTCAGTCCTTCCCGCGCAAGATGCAGGATGAGCGGCCGGAAATCGAGCACCCTGTCCCGGATTGCATAGCCGTCGGAGAGACAGCGCGGCGCCCGGACCAGGGCCTCGAGCTCCATCGCCGCCTGCCCTTCGTAGCTCTGGACGAGACGAATGGCTGCTATCGCCGCGGCGGCATCGAAGAGCCTGCCGAGGCTGGTTGTCCGGGACGGCTGCATACCGCGTTCGAACATCGCCGTGAGCTGCGCAACACCCGGATGACCTGGCCAGAGCTGCGACGCGAAATCAATGCATCCGGCCTCCTGCAGGGCTGCCACCCCCATGCGCCAAGGCTCACGCGCCGCGCGGTCGCCACCGGGCAGCGGCAGCGATGCAAGCGATCCCGCTCGGCGCCAATGACCCCCATCGGCGATGAGCATTTCGCCCCCCCAACTCGTGCCATCGGCGCCGAAACCGTGGCCATCGAGCGCAAGCCCGAGAACCGGGCCGGAAAGCCGATGCTCCGCCACCACGGCCGCGACATGGGCGACATGATGCTGGACTGCCACGACCGGCAGGCCCAGGCTCTCTGCCATCCGCACCGAACGGAAATCCGGATGCAGGTCCGAGGCCGCGAATTCCGGCTTCACGTCCAGGATCGAACAGAGATGGGTGATCACCTCGCGCTGGAAACGGATCGCCTCGGCATTGTTGAGGCCGCCTATATGCTGTGAGAGAAAGGCCTCGCGCCCACGTGTGACGCAGATAGTGTTCTTGAGGTCGGCGCCGGTGGCGATCACCGCAGGTCCATCCTCGCCGAGATCGACGGGCTCGGGCACGAAGCCGCGGGCGCGACGGATGAACGCGGGGGCGCCATCGATGACCTGCATGACGGAGTCGTCGGCGCGGACGGTGATGTCGCGATCATGGGTGACGATCAGATCCGCAATCGCGGCAAGGCGGCGCTCGGCGTCGGCGTTGTCGGCCACAAGGGGCTCACCACCAGGATTGGCGCTGGTCGCGACCAGCGCTGCAGGTCGGTGCGGCGAATGGCAGGCGAGTTCGTCGAGCAGCACATGATGCAGTGGAGCATAGGCGAGTATCAGCCCAATCCGCGCGAGGCCGGGCGCGATGAGGTTGGAGAGCGCACCGGCACGTGCATCGACCAACACGATCGGGCTCGCGGGCGAGGCCAGCAAGGCTTCTTCGGCTTCGCTCAGTCGTGCGAACTGCCGCGCCGCCTCGATGCCGGCGACCATGACGGCAAACGGCTTCTGGTCACGACCCTTGCGCAGCCGGAGGAAATCGATCGCTGCATCGTTGCGGGCGTCGCAGAGCAGGTGGAAACCGCCGATGCCCTTGAGCGCGACGATGGCGCCGCCTTCGAGCCGCGCCGCAATCTCCGCGATCGAATGGCTGAGACTCGGGCCGCAATCGGGGCAGGCGACCGGCTCGGCATGGAAGCGCCGGTTCTCTGGATCGATATAGTCCGAGGCACAGGCCCGGCACATCGGAAACGATGCCATCGAGGTCTGCGTCCGGTCATAGGGCAGCGCGCGAGTGATGGTGAAGCGCGGGCCGCAATGGGTGCAGTTGACGAAGGGATAACCGAAGAAGCGGCTCGCGGGATCGGTCAGCTCACACCGGCATTCGGCGCAGGTCGCGGCATCCGCGCCGATCCGGGTCGCGCTCTTGCCGCCAAGGCTCTCGAGGATCTCGAACCGCTCGCCACCGGCCGGCGAGAGTTCGAGCACGTGGATCGAGTCGATGCGGGCGAGCGGCGGCGCCTGGGTCCGGATCGCGTCGGGAAACCGGCCCGCATCCGGACCCTCGATCTCTATCAGCACGCCGGCACTGTCGTTCAGCACGAAGCCAGAAAGCCGCATAGTCCTCGCGGTCCTGTAGGCGAAGGGCCGGAACCCGACGCCCTGCACGGCGCCGCGCACCCGGAGCCTGAGCCGCCGGATCGGGTTTTCGATCGGTCGTGCGAGCGCCCTCGCCATGGTTCATGCCACCTTCGGTCGCGCGGCCCGGTGGGCGGCAGATGCCTCGAGCCAGGCATAGAAGGCTTCCATGCCCTCTCCCGTGCGGGCGGAGACCGTCAGCGTCTGGAGGCGCGGATTGACGCGCAGGGCGTTGGCGATGCAGAGGCCGACATTGAAATCGAGATGCGGCAGCAGGTCGGCCTTGTTGAGGATCATCAGGTCGGCGGCGGCGAACATGTTGGGATATTTGAGCGGCTTGTCCTCGCCTTCGGTGACTGACAGCACCACAACCTTGTGGGCCTCGCCGAGATCGAAGGCGGCGGGACAGACGAGGTTGCCGACATTCTCGATGAAGAGCGCAGAGCCTGGTTCGAGCGCGAGATCCTCAGCCGCGTGGCCCACCATGTGGGCGTCGAGGTGGCAGCCCTTGCCCGTGTTGATCTGGATGGCGCGGGCGCCGGTCTCGCGGATCCGAGCCGCGTCGTTCGAGGTCTGCTGGTCACCTTCGATAACCGAGATCGTGAGGCGGTCCTTTAGGTCATTGATCGTGCGGACCAGCAGGCTGGTCTTGCCCGAGCCGGGGCTCGAGACGAAGTTGAGCGCAAAGATGCCCTGGCGCTCAAAATATCGCCGGTTCTCTTCCGCATAAGCGTCGTTCTTGTAGAGGATGTCTCTCTCCACCTGGATGATCCGCTCTTGGCTCATGCCTGGCACATTGACGCCGGCGATCCCCTTGCCATAATGGACGCTGCAGTCCGCGGCATGGTGATGACCATGCCCGCCATCGCCATGGTGGTCGTGGTCATGGCTGTGACGGTGCCCGCCCTCCTCGTGCTTGTGACCCTCGATGGAAGAAGTCCCGCAACCGCATACCGTGCACATCAGCTCACCTCCATATCCCTGATCTTCAATTCGTCGCCTGCCGTCATCTGGACCCGATGCCGTCCGCAGTCCGGGCAGGCGCCGAACCGCTCCTCCAAGGCGACCGTCTTGCCGCAGTCGAGACACCAGCCCTCGCCGGCAATGCGGTTGATCTCGAGCGTCGCCTCGTCAGCAATCGTGCCGTGTCTCACGGCCTGATAACAGAACATCAGCGCGTCCGGCTCGACGTGGCTCAGCACGCCGACATCGAGCCGGACCGACTTGACGCGTGCCGCGCCGTTCTGCCGAGCCGTGTCGCAGACGATCTCGATCACACTCTCCATCAGCGACATTTCATGCATGGGCGGCCTCACGAACATTAACCTCAAAGGCCACGCAGGGATCGAACAGGACCGCGAGCCGCGAGACCGATCTCACGGCGGCCTCATCGGTCCCGACTGGTGACGACAGCAGTGTCTCGACGAAGGGGCCGGCGGGATGAAAATTCCATTTGGTCGGGGCGAGGATGCGATAGGACGAAAGCCTGCCGTCGCCGCCGATCTCGGCCTGATGATAGAGCCGGCCACGCGCGCATTCCACAGCACCGTAGCCACCGGCGCCCGGCGTGGGCCCGCCGCAGGCGAGTGATGCTCCGTCGTGCTTGCCGGTTGCTGCGAGAGCCGTCAGTTGCTTGAGGCAGAGGCGCACGTCGTTGATGCGGGCTAGCAGTCGTTGGACCAGATGGGAAGCCTCCACGTCATCGGCGGCGAGCCGGGCATACGCGCCCGTCTCCGCGACGCGGCCTTGGAGATGCGGCAGGCTTGCATAGCCGGGCTCAGCGCAAAGCCGGGCGATGACTTCCGAATCGTCATTAATGGTCAGTGGATCGGGCCGCCGGCCATTGAAGACCCGATCGTCGCCTATATCCTGCAACATCGCGGCGCAGGCTGATTCCGGCAAAGGTGTGTCGCCCTGGCTCGGGATGCCGAGCTCGCTGGCCGCCGCAGACAGCCGCGCAGCGGCGGCCGCCAAATGCGCCCTGTCGATTTGCCCGGCCTTTGCCGCGGCGATGATCTCTTGCGAAGCGGCCAGCGCTTCGCGGAGATGTCTACCGGCGGTTGCGCCGAGCGATGCCGGCAGGGGGCATGGCCAATGGAGGATGAGCGCCCGCAAGGTTTCGAAAATCCGCTCGGCGAGCAATCCGGCGCCGGAGCCGATCCGTTCGTCCACCTTCATCGCCATATCCGCTGCATTCAGGACGGCGAGCCGCGCCGCTACGGATTGTGCAAAACCGCAGAGCGAAAAGACTTGACCGGCAAGAGGGGGCGCCTCTTCGGGCCTGCGGCCGACGAACATGCGCGTCAGCCCCTGCGGGCGGTTCGCCTTCACCGCGACGGAACAGGCAAGCGCGCGCGACACGGTTACGTCGACCCTTATCGTGCCTGCCCCGAGAAGGAACGTCATTCCGACGCCTCCTCGCGCCTGCGGAAATGCCCGCGCAACAAGTCACGCCGGTTGACCGCCGCGGGCGGGGCGGGCGGCGGTTCGAGCGTGGCAGGATCAAAGAAGGCCCGGGCCGCTTCGTCCGCTGTTTCGAGGGCTGCCTCCATCGTCGCGAACTCGAAGACCGGCGAAAACAGCGAGCAGGAATCGACACGGTCAATCGCATCGAGTTCACCGGCAATGAACCCGACCTCACCCGCCGGCAGGCCGACACGGAGGGTCGTACCGGTGGCGGCTGGGGCGGAGGAAGGTCCCTGCGGAAGATCCGCTGCCACGAGATTCATGAACCATGGTGTAGTCACGATGCCGAACGCACGACCGCCGTAAGTCCGAAAACCGGTCGAGGCAATGCCAAGCGCGGGATTGCAGATCGGCACATCGGCCATGGCGGTCGCGTAAATGTGCCGGTAGCAGGCCTCGAGCCGCCGGCCGAGCGCCTGCGCGGGATCGATCTCGGCCCTCTCTGCGACGTCAGCGTCCATCACCTAGCCTCATGAACTTCGATGGCAGCGCATCGCAATTTGGGCAGCGCCAGTCTTCCGGCAGGTCTGCAAACGACGTCCCCGGAGCAATCTGCCAGACCGGGTCACCCTCAGCGGGATCATAGACATGCCAGCAGATACCGCATTCCATCTGGTCGTCGTCCGACACGGTCTCGCGCTTGCCGAAATTCTCGAAGGCGCTCATTTGAAATAGGCCTCCTCGATCTCACGCAGCCTCGCCTCGGAGTCGCGGAAATCATCCTCGGCGGCGATCGCGACCGAGGGAATGTCGCAGATCTCCAACGTATCGAGGATGATCGTGTCCATGGCGTTGTAGAACTGAACCGACCAGACATTGCGCGCGCCGGTCAGCACGATGCGGCAGGTGCCATAGCCGCGCGAGGTGAGCTGCACCGGCCCGGCACCCAGCGTTTCCTGCAGGAAGGTCATGTCTTCCGGGCTCATCGGGAAGAGCGAGAAGGTGATGATATGGCCCGGATCACCGTCGCTGTAACGGGCGATGCGATCACCGATCTCGGTCAGCACGGGCATGACGTTCATGGCGCCGGTCGGCGCCGGCCCGTGGCTGATCGACTCCGGCAGCGCCGAGCACGCCTGTTTGACAGCGGCGGGAATGGTCGCGACCTCGACATAGTCGACAATGAGCCGGCCCTCACCGTCGGTGAAACGGACGCGCCAGACGCCAGCCATCACCGCCTCCTGCATCTGGGCCGTGATGCCGTTCGCCAATGCCGCGACGCCGGCGACCTCGCCCTCGCCGAGAGTCTGGGCGATCAGTTCCTTGTCGTCGTCGGGGAAATCGGTGATGTCGAATAGCCGGCCCGGCCGATCGGCCTTCTGAACGGCGAGCGCGTCAGCGAGTTCCGGCAGGAGCATCGCCGTCCGCCGACATCGGCGGATCATTTCCTCGGCGCTGCTGGTGGCAAGGAAATTGAGCTTGCGTGCACGCAGCGGCGGCTCGGCGCCGATCGGCATCACCGTCATCGCCGCATCCTCGCCCTCGGGGGCGACCCAGAAGCCGGCCTTCATCGCACGATCTCCTTGCCGGCATGGGTGATCTCGACCTTCGATCCGCCCGAGGGCACCATGACCGGCGCGTCGGGCGCGAGCCAGGCGCTGATCTTCTCGACATATTCGGACCAGTCGCGGATCTTGCCCAGCACGCCGACCGGTTGGTTTCGACGAGTCACGGCGAGGCTCGGCATCACAACGACGTTAAAGCGGACCTTTAGCTTGTCTTCGGCCGTGCGGAGGACCACGGCGCCGCGCAAGCGGCCTTGGAAGGCCTGGAGGATATGCGGGAGGACGACGGCGACGTCATCGGCTTCCGGCCGCTGCGACGGATCGCCGGTGAAGAACAGCACGGCATTGTCGGGTTCACCCGCCGCCGGAGCGAGGAAGGCATCGATATTCGTCTCGTCGATGAGGGGCAGGCGCGACCGCTCGCTCAGGGCGCGGACCAGGACAGATGGCATAGTCTCCTCCACAAATCACGATGCAAAACACTCAAAGGAAATGATAAGCAAGCGGCGTGCCAGACTTGGGAAAGTTAGATTCCGTTGATCTGGAAGACAAATTTCCGCCTTCACAAAGTATCGCGGGCATCTGGATGGAAAGTCCTTCCACTTTGGATTTTCTTCTCACTCGCTACGCAGATGCGGCGGCAGTTCCGGCTCGCGCGAGGTGAGATCGGCAAAGAGGGCCTCGAAAGCCCTCCCCTCGACAGCTTCAGCAAGACCCGCGAGTGCGTTGTCGATGGCGCGGGCCTCGTCGGCGTCCAGCACCCGGATGGCGGAGCCGAGATGGGTGAGTAGGTAGGTTCCCGGCGGTTGTGGGCCGACCAGCATGAGGGAGATCGAGGATATCCGGCCATGTCGCTCGCAGTGCGCGACGAAGTCATTGCCGGCGACGGCCCGCATGGGAATGCCGATGCACATGATGCTCCTCCTCCGTCGTCCAGATCTTGAAATCGGGAGCCGCGGTGCGCAGGGTGCCCACACGACTCCCGACCGGCCTCAGCCCTGGGAGAAGTTCAGCCGGCCAGCAGGACTACACCGGCAAGGGCAATGGCCACGCCGGCGGTCCGCGCTCGCTGGGCGTTGCCGAACCTCAACAAGGCCAGCCCGAAACCGGTGAGATGCAGGATGACCGTGGCAGCCATGAAGCCCGCCACATAGCCGCCCGCATGCGCCATCGCCGGAAGTTCGGTGCCATGGGCGTGGCCATGGAAGAGCGCGCATGTTCCAACCACCGTCGCCGCGACCGACGTTGAAACCTTCACTTCGAAAGCAACCAGCAGACCGAGCAGCGCGACGGTCAGCGCGACCCCGGTTTCCACCATTGGAAAAGCGAGGCCGTAAGTGCCCAGGGCGCCCCCCACCGCCATGACCGTCACGAAGGCCAAGGGAACGATCCATCGGGCTTTACCGCCCAGCGTCAAGGCCCAGAAGCCGACCGCGACCATCGCCAGGATATGATCGAGACCGCTGAACGGATGGCTGAAGCCGGCAAGCGCGCTGTCGGTGTGAAGGCCGACATGCGCGTGGGCGATGCCCGGTAGCGCCATCGCGACGAGCGTCGCCGCAAACCTACGGAAATTCATGAAATCCTCCTCAATAGCGCAATGCGGCCGATTCGGCTCGTCGCTCGTAACGTTCGAAATCGATGTCGTTTTCAAGTAGTGGCGGAACCGCTGCTCCTTCCGGTCGCGCAGTGACGACGACGCCCCAGTCCCGCAGTATTCCTACTGCCGTTTCGATCGCGCGTGGTATGACTGCCTTGACCGGCGTCGTCAGCGGGCCGCCCCAGTCCTCGAGATCCAGCGGCTGGCACCCGACGAGAACCAGCCGATCGGGATAGTGCCCCATGAGGTCAGCGGCGCTCAGCACCTCCTGGAAGCCGGTCTGATGCAGGCTCATCTTCTTGGCGCCAGTAAATTTCGGCACCTCGTCGTCTTCCACGATCTTCATCGTGCCCGGCTCGAGGCCGTAGTCGATGGCGTCGAACACGATCAAACGATCGTGTCCATTGACGAACTGCACGAGATAGAGCCCCTGCGTGCCGCCATCGAGGATGGTGACGTTGTCAGGCACCCGATACGCCTTGTGGAAGGTTTCCACGGCGCGCACGCCGAAGCCTTCATCGGCCCAGAGGATATTGCCCATGCCAAGCACGAGAATCCGCGGGAAAGGCGAAGAGGCCAAGGGATTTGGGGCGACCATTCAGTCCTCCCTGTCCTTGAAGAGCCGTTCGCCGGAAATCATCAACGAGATGATGCTCTGGCGGCTCATAATGTTTTCGCGGATCGCCACATAAATGTGAACCATGACGAAGACGAGGATTACCCACATGCCGAGATGGTGGAATGTGTGGATGTCCTGGCTGTTGGGCCAGATCGAGAACACCCAGCCGAAGAGAGCATATTCCCAGCTGTCACGGCCGACACCCTCGCTGTAGAGCGCAAAGCCGGTGATCACCATGAAGAAGAGCGGCAGGGTGAACATCAGGAACATGGTGAACTGGGAAAGAGGATTGTGGCCGACATCATTCGGCTGCCGGGCCAAGAACGTGTACCACCGCACCTCATGCAGCCATTCCTTCCAGAAGCGGCCGCTCCAGAAGGGCAAATAGAAGATCTGGCGGGCATGGATATTGCCGACAAAGGCCCAGTAGACCCTGAGGATAAGGAACACGGCAAGGACCTGCCCCGCCGCGAAGTGGATGAAGCGGATATACCCCATCAGGAAACTGGCGATGGCCTCGCCCGGCACGGAAGGCAGCGGCAAGCCGATGAAATAGCCGGTTAGCGCGAGCGTCAGGATCGAGACGGCGTTGACCCAGTGCCAGATGCGCACCGGGGCTTCGTAAACATAGATGCTCTGGCGCTCGACGGCCTTTTCGCCGTGGGCGTCGGCGGCTGCGAGAGTTTCGTGGATAGTCATGACTTGTCCTCCTCACCGGACCTGGACCTTGGCCATTTCCTGACCGTCCGGGCTCATGACATGCGTCGAGCATGCTAGGCACGGATCGAAGGAATGGATGGTCCTGAGGATTTCGAGCGGTTGGGTGGGGTCTGACATCGGCGTATCCATCAACGAAGCCTCGAAGGCGCCAATATTTCCTGCCGGATCGCGGGGGCTGCCGTTCCATGTGGTGGGCACGACGCACTGGTAGTTGTCGATCTTGCCGTCCTTGATTTTGATCCAGTGCGCGAGCGCGCCACGCGGGGCCTCGGTAAAGCCGACGCCCTTGACCTCCTTGGGCCAGGTTTCCGGCTTCCACTTGTCGACATGGGCCGTAGAGAAGTCGCCGGTTTTAATATTGGCGATCAGCTTGTTCCGGAAATAGCGCATCTGGTGGCCGGCCCAGCTCGATTCGAGCCCACGGGCTGCCGTGCGGCCGAGTGTCGAGAAGAGGGCTGAAACCGGAAGGCCGAGATCCTTGAGCACCTTTTCGACCGGGTCCTTGAACTCCGCCTTGTTTTGGGCGTAGCCGACGACCCAGCGGGCGAGCGGCCCGACCTCCATGGCATGGCCGCGCCAGCGCGGCGCCTTGATCCAGGAATATTTAGCGGCCTCGTCGAGCTGCTCGATATTGGTCTTCGTCCCCTTGGCGCTGGGGCCGAGTTCGTAATGTGGCTCGGTAACCCCGTCCCAGGGGTGCAGGCCCTTTGTCTCGTCGGGATATTTGTACCAGGAATGGGTGACGAATTCCTGGATCTGCTCCGGATCCTCAAGGTCGACCGGCAGCACTTCGGCGAAATTGCCATTGATGATCGCGCCGCGCGGCAGCTTCAGGCTTGCCTCGGAGTAGTCGTTGACGTGCTCGGGTACGTCGCCATAGGCTAGCACGTTCTTGCCCGACAGACCGCCTCCATAGAGCCAGTCCTTGTAGAAGGAGCCGATGGCCATGATGTCGGGAACGTATACTTTGTCGTTGAACTCGATAATCTGGTCGATGATCGAGGTGACCATGTTAAGCCGTTCCATGTTGATCGCGCCGACCGCACCAGTACCGTCGATATTGATCGGACAGGGTACCCCGCCGACCAGCCAGTTTGGATGCGGGTTCTTGCCGCCGAAGATCGTGTGGATCTTGACGATCTCCTTCTGGAAGTCGAGCGCCTCCAGATAATGCGCCACCGCCATGAGATTGGCCTCCGGCGGCAGCTTGTAGGATGCATTGCCCCAATAGCCATTCTTGAAGGGTCCGAGCTGGCCTGACTCGACGAATTTCTTGAGCCGGGTCTGGATGTCTTTGAAATAGCCTGGAGAGGAAAGCGGCCAGTCGGACACGGACTGCGCGAGCGCCGAGGTCGCCTTCGGATCGGCCGAGATCGCAGAGATCACGTCCACCCAGTCGAGCGCATGAAGATGGTAGAAGTGCACGACATGGTCATGGACCTGCAGCGCCAGCTGCATCAGGTTGCGGATCGAATTGGCATTGTCCGGGATGGTGATGCCGAGCGCATTCTCGACCGCGCGTACAGAGGTCAGCGCATGCGTGCCGGTGCAGACGCCGCAGATGCGCTCCGTGAAGGCCCATGCGTCGCGGGGGTCGCGGTTCTTTAGGATGACTTCGATGCCGCGCCACATGGTGCCGGTCGAGACCGCATTCCGGATGATGTTGTTCTCGTCGACATTGACCTCCACCCGCATATGTCCCTCGATGCGGGTGACGGGATCGACGACGATGCGCTTGCCCGAATTGTCGAGTGTGAAGCCGTTGGGTGTTTGAATTGTCACGATGCTGTTCCTCCCCGAGAGTGATTATGATGCGTCGGCTTTTTCGCGCTTGATGGTCACGCGCTTGAAGGCGGTCACCGCGGCATGGGCGGCGATTGCGCCACCCACGATGCCGGCGGCGGTCATGCCGATTTTGTCGGCGTTGGCCTCGACGCCGAACTGGCGGAGGTTCGTCAGCCGGTCATAGAAGCTGCCGTTGTCCCAGAACCCGTCTTCCGAGCAGCCGATGCAGCCGTGGCCTGACTGGATCGGGAAGGAAACGCCACCGTTCCAGCGGACGGTAGAGCAGGCATTGTAGGTTGTCGGGCCCTTGCAGCCCATCTTGTAGAGACAGGAGCCCTTGCGTGCGCCCTCATCGTCCCACTCCTCGACAAATTGGCCGGCATCGAAATGCGGTCGGCGGTAGCACTTGTCGTGGATGCGCTGCGAATAGAACATCTTGGGCCGGCCCTGCCTGTCGAGTTCCGGCAGCTTGCCGAAGGTCGTGATGAAGGTGACGACCCCGGTCATCACCTCCGCGATCGGGGGACAGCCTGGTACCTTAATGATCGGCTTGTCGAGGATGACCTTGTCGATCGGTGTCGCCTGGGTCGGGTTCGGCTTGGCCGCCTGGACGCAGCCCCAAGAGGCGCAGGCGCCCCAGGCGATAATCGCCATGGCATCCTCGGCCATCCACTTCAGCTTCTCAACGAAGGGTTTGCCGCCGTCGATGCAGAACATGCCGTCCTCGTTGAGCGGCGGATTGCCCTCGACGGCGAGGATGTACTTGCCCTTGTACTTCTCCTTCGTCACCTTGAGAATCGCCTCCGCTTGATGGCCGGCGGCCGCCATGATCGTATCGTCGTAGTCGAGCGAGATCATCGACAGCACGACGTCTTTGACGAGCGGATGGGCCGAGCGGATGAAGCTCTCCGAACAGCAGGTGCATTCGAGCCCATGCATCCAGATGACGGGAACGCGTTCCTTGGTCTCGAGTGCTTCAGCCATCGCTGTCGCGGCACCCGGGCCGAAACCGAGGCTCGCGGCCGTCAGGCTGCAGAACTTGGTGAAACTGCGCCGGGTGATCCCCTGGCGACGAATGACGTCATATAAGGTTTCGGCAGCTGCCATGTTGCTCCTCCAGCAATTTCATCCCCCATCGCATCGCCCGGATGGACGCCAGGCTCTGTCAGAAATGCTTGCAGCAAGTAGCGGGCCAATTTACATCATTTCGACCATTTTCTTGCTACACATTTGAAATGTATGGCGTATTTTTTAAACGGCCGCTCGGTGGGCGGTCGGCATGGCGAAAGGGGGGGCCGGAAAGTGGGCTTTCACCGCCGAAAACTGTCTTACCGCCGCCGCGCGGCGCCAACTGCATCTTAATACACGGTGCAGTCAATACAGGGATCGAAGGAGCGGATCACATGCTGCAGCACCGCGGACTTCGCGCCCAGTCCACCGGTATTGAGCCCGGCAAGCGCCGCTTCGAGCGGCCTCTTCCTGGAAGGCCGCCTATAAAGCGGGCAGCTGAACTTCTTCGGCGAGATCGCCGATCTGCCGGAGCCCGCCGCCTTCAGTCGCCGGCTTGCCGAGGTCCGCGCCGCGAGTGCTTGCGGTTGCCGCCGGTTCGCCAACGGGGTTCTGGCGCATGTCTGGACACCTGGCGGTCTAACAGGATCTGCGCGACCACTACTTCGACGAGCTCGGTCTTCCCCGCCTCTACGTCTCCGCCCAAGCTTAATTCGGTCGAACCGTCGTGGTACGTGACCCGTATGCCCGGTGGTGGGGGAGGGCACGGCCGCGAGGCGGCTCCTATCCGATCAATGTCGGATTTCCGACGATGTCGGATTTCCAACAGGATGGCAGATGTAACCGGGGCAAAACCGGTGGCGGACGCGGCGTTATGACTCGGGTGTATCGGGTTAGGGGTCGGAACAAGAGTTGCTCAAAATCGATGGGATGGAAGGCTCCCGCTCCGCCGGTGCTAGGGTGGCATCGGTTAGGATGGACAAACCGGGAGCGTTCAAATGGAAGAGATTTCTACCGTAGGCATCGATATAGCGAAATCGGTGTTCCAGGTTCATGCGATTGATGTCGACGGCAATGTCGTGGTGCGACGACAGTTACGTCGCCAACAGATGCTGAAATTCTTCGCGCAGGTTCCGCCTTGCCTCATCGGCATTGAGGCTTGTGGGACCGCCCATTACTGGGCGCGACAACTTTCGGCCTTCGGGCATGACGTGCGGCTGATGCCGCCGGCTTATGTGAAGCCCTACGTGAAAAGGCAGAAAAATGACGCCGCGGACGCGGAGGCGATCTGCGAAGCCGTGATGCGGCCGACGATGCGGTTTGTGCCAGTCAAATCCGTTGAGCAGCAGTCGGCAACGATGCTGCACCGCTCAAGAGCCCTGCTCATTAAGCAGCGTACGATGCTCCTGCACTCGATCCGCGCCCAGCTTGCCGAACTTGGCATTTCGATTGGCGTGGGCATCAGCCAGATGTCGCGTATCGTTCGGGAACTTGCGCAAGGTGAGCGCTCGGATCTGCCGGAGCTCGCCCGGTTTGTCCTGGAAGCGCTGGCAAATTTGGTCTGCGATCTAGCGCAGCGCCTTCAGGCGATCGAAAAGAAACTGATTTCCTGGCATTACCGAAACGATCTGTCGAATCGGTTGGAAACCATCCCGGGGGTGGGCTTTGTCACGGCGTCGGCACTTTCTTCGATCGTCCCTGATCCGCAGGTTTTTAAGTCGGGAAGACATTTTGCCGCCTGGCTTGGCTTGGTACCGCGACAGAACTCATCCGGCGGAAAGACCCGTCTCGGCCGCATAAGCAAGCAAGGAAATCGATATATCCGGCAATTATTGATACTCGGCGCGACCTCGGTCTTGCGTTACATTCGCCGGGATGGAGGCAGTGGTACTGGCTGGATTGGCGGCTTGCTGCGCCGCCGGCCGCCAAAGGTCGCAGCCGTTGCTCTTGCCAACAAGATGGCTCGCATTGCATGGTCGATCATGAAGCGAGGCGGCGAATACGAGGAAATCAACGATCTGAGAGCGGTTCAGCCCGTAAGCAGCTGAGGCCGCTCGAAATTTGAGGCGAAAGAGGCAACTGAAGGCAGCAACTCGATCCCGATGGATCGGCCGAACCCGTTTAGCGTAGCGGACGTCAAAAGTCCGTCTAATCGATTGGGGGCACGATCCTGGCGGAACCCTTCAAGGCCAGCAGTCGGTAGATGGCTGCATCAAAGGCCGGACACACGACTGCACTCGAGATGCGCTGCATAACGAAGCTAATTTCCCTCAACGCGGGAGCCTTCCACACACATACGCTAAGGTCGAACGGAGCATGAACATCATGCCGCCCGTTGGATTTGGTGCTGGTGTCGCTTGCCATTTGATTTGGGTCTTCCTCACTTTGTGTGGAGATCGGCCAATTTGATCGGCATCATCCGCGCCCTGAGAAGCTCTGGGCCCGCTCTGCCATACATTGCGCGCTTAATCGTCTTCAGTCGGTTGATCTGACCTTCTGCCTGACCATTGTCCAGGGCAGATCGATGGCGTTACAGACGGCGTCGATATCACGGCGAAGAACGCGGGCAAAACGGGCCAAGGAAGCGAGCCCGGAGTGAATGGCATCATCGATCCATTCTTCGAGTTTCGTCGAAGCTCAGCTACGAAATATACCGCGAAATCGTATGGAAAAGCTGCGCAAAACAGCAAACGTTGGTGATCCCTGTTGAGGGCATCGACTTTGCGCGCCTGATTATTGTCAGCGTTCCGGGCGCATTGTCATATGTTTTGTCGGCAAGATGGATCCGAGCCGGTACCGCATCATCTTTATCCTTTCCCGGCCTCTCGGCTCGGCGCCAGGTTGCCAGGAGGCGTTTGTCATCCGAAGCTCGATCGTCATTATAGATTTCGATGTCCCCATCAGGCAGTAATGCTCGGCCGGTAGCGCGGCCGCAAAGGCTCATCTGTTCCTCGATAGCGTGCCGCAATTTTGAACGAGATGAAAGCGATCCGCCACCTGAGACGCTTGCGGCGCCCCTTCACGAGCCGCATGCGCGTAAAGCCCGCATCGATCTCGGCTCACGACCTCAATAGAGGGGGTTCCGCTTCAACCATTGTGCAACGCTTATCACGCTCCGATCTTCGAGAATGTCCACGACCTTTCGACGCTCAAGATCGACGATGATCGTGCCGTAGCGCCATGATTTCCTCCAACTCCAGTCATCGATGCCGACGATCCGCGGCGGGGCGTCGTCGTCGGCTCGTGCAGCATTGCGCTTCAAGTGCCGAAGGATGGTGTCGTCGCTGATCGACATCCCAAGCCGCTTCATCAAGCGTTCGCCGGGCCGCCCGCCCGTATTGTGGCCAAGAAGTCCGACCATTTCGGCGACCCTCGTTGTCCTGCGGGCATAGGGGGAGGCTATCGCTGGGACCCGGTCAGTGAACGTTTACCGTCTGCACTGCCGATATGTGCAACGCCAGCGGCTCAACTGGAGCTTCACCGTCACGGCATTACCTTGGATCGGCAGGTCTTGAAGCCTGCGGTACGACCAGCCGTGCCGACTTCTGCTCTGATGTCGGCAATCTGGGCATATGCCAGACTCTGGCCCGCAAGCAGACACAACCCAATCACCCTGTTCGCTGGATATGACGCTCTGCACTTTAATGCCCGGACCGGGCCTTCGATTTCGTTCGCATACCAGCCGATACCGGCATCATTGCTAACGGTCTGTTAACCACAGAAAGTGAGGAAGACCCATATATTTTGCGATATATTTGTAAGTATTTTCAGTATGTTAGTTGCTTTTTCTTGGAAGGAGGTTCACCTTCAGTTCAAAGAAGGAGGCATGAGAATGAACCAGACGTCTACATCTTTGGCGAACGCCGAATTGTTGTCGGCGAACAGCTCATCGATGATCTTTCGTAACCTCATTCTTTCAAGCGGCCTCACATTTTTGACCGAAGCCCATGACTGCCTTTCGGCGGTGATCGCCGAAAGTGCCGAGTTCAAGGGCCTTTGGGCGTCCGGGCGTTCGATCTATTCAGCTCTCGGCTATCGGGATGCCAGCGAAGTGCACTGGACACAGATCGTCAACATCGTCGAACGCATGGTCGACGCAATCAATATCCCCGTCCTTGTCGATTGCGACAGCGGTCTTAGCAATTTCGAAGACGCCTGTTTTGTGGCACGCAAGCTTGAGGAATGCGGTGCCGCCGGAATCTGCCTTGAGGGAAGACGCTTTCCGAAGATGAACTCCTTTGACGGGGACAGTCACCCCTTGGCCGCTATCGAGGATTTTTCCGGTCATCTGAAGGCTGTTAAGAATACGACTGGACCGGACTTCGTCGTCGTCGCCCGCGTCGAAACCCAAATCGCTCGCCATGGATTGGACGCAACGATGGCTTGCGCCGATGCCTGTGCGGAGGCCGGCGCCGACGCCATCCTGATCCATTCCCGCAAAGTTGTCGCGGATGATATTCTGGTCTTTGCCAGAGAGTGGAACAACAGGTTGCCGGTCGTCATCGTCCCGACGGGATATTACAGGGCACCCGTCTCAGTTTACCGCGACGCCGGTATCTCGACCGTGATCTGGGCTGACCATTCCATGCGGGCAATGGTTGTCGGGATGCGCGAGTTCTCCGGCTGCGTTCAATAGGAAGAAAGCATTGCAGCCATCAAAGACCAAGTTGACGGCCAGCGAGCTGTTCAACTAATCGTCGCGACGAGCAAAGGTTGGCCGAGGAGCGCTACCTGCGACCGCTGAGGGCACGGTTCTTAGGCATCGTAAGAATCGTCCGATTAGGATCGAGAGATCGCATAAGCTTGCGCAATGAACAAGCTGGTTTCTAAGTATCTGCCGGACGTCCGCGGAAGTGGTCAGAATGGTGTTCTGCAAACATTACGAGAATAGCAAGGGTGGCTTCCCTGTGTGCCTCAGATCGCCCAAAAAGGTTCGGGCGGCGGCTTTAAGCCAAACTTCGAGAAATCCCAGGATCGTTCTTGTTGCTTCGGATTGGGAGGGCTAGGAAATGGACGGCGCAATTACAGGATTTCCGCCATACGGCTTTTCGGCTGTTGTAAAGTTCGGCGGGAGCATCATGCGCGATCTTGCAGTATGCAAGCACGCAGTAGTCGAACTTGAGCGTCTTGCCGATCATGGTCATAGAATTCTGGTTGTTCCCGGCGGCGGCATCCCGGACAAAGCAATAGAGGCGATCGATGCGGCAGCTTCATTAACTCCATCAACCGCGCATCATGCGTGCGCTCTGGCGCAGGACCAAACCGGATATATGCTTGCTGACCCTGCCTTCTCTTCCAAGCTGGTCCCATCGGCGAGCCTGGGCGAATGCCGAGCTGTCGCGAAAGACGGGAAAGTCCCAGTCCTACTGCCTTCCCGCTTGCTATTTGCGGCTGACCCAGTGGAATGGACCTGGCACATCACATCCGACGCCGTGGCCGCGTGGATAGCATGGCTTACTAGCACGCCGAGGCTGGTCATCTGGACGAGTGTGGATGGAGTGCATCGCGGCGGCGCGATAGATGATCCTGCCGCACTCGTAGAACAGATCACCGCCCAAGATCTTGTTCGTTTCGGCCACACGTCGATTGATGCCTGTGCCGTCGATTTCATGGCGCAGAAGCATCTCCCCGGCGCCGTGATTAACGCTCGGTATCCAGCACGTCTCGCCGACTGGCTCGCAGGGAGGCCCGTCAAAGCCACCAACATTACTGTCAATGGAAGCGAAGAAGCGCGTATCGACTCTCAAACTATGGGGATACATTAATGGCCTCTAGTGCGCTGATAGTCTATGGCCCAGAGGTCGCGCGATCTGGTCTTACCTGCCTGCTCGACGACTTTATTCGCCAGCGAACCAGTCTTGAACTCGCGGAACGGTTCTTCTCGCTTCATAGTCGTGGGTCGATTGACGCATTCTATTCGTTGACAGGTTCGACCGGAGGGAGGCACTGGCCACTCGTGCTGGACATATTTGACATGCGTCCGGTTTGCGTCACAATGTGGAGCGGACCGAATGCGCTGCCTCTCTCGCAAGAACTTAAGGGTAACAGTCAGCCAGCCCAGGCTAGGAGTGGCACCGTACGCAGTCTTTTTTTCTGCGACAACCCGGTGACGAACCTCGTCCATGTGAGCGACAGTGATGAAATAATGAAGGCCGAGCTGGGAATACTTCGGGCACGTTTCATGGGTGACGAAGTGGCCGCTTGGAATTCTCTCAACACTGGCTGCATCGCCCATTCATCTTTCCAGGTGTTGCTAAAAGTTCTCAGCGGCAGGGGCGGTACACGGAGGCTGGACAGTTGGAGTGACGGTAGCGCCGTTGCTCACGCGCGCTTCTGTTACAGGAAAGCAGTCCTGCTCGCACTTAAGTCGGGGCTGACATCGACGGTCCAAGATTACCTTCGTGGCGATCGCGCCGGCTTAGAAGGCCTCATCCGGCACGCATCTTTCCTCTCGTCTTGGGACCGCCTTATCCTCGAGGCCGGTCTGTTTTCGATGCCTCTCTGGAATTGCCTTCTTGGTCAAAGACGTCGAACGGGGGGCGAGTCAGCGACGATTATCGCGTCCACATCGGCGAGGACATATGAATGAACTGAATGGAATCAGGACAAAACTCACGGCAAGCCAACATCGAACCTTCCCGCGGCAGATGCGAGAGTTTGGGTTGGACCTGATCGTACGAGAGCGTGTTTTTCCTCCCGAAGATTTCCTTAGTTGGCGTTGGATTTGCGAAAACTTTCCCGCGTTCGCCGGAAAGACCATCTTGGAAATTGGCTGCGGCTTCGGTCTTCCTGGTCTCTGGCTGGCAAAGACTGGCGCGCTGTCGGTGCTGGCCAGTGATATCAATCCGAGCGCTGTTGCGAACACGTTGGAGAATGCCACAAGAAACGACATTAGGAACGTCGAGGTCATCGAAAGCGATATCTTCAGTAACATCCCACATCGGAGGAAGTTCGACATCGTTTTTTGGAACTACCCATCGAACTTCGCTCCAGAGGAGTGCGAATATGTCGATGACCTCGAGCGTGGAGCGTTTGATCCAGGCTACAACCTACTCAAGAGATTTCTATCGGAAGGCCCGGGATTTCTTACGGACAAAGGTTATATCCTTCTAGGGTTCGGCACTAACGCCCGGGACGACCTTCTCGAACAAATCACAGCTGACAACGATCTCACCTCGTTGATGCTGGGGTCCGTGACATATCCCAACGGAGACGTAACATATAGGCTGTTCTCATTATTCCGTAGGGCGACGAGCCTATGATTTCCGACCTTCTCCGGACTGCTCTAGCCGCCATTTCGTCTAATCGATCAAAAGATAGCTGGCTAGCTGGAAGCAGCGTGCTTTCGCAGTTCATCCATCGTGTGCCAAACGACGTTGACGTTCATCATGTCGATATTGCTGCATTTGCAAACGCTGTTGATAAGGACTGCAGATCTCTGGCGGACGCGGGCTTCTTGATAGCGTCAAAGCAATCTACTGGCTCGGAGCTGGAAATCGTGTTTTCTGGATCGGATGGGGTCTTGGCACTAAATTGGGTTCTCGTACAGGAACGGCCAAGCACAATAATTGACGATCCGCACCTCGGGACCCGGGCAAGCTTCTCGGACGTCATCACGCAAAAGATCGAAATGTACTCGGAGAGCCTTCATTCGAAGCATCGGGATGATCTCCTTGCTCTTTTGGAACAGTCCGCCTCAATGGCAGCCGAGATCAGTCCGGACAAGCTCGCCGCTGACCTCTCCGCGGTCGAGCTTGCAGTATCTTCATCAACATACCCAACCTTTTCGAAATCTGGTGTGCGCTGCGTAAGATCATCGATCAAGTCCAACCCGGAGCTCTGTCGGCGGATGAAGGCCTGAAAGAGATGGTCACAACAACGAACAGCCTGATCAATTAGCCGTTTCACCCCGTTTCCCTTGCCCGGCTCCGGGATGGAGTCGGGCAAATGTAGGTGTCTAGCAATGCAGAAAATCATTCATATAACAGACCCCCATTTTGTCGCACCTGGCCAGACGCTCTACGGTATCGATCCGGCGCAGCGATTGCGTGACACCCTGGACCACGTGTCACGTGTACACGCAGACGCGAAGCTCATCCTGATCACCGGCGATCTTGCCGATACAGGTGATCCGGCCGCTTACGCGCTCTTGCGCGAGATTTTGTCCAAGGTTCGGCTGCCCGTTTATCTGACGATCGGCAACCATGATGACCGCAGTGCGTTTCGAGGCGTTTTCGGTGGAGAAGGCTTCGTTCAGACGGCAATCGATCTCGACGATTGGCACGTGGTCCTGCTCGACACGAAGGACGACATAAGCCATTTCGGTTGTCTCGACGGCGGCCGGTTTGAATGGCTCGAAGAGCAGCTTGTTCACGCCGCCGGTCGCCGGGTCGTGGTCGCTATGCATCATACGCCTGGGGACCTGCATGTGCCTGGCTTCCGAATGGGCGGTATGAAGGAGACCGAACGGTTCTTTTCCATCGTCAGGCGGAATGCATCGGTCCGCCACATGCTTTGCGGTCATCGGCATGTTGCTGCAGCAGGTAGCTTGTCGGGGATACCTTTCACCGCCAGCCGGGGCACGGCGCAGCATATCGTTCTCGATTGGGAACAATATGGCAAGCCTATATTCGTGGCTGCCGCGCCCTCATATGATGTCGTGATGCTGGACGGAACAGATGTCGTGGTCCATCGTCACGAGGAACTTGAAATGCTGCCTGTCATTCGCCCCGGTGACCCGAAATGACGGCCGCACACTCAGTCAAGACTTCCGATCGGCCTCGGCGTCGATTGATCATCTTCGATTTCGACGGCACGCTTGCGGAGACGGAAATCATAGCATCGGAGGTGATCTCGACAACGCTCGCCGCGCAAGGGGTCAACGTACAAGCGGATGAAATCACCGCACGCTCTCCGAAAGTCGAGCGGGACGATCAACAGCCGCGTTTAGAGAGCAATCTCGGGGTAAGCCTGCCAGAAAACTTTATGGAAATAGTCGGGGTTGAGATCCAGCTGGCTGCCTCTGCGAACCGATCGGCAACACCTGGCGCGATTGAACTGCTCCAGTGGCTTACCATTCCCTTTTGTGCCGCATCGAATACATCTCGTTTCGAGCTCATCCACCGCATGAGGTCCGCTAATCTCTTGGGATTTGTTAGCTCGCGGTTCCTCTCCTCCGATGAAACGGTATCCGCAAGCCAGACCCCTCCGTGCTGTTCTTAGCGGCCGAGGTCATGGGCGTGTCTCCCGGCGAATGCCTTATCATCGAGGACAGCGTGATCGGTCTTCAAGCTGCGCGAATCGCAAACATGCGTTCCTGCGCATTCGGGGGCGCCCGCGACGCGACAAAGCCCGCCGAGCCACGCAGTACCTTGGGAGTGACGATAAACATGTAAGGCCGGAAATTGCCAACCTGAGTGCTGCTCCCCAGCATTCCGTCGTGGCCGCAGCTCGCCTTCTCGACTATGAACAGATCAAAGGCGTAACGGAGAGGTTGCGAAGAGCAACGCGCGTTGAAGCCTTTGGCATGGGCGTATCTGCAATCTGTGCTGAGCTATTGACCCATCGCCTGATCTGGCTCGGGATCCCTATTCATTCAACCGGTACCGTGACTATAGCGCGCGGCCTGGCACACGGGCTTGATGCTTCGAGTTTTGCTATCGGCATTTCCTATGAGGGAATGAGCGAGGAGACCGTAGCTTTTCTGAGGACGGCTCGCGACAGAGGTGCGCATACTCTCGCAATCACCACACGTGAAAAATCCGCGATCACCGAGGTTGCCCATGAGGTGCTGTTGTTGAGCTCCGCAGGCCCTTGGCCGGAAGCCGGATCGGCCAGGCTCATGCCTTCAATGGCCCGCTTGAGTGAATCCATTGCCGAGTGCCTGAAGGGGCATAAAAACATTTCCAGTCCCACCCCTCACTCCCACGCCACATCCTAGGCCGCGTGTCACGCGGACCTCAATCGATCGGGCACCTTCCGACACCTAGATCGAAACAGCAGGCCAAGTTGGACTTCGCCTAACAACCGGACGCCGCGCAGAATTGTGTTTCTGGTGGCAAGCGAAACTTGGAATGAAAAATCTACAAAAATTATAAACGTTGTGGAAATTTTCGACACTACATCATCGGCGATGAACGGCAGATAACTCTGACCCCGAAACCAGGCAAAGCATGACTACGATTATGGCCATGGATCGTTCGCGGAAACATGTGCTGAGACTCTGCGCGGTGCGCCGGAGTGGTATTATCCGCGCATTCCCGAATTCAAGGAAATTGGCGACCAGCTCGGCCGCACCCTGCAAGAGGCGGTTGTCGGGAGCAAGAACCCCAAGGCTGCCCTGGATGATGCTCAGGCCGATTTTCCGAATTCTACGCGGGGGGAGACGAGAGTTGCGCAACTACAATATTGTTTGGATCTGCAGTGACCAGCAGCGCTGGGACACATTGCAATGTCTGGGGTTCAAAGGCACGCAAACGCCCAACATCGACCGGTTAGCGGCGAGAGGTACAGTTTTTGCTCGCGCATATAGCCAGAGCCCGATCTGCACGCCGAGCCGGACGAGTTTCCTGACAGGGATGTACCCGATCGCGCATCAGGTGCATCAGAACGGCGCAGGTACCTTTCCGCCTCATCTTGTTCTGCTTCCAAAACTGATGGCGAATGCCGGATATTACACAGGCCACATCGGAAAGCTGCATCTGTCCGCCACTCGGCAAATGATAGAAAGGCGTCCTGACGACGGATATAACGAGTTTTACTGGAGCCCTGAGCCATTTCCGGAGTGGTCGGGCGACCACGACTATCATGCCTGGTTATGGGATAAAGGGGTGAACCCCGAGACCTATTACAAACCATATCAGGACCAGCACTATGGACCGGGGCCGGCAGCTGAATACCGACAGGTTCGTTGGGCAGGCGATCGGGCTGAGCGTTTTATCGAGATGCATTCTGAGCGCAGCTGGTACCTGGCTATCAACATCGATGCGCCTCATCCGCCGCTCAATCCTCCGGAAGACTATTTGAGGCGTTTCAATCCTGCCGACATGCCGGACCCCGCCTTCAAACCGATCGATCTCGAACACCAGAAGAAATTCGAAAAAGTGGATCAGCAGGCGAAGTCTGCGGTGGATCCTTGGCGCGCGGAACAAGACGTGGGTGAAGCACACACCGATGAATTGGCGGGCCCCACCCATGAGGCACCGCCTACCAGCTTCAACATATGGGAGATGAGAGCGGCTTACCACGCGGAAGTCGCTCAGGTGGACGATCTGGTTGGCCGCATACTCGACGTGCTGAAGGAAACCGGGCAGCTGGATCGCACGATCATCGTCTTCATAAGCGATCACGGTGATATGATGGGTGACCATGGCCTGCTCTACAAAGGCTGCCGGTTCTACGAGGGTGTGGTGCATGTCCCACTTATAATCTCCGTGCCAGGCAGCCCAGTGCATGGCTTAGTATCGAACGCGCTTGTCGAACTGGTCGATATTGCCCCGACGTTGCTTTCATTATCCGGGCTCGACGTCCCCAAGGCCATGCAAGGGCTATCACTCGACCAGATGCTGCGTGGCAACACCTCACTGGACAATCACAAGTCATTCGTCGTCAGTGAGTATTACAATTCCCTCCGTTTTCGGGGGAGCCGAGGCTCTCGGGCATCGATGTACTATGATGGTCGGCACAAACTGAACGTATATCATGATGTTGGGATAGGAGAGCTATTCGATCACCAAGAGGATCCCAATGAGCATCATGATCTTTGGGATAGCGCCCATCATAGAGAGTTGAAAGCCCGCCTTTTGGAGAGCAGCTTTTCCGCAATGATGCTTCGAAGTGGATCGGGTCCGGCGAGAATTGAGGACTACTGAACAGTAAACTCATTAAATTGCTTGGTGTGCGCCCTGCGTGATTCAAGGCATCCGAATAAGAAAGCCTTCGATGACTCGTCGCTAGGAACTCCCGGACCAAGAATGGTCGATCATATCACCGCTGTTGCCGCATAGGCCTCATGGCGTTCCCCGCGTCGATGATCGGCGCTTCCTGAGACGGCGTCCTCTGGCACGTCCGCACAGGTTCGCCGCGGTCGGAAATTCCGGAGCGTTATGGTCCGCCAACCACGTGCTACAACGCTTCGTTCGCTGGCGAAAGGCTGGCATCTGGGATCGACTTCTTGAAGCGGTCTCCCAGGCTTACAGTAGCGACCGAATGACTAAATATGAATCGTGCATGACGTCTGAGCGACTGGCGGGCCCTAGGCGGTGTGGACGGATTTGATCAAGATGAAGCTTGCGGCGATTGCGAGGAAAGAGGCGAAATTTATTGCCGTCTTCTCGCATCGTAGTGCGATACGTTTGAAGCGCTTCAGTTTTCCAACGGTCTCTTCGATGCGGGCTCGGCCTTTGTAGAGGGCTTTCGGGAAGGCACGGCATAGACATGCCTCATGCAGCCTCGAGCGGCTCGCGGTCCAGGCAATTGACCGATGTTGCGGCGAATTCCCCCTCCCTGAAGGAGTCGGCAGTCGGACCGGTGCCGAATAGCAAACGGGCATTGAAATCGCTCCCAGACACAGCCTTGGCACCGTAAAGTTAACCGACGGCTGATGAAGATGTGCGTACATGGGCCATGTCAGAAGTTGCTCGTGATCCGCTTTATCGTCGCCACCGCTTTCCCGCTGAGATCATTGCGCACGCGGTATGGCTCTACTTTCGCTTTCCGCTCAGCCTGCGCA
>NZ_ATTQ01000035.1 GCF_000419765.1 Rhizobium mongolense USDA 1844 | reverse complement strand
TGCGCAGGCTGAGCGGAAAGCGAAAGTAGAGCCATACCGCGTGCGCAATGATCTCAGCGGGAAAGCGGTGGCGACGATAAAGCGGATCACGAGCAACTTCTGACATGGCCCATGTACGCACATCTTCATCAGCCGTCGGTTAACTTTACGGTGCCCAGCGAAGGATGCGCCGTCCGTTTTCAGTGATCGAAATTTGCTTGGCAGCGCCGAGGTCAGGAGCCAGAAATCACGGTACGAAAAACCCTGACAGTTGTCAGGGTTTTATCGACTCATCCGGTCTTCCCGGCAGCGCCTCCGTGCGCTCTTAGCAGCGCCATGAGAACCGGACCAAGCGAGAATTCACCTTGCCGCGCTCTCGCCGTAAGATCGCGAAGATAGCCGCCAGCCGAGTTGATATGCCCTGCCCGTTCAAGGATGCAGGCGATAGTGGCGGCCGCATTTTCCGGTCCCATTGTCTCACAAGCCTCCTGATAGGCTGATGGACTGACACCCAGCATCGATCGCACGGTGACCGCCGCCGCCATCAGATCTCGCCAGCTACCAATCGCTCCGCCAGGCCCGTATGCCGTGATGTCGGGGCATGCCCTCAACACCATTCCCAGCGGAAATGCCTTCATCGGCTCGCTCTTCTGGTCACGGCTTTGGCTCGCCCGCGCCCCCTGCTCTTTTTCAGAGCTAGGTTCAAGTTCATTGAAGGATTCGGTATTTGAATTCTGTATGTGATGCTCATTGTGGGCATCATTGGTGCTATAATTCTCTGTTTTCCCGTGAAAATCCAGCATGTTGAGGATTTCTTCCTGCAGTATTTTCATTTCGTCGAGCAAATCGGCCAAATCAGGGAGGCTCGGGGAGCGTGGCAGGCGGCGGATCAATTCGACGAACACGGACTCGATTTTCTCCCAATCCCCGTCGGCGCCCTCTTCGATCGCGGCCGTGATGAGCTTACGGACGTCGCGGCGGCATATTGTGAGGCTTTCCTTTGCCCTTTTTAACGCTAGTCGATTCGCGGCTACCTTTTGCGCGATGCCCGCAAGTTCCTCAGCGCGCATGAGCAAAGGTGAGAGATCAAATCCGAACGCGCTTTCGATCGTCCCTGCCTTGTCCTTTCGGGCGTAACGTTTGCCATTGGCGCTATCCTTTCGCACGATCAATCCGGCGTCGACGAGAAACGCCAGATGTCGGCGAAGTGTGGCGCCGGCAATACCGTGCGCACGCAGTGTTAGCTGAGCGTTCGATGGGAACACGACAAGCTGAGCGTCCTGACGCAGCTCATTTTCAGGATAGAAGCTCAAAAGCGCGTCCAGGATCGCCAAGCTGCGATCCTGGAGGCCGAGCAGTTCGCGCGCTTCTGAAGCGTCGCGGAAGATCTTCCATTTATCTGCCGACTTGCCCGGCTTGATCTCTTTTGTGGCGATCTGTCGTTTCACCAGAGCAAGCGTTATCGGCCGCCGCCCAAAGGGCGTCGTCACATCACTTTGCATTTTTCTTCACCTTCTATGAGGCAAAAGAAATCCGCTCACCAAAATACGGTGCCAAAGACTCTTGACTGGGATTCGGGGAAATGCGATTCTCTAGTTGTCACACAGAGAGAGAGGCTTCCACGACGGCAACGTTTGGGGGCCTTTTTCTTTTGCAGCGCTTCCTTTCTTTATTTCCAAATCCCTGACAGCTGTCAGGATTCGTATTCTCGCTGACGGGCAAAGCGCTCAGCAAGTTCTGGCAGCTCCGCTTCGACAAACTTCAGAAATTTAATTCCGAGTGATCCCTGGGCCGAAATCCGGACCTCTTTCGGGGACACCACCAGGGCGCCAAACTTCGTTCCGCTACCATCCGAAATCGGAATTGGTTCAACGCCCTTTTGGGCGGCTGGTTTGATGGCATTAAGGACGCGCTGAAACCTCTGGTCGGATGTCTCGGTACTGTCGGCTTTTATGCTTAATGCCGCCCGAATCGAATCGAGGATTCCTGGATTGCCAGCAACTGTCTTGGCGAGATCGAGCCAGCGTGGCCGCCCGATCTTCGGCGCCCGCCCAATGGCCTCGATAATGTCCGCAGGAACGACCCGGTAGACGTTGCGCATTCGGGCAAGTTCGGCATCTTCAATCGAAAGCGCGGCGTAGATGTAGCGCGGCTTGATCCCCGCGTCGTCCATTCGCGATGCAAACAACGCGCGCTCGATCCAGGTCAGATCCTGGCGGCCAGCATTTTCAATGCCCTGCGCCAGAACAAGATCAAGATCGGAAATTTCCATCTCGAGGGCGCGAACGGGCCTGCCGAGCTGCATGGCAGCGAGCCAGCGTCGGTGACCGTAGACGATCTGGTAACGACCAGGAGACGAGGGGTGATGGCGGACCTGGACGGGAATCTTTTGCCCCTCAGTCTCGATCGACCGCTTGAACATCTCGAAGCTCGTCCCGTCATCATCCGGCAGTCTGTCCGGGTAAGGGGAGGGGTCGATGAGCGAAGGATCCAATTCGCGAACCGCACCACCGCCCGACTCAACGATAGCCTTCAAACGATCTCGCTCTGTCCTGATGTCATCGATGGCCCGATGGGCCGCACCGATCACACCTGCTCCGACACGATTACCGGCAACGGGAGCAGGGGCCAGCGACGGCTGCTGTTGATCCGCAGCCTGATCATTCTCCAGCTCTGCGGAAAGCAGCCCGAAGCTGGCGACAATAGACTTGCGAGGTGATTTGCTCATGTCCGCCCCCAACTATCGTTGATGAGGCGAATTATCGCCTCGTTTACGGCGTCTACCGCTTCACGGGCGCGTTTTTGAGTATCGCGACCGATTTGTCCCATCTCGAGCTCGTATATCGAACGTTTTGCTAGGCCGGCGGCCTCGACCGCAGTGCTCTCTATGGCGGTCGGCAACAAGACATCAGAGCCGAACAAGTGCCTAAGCATCGCAACGACCTGTGATTGCGGAGCGTCATTGGGGTTGTGCCGCGTTACCAAGTACCGGATAAAATCCTGATCCAGCTGGGCACCGCTCTCATTGAGGACGCTAATCAAATCGCCCATCATGAGGAGAAACTGGCTCATCGATGCAACGTCCAGCATGGCAGGGTGGACCGTTATGATCATGCTCGTTGCCGCGTATATCGCGCTCAGGGTCAGAAAGCCGAGCGACGGCGGAGTATCGAGAATCACGACATCGTAGTCCGCCTCGACTTCCGTAAGAGCTAACTTCAATCGCTCGAAGAAGATTGCGCCCGAGGTCGATTTGTTGGCCAAAACCCGTGGCGTTTCGTGTTCATACTCCATGACTTCGAGATTTCCCGGAATAAGGTCAATGCCATCGAAGTATGTCTTGCGGATGATATCGCGGATTGGACGACGTTCGGCCTCGTCGTAGCGCAGAGAGGCGTAGATAGTTTCATTTGACCCAACGTCAATCTCTGGTTGAGCACCAAACATAGCGGACAGGGATGCTTGCGGATCCAAATCCAATGCAAGGACGCGATAACCGTGAAGCGCGAGATAATGGGATAGATGGACGCAGGTCGTGGTCTTTGCGCTGCCGCCCTTGAAGTTCGCTACTGCAACGACCTGGAGATGCTCACCGGCGCGACGGCGCGGAAGGAATCGAGCTGCGTCCGCAGGCTTCTGCATTGCGAACAACTCACGCAGCTCATTGATCTGGGCCAGCGTGTAGACGCGATGGTTGTTCTCCAGCCTGCTGGGAACCGGTCCACGTCCTTCGATGGACATGAGCTTCAGGGTGGAATCGGGTATAGACGTCAGCTTCGACACTTCGTTAGTCAGAAACGGACGCAGGGTTTTTTCCGACTTTGGCGGATACATGCGGGTTCTAAGCTGCTGCAGTTGCCCGGACAGAAGTCCTGCATGGCGCATGATTTTGCTGCCAGCATCTTCCTTTGAGCCGACAACTGATTCTACTCGGTTTGCTATCGCCATCTGTTCCTCTTGGCGGCATTCTACCGGTTTACCGGCAATTGCCCGCCAAAGATAGAACACGATTCTCCTAAACGCGTCCAGACGTTTAGGGTTAAGAAATCATTAACGGCTGGGGATGATCCGAAAGCGGTTTTTCCAATTTCTTTGTTTCTGTTCCGATGGTTAGCCCAACGCTCCTATGCTCTTGATCATGAAATGTTCTCCTGTGAATCCTACAAACGTAGATAGGGTACTGAAGGCTTCAGCAAGCTCTCTGAAGGAGGCGGTCATCGCAGGCTGGCGACGTTGAACGTCAACTGATTCCATGGACGCCACCTTGACCAAGAGTGAAGGTAAGACAGCCAGCGCCGCCGTCAAAGACATTTTGCTTTCGAAGGCAGACGGGCTGCGCGAGGCGATTCGCACGGTGATGCAGGAGGTATTGGAAGCGGAGATTGACGAGGCGCTGGGGGCTGCGAAGGGCGAGCGTACGCCGGAACGACTCGGCTACCGCTCAGGCCACTATCGCCGCACGCAGATCACACGGGTGGGCAAGCTTGAACTGCGGGTGTCGCAGGATCCTGGGGCACTTCTCCACCGAATTGAACGCCATCAGCGCTCCGAGCGGGCGCTGGTGGCGACCTTGGCGGAGATGTATTTGCAGGGGGTGTGTCGACCAGGAAGGTCAAGGCGATTACCGAGCAGCTTTGCGGTTATGGGTTGTCAGCATCATCGATCTCGGCGATCAACAAGCGGCTGGACGAGAGCCTGAAGAAGTGGCCTTCCGCAATGAAATGTTATCGCAGTTACGACAAACGGTCGGCGCGACTCAGATGAACCCACCTTGTAGAATTCTACAACTGCCGCACAGCTTTCATACGTGCTCATTTCCCAGCCGTCATTCACTGACGGAGAAAATCATGCACATTATCGCTATCTCTGCCGCTGGGACCCATCGCGAGCACCAACTCCTCGAGGCGCAGCATTCCTTGCGGGCACATGTCTTTTCCGATCGGCTCGGCTGGGAGGTTGACGTTGTCGACGGCCGAGAGGCGGATTCGTTCGACAATCTCGGGCCCGCTTACATCCTCGCGGTCTCGTCCGACAACCGCGTCGTCGGCTGCGCCAGGCTTCTCCCAGCCCTGGGTCCAACAATGGCAGAAAACGTCTTTTCGTCGCTACTTCCGGGAGGACGGCTCCATGGCCATTCGGCGATGATCGAAAGCTCCCGCTTCTGCGTTGACACGATGCTTGCAAAGAGAAGGGGAGCAGGCTCGGTCCATGAGGCGACCCTGACCATGTTCGCAGGCATCATCGAATGGTGCATGGCGAATGGCTACACCGAGATTATCACCGTGACCGACACTCGATTCGAGCGGATCCTAGCTCGCGTCGGATGGCCACTGCTGCGTTTCGGGGAACCCAAAAAAATCGGCGTTACGATGGCCGTGGCGGGCACGCTGCCCGCCAACGCGGACACATTCCTTAGGCTTCGCCCCTCCAATTATAGCTCTGAACTCAGCCCTCTCAGCCAAGCAGCGTGAAAGGAGAAATTCGTGAACCAGCTTCGCTCTCACCCCCGACTTGTCCGGAAACTGCAGGAGGCGCTCGGCGGTCAGCTCAGAGTTGCCCTAGACGACACAAATGTCGTTGAGATCATGCTCAATCCGGACGGAAAGCTATTCATCGAACGGCTCGGTCACGGTGTGGTTCCCGCCGGCGAAATGTCCTCCGCTGCCGCGGAAATGGTAATCGGAACGGTCGCGCATGCACTCCAGTCCGAGGTCGACACGGAAAAGCCGATCATTTCCGGCGAGCTGCCGATCGGCGGCCACCGCTTCGAGGGTCTTTTGCCGCCCGTAGTCGCCAGGCCCGCCTTCACCATTCGGCGCCGCGCCTCACGCCTCATTCCGCTCGATGACTATGTCCGTGCGGGCGTGATGACTGAATATCAGGCCTCCACGATCCGCAGCGCGATTTCCTCGAAGCTCAACATCATCATTTCCGGAGGGACCGGTTCGGGCAAGACGACGCTTGCGAATGCAGTCATCGACGAGATCGTCAAATCCGCGCCGGAGGATCGCCTCGTCATTCTCGAGGACACCGCAGAAATCCAATGCGCGGCCGAGAACGCAGTTCTCCTGCACACCAGCGATACAATCGACATGGCGCGGCTCTTGAAGAGCACCATGCGCTTGCGTCCCGACAGGATCGTTGTGGGCGAGGTTCGCGATGGCGCAGCCCTCACTTTGCTTAAGGCCTGGAATACCGGCCATCCAGGAGGTGTTGCAACCATCCACTCGAACACCGCCATGTCGGCGCTGCGTCGCCTTGAACAGCTGACCGCCGAGGCAAGCCAACAGCCGATGCACGAAGTGATCGGAGAGGCCGTCGATCTGGTCGTTTCGATCGAGCGGACACCGCGCGGGCGGCGTATTCGAGACGTCATCCACGTCGAGCGGTTCGCGGGCGGTCGGTACGAGATCGAAACCGATCAGCTCACGGAAGAACAGGAGGCGCGCCATGTCGCGTAAATACGCACTCATCGTGATCGCACTCATTGCAGCGCCGAGCCTTTTCGCGTCCGTCGCGCCGGCGCTGGCCAGTTCCGGCGGCAGCCTTCCTTGGGAGGGGCCACTTGAGCAAATTCAGGAATCGATCACTGGCCCGGTCGCCGGCTACATCGCACTGGCTGCAGTCGCAATCGCCGGCGGCATGCTGATCTTTGGCGGGGAACTGAACGATTTCGCGCGGCGACTTGTGTACGTCGTTCTGGTCGCCGGCATCCTGCTCGGCGCCACCACCATCGTCGGACTGTTCGGGGCGACCGGCGCTTCGATCGGGTTGACAGACAAGCAGATCACATCGTGTAATTCGAACGGAGAAGGGGAGGGGGCTCATGGCTGAGTCCTCGTCCGGCCTGCGGCGCAACCGCATTCACCGCGCTCTTTCCCGCCCGAACCTACTGATGGGCGCGGACCGGGAGCTGGTATTGATCATCGGTCTTGCGGCCGTGATCCTGATCTTCGTCGTGCTTACGGTTTATTCGGCGCTTTTCGGTGTCGTCGTCTGGATCGTGATCGTCGGCCTGCTCAGGATGATGGCGAAGTCCGATCCCTACATGCGGCAGATCTACGTGCGGTACATTTCCTACAAGCCCACCTATAAGGCGACCAGCTCGCCATGGCGGCGGTACTGAGGAGACGGCCGTGGTAGCTCTCAAATGCTTCCGGGCCACGGGCCCATCCTTCGCCGATCTCGTCCCATACGCCGGCCTCGTCGACAATGGCGTCCTCCTGCTGAAGGACGGAAGCCTGATGGCCGGCTGGTACTTTGCCGGCCTGGATTCTGAAAGTGCGACTGACCTCGAACGCAACGAGCTGTCGAGGCAGATCAATGCGGTCCTGTCGCGGCTTGGAAGCGGCTGGATGATCCAGGTGGAGGCTATTCGCATCCCGACGGCCGACTATCCATCGGAAGACCGTTGTCATTTCCCAGACCCGGTCACGCGCGCGATAGATGCCGAGCGCCGGGCGCATTTCGCACGCGAGCAGGGGCATTTCGAGAGCAAACACGCACTGATCCTGACCTTCCGGCCGCTCGAGTCCAAAAAAACTGCTATCAGCAAATACATCTATTCCGACGAGAAGAGTCGCAAGAAGTCCTATGCGGACACTGTGCTGTTCATCTTCAAGAACGCGATCCGGGAGATCGAGCAGTATTTCGCGAACACACTTTCGATCAGGCGAATGGAAACCCGCGAAATGGTCGAGAGGGGAGGGGACCGGATTGCTCGGTATGACGAGTTGCTTCAGTTCGTCCGCTTCTGCATCACCGGGGAAAGCCATCCGATCCGGCTCCCGGACGTCCCCATGTATCTTGATTGGATCGCCACGGCCGAGCTTGAGCACGGACTGACGCCGAAAGTCGAGAATCGTTTCCTCGGCGTTGTCGCCATCGACGGTCTGCCGGCCGAAAGCTGGCCGGGCATTCTGAACAGCCTTGACTTGATGGCACTCACCTATCGGTGGTCATCGCGCTTCATCTTTCTCGATGCCGAGGAAGCCCGACAGAAGCTCGAACGCACGCGCAAGAAATGGCAGCAGAAGATCCGGCCGTTCTTCGATCAGCTGTTTCAGACGCAAAGCCGCTCGGTCGATCAGGACGCCATGACGATGGTGGCCGAGACCGAGGACGCGATCGCGCAGGCCTCGTCGCAGTTGGTTGCCTATGGCTACTACACGCCGGTCGTCGTGCTGTTCGATAGCGATCGCGAGGCACTGCAGGAGAAGGCGGAAGCAATCCGCCGCCTGATACAAGCGGAAGGTTTCGGAGCGCGGATCGAAACGCTCAATGCCACCGACGCCTTTCTCGGCAGCCTGCCGGGCAATTGGTATTGCAACATCCGCGAGCCACTGATCCACACCGGCAATCTCGCTGACCTGATCCCGCTCAACTCCGTCTGGTCGGGAAACACGATCGCGCCATGCCCGTTCTACCCGCCGAACTCGCCGCCGCTGATGCAGGTTACGAGCGGCTCGACACCATTCCGGCTCAACCTGCATGTTGACGATGTCGGCCACACGCTGATCTTCGGTCCGACCGGTTCCGGTAAGTCGACACTCCTGGCACTGATCGTTGCGCAGTTTCGCCGGTACGGAAGTGCCCAGATCTTTGCCTTTGACAAGGGAAGTTCGCTTCTGCCGCTGACGCTCGCCGCGGGTGGCGATCACTACGAGATCGGCGGCGACAACGTGGAAGAGGGGACGGCGTTGGCCTTCTGCCCCTTGTCCGAACTCAAAAGTGGCGCTGATCGGGCGTGGGCGACGGAATGGATCGAGATGCTGGTCGGCTTGCAGGGCGTCACCATCACGCCCGATCACCGCAACGCCATCTCCCGCCAAGTCGGCCTGATGGCCAGCGCGGCCGGTCGCTCGCTCTCGGATTTCGTCAGCGGCGTGCAGATCCGCGAGCTCAAGGATGCGCTCCATCACTATACTGTCGATGGGCCGATGGGTCAGCTTCTCGATGCCGAAGAGGATGGCCTGTCGCTTGGGGCCATCCAGACTTTCGAGATCGAGCAGCTCATGAACATGGGCGAGCGCAACCTCGTCCCAGTCCTGACGTACCTGTTCCGCCGGATCGAGAAGCGCCTGGATGGGTCGCCGAGCCTGATCGTGCTCGACGAGGCCTGGCTGATGCTTGGTCATCCGGTATTTCGCAGCAAAATTCGAGAATGGCTGAAAGTGCTTCGCAAGGCGAATTGCGCTGTCGTTCTCGCCACACAGTCGATCTCGGATGCCGAACGGTCCGGGATCATCGACGTGCTGAAGGAATCCTGCCCGACGAAGATTTGCCTTCCAAATGGTGCTGCCCGGGAGCCAGGAACGCGGGAATTCTACGAGCGGATCGGCTTCAACGAACGCCAGATCGAGATCGTCTCGGGCTCCATCCCCAAGCGCGAATACTACGTCGCCACGCCAGAAGGCCGGCGGCTCTTCGACATGTCTCTCGGGCCCGTTGCGCTCAGCTTCGTCGGCGCCTCCGGCAAGGATGATCTCAAGAGGATCCGCGCGCTCAAATCCGAACATGGCGACGACTGGCCGATCCATTGGCTACAGACTAGAGGAGTTCATGATGTCGCATCACTGCTCAACTTTGAATAAATGGCTCGCCGGCTTGGTGGCCGTCGCTCTGACGATCGGCGCCGTCACGCCGGCGCATGCCGGCACCGCCACGGGTGCTGCGACGGAATGGACGCAAGTTCTCAACAACGGTGAACTTATCTCCTTGGTCGGGAAGTCCGGCGAGCAGATCCAGAACCAGATCACGCAGATCAGCCAGCTCGCCGAGCAGATACAGAACCAGCTGAGGATCTACGAGAATATGCTGCAGAACACTGCGCAGCTACCGAACCACGTCTGGGGACAGGTAGAAAGCGACCTCAATCAACTCCGAAACATTGTAGATCAGGGGCAGAGCGTTTCGTTTTCGATGGGCAATGCGGACGATGTGCTGCACCAACGTTTCCAAAGCTATGCCGATCTCAAGACCAACCTGCCTAGCAACGAGACTTTTTCGACGACGTACCAAGCCTGGTCGGACACGAACCGCGACACGATCGCCAGCACTCTGAAGGCGGCGAGCCTCACGGCCGATCAATTCGACAGCGAAGAAGGAACCATGGATTCGCTGCGCGGAATGTCGGAATCCGCCGACGGCCAGATGAAAGCCTTGCAGGTCGGGCATGAGATTGCCGCCCAGCAGATCGCCCAGATGCAGAAGCTGCGGGGTCTCGTCTCCCAGCAGATGACCATGACGGGAACCTGGCTCCAGACCGAACAGACCGACAAGGACTTGGCGCAGGCGCGGCGGGAGAAATTCTTCAGCGCCACCGCCCCCTCAACATCCGGTGGTCAAAAGATGGGGATCGAGTGGTGAGAACGAAAGCCCTCCTACTTGCCAACGCCGCAATATTGCACTCGGAGGCGCAGGCATATGGTTCCTCATTTCCGAAAAAGCGAGCTACCCAGGAACGGCACGAAGAGTTCTTTGGACGACCAAGGAGTTTCCGACCTCCGACGGCCAGAAGATGAAGCCAGAATGGTGAGGAACATAATGTCGCTTCGGCAATTGCGCGTGGCAATGCTGCTCGCCGTCATCGTCACGGTGGCGGCTCAGCCCGCCCTTGCACAGGAAGGCTCTGTCCTGACCTCGCTTCAGAACCAGGTCGCTTCGGCCGCGAAAGGGTGGGAAACCACCGTCATGGACGCCGCCAAGTCTCTCTTCTGGATCCTGGCAACGATCGAAATCGGTATCGCGGCAGTCTGGTTGGCACTCCAGGCCGCTTCTCTTGACAGTTGGTTCGCCGAACTTGCGCGGCGGATCATGTTCGTTGGCTTCTTCGCCTTCGTTCTGGCGCAGGGTCCGATCTTCGCCAAGGCGGTCGTCGACAGCCTCTTCCAGCTCGGCGCAGATGGCGGCACAGCCTCACCGGCTGATGTCTTCAATGCCGGATTGGCTGTAGCAACCAAGATGTCGGAAAAGGTTCAGTTTGGCCTTTTCGAGGATAACGCGCTCGCAATCTCGGCCGCGTTTGCGATGGTCGTCACCGTGATCGCCTTTTCGCTGGTTGCCGCGATCTTCGTCTCCGTGATGGTCGAAATGTATGTCGGACTCCTCGCAGGCATGATCATGCTTGGCCTCGGCGGTTCGTCCTACACCAAGGATTTCGCTGTCCGGTATCTGATCTACGCTTTCTCGGTCGGGATGAAGCTCATGGCACTCGTCATGATCTCGCGCATCGGCTCCGAAGTTCTAATAGGCCTCGCCAATCAGCCCGATATCGGCGACCAGTTTCAAACCGCACTGGCAATCGCGGGCATCGCCGTCGTCGTCTTCATCATCGCCATGTACGTTCCCAACATAATGCAGGGTGTCGTTCAAGGCGCATCCGTCTCCGGAGGAATGGAAGCGATCCGCCACGGCGGGCAGGCTGCATCTTTCGCGGCAGGGGCGGGCTTCCTCGCCGCCGGCGCGGCCGGCGCGGGTTTTGCAGCGGCTCAAGCTGCTCGCGCCGCAGGTTCCTCGGTCGCTGGTGCCGCTCTTCGCGGCATAGGTGCGGGCTTCAGTTCCGGCGCGCAAGCGGCGGGGTCGGCCGCGAAGGAAAAGGCGATCGGCTCTCCCGGCGCTTATGCCGGTTCGATCCTCGGACTGGCGAACGCCAAGCTCGACGAACAGCGCAGTGGCCATAGCGGACCAAAGCCTCCTCCCGAACACAATGACAAACCGTAATCGAGACAAGGGAAGTATAGATGGCCGCAAACCGCGCCCCAGAAAACCCGTATCTTGCCGCCCGCCAGGAATGGTCCGAACGCTATGGCTCCCATGTGCAGGCTGCCGCCGCTTGGCGCATCGTCGGCATTCTTGGGCTCGCGATGGCCGTCATCGGGTTCAGCTACGCTATGTACCTCAGCACCCAGGTCAAGCTGGTGCCCTACATTGTCGAGGTCGACAAACTCGGAACGTCGGTGACGGCCGGCTTCCCCGAGCAGATTGAGTATGCCGATGCGCGTGTGGTGCGCGCCACCCTCGGCAATTTCATCACCAGCTTCCGTTCAATCACGCCCGACGCCGTGGTGCAGAAGCAATATATCGACCGGACCTACGCGCTGCTGCGAACCTCGGATCCGTCGACCCAGAAGATCAACGCCTGGTTCCGCGGCAACTCGCCCTTCGAGAAGGCGAAGACTTCGACGGTCGCCATCGAGGTCAACAACATCGTGGCGCTCTCGAACCAAACCTACCAGATCGACTGGACGGAATATGAGCGCGACCGCAAGGGCAAGGAAATCGGCACGCGCCGGTTCCGCGCGATCGCAACGGTGACGCTGACCGCGCCGCAGGACGAGGCGATAATCCGCGTCAACCCGATCGGTCTCTATGTCCAGGATTTCGACTGGACGGCGCAGCTTTAAGGGCAGGAAGCTCACATGCACAGAACAGGATTATTCACAGCGATGGGCTGCATGGCCGGACTCGTCTTTGTGGTCGGCGCGCAGGCGCAGAGCATGACGACGAACGAGGTGAAGGGCACAAACCTTTCGGGCAAATGGCGCGGCACGCCGGGTCTGGTCACGAAAGGGCCGGATGGGAAAGTCATCTTCCTGTTCGGCGAAACGCAGCCCTCCGTCGTCTGCTCGCCGCTGCAGGTCTGCGATATCGAGTTGCAGGGCGGCGAGATCGTTCGCGATGTCCTTGTCGGTGACACCGTGCGCTGGAAGGTGGAGCCCGCGACCTCGGGCGCGACGGGTGGACAGGCGATCCATCTGATCGTCAAGCCGTCGGAGCCAGGTCTTCTGACCTCGATGGTCGTCACGACGTCCCGTCGGACCTATCACATCCAGCTCAAATCCCATCCCAGCCAGTATATGGCGCGCGTTGGTTTCGAATATCCGGAGGACGTGTCGACCAAGCTCGCCGACATTAACGCCCGTCTCGAAACCGGCGGCATTCGGGGCACAGCGCCGGACAAGCTGAACTTCTCCTATTCGATCAGCGGCCGCGCGTCTTGGAAGCCGGAGCGAGTCTATTCGGACGGGATGAAGACCTACATTCAGTTTTCGAAGTCGATCTCCGGTCAGGATGCGCCGGTGCTCTTCGTCGTCTCCGGCGGCCAAAACCGCATCGTCAACTACCGAATGAAGAACGACACAATGATCATCGACTATGCGGTCGACAAGGCGATCCTCGTTTCCGGGATCGGTTGGCGGCAACAGAAGATCACCATCCGGCGGGGAGGCTGAACGATGTGGAAGCTTCTCACCTTTATCGTCGCCGCGGCGCTGCTTTCCGGTTGCCAAACAGCTGACAACACGCTGACCACCAACTCAACCCCAGTAGCCGTCACCAGACCGGCCGCAAGCGCCATTGCCGGCGATATGGCAAGCCGGCTCGCCGAGCAAATTGGCCCAGCCGGTAGTGCGACGACGATCAAGATAGACAAGGACACATCCGAGTTCGCTACCGCCCTCGAGGCCGCCCTGAAGGGATGGGGCTACACCGTTGCCACAGACGGCAAAGTCGCCAAGGACATCAAGCTGGTCGTGCTTGATTATGCAGTCGATGGCTTCGACGGACAGGTGCTGGCACGGCTTTCAACGCCTTCTATCGCGCTTAGCCGTGCTTATACGCCGATTGCGGTGGGTGCTGTACCGGCTAGTCCGCTTTCGATCATGCAGCGCAACTGACGGAGGAGGATATGATCCAATCGCTCCAGCTTGGCGCGTCCAACCAGGCCAATGATCAGAAGGGTATGCGCCGCCTCAATCGCCTGCCGATCATCGTTGCCATCATCGTCATCGTGCTGTTCTTAGGCGTCGTCGTGATTGGCCTGTCATGGCGCGGGCTCTCCTTCAACCGTGGCAACGACATCGAAAGCGCCTCCAACACGCCTGCGACAAGTTTCGGCGACCAACTTAAACGGGGTATATCGGATGGAATTATCGGCGATCCGGTTGAGCGCGAGGATTTCCAGCCGACGCCTGTTATTGAGCAGAAGGCCGATAGGCAAGAACCGGTTGTTGAACGCCGGCCCACAGAACGGCAAGAACGGCGGACCAGGCTCGAATCCGAAGAGGAGTGGAAGGCGCGCCTGAAGCGAGAACAGGATGAACAATATATCCGTGAGGCCCAGCGCCAGCGGATGGCCCGCCTTCAGGCCCGCGCTACGGCGCTCGATTCGCCGCTGAAGGTAGACGTGTCCGATTTCGAAAAGGCAGCAGACACGAACACGGGCCGTCAGACGACAAATGCGCCGACGAACAATGCATCAGATCTTTATGCTGCGGCGATGAAATCCGGCCTGATGGGTCAGAACGTCGATCAGAACGGCCAGACCACGAAGGAGGATTTTTTCAATCAAGATATCAGGGATCTTGGCTACCTGCCGAACCAGGTCGTACCGCAGATGTCGCCCTTTGAATTGAAGCGCGGTTCGGTCATCCCCGCCACATTGATCACCGGCCTCAATTCCGACCTGCCGGGACGCATTACCGCGCAGGTCAGCCAGAATGTCTACGACAGCGCCACCGGCTATCGCCTTCTCATCCCGCAGGGCGCAAAGCTGTTCGGCCGTTACGATTCCAAGGTGTCATTTGCCCAGGAACGTGTTCTCGTCGTCTGGACAGATCTGATTTTCCCGAACGGCTCGACTTTGCAGATCGGCGGGATGGCCGGCACGGACGCCGAAGGATATGGCGGCTTCCGGGACAAGGTCGATCGTCATCTCTGGAGGACCTTCGGTTCCGCAGCGCTGGTGGCGATCATCGGAACAGGGATCGATATGTCGTTGCCTGAGAGTTCGACGCTTGCGACGCAAGATACGGCGTCGGACGCTGCCAGACGAAATTTTGCGGATAGCTTCGGTCGCGTTGCGGAACGAACGATCTCTAAGAACCTGAACGTACAGCCGACAATCCGCATCCGACCCGGCTACAAGTTCAACGTGCTGGTCGATCAGGATATCATTTTTCCGTCCACCCACGACGGCCGCTAATCACGGAAATCTGAGCCCGCCGCTCTTTCGTTGCGGTGGTTGAATCTTCCGCAACAATCACCCGTTGGAAAATCTCTCATTATTCGTCATGTTTTAGATCGAGAGGCCTTGAATACTCGGAAAACGCGAGTAGACCTATCGTCCAACGACGGTGGATGCTTTGCGTAGACGCTGTCCGCGCTTTCATTCGGAAGGGATGAGTGCGGAGTTTTCCCGGCCGTCGTCCGATGTCCCAAGTGGCTCCGGCCGGCCAAACGTCGGCACCGTTCACCCAGCACGGCGTGAAAGGTGCGACGGGTGGGGCGGCTCGCAGCTGCGCAAGAACATAGGAGAAAAGTCATTGGACGCAGACCTTCGCTCTCTCATCGACATGGCAGAGGCCGCGCACGATGAACGCATGATCAAAAGCGCCTTGAAAAGCTTCGCGATCTCTTCCGGCTTTGAGCGTTTCGCGTATCTGCAAACCGCAGGCGCTGAAATCCGCACATTCAACTCCTATCCCGTCGGATGGCAGGACATCTATCTCGTCAGTCAATATTCCCGCATCGACCCAGTGGTGACGGAAGCCAAGCGTCGCATGCAGATGTTTTCCTGGACGGCCGATGATTGGCCAGCGCGTGGAAACTCCGAACTCAAGCGCTTTCGAGACCAGGCGATCGAATACGGCATTCGCAGCGGGGTGACGATCCCTGTCGAAGGAAGCTTCGGCTCCACGATGATGCTGACGTTCGCCTCTTCTGAGAAGAAAGCTGATATTTCGAAGTTGCAGGACAGGCAAAAAGCGATTCAGGCGGTCATGGCGATCCATTACCGCCTGAAGATCATAGCGGCGGCGACGATTGTTGCCCCGAAGCGGCTCCTCTCGCCAAGAGAAGCGGTGTGCCTCATGTGGGCTGCAAAGGGCAAGAATGGGCCGGAAACTGCAATGCTAACGGGAATCAACGCGAGAACAGTGCAGCACTATCTCGACAGCGCACGTCGAAAGCTCGAAGCGGCGACCGTTCCGCAACTCGTAGCGATCGCAAAAGATCACGGGCTGGTCTGATCGTCATTCTTCGCCATCCAAGGGAACATCAGGGACATAGCCTAGCGCGTCGATGATTTCCGAAAGCTCTTCCTGCTGGGCTTCAGATTTCTTCTGACGCGCGAGATGCTCGTCTTGCAGGCTCTTGAGCACGGCGCTGGAGACCGACGGGTCGGCAGTCCCGCGGTTCCATTCCTCATAGACAGCTTCGTCGGCGGCGAGAAGGCGGCGATGTTCCCGGATCGCAGAAACTGCCAGTGCCTCTAATTCTGACTTTTGCATTGAACTGTAGCGAGATTCGCTTTCGTTTCTCTCGTGGCTCGCTTCGAATGAGCTCACATCGTTCATCCGCTTCTCCCCAACTTCATTTTCTCACCGCGCGAAACAACGCCTTCGTCCGCATAATATGGTTTAGGCCACAAGTGCGCGGCCTGTCTTGCAGATCATACACCCTGTATCCGGAGGGAGTGGATGATCGACTCGACGAGCAATATCACATGGCGCGCGGAATCGGAACTATCGTTCCTAGAACGATCATTCCCATTCAGGTTCCGCTCACGCCATGGATCTCAAGGAGATCATGGCGATCAATCTGCGTCGGATACGTCATGGCAAGCAACTGACGCAGGAAGAACTGGCCGACCGCTCGGGCCTGAGCGCGCGCTATATTGGAGCGATCGAACGCGCCGATGTTTCGGCCAGTGTCACCGTGCTCGGCCAGATCGCCGCGGCGCTGGGTGTGGACCCCGCCGAGCTTGTGACGAAATCAGGCTGATTGGCTCCTCTTGGCGCGAAGTCGAATAGGTCTAGTGAACATCAAAGCTTTACGGTGACCGTCGGTTGCCTTATATATTCTTCTCAAGGAGAATGATTATGGCCACTACCTCACGCGCCTACACGCCTGCCGAGGCCGCAGCTGTCAGTGAGATCGCTGTAAAATCGGTGCACAATGCGATCGACAAGCGGATCATCGCCACTCGCCCGTCCACCAGCGAGGGTCGAGCACTTACCGATGAGGATCTACTTCGCTTGAAGCTCTGGTATGGCGTCGGATCGATCATGTCTGCCGAGCGCCGCAAACGTCTATTCGATACCATCGACCAGCACCCCGATGCCAACACCGTAAGGGCAGACGACTATCTAATTGTCGACGTCGCGCGGGCAAGGGAGCAATTGGCCGCGCGCGCCGAAGCACTTAGGGAAGCTGAGAAAATCATTCAAAGCGTGAAAGGCGTCCTTGGCGGCGAACCGGTCTTCAAAGGGACACGTGTTCCAGTACGGATGATTGCCGCGATGAAAGCCCAAGGCGGGAACACTGAGGAAATTGTCGAAGGCTATCCTTCGCTGACCGGACGAATGGTGGAGCTTGCTGACATCTGGACAGCGGCACATCCCGCTCGGGGACGGCCGCGCAAACTTTCGGATCTAGGCTTGAAGGTGAAGTCCGAAAAGCGTCTGCGGCTTGGGAATGAGCGCGTTCCAAAGTCATTGGATACGCCCTCTTGAAATTTCTGATCGATGAATGCCTTCACACCTCTCTTGTGGTCGTGGCACAAAGTCACGGCCACGACTGTTTCCACGTCAATTGGTTGGGATTAAGTGGCGAAACAGACTAGGATCTCATGCCTCGGATTATCGAGGAAAATTTCACCTTCGTGACGAACAACGCCCGCGACTTCCGGAAACTTTACGCCAAAGAAGAGTCGCACGCGGGCCTCGTTATTATCGTGCCGCAGGTCTTACCCGCGCTGCAAAGAAAACTATTTGATCTCATTCTGCAGGAGCTTGCAGGGGTGAAAGATTTCGTCAACGAGGTGATGGAAGCGACCATCGAGGAGGATAACGCGGTTCTCACGCGCTATTCGCTGCCGGAAGCCTAACCGTCTTACAAAGCCTCATTTTCCGCCAATCCGGGATAAATCGATCCGCATCTCCGCTGCACCGACATTCTCACTCTCTTCAGCGTCTTTGAGCTTCGAAGAGGCTGGCCCGCCATCATTCTCCGGGTCTTCTTCGACGTCTGGTGGGACAACGATTTTCACTGATGCTCCCGGTTCCTCCCCTTGAAACACACTCACGCCCTCGAACTCGCCGGTCTTCCACGCATAAACGGTATCCTCGAATATCTGCGGAAAGACATCCTTGTTGGTGGGATTGCCGTACCATTTGGTGACGATGCGGAGAGCCTTGGCGAACATCGCCGTGCCCAAGCGTAGATTCTCACAAGCATCGACGAGATCAGGCTTGATCTCAGAGACATCCTTGATGCCGATGCCGGCCGGGAACTGGGTGATCCCGACGCGAACCGCGGCCTGGCCGACATATTGTCTGATAAGGCCCATCGCCTCGTTCGGGGTTTTTGCCTTTGGGACAAGGATTAGCCGGCCGCCGGTTTTGACAGTAACTGCGAGTGGATCAGGTGAGCCGGCCGCCTGGACGAATTGCTCGACAATGGCAGGCGTGAGTGAGGGATCGGCGCATTTTTGAATCATCGCGGCGTCGAGCATTGATGGCTCCAGAGTCAGGTGTTGAACGACATGACCAGCGGTTTCGCGAAGAGACGCGCCCAGGCCTCGACGCTGGCGCGCTGGATGGCGACGATCGAAGTGTTTGCGGTCCACCAGCCATTACCGATAGCGACGATGACGTCGGGATCGTGCAACATGGACTGCAGGACGGGCCAAGCAATAAGCTGTTCGTAGCAGATGAGGGGTGCGAGCTTTCGACCGTCGAGGACGACAACCGGATTTGCAAAGAAGTCCGCCCGGGCGCCTTCGCTATCGCCCCGCCACGGCCGCCACATAGAGCCGGGAACAGGCATTCGCTCACGATATAGGACGCGGCCGCCGCCGGCGGACATCCCCACAAGAACATTGTCGTAGCCATCGGCGTCGATAACGGAAGCGCCGGCGATCACCGTCAGGGAGCTGCCGACCAGAGCCTTGATCCATAGCCGCTCGACGGTGGGCGTCCAGGAGCCCAACGCACTTTCCGGGAGGACGACGAAGCCGGCGCCATCGTTAGCCGCACTGTGCACCGTTGCGATTAGGTCACGCTGTCGTGGAAGATCGGCTTCACGTCCAAGCGAAGCACCCATTTCCAAATCGACGCCGCGCCATGAGTCAGGTAATTCTGGATCGGTCCAGGTTGCGGCGGACCAAGCCCAAGCGCCTGCCAAGGCGATCGCGACAGCTGGCCGAATTCGGGCTACGAGGCCGATCAGGCCGGCTGTCGTGGCAACTAGTCCCCACCATCCCCACCCTGGAAAAAGAACGCCCGCGGCCGTGATCGGATGTGCCCATCCGGTAATGCCGAGTGGCGGCAAAGCCATCAAGATGGCGGCAGCCAGATAGCGGAGAGGTTTCTGCCTCGCGCTGCCCGACCAGACGATTGTGTGGACGCCGACGAAACTGAAAGACGCTACCAGCCAGAGCAACAAACCCGGCCATAGATCGGACGAATAGAAAGCAGCAACGCCCTGCGGCAGCCCGCGCGAGGCCGCCAGGAAATGTCCTGCAGAGACCAGCCCCGCCGCCGCTCGGTTCGGCACGAGAGCCCATAGGACGGGAAAGGCCAGTGCGACCGGGAGAAGAACGACCTGGCCGCTCCAGCCGATCCAACCTGCGGCGACAGAGATGCAGGTCAGCACTGCGGTATGAATATGGTCACGGCGCATAGGTCAGCACCTCCTGCGCCAGACCGAGGATGCCGGACACGGGCAGTGGACCAAAGTATCGGGAGTCATAGGAGCCGGCGAACGAAGAATGTAGGAAGACCTGTCCCTGCGGTACGACGCCGCTCGGAAACGGTGACAGCGAACGACCCTTTCCATCTCGCTGGGCGAGACCGGAAGAAGGAACCACCCGCCCGTCCACGCTTACGCTGGCACCGCTTGCTACCTGCTGCCCCGCGACGGCGATCACCGTCTTGATCAGCGGCGCAACGCCACCTGGGCACAAACCGGAGCGCAGATAGCCGCGCTTCCGAGCCTCGCGCATCGCGCCGTTTTCCGGCGGGCAGATGAAGACGACATCACCGACGGCGGTGGACCGATCGAGCGCCACGACGCGCCAGAGGCCGAGCGGTTCGCTTGGAGTCATATTGATGCGCAACGGGCCGGCGGCGCCTCCGATGAACAAGGCAAATGAGAGCAACGCCCCGGCCGACAATATTGCTGCAACGGGCCGAATTCTTGCGCGCGTCGTGCGCTGGCTCATGGTTGTGAGGATCATCTAAGGGAGAGCCCCTGGCTTTTCGTCTGCCGCAAGGTCTCGGCCTGTTTCAGCGCCTCGGTCGTTCTCTCGTGAGCGGAGAGCTTCTGGATGGTCCGCATCGAGTTCCAGGCGGTTTGCACCTCGGCCTTCTGTGCGGGATTCATCCCTGCCGTAACCGACTTGAAGGTCTCTCCGCTCGCATCCTTCGACGCGATGCCGAGGAAGGTGCGTTCGCCGAACCGCTCTGAGACAGCCTTGGCGAACTCCTCCAATTCCGCCTTCACCATTTTGTCGGCAAGAGCATATTCGAGACCGGCGGGAAAATCATTGCGGTCAATCGCATCGCGCACGCGCTCGAGCGTTTGTTTGGCGGACGGAGAGAGCGTCGGGATGTCGATCGAGATTTGTCGGCGGGCCGCGCGTTCCGCTGCCTCGTGCTTGCGTTCGGCCTCGGCCCGTTGGCGCAGATAGCGTTCGAGATTGCGGGCCAGTGCCGGCACATTGGAGATCGCCCGCTCCCGGTCCTGCTTGTCGGACCGGTTTGCAAACACGCCCGCCTTGCCCTTCAGCGCGCCGAAACTCTCCGGTTCACCCACGATCTTCACCAGCGTCGGTGTGGCGAGGACTTGGTCCTTCAGCATAGCGTCGACGTTGACCGCCTTGAAGGCGTTTTCCGGCTGGGCGTAGACGAGGTGGAAGCGGGTCGACACATCCTCCCATTGTTTCTTGAGACCAGGATCCGCCGCGAGTTTGTCCTCGACGGTATGCGCGATGGATTTCGGGAAGATGGAAATGCCTGATACCATGGGCTTCGACTCCTTGATGGCGTTCGGGAGGGGCGATTTGGTGATACGGTCAGCGAGGCTGAGGATTGTGCCGATCGCCATTAGGCGGGCGCCAAGATCGGCAAGCTTTTGTTTCTGCCGAACGGTCCAGTCGAGACGATCGCGGGCGATCATACCGGCGACATTCATCAGGTGCAGACCGCGCGCTTCGGCGAATTGCAGCGCCTGGCGATAGAGCGAACCCTTCCCGTAATCGAGTGTCGTTTCCTTGGCGTTTTTGCGCGACAGGATCGGGATCAACCCGCCGGCTTTGGCGAAGGATCGACGGCCGTAATAGACGGCGAGGTTCTCACGATGGCGAGTCATGGCGACATAGGTGAGATGGCGGTCGAGCGACAGCGAGGCCAGCACTTTGACACGGTCGACCGTTGCGCCCTGGCTTTTATGGATCGTGGTGGCGTAGCCGTGATCGACATTGTTGTAGAAACGCTGTTCGACGGTGACCTGGCGACGATGTTCGCCCTCACCGACCTCGGCAACAATGCGGTTCGGGGCTGCTTCGACCACCTTGCCGATCATGCCGTTCTTGACGCCGAGCGAGCCCTCATTCTTCAAGAAGACGATCTGGTCGCCGGCGGCGAACCTGCGGTTACCATCGTCGGTCATGAATACAAAACCCTCAGCGACGATCCCGCGTTCGACGAGTTTGACTCTAGCCAACTCGTTGAGCATCCGGACATCGCGGCGCAGATGCGCAAGGATCAACGTCGTCTTCGCCGGATCGTAGTCGCGGTTCCAGTCGGCGATCAGATTGTCGACGGCCTGCGCCTTGAGCTCAGACCCGAGCAGTCCACCATTAGCGCGATAGGCATCGACCGCTTTAGCGACATTGCCGCGGGCAAGATCGAGCGATGCGTCACGCATCCATTGTTCGCGCTGGCGGTAGATGGTTTCGAGTTCGGCATAGCCGATCCGATCGGCGATGGCGCGGAAGGCCGCACCCGCTTCGATCGGCTGCAATTGTTCCGGATCGCCGACGAGAATGAGCTTGGCGCCGGCCTTGGTCACCGCTTCGACGAACAGCGCCATCTGCCGTGACGATACCATGCCGGCCTCGTCCAGAACGAAGACAGTCTTATTGTCGAGCTGGTTACGGCCGTCGTTCCATCGCAGCTCCCAGGACGACAACGTGCGGGATTGAATGCCCGCCTCCTTCTCCAGGCCCTCGGCCGCCTTTCCCGCCAGAGCGCCACCCACCACACGATAACCGGCTGCTTCCCACGCTTCGCGCGCGGCCTTCATCATCGTTGTCTTACCGGCTCCGGCGCGACCGATGACGGCAGCGATCCGCTCGCCTGCGGCGACATGCGCGATCGCCGATCGCTGCTCTTCCGACAGGTGGGAATGGTGCGCGAAGGTGGCCTCGAGCACGCTCTCCTGGACGCCGTGCGAAGTCGGGGCAGCGAGCCATATTGCCCGGTTGGACATCTGGGCTTCGAGCCGGATCAGCTCCCGCGTTGTATATTTGGCCGGAGCCCGGATACCTGTCCCGAACTCGATCCTCTCCCGATCGAGGCGGAGCGTTTCCGGGCTCTGCAGGATCCGGACCATCAGGCTTTGGAACAGTCCTGCATCATCGATATAGCGGTACAGGATCTTCGCGACGTCGCGTTCATCGAAGACGCTCTTTTCGCGCGTGATTAGATCGAGGACGATTTCGGGACGGCGTTGGATACGGCGGGTATTTTCAGCGCGGCGATCCTCCTGAAGTTCGAGCTGTTCGAGCTTTGGCGACCATGCCGATGTCTTTGACTTGGTTTGCTCCGCCTTGCGGTCGATCGCTTTGGCGCCGACACCAAGATGGATGGTCGGGGTTAGTTCTATGTCCTGCTTTTCGAATGACCGCCCGTCGACGCGGATGTCGAGACCGGCAAGGGCTAGGTGCCTGTTCTGGTAGGCGAACCAGCCGTCGCGAAACGCGTTGAAGTCGTGGGCGCTTCCGGCCCAGAGTTCGTAGACGATCTTACCGGAATCGTTTCGCATCGGATTGCCGTCCGGGCCGAGCACCGCGACCTTCTTTGTGCCGAACCCTTCCTCGGTCAGCGGTCTGAGCGTGGTCATCAGATGCACATGCGGATTGCCGGGGGCATCGTGATAGACCCAATCCGCGACCATGCCCTTTGCGGTGATGTGCCGTTCCACGAAGTCCCGGACAAGAGCGATGTTCTGCTCGGCAGAAAGCTCGATAGGAAGGGCGATCGTCACATCCTTGGCGAGCTGCGCGTCCGATCGCTTCTCGAACGCCTCGACTTTGTTCCAGAACCCTTCAGAGGCTCCGGACACCGACCTGTCCGAGATCATGGCGCGCAGCCATTGCGGAGCATCTGCCGGGATAACGAACTCTTCGTGCAGCAGCCCCTGCTTGCGAGTGTAGTCGATCGTCCGGGCTTCACGCTCGTAGTCCATTTTCGCGCAATGGCGATAGGCCGCGGACAGCACTGCGCTGCGGCCGGAACCGCGGGCGACGACGCTGACGGAGAAGTGAGGGACGGCCACGGCGGAGTTCTTTCCCGGTTGCGAACGTTATCAATATGTTCGTCGGAAACGGGAGACCCGGACCGGGCCTCAGCAAGGGCGTCGCGTCAGCGACGTATAATTGCGCCCTTGGAAGCCGCTCCTTCGGAACGGCCGGGATCATTCACCAAAGCATCGCCGTTGGCGATTGTAGGATTCACAGCAGTGCGTTCCGCACTCCGGTCCGAAAAACTGGCTTCGAAAGACAAGCTTTCTCAGCCAGGAGACAATCGGACATGAAGAAACCATCCTCGAAAATCCGCGAAGAGATTGCCAGGCTTCAGGACCAGCTGCGACAAGCGGAAACACGTGAGGCCGAGCGCATCGGCCGGATCGCGCTGAAGGCTGGCCTCGGGGAAATCGAGATCGACGAAGGGGAGCTTCAGGCGGCGTTCGAGGAACTGGCGAAACGGTTTCGCGGAGGCAAGGGCGTTTCGACCGGAGGGAAAAAAGCCAACGGGGATAGTCGCGAAAGCGCACAAACCACGCCGGTCACGTCTGGCGCGGCTGCGGGCGGCGATCGCGAGGCTTGAGCGAATGGGCAGGACGATGACATCCGACGCCCGCAAGAAGGATACACGGGAGAAGATCGAACTCGGCGGCCTGATCGTCAAGGCGGGCCTGCGATACGAAAAACGAACGCTCCTCCTTGGGGCGCTGATCGAAATTGCACGGCGCATCGAGGGCGACGAAGGCGAGCGATCCCGGCTCGCCGCGATCGGAGCGGAGGCCTTCGGCAATGACGGCGAATAAGATCGCGCTCGTCACGGCGCCCATCGTGCTGATGATCCTTGTCACGATCGGCATGACGGGGACCGAACATTGGCTATCCGGGTTCGGGAAAACCGAGGCAGCTCGGCTGATGCTCGGTCGGGCCGGGATCGCCTTGCCCTATATCGTGGCAGCCGCCATCGGCATCATCGTTCTATTCGCGAGCGCCGGCTCAGTGAATATCAAGCCCGCCGGATGGGGCGTTGTCGCCGGCAGCGGCGCAACGATCCTGATCGCCGCACTGCGCGAGACCGTGCGACTTGCTTCACTGGCGGGCCAGCCTCCAGCGGCTCGATCGGCGCTCTCCTATGCGGACCCGGCAACGATGATCGGCGCAGCGGCGACGCTGCTGTCGGCCGGCTTTGCCCTTCGCGTCGCGCTTGTCGGTAATGCGGCGTTTGGGCGATCGGAGCCGCGCCGCATTCGCGGCAGGCGCGCGCTGCATGGCGAAGCCGAGTGGATGAAATCGACGGAGGCCGGAAAGCTCTTTCCGGATGCCGGCGGCATTGTCATCGGCGAGCGCTATCGTGTTGACAAGGACAGCACGGCCGCGCAGTCGTTCCGGGCGGACAGCGCGGAGACGTGGGGCGCCGGCGGCAAGTCGCCGCTTCTCTGCTTCAACGGCTCCTTCGGATCGTCGCACGGCATCGCCTTTGCCGGTTCGGGTGGCTTCAAGACGACGTCGGTGACGATCCCGACCGCGCTCAAATGGGGCGGCACACTGGTCGTGCTGGATCCGTCAAACGAAGTCGCCCCCATGGTAATCGAACACCGGTCGAACGCAGGACGCGACGTCCGTATCCTCGATCCCAGAACTCGCGACACGGGCTTCAATGCCCTCGACTGGATCGGGCGGCATGGCGGCACGAAAGAAGAAGATATCGCCGCTGTCGCCTCATGGATCATGAGCGACAGCGGCGGCGCACGCGGCGTGCGTGACGACTTTTTTCGCGTATCTGCTCTGCAACTTCTCACCGCGTTGATTGCCGATGTCTGCCTTTCCGGTCATACGAAGAAAGAGCATCAGACATTGCGGCAGGTTCGCAAGAATCTCGCCGAGCCGGAGCCGAAACTGCGCGAGCGGCTTCAGAGCATTCACGGCAATTCGAAATCCGATTTCGTGAAGGAAAATGTCGCGTCCTTTGTCAACATGACCCCCGAAACCTTCAGTGGCGTCTATGCCAATGCCGTGAAGGAAACCCACTGGCTCTCCTATTCGCACTATGCGGCTCTCGTCTCCGGCTCGAGCTTCTCAACCGACGAACTCGCAAGGGGCGATATTGACGTGTTCATCAACATCGACCTGAAGACGCTGGAGACGCATTCGGGCCTGGCGCGCGTCATCATCGGATCGTTCCTGAACGCCATCTACAATCGCGACGGACAAATGAAGGGGCGAGCGCTTTTCCTTTTGGACGAGGTGGCCCGCCTTGGCTACATGCGGATTCTGGAAACCGCGCGTGACGCCGGCCGCAAGTATGGCATCACGCTGACGGTGATCTATCAGTCGATCGGGCAGATGCGTGAAACCTATGGCGGACGCGACGCGGCGAGCAAATGGTTCGAGAGTGCGAGCTGGATTTCCTTTGCCGCGATCAATGATCCGGAAACAGCGGACTACATTTCGAAGCGGTGCGGCACGACGACCGTGGAGATCGATCAGGTCAGCCGCAGCTTCCATTCGAAGGGATCGTCACGGACGCGCTCGAAGCAACTGGCCGCGAGGCCGCTGATCCAGCCGCATGAGGTCCTACGCATGCGGGCCGATGAGCAGATCGTCTTCACGGCAGGTAATGCGCCTCTCCGATGCGGTCGCGCCATCTGGTTTCGGCGGGACGATATGAAGGCATGCGTCGGCGAGAATCGGCTTCGTTCACTGAGTAGGGGCGAGAAGGAAAGTTCGAATCCGATAGATCCGGCAAAGACCGATGAAACCACACCGGGTGTATCGTCTATCGGCATAGTGGGGGAAGAGATTGGCGAAGAACAACATAACGCCGTTCAGGAAGAACCGTAAGGTCGGGAACCACCGCGCCGACGTCAATGCGCCGCAGTCGACGTCACATCGTCATCGTATGGGTCGCGACAGAGGCATACCGACTGCGATCGTCTGGGCCGCGGTGGTCGGCGTCGCCGGCTGGTTGTTCCTCGATCGCAACGGTCACCTCGACAACATCGCCGTCTTCGCCAAAGCGCCTTCCAACGATACGCTATCAGCCTCGTTCCTGTTCTGCGGCAACAACCGCCGGATGAACTGCGTCGTCGACGGCGATACGTTCTGGTTTGAGGGGCACAAGATTCGTATTGCCGATATCGACACGCCTGAACTCAGCCCACCGCGGTGCGAGGCTGAACGGATCAAGGGCGAGGCGGCAAAATCCCGCCTGCTGATGCTGCTCAACGCTGGAAAATTCTCGCTGTCGGCCGGGTTCCGTGACGAGGACAAATATGGACGGAAACTACGAACCGTATCTCGTGCGGGCAATTCCCTCGGCCAGATTTTGATCGACGAGCATCTCGCCCGATCGTGGGATGGCGCGCGGCACGGATGGTGCGATGGCATGTGACGCCCAGTCGTCAGTTTGTCCCCACGGGAGAGGGATAGGGGTTTGGGGAAAGGAAGGAGGGAACCGTCCCGTTCCCCATTGGAGGAAGCTTGAAGGAGGGGCTTGGTCTTCCTTCGCTGGGTGAGATTGAGAGGGGCGGCGGAGCCCCCTTTTCATAGCCGTACCGCCCGGTCGATCCGGCTGGAATGGCTCATGGTCTGGACCTCAATCCGCGGGATCGAAGAAGGGCTCTCTGTCCTCGAGGCCGATATGCCAGCGTCTATCGGACCACCGGGACGGGAGATAAATTTCGGCGCCGCCGAAATGTGCGATGATGATCCGGTCGCCTAGAGCAACGCCGCGGACAGAAACTCAGGTGAGATATCAGTGGGAAGGTGGACTTCCGCATCGAAATTTCGACACAGATTTTCCGACCGTTGAGGCGGCAGCTTCGAGACTTCTCCATCCATGGGATTGAGTTCATGCGTGGTCATCAGGATCTCCTTTTCGTTTTCTGACGAAAGGTGTCCGCACCGTAGCGCGTGAGGGGGCAGGGACCGCGGAAGCGCCACACGGCGAGCGGAGGAACCGGTTTTTTATGCCGCCCGCGGCGCAGGAAAAATTGGAGGGTCGCGATGTCCTTGACGCCGGAACGGCGGGTGCAAAATGACAATCAGAGAGAGATAGAACCGCGTCCCTAAAGGACGCGACCGCTTGCCAGCTCTGCTGGCCATCGACGTTCCGGCAATCTCCCAACGACGATTTCGGGCGCGGGCAGGCTTCTTGCCACGAGAGGATCGCAACCGGGATCGGCGGAGACCGCTTGCGGGCTCCGGTCGCACCGCGACTAGAGCCGTTCGCCATCGGCGCCTGGCCCAAGCACCATTCTTCACTGAAATGAATCGGTCGCAATTGTTCGATTCACATATGTCGTTGGACGTGTCCATTGCGCTTGACGATGATGCGAGCATGACTACGCAACGCTACCATCTCTATATCGAACGAGTGGATCCGGCGAAGAACATGGCGCGCTATTACGCCATAGAGATCGGGCAGACAATGTTCGGAGAGGCGTGCCTGATCCGGCGATGGGGACGGATCGGTAAACGCGGGCAGGAGAAACAGCATGTTTTCGAACGCGAGGAGGAGGCGGTGCGATTGTTCCTCGATCTGGTGAAACAGAAGCGTGCTCGCGGCTATCGGCCAAAAACAGCTCTCCGGTGTTTGCAAAGCTGATCCGGATTGCCTTCAGTGTCGCAGATGGCCGAAGCCGGGGCCGCCGAAGCGGCCCCAAGTTGCACGTCATTCGCGCCGGTTCCAGTCGGTCTCGAACGACGCCTCGATCTCGATGAAGAACGGGATCTTGATGGCGAGCTTGAGGCCGAGTTTCCCCTTGCGGAAGAAGTGACAGATCACCTTGCCGAGGACGCGGAGCCGGCGGCCGGTGGCGGTAAGGAACTGAGCGAGCTGTTGCATGATGGTTTCTCCTTTGGAAATGCTGATATCGCGGGGATAGTCGGCAGACCGGAAAGGAAGAGCGCACCTGAAAGGCCGAAAAGGGCAGTGGAGGACCTGCCGGCGCCTGAATTTTGGTGCGCGAGGAGCTGCAATGCGGCGGGGAAAATTCTGGCGGCGGCAGGTTGTCGCCCGAGGTACGGGATGCAACATCCCCTATGGTCGATGACAGGAGGTCGAAAGGTGAGCGGCAGCGGAACGCTCCTCTCCGCCACGGGATGCAAGCATTCCCCCAGCGCTGGTGATATGCCGCCCTCAGAAGGGCGGCTCGGCGTCGATGGAGCCGTCCTGTACGGCCAGCGCCACGATCAGCTCGGCTTGGGCGATTTCGAGTTCGGCTTCGAGCTGACGACGCTCGGCGGGCTCGACGCAGGCGTTTAGCTCGGCACGCAGTTCACTGATTTGCTGTTCGATAGTCATTGTCGTCATCTCCTTGATGTTTGTGAAAGATGACGCCCGCCGGCGTGGTGGCGGGTCGGGGTCAAGGATCGCGCAAGCGACCGCCAGCGGCGGAGTCCTTGAGGCTGGTCTGGCTCCACGACACGATTGGCTCGATATGAGCAGACCCCACCTCTCCGTATGGCACCCGAAAGCCGAAGGCGGGTTCGATGCCCGTCTTCGGCTTCATGAGAACGGCAGTTCGGCCCCGCCTGTGCGGCGGGGCCGATTGCCGGGATCTTAGTCCCGGTTGGGGCGGGACCAGATCAGCTGGTAGCCGTCCTCGCCTTCCANCCAGCGCCCGGGGAAATTGAGGTGATCAGCCACGTCTTCTTGCTCAGCTCTACAGAAACGAAGATCGCGTTCAGGTTCTTGTGTGCTGCATTATCCATCGTCTGCGCTTGCACCATTGTCTTGCTCCTTTTCGAAATGGCAACAACCTCCACCACATCAAAGCAGGGCACCGCCCATCCTCATAGGATCTCGATGGCTGTCGCAAGGATCGGGGACGATCGGACCGCCCCCGTAGGGCCGTAATGAAATGGAGGGCGGCCGGAAGCGGCTTTCTTGTTCCGCGGGGAATGCGAACGCAGTTCGCAGGGGAAGAAAGTTGCGGATGGCCGTTGCGGGAAAACGATCGAGGCAAAGCCGCTCTTCGATCAGACATGTCTCATCGAGCCCGCAGAAGGGCTGGCCAGCGAGACCGGGGGAAGGAACACGATATTGCTGGCTCTCGTCACCGGATGTGATCGCCCCGAAAAAGTGGGGCGACGACCCGCTCCCGTCGGTCCACCGTCATGGCCGTTCCACGCCGCAGCAGATCCCGCAGAAAGACCCGTGCATATGCCCTCATCGCCTGCCATTGATGATTTGCTGGCCGGACAGGGCCGAGCAACCCCCGGACTGGCCTGGCGTTGTCATGCAGGCGCCCCAACATCAAGCGGCTTCGCTCGCCACAACCTCATTGGACAGATCGGAAAAGCGGCCCTGCCACTCCTTCACGTGGTTCCTCCCGGTCGAGACTGAGGTCCGGCCCTATCCGCCGCTCCGGCGGGGCCAAATTACCGGGCACTATCTGGACCGGCTGATCTCGCTAAGCGACTTGCGGCGCGCGATGAACTCGCGGAGAAGGGGAAGGAAGAAGGCCTTGCTGAACCGACCGATGGGTGGTTCTGGCTCAAGGTAAAAGGAGCGACCGACGATATCGCTGTTGAATTCATCGAGGATGATCCAGAGCCGTAGATCTGCATCGAGGCCGGCCCGCCGTTTCTCGATGGCGGGTATTTCCGCGGCGAAACGAGCCTTCTCCGGCTGTTTCGTGGTGATCGGGAAAAACAGAACCAGATCACCGTCAGGTCGGGGAAGCCTCACGCCAACGGCAACCGGGCGATCCTTACGGCCCTCAGTCTCGCCCTTGCCGGCCTCCCTCGCCCATAGATAGGGATAACGGATGACCGTCGCGGTTCGGATGTCGTCATAGCCGCTCATAGGCTGGCCTCGTCGGTCTCCGCATAGGCGTCGACCGCGGCCTCGAATTCGTCGAGCAGTTCGCGCGGCATGGTTTCGATCCTGCCGACTGTACGAGCATCGGATTGCCGCATCAGCCGTTCGTAGTCATCGATGTTAAGAAGAACGAGACGCGGTTTGTTGCGTTGCGTGATCGTGACCGGATGGCGCAACGCCTCGGCGATGATATCGCCGGATTTCCGGGAAAGATCGCTTGTCGAATAGGAACCACCGGTACGGGGCATGCTGATCTCCATGGATGTCTATGCAACGCGACTATAGCGTCTGTATAGACAGAAATCCAGCATTTACAGCATTGTTGTAAATGCTGTCAGTTCGGCCCCGCCTGTGCGGCGGGGCCGATTGCCGGGATCTTAGTCCCGGTTGGGGCGGGACCAGATCAGCTGGTAGCCGTCCTCGCCTTCCA
>NZ_ATTQ01000034.1 GCF_000419765.1 Rhizobium mongolense USDA 1844 | reverse complement strand
CTAGAGTATCCGTTTTGATCAAGCGGCTTTTTGGTTCCATTTTCGGTTGTCGCGCAGGAGTGCGTTGGCGAGGACGATAAGTTTTCGCATGATTGCAGTTATGGCAACCTTTGGCGGTTTTCCAGTCCCGATAAGCGCGTTGTAGGTTGCCTTGAGATCTGGATTAAAGCGGGCTGCGACAAGTGCTGGCATATAGAGCGCTTGCCGAACGATGGCCCTTCCGCCAGCAATGAAAGCACGTCCGGTCCATCGTCCGGATTGTCGGCTCATCGGAGCTAGCCCGCATAAGGAGGCTGCGGCCTTTTCGTCGAGCTCTCCGAGCTCGGGCATTTCGATGATCAGCGTGAAAGCAGTGACAGTGGAAATGCCGGGAATGGAGACGAGGATATCGAAGCGCACCTTGAGGCTATCATCGACATCGATCAAATCGCATGATGGCCTCATCGATCTGTCGCATCTGGGTATCTATCTGCCTGAGGCGCACATCGTTTTGCCGTTTGAGCAGAAGCTGGGTCAGGTTCTTTGCGCGGTTTTTGGCCGCAGTCCTGTCCTTCAACAACGCCAGGCGAGCAACGTGTAGTTCCTTCAAATCATTGAGCACATGCGTATTTTTGCGCAGAAGACGCGGATCAAGCAGCAGCCCATAGCGGGCAAGCAGTTCAGCATCAACCCGATCCGTCTTGGCCAACCTGCCGGTCGCTTCGGCAAAACGCCGGGCAAGGCGCGGATTGATTTTGGAAATCGGCAAGCCCTGGGCGATCATGAAGCGCTCGAACGCTTTGTGATAAGCGCCCGTTGGCTCATAGACGATACGGTCAATGGGCAAACCGCCGATCCATTTGAGGATTGCAACAAATCCTTTGCGGTCATGGGAAATCCGCAGCCTCTCGCCACCTGGTAGGCGATGAAGATCGATATGGTCTTTCGATATGTCGGCGCCGATAGTATCCTGGTGCATCTTTTCCGCCTCCTATGCTTGTCATCCAGGGCGAGTCCCTGGGTATCCGTTCAGGACGATTGGAAAAGATGGGGGCGATCACACTCTAGCTCGGCCCTTCAGGCGGCCTGCACGTCCACGATCCATCGCCGGACGAGGGTGGCAGCCCTCTCCGGCGCTTCTTTCTCTCACAAGAAGCGCGGATAGTCATAAGACAAGCGCGTCCGTTGAACGCGGAATCGTAATTGAGATGACAGTCGCTGTTTGCCGTGATTCCCTGCCTTCGAATCAGGGAGATTGGGATGTCACGTGCATTAAGCGATGATCTTCGCAGCCGTGTTCTGGCGGCTTCCGCAGACGGGATGTCTGCACGCTCGGCGGCGGCGCGGTTTGGGATTGGGATTTCGACGGCCATTGCCTGGATCGCCAATGCGCGACAGGGTCAATTGACCGCAGGCAAACAAGGCCGACGTTCTGGCTCCAGGCTGGATGCGCATGAGGCATTTTTCATCGGCCTGATCGATGTGGAGAAGGACATCACGCTCAACGAGATGGTTCTGCGTTTGAGCAAGGATAAATCCGTATCGATCGGCCGTAGTGCTCTTGACGTGTGGCTTCGCAAGCGGGGCTGGACCTTTAAAAAAGACCGCACATGCATTGGAGCAGGAGCGAGACGACCTTTTGAGCCGGCGTCGGGCCTGGTTTGATGGCCAGCTCGATCTCGATCCCGCCAAGCTGGTTTTTATCGATGAGACTGGCCTTTCCACGAAGATGGCTCGACTGCGCGGGCGATCCCTATGCGGACAACGCTGCCGGTCAGCCGTTCCCCACGGACACTGGAAAACTACGACCTTTACAGGCGCGCTCAGGCTTTCCGGCATGACGGCACCGATGGTCCTCGACGGCCCGATGAACGGTGCGGCATTCTTGGCCTACATCGAACAGGTTCTCGTGCCGACGCTCAGTTCGGGTGATACTGTCGTCATGGATAACCTGCCGGCTCACAAAGCCGATGGTGTCCGGCAAGCAATAGAAGCTGCTGGCGGCAGGCTGCTCTATCTCCCGCCCTACAGTCCGACTTCAACCCCATTGAAATGGCCTTTTCCAAACTTAAAGCGCTTCTGCGGGCAAGAGCCGAGCGCTCCGTTGACGCCTTGTGGGATACCGTCGGCAAAATCGCCACGCTCTTCAAACCGCAGGAATGTGCAAATTACTTCGCAGCAGCCGGATATGACCCCGATTAAAATGGACGCGCTCTAAGTTCTTTCAAAACGCGCAGATAACGTAAATCGCACTTTCAGATTTGACGGCTTCTTCTAGATTTACGGAAGGAGTGATGGGATGACTGATGAGAGGGATGGGTCGATGGGGCAAGTGATCCGGATTGACGAGGCTCGGATCAAGGATCACCTGGGCGAGATGGTGAGGGGCACAGTCGAGGAAGCCCTGAATGCGATGCTCGACGTGGAGGCGGACCGATTGTGGGGCTGGGCGCTATGAACGTAGCGAAGGCCGTCAAGACACGCGTGCAGGCAGCTATGAGCGTGCGCTGCACACGACGGCTGGCGAGGTGAAGCTGAAGGTTCCGAAGCTGCGGCGACAGACGTTTGAGACAGCGATCATCGAGCGCTATCGACGACGAGAAAGCTCGGTCGAGGAGACGCTGATCGAGATGTATCTGGCTGGTGTATCAGTCCGACGCGTGGAGGATATCACCGAGGCACTTTGGGGCACGCGTGTCAGCCCTGGGACGGTGTCGAACCTCAACAAGAAGATCTATGCCAAGATCGAGGAATGGCGGAATCGGCCTATCGATGGCACTCACCCGTATGTGTACCTCGACGGGATCGTGATGAAGCGGACCTGGGCGGGGGAGGTTCGCAATGTCTCGCTCTTGGTGGCCAGCGCCGTCAATTCTGAGGGCTACCGCGAGATCCTGGGCATTTGCGAGGGGGCAAAGGAAGATAAATCCGGCTGGTCAGCTTTTCTACGCCACCTGGTGGATCGCGGCCTCAGCGGTGTGCAGTTGGTCATCTCAGACGCCTGCCGAGGCCTCGTGGAGAGTATTACCGATTACCTGCCTGACGCTCGCTGGCAGCGCTGCATGGTTCATTTTTGCCGCAACGTATTTTCGCACGTACCGACCACGAAAGTGCGCGAGACCAGCCATATGCTGAAGGCGATCCATGCTCAGGAGAGCCAGGAAGCAGCGCAGGAGAAGGCGCAGAGATCATCGAAGACCTGCGCCGCCAGAAGTTGGGCAAGGCGGCCGAGCTGATTGAGGCCCATATAAACGAGACGCTCAGCTACTACAGCTTCCCGGATAGTCATTGGCTGAAGATCCGGACCAATAACCCACTGGAGCGGATGAAGGAAATCCGCCGCCGCACCCGCGTGGTCGGGGCATTCCCAGATGGCCAAAACTGCCTGAACCTTGCAGCAGCACGGCTCAGACATATCGCCGCAAGCCAGTGGTCAACGCGAAAGTACATGAACATGGACCCGCTCTACGCGGCCCATGATTTAACCCACGGAGCCGTCGCCTGACAAAAAGTGCGAAAGATTCTGGACATTACCAACGCGCATGATTTGTGCGGCAGGTAGTCGTGATCGACGATGCGATGTTTGCCTCAGCGAGGGCATATAAGACACAAAGCGCCGACGAAGGTGAATGAACCTGGCGATTAAGAAAAGCGCTTCTACTATATCCCGGACAATGAAAAATCATGGTTTCGCTTTCGTCGGTGCCTACAAATGCGGGCACCGCTTTTAAGACCCTTTGCGGTCTCACTCCATGTAAATTCACCGAAACCGCAATCGAGTCAGACTGAGGTTTCACCTGCTGATCATCGTACGAATTGCATACGCCATAGTTCTAGAAGAGACTGGCTTAGCCAGCGCAAGGACCGCTGCCCGGTCATCGTCCGAGAGTGGCATGTGACAGTCAAGGCCTCCCACGATGATAACGGGCACCGTCTTGAGGGGCTCGTGCACTTCGTCAGCGGGTTCTCGCGCGAGAAGGCACGAATGGTCCGCCACGATAAGATCGGCTGCTTTCCCCCTCGACATCCAGTCGCAAAGAAAGTCGAATGACTTAAAGCCCACCGGCTCATACCCCAACGCGGCAATCTTGTCTTCATACATTCCCAACGTCGTTGGATCATGCTCTACGACTGCGACGATTTCTCCATTACCAAATGGTGTATCATAACCTCTAAAAAGGCTGTCAATTCTGACGGGCTCCTTCGGGGAAGACGGTAGGTAGATGTCGAAGCGCGTACCACGGCCAACGGTTGATGTAACGTCAACATACCCTGCAAGCGCGCACACTTGGCCGTGCACTGCAGCAAGACCAAGCCCCGTTCCGCCGACACGAGAGCGTGTCGTGAAAAAAGGTTCAAAAATATGCGGTAGAGCCGCTTCAGCAATGCCTTCGCCATTGTCGCAGACAGAAAGGAGGACATAGTCGCCAGGTGGCAAAGTGCGATGAGTAAGTGCTTTAGATTCTACAACAACAGTGCGAGAGACGCTGACCTCGATACGGCCTTTATTCAAAAAAGCCTCCGAGGCATTCTTACAGAGATTCATCAGGATCTGCTGTATTCCCAATGGGCATCCTTCGATCACCTTCTGCCTTTCATCAATTTTGAAAGTCAGTTCTACGTCCGCGCGATGCGCTATGCGTAGCAACGGAGCTAAATCCAATACCACGTCGGCGACGTCGAAGGGCTTGCTCATACGTTCTCGGTTCCCGCTCAATGCAAGAATCTGGCCAATGATCAGCTTCGCTTTGTCCCCGGCCGAGATAATTTGGCCGACGCAATCCCGAGTCCGCGAGGGGCAATGCAGAAGACTGTAGGCCGTCTCGGCATAGCCGATAATTGCTCCGAGTATATTGTTGAATTCATGCGCGATTCCCCCAGCAAGCGTGCCGACCGCTTTCAAGCGTTCGGCATGTTCCAACCGCCTTTCCAGAAGATTGCGCTCCGTCTTTCTACGTCGAAGATCAAGGCATTCACAGACTCGACCTATCGCGCGTTCAAAAAACTGGTCCTCGCTAGCGGATAGTCGGAGACCATCTGGCTCATAAAGAAGGCAACAAACCGCGCTCATCTCGTCGGAAGGTTTGAATGCGAGCATGTGACACAAGCCAGAAAATCCATAAGCAAGGCGGTAAATATTTTGTGCTGAAACGGTGCTAACTATCAACCGTTCCTCCGTCTTGACGCGAGAGAGTATATCAAGCAACCGTATATCGTTCCAGATTGGCCCAGGAGTACTTGCAGCGAAACACTCGGCCTCTCCCCCGGTAGAAACACCAAGCAGTGCCAGTGTGCACTGATTAGCATTGAAAAAGCGCTGAATAACTCGAAGCGCTGCCTCGGTCGGGAAGCTTAGCGGCACCTTAGTCGTTTCAACGCCTCTGAAACAAGTCTCGATTTCCCTAATCGCCGATTCAAACTCCATGTGCCTTGCCAACCGATTTGTCTGCAGCCGCAACCTTGAAACTAGAACGGCCACACAGACGCAAAGGCCTATAATCACTAACGCCAGGAATAATGTTGCCCATCGCACACGCTGGTTGGCTAGGCCCAGAGCTTCCAAAAAATTTTGGTTTGCGGCTGCGTAGAAAGTGTCAGATGATCCGATGTTTTTTGCAGGACCGTCCAGCTGCGGCAGCAAAGTCGGCACGATCCGTCCACTACGAAAATCAGGCGCAATGACTTCATTCCCGCCCGCTGGCGATGGCAGCCAATTGAGACTTTCCTCAATCTTTGACACCGGACTTGAACTTGGCTCATAAGAAAGCCGGCGAATCAGACTACCAAATTCGCGCCTCGCCGTCGGAAATCTTGCAAGCAAGTGAAACGAGTTGACGAAGATTGAGAGAGAATTCTGGGTGAGCACTTTTTTTTGTGCGTCGAAGGCTGCAGCAATCGCCATCGTCCTTTCAACCGGCCAGTTTTCACTAGTAGATGACTGAGAGAGATGAATAGTGCTCTCGATAGAAGCATTTTCAATCGTTTCCTGTTTACGCATCTGGCTCCTTTGCAGAGCGTGTAAGGTCCCGGCAATTGGGCGGTAATTCAAAAGTATGCCGGCCCACGCGCAAAACAGGTCGCGTCGCAATGATGCATGAGTCGTCAAACTTTTTCGCAAATCACTCGACGCAACCTCACCGGCTTGGCTATCTTGTCCGCGGCCGATTGCAAGCACTCCGAACAAAACAGTTGCGAAAACCAACATCAGAATTGCCCTGGTGCTGCGCCCCTTCTCCCAAGAAGAAGGGCACACAGGATTCGCCGTAGCCTCCCTCCCCCTTCGCTTCGTTTCGAGTTGATTGATGCACGGCCAGTGCTGAACCAGAAAGACCAACATACGCTCCGTTCAGTAGAGATCGCGTGACCATGCCAATTCGTGATCGCAAACGATTACAATGTCAGGAGCGGACGTCCAGAATGCCGACGCGATAAATTTTGTTCGACGATTTATCAATCTTGGAGGAATAGCCCCATTTAGATGAATTCATCCCCTGATAGATATTTGGGGGATTGCGACGACGCTGGCATTAGCACCTTCGGCGCCGAGCCGGGCAGCACGACAGCTTCATCGGACTGGAAATGCCCGCCAGTCGCAAACCCTGATCGGTTTAAAGCCAGCCAATGATTTTCCGCGGCTCAACTTGGAGCGCTCCCGACTTCTAAAGAATGCATTAGGTCCGCTGGCGCATAAACGCAGACTTCGCTGCTCGACACCGCGCGAATTTTTGACGCCCTAGCACTTGGTCAAACGATGCACCAGGCGGCCTGCTGTGATTTGATGGATCGGCTTGTTAATTGCATTTATGTCCCTGTCCAAATCCGATTCCGTGGCTCAGCTGCACGCTTCGGCTGAAGAGACAGCGCCTCATGCGTCAAACTGCCATAGCGTAGGGTCAGGCCAAATCGAAGCGTGTTCCATTCCCTTCTGACGGGGGATCGTTAGCTGATCGGCCAAGTTTGTTGTTTCGCCTGTCAAATCACCGAAGCTCGTTTTCTCGCAGGCTCCTTGAATGTACCGTTTCACGGCAAGATCTTTGAGTTTCAAAGCTCGCTGAACAATCCAGCTGAGCGTGCTCGTTTGCGATCGCGATTCCATTCAATAAATTCCTCAGTCATCTAAACTGGTCTACGACGAAATACCATTGAAGCTCAGTCTGCAAAACCGAAATAGCGTTACATTTGTAACTCCGCAGAGGCTTCCTCAGCCCTGATGGCTGGTGTGAATCGTCTCGTCAGCTGATGTGCGGCCGGCATTAGGAGGATGAGTTTTTGTTCGGCGAGGATCAGCCGGCCGGATAAGTTGATTTAACCTGTAACAATAATACCTTTCTTATTTCTTGATTAGAATTGCTTTAGCGCGTAGCGGTTCTGCGCGGCTTGATATTTCCCATATGGGCAGGCCCGAAAATTTCCCTCTCTTGAGGTGCGGCCGCCATCCGGTGGCAAATCGCCTGATGTGCGTTCGATGCATTGGGTAGCTTGCCATTTTAGCATCCAACCAATCTATGACGGACTGATGATATCAAACAAAACAAAGCTCCTAAATATAGCCCTGAGCATGATGTGTTCACTGGCCGCAGGTTTTTGTGCGGCAAGTGTATACTCAACATTTCGTTACGGGTTTAGCAATCATGCTTTGATGACTTTCGACATATTTGCTTTTTGGTACAAGACGCCGTTCTATCTTGGCTACACAACCCTCTTCTTCTATCAGGGTTTGGCTCTCGTCATTTCGACATCGGGAATCGTTCTGCTAGCTCAGCAAATCTTATTCCAACGCAAGCACGACCATCACGGCACGGCGCGTTGGGCTCACCCAGGTGAGATGCGGCGGGCGGGTTATTTTCGGCGGTACAATCGCATCAGTGGTCCCGTGTTCGGAAAGACTGGCGGGCCATTTTGGTCTGACTATTATCTGACCAATGGCGAGCAGCCTCACAGCCTTATCGTCGCCCCGACCCGCGCGGGAAAAGGCGTGGGCGTTGTCATCCCAACGCTACTGACGTTCAAGGGCTCAGTGATAGCCCTCGACGTCAAGGGCGAGCTATTTGAGCTCACGTCCAGGGCGCGCAAAACCGGCGGCGACAGTGTGTTCAAATTCGCACCGCTAGACCCAGAACGACGGACGAGCTGTTATAATCCCCTATTAGATATCACAACGTTGTCTTCAGAGCGGCAGTTCACCGAAGCGCGTCGCCTGGCGGCAAATCTCATTACGGCCAAGGGACAGGGCGCGGAAGGTTTCATCAACGGCGCACGAGATCTATTTGTCGCCGGCATTCTTGCTTGTATCGAGCGCGGTACGCCAACAATTGGCGCTGTTTATGACCTCTTTGCTCAGCCAGGGGAGAAATACAAACTCTTCGGGCGCCTCGCGGAGGAGACTCAGAACAAGGAGGCTCAGCGGGTTTTCAACGATATGGCGGGCAACGATACAAAAATTCTCACCTCCTACACTTCCGTGCTAGGTGACGGCGGCCTCAACTTATGGGCGGATCCGCTGGTAAAAGCGGCGACGAGTCGTTCTGACTTCTCACTCTATGATCTCCGCCGCCGGAGGACTTGTCTTTATCTTTGCGTTAGCCCAAACGACCTAGAGGTTATCGCGCCACTCATGCGCCTCCTCTTCCAGCAAATCGTTTCAATCTTGCAACGCTCACTCCCAAGCAAGGACGAGAATCACGAGGTGCTATTCCTACTCGATGAATTCAAGCACCTGGGTAAACTCGAGGCGATTGAGACGGCAATCACGACAATCGCTGGCTACAAGGGCCGCTTTATGTTCATCATCCAAAGCCTCTCAGCGTTGTCGGGAACCTACGACGAGGCAGGCAAGCAAAACTTCTTGAGCAATACGGGCATGCAAGTTTTCATGGCAACTGCCGATGACGAGACGCCGCTCTATATTTCGAAAGCGATCGGTGAATATACATTTGTAGCGCGCTCCACTTCCTATGGCCAAGGCGGGATGTTCGATCGCAATATTCAAAATTCAGACCAAGGTGCACCCCTATTACGGCCCGAACAGGTGCGGCTGCTGGATGACAACAGCCAGATCGTTCTCATAAAGGGTCACCCACCATTGAAGCTGAGAAAAGTCCGCTATTATTCCGATCGTGCACTGAAGCGCATCTTCGAGAACCAGACGGGCGCCCTTCCCGAGCCTGCACCGTTGATGATCGCAGAAGAAGGCACGTCATCAACGTCGCCCCCTCAGCAGACGCAACGGCAGGAGTAGATGCTTTGCAAACTACCGTGGAATGAACAGTCTATTCTTCTTCATCTTGCGAAGGGCCGATCTCATCAGTTGAAGATTGAAATGTCCGCCGATGTGCCTGAGGATCGGCTTGCCTTACCGACCAATCTTCGGACACGGGCATCGATAAATTGGTGCCCGCCGCTTGATTCATGCCCACCGAGAGCTTTACGCTAAGTCGTCCGATATCGATCGCTCTTCGCGCCGCGGTTTCCGCTCCTTGATCTAGTGCCTTCCCGGTCGCCGTTCCGCTTCTTCAAGCCGCACCGGGCGCTCACCACCCGCCCATCTCAAAATGAATTTTCGAGAGGGTGTTGTCACGTTAAAGCTTGTCGCGTCTAAATCGCCTCATACCCTGCGGCCTTGAAGTAGTTTCGACATTCTTCAACGGGGAACAGTGCACAGATGTCGCTCAGGGCATTTGATATTGCGTCGAAACTCTTTGCGGCTTTCTTTCGTAGGAGCGTCTTGAGTTTCGAGAAGGCCGTTTCGATCGGATTTAGATCGGGCGAGTACGCAGGTAGAAGAAGCAGCCAGGCACCCTTTTGTCTGATGAGATCTTCGGCCTTTTCGCTTTTGTGGAAACGAACATTGTCGGCAATCACGGAACGCAACAACACGGGAACGCAACTCGATCGGATGTGATTTGCCCATGATCGGTCTCCTTCCAGCTACGAAGGAATCACAAATCGGCCGATTCGAGAACCTGAATCAAAAAACGGGCGACGCGCTTTAGTTTCTCTGGCTGGAAAGGTCAGCGGCTCGTGGATATTCAGACGACACAGGCCGCAATTTTCCATGCATCGAAGGCTTCGAGCCGATGGTAGCGAATTGTTTGCGCGGCGCGGCGACGGGACGGAACTGAACTGAAAAGCAATTGCGGGTCGCTGAGTGCATGGAGACGAACCGTTGCACGTGCCTGGTGATCGGTGGCCTTGCATGGTTCGTTCCCGTTTTCGAAACGGCAGATGGCTGTTCTCGGCCCGATTATTGAGGCCCTTGTGCGACCAATGGTCAAGACCGGGGGCCACTTCTCGGTTGATTGTCACACGAAAGCGTGGATAGTCACCGGGATGGAGAGCCGGAAATGAATCTCAACGATGACGACGAACACCTGCTAGAAACGCTTTTCCGCAACGGCACGATTACCGTCGTGGGGGTGGTGCTTTCATTTTCCCTAGGCTTCCTTACGCAGTGGGCCAGCAATCCAATACCGTGGAGACTTGCCGACCTGCCGACGTTGGTCGTCATAACTATAGGTATCGTCTTTCAGCTGCGCTCCCTCGCTTTACTTTTGCAAACGTCATCGCTGAGAAAAGTCGTCTACGACAAGGCAAGCCGGCTATTTCTGAATGGCGTGATCGTCACTGGGTCTGGCGTTTTTCTGGCGATCCTCATTGACACGTTCCAGTTGCTGATGGAGCGTTAACCGACACTTGGATTGAGGGGTTCCGCCGGTAAATACCGCCGAAAATGTTAAGGCGACACTACCCGGCTAGGTGTTGTCACGTTAGTTTCTCTGGCTGGAAAGGTCAGCGGCTCGTGGATATTCAGGCGACACGGCCGCAATTTTCCATGCATCGAAAGCTTCGAGCCGATGGTAGCGAATTGTTTGCGCGGCGCGGCGACGGGATCTCGTGTCTGCATCGCCGAAATCTACGCCCAACCCGTCAGGCAGGCAACCGCAGCCCAGTAACGTGACAAAACCTTCGAGAGCGACAGGCGGTCCTATCTAGGTTGTTCGCGAGGCGGCATTCCGACATTCAGAAGACGAGGAGACGCTTGCCGGCGACAAGCTGCACACTACCTCCGTGATCTCGTCATAAGGAATCCAATACAGTGGCTCAGGTCCTGATCGCGGTTATTAAACCGGCGATGGTCCGTGCGCAGCGCGCGCACTATTGTCGTAAGGACTACTGACAGGACGGCCATTGTCCCCGTAATGGATCTCCACATCAGCGTCGAAGAAATAGCCTGCGCCTCGGGCTGTTTTAATTAGACGAGGGTTGGCTGGATCTACTTCAAGCTTTCGGCGCATGCGCAAAATGAGGACATCAACGCTTCGGTCACACACCTCTTCTCCCCGAACTCGGCTCGCAAGCAGAAGCTGTTCTCTCGTTAATACGTCACGTGGCTTTTCCAAAAAGGCGACTAAAAGGTTGAATTCACCCGCGGTCAGCTTGACCTCGACGCCTTCTTCAGAGATTAGCCGACGTCGCCTAAGATTCAAAGTCCATCCGGAAAAATGAAAGGAACGTCGGTCTTTTGCCCGTGGACTGATAGGACGCCGGCGTAATGCTACGCGAATACGGGCTAAGAATTCGCGCATTCCAAAAGGCTTCGAAACAAAGTCAGTTGCCCCGAGCTCCAGTGCAACAACTTTTTCTGCCTCCTCAAGACGGTCGCCGCTGATGACAATGATGGGAGTAACCCATTTCATCGTCAGATTGCGCACAATGTCCAATCCGTCTTCACGACCCAGATTGAGATCAAGAACCACAAGATCAACCGGCTCACATGCGAGCACACGATTCAGTTGCCTACTATCGCTGACTGCGGTTACCTTAAAGGCGTGCAAAGTCAGATATTCGACAATAAGATGGCGCATGGCGGCGTCGTCATCGACGACAAGAATGTGTTTCAAATAGCGTACCTTTCAATCTTATCCACGTTGGAAACTTCAGGCTACCGGTTCTTATTCGATCCTTTCCAGTGCGGGTCGGTAGTTCTCGGCCACGCTTGAGAGGCCGGCCCGAAAGTTCGCGATTTGGTGAAAGACGCTATTGAGCGATTTGGGCATCATAGCGCAGATATTCTACCAGCGGCCTATCCATTAGGAATGAACTCCTTGGTCTACCAACTCACGCGCGGCCGTTCGTCGAGGAATGTGCGATGATGACGACGAGACCGACGGGCCCGGTGTTGGCCATTACCTGCGTGATGCCCGCGACGTGTTTTCGATGCGATCTCTGGGAGCCACGTCTCGATTGAAGCGGTTGATAGGCTGCGCGAGTTGTAGCCGATCGAGAGGAACGCCAATTGCGGCCCGGATTCGATCTCTAATGCTCTTCCATTGCAAGCGCGCGTGCCCTGTTGTGGCGAGTTTTAGCGAGTTCAGCGTGGACTGGGACTTTGAGTTGGTCTTCAGCACATTTTCCATAGCACCCAGCTTCCTGTTGTTCATCACAGGGCATCGTCACATAATGGCGTCGCTCTATAGATGGGAGCGCCTTATAGGCGATGCTAACCAAAATCTGGACCATCCTGCACTCCTTGATTCTTCCTTTGCCCATTCGAGTTCGCCGACGTCCGTCTTCCTAATGGATTCGATACTATCGGTGAAATTAATAGTTTGAATGGTGTTCATCTGCGATATGGATGCTAATAATTTATGAGGCACCGGTTAAATGCCTGAAGCCGGTTTGATGGCTGAAGTCATCGCATCTGGCGGCAGGTCGCATCCGTGTCGGCCTCCCGCAATCCGACGCTCGATGAAAGCACCTTCTCAACAGACGTTTTCCGGAAGCGAAGTTTCTGGTTGAGCTACAGGCCATCATCATCAACTTAGAAAAAATCAAATTTTTCGGAATTCTGCATACGCCGCTTGTAGACAAGAATTTGCGCTTTCTTAACGGCTACATGAGGGTTCTTTGGCCATAATCTTTGGCCGCATCGAGGGCTGCGTTGATACTAATGCTGATTGAGAAGGTCGGCCACCGTCTCCCCGCGTCGGCGCGCGTCGGCCGCCAGCCATATCTCACCAACTTCATAAACACTACCGTGGGTACGGAATGGCACGATGACGTCAATAGCCGCCGAGAGCATATCAATCAACGTGCGATCTTCAATGGCAGCTCCTTGCGGACTGCTCTTGACGAGCGAAAAGAGCTTCTTGAAGCCCTGGATGGGATTTGCCCCGTGAATAGTGGAGATCGATCCCGGATGGCCAGAAACGACCTCGCTGAGATATGCCCAAGCGGCATCGTCACGCATCTCGCCCAGCAGTATTCGATCCGGCCGCATGCGGAGACTAGCCTGTAAAAGCTGCTCTGCGGTCACCGCACCCAAACCTGCTCCATCCTTAGAATAGAGTAGCCTGACATGATTTTCATGCGGGATTACGAGCTCGAGCGTGTCTTCGATAGTGATCAGCCTTTCTTGCGGTGGGATAGCGTTGATCAAAGTCTTGCTCATCGTGGTTTTGCCGCTTCCTGTGTGTCCGCAAAGCAGCATTGTCAGTCGCCCAGTCACGCAAGCTTGCAGGAATTCTTCCAAATCACCGCGAGCGTAGTACTCCAGAATTTTTTCATCTTCTTGAGCTTGGCGCTCCTTGCGCGACTGCCATTGGTTCCAGCGTGATGCATGATAGCGGGATGATACTTCCTTGAGTTCGGCAACACGAGTGGAGGGGCGCCGAATTGTCAGACTAACAGTACCTGACGGCACGGCAGGCGGTAAACAGATCTGCAGCCGCTCTCCGCCTGGCAACTCGGTGGCGCAGAGAGGGCTTCGTGGTCCTACATCCTGCTTTCGCAACGCTCCGGCCAAGATCGCAATATCTTCAAGATCGTCGTATGTGAGAGATGAAGGATATTTCGTGAACGCACCGGTCTGGCGAACGAACGCCTCCCCGGGCTTATTAATCGCGACCTCTTCGGTCCTTAGGTCCTCAAGCCATTTCAAAACCGGTTTGAGGAGGAAATACAATTGGGGATGTGCCACCGCTTGCATCAAAGTCTCCAATCTTCATTATCGTTGAGGTGCTTAGGCCATAGTTTATCGGCTTCTCCCTCTCTTTGGCGCGTTGGTCGCCTTAAGCTCGTATATTTCTGAGAAATCAAGATCACGAGCGACAAAAATGGACACGGCGTCCCCCTGGTTTTTCTTCAGGGTTGGCGGAATGTTGACCGTTGCCTCAAGCGCAGTATCGACCGTTTGTCCACCATTGCCTTGAAAATTGTTGACGCTGAGTCCGCCTGAACTTTCACCGTATTGACTGGCGGCTTGGAACGCACCCTGGACGACGCTCAACAGCATTGCGCCTCCAAATCGTTGCCAGACGTGATTGTCCACGGTACCGGGCATGCCGGAGCGGCCGAGTTCATCAGCGCCCGGCGACGCGAGCGAAACCACGGCATGAGTCGGTGTTTCAGCGCGGTTCCAGATTACAAAGACTCGCGCATCCCCCTGCCGTAAACCCTGCTGAATTTCACCAGTAACGGTTGTTCCGCGATCTAGAAGCACAATATTGTTCGTCGCCCCACGAATGTCTTGGGGTAAGACGCACTTTACGAAGCCCGGCAAATTCGTATCGATCGCTGTTTGTAAAACGCAGGGAATAATGGTTCCTTGGGTAATCATGAAGTCAGGGTGCGGCAGGAGTATAGCTCTGCTTGGCCCCTGCACACCGGGTTTCATGCGAGTTGACAGATCGTTCTCGACTGGAGCTTCGCCTGCGTGCAACGAGGTGTCGTTCTGTTTCTCTTCGCGGGGGTGACTAATGTCAGCCGATTGATCACCGCTATCATAAGCGAATATTGCCGATTGCGCGACCTGCGGATCATCCAGCTCTGGAGAGCTCTGTTCTGGCGCTGAGGCTGACGGCTGAGCAGCCTGTTTGGGTGTTGGAGGATCGGGAGCAACCTCAATCGGTGCCGGGCGAAAAGGCTCCGCATTGGTGACCAGCGGTGTTTGAGGCGGCGGAGGGGGTTCACCTTTTTTCGTTGAGAAACCGACGGTCCAAATGAGAGATAGAGATGAAGCCAGAACTAGGCTTGCAATCAACAACTTCTTTGATCCCGAAAGACGTCGGCGAGTTGGCTCGGCAACCAAGGATCCCGACGCATCTACGTCGTGCCTCGATTCTGAATTGGCGTCATTCATCGGCTCGTCCTTTTTATAACGCGCCATACATCGGCTCTTACCGTACCGGTGCCCGGATTTCTTCCAATGGGATCGTATGCGCTATTGAAAATCCCTAATACTGTATGGCCATCCCTCAGCCGCCATTCACGGGCAACTGCGGAAACCTCGATATAGTCGCCTTTAATCGAAAAATTGGCAGCAGCTTCCTTACCGTCCGGATTGATCATGTAGATGGAGGGAATGCGTACATTGCCTGGAAAGCGGAAAACAGTGGTGACTCCGTTATCGAAGACTTCCAATGGTGTTAGCGAGCGATCGCCCTGTGCGACGTAGTGGAAATTGTTGGCATCCGGATTGGCGGCTGCGGCCGGCTGATCCAACAAATCCTGAGCTCTCTGTTGAGACTGCGCTTTCGCCCGCATCCCATCGAATATCGATTGCTTTGCTATTTCCTTCCGCCGAGCAGCAGCGTCGTCGTTCGGATAAACGAATTGTACGCTGTAGTAGAGGTCAGGTTGCTCTTTATCAAGTCGAGACATGACCTTGGTGGAAATGTTGAAGACATATCGTCGCGTACCTGCCTCGCTCGCAGTCAACACGATAACTGGCTGTGGGGAGAGCGCTTGACTGGCCTTGAAAAAGAGATAGTTGCCTCGCGGAAGTGCTGCCAGATCCTTGCTATTGGACACGGCGACCGCTGTTACCGTCTCGCCGGCGCCGAATGTAACAACTAGTGTTGCGCCGACAGCGGTTGACATTCGGACCACCTGGTCGGGGTTGTAGGCCAGATAGCGCATGCGCGGATCCAGTTTGCCGGCAGCAGGAGTATCTTCCGCATGCACGCCCATCGCAAAAGAAATCAAACAGACTAGTGTGAGAACGGCCCTTGTTATCATGGCTGGGTCCCTTCCGCATTCGAGACGGTATCTTCCGAGGCCCGGTAGGAGGTAACGATTAATCCTGCTGGATTTGTCAGCCTCGATTGGCCAGGCAGGCTTGTGACATTTTCATAGCGGACGGTTGCAGTCCAAGTACTCACCATTGGCATCTGACCATCCAAGATGAGTGTTCGTCTGTAACGAATCTGCTGCACTCCCGGCGCAATATCATTTGAGGAGATGTGCTCGACATCCAGCCTACCTCGTTCACCGATTGTGACCTGCGGCGAGGTCGGACTAGGGTAATTGAAGAATTGCTGATATTCTTGGCGTACAGATGGTGCGCTGAAACTCGATACGAGATCATAGGCGTATTGAGCTGTGTCCGCTGTATAGCCCTCGCGTAGGCGGACATATTGCCAAAGTGAAGCTTTGATAATGGCCTCCTCTTGCGTGGCCGGCAGTCGAGACACGGACACTTCGCTATCAACCGTTCCATCCGGTCGTACCCAAAGATACACGGGCACAAGCTTGATCAACGGAACCATGGTGGCGATAGTGAAGGCCTGGGCAATATTTCCAAGAACAGCAGCAGCCGCAATGACGACCAGCACCTTGGAAAGACGCCGCGCCGATTTCGCGCGTGAAGTTTGGAAGGCCTCCACTTCCTTATAATGCGCAGAAAGTGATTCTCGCCCCACCAGGAGACCATACTCAGGTCCGTTCATTTAGGCGCTCCCGCACATTCGACGTCAAGATCCGTTGCGGTGGGTTGCCATCGTCCCACATTTAGCTGAAACGCCGCGCCCTTGCAGGTCGCCAGTGTATCACTTGTCTTGCAAGCGGCCAAAGCGAGGAATAGAAACAGAGAACAATACTTCATGTAGTCAACCTGGATTTTCATAATCATTGCGCTTAGCCGCGCGTAATTTGGGCTAATTGGCGGGTGAGGCTACTGAGAGATTTATTTGTACCCGCCCAGGTGCCACCTCCAATATTGCTGGCTATCATTGGAAGCGCTACGATCAAAGCGTCACCAGCTAGAAAGAACATGTCGAGTTCGTAAAGCCCGATAATTTTGGCTGCCGTCGTGCCCGCATTGTTAATTACGAGGAGCATTAATACGAGAGCCGCTGATTCCGTTGCGATAACTAAAGTCGCCACGATATTCAACAGGAGAAGCAACAGCGCGTAGGAGAGGAGCTGTCCAACCCATTTGGAGGCCATGTCGCGGGTGTAATCGAAGAGATAGCCTACAAGGATCAGCGGACCGATCGCCAAGAGTACCTTGGTAAGAATCCCACAGGCGTCATAGATCTCAAACGCTACCCAAAGCGCACCGTAGAAAACCCATTGCGCGCCTTCAAAGGCGAGAGTGTCTTGGCTATTCATCGGTCCGATTTCGGATGCAATCTTCTGAAAGCTGATCTGGCTAAGAGCGAACATGACGTCAAGCGTTCGCGGAATATCCATCGGAATGCTACTGCCACTGATCTGGTGAACGAAGCTCGGGATCGCATCCTCAAAGAATGACACTACGTAGTCATGATAGTTCGCCTGCCCCAAGACAAGAGAGACAACGATCGACACCCTGATGATCTTCGTGATCCCACCACGAGTATCGATTTCACCACGTATGACCAGAATGCCCTGGATTATTATCCAAAGCGTGACGCACGCCACCAGAGGCGCATTGATTGCGCTCTGGATCTTATCGAGCACTCCGTTCAGTGCGATTGAAAAGGCGGTATCAAAGACCGTATGTATAGCCGTAAAAGGCGCAGAAATCGCGAATTTCATCAAATCCAACCTGATTTGGTTCTTTCCACCGCAGGTGGGCTGAGTTGAACTATTGTCTGAGCCGCACTACGCACCGTACAACTATGGGAGGCGGGGGATGGCAAAGATTGTCGCAGTTTTTTGCCGTTCTCGGCGCTGGGCTGCGGCCTCCTCTGCGACATGAAGGCCGGCCTGCGCGGTGGCCATCGTCAGCAGACTCGTGGCCTGGCTGTTCTGGATGATTGCGTCGTGGATCTGTTTGAGAAGCAATCCGTTTGTGACCGTGGCCTGCATGATGTTTCTTGAACGCGACAACTCACCTAGCGTGTTGCCGTTTTCCCGAAGGCGCTTGTCCATCATCTCCAGATTGCCGGCAGCAACGCCCGCGGCATTAGCAGCACCGGCAATCTGCTGACGTAGCAGCGCCGCTTCCGCGTCGGAACCAATGATTCTACGATCGGCATCCAGCGCGATCGCACGCGCTGTGGTCGAGCCTGGTGCTTGACTATCAAACATCTGATTGCCTAGCTGAGTGGTCGAGGGATATCGGTTCGGTTGGTTGAGTGAGCTTAACAGACTGGTGACGCCAAAGGACGACGTGAACATCGTCACCAATTGAATTGTCTGGTCGAGAATCGCAACCGATTTTTCGATTTGCACGATAGCCTGAGCTATTCCTGCTGCGTCAATGACAGGCATTCCCTGCGCTCGAGCTGGCCCCTGCAGCACAAGAAAAGTGGCAACCGCGGTCACTGTGAGTTTGGAAAATTTCATGAACTCCTCCGTCAATCTTGCACTTCATGATAACGTGCCATGAACTTGTCGATCCACGCACCAGGGGCATCTCCGTAATTTTCGCGGAGCCGATCGGCAAAGCGCACCGTGTTTGCCCGCCCAGACAGCACGGCGACATATTCGCGCATTTCACTAAGGTCGAATTCACAGATAACGCTGCCGCTCTCGCGCTTCAGCAAAAATTTGCGACTGCCGATTGCCATTTGCTCGCGGACAGCCTGAAATTCTCCTTCGGTACACTTCAAGCCGTCGATGTAGGCTGATCGGTCCGCCGTCGGTGATGGATAGAAAATTTTCGTCATGCATTGTGCAACAAGACTGGCTCCGATGGGTGACTCCAGAACATGCTCGGGTTGTTGTGTTGCGAGTATCAACATGCCGTTATTCTTGCGAACAGTCAGCAAGAACCTGTCGACGACTGCAGCGAATTGGGGGTTTAATAGATAAAAGCGAAACTCGTCGCAGCTCATGACAAAGCGACGTCCGTCCACGACAGAGCCCACGCGATGCAGTAGATATGCAGCTGCCGGCGCACAGACCTCCTCGTACTCCAGGAGCTGCGTCATGTCGAAGCCTGTAATGGAGGCGTCCAGCCTTACTTCATCTGCCTCGCCATCAAAGGCCCAACCCAGCGCGCTTCCTCTGCACCACCGCTCCAATCGTGCACCTGCGCCCTCGGAGGGGCTGTGCAACAGGAATTCGCGTAGTCCTGCAATTGAGCGCATGCCTGGCTCAAACGAAAGCTGCCGGGTGATGCCGCGGTCCAAGCGGCGGTTCTCTTCCGGCGAAATAGCTCCGCGTCCGTCGCTCTCAATGAGGGCGACTATCCACTCGCGCAGAAAATCCCGCGAGGACGATGTATCGTCCAGGCCCCGCAGAGGCGCCAAGCCGCTGGGAACGCCTCTACGTAGCGCCAGATATGTGCCTCCCGTGGCACGTACCAGCAGTTCACCACCGCGGTCCTTGTCAAAGAAAACAATCGCACCATTGCGTTCAACCATGCTCTGCTCGAGCATGGCAAGGATAAAGGTCATGAGCGTTGTTTTGCCTTTTCCGACTGGTCCGAATATCGCCGTCATGCCAACGTCATTCTCATGAGGGACATAATCGAAAGGGGTTCCACCGTTGGTGCGGAAGCGTGCAACTGCATTGCCCCAGTGGCCAGAATTGATGCCGCTCGGAAAATTCTCAAATGAGACCAGACCGGCGAAATTGCGGGAGGTGATTGCCCCGGGTCGCGTGCGCCACTTGGTGTTCCCCGGAAGTTGTGCCCAGTAAGCCGCCTCCATACCAATACCTTCCTGGACAATGACGGCGCCCGAATCCGCCAACCGCGTGCGGGCGCTTGCAGCGCGGTCGGCAAGGCTATTGAGATTATCGGCATAGACGCACAGGCTTAAATGGTGCGAGCCCATTACGAATTCGTTGCTTGCCAGTGCGTCCTCCGCTTCGGCGAGTTCATTGATCTGGGAGACGGCCTTGTCCCCAGAGCTCGTCATTTGACTGGACTTCAGGCTGAGTTTGGCATGAGCCTGTGCACGCGTGAGGCAGGAGAAACTCTGGCTTAAAACAAGGGGGAAATTCGTGGACAATAGTGGATTCAGCATACCCGGCCGTGTTTTTGCTGGATATTCTCGAAATGAAAACATTGAGCCGACGTAGCTATCTCCGGGGGTACGAATCTCCACTGCGCGTTTGCCGCAGATCACACGATCAGTATAAATCGAAGCGCCGAGTGAGCCGCTAACCACTGGAACCGGAGTCAAACGGCAAGTGATTATCAGCCGGAGCGCTTCCGCGATTTCTGAGAAAATCACGCCTTCTTTCTCGCGAATCCCGAGCCGACGGAGACCGTAGGCGTCGAGGGCGCCAGCAGTGATCTGCCAGAGATCTTCCAGGTTCCGGGCCTGGCTTGCCAGATCGTTCTCCTTGCCTTCGTAGCGCTTGATGAAACGTCCCCTGATTTTGCCGACGGTAGTGCGGGGATACACGATCAAGGTAAGGAAGTGATCGTTGCGAAAAAGACTTCCGAGCAGCACACGCTGCTCATAAGCTTCACTCAGACTACCAGCAAACGTGCTTTGGAACTGCCGTGCCGGCGGTGACGGCACATCATTATGTCGCACTAGATGGGCACATATTGATACGTTATCATCGGCAATGTTGCGCAAGAGCGTATTGAACGCTCGGCAGCGTGCATTTCGGATGGCAACGTCTTCCAGTTCGAAGGGCAAACCTTTGACGTGTGCCATCGCCATGATTGAGCCGTCTTCGAGAAGGATAACCTTGTCGCTGAGGTGGCCAACATATGGCAGATATATCTCACCAGACCTCTCGGTCCTGCCACTTGTGCCGAACATTAAACCATTCCTCTTCCTCGGCTCGGGACTTTAATTGGGTTGGGACTGACGCTTGCCCCGCCCCAGATCGGCCCATCGACGCTTCTGCCCGCGGTCTGCAGATAGAGTAGCGCTACGCTCGCGGCGTTATAGTCGCGCTCAACAACAACCCTTGATCCGAACCACAGTGGCACAAGAATAATCTCGTATAGAGGATTCTGAACGATGACGATGATTAGGCCGGCTAACATCATAAGCAATCCGGCCAAGTTGAGCGGCACACCTAGGAATAATGCAGGGCGTGTCGCCGCCACGTAGAGAATACTCTCTTCCAGTCGGTCGCTCATCAGCCCCCGCCAATGAGGGCTTTACCAAGGAAGCTGGCCCCGAACATGATGACGATCCCGCCGATGACACCCGCAACGAGACCGAGTGAAGCACGACCGAACATCCACGATATGCCGATGGCGACGATGCCGAGCACAGCCAGAGACTGTCCGAACGGTCCAAGGATGAACGTGCAGATGTTATTCACCATCGTCGCGGGATCGGTCCCGCCAGTCACTTGCGCCATCGCGGGCGCGGAGCAGACTATACTCCAGGCCGCCGCTCCGCCGGCAGCTGGCGCATAGGGAACTGCAGCGCGTAACGTTGCCCGCAGCAGAGAAAAGGAGCTAAAACGCACACGATTTGTGCTAGGTGACGCCATTATTTGTATCTCCATTAGTTTGACCATTGGTCATTATTGTTGTTTAAATTCAGGGCCGTGCGACCTTTGATATTTTGGGAGACGCGATGAATCGTCTTCTGAACGCTCTTGCTCATACGAGCCCCACACGTCCCAGATGTTTTTCGAGATCTGCTTTTCATCAGCCTGTTGCGGTGGTTCGATCAGCCGCGGCACGATCTCTCGAGCGGCCGCCTCAACCTTCCGCACATAACCGTTTGCGAACCCGCTCTGCAGATCCCCCGTGTTGTAGGCGGAGATTGCCTTTCGGAGCGCAAGTTGCCTTGCCGCAGCAGTGTCGCCGCCGGCATAGCGGCTTTCAAGCAAGTACGCCGCAGCGGCAAGTGACTTGCAAGGCTGCAGGGCATTTTCAATCGTGAGATTGAGGACGGGAAAGTTATTAGTGTTGATCTGCATAAGCCCGACGTCGATGGAATGCTGCGCGTCGAGGCGATCTTTGACACTATCGCGTGCTTGCGTTTGATCATCCCAGTGAAGGCTCTCACCCGTAGTATTGTCATGTGCCGCAAGCGGATCAAAGCCACTTTCGACCTTGGCAATTGCCGCTAAAGTCGTCGGATCAACCGATGGTGCGCATTCGCGAGCAAGGCGATCAACTTCACGGAAGGATAGTGGGGCAGCCTCGCTAGAAAGGCACGTCGAAGTCAAAACGGCGATCGTCAAGGGCCAAGCTGCAGTTAACATTTCCTATCGCCTCACAGTCGCGAGCTGCCGAAAAAGTCGGCCTCATTTGTCACTCGCGCTTATTGGGCTACGGCCTGTTACGAAACGATGTTCCAATTCTGCGTTTTGATTTCATCTGAAACCGATGGCATCTCCACCGCGTCCAGGGTACACAACGAGATATTGTCCAAGGTGGTCGACCGGCGATGCCAAGCGCAGTCAGCACCTTCGCGGCATTGTAGGTTAGACGTGATCTGTGCACTGCCGTTCGAATCCCGATCGTGCAGGTCGGGAGGTTAAATATACCATCCCGCCTTTCGGCTGCCGCGGGCGGTATCCTACGGCAAGCCATCCTCGTCAAAGCAGTCGATCAACGGCGGTACAGCGCTGGCCAGAAGCAGGCCGCATTGGAATGGCGACTTCCGACCAAGCGCCCTTGCACATAGTTGCGAATACGCCGCACTAACGTCCAGCGACGCACCCACAGGCTTCGACCGACTTCTGCGACATCCCCGCGCTGGCATGTGCTACTGACCGCAAGTGATGGCATATAGTCTTGCATTCAAGTGTGCGGCAGGTCAGGACTAAGACGAGCAATCCAACTTGGCCGTGGAGACACGAACTTGGCGGACCCAGCGACAGGTCGAGGAACGGTACAGAAAATTGCTGGCGAACTACCGGTCACTTCGCTAATTAGTTAGCTGCGGCAGTATCCCGGACTGTTGGACCGAGCTCGCGGGCGCACCTAATATCTAACCTGCGGCAATGCAGCCAAGCGGGAACCCTTTTCGAGGCTAAGAAGAGGAATTCAGGCTCGTCAGAAGCAGGTATCACGGATGACGTCATTGCCAATTGCTCGATGCAGGCTCCTGAAAAGGATCAGCAGTTAGGTTAAGCCCACATTTTAAATTTATGACATTGTGGATGACAAGTCGGTGCTGAGCCGGCGGACGTTGACAACTGGCTAGTTCCACGATTCACCTGCTGCGCCTCGTTCGGACGCATACGGACACTTGAGAAGGGCTCCGCACTGCCGCGGAAAGGGCAAAGTAAATTAGCATAGTTACCGGAGCGACACGAGGCGTACCAGGACGTGAGCCATGCTGCAGCCGGCGAACCATCGGTCTGGACTTTCATAGGTAGTTGTTTTGGCGTGCAGCATCGACACGAATGGTGCGGTCTTTATCCGTCGGGATAGGCGCCGGAATGACGTAACCGTGTTTTTGCGGCCTTGCCGCTTTCCCTGATTCGAAGCCTACTCAAAGGGCTGTCATTTCATGAGATTCGCTTGAGACCAATATGCCACCGAGACCTATGTAAAGCGGCAGAAAATTGATGCACACGATGCGGAGACAATCTGCAAGGCGGCAACTAGGCGATAATATTTTGTGCCTGTAAAAAAGCAGCGCGTGCTGATTATGCATCGGGTGCGCAAGCCTTTGATACGTCAGCGGACGATCCTGTTGAACGCCCCCGCGGCCACCTGGCGGAATTTCGACCTTCACGTGATAGGATGTGCCGGTGCCGGCTCTTTGTACGCGCAAATCACAAGGGTTGCGGGCTTATCCCGGCAATTGCCGGGACAGCGATTATGTTCCTGTTACACAACCGTGGAGGTACATCGTACATCAACAGATCAGCGAGATAGATGAGCAAAATCAGGCCGGCACCTCACCAGTGAATTGCGCCGCCGAATGGAGGCGCTCCCCTGGAATCGACCTCATCCCCGCGGCCGCATTCGCCGCGATGTTAACCGCTGCATGGTTCAAGCGTGATCGGCAGTTGGCGCCTAGGTTGAATTTGGTGCCACGGCAAAACTCATCGGGCGGCACAAATCGCCTTTACCGTATCACCGGACAGGGGCGGGCGGCCCATCAGAAGAGGGTCGATCCGTCGTGTCCATTCCTCACTGTTTTTATGGCTGCAAGAACTCGATGAACTCAACGGCCCAAGGTTGAACGTTCCCTGCTTCTGTCGAAATTCATAAGTTCATTATGCGCGCAATTGTAGCATTCGGCGATGGACTTCGCGACTATGTGCGCCGTATTCCGTTCCTCAGAAGAACTAAGTCCTGCTGGAAGCCGCCCCACCTCACCCGCAATTATGTTGATGCTTCTATCCAAATCTGCGCTTGGCAGCTGTACACGCTGCTGTTGGTACCACGCTTGCTGGTCTGCCTTCAAATGATTATACTGCTGCTCCAATTCCGGGTTTCGATGAAACAACTCGGTAAGGCGCGCCTGCTGGACTGCATCCAAATGACCATCTGCTCGAACAAGGGCTATGCCTCCGTTGGTGCGAATTGTCGGATCATCGTCTCCGAAAGAAGAAAGCGCTTGATTGATGAGGCGCGTTCTATCAGAAGGGTCATGCAAGTCATTTAGATTGGTCGATAAGACAGTGGCCGCGAGAGTTCGTTGCCATCTCTCATCGCACAGCAAGGCGTTGTCGACTATGGAAGTCTGCGCAGAAAGCTCGTAAAATTTAAGTATTGGCTGGATCGCGGGTGCCTGCAGAGTTACGAACTTTACGTCGCCTGCCGTAAAATCCGGTAATGTTTTCGAAGCCAAACTCGATTGTAAGGCGCCGATCCGGCTGAGTCGCGCCTCAAAACTCCCAATTGCGCTGTCCGGGAACTTGTCGAGTATTTCATGGTTCGTCGCTCTAAGATTGGCGAGGTTGACTGCCGCTTGCTGCGGGTTGTCATAGGGGCATATCTCTTTCGCAATTCTTGAAAAAACGTCCCTCGGGAGGTGATTTAGATCACGAGGCAGGTCATTTAGTTCACTCGGCAGGTCAACCATTGATCATAGTCCTATCCAATTTCCACTGCTCCAGCAGCTAGCATTCGCGAGCGACCTGCTGAAAGCGATACCTGGTTACACCTGTAATCCGGGTGTTTTTATTCCGGCATTGATGGGTTGGATAGAGTCTGAAGCGTCAAGCTCTCTTTTGTAAATTGATTGCAAATGAATCGTAAGGTCTGAGGCCGAAGACGTCTTAAGGCGACCGCCGAAATTCGTTGGTGGAACCAAGTCAGCCAAGTGCTGACGAAGCTGATTTGGCTCCTCAGATCCCCTACAAAACGGCGTCCACCAAACTGAGGTCCTCCTCCCATGCTTTTCGAAGAACATCAACACGAAGGCCCAACAATGCACATTGACGATACGCTCCGCATCGCGACCACAAAGACCGACAGGATCGCCGCCACTGAAGGGCTAGCAGAGACCGTGGTCGTGGATGACGAGAAGCATCTTCAATGGTCCCGCGAGCCGCATCGCTGCACGCTATTTTCGCAGTCTATGCCGAAAAGCAGCATCGACGAACGCCGAGAACGCCGACGATGGATTGCGCCTGCTCGGATAGTGTTGGCGCTGCCGCACGATACGACGCGCGATCTTCTTGCCTTGGTCAAGCGTATGGTGGCGCAACCCAGCAACAGGCGGCTGACGCGATCGCAGTCAAAGGCGAAGAACGCTAAACTGACCTGCTGCTGCTTTGGCGCTAAGATAGATGAAGGCCTTGCGATCAGCCATCACGATGCTCGCTTTGCTCCAAATGCCTGAGTCCGCGCCAGAGCCATCAGCATCGGTCCGACGGAGAATTCGCCGCGCCGCGCCTTGGTCGTCAGATCCCGCAGATAACCGCCAGCCGAATTGAGAGATCGGTAACTTTTCTGGGGTCAGGCTGCGCGGAAAAGCGATGACTTGGCTTGAACAATGGAGGCACGACTGGGTTCGGTTGTCGCAACCGTGCCCATAGCCGGATGCGAAGTTCGCGCTGTTCATGGCCGCCGCCCGGACCTGCATCAGCGTGTGAACCCGCGGATCCACCAGGTCGCCTTGAGCGGAACCCAACCACAAAGGCTTTCTACTTTTCATTTCTTCGTCAATGATTGAAGCAGTTCTCGCGGCCCCCGCAACTTTTCGGTGTTGGTGAAATGGTCGTTGTCAGTGGCGTGAGCACAGCCGTGCAGGAGGCGCTCTACCTGTCGAATCTTGCCTCCAAGGTCACGGTCGTTCATTGCCGACATCGTTTCCAAGCGGTGTCGATCCTGCGGTACCGCCTCTTAGCCAAACCTAAGATAAAGTCATTTGGAACCGCGTCATCGCCGAAGTTCTCAGAGAACCGGGCCGGCTACATCAAGGTCGGTTCCTGGTCGACGATGACAACCGTGACGGGGTCCTCGCAGCTGACGATGTTTTCGACCCGGTGTTCCGTAAGTCGATCAGCGCCGCCGCATGGGAAACATAGCGACCCTGGAAGCCGAGGGCTTCCTGACGGAGCATCCACGTGCGCCGGTCGCGCAGGGATCGGGATTTTGCTCTGAATTTGATTTCTCTATTGCGTGCCCGTACGATCCAAATCGTTCTTTGGAAGGTTAATTTACGTGAACAATCAACACAGCGCGGGCGGCTACGACACCCTTCGGTTTAATCGCGAGGGCCAGGCAGAGGCCTTCGATGCCATTGGCGCTCGCTATGATGAGACCTTTCCACACAAACAGGGTCAAGTCTCAGCGGGCGATTGGCTGATCAGGTCCTTGCCGACCGGTTCTCGGGTTCTGGATCTGGGCTGCGGTACCGGAGTGCCAACTGCGCGCCAGTTAGTGGCCTCCGGTTTCGAGGTCGTGGGCATCGATCTGTCAGGCGGGATGGTGAAACTCGCCCGGGAGTATGTCCCTGGCGCGACATTCCACCAGCTGGACATTGCCGACTTGCGACCAGGTGGCCCGCGGGACCTCGGCCAGTTCGACGCGGTCGCGGCCTTCTTCTCGCTGCTAATGCTGCCCCGTGCGGAGATTCCTCTCGCACTTCTGACGATTCGCAATCTGCTGGTCCCTGGTGGCCTGTTCGCCCTGTCCATGGTGGAGGCCGATGTCGACGATTTCTCAATCCCGTTCCTCGGAAACAACATCCGAGTCTCGGGTTACCTGCGCGAAGATCTGCGGGCGGTCATCGGAAAGGCTGGCTTCCAAATAGTGGAGGAGATCTCCTACACCTATGCCACGGCTGTCGATGTGCCGCCGGAGGAACAGATCTTCCTATGCTGTCGTATGAGCTTTTCGCGCAGTGGATCGATGCGCATCTCCAGCGTCGGCAAGTCGGCGGTGTAGCGGGCGATCACCACCGCGTCGAGGCGGTTGGCGCCTTTGCGCGATAGCGCGTGACGGTGAAGCAGAGTGCGGCCCTGTCGTCACCATAGGTCTTGTAGATGCAACTGAATCACCTCTTCGCGTCGTTCATGTTCGAAATCGACATCGATATCGGGCGGCTCGTCTCTTTCCTGACTGACGAAACGTTCAAAGAGGAGATCGTTGGTGTCAGGGTCGATTGAGGTGATTCCGAGCACATAGCAGACGGCGGAATTGGCGGCCGATCGCTGCCCTGGCATAAAATGCCCTGCGATCGGTATATCGGACGATCGAAAAGACGGTCAGGAAGTAGGGCGCGTATTTCATCGTCTCGAGCAAAGCCAATTCGTGGCGAATTGTTTTTTCGACATGCGCCGGACCTTCGGGATAACGGCTTTTGATGCCCTCCCAGGTGTAATGCTCCAGCGACTGCTGCGCCGTCATTCCTGGAATCAGCGCCTCCTCATGGTACTGGTAGGCCAACTCCTCGAGTGAAAACCTGCAGTGGTCAACAATCTCCATCGTCCGCGCCACCGCTTCAGGGTAACGTGGAAGAGACGGGCCATTTCCTCCGGCGGCTTCAAATAACGATCCGCATACCGTTCACGCTCGAAGCCGACGTCGTCGATGGTGCTTCCCGTGCGGATGCAGGTGACGACATCCTGCAGCTGCCGGCGGTCCGCGGCACCGTCAGGTTAACCGGCGGGTGACCGAATTGAGGCATATGTGAGGGATGAAGGACACCCGTCATCCCCACTATGCCCGTCACCGCTTTCCAGCTGAAGTGACCAGCTACGCGATGTGGTTGTACTTTTTATTCCCGCTCAGCCTCCGGATGGTGGAGGAAATGCTCGCGGCCCGCGGCCTCCTGGTCAGCCATGAGACGGTGCGGCAGTGGGCGCTGAAGTTCGGCCAGAGCTTCGCCAACCAGATCCGCCGCCGTCTTCCAGCACCCAGGGATAAATGGCATCTTGATGAGGTTGTGATCAGCATCGCCGGCCAGAAGCACTGGCTGTGGCGGGCGGTGGACCAGCACGGGGATCGTGCCCGATATTCTGGTTCAGAGTCGCCGCAATGCCAAAGCCACCAAGCGGCTATTGCGCAAGTTGCTCAAGAAGCAGGGCAGCGCACCGCGCGTGATGATTACCGACAAACTCGCAAGCTACGGTGCGGCCAAGCGAGAGATCATGCCCGGCGTCGAGCATCGCCAGCATCGGGGATTGAATAACCGAGCAGAAAACAGTCCCAAGCCTACCCGCCGACGCGAGCGATTCAAGTCAGCCGGTCAGGCCCAACGCTTCCTCTCGGTTCACGACCAGGTTGCCAATCTCTTTCGCCGTCCCGCAAACACCGACGCAGCTGATCATCGCAGGTCCCGCGCACAGGCGTTTCAGGACTGGACTGAGGTGACTGGAGCCGCCGCTGGTTTCTGATCTGACGGTCACAACAACCCGGCCTACCTCATTTCGCTAAGTTGACGATGCCATCCCAACCATCCGCGAGTGCCGCCCGCAGCGGTTTCCTTCCTTCCAGCATTGGGCAAGGAACGTTTCAAAGTACCATGGTGATGTTGGCTTCAATGCTGCTCGCAGCTATTCCGTACCCTGGCGTCTCATCGGCGAGAGCGTTCAGGTCATTGCGTGGCGGGGCGCGTCATCGTTCGCCACGCTGGCCATGTTGTTGCCGATCATGCTCTCTGCCAAGGAAGGCGACAACGGATAATAGACCGAGCGCACTTTGTCGGCGTTGCGGGTATCGAAGGATTGGTTCGTGCCGCTCCGGCGGAGATGGCACCAGCAACCCTGTTGCGACCACTTGCTGAATACGAAGCTGTGGTCGGAGGTGGTTGGTGATGACGACCGTGGATCATGATTTACTCATTGCGACACTCGATCGCCTGAAGCTAACGGCAATCCGAGATCAGCTTGACAGTCTGCTGGATGAGGCGGCTCGCTCAAAAATGACTCTGCATGAGGCACTGGCGTTTTGGTGTCGCGAGAGATCGCCCGTCGAGAGGCGTATCTCTATGTCGAGCAAACTGACGCAATTCCCATTCGTACGAGAACTCGACGGCTTTGACTTCGAGGCACAACCATCGCTGGATCGAGGACAGATCAGAGAGTTGGCGACCTGCCGCTGGATCGCTCACGGCGATACCGTCCTATTCCTAGGGCCTCCCGGAACCGGGAAAACTCACCTTGCCGTTAGCCTCGGTCGTGAGGAAATCCGTCAAAATTACAACGTCCAGTTCGTGACGGCGGCCATGTCGCAATGCTGGCCAAGGCCCACAACGACGGCACGCTAGACAAGCAGTTGACGATCCTGTCACGGCCGACACTACTGATTATCGACGCGCTGGGATATCTGCCCTTCGAAGCGAATGCGGCTCATTTGTTCTTCCAACTGGCCTCCAGGCGCTACGAAAAGGGCTCGATTCTGATCACTTCCAAGGCCCGGGAATAGTGATGGACGAAACAGTCGATCAACGTGCCGTAAGTCCTGTGAAAAAAGGGCTTCGTGCCCGAATTGTTTATTGGGAACGGCGTGTGCCGATCTCATCATGACCTGCTGCAACAGCGCTCCACGCGCGAAGGGCCGGATACTTTTATGAAACAGGAATCGTTATTCGCGATGTCGCGGTCCCTTGTATGGGGCACCGCCCATACATTTTTGACCGACGGCGGAGCAGGACGGCAACTTTATGCAGGGCACCCGATGCGGCATCCTGGTGAATGGGATCGCTCGCCGTGGCGCCTGATCATCGCCGATGATCCCACCGGAGGCAACGCTATGCGGCATGGCAGATCGTGTTCCAAGGAGTTCTCTAATCGCGGTTATCAAGTTAGGCTCGGTTTGTATCGCTGGTCAGGCTCATGGTTCGCTTCGAGGTCGGCATTTCGACCGCCTCATCATGGCGTGGGATAGGCTCAGTCGGCCAATGTGGTGTTCGCGGTTAGCGCCACGATCCCGAGCTTCAATTATGCCAATGGCCCGGATCGTGGCATCGCAGGGAACGAGCGCCGAAATGCATCCCGCTTCAGCTGCTCCAGGATCGTGTCGTCGCGGCAGTTCGCCCCTGATGGGTTTCCGGCATGTAAGCTGCGGCAGGACAACCATCGCGTGAGATCGGCGTCTCAGGAGCTTGCTTCTCGCGAGACAAAAATTTGCAACGGAATCTGGCGGATCCATCGTTCGAGATCATCATCATCTTCCCCACGCTGAGCGTTACAAAGCGACCCACCAGCCACGCGGCATCTTGAGCTGTGAGCCATGGCCCGGCAACCTTCGTCTCGCATCGCTCAGCATGCTTTTATCGCTGGCTCGACGGCGGTCCATTTTTGGTTGCGCGGCGTGCACTCGACGAATGTCGGACATGCGACATAGCCGGTCTGAGCGATTCCCTTGTATTCAAACGAGTTTTTCTTGGCACGCATATTGCTCTGTATGATTCGCAGCCTCACGGACCGACGATAGTCGTGCCTAAAATCTCGAAATGTTAGCACAGTGGACAGCTCAGTAACCACACATGGACCACAGGCAACAAACCATCGCTAACCAGAAGGTTTCCGAAATGTCTAAGACCGCAGACAAGCTCAGCCAAGCCGCTGAAACCTCCGAATTCCCGACCTTCGATCCCAGCGAGGCCACTGATCAGCTTCTTGTTATCGCCGAAAAGCGCGTGGAGCAATCGACAGAAGCTATTGCCAAATTCCAGTCCAGCGCTGAAGAGAACCAGAAAGTGCTCAAGTCGACCTTCGAAACCGCTTGGTTGGTCGGCAACGAGTTGGCGCTGACAACGATCGCCGCGCTGCGCGCCAATACCGAAGCAGACTTTTCTTATCTTCAAGCTCTGGCCGTGCAAAGTCACTGTCCGAGGTAATTGAGCTGCAGACAACATCTTTCGCAAGCGCGTCGAAATGGGAGTCGAGCAGGCTAAGGACTTTCGGGCGCTACCACCAAGGTTGCAACCGATATTTCCAAACCGATCAAGGTCGCCATCGAGAAGACACTCAGGGATCTCCACGTTGCTCAAGCGCCCCTTAGGGGAGAAAGGGGTTAGCGGACAAGATCACGACTAGATTTCCTGTCGCCTGTCGGCAGCAGCGTGCGTCGTGCGGCCACGGCCTCAGGAGTGTCACTGAAGGCAGGGTCAACTTTATCATAATGGTTCTTTAAGGAGTTATTGGCATGCGCGTAGAAAACGATCCTTGCGATGTGATCGGTGTGTCGGTCGCTCCCACGCAACTTGATAATTTGTCTTCCGCGATTCTGCAGCAGGGGGGGATGGCGCGAGTGTCGCTGCCAGGCGATGTGGTGACCTGGGCGGCAGGCGGTCACCAGACGCTCAGCCGGATGCTTTCCGACGAGCGTTTCAACAGGGACTGGCGACAGTGGCGGGCGCTCCAGGACGGCGAGATTCCCGAGGATCATCCGCTGATCGAGATGTGCAAAGTGGACAACATGGTCACGGCGCATGGCGCCGATCACCGGCGCTTGCGCGGCCTGCTGTCCAGAAGCTTCACGCCCAGTCGTATCGCCATGCTGGCGCTACGGATCGAACAATGCGTCGATCGACTTCTAGCCGAGATGGCGCAGCGCGGCGGCAGTGCCGACTTGATGAGCGAGTTCGCCATTCCGCTGCCCACCAACGTGATCGCCGAACTGTTCGGTTTGCCGGACGAACAGCGCGAGGAGATCGTCGCGCTCACCTACAGCCGGGCTAACACCTCCGCGACAGCCGCAGAGGTGCGACAGACGCGGCAGCGCATCCCGGAGTTCTTCCGTCGCCTGATCGCGCTCAAGCGGGGCCAGCTCGGCGACGATCTGGCTTCGGCCCTAATCGTCGCGCGCGACAACGGCGAGCTCGTTTCCGACACCGAGCTCATCGACATGCTGTTCATGGTGCTCTCTGCGGGCTTCGTGACCACCACCGGCGTCATCGGCAATGGCGTGCTGGCATTGCTGACGCATCCGCAGCAACTGCACCTGGTGCGCAGCGGCCAAGTTCCGTGGTCACAGGCGATCGAGGAGATCCTGCGCTGGGGCAGCGCAGTGGCCAATCTGCCGTTCCGCTATGCCACCCAGGACGTGGAGATCGACGGATGCACGGTCCGCCGCGGCGACGCCGTCCTGATGGCGTTCCATGCGGCGAACCGGGACGAAAAGGCCTTCGGTCCCGGCGCTGACAGGTTCGATGTCACCCGGCGGCACAACCCGCACCTGTCGTTCGGCAATGGGCCGCATTTCTGCCTGGGCGCTGCGCTGGCGCGCCTGGAATTGCGCTGCACCTTCACCGCGCTGTTCGGACGGCTGGAGGATCTAGCGCTGACCATCGCCGCGGAGGACGTCGTCTACATGCCGTCTTACGTCATTCGCTGCCCGCAGCGCCTGCCGGTCACCTTCCGCCCTTCCATCGCTTAGAGAGTGCGGCATTCACCCCGGATTCGGTGATTCTCGGTTCGCCGGGGTGACTGGTCTCGCACGAGGGGGCGAGCACGACCGGTTATGCACGATCGTGGCGCGCCGGCCTTCAGCAACGGCAGAGTGAAGCTGCTCGCGCAGCAGGTCGAGGCGAATGCCGCGCAGTTGTTCAAGACGCTGGCGGCCCAGCCCCAGCCCGCCGACCTGCGGCGCCACCTCTCCTTCGCTTCCGGCAATGGTCATCAGCGCGCTGATGGACGAATGCGCAAGCACGAACTGCTGAGCGAAGCCGAGCGGGAACAACTACTGGGATTCCCGGCGGACCGTGACGACCTGGCCCGACTTTACACCTTTGAGCCCGGCGACCTCGATCTGATCCGGCGTCGCCGAGAGGACCGCAATCGCCTCGGCGTTGCCCTTCAGCTTGCGCTGTTTCGCCACCCTGACCCTCGCTTAAATTCTTAAGAGCTACGGCGGGCTGTCCGAAGAACTGGTGTCCTTCATCGCCGAGCAGCTCGACGTACCGACTATTGCTCTCGCAGATTATGCGGGTCGGGAACAGACGATGACGGATCACGCCCGCGAGCTCGCGGGCGTGTATGGGCTTCGCGCGGCGGCCAGGACAGATATCCCTTTCATGATCGAGGCGGCCGCCAAGGCTCAGCCGTGCCCCAAACAACAAAGCCGGCGCTACGCTGCCACCGCCAAGGATGTCGGCCGACTGATGCGCTTATTTCAAGGCACGATCGACGCACTTTCCACCGCGCTCAACAACGGACTCCGACCCGGTCGAGGCGATCGACGAGACCATCGGCTGGGCGAACTTGCTCAAGGCACGACCCGAAGTCGCAGCACTCGACGAAAAGATCAAGGCGGCAGGACAGGCGGCGGCCGACACGGCCGATACTTCCGACAAGTAGGCCGCCACCATCGCCGNGGAGATTAGCGNGCCGACGCCGGGAACGCTCATCAGGCGCCGGCAATTGGCCTCGTTCTGGCTGATCTCCTCGATCTTGCGGCGGATTGATGTGTTCATCGAGCCACAGCCGTCAGATCGTTCATCCTGGGCGAGAGCTCTCAGATGACAGCAGCTGCACTCGTTGTCGGCTAT
>NZ_ATTQ01000033.1 GCF_000419765.1 Rhizobium mongolense USDA 1844 | reverse complement strand
TCAAGGAGGAGCTTGGGCTCGACCACTTCGAAGGCAGGTCCTGGACGGGGTTACATCGACATGCCTTGATGACGATGATCGCCTATGCCTTTCTCCAATCCCGCCGCCTCAAGGCCGCGGGACGGAAAAAAAAGACTCACAGCACCGCCGCCACAACCGAGCATGCCGGCCGTCAGGCAAGCGATCCTCGACATCTTCGCACGGCCACCGCCGCTACGATGCCCCCACTGTGAGATGCTCCTCACAGAACGCCCCAAGCCAAAGGTGCCAAAGTAGTGCTAGTCACCTGAATCCGAAATTCGTGTCATAAGTCCTGGACTTTCTGGCAGAAGCGTTCGACGGAGGTCAGGATGTCGTCTGCGGATTTCGTCCACCCGTAAGGCTTCGGGTTCTCGTTATGGCGTTCGATGAAGCGTCGGATGTCGGCTTCGAGCTGTCGAAGTGTGGACGCCGCGACGGGGCTGCTTGCGGGTCAGTTCCGCAAACCAGCGTTCGACCTGATTGATCCATGACGCCGAGGTCGGGGTGAAGTGGACGTGGTAGCGCGGCCGGCGCATCAGCCAGTTTTTGACCGATGCAGTTTTGTGGGTCGCATAGTTGTCCATCACGATATGAACGTCCAAATCGGACGGTACGCTCGCATCGATCTGCTTCAGGAAATCCAGGAATTCGGTGGCACGGTGCCGCTTATAGCATTTGCCGATGACAAAGCCGGAGGCGACATCCAGAGCTGCAAACAACGTGGTTGTGCCGTGTCGGACATAAGAATGCGTGCGCCGTTCCGGCACGCCAGGCATCATCGACAGCACTGGCTGCTCGCGGTCGAGAGCCTGGATTTGGCTTTTCTCGTCCACGCTGAGAACCAGCGCTCGATTGGGAGGTGACAGATAAAGACCGACGATGTCGCGGACCTTATCGACGAACAAAGGATCGCTGGAAAGCTTGAACGTCTCTGTGCGATGAGGCTGCAGGCCGAAAGCGTTCCATATCCGGCTGATCGTCGTGTGCGAAAAGCCTGTGGCCCCTGCCATCGAGCGGATCGACCAATGGGTCGCATCACTAACGCAGCGTGCGCTCGATCACAGCCGCAAACTGATCGTCGTCGATTGTTCGGGGCCGACCAGGGCGAACTTCGTCGAGCAGACCATCGAGCCGGTCTTTAAGGAAGCGCCGTCGCCATTTGCCAACCGTATGTTCATGCACACCGAGCTCGCCCGCAACGACCTTGCTCGGCACTCCCTCGCCACAGCGAAGGATGATCCGGCACCGCTCCGACCTGGAGCGCGCAAACGATGCTTGCGCACCTGTCGCTCCAGATATTCCCGCTCCGCCTCGCTCAAAACCAATGGGGCCGTTGGTCGGCCAGTCGCATTTGCCATGTCTCAACCTCCAATGAAGAGGCCAAGCATACAATGTAGTGAATTTTAGTTCCAGATGACTAGTCTGACAGTTGAGAAATTGGGTTCAGGAGCTTTGCTGATAGACGGGTGGCCTCATCTCAAGATCTCCTCATGGACGCGAAACGTGCGAGACAGGCTGACTGCCGGTTCGCAGCGCGTCTGTCGTTCGCTCAATCGCAAGATCGGTCTGGGGGGATGAGTCCCCCTTGTGCAGAGCGATAAGAGCCCGGCTGATTTCCTGGCCCGCTGGAGAAAGCCGGTGGTTCAGACGAAGGAAATCCATCCAGGTTGGCGTGCGTAATGTCTCCGTCCACGCGGCGGCTTTCGAAGGTCTCGTTGAAGAGTCCAGTCGCGTGCACCTGCGCGACTTACTGCGCATTCCGATGAAGCCGGCCACCCATTCCGATTTCATTCCGGCCATGATTCCGATCTGAAGCCGGCCAGTCGATGCTCCCCTGGGTCTTTGTGTTGAATGGCTCTTGATTGCCGCGCGGTCAAGCGGCGGTTGGGGTCTGGCGCTGCTTTCGCAAGCTCTCGCCTGACAGTTCGATGCGGTAGGCGTTGTGGACGAGGCGGTCGAGGATGGCGTCGGCGATCGTCGGATTGCCGATCATGTCATACCAGTGATCGACGGGCACCTGACTGGTGACGATGGTGGATCGCTTCTCGTAGCGGTCTCGATGATTTCCAGGAGATCGCGACGCTGCTCGTCGTTGAGCTTCTCGGGACCCCAATCGTCGAGAATGAGCAGGTCGGTTCTGGCGAGTGCCTTGAGGACTTTCGGGTAGCGGCCGTCGCCGCGCGGGAGCGCAAGGGTGGCGAACAGCCTGGGCAGGCGATGATAGGCGACGGAGAAGTCCTCGCGGCATGCTTTGTGTCCGAGCGCGCAGTCCAGCCAGCTCTTGCCGACGCCGGCAGGCCCGATCAGCGGAAGACCGTGATGTTGCCTGATCCAGTCGCGGCCGGCGAGCTTCAGGAACAGATTGCGGTCGAGGCCGCGCGCGGCGCGGAAGTCGATTTTCTCGACCTGGGCGTCATGGCGGAGCCTGGCGGCACGGGCTCTCGCCTCGAAGCGTTTCTGGCGGCGCGCGGTCGTTTCCCGTTCGAGCAGGATCGTGAGCCATTCACCGTGCTCGAGCTGCCTCGCCTCCGCTTGGGCCTCAAGCTCGTGGTAGGCGCTTGCCATGCCTAGGCCGAGCTCGCGCAGCATGTCGATGGTGGGATTGGTCAGCATGGTCGGTTGTCTCCTCAATGAAAGTAGCCGGGGCCGCGCAGGTTTGCGTGTTCCATAACGGCGGCGGGTTCGGTGGAATGCCTGTTGGACTTGTGTGTGGCGATGAGCGCAGTGATGGTCTCGCAGGTCAGGCCGCCGATCTCGACGGCGCGTGCCGACACGGCCTCGGCGCGATCACGAGGAATCTCGCAATAGAGGCGCAGGATGCCGAGACATGTTCTGAAGCCCTGTTCGGGATGCGGCCGGCTGGCGAGGATTGCGGTGATCAGCCCTTCGGTCTCGGCGCCGTTGGACGCAGCCCAACGCCGGAAGCGATCCGGCGTCCACTCGGCGTAGCGCCGATGCGCGCTCGGCATGTGCACGGGGTCCGTCCCAAAACGCGGGCCCCCATAGCGGCGCTGATGCGCGGCTACGCGCTTGCCACGGTAGAATATCTCGATCATCCGGGCAGTGGCGCGGATATCGACCTGCTAGCGGATGAGGCCGTGCGGGACGGAATAGAAGAAGCTCTTGAACTCGACATGTAATCCGTCGAGACCCGTGCCAAGCGCCATCCGGCGAACTCATTGTCCTCGGCGGGCAGGCTTGCGAGTGCTGGGCGTTCGACCGTTTCGAAGAGATGCCGGCGGCTGACACCAAGCCGTCGCATGACATGATCGTTGATGCGCGCGACGAGTATCTCGGCGATTGCGGCATTGGCCTCGGCGCGCGAGAAGAAGGTCTGCTTGCGCGGGCGGCCGAGAATGCAGCTCGGGGCGAAGCGCACGGCGTTCTCGACCTTGGCCTTGTCCTTCGGTCGTCGCGATCGCGCCGGCAGAACGCCGACGCCGTAGTGGGACGCCATCATCCCGTAGCTGCGGTTGATCTCGGGATCATGGAAGCTGGCTCGGTTGACGCCAGACTTCAGGTTGTCGGGCACGATCAGCCGGGGCACGCCGAAGGCGAACATGCGCACATGCGAGCCGATCCAGTCCGGGAGCGTCTTGGTCCAGGTGGCCTCGGCGAACGTGTAGCTCGACGCGCCGAGCACACCGACGAACAGTTCCGCCTCGCGAACCTCGCCGGTCTTGCGATCGACGACCGGCACCCTTTTGCCGGAATAGTCCACGAAGGCCTTGTCGCCGGCCGCGTGCTCCTGGCGCATCGTTGGCGAAAGACGCTGCTCGAAGCCGCGGAATAGTTCGCAGAAGCGACTATAGCCGTACCCGTCGGGGTGGACGCTGCGGTATTTCTCCCAGAGGATAAGTAGCGTGACGCCCGGCTTCTTCAGCTCGATGGAGAGCTCGGCCCAAACAGGCTCTTGGCGTCGCCGCTGGCCCTGTTTGACCCCGGCGCGAGCGAAAAGCCGATGCTCGAGCGCGTCGTCGGTCAGTTCTCCCGGCAGTGGCCAGGTCAGCCCCGCCATCGCCGCCCGCTTCAGATTATCCTGCACGGTGCTGCGCGCAACACCGAGCATCACCGCGATCTCGCGGCTGCTCGTTCCACTTCCGGCAAGCCGGAGCATCTTTCGTAATTGTCTCATGGTCGGCCTTCTCTTCGCCGGCATCAAACTCTCCTCGTGTACCGGGAGGCTTGATGCCAAAGTTGCTGACCCAGGGGGTATCGTCAGAGCCGGAAACTGGCCGACAACTGATCGGAATCGTGGCCGGCTTCAAATGAAGCGCTAGTTCCGGTGCACGAAAGTCAGACCCCTGTTAATCTCCTTCCGCCCAGAGTCGGACCGGCAATACAAAACCGATAGCTGCCACGAGACTCAGGGTTCCGGCGGCCGACTCGAGAGAGGACGCTAAAGTATAGGATTGCGCGACGGTGCCCCAGATCCAGCTGCCGGCAGCCATACCGCCAGAAAGACATGCATAGTAGATCGAGAGCGTGCGACCAACGACCCATCGCGGGCTTGCCAACTGCACCCACACGTCGAAACCGGTCCAAGTGATGACCCAGCCTGCGCCACCAACGGCCAGCGCGATGGTGGCGATAGTTGCGGACGAGGTCAGGGCAAGTGAAAGGCAACACACCGCGCAAACAATGGAGGCGAGCGCCATCAGCCATTCCTGAGACAGCAAGTTCCTCAGGAAGCGGTTGCTCATTCCGGCGATGCAGGCGCCCGTACCGAAACCGCCGAACAGAATGCCGTAGACAATGGGTCCGCCGGTCAAACGATCCCGGGCAACGAGTGGCAGAAGTGCGAGGATGGAAATTGCGGCAAGGCCAAAAGCGTCGCGCGAATAATTGCTGCCCTGACGTCGGAGGACAAGGCTGCGAACCGCATTCCGTCGTGAATCGCCGTTGCAATTCGCTCAGGAGGCAGGGGAGACGAACGCACGTGCCACTTACTCCCCCACACCGCAACGAGGGCGCGAGATTGCTGAAGGCGGCAAAGCCGAACGCGGCCCGAGGCCCGAGGAAGGCGAGGATCGCCCCGCCCAGGGCTGGACCAATGCTGCGCGTGATGTTGTAGCCGACCGACATCAGCATCACCGCAGCCGGAATATCTCGCTCGTCGAGGATATCGCCCACGGAGGCGTGCCAGGCAGGGTCATTCAGCGCAAAGCCGCAGCCAGCCAGAAACCCAGCCCAAGAATGAGCCAGAGGCTGACAAAGCCACAGCTGGCAGAAAGCGCCAGCACGACGGAGGCGAACGCTATCAGAAACCGACCAGCAGTCATCACCGATCGGCGGCTGAAATTATCGGCAATGGCACCGGCGATGATCGAGAGGAGAAACACCGGCAAGGTTGTTGAAGCCTGCACGAGCGTGACCATCAGCTCGGAAGCGGAAATCGTCGCCATGAGCCAGCTGATACCGACCGTTTGCACGAGTCTTCCGAGATTGGCGATCTGCGTGGATGCCCAGATCGAGCGGAACGCCGCATTGCGCAGTGGTAGTCTTTGACCGGTAGCAGGGACCGTTGTCGGTCATCACTCGCTGCACTTTGACGCCGAGACTGGCGTAATAAGCAACGGCGGCCTCAAGGAAGGCGACAGCGCTCTCCTTGCGCTGGTCGGGCATAACTTGGACGAAAGCGACGCGCGAGGCATCGTCGATGCAGACATGGACGAACTCCCAGCCGATGCCGATGTGACGGTTGACCATGCCAGTTTGTCGTCCGGTGATGCGGTGTCCGACGGAGCCGATCCGGCCGAGCTTCTTGATATCAAGATGAATGAGTTCGCCGGGATGCTCCCGTTCATAGCGGCGCACGGGCTCCGGCTCCAACGCGCTCAGCTTATTCAAGCCCAACCGGCGCAGAATACGGCTCACCGTCGCTGGCGAGACGCCGGCCTCAGCGGCGATCTGTTTGCCCGTCCAGCGCTGGCGGCGCAGCCGTTCGATCGTTTCGACTATCGCCGCGGGCGTCGGCCGGCGCAGTCGATGAGGCCGGGAGGAGCGATCATGCAATCCTGCCAATCCTTCGCGGCGATATCGGTCTATCCACTTCCGAATGGTCCGCAGACAGACGCCTGCGGCTTTGGCCACGGCCTCCGGCGTCTGCCCGCTCTCGACCTGCCTTACAATTCGCTCTCGACCGCGGGGCGTCAGCCGGGCATTCTTGTGGATGTTCATCCGGTCCTCCGAGAATCACTGAAGCTTCGACAACCTCAGCTTCCCGGTCTGGGCCGCATGGACAACCTATTGAAAGCTCACAGCTAGCTAGTGCCCGTCTATAAACAGCACGCTATTGGAATTATTGCGGAGAACGCGTTTTTTGTGCGGGCAAGGCCCGGCGTTTTAGGTACACTTTAGCATCAAGCCACTGATTCTAAAGACAAACCCGCAACCGCCGGAGCCAACAATGCGCCAAGAACGCACCGTCCAGGGCAGCATATTCGATCTTTTCGCCGAGCACGAGATCGGTCGCTGGAGGCGATGTCGCAGTGGCTGGACGCCCATCGGATCTTTTGAAATTGGTGACGTCGGATCTGCGCCGACAGGGGGTCGCGCAGACTGGCCGGCAGGGTTCGCCGTCGGAGGCGGTGCTGCGCTGTGCCCTTCTCAAACAGTACCGCCAGTTGAGCTACGAGGAGCTGGCGTTTCATCTGGAAGATTTCGCCTCGTTCCGGGCCTTTGCCCGGCTGCCATGGGGGTGGAGCCCGAAAAAGTCGGTCTTGCACAAGACGTTCAGCGTGATCCGGGCGCGCGCCGCTCAGGATCGCCCGGAACACCTGGATTATCTGCAGCAGGCGGCGGCACAGTTGCCGCTGGCGGGTCCGGCGGGCAAACTCTGGCAGGCCCAGGTTCGCCATTATCAGCCACTGATCGCGCAGATCATCGCCCAGACCGAGCGGCGGGTGCTGGCAGCCGATGCGATGCCGGCCGGCGAGAAGCTTGTCAGCCTGTTCGAGCCGCATGCCGACATCATCGTCAAGGGCAGCCGCGACATCGATTACGGACATTAGCTCAATCTGACCACCGGCAGGAGCGGACTGATCCTCGATCTCGTCATCGAAGCCGGCAATCCGGCCGACAGCGAGCGGCTTTTGCCCTTACTGAAGCGCCACATCGCCTTCTATGGCGAGGCGCCGCGGCAGGCGGCCGCCGGCGACGACTTCGGCAAGTCGCCGATTCAGGATCTGCGGTCAACAAGGGAAGCGAGCGTCCGGATGGCAAACGTCCGCCGCGGCCGCGTAAGGGCTTCGCACCCCATCTGGAGCGGATCGAAGTGATCCTCGAGCCGGAGGATTTGCCCGAGCATGCCGGCAAGCTGGTGCTGATCGGCGAGGGCGTATCGGAGCGGCTGGATGTGGTGCCCGCGAAGTTCCGTGTTATCGTCACCCGTCGGCCGAAGTGTGCCTTCAAAAATGAGGACGGCGTCGTCCAGGCGCCGGCGCCGGCACACATCATCGAGGGCGGCATTCCGACGGAAGCGCTTTTGGCGCAGATCGCCGTCTCCAAATATGCCAATGGCCTGCCGCCTATCGGTAGGAGGCGATCTACGCCCGCGACAAGGTCGAGCTCGACCGCAAGCTGATGGCACAATGGATGGGCAAGCTCGGCTTTGAGCTGCAGATCCTCGCCGACTACCTCGTCGATGAGATCAAGAAGGCCGAACGGATCTTCGCCGACGAAACCACTTTGCCGACGCTCGCTCCCGGCTCCGGATCGACGAAGACAGCCTATTTATGGGCCTATGCCAGGGATTATGCGCACCCGGTGATTATGTGCAGCTCACCGGCACAGTCAGCCAGTTTGCTTCGGTAGATGAGTAAGATGGTGGCCGGCATCCAAGCTATGAGGTGCGCATAATCCTGGTGTTTCCTCCCGAGCGCAATTAACTCGGTAGGAGATCTACATGCAAAAAGCGATCATCCGGATCGAGGGATGTCATTGGTTCCTGGAAGATCATGGCGATATCGTTCCCGCGAATCTTCCGCATTTCCGGATCCGAACGGTGGAGAAGGTCGTGTCCCTGGAACAGCATTTGCCCCCCGTCACGACGGCCGCTTTTGGCAATAGCCTCATCACCGATAAGGCAGTCAGACTATTCCCGCAGCACGACTCGCCCACAATCCCGAGAACCTCGCCTGGGACCACATCGAACTAGAGGTCAAGAATCGGAAAAGATCCTCCACGGCGTATGGCAAGCGAGACTGAGAGGTCGCGAACAGAAAGATGTGGCTCTTGGATATTAGTCATGGTCAACAAACGGATAAGAGGTGGCAATCGGCGCGTGCTGGTAAGGCAGCGTCGTGAGATCGGCTGGTCCCCAGTCGGGCGTATCGATGATGACGATCTCCTCTGCCAAAGGTTCGTAGACGGCACGAAAATGCGTCTTCGAGCGCAGAACAATGATGGCGAAGTCCTGCGCACGCATACCGAATTGCACGAACGCATCCTCATCGATTGCGGTGGAGGGTCGCGTGGTCACGCTGACTATAATACCCCCACATTCAAGCACGGCAGTGAGGCCGAGGTCCACCTTGGCTCCGTGCCCCACTGGACCGGTGACTTGGTAGCTTTTCTCACCCGCCTGCAGGACCTTCGCCTCGACTTCAACTGGTCCGCCCGATCTCGCTGACGAGCGCCCACCAAGCTTTAGCTGAATAGTTTTTCCCTCGCCCGCTCTGGAGGCAGCGGCCGCGCTGCCGGGATCCCAGAGGAACGGTACAGCGGCGTTTTTGGCGCCCTGCCGAATTAACTCTCGCAGCACGTAGGTGGAATCAATCATCCGGTCGGCATGCTCGAGCAGGACAATTGGCGCCTTCGCCGATCTTGCTCGTTCGAGTCCGTAAGACACACCCTGCTGCAGATTTCGAACCAGGCCGGGTACATGGAGTTCGCGTCGGGCTTGATGAATACTATCGCTCAACACAATAGCGGTGCGCTCGGCAAGGCTACGGTCGCGGTCGGCTATAACGACGACGGAGAATCCGCAGTTCGGAACATCCGCGTAGGAAAATCCGGCAAAGATGGATATATCAACAAGTCCGGGTGTCGTCTTGGGGAGCTCGATTGAGCGGTCGACAAAGTTTGCAAGAGGATACAAGTTCGTAGCGCTAAAGATACTCGGCACCATCACGTTGGGCCGAGAGACAACGGTAACGGGCCTAATCTCGCCTCGTAATGTACGAACTAGGCATTCAGCTGCTCGCTTGCCCGTCTCGCCCATGTCGATATGTGGTGAGTAGTGAAAGCCGAAGGTCGCAGTTGCATCGGAAATAGACGCTGCATCCAAATTGGCATGGTAATCTAATGCAAGCATTAACGGGATGTCAGGTCCAACTTCTCGGCGAACAAGGCGTAACAGATCACTGTCGGGATCGAGGCGTGTCGGCGTCGTGCATGCACCATGCAAGTACAGTAGAACCCCGTCCAGTGATCCGCGATGCGCTCGCAGCCCATTTAGAATTACGCGACAATAGTGGTCGAATGCCTCATCTTGGGCCGGCCCGGCCGCACCGCCCGTCGTATTGACGATTGGCACCATCTCCAAGCCCTCCCGCTCGCAAATCTCGATGAAGCCACCCATGACAGTGTTAGTACCTCGATTCAGGTCGAGCAGTTCGCTTCCCCGAGTCTCAGTGCGTCTGAAATCGTCGATGGTCGTTTGGTTCGACAGAAAGCTTGCAGACTCCAACTCAAAGCCTGCGATTGCAACTCTTTTCACGGAAAGAACCCCTATTTTTTATCAGTTGATGTGCGATGTCTCGCGGGTCGAAGATGTCGCGCAGAGATTCGCCAATCATGTTGTTGAAGGCGAGAACGCTCAGTGTAAGTGCAAGCCCAGGCGCAACTGCCATCCAGGGGGCTTGGAGGATAACTCCGATGCCGTCACGAATCATATTGCCCCAACTCGGCGGCTGAATCCCCATGCCCAGAAAGCTGAGGCTTGCTTCGTCTCGGTTTGCTCCTGCAATGCTCAAGCTGCTCAAGCCCTATTGTCCTTCCTGCCATACTCGCATTAACAGGCTCGTCTATCCGATCGGTGCCGTGTCCACTCCAAGCTTTACACCGTAAACACAAAGCCGGCGGGTTGCAACAAATAAGTCGTCAAAGTCTATGTTGATGCGAATGTATCATAGACCGTACGGGCGCCCAGGAATGTCTATGGTCTAGGCATGACATGCATGCTCGCTGAGGGACTTTTCGAAAGACGACTGCTGAGAGTTGGTATGGGAAGGACATTTCTCTGTGTGTCGGCACGCTTTAGGTAATGCGCTTGAGCCAGGTGCTGCATGAGCCAGCCCAACGCCTGGGTGGAGACGGAGCCCTTGCCGTGGTCCGCGCTTGGGGGCAGTGGCCTCGCTCGGCAGCCGCTTTCTTGGCTTGCGTGTGTCGCGGGACGTGGAGTGCTGCGAAAGCTCAGGAACGGTCTCGTGGCTGCGAGGGAAAAGGCGAAAGCGCAGTAGTCGGAGCTTGAAACTGTGAATCCCGGTGCTCCTAATCGGGAAAACCCGAATGGCGCGTCCGTGCGGCGGTAGTAGTCGAGAAGAATCTGCCGGCCGATCGGCGGCTCCGATCGGGATCTGCAGCTATCACGCTGGCAGAGGCGGCAGGTAATACCGATCGGCGTCGGCGATGTGGATTGTGCCTGTCGGTAATACACGAGGCGTTCGGCATGGGTCGCTTCACAAACCAGAGCCACGGCCCGCTCTACCCGGGGAAGGCCATATGCCCCTCCCCCGAGCTTACTGTTCGGGCGATTGAGAAGAACTGTTGACTATCTGGCAGCTCCAGCCATTGCGTCAGCACAGTCGAGGCGTGGAAAAGACCTGATGCAGGGTCAATAGCGGACAACCGCAACCGCCGCCGTGCCTGGCAAATGGAGAGTTGGCGCTGTCGAGGCGCTTCAATACATTTCCCGTAGCATCCACCCGAATGAAGAAGAACGGGATCCGCTCCTGCCCGGGCTTTTGAAGCGTTGTCAGCCGATGAGCGGTCTGCTCGAAACTGGTTCCAAATTGACGTGCGACCGCCTCAACATCGTAACGGCGCGCCTCGACTACTTTGGCGAAGGGCTTGTACGGCATGACCACCGCGGCGGCGAAGTAGCCAGCAAGTGCCCGGTGGGCCAGCCGTCGCGCGCTCTCTGTCGAGAAACTACCCTCCTGGTCGCGGCAACGTTTGAGCCGGAGGCGCGCGTTTCCGAGATCGCGCGATCGGCAGGTATCCATGTGAGCCAGCTCTTCCGCTGGCGCTTTCGAGCTTTGCGTTCCGGCCGGTTAGATGGTCTTCGCGGAATCTTGCTTCTCTTCGGGATCGGCACCTTGGCCCTCCCACCATGGGATCGGAAGAATGAAGCGTTCCAATCTAGGAGACGTCCTCAGCGCAACTGATGAGACCGGCACAGGGCTTGCAACGAACTCAACTCATCCATCGGCCCGCGAAGGACATCGATACCGCCGCGGCGGAATGTCGTCACCCCTCTTGTTCGGTCTTCGACGACGTCAGGCTCGGCGCGGAGCCGTCAACAGCGCAACGTCGAGCCGGGCCAGGAGCGTCTTTTCTGCTCCAGTAAAACTCGGTTTCGTCACTCCACATGCGATGCATGGCGCGCAACGGCCGCGACTGGAATCACCTGTTGGAGCTCTGCGGCCTGGTTGAGGCGCGCGTTTCGTCGACCGAACGACCGACTCCTGCTCGGCATGAAGGGCTCCATCAGTGAGTTTGAACTCGGCGTGCTGCGTGCGCGCATGCTCGATGCTGCTCGCGCCAAAGCGCGCCGTGGTAAACTGCGCATAAGCGTGCCGTTCGGCTATATCTGGCATCGCGAGATTGGTCTCGGCTTCGATCCTGACCTGCGCATCCAGGAGGTGATCCGGCTGATTTTCGCCCGGTTCCGCGAGCTCGGAAGCGCGCTGCGCCCCCGAGTTCCATGCTTCGCCTGGCGTGTTGCTTTCATGGCAATACTTGATACCGTCTGAATGAGACTGATATGGTTTACGATCTTCTTCAGCAAGTCACTGGCCGACTCGACGAGTTTCATTCCGCGCTCTCGGTTGTCGAGATTTCGATCAACTCCTTAATCTTTTCTGCTGTCCCCGGCGAACGCTGTCCCAAGCGCGCGGACTTCTGATGCGACTACGGCACAGCCCACAGTCTGGAGCTTGGAATTCTCATCCTCAAGAAAGCTCAGCAGCATGGCAGCATGATCCGTTCATGCTAAGCCGCAGTGTGTTGAAGGCCATATCGCTCAAGCTAACGTGCGGCCCACCTTGAGAATCGGAGAAATAGCCCGCCAACGAAACTTGAGGGGAGTCGGCCGCTGCAGCCAAACTTACAACCCTATTCCTCGAAGATTTCCCGCGGCAGGGTGCTGAACGTCTCGACGCCGGTTTCAGTAACCCAAAACGACTCACTGATGGCGTAGCCCAAATCGTCATCAACCCAGTTTCCGAGCATTAGATGGAAGGTCATGTTTGGTTGCAGGATCGTGAGATCCCCTGTCCTCAGACTGGCCGTGGGTTCCGTCCAGTCGATTCCCCATCGCGACTCCTTCTCGAAGCCATGTTTCTTAAGTGTTTGATAGAAGGCCGTGGCTACATCGCTGCACGTTGCGCCCGGTTTGGCGACGTCAAGAGCGGCCTCCAGGCCAGCGACCTCACCCTCGTGAATCCGACGCAAACGATCGAACGGCTTGCCGACAGAAACCGTACGCATCAACGGCGTAACGTAGGCATGACGGACGCCGGCGAATTCAAGGTTGACCTGAGACACCTGACGAAAAACGTCTTCCCACCGGATATGCGGCGTGGATATCCGCGGTGATGCGCAAAGGAAGAAACTGGCCAAATCCCCGCCTGGCTTGCCGTCAACGCCTTTGATGAGCGTCGAGATGATCTCCGCCGCCGCACTTGCCTCAGCAACACCCGGAGGAATGACTTCTTTTGCCCGCGGCATTGCTGCATCACTGATGGCGGCAGCTTCGCGCATCACAGCGATCTCGAGATCGGATTTGACGCTCTAACCCAGTTGATCCAATCGAAGTCAATGAATCGCGCGTTTGGCATTCTTTTTCTGAATTTCTCGACGACAGGGAACGCCAGGATCTTCATCTCGATCCCTATCCGACGGTGCCCAAAGCCATTGTCCAGAAGGAGATCGGTTACCGCGTCCCATTCGTCTTTCAGCGGATTCGGATTGGCAACGAGATCTTCGGGGTAACCAATGACACGATTGGAATCGATAAACATGAAATGGCGCGCCCCTGGGACATCCTGACGACGTGTGATGAACGTCGGCTCTTCATTTTTCACCGAGACGATGAGAGCCTGCACGTCCTTGCCAGTTTTGCCGGTATAGCCGGTCAGATAGGCAATGTTTGCAATGTTCGTGATGACAAAAACCTCAAGTTCTTGCTGCTCCATTTCCGTCTTGACAGCCGACAAGCGGCGCAAATATTCATTCCGCGGGAACGCCTGAGGGGCATTGCCATGAGATCAACTCCTTCACTTGTATTTAAGTTAGTTAAGTTTACCATGAAGAAGGACAAGATCCTGCGCGACCTGCCTTACCCTCGGAAAGTGGTAGATACTTGAACGTGTACCAGTATCCTGATGACAGTTACGCAGGTTCGGTGGCCGCATCTTTGCGGTCGGTTCGTCGGCCTGGCCGTTATTCTCGAGGTGGGTCGCGAACTCGCTTCCTTGCTGAAGGCGACCGAAAAGCACCGGCTTGGGAATTCTCATCCGCACCTCCAGGTGATCGGAGCAGAAACTGAGATCACGCATGCAAAAGCTTCCAACAGAAGGCGGTGAGGAGGCGGTCGACGAGGCCACCGGATCGCCACGCGGCGAGGATGCCGAACGATATCCCAACCGTAACCGAAACGATCACTGTCCAGGGTCGAGAGGGAGACGGTCGGCTCCAGCCGCTGCGACATCAGTTCGAGAACGGGTCGTCCGGCAAAGATCGAGGTGCCGAAATTGCCGCCGAGCACGTCTTGTACCCGATGGAAGAACTGGATCGGCAGGGGATCATTCAGGTTTTCGCGGATGCCGTCAATCATCTCCGCCGTCGCCGACCCGGCGATAATCACCGCTCGGTCGCCCGGCGCCAGCCTGAGAAGCAGGAAGACGTAAAATCCCGACCATCGCCATGACAGCGATGGTGGAAATCAGTCTGCGCAAGATAAAGATACCCATCAGGCCGACGTCTTCTGCACGTTCCACATCGGGACGATTTGCGGCATGCCGATCAGGCCGGTGAGTGATTTTCTATGGGCGGCCGGCGAAATAAATTGACCCAACCTCACATCGCCGACGAAGTCCCACCAGAGACTCTGCATTTTTCGGGCGAGTTCCCGGCGTTCCTCAAGAGTCTCAACATCCGGCCATTTGGCCCTCAGTGCCTCATATTCGTCGTTCTTAGGCCAACCATACCAAGCTTGGTCTCCATTTGCGGCGAGGTCGGAGGCACTGAGTGGATTACCGTGTACGTAATCCGGAAAGTCCGTGATGAATATACTCCAACCGCCATCCTCGATCGGGCCTTTATTCGCCCGACGTGTCGCAAGCTCCGCCCAAGTCATCACCGCGAGTTCTGCGTTTACCCCGATCTTATGCAGTTCAGCGACCAACAACTGCGAACCGTTACTGTAGGGCGGCCAGTCGGTGGGGGACATAATAACGATCTTTTCGCCGGCATATCCAGCCTCTTTGAGGAGCTGTTTGGCTTTTTCGGGATCGCCGCCTTTCCTGTACCAACCAGTATTCGCATCGTTGGTGTAGGGCGTTTCGTTCCCGAATATTGACGTGACGACGCGGGTGTGCTCCGCGTCAGGGTGCATGACGCTCAGGAACGCTTCCTGATCAACCAAGTGAAGCATCGCTCGGCGAACCTTCACATTGTCGAACGGCTTCTGCAGAAAGTTCATCCTCAGGATGAAATTCGCCCCCGCTTTGTCCAGAACTTGAAGAACGAGGTTGGGATCACTTCCGATCACGGGCAGTAAATCAACAGGTGCCCTATCCAGATAATCGACCTCCCCTGTCTGCAGCGCCGCCAAAGCAGTCTGATCATCTGAGATAATATCCCACACGACTCGATCGACCTTCACGACCTTCGCCCCTGCCAATCCATCAGGTGGCTCCTGCCGTGGTATATATTTCTCGTTTTTGTCGTAGACGTAGCTCGCCCCCGGCTTGGCAAGTGCTTCGTTGTATTTGAAGGGCCCGGATCCGATATGCGAAGTCACTTTTTCGCTTGCGGGGCGACTCGCATCCTGCTCACGCATAATGTACAGGATTGGTGGTGAAACTTCGGCGAGCAGAGACGGAAGCAGCGACAAAGGCTCCTTGAGCACGATTGTGAAAGTATTTTTGTCCTTGGCTGAAATGTCAGTAGTCCGGGCCATAATCAACTGTCCGGCGGGACTCACCTCTGCCCAGCGTCGAATGGATGCGACACAGTCGGAAGCAGTAACGGGGGTGTCATCGTGCCACTGAAGGCCATCCCGCAGTTGAAAGGTATAAGTCCTCTTGTCGTCAGATATAGCCCAGTTACCCACCATTTGTGGCTGCGGCATGAAATTAGAGTCGAGCGCAAACAACTGATCGTAAATCGCCGCACCGTAGTGGGCGGTAGGGGTAGACGTTGTCCAGATTGGGTCGAACACTTGAAGATCAGTTGACTGCCGCATGCGGATAGTGCGCACGTCTACCAATGACGTTTGTGCACGCATCTCCGACGGGATTGACAGAACCGCCCCTGCAGCGATTGTTGTCTTGATAAGATCTCGTCGAGAAATCGTCATGTTCCTACCTCCCTGGCTCTGCTGTTGTGTTGTGAACAGTCTTTTTGTCATTGACTTTGCTCCTCTCTGGTGTGCTCGATATGAAGACCTGAACCGCGCCGGGTTTGCGGGAGGCTGTTTGGTTTAAGTTATGCAGCCATGGCTGGTTCTTCCGGCATGGCGTAATAGTGCTCCTCGGCTTCGGCTGGCGGGATGTTGCCGATTGGCTCCAGAAGCCGCCGATGGTTGAACCAGTCGACCCATTCCAGAGTAGCGAAATCCCACTGCTTCGAAGCTCCGCCACGGGCCGCGCCGATGGATGACCTCGGCCTTGTAGAGCCCGTTGAGCGTTTCGGCGAGGGCGTTGTCGTAGCTGTCGCCGACGCTTCCGACGGAAGGTTCGATTCCCGCCTCGGCCGGTCGCTCCGAGTACTTGATCGACACGTATTGAACGCCTCTGTCCGAGGGATGCACGAGACCGCCGCCATGGATAGGACGCCGATCATGGAGCGCCTGTTCCAGGGCATCGAGGCATGCGCCGTTCGGCTCACCCGCCAGCCGTCAATGCGGCGCGCGAAGGCATCGATGACGAAGGCCACATAGACGAAACCCTGCCAGGTGGCGACATACGTGAAATCCGAAACCCAGAGCCTGTTCGGCGCGGGAGCCTTGAACTGGCAGTTCACCCGGTCGAGCGGGCCGGGGGCCGTCTTGTCCGGGACCGTCGTGCGGATCGGCTTGCCGCGGATGATGCCCTGAAGTCCCATCGACGTTACAAGCCGAGCGACGGTGCACCGGGCAAGGTCGAAGCCCTCCCGCTTCAACTGACGCCAGACCTTCCGCACGCCATAGACCCAAAAGTTCTCTTCACGGCGTATCTCGATCTTTGAGGCGATGTCGCTGCGGGCGCGGACCGACAGGCGGTCCACGTCCTCACGTTTTGCGATGTTCTCATAGTAGGTGGATGGGGCAATCGGCAGCGGTCTGCAGATCGGCTCGACCCCGAACACCGCACGATGCTCAGCGATGAACGAAATCATCGTTTCATGGGCGGTCGAGCTCCGCGATCGCGAAATAAGCAGACGCCTTGCGCAATACCTCATTGGCCTGACGAAGCTCCCGGTTCTCCCGCTCGAGAGCCTTCATCTTCTCGGCGACGTCGCTTGGGAAGTCCGGGCCGGGAACCGTCGTCCACTTCCGCCTTCTTCACCCATTCATTGAGCGTCTGCGCCGTGCAGTCGATCTTGGCGGCGATCGACAAAACCGCTGCCCACCGCGAGGAATATTCGCCTTCGTGATCCAAAACCATCCGAACCACACGGGCGCGGACTTCAGGTGAAAATTTGTTTGTCGTCTTGCTCATATCGGCTCTACTTTCTCAAAAGTTGAAGCCCCCGGCAAACCCGGCGCGGTTCAACCTTTTTTTGTTTTTTGGTCTCGAAACCTCCCGCCGTGCGCGTTGGTAAGACAGTCCAAAGCCTTTGCGGTGAGCTGATCTCCTGTGTCACTCTACCTTCCTCCAATGTCCCAACCTCTTTGAGTTAAGAAAATTTCTGCGCCCATGTATCGTTTAGGTTGTAAACGGCGCGGTTGTTCTTAAATAGAATCATGCGCGCGGCCTCGATCGCCTCCTCGGATGTAAGGGTTCCGGAGTCCACATAATCGGCCAACGCTTGGGCCAGATATCTTTTCCCCCAACGGCCGGAGATCCAGAACAATTCCGGCACGTGGTAGTTGTCGCTGCCGAATAGCACCTTTGAAAGTGGAACAACCTCGAGGATCTGCTTGTATCTCTCGTAAAGATTTTGATGAACCTGCGGCGTCATAACCGACAATTCGAAGTAGCAGTTTGAATAGAGATGGCTGAGCCAGGCGGCCTTGCCGACCTCGGGATAGCCGGCGTGCAGCGGAATGATCTTTGGCTGTCGCATCCTTCCGTCCTTGTCGAAGCGGACGACTTCCTCAAGATAGAATGGATCCTGATTCCGGAGAATGACGTCCGGTGCCTCGCCATCGCCCGTGTGAATCTGCAGCGGCATGTCGCGCTTGAGGCATTCCTCAAGGCTCAGCGTGAAGGTATAGCGGTTAAGATCTTTCGTAACTAAATGGGGTGCTTCCCTCTCCATCTCCGGCAGGTCGGCATAGGCTTTTCGAAACGCGTTCCATGACTCCGCTGCCGGTCCACGCTCATGGAGCGGCCTGATCAAGCCGATATATGGAAGGAGGTAGGACTTCATACCGACCGATGGCTTCCCGAAATTGCCAGTACCGTCGAGATTGTCGAGCAGATCTGCGATGAACCGTGCCTCAAATTCATCAAAGGAAATGTCGAGAGGAAGGTATTTCCGCTGGATAGTTTCGATTCGGGCAATCCGATGCGAACGGCACGGCGCGATGGCCGCCTCGAATTTCTCGATCTGCTCACGACCCGTATCTTCATTGAAACCGGTATCGAGCATGATGTTCTCGTAGTTCACATCCCGGAACAGGCTATTCATATAGCCGCCGTAATCGTTGCCATGTTCGTTACGCGCTTCGATCACAGCGTCCAAGCAGGGCTCGCAATCCAGGAACTGCGCCATCTCCTTGACCAGGAACTTTATGAAAATGCCCTGGGAGATATGAAAAGTCATATCGTCGACCTTGGCCTGGACATCGTATTGCTTATTTAGTGCGTGCCGAGTGGCCTCATCTCCGTCGACCCATTTCTGGTAGACGCCCTTTGGAAAGTAGTTGGGGAACGGGTAGCCGGCCAGCGATATGCGCTCGAGGAACCGCTGTGGGGTGGTGATGGCATCGCGATCCGTCACAAGATGGCAGTGGGTATCGTCCAGCGGCATCTCGCTGACCGCATCGAAAATCCTTGCAAACTCAGGATTCTGCCGGTTCAGGAACGTCGGCAGGTGTTGCAGCTTGCGGTGGACGGCGATCGAGGCGGTGTCTGCCGTCGTGGTCGCGACTGTGGTCATCTTATTTAGTCCTTCTGAATGGGTGGCGCTATTATTCGATTGCCGATTATGTGCCCAACTTGACCTCTCAAACTCAGCTCTCGAACGACGATCCAGCCCCCGCGGCTTCCGCACGTTCTAAGGCGAGCGAGGCGATTGCAGTATCCCGGATACCGGTACCGGTGAGATCGGTTTGTTTCTGGCTCAAGCGGCCCATTTTCGTCCCGTCAATAATCTCGCCAAGCTCCGGGAAGCTTGCGTCGAATGCAACGATGCCGGCCGCAATAGCATGATGTAGTTCACCAAGAGTGCGGGTCTGCCTGAGGCTGTCGGCGACATATAGATCCGCCCTAACAATCGCAGTCGGTTCGACCTCATTCTTGTGTTCTGCGTCCGATCCTATAGCTGTGACGTGCTGTCCGGGTTCCAACCAAGCAGCACTCAAGATCGGTTGATCAGCTGGCGTCGTGGTGACAATGATATCGGAGCCAGCCACGGCTTCAATTGCCTTCGCGAAAGCGGTTACGGGAATCCCCAATTCCCTGGATAGCTCCCGCGCAAGGGCTTCGGCTTGAGACGCGTTGCGCGCCCAGATACGAGCCTCACGTATAGGCCGGACCAGCGTGAGCGCCTGCAACTGCAATCTAGCTTGAATTCCAGCACCCAAGATTGCCGCAACGGAAGCGTCCTTGCGCGTAAGATACCTTGCTGCAACCGCACCCGCAGCAGCCGTGCGAACGTTGGTCAAATAGCCGTTGTCCAGCAACAGTGCTTGCAACAAACCGGTTTTACTGGAAAGCAGAACCATTAAGCCACTTGTGCTCGGAAGGCCGACCTTCGGATTGTCAAAGAAGCCGGGGCTAATCTTGACAGCGAAGCCGTCTAAACCGTGAACGTACGCCGTTTTGACGTCGACCTCACCTCGATGTTCGCTGATATCAAGTCGCAGGATGGGTGGCATCGCTACCGTGTTGGTGGCGAGCGAATGAAATGCGCGCTCGACGCATTGCACTGCTACCAAGTCGAGCGGGACAATTTCCCTAAGCTCGCGCTCTGCCAGTATCTTGATTGTCGGCATCAAGTCTCTCCTCCAAGCGCATTGCTCATTCCACATATGATCCGGCGATGCAGTTCCATATCGATATTGCAGCCTGAAAGCACAACCGCGATCGGCCCGCGCAATCCGGCGGCCTTGCGCGCGAGCAGCGCCGCGACCCCGACAGCGCCCGCACCTTCGATGATTTCGCGTTCGTTCTGGTAAGCATGTCGAATACCAGCCGCGATCTCATCCTCGCTCAGCAAGACAAAGTCATCTAGCAAATCTCGACACATGGCGAACGTCAGCTCATTGTCGAGGCCGATGCCTCCGCCTAGCGCGTCAGCAAGTGTCGGCAATTCCTCCACCAGAATAGGCTGGCCGGCGTCGAGACTAGCCTTCATCGCCGCACCGCGCTCCATGGTAACTCCTATGACTCTCGTTTGAGGCCGCATAGCTTTGACCGCTGCCGCTATTCCGGCAGCCAGCCCGCCAGATTGGCACGATCACGGTTTCGACATCGGGCATAGCTTCGACGATCTCGAGGCCGATTGTCCCCTGTCCAGCAATAATATCCGGATGATCGAATGGCGGCAGCAGTACGAGCTCGTTTTCACGCACGAGGCGTTCAACTTCCTCCTGCGCGTCGTCCTGTGAATTTCCAACGATACGAACATCCGCGCCGAGGCGCCGGATTTTGAAAACTTGGTTTTCCGGCACCAGCCGCGACATGCAGATCGTAGCCTTCGAACCCACAGCACGGGCTGCATAAGCCAGCGCACGACCATGATTACCAGTCGAGACGGCGATGACCCCACGTGCCTGCTCGGCTTCGGTGAGTTTGAAAATGGCACTGGTCGCCTCGCGTATCTTGAAACTGCCTGTCGTTTGACGGTGCTCAAGCTTCAGACCTACCGGCACGCCGCAAATATCTGCCAGCGCTGGTGATCGAACGAATGGTGTCGAAAGAATATGCCCCATGATGCGGTTACGTGCATCCTTAATAGCGCCGAGATCAACCATGTAAATCATTCCTTCAACTGAATAAGGGCCGATACTCGCGTAAACTCAGGGATCAGCTACAGAGATTTGATCACAGTTTCGCCCTCGAGATCGCACCGCTGCCGACGCTCGAATCCACTCTCGGGACCGAGCACCGGCTTGAGGAACTACTAAGAACGCCAGGGACCTATCTTACCTTCTTTAGCTTTGAAGACTTTAGACTAGCAGGGGCGCTCAAATCCTGCGTTTCTTAAGCTAGTGCTACGGCATTGCTGCGATTTCGCGGGCATGGCGCCGGAAATCAGCGAAATTTCGAGAGGCGGCACACCACAAGGGATGTTATCTCCTGCTTACAGAGTGTGATCCCTCATGGAAATGCCTGCAGTCCTTTGTTGATCGCCATTGCGTCTTTGGGTCCGAGAAAGGAGAGCCGACGCATTGGCCGTTAATGGTCATAATAACTGTTCACGATAGGAGTCTTGTTACCTGTAATGTGTGATGCCGTTGGCTTCCAGCTCACCCGGGGTTACTGCGCGCTTGCCCTCGATGAAACTTATCACCGCGGACGCGGGCCGTAGGCCCGAGCTGCTGGGCGGAGCCGCATCCGACAGCGAAGATTCTATCGGCATTGCTCTGGATCGTGCGAGCGCTCTTCATGTAGACCCCTGATCTAGAGACTGCGACGTTATGATCGTAACGGCTTCCTCACGTGCCCACGCAATCGGCGTGCCACCGACAAGGATGTGCGGTAAAGAGCGGCAAACCAAGCGTCTACGCTACGGCGACCGAATATTTGCGTCTGATCTATGTGTCCAGTTTCGAACAGAACCGTCCTCAAGTGGACACGGCCAAAGCAGAGGTCAAATAGCAATGGTTGTTGCTCGCTCCATTATTCCTTAGGGCGTTACGCAATCGAGAAAAATAGCTAGTTCCCGGCTCAGAACGAAAGTTTTGGTATGACATGCAAGAGGCGGCATTGAACCGATCCCATGCTACATGCGCCTATTGCGCCAAGGGCCCGACGCACCGCGGTGGCGTAGTCGGTGATCGCGTCGTGTGAGGTGGTGTAGCAAACGGCCTGGCCGCCGTGCTCTCCGGCGTTGGCCGGGATGATCAGCGCTCCACGGCGTGCAGGCTGATGGTTTCCAGAGTCATGTGTCAGGCGCGCTCGACGGCCCATTCATCGTTCCGTTCGAGCAGGAGCGCGCCGAGAACAATGGCGTCATCATTGGGGAAGGTGCCGATGAGCTCGGTACGCCGCTTGATCGTAAGACCGTGTGTCCTTCTTCGGGAGTGAGGTGGCTCGCCCTAGACTGTTCTTCCGAGGGTTGCTCGGACAGGCCGGGCCGATCCTCATAACAGGAGGACGAGCCGTGCCTAATTATAGAGAAGCTTTTGTCGGCATCGATGTTGCAAAACTAAAGAATGCGATTGCTGTCGCTGAATCCGGCCGAAACGACGAGATACGCTATGGGGCGAGTTGAGACGTCTGATGCCGCCATGCGCCGTGCGATCCAGCAGATTGCGGCAAAGTTTGAGCACGTGCATTTCTGTTATGAGGCGGGCCCCACTCGCTACGGGCTTTACCGGCTGATCCCGCTCACTGGGTCACGAATGCATCGTCGTCGCTCCATCGTTGATCCCGAGGAAGCCACGTGACCGGGTAAAGACGGACCGCCGCGATGCCCTTTCGCTCGCCCGGCTATTGCGGGCCGGCGAGCTGACGGCGGTCTGGGTTCCCGATGAAGGTCATGAGGCCATGCGCGACCTTGTCCGGGCTCGCGCGAGTGCTGTCTAAATGTTGCGCATCCATTGCCAGCAAGTTAACGCCTTCATGTTGAAGCACGGTCGTCCCTATCCCGGCAAGAAGAGCTGGACGATGCGTTATCTTCGATGGCTACAAGAGCAGCACTTCGACCATCCTGCCCATAAGATCGCGCTCCAGGAGATGGTGGAAGCGGTGCGGACTGCCAGAGAGCGGGTGGAGCGACTGGAGACGGTCATCGCAGAATTCGTGCCGAACTGATCACTCGCTGCGATCGTGCGCGATCTCCAGGCTTTGCGTGGTGTCGATCTCATCGCCGCGGTGATGTTTGTGACGGAAGTGGGGGGTGCCGGCCGGTTCGAGAGCCCCCGCCAGTTGATGGGTTACCTAGGTCTTGTTCCCGGCGAGCGATTGACCGGGGAGACAATAAAGCGGATCGGCATTACCAAAGCAGGCAATAGCCGAGTGCTGGTTGAGTGCGCCTGGACGTATCGGTATCCGCCTCGGATCGGCAAGTGAAGCTATATCGCCTACAGGAGGTATCATCGTCGGTTCGCGAGATCGCTTGGAAGGCGCAGACCCGGCTGACGGCCCGCTACCGCATGCTGAGCGCCCGAGGGAAGAAGTCGACAGTCTTGTGCACGGCGGTCGCACGGGAACTCGCCGGCTTGCGATCGCAAGGGAGGCGCGACGGACCACGTCATAACAGCCGCTGCACACCGACTGGCGCATTGGCGGAGGCGGGACAACGGCAGGGGAATGTCCGTTCACCGCTTTGTGGCCCGCATGGCCGACGCCCGCAGTAAGGCAGGAACAGCCCCGGACGCATAATCGGAAATGCGGTAGCCAACCCGCGTATCAGAGCTTGATCACCGACGTCCTATCAGTTCCGCCTGCATCTCAATGCGCGAGCTATCGATATGACCGTTCTGCGGAACGAGCGACTCGGCGCGTCTACAGCGTTGACAACCGACATCAGAGCGGCAAACCGAGGCCGTTCAGCCTGGATAGTTCCACGGCAGAGCGCGTCGATTTCTGAGCTCGGCCAGCGCTCGAGGGTCAGAGTGAGCCAGGCAAGCTGTTCTATATGGTTCATCTTCGCTGTCTGCAGCAGCGTCGCAATGGTCGCCCAGGTCCGTCCACCGCCGTCGAAGCCGGGGTTCATAATGCCGGCTTTCTGACATTCGAATCCAGGGTCACTTATCCCTTCCATCCACTGGTAGACCAGACCGTATTGGTAACCGGCAGCCATGAACACGAAGGTGTCACCTATCTGCTCATTCGGCAAGCCCATGGTGGTTCATTTCAAATCCCGCATGGATGTTTGATCCTGCGGCAGGTTCGATCAAGATTGTAGCCGAGCCGCGCCTTTCGGCAACGAAGCTCGTTGAACTGCGTGCTTTGATTGCTTCTCTCGTACCCTGTCGCTCGGTGCAAGAAGCCGAAGGGATAGGCCATGAGAAGGCAATTTCGCATGCAATTGGATCTGTTCGTCACAGCCCGGCCGTAGACCTGAGCGAACCCGGCGCCGGGAAGCCTTAACACTTCTGCTTCGATTTGCCGAAGAACCGCGGCAGGGTCTTCTGCCAGAGGGCGAAGAGGTCGGCGACAACCACCGCAGAGATTTGCTGACGCGCCGCGACACGGGCGTCAGGGTTTTGGCCGCGGATGGTCTCCTCGATCGTAAGCGGTCACCGTCGCGAACTGCTCAACCAATGGCTGGAACGCTTGCGTTCGTTCCTGAATATCGATCCGAAGCAGGTCGGAATTGTCGGCGGAGGGAAGCGAAGGATCGGCCCGTCTGATCCGGCCGGTCGGCAGTGTCGGAAGAAAGACAGATACGACCCTGGCCATCGCATGCTCCGATGATGAATTCGCCTCCCTCCCCTGCTTTGACGCGCATCAGTTCCGCCAGCAATCGCGCCCGCCCGACGCCCGGCACGGGGAGCGGCTCGGACGGCAGCACCGAGATCCGCCAGCGCGTGGCCGCGGCCGTCGGCATTCCGAAGTGGGCGGCTTCCGTCTGGCGCCGCCAGCGGCGGATGACCAGGCCCGAGGTCCCCGACTTTTCCGCCGCCAGCTGCAGCCGGCGCGACGCCGTCATCGGCAGGCGCACCAGTTCGGCAACGACAGCCCCGAGGCCTCCATAACGCAACGCTTCTTCGAAGCTTGCGAGCACCGTCTCTTCCTTGTCGCACTTGGATTAGATTCTCCAACTCGGTCGGGATGAAGCCCGACCTGGGCAAGTGCCGGAAAGAAGAGATCGAAGCGGGTGAGGCACCAGACTACCTTTCCGGTGGTGCGGGCGGCGATGCCACCGATGAAGGGCGCCGCAGCCGCGCCGTCGACGGCGCCGTTTCCGCCACCGGCGACTTCATGAAGCGCGCCATAGGCGAGCCCGCCGCCTGGCAGCTGCGCGTCGATCTCGCGGACCCCGAAAGGCAGGACGCTACGAGATAAAGGTGGATGCCTTGCCATCCCATCGCGACCTGAAAGCCGTCATGAAACTCGCGTGGCGTCATCATCGAGAGAAATTGAAACCTACGGCACATCATTGGGTTCATGTTCTGCAGCCAGATGCGAAATTGCAAGATGGAAATCTCATCCTCCGAAGCTGCCGCCTTTCAGGCAGTTTTAGTCACTGCCGTTTTCCCCTATTCACATGCGCCGGCCCGATCAAAATTCAACGGTGACTACATACTTTGGCAGAAGGCCGAGTAGGCCTCCCCAAGCTTGACCAAGACCCGCAATTAAAGGGCCAAGTGTCGGATTGACACGAATGATTCATTAAAATAAATATTAGAACAATTGATGCGCGAGAGCTAGTGGAGAATGGTGGCAGCGGATTGCCCCTGCTTCGACAATTGTGGAGAGCATAATGAGCTGTGAGGCCATCCTGTACGAATCGAGTGAACGCTTCTCGCCCGCGTGGCCCGAAAGCGTGGGCATGTCGCCGCAATCCCTTGGGCACGCCGTCGAGACTGCTCGGGTCTGGGTGGACGACGGCCGCATCGTTGGTGCGGTGATGCTGGTGATCCGCCGGAATCGGATCGTGTTGCACGAGGCGGTCGGCTGGAGCGACCGAGAGCGCCAGATCCCGATGAAAACCGACACAATCTTCATGATGCGCTCGATGACAAAGCCGCTCCTCGGCACGACCATCCTGATGTTGAATGAAGAGGGGCGGCTGACGCTCCAGGACAGCGTGTCCAAATATCTCCCGGCATTTGATAATGAGCGTTCGCGCGACATTACGATATACCAACTTCTCACCCACACCTCTGGAATCACCGGCTCGATCGTCGAGAATAACGGCTCCCGGTACGCCTCACTGCGGGAGGCAGTTGACGAAGTCGGTCGAAGAGGGCCTGAACATCCGCCGGGCACGCGATATGAATATAGTGATCCGGGCTCGAGCACTCTTGGAGCGGTTGTCGCCGAGATCTCCGGAATGCCAGTCGAAGACTTCATCAGGACCCGAATTTTGGAGCCGCTCGCGATGGGCGACTCGTTTTTAGACTTCAAGCTGCAGCCGGACGATCCACGTGCAGGACGTGTGGCAGCAAGCTACTGCAGGGAGAACGGCGGCGAGACCGGCCCCTGGACGAAGTCCTGGGATAACACGCAACCGGAGGAAGTCCCGTTTTTCCGCGCATCCGGCGGCCTTTTCGCCTCGGGAATCGATTATGCGAAGTTCTTGTCCTGTACGCTGGACGGTGGGCGCTTTGGCGAACGCCGCTTGCTGTCGGAGGAGACCGTCCGACTCGCAACGAGCCCAGGCTTGGTTTCGAAAGAATACGGTCTCCAGTGGCAAGTATTCGGCGATAATGTTTTTGGGCATGGCGGATTTCAAGGCACTTTATCCTGGGTTGACAAGGCAAATGATCTGATCGGCCTCTACTTGACCCAGTCGGAATCGACGGGGAATGCGACGCGCCCAGAGTTCAAGAAGCTGGTGGAGAGGGCAATCGTGAAATAGGCGAGCTAGTGCGCTCGAAAGGCTTGGCCCCTAGGGGGCGATCCCGCCGACAAAGTTAGCAACGAAACTACTCAAAAGAAACTACTCAAACAGGGAGGAAACACATGATAATTTCTCGACGCGATCTCATCAAGCTGAGTGTATACGCCGGAGCCGCCTTGTCGGCTCCGACTATCCTGCGGGCCCAGGCGGCATCACCAGACGCGCGCGTGATCCGCATGGTGCTGGGCAATCTCCCCTCGATTTTTGACCCGGTCTTTACGACAACCTCTGAAACTGGAATCCATGCCCTAGCGATTTATGATACACTCTTTGCGCTCGACTCCCAAGGGGTAGCGCGCCCGCAAATGATCGGGAACTGGGGTGTCTCCGAGGACAGGTTGACCTATACATTCGCGCTTCGGGACGGCTTGGGTTTTCACGACGGCACACCCGTCACCGCGGCGGACTGTGTCGCTTCGATCCGCCGTTGGGGCGCAGCGACCCCGAGTGGAAAACTGATCATGGAAATGACCAAGGATGTCTTAAAGAAGGATGACAAAGCCTTCACGATCGCGCTGACGGAACCATTTGGACTTCTGATTGACGCGCTGGCCACGCCAAGACAGCCTCTATTTATAATGCGGGAGAAGGACGCGAATCTTCCGCCAACGGAGCAGGTAACCGACAACATCGGATCGGGGCCCTTCAAGTTCAATCACGCTCTCGCCAAGCCCGGAGGGAGCTTCACTTACGACCGCAATGAACAATACGTGCCCCGCGGCGAGACGCCCGACGGCTTCGCTGGCGGCAAGGTCGTGAACGTCGAGCGGGTCATATGGGAGAACATCTCCGATGAACAGACGGCATTAGCCGCGCTGCAGGCGGGTGAAATTGATTTCCTGGTTACCTGCCCCCCCGACTTCTATGCAACAGTCGAGGGAGATCCCAACCTTGAGCTCCAGCTTGTGGTCACAGGGGGGCAATGCATGTTTGCGCGGACAAACTTCCTCCAGCCGCCGTTCGACAACGTCAAGGCGCGTCAAGCGCTCTTGCATCTGGTTGATCAGGAGGCGTTCCTGCGGGTCATGGCTCCCGATCCAAGGTACGCCCATCCCATTTCGTCTTTGTTCGGCAATGGTTCGCCTTACTCAAATGACGAAAACACGGAATGGTACAAGCAAGGCCGAGATCCGGAAAAGGCCAGACAACTCTTCGTGGAAGCTGGATATGCCGGTGAAAAGGTCGTCATTCTCGATTCAACTGACTGGCCGCAGGCGGACGTTTCCGCACAACTACTAGGGTCAGAGTTGAAGAAAATCGGCGTCAATGTAGAGTTGGCGCCGAGCGACTGGGCCGGCGTTGTCGCGCGCCGAGCGAACAAAGGTCCCGTTGAGGAAGGCGGCTGGAACATCCACATATCGAGTTGGCCCAACGGCGCCCTCTCCGATCCGCTCGGAACCGCTCTCCTCCAGGCGAATGGCGAAAACGCTTGGTATGGCTGGCCAAAAAACGATGAATATGAGGAGCTACGCGCGAAGTGGGCCGTAGTCGAAACGATGGATGAGCGCAAGGCTCTGGCCCGCCGGATGCAACATCTTTGGTTTGATTTTGTGGGAGCGGTTTTCCTGGGTCAAGCTGTCTCGCCCTCCGCGCGCCGGAAGACACTTACCGGCGTCATTAGCACGGATGGGTCGATTCCGATGTGGAACATGCAGAAGGCTAAGGCGTAATGGCTGGTTACATCCTTCGCAGATTGGTTTCGACCATCGCCGTCATGGTGATGGTCGGGATCTTCGTCTTCCTGCTTCTCAGGCTGGCGCCTGGCGATCCGGCTGCCATGATCGCCGGCAGGTCGGCCACGGAGGAGATGATCGCCGGCATCCGCGAGCAACTCGGCTTGAACGATCCTATGCCGGTTCAGTTTATACATTGGGTACGCGACATGCTCAGCGGAGATTTTGGCACTTCCATACTTGCCGGACGGCCGGTTCTTGAACTCTTGTCGCAACGGCTTGAACCGACTGTGTCGCTGGCAATCCTGACAATGATTCTTGCGGTAACGGTCGGCGTCTCCTTCGGGGTCCTCGCAGCATGGCGAACTGGAGGTTTCGTCGATCGGATTCTTACTGCATTTTCGGCACTAGGATGTTCCGTTCCGGTCTTCGTCATCGGCTTCTTCCTGATCTACTTTTTCGCCGTACGAACACACTGGCTGCCGGTCCAGGGATATGTGCCGATCGGCAACGGCATCGCACTCTGGTTTGTGCACCTGATCCTGCCCACCGTTGCCTTGGGCCTCGGCTTCATTGCCTTCATCGCCCGGGTCACGCGGGCCAGCATGCTGGAAGTTCTGTCGGAAGACTATATGCGAACGGCAGCTGCTAAAGGCGCATCGTCCTATGCAATGCTTTTCCACCATGCTTTGAAGAATGCCGGCGTACCGATCCTCACCGTCGTTGGCATAAGCTTCGCCTATCTGATCGGCGGCGTCGTTATCACGGAAACGGTGTTCAACATACCCGGTATTGGTCGTCTGGTCGTCGACGCAATCAACAACCGCGACTATCCCATCATTCAAAGCGTGCTCATCCTGACTTCGGGACTGTACGTCCTCATCAACCTCACGGTCGATCTAACCTATATGCTGATCGACCCGCGCATCCGGTACTGATATGACGCTCCCCGCCGCAACACTTGAAATCACGCCGACGGCCCCGCTCGGATTTTCCGGCCTTGCCCGTCTCGCAAGGCGGCATCCGCTGGTTCTTATCGGCGGTGGCCTGTTGGCGCTTCTGATCGTTCTGGCGCTCTCGGCCCCGCTTTACGCCGGCGATCCAGGGAACATGGATCCGTTCAAACGACTAAAGCCACCTTCGGGCGAAATGTGGTTCGGGAGTGACCATCTGGGCCGCGATGTGTTTGCCCGAACAATTTTCGGCGCGCGGATATCCCTGATGGTCGGGTTGGCTTCGGCTGCTTGCGCCGGTCTTGTCGGGCTCCTGATCGGCATTCTCGCCGGTTACAACCGCACCTTCGATAGTGTTATGATGCGGGTGATGGACGGTTTGATGTCGATCCCGACGATCCTGTTGGCCATTGCCCTTATCTCTTTGACCGGCCCCGGGATCGGTATTCTTATCGTGGCCATAGCGATCCCTGAAACGCCCGCGGTCGCGCGCTTGGTTCGTTCAGTAGTCCTTAGCGTGCGAGAACGTCCGTACGTGGAGGCCGCCCTCTGCGGCGGTGCGAGGCTCCACAAAGTGCTGTGGCGGCATATCCTCCCGAGCACTATTCCGGCGCTCATGGTGCAGAGCGCCATAGTCTGTGCCAGCGCGATTATTACGGAAGCGGCGCTGAGTTTCCTCGGCGCAGGTGTTCCACCCGAGATCCCCAGCTGGGGCAACATGATTGCCAGTTCGCGGCTGTATCTTGCCATGGCTCCACTGACGATCTTTGGCCCCGGGATATGTCTCGCCGTCACGGTGCTTGCGGTGAACCTTCTGGGGGATGGTCTGCGTGATATGTTCGATCCCCGCGCAAAGCGGAGGCGCTGACATGCAAATGCATAAAACGATAAGGCATGACGTACTTCTAGACGTTCGAAGCCTTGAAACGCATTTTTACGGGGAAGAGAGCGTCACTCGCGCGTTGGGCGGCATCAGTTTCCAGATAATGAAGGGCGAAACCGTCGGTGTCGTCGGGGAGTCCGGGTGCGGCAAGAGCGTTACCGCTCTTTCCATTCTTCGCCTACTGCCGAAGCTGACAGCCAGAACTGTAGGCGGCGAGGTACGGTTCCACGGACAAGACCTTTTGAAGTTGTCCGAGCAGGAGATGCGAAAGATCCGCGGCGGAAAGATCGCCATGATCTTCCAGGATCCGATGACGAGCCTAAACCCGGTTTACACGGTTGGCCACCAGATTGCCGAAGCGGTACAGATTCATACGGGCGTTTCCCGTTCAAGTGCGTTGACGAAGGCTGAGGAGATGCTCCGTTTCGTCCGCATCGCGGACCCCGAGCGCCGTGTCAGCAACTACCCCTATGAAATGTCGGGCGGCATGCGCCAACGCGTCATGATCGCGATGGCCCTTGCCTGCTCGCCGGAACTGTTGATCGCCGACGAGCCGACAACCGCACTCGACGTCACTATCCAGGCGCAGATCCTGCGGCTGATCGTCGATCTGAAGGAGCGCACCGGGACGGCCGTGATGTTCATTACCCATGATCTTGGCGTCGTGGCCGAGACATGCCAACGCGTTATCGTTATGTATGCCGGCCGGATCATCGAGCAAGCTTCCGTGATGGATCTGTTCGCGCGACCCATGCACCCGTACACTCAGGCCCTCATGCGCTCCGTACCTGATCGGCGGCGAGGCCGACAGAGCCGTCTGCCCGAAATTCCTGGAATTGTACCTAATCTCCGTGACCCGATTATCGGGTGCAGCTTTGCACCTCGCTGCCCGTTCGCAATCGACATTTGCCGCGAAAAGACGCCTGTGCTGCGTGACATCGAATCGGGTCACACCGCGGCATGCTGGCGCTCAGAGGAGATTGTATGCGCATGAGCGGTCCGTTGCTAAAAGTCGAAAATCTGACCAAGCATTATCCCATTGGTGCGGGATTCCTGAAGAAGACCACACCGGTGGTGCGGGCGGTGGAGGACGTGTCCTTCTCTGTCGAAGCGGGCGAGACATTATGCATCGTCGGCGAATCCGGCTGTGGAAAGTCCACCGTCGCCCGCCTGTTGATGCGGCTCATGGATCCGACGGGTGGACGCGTCATGATCGATGGCACCGATATAGCAGGCCTTAAGAAGCACGAGCTTCGCGCGTATCGCCGTCTAATGCAGATGGTGTTTCAAGATCCCTACTCGTCGCTGAACCCGCGACTTACCGCAGGACAGATCATCACCGAACCCGTCGAGAATTATGAGCGTCTCAACCGCAAGCAACGTGAAGCCCTTGCCGCGGACCTTCTCCATAAGGTGGGAATGTCGCCCGAGATGATGCACAGGCTGCCGTCGGAGTTGTCGGGTGGCCAACGCCAGCGACTCGGTATTGCGCGGGCACTGGCGCTTAAGCCGTCAATTATCATCGCCGACGAGGCCGTTTCTGCCCTGGATGTCTCCGTGCAGGCACAGATTCTGAATCTGCTTATGGATCTTCAGCAACAATTGCGCATCGCCTTCGTCTTCATTTCGCATGACCTCGCTGTTGTGGAGCATCTGGGCCATCGTGTCGCGGTCATGTATTTGGGGCGGATTGTGGAACTGGCCACATGCGAGGCCCTCTTCGCGAAGCCGGTCCACCCCTACACCGAAGCGCTGATCGCGGCGGCACCTGTACCGGATCCCACGGGCGTTCGACTCGAGGCGCCCGTCGCGGGCGAGGTGCCAAGCCCGATCAACCCGCCGAGCGGGTGCACGTTTCATCCCCGTTGCCCACTCGCGGTCGAGCGTTGTCGAATCGAAGTTCCACCCTTGGTACCGATGACAGACGGCCGCGTCGTGGCCTGCCATGTACGCGCCCCTGCATCAGGCATGCAGGGGCAATCGGCTGCTGCACGAGATTGTCCAACAGCTCGTCTGGCACGGGCTAATGAGTCTATTCGAGCATCGGAGAAACCGAACATTACTTAATCAGACGCGTAATCGTGAAAAGTGAGAGAAGCCTGGTCCCCCTGCGATCCTGCGGGGTGGTTACTTCGATACGATCGGTTCGATCGAAACAAACGTTGCAGACCGTTTCACGATGGCGGCAGTCGGCGACCTTCTTCACGCGCGGCCTGAAACAAGAGAAACCAGCATCCTGGACGTTCCGTTCCGATCCTGTCGCAACTCCTCAAGGCCGAGACGGCCGAACGGGAGGTCCGGTCAGTTGCTTACCAGCTCAAAGTCGCCCGCTTTCCGGCCTACCGGGACTTGAACGGCTTCGATTTTGCCACCAGCGAGATCAATGAGGCGCTCGTGCGCCAGCTCCATCGCTGCGACTTCATCGACGAGGCCAACAACATCGTGCTGGTCGGTGGTCCCGGCACGGGCAAAACCCGCATCGCCACCACCATCGGCTCGCAGGCCATCGAGCATCACCACAAGCGTGGTCCGCTTCTTCTCCACCGTCGAGTTGGTCAACGCAGGTGCAAGGGCGTTCCGGGCAGATCGCCAATCTCGTTCATTCCGATCTCGTGATCCTCGACGAGCTCGGTTACCTGCCGTTAAGCGCCTCCGGTGGCGCACTGCTCTTTCATTTGCTTCCGACGCGGCGGTAGCCGTAGCACTCGAACTCGTCGCAAATCGCGAACATCGCTTCGACGATCGCGGTGTCGCCGGCCGGCCGTTCCGGGCGGTCATAATAGGTGGAGCGCGCGATTCCCATCAGCCGGCATCCTTCCGCGACGGAGATGCCGCGGGGCCGGTGATGACGGATGTAGTCCCGTTTTTCGGCCGCGGTGCGCTTTTCAGAGCCCCCTTTAGAAACTCCAATTCCAGAGCCTGCTTGCAAACCAGCCGCTCAAGGGCGGCGATCCGGGCCTCGTATTCCTGGATGAGATCGGCCGCCTGCGCATCGTCGTCGAATGCGCCTTCCTCGTACTTCTGAACCCAGATGCGGATAAGGTTGCGCGACACGTCGTGGCGTTTTGCCAGACCATGCAGCGTTTCGCCGGCCAGGAATTCCTGCGCGACCTGACGTTTGAATTCGACGCTGTGACTGCGGTGTTTTGCCATGGGTCTTCTTTCCGAAAACCCGGTAGGCCGGTCAATTCGTCATCCCGGTCTGTCCACCCCAAGGGGCGCACTCCACACAGGGGTCAAATTTGCATGCCGGTTCACATTCGGGCGCGTGAAGCTGCCATGAAGGATTTGCGCGAGAAGCGGCAGCATCTTGAGGCGTTTCTCCTGCGCCACAATCGCATTTATCCCGGCTTGAGACCATGCGCACTGGCTCGCCAACCTCATCTTTTTGCATCAAACCCAATACCTTGTCCTGCACGAGTACCGGCAGGCTATTGAAGAGGCTGAAACACGGCTTAAGCGCCTGGATCAACATATTGCCCAAGCCATACCATCTTGGTCTATGGCGCCCGTCATCGCTGCTTACCAGGCGCTGCGTGGTGTCGCCTTCATCACTGCCGTCACGTTTGTTGCGGACATAGGCGATATCCGTCGTTTTGAAACGCCGCGACAACTAATGGGCTATCTGAGGTTAGTCCCGAACGAGCGGTCTACGGGCGACACAGTCCGTAGAGGCAGTATTACCAAGACTGGTAACGCGAGAGCGCGTCGGGTTTTAATCGAAGGAGCCTGGACTTATCGCTATCCGCCCCGCGTAAGCCGGCCGCTACAGGTTCGCCAGGAGGGCCTGTCAAAGGCGGTGCGCGACATTGCCTGGAAAGCACAGCTTCGTCTTTGCGTACGTTACCGGCGGCTGGTCGCTGGCGGAAAGCGTCAGACATTGGTCACGACCGCGATCCCCCGTGAAATGGCCGCCTTCCTGTGGGCAATAGGCCGAGAAGTTCAACGGCCGGCCAGCAATAGCGCAACGCGTGGCGTCGCGAAAAAAGGTGACGTCAAATTGAATACTGCAATCTGACAACAGTCCTGCAGCTGCGTAGTGCCGGAGGCAGAGCTCCGGTCGGGAACCCTCGTATGAATTGTGTGGCCGATAACTTCTAAATCGACGCCCGCTGGCAGATCGAGGCAGCCCAGGACGAACACACCGAGATGCGGTATTCAACCCGCGCATCAGAGTCTACTCAACCGTTAAAGCTCTGTCTCCAGCCCTGCAGCCGCTTCAAATTACCCGCACCCAATGACAACAGGGGAGCGCCGAGGTTGCCGAATTTACTTTACAATGCAACTGGCTCTCCAACCGCATCTTCAAAGACTACGACGACATCGTCACCCACTGCTGCGCCGCATGGAACAAGCTCGTCGATCAGCCATGGAAGATCATGTCTATCGGCCTCCGCGACTGGGCACATCAGTCATGATCAGCGCCCGTTGGTATCACTCACCCAGCTTCACTGCCGAAACCGCACTCTTTGGAACTTGCGCGAGAGATCATGTCTGCCTCGTCCCGCCTCCGATTGCGCTCTCATGCTGATGCAGCGGATCGACGAACTGCACGTCGAATGTCCGTTCGCCGAAGCCGCATGTTACAAGGGCTTTTGACGGCAGAAGGGCTTTCAACCGGCGTCTTCACAATCACTGATGAAAAAGATGGCATCTAGGCGATCTACCGCTGTCGGTATCTCGAACCGTCGCACCGCCTCATCGGCCTTGGAGCCATGTGTAAACCCTGTGATCGTCAAATGTCGGAGCCCTCTTTGGGTCCCGAGAATCGGCGATCAGGCGTGATCCGAAAGGTGGGTCAAAACAGCGCTCTTATGTCCGTTGTCAATGGTTTGGGCAATAGGAAGCTACCGCTCTCGCGAACGGGGGCTCTCATGATGATCGCGCATGGGTGGAGGCGGAACTGAAGGACGTCGGTGATCAAGCTCTGATGCGCGGATTGGCTACCACATTCCCGATTGTGCGTCCGGGGCTGTTCCTATCTTACTGCGGGCGTCGGTCAGTACCGGCCACAAAGCGTCTGACGGATATTCCCCTGCCGTTGGCCCGCCTCCGCCCATGCGCGAGGTGCAAGTTGGTGGCGGTGATCTACGATCTGATCGCCTGCGCCTCCCTTGCACCCACATGAAGCCGGCCAGTTCACGGGCAATTGCAGTGCAAACCACCGTCGTTCGTTTTCCCCGTGCGGCCAGCAAGCGATATCGAGCCGTCAATCGGCTCTGAGCTTTCCAAGCGATCTCTCTGACTGCCGGCGGGGCTCCTTGCAGGTGATACAGCTTCCTCACGCCCAGCTTCGGTGGATGCCGGTACGTCCAGGCACTCTCAACAAGCATGTGTCGAACTCGTCCATTGCCAGCCTTCGTTATTGCGCCTCGTCTTGCGGTCTCTCCCGTGGATCGCTCGCCAGGAACGAGACCGAGATAGCCCATCAATTGTCGTGGGCTTTCAAATCGGGTCACGTCACCGACTTCCGTGGCAAAGGTGACAGCGACAATCAGATCGACCCCGCGCAGCGTTTGCAGGGCTCGAACAACCGGGCCGAGAGACCAGTTCGGGACGAACTCCTCCATCACTTTCTCCAGTCGCTCGACACGCTCCTTCGAGATGCGCACTGCCTCGACCATTTCTTGCAGTGCTATCTGATGTGCCGGATGATCGAACCACTGCTCCTGTAGCCAGTGCAGATACCGCATCGTCCAGCCTTTCTTGCGCGGATAGACGCGCCCGTGCTTGAGCATGAAGGCACTTACCTGTTGCCGATGAACCCGCAACGTCTCGACAGCGGCAGAGCGGGCGCGAACGAGATCTCGCATAGCTTCGTGACCCTCGTCGGGAACCCAGACCGCCGTGAGCTCGCCGGCCCTCAATAGCCGGGCGAGCGCAAGCGCGTCTCGACGGTTCGTCTTGACGCGGTCACCAGGCTTTCTCGGGATTAGCGACGGAGCGACAACCATGCAGTCATGGCCCAGCGACTTGATGAGCCGGTGGAGGCCGTAACCCGTGGGGCCGGCCTCGTAGCAGAAATGCACGCGATCAAACTTCGCGGCTATCCGCTGGATAATGCGGCGCATGCTTGCATCCGATGCCTCAACCTCGCCGAAATAGCGGACCTCTCCGTCCCGGCCGGATTCCGCAATCGCAATCGCATACTTCAGCTTGGCGACATCGATTCCGACAAAAGCTTCTCTATAATCTGCCACGGCTCGTCCTCCTGTCGTGAGGATCGGCTCGGCCCTTCCGAGCAACCCTCGGAAGACCAGTGTAGGGCGAGCCACCTCTGCCACGAAGACGGACATACATGGTGTAATCGCGGGCATGAGGTCCCTCTGGATCCGATCATGATCTTGGAAGGTGGCTGCTCCCCGATATGATGAGATACGGGCTCTCGACTGGACGCCGGGCCCAGCATCAATGGAGAACAGCCATGACAGAGTATATCGGTCTCGACGTGTCGATGAAAGAGACGGCAATTTCGATCCGTCGCGCGGGCAAGCGGATCTGGCGCGGGAAGTGCGCCTCTGACCCCGCCGTCATAGCCGAACTTATCCGCATGCGAGCGTCAAATGCAGAACGCGTGGTGTTCGAAACAGGCCCTCTCTCAGTATGGTTCTATCATGCACTGCGCGCCGAGGGACTGCCGGCCATTTGCGTCGATGCTCGTCATGCAAAAGCGGCGCTCGACATGGTCGCCAACAAAACCGATGCCAATGACGCCGATGGGCTCGCGCACCTGGCGGAGGTCGGTTTCTTCCGCGAAGTCCGAGTAAAGGGCTTCGACAGCATGCTTTCTCGGACATTGGTCGCGGCTCGCACGAAACTCATGCGAACGACCCTAGACATGGCGAACCAGATTCGGGGATTGATGAAAACGTTCGGCCTTATCGTTCCGTGCAGTATGGGTGGCAAGTTTGAGGTGCATATTCGCTTCCTGCTGGCCGACAACCCCGGCCTTTCGAGAATAATCCTGCCCTTACTCGAAGCGTGGCGTAGCCTGCGCCTCCAGGCGACTAGGTGTTTGATCCCAGGCTTTGATGGGGCATCCTTGCACTACTTTGGCACGTTAACGATTTGTTATCCAAGATGGCTTGATGCTGCGCGTTCCGATGAGGAGGAGCGCGTCATGGTGGGGTGGCATGAGGAGTTGATGGACTGGCTTCAGCCGTTTCTGGCGCCGCTGGGGCACAAGCGGCGGCGGCGGATGTGCCCGGCCTATGTAGCGGGGCTGATCGGCCCTGGCGATCGCAAGAGCGTTCAGCCGATGGCGGCCCGAGATAGCGGCGTCAGCTATGACCAGCTCCATCATTTCATCG
>NZ_ATTQ01000032.1 GCF_000419765.1 Rhizobium mongolense USDA 1844 | reverse complement strand
CTGGTGGTGCAGGACAGCAGCGGCAAGACGCTACGATCCGGCCGGGTGAAGAACGACCGCCAGTCTCTGGGTGGGTTTCTGGAACGCTACCGGGAGAATTCGCATGCGGTTGTCGAGGCGACCCGCAACTGGATGGTGATCTACGATTGGCTCGACGACATTTGTGATGATGTCGTTCTCGCCCATCCCTGGAAGGTCAAGGCGATTGCCGACGCCAAGATCAAGACCGACAAGATCGATGCGACGGTGCTGGCGCATCTGCTCAGAGCCGACCTGGTGCCGGAGGCCTGGGCGCCTGGAGAGCGAGCCCGCGAGCTGCGCGTCGCCCTGCGTGAGCGGATGTTTTACGTGCGGCTCGGACGATGACGAAGAACCGTATCGTCACGGTGTTTGATCGTTATCCGGAGCAGACGGCGGGAAACCGGGAGCCGAACGCCATTCTGTGACCGAAGCCACAGGGCATCAGGGTCACGCATTGGAGGATGGTTCGAGAACCGAAGGACGGAAACAAGCTGTCCAGCGGGCGGATGAGATCTAGCCGATCGGCAAAAACGTCGATCAAACCATAACCGAACCCAAGGAAAAGCCGCAAGTTAAAGGCGTTTTGTCCCTTGTGTTCTTTCATTGGAGCATTCATGCGACTACTCGTTCTTGGTACGGGCGTGATGGCGAAGAACCAGTTGCGCCATTTCGCGCACATGGATGGTGTCGAGGTCGTCGGCGCGGTCGATACCGATCCCGATCGCCTGAAGCTCTTCGCCGATGAATTCGGCATCGAAAAACGTTTCCTGACATTGGACGATGCCATAGCCTGGGGTGATTTCGACGCTGCAACGAACGTCACGCCGGACCGCATCCATCACCCGACGACCATGGCGCTGATTGCTGCCGGCAAGCATGTGCTCTGCGAGAAGCCGCTGGCGGAAAACTATCCGAAGGCTCTGGAGATGACGGAAGCGGCGGAAACGGCAGGCGTCGTCAACATGGTGAATCTCACCTACCGCAACGTCGCGCCGCTGCAGCGCGCCCGCGAGATGGTGCTCGCCGGCGAGCTCGGCACCATCAAGCATGTGGAAGCATCCTATCTGCAGAGCTGGCTCGTGTCGCGCGCCTGGGGCGACTGGCGCACGGAATCGACTTGGCTCTGGCGCCTTTCGACCGGCCACGGCTCGACCGGTGTGCTCGGCGATGTCGGCATCCACATCCTCGATTTTGCCGCTTATGGTGCAGCGACCGATATCGATCACGTCTTCGCCCGGTTGAAGACCTTCAACAAGGTACCGGGCGGCCAGATCGGCGAATATCTTCTGGATGCGAACGACAGCTTCACGATGTCGCTCGATTTCGCTAACGGCGCGCTCGGCGTGGTACATGCCAGCCGCTGGGCGACCGGCCATTTGAACGAGCTGAAGCTTCGCATCTACGGCGAGAGGGGAAGTCTTGAGGTCAACCATCGCCCTTCCGGCTCGGATTTGCGCGGCTGCCTCGGCGAGAATGTCGAGAGTGCGACCTGGAGGGAGATCGAGGCTGCTCCAGTGGCGACAAACTACCAGCGCTTTGCCGAAGCGGTGATGAGCGGCCTGCAGCCAGACCCCAACTTCCGCCACGCCGCCAACCTGCAGAAGGTGATCGATCTTGCCATGATCACTGAGCGCGAACGGCGCGAACTGAAAGTGTGATTTCAGCGCGAAGCACGCAAAAGCCTGCGCGCCCTGACAGCGCGGTGGCTCCGTCAGTGGACGATATCCGTTCCAGGCGGGGGGACGGGGAAGACGCTGTCCAGAGGAAACCGGCGGGCCTCCGCATGGGAGCTCGCAGCAAGCGCGCTACTTCTTCTCGCCCGAAGTTCCTCCTGGATGATCGAGTCCATGCCGAACCTGAAATTCCTGGAGCTGAACCGCGCTGCGTGCGTGCGAATGGTTTCGGGATCGAAATTCTCGGCGTGCTCTTCGAACGACCGCACTGCGTCGATGATGGCTTCAACGTTCTGCTCGTAGAATAGGAGGCCGGTTTCTCCCGGCACGACCGTTTCAAGCGCTCCGCCACCGCCGAAAGCGATGACCGGGCGGCCGCTCGCCATGGCTTCCACCGGGACAAGGCCGAAATCCTCCTCTCCGGGGAAGATCAGGGCGCGGCATCGGGCCAGTTTTTCCTTGAGAACCGGAAAGGGCACCCGCCCCAGGAATTTCACGGTCGGTCCCGCGATCGACTTCAGCGTGGCAAGCTCTTTACCTTCGCCGATGACGACGAGGTTGCGCCCCATCTTGGAAAAGGCACTTACGGCGAGATCGACCCGCTTGTAGGAGACGAGCTGCCCGGCGCAAAGATAAAAGTCCTCGATGGTATCCGACGGCGCAAAGTCCTCGACTGCCACCGGCGGATAGACGACAGTGGCGGAGCGTCCGTAATACTTGCCGATGCGCGCTTTTACATGGTGCGAATTCGCGACGAAACGGTCGACGCGCATGCTGGTACTGACATCCCAGGACCGCAGAAGCGGGGCGAGCACCGGAAGCATCATTCTGGAAGCAAGGCCGGCATGCGAACGATAGACGTGATAGTGGTCCCAGATATAGCGCATCGGCGAATGGCAGTAGCAGACATGTGTCGAATGCGGCGGAGCAATGATGCCTTTGGCGGGGCCGGACTCGCTTGAGATGATGAGGTCGTATCCGCTGAGGTCCAGGCTTTCGAGCGCAAAGGGCATTAGCGGAAGCAGCGACTGATAATGCCTGACGGCACCCGGCAAGCGCTGCAGAAACGACGTCTTGACGACATGTCCCCTTATTTTTTCGGAAACCCGGCTTTCATCGTAAACGAGGGTGAAGATGTCGGCGTCTGGGAACATGTCGCAGAGGGCCTCGACGACCTTCTCGCCGCCGCGCATCGAAACCAGCCAGTAATGAACAATCGCGACACGCATGATGTTTCCCTCGCCAAGCCGTCGGGTCATCATCGTTGAAGCGGGGGACATTCCACAGAGCCTAGATTGGTCTGCAACGGCCCTAAAACGGTGTAGAGCCACGGCCGAAAGACCTATGTGGAGCGGACACTTGGCCGGAGATACCGCAACTGGGGGAAGCGGCCGGTGGTTTTCTACTCCGTCTTCCTCAGATTGGACTAAAGCAGGCCGCGTCGCGGTGGATTTACTCGAATTGCATTAGGCGCATCATCGACATTCGGCGGTTTGCCCGCTGCAGAATGACGAGGAGAACAAGATCGCGCCATGCCCATTGCTGCCGTACGCAATTCAAGAACCGCATTACCCGGCGCCCGTCGTGTCCTCCGCTTCATCATGGCGGCAGGTATCATTGGCACAGCTTTCACCGGACAAGCCGTCCATGCCGCAGACGACAGCTACCGCATCAGAGCGCAGACGAGGATGAAGGTGTCGGTCGTGGAATGGGTGTCTTCAACGGGCGAGTACAAGGAATGGACCGCTCTTAACGGCGAATATACCGTGTCTCAACGTGGCGATATCTCGATGCCGATGGTTGGCCAGATTGCCGTTCTCGGCAAGACGACGGAAGAGACGGCGTTCCTGATCGGTGAGAAGATCAAAAAACTGACGGGGCTTGCGACCGCTCCCATCGCCTCGGTTGAGATCGCCAAATATCCGATGGTCTATGTCACTGGTGCCGTCGAGCGACCGAACGAGTTCGAATTCCGGCCAGGACTGACCGTCAAGCAAGCGCTTGCCCTGGCCGGCGGACGGGAACGCCGCAACGACCGCTCCGGCGAATATGCCGACGCCGAGCAGATTCGTTACGCCGGAGAATTCAGCCGCCTCGAGCTTCAGGCAAAACAGCTCATGGCCCGCCGCGCCAGGCTGATCGCCGAGCTGAACGACAAACCTTCCGTGGATTTTCCCGCGGAACTGACCGGCGCCCCCGAAGGTTCAGTCGTGAGCCAGATACTGAAAAGCGAGAGCGCGCTCTTCACGGCAAGAGCCGACGCCTTGCGGCACCAGCTGGAATCTGCAGCAGATCTCATGAAGCTCTTGCGAAGCGAGATCACTGTGCTCGACGAGAAGATGGTGGCGCAGGACAGGCAAGTCGAGATCGCCCAGGATGAGCTTGGCGACATCTCAAAACTCGTCGACACCAAGATCCTGACAACCTCCCGCAAGACATCCCTCGAACGCATCGTCGCCGATATGCAGAGCGACAAGCTCGATCTGGTCGTCGCGTCCATGCAGGCCAAGCAGAAGCTGAATGAAACCGAACGCGAAGCATTGAACCTGAAGGGTCAGCGCAAGACAGAAGTGGGGCAGGAACTGCAGGTAACAGAAGCGGAGCTGGAAGACGTGCGGTTGAAGCGCTCCACGACGGTTCAACTGCTGCAGGCCGCAGGTGCGTCCGTTGCACGCTACGAAAGCCTCCAGGCCGTCGACATGCAACCGCTTGAATATTGGTTGACCCGCGGCGCTGGCCGGTTCACCGCTGCTCCGGTTCCCGATAGCGCTGAGCTTGAGCCGGGGGATGTCCTGGACGTTCGCTACAATGTCTCCAAGAACCTGGACGGCTCGATGCTTTCGTCCGCCAATCCTCCTCCGCGGGTGCAGTAAGTCACATGAATTCGAGGACCGGGCAAAACAATATGGTTGTTCACGACATCGGCAAGCTTATCCCCGGCGATCAGTTCGGCAAGAAGCAATCACCTGGGACGGAAAGTATATCGTTCGGCGACATATGGCGCTTTCTGCGGCGCCACACCTTGATGCTCGCCTTCTTCACGGCCATAGGCGCCGGCGCAGGAGCAATTTATGTAAGCACCACGCAACCGACTTTCTTCGCAGCCGCCCGGCTCGTCATGGACCCCGAGCAAGGCCAGATTGCATCACAGGACGCTTTCACGGGAACGATCATCATCGAGGCCGCGGAAATTGCCAGCCAGGTGGAGATAATCAAGTCGGAGCCAATCGCGAAAGCGGTTATCAACAAGCTCAATCTCTATGAAGACCCCGAAATCCAGGACAACACGTCGTGGCGGTCGATCGTCAAGGGCTGGATTAAATCGGTGATCAGTAAAGCTGCTCAATCTGACGGACCCGGTCAGAAGGCATCCAACGACGAGATACGCATGCGCCGTACGATGGCGTCGTTCTTGTCGCGGGTCTCGGTCGTCAGGGTAGGACAATCCTACATCCTTGAAATCGGCTACAGATCCGCCGATCCTCAAAAGGCGGCCCGGGCCGCGAACGCCCTTGCACAGGCCTACATGGATTCCACCGTCGCCTCGCGCGCAGCGGCCGCCCGAAGCGGGGCAAACTGGCTGGAAACCCGATTGATCGACGTGGAGAAGCAAGCACGTGAGGCGGCATTGGATGCGGAAGAATTCCGGGCCAAGAACGGCATCATGGATCTCGGCACCACGGCGTCTCTGGACCAGCAGCAATTGTCGGAAATCAGTAGTCAGGCAATGGCGGCAAGCGCTGAGACGGCGGCGGCATCTGCCAAGTTAGAAACCCTCGATCGACTGATGTCGGGAGAGGCGATCGGCGGCAGCGTTCAGGAGACTATCGACAACCCCCGTATACAAAAACTCCAGGAGGACGTCAGTCTCGCCACTGCCAGGCTGAACACCCTCGTGAGCCGCTACGACCCCGGCAACCCTGCTATCGCGGCTGCCAGAGATGAAGTTGCAAGGTTGACCGGCGAGATTAGGAATGAATTCGTCCGTGTTCAGGAGGTATACGAAACGAACCTGCAGGTTGCGCAAGCGCGGGAACGGCTTCTGAACGACCAGATGGCGGCGCTGACTGCTACCGGCACGGATAAAAACCTGGCGCGTGTTAAACTGACGGAAATGGAAAGCCGTGCGACGACTTATCGCCGCATTTATGAAAGCATCCTACAGCAATTGACGGGCACGCTGCAGAAGCAATCTTTTCCGCTCGGAGATTCCCGTATCGTGACGGCCGCGTCCGCGCCGCTTACGAAGAGCTCGCCGAAGCCCTCCATTATCCTGCCCTTCACCACGCTGGCGGGCCTGGCCGGTGGTCTCCTGCTCGCGCTGCTTATCGATGGAAGGGGCAGGGGGATTCACTTGAACCCCAGGCTGCGGCAGGAGCTCGGTATACCTTCGCTCGGCAGCCTGCCTCTTCAGGGCGCAGCCGCTGTTTTACCCGCCGGAGCGAAGGGGGCAAACCTGTCGACTGCCATGCCGCTGCGTTACGTGCTCGATGCGCCCTATTCCGATTTCACCGAAGCCTTGCGAGGCGTGAAGAACTCCATTGGTTCGCCATTCCGCCCCAATTCTCCAATGGTCATCGGCATCACGTCGGTCGGCAGCGGCGAGGGAAAGACGACGGTTGCGGCGAACCTCGCGCAGCTCTACCAGAACGAAGGCACGCCTGTCGTCCTCGTCGATGCCGATTTCCAAAAAGGCTTCCTGAGCAAAGTGGCGAGTGCCGCCGGGGAGGACTTCGGGCTCGGCTTGCTGCGGATGGATCATGTTGGCGCGCATGAGCCGCACGCCTCTGAACATGTCGTGGCGGGTCACGATGAGCACGGCCGCAGGAGCAGGAGAAACAGGGACGACGAGCATGCTGAACCCTCCACGTTGGTTCCCGTGCTGACCGTTGAAGAGACAAGACGGTCTGCCGCGTGCCACCAGATTTTCGGTCATCTTGCCGCGCTCAAGACGGAAATTGAGCTGCTCCGCCAGAACTACGGCGTCGTCATCGTCGATCTTGCGGCATTCGAGAGCTCGGCGGATACCCGGCATATCTTCAACTATCTGGATGGCATCGCCATTGTCGTCGGCAAGCCGAAGAAAATGACCATCGAGCGGCTGTCGGCCGCGCTTGCGAGCTTCGGCACGTCGCGGATGAACCTGCTCGGGATCATCGCCAATCGCAGCGGCGGCAGGAAGCGTTCACCGGGAAAGCCTGCTTCGTCGCGGCCGAGCGAACCTGGCGTAAAACCGGCCGCTCCCCATCTGGCCCTCAATGACAAGCCGCGCGGCCGCCCGCTCAAGGTGGCTGTCGCCATCGCGAGTTCGGGCAGGCGTGAAATCCTTTCTGCCGTGCTTCCCCATATATCGCACCAGACGCGTCAGCCCGAGGAGGTCGTCATCTGCGTGCCCTCGCTTGAGGATGTCGACCGAACGAGCCTTTCCTCGCTCGCATGCCCGGTCAGGGTGCTGGTTTCAGAGCGCGGGCTTTGCCTTCAGCGCAACACAATTCTCGACAGCATCGAAGCGGATGTGGTGCTCTTCCTCGATGACGATTTCCTGATGACGCCCACTTATATCGAGGACACTGAGCTGCTGTTTCGCACCCGGCGCGATATCGTCATGTCGACGGGCACGGTCATCGCCGACGGGATCACCGGGGCGGGTATCTCAGTCTGCGACGGCCTGAAGCTGGTGCAGAAGGTTCGCCGCCCGCAAAAACGGGAGAAATCCTTCAAGCCGATCTATAACGCCTATGGCTGCAACATGGCTGTCCGTGTTTCGGCGATCGTGGCTTCAGGAGTCCGGTTTGACGAGAACCTGCCGTTTTATGGTTGGCTTGAAGATGTCGACTTCAGCCGCATGATGGCGCGATATGGTGAGGTCATTTGTGCCGACCATCTGCAGGGCGTGCATCTCGGCACGAAGACCGGGCGAACGACCGGCATCAAGTTCGGATATTCGCAAATCGCCAATCCCATCTATCTCGTGCGCAAGAACACCTTAAGTTCCGGACGGGCGGCTGCGCAAATGGGCCGGAACCTGGCCGCCAATCTTTTCAAAGCCTGGCGCCCCGAACCCTGGGTCGACCGGAAAGGACGTCTGAGGGGCAATGCGATCGCAATTTTCGATCTTCTGATGGGCAGACTTGCACCGCAGAATATCAGGACGATGGGGTAGGATCGTGATTCAGCGCTATCCCGATCGTGTTATCGTCATCAATGACCGTTCGACAAAGGTTGGGGGAGCCTCCAACCTTGCCATTCTGTCGGCGCATTTGCTCAAACGCGCCGGCATTCCCGTAACCTATCTGGCCGGCGACGCGGCCGGAAGCGAGCTGCCGGCGGACGACACCATCAATCTCGGCGGCGCACCGCTGACCGCCCAGGGGCGGATTGCAGCCTCGATCAACGGGCTTTACAACAGGCAGGCGCTTGATGCCGTGCGCGAGGTCATCGATAGTGCCGACACGGCCTCGACCATCTATCACGTCCACGGCTGGTCGAAGATCCTATCGCCCTCCATCTTCCAGGCCCTGTGGCCCGTCCGCCAGCGCGTTGTCCTGCATGCACACGATTATTTCCTGTGCTGCCCAAACGGCGGCTTTGCGAACTACCGGAAAGACACCGTCTGCACGCTCACGCCGATGTCGGTGCCGTGCATGATGACGCAATGCGATAAACGCGGCTATCACGAGAAAATCTGGCGTTCTGCACGCCACATGCTGCGAGAGCGGCTCTATCCGACGGACGAGCTCCCGGCCAATATCGTCATCGTGCATCAGCGGATGCGGGAATATTTCGAGCGCGCCGGCATCTGCACTGATCATATCGAGACCATTCGCAATCCGGTGGAGCCGTTTCTAAGCAGAGCGGCCGAGCCCTGGATGATGCGGGACTTTTTCTTCGTGGGAAGGCTCGAGCCGGAAAAGGGGTTCGAGGATGCTGCGCGGGCGGCGCGGCTTGCCAATGTGAGGCTCCAGATCATCGGCGATGGCGCCGGTCGGTCGATATTGGAACGCGACTATCCTGAGGTCGTCATCCACGGCTGGAAGGCGAAAGGGGAGATGCACGAACTCCTGCGCAATGCGCGCGCCATCGTCGTGTCGTCGCGCGTGCCGGAACCTTTCGCGCTTGCGGCCGTCGAAGCGATCGGAAGCGGAATTCCCGTCATTGTGCCGGACGCTGCCTTGTTGGGAAACGAGCTTGAGGAATTCGGTTGCGCGCTGACATTCAGGACAGGGAACATCGGATCGCTGGCGACGGCGATGCGACGGCTCGCAGCCGATGATGCGGTGGTACGCTCCATGAGCTTGAACGGCCTCAGCAAGGCGCCCGGTCTTGCTCATTCGCCCGAAACCTGGGGCGAAGCGCTGATCGCTCTCTACGGCCGGATCTTGGCGCGAACGAGCTCGGCCGGTTTTTCCGGCAGGCTACTTGAACGATCCGCCAATCGATCCGCCACCTATCGCCATCCGTTCATTTAATTGAACGGCATCAAGAAGATACCCTCATTGAAAACGGTTGCGCCCTCTCGTGTGTCGACAGTTTTAAAAGGTCAATAAATCAACGGTCCCGCCATCGGTATTCGGGCCTACTTCTATCTGACTAAGGCTTAGCCGTTCTGGTCAATTGTCTATTCCGACCGACACTGCCAACCTTAACTGTGGGTTGAGATACAAACGGGGTTTCAAAATGCTATCGTTCTTTGATGGCGTTGCTCAGAACGGGCAATCGGCTCGGCTACGACGGCCGACGTCGACAGATTATCGCCTGAAGCGTGCCGGGGACATCCTGATTTCCGGATCGGCGCTGGTTTTCTTTCTGCCGTTTTTCGCGCTTATCGCGGTCGCCTTGTTGCTGGTCGATGGGCGACCGCTAATATTCCGCCACGAGCGGATCGGCCGCCACGGCCGCTCATTCCCATGCCTGAAATTCCGGTCGATGCGGAAGGACGCCGATGAGCGGCTGGCCAGCATTCTCGCCAACGATCCCGTGCGGCGCGCCGAATGGAATGAAACCCAGAAGCTGGTCAACGACCCGCGTGTTCATTGGCTTGGAAAATATCTCCGAATGACGAGCCTCGATGAGCTTCCGCAGCTCTTGAACGTCTTTCGCGGTGATATGAGCCTTGTCGGACCGCGGCCGATCGTGGCCGATGAAATGGAGCGTTACGGCCGCCAGATTAGCTATTATCTCGCGATGTCTCCAGGCATTACCGGCCTATGGCAGGTCCACCGGCGTAGCGACACCACGTATGATGAGCGGGTTCAGTTCGATGTCGACTACTACAACAGATGCTCGTTGACAACAGACTTGGCGATCCTGTGGACAACGGTGGCTGTCGTGTTTCTGGCGCAGAACGAAAGGGAGCGTCCTACCAAATGACGGCGATAGCGATAGCGATCCAAAACGCCAGACAGAACAATGCTACGAACCATCGCAGGCCGTATTTTAGTCTGGGCAGCGGAATCCGTCCCAAGATGAGGCGGTGTGGTTCTACGTCTTTCATCAGCGGCTTTGAGTTTTGGCCCATCGCCGCCAACGAGGAAGGCCTGAATACATTGTTATGGTCACCAATCCTCAAGTTCTGTCAGCACCGGAGCTCGCGATTCTTCCGAATCGGCAGTCTATCGGCGCGAGATTTACGCCAGATTAAGCTTGGCCGAGGAATGTGGCCTGAATTTGGACCATCGACGCCAAGACCTTTTGGGCGGTTCCAGGCTGTGGAAGACGATATCAATTGCAGCTTGAATATCAAAGGATTCCGGTCACTTGAGAGCTTTGAGCTTGGCGAATCGAAATCTAGCGCCGGCATTTTTATCGAGGCGATGCATTGATGGCGCCCCTGCTTGCGAATGCGCCGAAATCAAACCGGTTCCAACTATCAGCCCTCATCCCCCCGCGGCTGCCGTCCATCGTTGGCGACGGCGCTTGGGCTCTGGCGGCGAAGGTCATTTCGCAAGCGGTACAACTTGCTGCTTTCATCGCCGCCGCCCGGCTGCTGTCGTTGGAGCAATTCGGCTTTTATGCATACAGTTCGGCAATTGCGATACTCCTTGTGGTATGCGCCGAGGGCGGCTGGGGAGAATTCGTCATGAAGACCGGCGCAGCCGGCGACGAGCTCGACCAAGTCGCCACCCTTTCAGTTCTCTCCGGCACGCTCGTGACTACTATTGGCTTCGGCGTTGCGGCGGTCGTCGCCTTTCCGCTTCACCAGGTATGGGAAAGCACGCTGATTGCGTTTTACAGCTGCTGGTTTCTGCCGTCGTCGTTATCCACTGTTTATGATGGAATTCTCGTGGCCAGAGGCATGTTGCGCAAGCAGGCTTTCATCCGCATCGTCGCGGAAATATGCGGCCTATTGGTGACTATCATCGGCCTGTGGAGCGGCTGGAACGTCATGTCGCTTATCGCGGGCCGGCTCGCCATGCAGATGACCAGCCTGATTATCACGGCCCTTGTTCTGCGCTGGCGCCCGAAGTTGTATCTGACGTGGCCGTTCATGATCGAGGTTTTGAACTTTTCGCGTCATATCCTGGCGAACCGGCTGATCTTCTTCTTACGCTCCTATTCAGGTACGCTGGCACTGGGGAGTTTCCTGGGCCTTGCAGAAGCCGGTTACTATCGCGCCGCCGAACGCATCGTCGCAGCCGCTTCGGAACTCATCGGGGAACCGGCGCGCATGCTGGCCTGGACCGTCTTTCGCCAGGCTGTCGCGCAATCGGACGCCGAAAACGTTGCGAAAAATGTGGGCGCCGCGGCAACGACCTTCATGATGCTTCTCATGGTCATTTCCGCTCCAGTCTATCTTGGCCTCGCGCTGGTTTCGACGGGCCTTGTCGATATTGCACTTGGTGATGACTGGGCGCCAGCGGCGGTCCTCGTTGCTATCCTGGCGATCAAGCATGTCCTTGTCGTTCCCGGCCTTGTAACAGAACCCTTGCTCTCGCTCACAGGGCACATCAGAAAGATGCCCCGCGCCATCCTTCTGAATGGCGCTGTGTGCATCGGCCTGATCGTTGTCCTGGCGCCCTTTGGCGCCACGGCGACAGCATTGGGTCAGTGCGCCGCCGCGCTCGTGTCTTTCCTGATTTCAACACGGCTGCAGCGGCGCTATGGCGGACTGGCATGGAATCGTGTGCTGGCCAACTGCGCTTATGTTGCGGTCGCCATCGCCGCCATGTCGGCAACGGTCTATTTGCTCGGCTACGTCGCCGAGGTCTCTGCCATGAAGCGTCTGTCCTCCATCGCACTTCAAGTCGTAGCCGGTGGAGCCATTTATGTCGGCGCGCTGCTTGTGTTGCACAGAGTGAACGGCGGTTTGATCCCGATTTCCGTGGTCAGCCGTAACTGAGGGGACGACCGCCTGATGCCTATTTCCTATATGACCAGAAATGCGCATCCTTTTTTGCGTGGTGTCGCAACCAGATTTAGCCGGTCGTTCGGTCTCATTCTGGCCGCGCAAGGGCGGTTGCGCTATATTTCGCCGTTTCCTCGCCGGTTTACCGGTGCCTATGCTTCTTTTGATGAAGCCATTGCTGCGGCAAGATCATCAACGCTCGCTGGCTACGATCACGATGAAGTTGCACATGTGGCATTCGAAAAAATGTGCCAAGTCACGCCATGGGATTACCCTGTGCTCTTCTGGATGCGCCATCTCATGGATGACATCGATGGAGTTGTCGACGCCGGCGGCCATATGGGAACCAAGTATCGTGCATTCAGCAAGCTTTTGCGGTTCGACGACTCTTTCCAGTGGGTTGTCTACGATCTTCCGGCGATCGTTCGAGCTGGCCGGCGGATGGCCGAGCGCGAGGGATTGACCAGATTATCCTTCGTGGATCGGGTCGAGGATGCCGGCGCCATGCCGTTGTTTCTGGGGTCCGGCCTGATGCAGTATCTCGATGTTTCACTATCGGTTTTGCTGAAGCGCCTGCCTACATTGCCTCGCCACCTCTTGCTGAACAAGGTCGCCCATCGAAAGGGCGCCACCGTCGTCACGCTTGAACGGATTGGCCGAGCCTATGTACCCTACCAGATACGCAATGAAGCCGATTTCCTGACGGAAATTATGGGTCTGGGATATCATCTGGTCGATCGCTGGCCGATCCCGGCCCTTTCCAGTATTATCGACACCCATCCAGAATTGGGCGCAAGCGAGAGCAGTGGTTTTTATTTCCGCATAAATTGAAGCCAACACCAGCAGAGTTTCAAAGGAAACTGCGGCACCAAATCTATTGGTGTATAGTCTTGGCTTCGGCGTCGGGCAATGAGGCTCGAATTGGTATTTCGCTTGCGAAGCGGACCTTCAGGTGATCCGCCAGACGGACGGCAAGGGCCAATAACATAAGTGTCGGGTTTGCGTGGCCGGCCGTTGGGAAAACGGAGCTGCCCGCAACGAACAGGCCGTCGACGCCATGAACCATTGCATTTGCATCGACGACGCTGGTCGCGGGATCCACACCCATCCGTGTCGTGCAAGAAGGATGTGCCATATCCATGAAGGCCATCTTGCTGTTGTCGTCCTGAGCGATCCAATCCGCCAGATGTGGCCGCGGCAACCCGATGCGCGCGAACTCGTCCGATATCAAAAGGGCAAGCCGCTTCATGCTTTCAATCTCGACCGACCCTATCTTCCAGTTGACACGCGGCAGAGGCTTGCCGAAGCGGTCACGCCTGTCGGAAAGCGTCACCCGGCTTTCAGCGTCGAGTCGCTGTTCGACCATTGCATCAAAGCGTAACTCGACGGATCTGTGCGGCAGGCCGCGCTTCTGGACAAGCCGACGGTAGAGACCCGAGGCAACGAGATTCATCGCGCCGAAGACAGCAGCGAGGTCGCTCGGCGTCTTTCGACTGAGCCCGTGCCGAAGGCGTTTCAAAGCTGCCCAAGGATCATCCGCCGCATGGATCTGAACGGGATAGGCCGCGCAATTGGTAAGGCCCTCCCTCATCTGCGTATCCGGACTGAGTGACAGCCCACGAAGATAGAAATGTGTCCGACCGTTGTGGTGAAGACCAAAGAAGTTGAAATGCCGAGCGATTTCATCGATGCCCGTGCCATTAAACCGAGCAAGAGACGTGCGCGGATGATCGGCGAGATAGCGACCTACGACTCCTTTGCTGTTGCCAATGCCTTTCTTCATCAGGGAATTCGACGCCAGCAGCAACCGAGCGTTCTCAATGCCGCCGCAGCAAAGCACAATCGTTTTGGCGCGCACAATCGCCTTGTTTCCCTCAAGGCTATAAGCTTCGAGAGAGTTAACGCCTCGACCGTCATTATTGAGATTGATTTCGGTGACGGTAGCCCGCGTCAGGAAATCGACATTGGGAGCTTTGAGTTGTCGGGAAATGTTGACAAATCGCATTGGCTCGCCCCTGTTTGTCCGCTCATGACTGAACTGCCAGAAAAAGCTCCGCAGCCGAGCGCGATCAAGGCCGATCTCTTCGGGGGGCAAGTGCAGCAGGCTTAGAAGTCGCTCGTCATAGATATTCGGCCCCAGGTTAAGGAGTGTCGCGGCGCGGTCGAGTGCGGGGCGGATGTCGTTGCGCGTGATCGGCCAGCCCGAAACGGGGAGCCACGGGCGAGCCGCAAAGTCGATTTCGTCGAATGTTGCGCATTTGCCAATCCATGTATGGGTGCTTCCGCCGATGATACGGTTGCGCAGCTCAAAAGCCGGTATATCGTTTAGCCACCTCAAACTGTCCGTATAACCGCGCCCAACGGGCACGACGTCCTCGCGCGGCCGAGGCTCTCCAACATTTTCCACGGCATTCAGCGTCTGCGTTTCGGCGTCGTGTTCAAAACCGCCGCTATCAATAATGAGGATGCGCATCGGCGTGTTTGCTAGTTCTCGGGCAATGGTCAGCCCGGCGGGGCCGGCACCTATGATCGCAACGTCGGTGCTAAGCATCATGTTCACCGAAGCTGATCGAAGGTCGTGGATAGCCATACTCTTCCCCCGCAATATCAATTTCTTAGTAGCAAAATTGCCGACATCTCGGAATTCGCCAAAAGTGTCTAAGCGCCTAAGCCGTCTACCGACTTTGGATAGGCAGTCGGTCGACATCCAAGCCATCGTTGGCCGGAAGGCCATGCTGAAATCACCAGGTCTTGCGAATAGATTCGACGATAGGTCGGCCGATGCACGCGAAGTTTTTGCGAAGACCGTTGGCGTTTCGAGTGATTGTCGGATTGATTGGGGAGACGGGGATATGGCTCGAGTGGGTCTGCGGGAATGGCTAGCAATCGGGCCGGTCCTTGCATCAGGTAAATTGGCTCGCTACGGCGACGACACGGGCGGGCCTCTATTGCGTTTTGAGACGGACTTCTGCGCCAAATTCAATGTGCAGCATGGACTGACGATGAGCAGCGGCACAGCGGCGCTGATTGCGGCGCTGGTGGCTGCTGGAATCGGTCCGGGCGATGAGGTGCTGGTGCCCGCCTATACCTGGATTGCGACCGCAGCCGCTCCACTGGCAGCCGGCGCGGTTCCGATCCTTGTCGAGATCGATCAGACATTGACGATGGATCCGACTGACATTGTTCGCAAAATCACACCGAACACGCGCGCGATCATCCCCGTTCACATGGCAAACATGGTCTGCGACATGGACAGCATCATGCGGATTGCCCGAGAACATAGGCTAATCGTCATCGAGGACGCGTGCCAAGCCGTCGGCCTCACCTATAAGGGCCGGCGTGCCGGCACGATCGGTGATGTCGGCGCATATAGCTTCAATCAGTTCAAGAACATCAACATTGGCGAAGGCGGCGCGCTGGTGACCGACGACCCGCGTCTCTTTGCGCGTGCACGCATGTATCATGATATCGGATCGTTGTTCCGCGGTCATCTCGACAACGCCAACGAGCCGCCAATGCTCGGAATCAACTTCAAGGCGAATCAGATCCAGGGCGCCATGCTGAATGTACAGCTGAAAAAGCTCGACCCGATGATTTCCCGCATGCGCAAACGCTATGACGCGATGACTGAGATCCTTGCCAAGAGCGATATGATGCGCGTCGGACCACATAATGACCCGACGAACGCCGCAGGGCTGCACGTCATCTTCGAGACGGCAGAAGCAGCAGGCGCCTTTGCGGCCGAGAACAAGCGCGGTGTATATCGGCTCTACGATTCCAGCCGCCATGTCTACACGAATTGGGCGCCAATTCTGCAACAGCGGAGCGGCCATCCAGCCATGAATCCGTTCAACTGGAGCGATAGGAAGATCGAGTACACGCCTGATATGTGCGCCCAGTCGCTCGACATTCTCAAGAGAACGTGCCGCATCAGTCTCGGCGAGAATTATCCTCTGGCGCTGGTGACTTATCTTGCCCGGCGGATGGTTCGGCAGCGCTCTTCTGCCACCGATGAGCTGTCCTATGTCACATGATCTGGACGCAACCGGCCCCGGCATCATAGACATCTGGACGTGGAGCCTCGACGCCTTCGATCCCGACTTAGCCGCGATGCTGACAAGCGAAGAGATCGCCCGTGCCTCACGCTTTGTGCAACCGCGCGATGGTCAGCGATTTATTGCGGGGAGAGCGGGGCTGCGACGGATCCTCGCACGCTACCTCGCCGTTGCGCCACGTCGCCTAGGTCTGACCTACAACGTCTTTGGTAAACCGCAGATCGCTGGATCAAACAGGCGACAACTCCACTTCAATCTCAGCCACACCGAGACGACGGCGATGCTTGCCGTATCGGACCACTACCAGGTCGGCATAGACATAGAGACGATAAGGCCTCTGAAAGAGGACATTGCCGGTCATTTTTTTTCGCAGAAAGAATATATGACGCTGAAGACACTGGCCCCAGAGGAATATCTTCAAGCCTTTTATCGCCTTTGGACGCGGAAGGAAGCGTTCCTGAAGGCGCTCGGCGTCGGATTGTCGCTGCCGCTTGACGCATTCGATATCAGGATCAGTTCGCCGCAGTTGGAGCGCCTGGATGGCGATGCGGATGCGCCTATCAACTGGAGCCTGTTCGACGTCGATACGCGCTCGGACCTCGTCGGTACGGTAGCTGCTCTGACGGTCGGAAACCCGATCCGTCTGCGCTACCGAATGGAGGAGAATGACTTACTCACAGACTTAGTCGCGCATCAACGACATAACGCTCCCCTGCTGCATCGAAATGATGACAGCCGCGCAAGCCCTTCTTGAAGTCCGGCGTAATGGTCCGGATACAACGTTCACGGTAGGCGCTCAGGCTCAGTTCCTCAATCTCCATGATATTCAGGCCATATCCGTAGATGCCGTGAGCGTTGCACTGCGAGGGGCGGTAGAGGCGGCCATTTCTTTCGAGGATCCGGCCGCCGTTTCGCGCGACCGTGCTCCCGATGACGACCGGATTGTGTTTGTGCGGGATGATGCGCTTGAGCTCTGGACCGTCGACCTCGAAGAGGTAGAGTTCGCTGCAATGGTCTTCATAGGCATGGAAATCGGAGAGGTTCGTAAATAGCCACCATTTGCCCTCATGACGCGTGAGCACGCTATCAGCGGCCGAGCGCCCCTCGAACGCCGTCGAATAGAGTTCCCATTTCAGGGGGAATTCAACACACCGCCAGATCTCTATCCGCCGCGACTGGTGGGTTTCGGGCATCATGAAGATACTCTCCCCGTCGCGGAACACGAAGGGATAGGAGAGATGATGATCGCAACTGAGCGCGATGCCGACCGGTTCGATCGTGTCTCCGCGGAACCGGCCAACGGCGATGTGAGCCTTACGATCCCCATCAGCATAGGCCTCGTAGAATAAATAGCACTCGTTGCCGTACTGAAATAGGAACGGATCCGCTTTGATGTCGCTCTTCGTCGGCGGTATTTCCACCGATTCCCGTGGGTCGAAATCGTCGATGCGTCCTCTGCCTGTATAAAGCGTCCAGATCGCAGATCCGGAATGCATTTTCGCTCTCAGCGCCTTGATTGCCCGCGCCAGGAAATGGCTCGATAATCCACCCGCGTAGCGGACCATATCAAGGGATGACGGAGGCTTTACGACGTCATCGCGCCTGGACGGCGTAGCCTTCAATTCGCGCTTATCGGCAAGCCGGCCCAATTCGCGAATAAGAAGGGTAACGGCGCGTTCCTTGACGAAGGCCGCGTTGCGGGCGGCACTGAATTTGACGTTGAAAGACGGCGAAGCAATCGATGCGACACGAGCGTCATCGTCCTGCCGTGCGTAGAGCAACAGTTCTGTCGCCGCCGACTTGGAAATTACATCACGATAGCTGAACCAGTCTGCGTTGCGCGATCTCTGATCGCAGAAATTGAAAGCCCACTCACCAAACGGCAAGTCCCGGATTGCATCGCGGGGAAGGCTTGCAGGCGTCATTCGGATAACCAGGTCAAGCTCGCGCTCGCTGACGAGCTTGTGGGGCACGGGGATGTCGGCGGCACCGTAGGTTCCGAATGCCCGCAGATCGTCGAAGCGTTGCCGATTGGCGTCAAAAATTCGCGGAGTGTAACGGCGCTGTCGGGCAAGAAGCCGTCGCTCCACATGCGATTCCAGCTCGAACAGCCGCGAGGCTTGCCTATCTCCAAAGGGATCCGGGTGAACAATCAAGGTAATGAGGGAAAAGCGCGGATCTGCCATGATCTGATCGAATATCATGAGTTCCCAGTTCTCGAATCCCTCCTTCCGAGCAACGAGCACGCCAATCCTGAGAGGCCTTACGGTGTTCATGCTCGTGTTTCCATATCTGATTTCGCTGGGGTCGGCACTTTGCGTTTAGCCGTCGAGCTTCCTGGATACGATCGCGGCAAGTTCGCGAATACCGTCGTTGCTCAGCGAATCCTCGTGCCATCCTTTGAGATCGAGGACGGCGGTGTCTTTCGCCACCGCATCGCCCCAGCCGAAAAGAAGCTTGCGCGCTCGCGGATGATTGGCCTGGCTGCGCAGCAAAATGACCGATGGATCCTTGCTCGGTACAGGCCGATAGCTGCGGCTTGCGCGCACGAGGAGCTCGGTGACTTCGGCATTTGCCTGCTCTTCGGGAGAATACTGACCGCCGCTGACGCCGAGCTTTTGCAATAGGGCAAGCGTGACGTTGAATTCCTTCAGATATTCGATGACCGGCATGCGGCCATAAAACAACTTGCGCGTGAAGTATATCATCCGCTTAATGCGCCGCTCCGCATTCCAGCGCTTCTGACGCAACTTTGGCTGGGAGCGGAAGTAGCCTGGTGCCCAGGCATCGATGACGACAGTAAAGCCGACTTCAACGCCCGCTTCACGCAGCTGCCGGGTGATTTCCATTGCAAGGATTCCATTGACGCACAGCCCGACGATCGCAACCGGCCCAGTGTCCGGCGGAATTTGCATAGCGTCGATGGCCAGCTTGGCGATCTGTTCGAGCGACATCTGCGCAAGCTCGCTGTTGAGCTTCGCGTTAAACATATTGATGTTGTGGACGGAGACGGCATCCGGCAACTCGTTCGCCAGGCGATAGAAGAGGAACGGATGGTTGAACGTGTAGACCGCCGAGCGACCAGAGCCGCGTTTACAGGTGATCAACTCCCACGGATTAGGCGTTGCTTCAGCTATCGTTGGGCCTTCAGAGGTTTCGAAAATCGCGGCCGCGAATTTTTCCAGCGTCGGTTCCTTGAAAAGCAATTCCAGAGTGGGCTTTACGTCGAATCGCTCTCGTATGGACGACAAAAGCCGCAGAGCGAGTAACGAATGACCGCCGAGGGCAAAGAAATCGTCCTCGGGTCTAACCGACTGGACACCAAGAATTTTACTCCAGAGGCTCGCCAGAGTCTCCATTTTGTCGGTATCGGGCTTTCGCACGCGGCTTTCTGCAGGCATCGGTTGGGGTACGGCCGGTGCGGTCGGCAGCGGTTCACGCAGATGAAGGCTCGTATGGTCTATCGTGCCGCTTCTTGTCCTCGGCAAACTGAGCAGGATGCTGATATCGTTCGGCATCGCGTCAGGAGGTAATTGTGTCGCCAGATATTGCATCAGCACGGCAGGCAGACGGTCGATCGGTTCGCTCCACGTTGGAGCCGGGGTCGCAAAGGCCGCCACACGACGTGCGGGGCGTGCTTCCGTTACGACAGCGACATCGCCCACGGACGGATGAGTGCGGAGTATTCTCTCCAATTGTGCTGCATGCTCATCGCGTGGCTTCGGTATCACAGGCCTAAAATCCGGCACCACGAGAGAGGAAAGCAATGCGTCCGGGTTGCTCAGCGCGATTTCGTACGTATCCTGCCAAAGCTTAAGAAGGGCCTCTATCGTGCTCTTGTCGAAAAGATCGGTATTGTACTCGATGTTCATGCGCCAACCGCTGGGCCGTCCGACCATCATGAAGCTCAAATCGTAAAGCACGCCCGGCGATTGCGATGGAGCACTGATAAGCTCGAAGTCGCCATAACGGTGGTCCTCAAGAAAGGCCTTCTGCAGGTTGAAATTGACAGATATCAGTGGATTGCGTGACGGATCACGGACCGGATTGACAAGTTCAACCAGTTTGTTGAACGGCATGCGCTGGTGATTGAGGACGGCTTCCAGCGTTTCGTTGGCAGAGCGGATGTGTTCGGCGAACGAGACATCGTTGGTAAAGTCATACCTGAACACGAGATTGTTGATAAAGACACCGATCAGATTTTCGAGATCGGTATCCTCGCGGCCAGCAACCTGTGAGCCGAACAAGACGGTCGGCGCATTCGTCAACCGATGCAGCATGGCGCTCATGATCGCTGCGCCGTAGCTATAAAGAGACACGCGATATTTGCGCGCAGCCGCGTCCATCCGATCGCCGAACGAAAGCGGCAAAAGGATTGAGATTATGTCGCCATGGCTCGTCTTGACCGCGCCGCGCGGCCGATCGGGAGGAACTTCGAAGTATGGCGCTCCTGTCAGCCGCTCCCGCCAGAAGGCCTTTTCCGTCTCGAAACCATAGCTGCCAAGATATTCCTCTTGCCACAAGGCGTAGTCGCCATACTGCAGCTCAAGCTCCGGCAGGGCCGGTGTTCGACCGGCATCGATCGCGGCTGCGATCTCCCCAACCTCCCTGCCGAGCACCCGGATCGACCACCCATCAAAGCAACTTTGGTGCGCGGTTATAAGCAAAAACCCGCGATCATTCTCCGCCATCAACAGGGTAACATGAAAGAGGCCGGGCCTGCTGAGATCAAACGGGACCCTGGCCGTCTCATCGCCAATGGACGAGATCCTTTTCTCGCGCTGCTCAGACGGCATATTTCTCAGATCGATCACCACCATCTTGAAATCGGTCTTTTCCACCGCCTGTTGAAAAGGCTGCCCATCCCTTTCGATGAAGCGCGTGCGCAAAACCTCGTGGCGCTGGATGACCTTTCGAAAAGCCGCTTCGATGGTAGACGCCTTGAAGATGCCGCGAATCTCCCATCGAACCGCAACGTTGAGCGCCGGATTTCCCGGACTCAGCTGATTAATAATCCAGCAGCGCAATTGAGTTTGCGTGCACGGGAATTCGCCAACAATTTCCTCTTTTACGTCCGACTTTGCGGGGGTGCTTTCAACGGTACTCATAACGCCCTCTCAAGTCCGCGGCGCGCGCCTTTGCGGAAGTCCTTTAGTGATGGAACACGATATTGCGCGGTGCTCTGATCCAACTCGCTCTGCGTTTCCGCAAATGCTGCCAGTTCCGCGATCGAGGGGTGGCGAAGCAGGTGCTTCGCTTCGAGCGGAAGACCGGCATCAAGCATGCGCGCAGCGATGCGAAAGATCATGAGGGAGTCTGCGCCGAGAGCGTAGAGGTTGTCATCGACGCTCATCTCCGAGAGGTGCATCACGTCCTGCCAGATCGCCAGCAACTTCTCTTCCATATCTGTTCGCGGCTTTATTCTGATGACCTGAGCCTCGCGCTGAGGCACGCCGCGCTGCTGAAGGCTCTTGCGGTCGAGTTTACCATTGGGCGTTTGAGGCAGCTCTTTCTCGGTAACCCAAAAGCTCGGAACCATGTAGCCAGGAAGGCTCGCCTTTGCATGAGCCGAAAGCTCGGCAGAGACTAGCTCTGTGCCGCTCGCGTCCGGGATGACATAGCATACGAGGGACTGGTCACCTTTTTTGTTTTCCGCGGCGACGACCGCGCATTGGCGGACGCCGGGGGTTTTCGAGACCACGGCCTCGATCTCACCAAGTTCAATTCGGAAACCACGCAGTTTGATCTGCTGGTCACGTCGTCCGTGCAATTGCAGTGAGCCGTCGGCTAGCCGTCGCCCGATATCGCCGGTCTTGTAAAGGCGCTTAGGTGGACCGCCATTGAAAGAAACGGGGACGAATGCCTTTTCTGTTAGGTCCAGCCGATCGAAGTAACCGGAAGCCAGACCGTCTCCGCCGATGCACAATTCGCCGGTGACACCAATGGGCACAAGGTCCTGGCTCTCGTCAAGGATATAGAGCTGCGTATTGGCAATCGGATGCCCGATCGTGATGGGCGCGTCAGCGTCGGCGATGCGTTGCACTGAGGACCATATTGTCGTTTCCGTTGGGCCATACATGTTCCACAACTCGCCGCCGGCGCCGAGCAGCGATTTGGCAAGTTCTTTTGGCAAGGGCTCGCCGCCGCAGAGCATCTTGAGCCCCGGGCGTTCCTTGAGCCCCGCCTCCACGAGCATCTGCCACAGGGTCGGCGTTGCCTGCAGTGCAGTCGCGCCGCTTCTGCCGATGAGATCAACAAGAGCAAAACCGTCTTGCACCTGTTGCCGATCGGCGATGACCACTTTGCCGCCGGTCACCAGAGGCAGGTACAATTCAAGACCGGCAATATCGAACGAGATTGTCGTGACCGCGACGATGGTGTCGGTGGCCGAGAAGCCTGGCTCTTTTGCCATGGAGACAAGGAAGTTGGTCAAGGCGCGGTGGGACACCTCGACGCCTTTCGGCGCCCCGGTAGAGCCCGAGGTAAAGATGACATAGGCTGGCGCCTCCGGGTCAGAAGGCAAGTTTTTCAGAACGGCCTCCTTCATCGCGTTGATCGCTTTTACGTCCTTATCGATGCGAATGACGGGCACACTCGCCATTACGAGCCTCGCCATAGCATCACTGTCGCAAATCATGCCGCCGATGCGCGCTACTTCGATGGTCTGGCGCAGACGCTCCTCGGGATGAGATGGATCCATCGGGACGTAGGCGTGGCCGGCTTTCATGATCGCCAAAAGCGCAACGATCATCTCCAACGATCGCTCGACGAGAAGCGCAACACGCTGGCCGGGTTCGGGGATCGTCTTTCGGATGTAAAGGGCAAGCTGGTTCGATTTGGCTTCGAGCTCGCCATAGGTGAGGACGTTGCCGGCATACTCGACAGCAACAGCGTTCGGTTGTTCGGCCGCCTTGCGGGAGAATAGCGAGAACATCATTTGGTCGCGCTCGTACTCGACGGACGTTTTGTTCAGGCGCTCGATCAGCCAATCTCTTTCATCGCCGGTCATCATTGGCAGTTTTGAAATTTCGGTAACCATGTCCCCAGCCAGCGCTGCTGCGAGTGTCGAAAAATGACCAATCCAGCGCTCGATCGTGGAGCGATCGAAGACGTCGGCGTTGTAGTCAACATCGATTCGAATGTTGTCTTTTCCTTCGATCATGTTGAAAAACATATCGAAGTTGGAAAATGCCTTGGGGTTCGGCGCCATTTTTGCTTTCAGGTCGCCGAAGGTCCCGCCGCCGGCGACGCGCTCCAGATTGAACTGTATCTCGGTCAGGGGCAGACGGCGCGAATCCCGCTTCACGCCAAGCTTGCGAACGAGCGTTCCGTAAGTGTAGGCCTGATGCTCAAAGGCTTGAAAGACCAGCTGCTGCGTTGCCTTCAGATGCGAAAGGAAGGATTCGCCCGGCGATACGCTTTGGCGCAGCGGCAGGAGATTGACGCAGTGGCCGACAAGGATCCTGTCGCCGATAAGGCTCTGTCCCGCCGACGGAATAGCAATGACGATGTCCTGCTGGTGAGAAAGCCGCGAGATCATGACCTGCAAGGTCGCAAGCAAGGTCGAGAACAACGTCGCGCCGGACTTGGCACCGGCCTTTTTCAGGGCCTTATAGACCTCACCGTCGATGTAACCGGTGCAGGTACCGCCAGCAAAGGTGCGGTTTTCTGGCCGCGTACGGTCGAGCGGCATTTCCGGCAGATCCGGAATATCCCTGAACTGATCGAGCCAGAACTGTTCGGTTTCTCCAGAGGTTTCCGGCTTTGGAGCAAGATCCGTTGCGTAGGTCGCGAAGGAAAGGGCAGGCTCCAAGTGCGGTGTCTCCCCGCGCAAGATCGCCGCGTAGGCCGCTGCCAGTTCATCGACAAAGACATTCAGCGACCACCCGTCACAGATGATATGATGACCGGTAAATACGAACACATGCTTGTCGGCCGACAGCCGCACGATGCAGGCGCGTGCCAAAGGCCCGTTGACCAGGTCAAATGGCGTGCGTGCCTCGTCATCGACAATCTCCCGTAACCTGGCTTCGCCGTCGGGCTCCTGCGAAAGGTCGACAAGCGGCGCCTCGAGAACAAAATCGGCAACGAACTCGAAACGGTCGCCGGCGCGGTCAAAACGGATGTGCAGCGCGTCATGGCGCCCGGTAATGGTTTTAAGCGCCTGGCGGAAGGCACTTTCCTTAAAATCGCCTTCAAGCGTCAGCGAGAATGACTCGTTAAACGAGCAGGATGCTTCGTCGCCGACCTGCGCGGCCAGCCAGATTTCCGTTTGTGCTTCGGTAAGCGGCGCGGAGGCCGGCCGGACGATGACGTCAATGGCCGCAGCGGTATCGGTGGGTTGCGCGGCGCCGGTTGTCGTCGCCGCTGGAGCTAGAATGCCAACCGCCTGCAGGGCATCGAGGCTCCTGCGAAATGTTTCGGCGATAGCCTGGAAATCTTCCTCGCTATGTGTGGTCGTCAGGAAGCAGGGATATCCCTCCTGGATGTGGATCCCGTTCAAGCGCATAAGCGGATAGACAAGCGCTCCGAGAGGGTCGTCTCCCGCAAAATCCGTGATGAACCAGCTTTTGTAGCCGTGGACGACATTGGCAATATTGCGCTTAGCCAGATCAGCGTTCATTTCCGCGACGAGTGCCTGGGTGCGTTCGGCGACGCGGCCATAGAGGTCGGCCCCGACACCCTGAATATGCTCCAAGACAGCACGTACGGCCGCAAGTACGACAGGGTGACGGACAAACGTTCCGGCAAAAAATGTCGGCGCAGTGACAGGAACCGAGTCGTCGCCATAGTTCCAGGAACCTCCGTCGAGCGCATCCATGAAACGGCTGTTGCCGGCCAGGATTCCGACAGGCATGCCCCCGCCAATGACCTTGCCATAGGTTGCCATGTCGCCCTTTATGGCCCAAACCGCTTGCATGCCGCCGGGGTCGACTCGGAAACCAGTCACCACCTCGTCAAAAACGAGAGCAAATTCGTATTGCGTTGCAATGCTGCGGAGCTCCCTGACGAATTCCTCCGGGCGCAACTCAGGGTGGCGGCTTTGGACCGGTTCGATGATAACCGCCGCGATGTCTTGGGCGTTTGAGCGGATGAATTCGAGGCTTTCGGGCGCGCCATAACGCAAGACGATCATGTTGGAAACGGAAGCGGAAGGGATTCCGGAGGCGATCGGTATTGCGACGGGGTTATCTGCCCGGTTTCGCCCTTTGACCAAGACCTCGTCAAATTGACCATGATAGTCATTGGAGAAGACCACGATGCGGTCACGACCGGTTACAGCACGTGCAAGCCTCATTGCCGCCATCACCGCCTCGGACCCGGTATTGCAGAAAGTGATGCGCTCATGACCGGTGACAGCGCTGAGCATTTGCGCGACCTCACCGGCCAACGGCGTTTGTGGCCCGATGGCAAAACCTAACTCAGCTTGGTCCTTGACGGCCTGCACGACGATATCTGGAGCGTGACCAAAGGCCGTTTGACCAAATCCATTGACGAGATCGATGTATTCATTGCCATCGATGTCCCAGATGCGGGAGCCTTTCGAACGGTCACATACGAGCGGGAACACCATTTCCTTCCATTCAGGACGGAATCCGGACGCTGTGCGCGGGTCGGCAAGGCGACGACGATGGGCGTCGGTCGAAGCCTTTGATCGCGCGTTCTTGGCCCCGTACGCGTCGATTAATTCAGCAATAAAGGTTTTCTTTTCCGGCGACATTTCCGGAACCATGCTCTTTGAGCCTGGACGATAGAGCTTCATGCGCCGTGAACTGGAGGCATCCTCACCCCCCGCCTGCGACGGTTTTGAGGTTGCAGTTGGGATGGCGACGGGCGCAACTTGCACCGGCATAGTTGGCGGAGCGGCGGGGACGACCGGCTGCATTTGTGGCTGAGCGGGGACCGCATCGCTCTTGGCCGACTGGAGCAGCTGAAATTGCTGGGAAAACAGTGCCTGAACCAGTTGAAGCTGCGATTGCATCACGCTTTCCAAACCGGCCGCAGGTGCGGAAACGGCCAAAGGCATTGGGTTGGCGGCGGTCGGGGTTGGTTGCGCCTGGACCGCCGGCGCTGCGGGTACTGCCGCTGGCGGTGAAATGGCGATCGCCATTTCGACCTGCAAACTTTCGACGGGCGGGGCGGCTTCAGGCGGCATCTGCCTGTCGAGGTAAAGCGCCAGATCGGCAACCGACGGAATATTGCTCAGAAGTTCGCGAAACGAAAGTTTGATCCTATATTCTCTCTCGATCCTCTGTGCGAATTGGCCGATCAAAAGGGAGTCAAAGCCGAGCTCCAGGAAGGTGGCAGACCGTTCGTCAGTGCCAAGCGCCTCTCCGGACATATCGCTGAGTATGGCGAGCAGCGAGGTTTCGAGCGAAATGGCGCGGTTGGATAGTGAAGGAACAACATTCATCGTTTTCAACTCGTCCTTAGGTTGTTCTTGGGTCTGTGATGATGCGGTGGCTTCAGGTATTGCGTGCGGCGTTGACACGGTCTGCTCGCTCGCAGCGCGGCGAGCGGATGGGGGTGCGTCAATCCAATGACGCTGGCGTTGGAACGGATAGGTTGGCAATGCCACGCGCCTCTTTGCCGCAGCAGGTAGGGCCGGCCAATCGAGCTTGCATCCGGCCACCCAAAGCTTACCGTGTGCCTCCGCGAGGCTTTCGGCGGCAACATCGGCGCGGTCATGTTCCGGCAGAGATTGCACGATTGCGGCGACTCCCTCCCTGGCAATGGTCTGAGAGGCAAAGACCGATAGCGTTCGTCCCGGTCCGACTTCCATCAGGACCGGTCTCTGGCTGCGGCACAGCGTCGCCAATCCCTCTGAGAAGTGAACCGGTTCCCGACAATGCCGGGCCCAGTAGTCCGGGGAGGTGCCGCGGTCGTTCGTCTGCCAATCGCCAGTCACACATGAAATGTAGGGTATGGTCGCAGTCCCGTAGGTCACCCTTGCCATTTCGTCGCGCAAGGCTTCGGCGGCATCGTCCATCATGGCGGAGTGAAAGGCGTGGGATGTGTGCAGCCGGCTGAAGGCGATTTCTGACCTTGCGAGAGCGGCGCACACCGCTTCGACGCCCTCGAACGGACCGGATATCACGCACAATTTCGGCGCATTGATTGCAGCGATCTCGACGCCGTCACGAAGGTGAAGTGCAACCGTTTCAGCGTCGGCCCGAACCGAAACCATTGCACCTGCCGGCTGCTTTTGCATGAGACGTCCGCGCGCGGCGACCAGCCGCAAGCCATCTTCAAACGAGATCACGTTGGCAAGCGCCGCCGCAACGAACTCGCCGACGCTATGGCCGATCATAGCGTAGGGTTTGACGCCCCGCCCCATCCAAAGCCGCGCCAGCGCATATTCGACGAGATAGAGGCAGGGCTGCGCGATGCGCGTCTCGCGCTGCTCGTCGGCCTTGGTCTGCGTCACGGCACCGGTGTGGCAAATATAATCGCGAAGATCGGCGTTAAGCGTCATCTTCACCATCGCCGCCCCGCGATCGATCCACTGCGCAAACTCCGGCTCGTGGCTATAAAGGGCTGTACCCATGCCAACATATTGCGCGCCTTGCCCCGGAAACATGAATGCGACCGGTGGTGGCGTGTCGCTCGCCACCGAGGATTGATAGCGGTCGGCGACGAGCCGTTCCTGCGCTTCGTCGGCATTCGTTGCTGCAATGGCAATACGGTGGCTGAACTGGCGCCGTCCGGCCTGGAGCGTATGGGCGATCTCGGCGAGCGATGCGCCGGGATGCTTTACGAGGTGATTTTTCAGATTGCTGCGCATTGCCGACAAGGCAGCCGGATTGCGCGCGGAAAGTGGCAGGATATGCGGCCCTCGCACGTCGCCCGCCATATCCCGTTTGCGCGAGGGAGGCTCTTCGAGGATGACATGAACATTCGTGCCGCCGACGCCGAACGAACTCACACCGGCGTACCGCGGCCCTTCCTGCTTGGGCCAATCCATCATTTCGGCGGGAATATAAAAGGGGCTGTTGTCGAGATCGATGCGTGGGTTCGGGCGGGTGTAATTTGCCATGCCCGGAATTTTCGCGTTCTGCAGGGCCAAGGCCGTCTTGATGAGGCCGCACACGCCAGCGGCCGCGTCGAGGTGACCGACATTGCCCTTTACCGAACCGAGCGCGCATTTGTCTTTTTGCCCGCAGACCTCAGCAAACGCCTCTTTCAAGCCATTGAACTCGATGGGATCGCCAAGAGGCGTCGCGGTACCATGACATTCGATATAGCCGATCGCCGATGGCGCGATGCCGGCATTTGCCAGCGCGGCCGAAATCACGTCGGCCTGCCCTTCGACGCTCGGCGCTGTGAAGCCGACTTTGTCCGAGCCATCGTTGTTGACCCCGTAGCCGCGCACGACCGCATAGATGGGGTCGCCATCGCGTAGGGCGTCTTCTAGCCTTTTAAGCAACACCACCCCGGCACCGCTGGCAAAGACCGTTCCGGCCGCGTTCGCGGCGAAGGGTCGGCAGACCCCATCTGGCGACACCATTCCGCCTTCCTGATAGAGGTATCCGCGCTTCTGCGGAATCGTGATGGAGACACCGCCGGCGAGCGCCATGTCGCAGCTGTAGGTCTGCAGGTTCTGGCAGGCCTGGGAAACAGCGAGCAGTGAGGTCGAGCAAGCCGACTGCAATGTGAAGGCAGGGCCACTCAGATTGAACTTGTAGGCGACACGCGTCGCCAGGGCATCGTTGAGCGCGCCGACAATCTGCTGGAAGCAGCCAATCTGATAATTGGAGGCAAATTCCTCCGCCTTGGCGCGGTCGCTCAACACATTATTGATGAGGTAGGTCGGCATGGAGGCGCCGGCGAAGACACCGATCGGTCCTCCAAAACGCTCAGGATCGTATCCAGCGCTTTCCAGCGCTTCCCAGCAAATTTCGAGAAAGACCCGGTGCTGCGGATCGGTGAGGGCGGCTTCCCGCGGAAACATACCGAAGAATTCGGCATCGAACATTTCGACGTCGCGAAGATGTGGTCGTGCCGGCACATAGTTCGGCATGGCACGCTCTTCATCCGTAAAAGCGTCTTCGATCTCATCTGGCATGAATTTCGAAAACGCATCGCGCTTTGTGCAGATGAGCTGCCAAAGGACGTCGATCGTGGGTGCGCCCGGGAAGCGACCTGACATGCCAACGATCGCTATACCGCCCGAGTCGTGGTTCTCGTCGGTGCCGTCAAAATCCCGATCCTGCTTCATGAGTTGCTCCTACGGAACTGGCTCAACGTCTTTCGCTGCAGCGCGGCACGCTGGGCGGCTGATGCAGAGCGGGGAGAATCTGACGGCTTGCCGTTCAGAAAGAGCGCCAACTCGCGAATGGTCGGATGCTTGAAGAGCATGACGACATCCACGGGCCGCAGCAGGTGCGCCTCCAGACCGGCATGGACGCGCATGAGCTGAAGTGACGTCCCTCCCAGATCGAAAAAATTCCTGTCGAGTGCGATTTCTTCCCTGCCCAGTGCCTCCCGCCAGAGATTGGCCAGCATTGCCTCGACCTGGCTCTCAGGCGCCTCCCGGATTGAGCCCTCGGGTTCAGCCGGCGGCGGGCTCAGCTTTGAGCGGTCAACCTTGCCGCCCGGTGTCATCGGAAAACTGTCGAGCACAAGTGCTGCGTTCGGGATCATGTAGGCAGGCAGCGATCTGCGCAGTGTTGCCATGACTGCGCGGGCGAGATCCGGGTCTTTGCCAATGCTGGTTTCGCAAGGGCGCAAATAGGCCACCACCTGCTTTACCGATTGACTCTGTGTGTGGCAGACAACGATGGCGTCAGCCAGACGGGGATCGCGTCTCAGCGCTGCTTCGATCTCATCGAGTTCGATACGCTTGCCATTGATCTTTACCTGCCTGTCCCGACGCCCCTTAAAGGCGACCATGCCATCTACGCCCATAATCGCGAGGTCGCCGGTCAAGTAGCAACGCTTTGGTCCATCCCGTGTCTCGACCATCACGAATTTATCTTCGGTAAGCTCCGGCCGGTTGAAATAACCGACTGCGAGGCCGTCGCCGGAAATTGCAAGCTGCCCTTCAATACCGGCGGGAAGCTCACGCAGGGTTTCGTCGAGGATGTGGATGCCGGTATGGGCTACCGCCATGCCGATTGGCAGTTCGGGTGCCGAATATCCCCGCGGAATGGTAAAGGCCGTCGCAAGTACCGTCGCTTCCGTCGGACCATATGCGTTGGTGAGGATGCAGCCCGGATGACCGTCAAGGAAACGTTGCGCATGCGCTGCCGAGCCCACGTCCCCGCCGAAAAGCATTTGACGCAGGCTTGGCAAGTCGCGATCGGAATAGTCTGCGAACAGATGAAAGAGGCCAGTTGTAAGGAACATAACGGTGACGTCGTGGTTTCGAATGAGCTGGCAAAGGCCCGCAACAGAGAAGTTTACGTCCGGCATGATCACAAGCCGGCAACCATTCAGAAGCGCACACCAGATTTCCAGGGTCGACGCGTCGAATGAAATGGTTGAAGCGTGAAGGACGACATCGCTGCGTGTGAGGGAGTGGTAGTTCTGATCGAGAGCGATCCGGGAAACTCCTCTATGGGGGATTCCAACACCTTTTGGACGTCCGGTCGAGCCGGAAGTAAACATGACATAGGCGAGGTCTCCTCCCCCGATCTCGACCACCGGTCTTGCCGCTGTGGGGGCATCTGCCACCTCTAACAGCAGGGTGTTGGCATCGACGATATTTGTCCGTTCGCTTGAAGCAGAGCTGATTTTTTCGATAGAGTCGGCATCGACGAAGACGACTTTCGGCTCGCATTCAGCCAGGACATAGCCGAGATGCTCGAGGGGGTAGGCCGGATCGAGGGGGAGATAGGCGCCACCGGCTTTGAGGATTGCCAGCATGCAGATGATCGTATCGAGGCTGCGCGGCAACAACAGGGCAATAACGTCGCCCCTGCCGACGCCAAAGCCCACCAGACGCGCCGCCAGACCATCTGAGAGCCTATCGAGTTCACCGTAGGTGACTGACCTGTCGCCGAAAACGACCGCGGTCGCACGAGGAGCTATCAGCGCTTGCTGATGCACAATTTTATGTAGACTGCGATCGCGGTCATAGTGCATCGCCGCGGAAAGCTCGTTGGGTTCGCAAAAGGCGCGATCGGTCATAAGGATCCTTCCATGCTGCACCGGCCGCCGGCCGCCGTGTTGACTGAGGAATTCGTCATCCAGAATTTCACGCCGGAGGAAAATCGCCAGTTGATCATTGGGATGACAATGCGTGCACGAAAGTCTTAGAAGGCCGGCTTCCGCATACTCTGGTACGCGCGGCCGACGGCGCGCTCGTTCGCTAACGCGTTGTGCAACCTGAATTTTTGTTCATCGGCAGTGGAGGCAGAACGGATGATTGACGGGTTACCGGTCGAGCCTGGCGTCTGGGCAGGCGGTCACTTGACGCTGTAGGCCCGAACGTAATCTACAAACATGTGTGAAGGCTCCGGGACCTGCGCGTCGCCTACGTCCTTCGCCAGCGCGAGATTGATCAGGATATACATCGGCTGGCGGTGCTCCGGCTGGGTTTTGGTTTTCCAGACCAGCTCCTTGTCGAAATACATACGGATAAATTCGGAATCTATTTTTACGCCGTATGTGTGAAAATCGGTGGGCCTTTTGTCGTGGAACACGTTGATGCGCGCGAAATCCGAGTAATGCCCGCCACCCCGGTGCCAGACGTGGACGGTCGATGAGTATCCCTCCGGTTTTTCCCCGTGGAATTCAAGGACGTCGATTTCGGCGGTGTACTTCGACCTATCCTTGCCAATCAGCCAGAAAGCCGGCCAAAGACCAGGCCCAATGGGTAACTGGGCGCGCGTCTCGAAATATCCGTAACACTGCGAAAAACCTGCGCCTTTCGCGTCCACGGAAGCAAGAAGCCCCGACCGCCAATCCCCCTGGGCGTTGCGGGCGGCCTCGATGCGCAGAACGCCGTCAGTGACGACAAATGGAAAACCGACTTTGGGATTGGCAAAACGAGCGCCACCGAAATCGCCCGACCATGGCGTATGAGCGATCCAGCGGGTTCCAGGCCCCCAGGACGACACGCTGAGTTTGTCGAAGTTGTCTTCGAAAGTGAGATTCATCACCTCGGTATCGATTTCATCGCCGGTGTCGCCGGGCACGCAGTCCTCGGCATGTGCCGGGCCGGCGCACAAGAGCGCGGCAGCGATCACGATGCCAAGCCGGCGGCCAGCCGGTCGCGACCAGCCTGCAGGACGAAAACAGGTTTTGGGCGTAAATGTTCTCATGCCACGGACCGTACCCAGGCGCACATTCGTGGGAAAGGGCCCAATTCGACCGAAGAGCTACTGCAAATGGCTTAAGGCGGAAGTAAATACAGGCCGCATCGGCGCATGATAGATTTCTTACTAGGAAGCTAGGTGCGGCGGATGCGGGTCGAATTTCTTGGGCTGGTAACTATTGCGGTGGGGGTAATCTTGATGCTCGCCCCCGTCAGATATTCTTTCACATGGATGATGCTGTCGACGGCATTCGGCGCGGCCGCGGCCTTCACGCTCAGCATGGGAGCGTCGATCCTGGTTCCAAATCTCTTTTTGCTCTTTTTCACGCTGCGAATATTGATGGCGTTTGGCGAAGGGCAGATTTTTGCTGCGTTTTCTTTCCCGCGTGCCGGATTCATCCTGCTGGTACTGACGGTCTTCGGACTGCTTACGGCAGTATTTTTTCCGCGGCTCTTTCAGGGAATGACTGAAACCATGGTCGTGGAGCGATCGGTCGGTCTTAGAAACATAATCTCGCTCGTGCCACTTCGCGCCTCCGCAAGTAACATAACGCAGGCTGTTTATGCTTTGGGTGGCCTGGTTGCCTTCGCCAGCACTTTTGCGTTCTTCAGGCGTACAGGCACGCATGATGACCTGATCAGAGCCGCTTTGGTCACCGCGAAGGTGATACTGATCTTCGCGTTGCTTGATATCGTCACCTACTTTTCGCATACAGAGTACCTGCTTAGTTTCGTCAGGACAGCAAACTACGCTCTTTTGACCGCCGCCGAGAAAGGCGGGCTGAAGCGGATTTCCGGGACCTTTCCGGAAGCATCAGCGTTTGCGGGCTACACGCTGATCCTGTTTGCCATGTTGGCCAGTCTCTGGCTCGACGGCATTCGTGCCCGGACAACCGGTCCGCTCGCCATACTTCTGCTCATCGCATTGATCTTCTCGACATCGGCGACAGGGTTGATCGGCATTGCGGCCATCATTCCGGTGCTGTTTATGAGGTCGCTTTACGTTTCGCCTGCTGGCAGGCCCCACCCGCCTGCGCTCTTCATCGCCGTCTCAATCGCGGCGATCCCGCTCGTCGTCCTTCTTGTCCTTGCGACGTTGCCCGATGTCTCTGCGAGTGTCGGCAGCTTCTTTAATGAAATGCTCTTTTCAAAAGCTGACAGCCAGTCAGGGCGCGAGCGCGCCGGGTGGAATGCCGTCGCTTACAAGACCTTCCTCGATACATTCGGTTTCGGTGCGGGGCTGGGCAGCGCGCGCGCCTCCAGTTTCGTGCTGGTCCTGCTCTCCAACGTCGGTGTGATCGGCATTTTGTTATTCGGCCTATTCATATGGACCGTGCTGTCAGCAAGGCCACCTGCGAGGCAACCGCTCTCGAACGAACGTGACGCGGCAATGCGCGCCGCGAAAATGGGAATCCTGGCGGTGCTGGTCGAAGCTTCCACCTCCGGGACGGTCTATGATCTCGGGCTGATGATCTACGTTCTCGCGGGCGCCACCACATCTCTCGCTTCGCCGTACCCACTCAGTGCAAGCGAGCCCGTCTCCAATGCGATGAGCTTGCCGGAGCGTCAATCATGAGCAGGACGCCCTTCAAGATTGTCGTCTTCAACGTCAAATACAGCGAGAACCTTGGCGACGGCATATTGGCTCTGTGCATCGAGCACGGCCTTTCGCAAACGGGCGGCGGCATCGAGGTGGAGACTGTCGATCTTGCCGGCCGTCGCGGGTTCGGCGGTGCAAGCAGCAGCAAGCGTCGGCATCTGCTCAAGCTGCTTCAAAGGTTGCCAAAGCCTGCGCGGCGGCTGGCTGTCGGTTTCGTCGTCCGGCGAGCGCTCCGGCGGCAGCGTGGCGAATGGGAACGGAAGATTGCCGCGGCGGATGCAGTCGTCATCGGAGGCGGCAATCTTTTCCAGGACGACGACCTGAATTTCCCGTTAAAGATCGGAACAGTTCTGGATTGCGTTCGTCGCTTCGACCGCCCGCTTGCGATTTATGCTGTCGGCGTGAGCTCCGATTGGTCAGAGCCAGCCAGGCGGCTGTTTGCCCGCATCGGCGGCGTGCGGCTGCTGCACGTCTCGGTACGGGACCGGTTTGCCTACGATAGCTGGCGCCGTCATTTTCCGGCCGGTCCAGTTCCGGACATCACCCCTGATCCCGGGCTCCTGATCCGCCAGATAGCCGATACGACGCGCGTACCGAGCGCGGGAAAGACGGTCGCCATCTGCGTCACGGAACCGGTCGTGCTCACGCGGCATGCCAGCCAGACGGGCCCAATACCTCTTGGGGACGCGGCTGGGTACCGCAAGCTTGTAAACGCGCTGGTCGAGGACGGATTCAGGGTCATGCTGTTCTGCAATGGCGCCACGGAAGATCACATTTTCGCGAGGACGATCGTGAACGAAGGCTCGATGGTACGTCATCTTACCTCAGGTGTACTCCATCTTGCCGATCGGCCTGCGGACGTCGGGCAGTTGCTGCGGCTGCTGAATGCCGCGGATGCAATCGTTTCCCATCGCCTCCACGCTTGTATCGCCGCCTATTCCCTGCGCATTGCGCATCTCGGACTGAGTTGGGACAAAAAGGTCGAGGGCTTCTTCCGCTCCGTCGGGCGCGAAGCCTATTTTGTGGATGAAGAACATGTGCCGGTGAGCGAAATTCCTGCTCTTCTAAAAGCCGCGCTCGCCCAAGGTATTGATCAGGAAAGATATAATCTGACGATGGACTGTGCGGAAACGGGAATGCGGCGCTTGCGATCTGCGCTGCGGCCAGGCCTTACCAGCGAATATCCGATGCCGGACGACGTGCGAGGCATTGCAGCCGGCCCCGTTGAATTCCACGATTGAAGGACCAGATGTTCCCCTGGCTTGCCGATCATGGCGGAGCGTTGTTTCCCGTCGCCCGCAAAAGATTCAATGTATGCGCGTAAAGTCCTGCGGTAGGCTCAAACGCCGCACGCCCAAGCAACTTAAGCAATATGGAGTAAGCGACACGGCAAAAGACGCATGATATTGTGTATTTTCCAACCTTAAGATTATACTTTTGTTCAGTCAAAAGCGGATGTTCGCTTACGGGGTTTGGGGAATGGTAACACTGACCACCGCGGAATATGAGCTTTCTGCAAGTCGACAACTCAAGCGTCGCGAATTTGCGGGGGGAGCGTACCGCGGTTACCAAGCCGGCGAAACGATCTTCGAGGTCGGAAATCGCCGGGCCCGCATCTTCTATCTGGTCAGCGGCTGGATAATATCCTGGAAGCTGCTTCCAAATGGCACACGCATGGTGTCCGATTTTTCGCTTCCCGGCGATATCGTCTGGACGGCTTCGGCGGAATTGTCGCGCGAGACGATGCAGGCGCTCTCCAACATCCGCATCTACGAACTGCCGGCGCTCGGCGATCGAAAGCCCGAGAGCGCTTCGAACGACCTGCACCGCGCGCTGCTCCTGGAGATGGTGCGCCGTCAAGCCCGGCTGACCGAAAGGATGGCGAATATCGGGCGCCGAGATGCTCTTGCCCGGACGGCGCATCTTCTTCTCGAGCTGGCCGTCCGGCTGGGTGTCTTTCAGCACGAGTCGGCGGATGGTTTTGAATGTCCGCTGACACAGGCCGAAATCGGCGACGCCGTCGGTCTTTCGACCGTCCATATCAATCGCGTCCTGAAAGACATGCGGCTTAGCGGCCTGCTTGTATTCAAAAGTGGCGTCGTCGAATTCCTGGACAGGAAGAAACTCGAGGAACTGGTCGATTTCGACCCAAGCTACCTGGCGCCGCCGCCGGAGCGCCGGCTGTAAATTCCTGAAATACTTCCAGGTGTTTTGAGGGCTATTCGAAAGAAGAGCCGACAACGCATCTCTGTGGATAATTCTATAAAATGTGAGGATTACTCACAATATCCGTAGCTCTTTGTGGCTAAAGTGATTAGGGGCAATGTTATTGTGCATAAGAAATAGGTTTCAGATGTGATCTTTTATGAGTAGTGGTTAACATATGTTAATGCCGACATTTATAATTAATGCAAGTTTAATGTTGGGCGTTTGAATTTCATACGACTGTAACAGTACTTTAGATCGGGCCACAAAGTTTGATCTAATCGTATGATTTGCAAGTAAAGCGTATGTATTTCAAATTGGTCTCTAGTTTTGGCTGCCAATTTTGTTGAGAGTAGGAGTCGGCTATGAACGGGCAACAAATAACCAACGAAAATACTGGTATCGCAAGGACAACCCGCCTCATTTCCTTGAAGGCGAGGGATCCGGTACGGAGTCTGTCGTCGGCGAATTTCGTCACGACGGAAGAGCATACGGAGTACCTGCTGCTGATCGATTCGCGGGCGCTTGACCGGGAGTGCCTGTCACGCAGCCTTCGCGAGTATCAACCGGCCTTGAACATCATTTCCGCCAATTCGCTGGAGGACTGGCAGAACCAGCTTATCCAGCATGATCCCGCCGTCATCCTCTTGATGATCGGCGGAAAGAAGATCACGGATGCCGATGTGGGCCAGGCGATCGCGAAATTGACCGAGAAGTTCAAATCCAGCCCTGTCGTCGTGGGGGCGGAAAGCGACGAACTTTCGCAAATCCTCAAAGCGCTGGAATACGGCGCCCGAGGCTACATACCCACCACTGTGAGTATTGGCGTTGCTGCAGAAGCGATCGGCCTGGCGCAGGCCGGCGGAATTTTCATTCCCGCGAGCAGCATTCTTGCTGCGAGGCACGTGATCAGTGCTGTCAGCAGCGGGATGAGCTGTACCGATGAACTCTTCACGCCGCGTGAAGCGGTCGTGGCAGAAGCCTTGCTGCGCGGCAAGGCCAACAAGATCATCGCGTATGAAATGAAGCTTTGCGAAAGTACGGTAAAGGTTCACATCCGCAATATCATGAAAAAGCTGAATGCCACCAATCGGACGGAGGTTGCCTACAAGATCAGGGATTTCATGCATTGATCGTGCCTGGTTGCTGCTGAACTCCTAATCGCATGCATTCGCGGGCAGGCCGTCTCGAGTGCCACCTGGGTAAGAGGTGGATTGCGCGGTTCGCCTGCGAAGGAGTCGAGCGCCAATGCTTGATGGCCGAGAAGGAAGAGAATCTGTCCCCGGCGCCCTACAAGCGGGGACACTGTTTTTCTGTAAGACTAAAAACTTCTCGATATTCTTGGGGTCGAAAAAAGCCGGGCTCGCTTCGGCAAAGAAGCGAGCCCTTCCGCAAGGAGCTTTTTCGCGGTCATTAGCCCGCGAGTATTAGCTGCCGCATTTGGAATTGGCTCTACTCGGTACTGCCCCCGATCCCGACGCAAGGATGCCATACTCCTGCACGAAATCAATTAATCCCTTTGGGTGATGGCCGAGCGGGGGTGGTTCCTGTCTTCTTCCGGCACAGAAAGCGCGTTTGCGCGATCGTCATGAAGCGTACCCGGGGCGTAGGGCGGGTCATTCGTTTGTAGATATGTTCAAGACCGGGAATCCGTGATCTGATGCTTGAGAGCGGTATCATCCTTGCGAGACCGTCTCATACTCCTCCGATGAAGGGAGAAGGGCTCGTCAATAGGCAGGACGGGTCCTTTTTCCTTGGCGGCGCGCGGTTGCGCCGCATTTCTTTTCATCGTGCTTCGGCTTTATCAGCTCTTTGAGGGGCCCCTTGCCACGGTCGCGGAGACAGAGTTGACCCTGCCGCCCGGGGCATAGCCGCCGCCGATGGCGACGTTGAGGGAGACGTAGTCCTTGGCCATCTGCTGGATGGCGGCCGCCAGGCTCGCCTGGGCGGTCGAGACGTTGCGCTGGGCGTCGAGCACGTCGAGCAGCGAGGAGGCGCCGTCCTTGTAGCTCGCCGTCGACAGTTCCAGCGATTCCTGCGTCGTCTTGACCTGGGCGCGCAGCGCTTCCACCGTCTGGGCGTCGCGGCGCACCGCTGACAGCGCGTTCTCCACCTCCTCGACGGCGTTGAGCACCGCTGCCTTCCAGGCGAGATAGGCGGTCTTGGCGTCCGACTTGGCAATGTCGACATTGGCGCGCAGGCGGCCGCCGTCGAAGATCGGCAGGTTGAGCGTCGGGCCGAAGGACCAGGTGGTCAGGCCGCCGCC
>NZ_ATTQ01000031.1 GCF_000419765.1 Rhizobium mongolense USDA 1844 | reverse complement strand
CCAGCGCCCGGGGAAATTGAGGTGATCAGCCACGTCTTCTTGCTCAGCTCTACAGAAACGAAGATCGCGTTCAGGTTCTTGTGTGCTGCATTATCCATCGTCTGCGCTTGCACCATTGTCTTGCTCCTTTTCGAAATGGCAACAACCTCCACCACATCAAAGCAGGGCACCGCCCATCCTCATAGGATCTCGATGGCTGTCGCAAGGATCGGGGACGATCGGACCGCCCCCGTAGGGCCGTAATGAAATGGAGGGCGGCCGGAAGCGGCTTTCTTGTTCCGCGGGGAATGCGAACGCAGTTCGCAGGGGAAGAAAGTTGCGGATGGCCGTTGCGGGAAAACGATCGAGGCGAAGCCGGTCTCCGATCAGACATGCCTCATCGAGCCCGCGGAGGACGTGGCCTGACAGCGGTGGTAGGAACCACGAGATGGCGGCCCTCCGCGCGCGTTGCCCCGTCGGAACTTTGCAGCGGCGAACCCGTCGCCCTGTCGCTAAATCCCACAGCGTCGACTTTGGACGCGACGGACCCGGCCGGCCGGGCAGTTGCTTCCACCTATCAACGCGATATCGTGAGCTAGCGATTCGTCGCCTGGAGGATTTATGCGTCGGCAGACAAAGCCGTTTATCGTCGAAATCAAGCAGTCCCGAAGCGACCAACCCGAAGCCATCGATCTGGGGGAAGCTGGACCTCACGTCCGATCAGCAACCTTTCGCGGGCCGAAAAGAAATGTCGGCCGTTGCGGGTAACAACGACCGATCTTAATGTCTCCTACGCAGCCGCTCTCTCGTCGGCCTGAACGGGCTGGCGACCGTGCAGGAAGCTGACAGCACGCTGGGCATGGGCCGCGGCCTGAAAGATAGCCCGCCTGTCGTCAGATAGAATCTTCAGCCATGAGCCGAGGTAAGATGCATGGTCCGGCCGTGGTTCCAGCTCCGGCGCGATCCCGAGATCGGCGCATAGGAAGCAGCTTCCAAGTTCCGCGATCAGTTCCTCGCGGGCGCGCGCGCTCTTGTCTTTGGCATATCGGCTGAGGTCGCGTCCAACGCGATCGGGGCGCGCCGTCCAATGGCAACTTTCGTGACTCAGCGTTGCCACGTAAGACGCGGCGTCGCGGAACGTCTCGAACGGCGGCATCTGGATGTGATCCGTGACAGGCGAGTAGTAAGCCTGCGAGCCGCCATGCCGAACGACCGCGCCGGTGTTCCGGAAAAAATGATCGGCATGCTCGATGCGCTGTGTCGGATCGAGAGTCGGAGCCGGTCGATGATGATAGTGTTCGGGCAGGCCGTCGATCTGCTCGACGTTGAAGACCGTGTATGCCTTCAGAAACGGGATTTCCCGGTCGACTTCGCCGCCATTGCCGTCCGCCTCGGACTTGGTGAAGCGGCTGGCGAAGACGACCGTCGCACCGGTCTCACCCTTGCGCACCGCCGCTCCCAGTTCGAGCGCCTGCTTGAACGTCATCCACATGGGTGAGGTGAAGCCGCGCGCCATTCCCTCCGACCATAACAAGAGAATGTTCATGCCCGAATAGGGCTGGCCGTTGTGGCGTAGCGGCCGCGTAATCCTGCCATTGGTGTTGGCCGCGTGCCAGGGTTTCATCCAGGGTTTTACGCCCTTCTCCAGATCGGCGACGATCCGGTCCGTGATCCGTGCGTAGACGTCGGCCCGTTCGCCTTCAGCTTTCCTGCTCATGTCCATATGCTCCTTGTCTGGAGGCCGCGACCATCGCGGCCCCGTCGCGGAGGTCCGAAGGCAGGAGCCATAAGGCGGCTTGCCGCACCGGAACGGCCGGAACGAAGAGAAGGACGGCGAAGCCGTTGCGGCAGACCGCCGGCTCCTGCAGGGACCGCCGACCGGGACGGGGCGTGGCGGGCAGGGTTCTTGTTTCTTGTCCGCGTGACATGGAAAAAAGCCGGTCCCAAAGGAACCGGCCTGAGGATTAGAGAGAGGGAAATGGCGGAACCGAAGCTCCGCCCGAAGCGGCTCAACCGAGAGCCGCCATCTGCGCCTCGGCCGCCTTGCGGTCGAGCGACTGGCCAGGATTGTCGACGGGGCGGTCGAATGGCTTCCAAGCTTCGCCGATGACCTGCCGATAAGCTGCGACGGCGCCCTCCGCGGCCATCCGCAGCGCGTAGGACTGTATGCCCATGTCGGCGGCGAATTCGCGCTTGCGCTGGGCGGCGCTGTCATAACCGACCGGGCCATCGAGGTCCTCGTCGCGGGCGTAGTTTGCCGATTTGGCGGTGGCGTCTCGTGCTTCGGAGACTGCTCGGCTGTAGAACTGGCCGGCTCCGTGCGCCGAACCGACATATGCCCCGACGATGCGCTGGAGATGGATCTGCATCGCCTTCTCGCCGAGACCTTCCGAGAGGCTGTCGGCGGTTTCGATGATCAGGCGCTCGTGGAGGTCACGGATGCCGTCGCTGTCGACCACCGCGGTTCCGAAGCTCTCGGCGATCAACATTGCCTGTGCGGTGTCCGGGCATGTGAGCCTGACCATTTCGAGGGTAGCGCCCTTGCGGAGTGGCACGACACGGGCGGAGGGTCGATTGGTTGCGGGCTTGGCCATGGGATCTTCCTTTCGTGGTTTCCTTCGAAGCGGCTCCGGCCCCTGCCGGTCTGCCCTTCGAGGCGGTCGACAGGAACCGGCTAAGGACGGGCGCTTTCACAGGTCCGGGACGGCCGGACGAGCGAAACGGGTTCGCGGACAAGCGGGGTAGAGCCATGCGAAGGACGCGAACCCGTTTTGCGAGGTAGGCTGCACCGGCCGCTCCGCGGCGCGCCAGCGGCCTTGAAACGACTGGCCGTCGGTTCAGACCGCAGCGAAAACGAAGGGCAGACCGGTAGGGGCAGCGCTACGACCCCGAACCCGAACCCGGAAGCGAGACCCCCCTTGCGACCGACTGCTTTTCCAACGTATCAGACCGGCTACGAAGGTGTCCCCCGATCGGGATCACGCCGCCTCATTGCAACCATCATCGCCGAGCGCTCGACGCACGGTGGTGATCGCCCGCTCCTGACGTTGCAGTTTCCGAGCCAGGGCAGCGATTTCCATTCGCCGCTCGAATGCAAGCCGCTCGACATGATCCTGAAACAACAGCTCGTCGGAGCGCGTCCAGCGTGACCCGCCCCGGCGGTACGAGCGGGCTTTCGCCTTCCCGGTGATCGCTATGCGTTCCGCCCGGCCCGTGATCTGCCGGTGAATGAGATCGAGATGGCGGCGCGTCTGTCGCCGCGCCGCCTCCATGCGGGACAGAAGAACGTAGGGACTGACCGGGTTCATGCGCTGGCCCTCCGCGGCGGCCTACCGATGAGCGACGACGGTCCGTCGTAGGCAGAGTGGCGCGCCGTATCTATGACGAAGCCGAATTGACCAACCTCGTACTCGTCGCTTGGCACGAGAAAGCGACGCTCTTCCGCATGGGCGGCACGCACGCCGCCAATCGTGGCGATGACTTCGGTCATCCCGGGATGGTGGTGAGAGCGCAGCGCGGAGATGACGATCCAGTCGCCGGCATGCGCCCGCTCAAAAGCGCGGCGATCCTTTTCATGGGATTCGCCATGCCGCAAGAGGACGTCTGAAAATGGCTTCCCAGGCATCGGGCCAGATATCCCGGATCGTCCGATCGGCGCACTTGCGCTCGTATGCGGAAAAGAGGCTCGGGTAGGCGAGGGGAACTGCGGCCCACGCGGCATCTTCCTCGTACCAGCCGCCGGCGCAACGAAGCGTCGGATGGATTTTGACATTGCGTTCGCTGGACAACTTGAACCCGCCATGTCCTGCCGTTGTGTGGGAGACGATGCCTTCCGCGTAGACGGTGGCACCCTGCGACGGTCCCCATGGCGTGGAGCAGTTCATCCGGGCGGTCTGCCGGTCGAGCGCCCGCATTTCACGGCTGTGCTCGGCCTGCTCGACCATCCGGACCTGGAATGCTGCCTCGTCCTTGATGACGCCGTAGTGTGAATAGTAGTCGTCCCGCCTGAGCTCAGTGAGAGGGCGCCGAATGCGCCAGGCGCTGGCGAGAAAATACTGACCGTCACGAGCCGGAACCATGGCGAAGACAAGATCGCCGACGCGTGCGACGGATAGATCATCGGCGCTGCGCCCGAACTCCACCCCTGAAACTTCAAGGGTGGTACCTTCAACAGCTTGGAGAGCGGGCGTGGTCATACCGCGGCCCTCCCTTCGACGTGATCGGCCGCCACTTCGTCGGCGGTCACCTCGTCAAGCACGGCATCGGGATAACCATGCCGGGTCAGCCATTCCTCGGCCGTCTGACGATTGACAGCGAGGTGGACGAGCTCGGCGTTGTCGCCGGCGCGGTCGAAGACGCGGACATGGTCCAGCAGCGGACGCTCGATCACCTTGGATGTGGGGTGGGTGTCGAGCGAGAACGTCCGGTGGATGCGGATCGCGATGATACCGCCCGCGCCGAAATCGCCCTCGTGCAGCGTAAAATCCGGCGTGAGGCAGACGTTGCCGATGCCACGCTTACCCTGCTTGCGGATCAGCCGACCCTCGCTGTTGCGGTTTTCCCAAGCGGCGAGCTTTTTCTTGTGGCGTTCGGGCGGGCGAGGTGTGCCGTCGGACCAAGCGACAATCGAGCCGATCGGGGCGAGATCATAAATCAAAGACGCAGACATGCGTGTTCTCCTGTATTGAGGTGTGACAAAGCCGCCGCCGGAGATGGCCAGCGGCGGTATCGATCGGTATGAAATTTTTGGGGAGGGTTACTCGCCCGCGATTCCGTAAGCGGTATCGGGATCATCGGCGCTGGCATCATCGTCAGTCTCGTCGAGGTCTTCCAGCTCGGTGTCCGCCGCATTGCCGTCGTCCTCGGCGGCCGTCACATGCGGTTTGGCCACCGCATCGTCCTCGATCGACGGATCAGGCTCACCACCGACGCCGTCCTCAATGCCGCCCGTCGCCCCGTCGGCGGGCGCATCGTCGTCCTGGCTGCCAAGCTCGATGTTCTTGGCCAGCCACTCGGCCATCCTCGCATCATCGGGTGCGAAGAGGGCAGACGGATGCACGAAGCGCTCTTCCTTGAAGTGCTCGACCAGAGCGGCGCGCGTGTCCCTGACCCGCGGCCGGGGAAGGACGCTCGTGCCGCCGCAGGACGCCTCCAGCGCCGGGCGGGAGAGGCACGCGAGGAACTCCTCCGTACCCATGTTCGGAAGATGGGCGTCGGCGCCGACGGCATCGCCGGCAATCCGAACAACGAGGCCGCTATCTGTACGATTGGTGCGGGCCGACAGGGCATCGATCAGGGTCAACCTGGCCGCGACACGAAGTGTATCCATGTCGAACTCCAGCTTGCCGCTTTCACCGATCAGCCGGACGGCGTGCCGGGCGAAACGCCTGGAGCCATAGAGATGCCCGGAGACTTGGGAGCCGGAGTCGACCGAGACGTTCTGCCCGGCAAAGGCCAGTACCAGCATGGCCATGAGGGTGTCGTCCTCGATCGGCGCCCGGGCCAATGCCTCGTGCAGCGCGTCCGTGCGGAAATCTTCGATCATGTCGATGCCGCTTCGGGTCACGTCCGGCCGGGTCTTTGCTGCAACGTCAGTAGCCTCGTTTCCGTCCTCGCCGCCGGGCACGGTCACATCGCCCTTGCCCTTTGCCTTCTTGACCTCCGGCATCCGGAAATGGGCGGTCTGCACCTTGCCGTCGCGGTCGAGATACAGGGCGGTGCAATCACCCTTGCCGGGCTTGCCGTAGACGCGCTCCGCCTTCGGCGGCAGTTGGGGCTGGGCCCAATTATTGACCTCGACGATGGCGCCCTTCTTGGGAAGATTGCTGCTCATCCATTCCTGCTGCGCACCGAGGAATGCTTCGACGTTGGTCGTGTATCGGTTGTCCTCGTCAGCCGGGCCGAACAAGTCTTCCGCCCACTCGATGCCGTAGGCCTGGCGGAGATCGTCGCCAAAACTCGCATCGCGCGCATACATGCATGTCTTTGTGAGGCCGTTGGCGATCGCCCACCAGGCTTCCGTGTGACCCTTCTTCGGCTTGTGGGCCTTCCAGACTTCTTTCTGATCATCGAGCGAGGCCGCGGAAATCGTGCGAAGCTGCTGCTCGTTTGGCATGTCGCCCTTGGCCATGCGGTCGAGCATCGCCGGCAGGACGTTGGCGAGCAGACGAAGCTTGCGGATCTGTCGAATGGGCAACGCCAGCGCGATCGCAATCGTCTCCTCGGTCCAGCCGAGAGCAACGAGGCGCTCGATGCCGCGCCATTGGTCGACCGGGTTCAGCGGCTCGCGCGCGATGTTTTCGATCATCGAGCGCATGGCGCCATTGTCGTTGGCCGGCTCGACGACGATGACATCGATTTCCTCGATGCCGGCTGCGAGCGCCATGCGGGTGCGCCGGTGACCGGCTTCGATGACGTAGCCGTTACCCTCGGCTTCGGGGAAAATGATGGGCGGCTGGATGACGCCGACGGCCTTGATGGTCGCGAGCAGCAGCTCGTCGGCCTGTGGCGTCGACTTCGACTGGCGCGTGTTATCGGGGTTGTCCTTCAGCGCGCGCGGATCGACCTTCATGAGTTGCATGGGAGTTTCCTTCCGGGGATACGGACGCGGCTCTCTGCCGGTCCTTCCTGTCTTCATTTTTTCCTGAAGACACCTCCCGAACCGCAGGGCGGTCGGAACGGCGCAACTACGGGCGAGCGGCCTACCGCGAAGGACGAGCGGGGCTGGAAGCCGTGCGAAGGACGAGTGGCCGGGATGCGCAGGCGGCGGTTGAGCGACAGCGGCGACGGGAGGACCGATCTGCGACGGATTTCTCCTTTTTCTTTCCCAATTCCTTCCAAGCGCTTCCTGCTTAACCGCGCTGCAGCTCTGGCAGCTGCAGATGTACCGGCATTCACCCTAAACTAGCATTGCCAATGAGCTCCCGCAGAAGCACGCGGGACCTGAGGACGCAAGATGCACAACTGGGCGGCTCATTGCCGGCGCTGTCACAACGAGAATATGAGAATGTGTATAGACTGGCGATTGCAAACCAACCACCACAGGAGGGGACTATGGGATTTCTGCAGATTGCGAGCTGGAATATTGAGCATCTTAGCGGCGCGCCGCGCGCGGAACGAAAGCAGAGTGCCTTCGCTCTTGCCGATCACATCGAGATGTCGGGGATTGATGTCATTGCGCTCCAAGAGGTCTACCTGACTCCCACTGACGCGGAAGTTAGGTTGGGAGAAAATCAACCGGTCATACAAAGTCGTGCACGATCAGAACGCAGGAACGCCGACCTGGATGTGGTGTGTTACCTCTTGGAAGAACATCTGGATGATCCTTGGGCATACGAAATCGTCCCCAACCGCCAAGCTGGAGATAAATCGCAGCTGTGTGCTGTGATGTGGAACACAAAACGCTTGACCCTCGGCAAGGTCACGGCTTTGGAAGTTAGTCATGAAGATGCCGAGGACGCTCTCTGGGATCGCAAGCCTCATCTTTTCAGCTTCAGCTCGGAAATTCTTGTCTGGCGACGCGCGGAAAATGGTGACTGGCAGCAACTTCCGGAGAAACGAAGGCTTGGCCTGGTGCCGCTGCACATGAAGTCAAATTATGGCGGCATCACCCAGAACCGAAGGGTCAGAGGGAAAGAAGCTGTCAGCCTCTGCGCAGCAATTGAGAGTGTCCGAGCGGAGATTGACCCAACCTTGGTGTTGATCGGTGATACCAACATTCTCAACAACGCCGAGCCCGCGATCGAGGCATTCATCGATGGCGGCTTTATCGATCTCAACAACAACGACAGTGCGACGTATTGGAGCGCGCAATACAAGGAAGCGCCGTTCGACAGAGCCTTCGTGGCAGTTGATCGTCCGGAATTTCGCTACACCAGGCAATACGTGTTGCGGTCATCTGATTTGACGGCTCACGATCGATTCCTGTCGGATCACTATATGATCAAGATCAGCGTCAAAGACTATTTGGACGATGCCGACCCCAGGTGAGGCTCGGTCGCAATAGGGACAGCCTAGTCTGGAGCAGGTCGTCGGCGATAAAAAAATGGGCCATCGGAAAACCGAGGCCCATGAAGTGTGAAGGTCAAAACCTCCAGAGGGGAACAGCTGGTGCGGCGGAACTGGGAGGAGACCGCCATGTGCATCAACTATAAGCACTATGATCATATTTTGATCAGATGGGAGACATTTATTGTGCAATGCACCTGTGCGTATGCTGCACGGCTTCCAAAATTAGGCAGCTTATATGTTACCCGCACTTGCCTCGCGCGCCTCGGCTGCGAGCTCCGTCTCAACCTGCCTGAGCTGACGACGCTTTCGGCCACTCGCGAAGGCAAATTCGCCATCCCGGCGGGACTGGCTGTTCCCCCTCGTAGTCGTCAAGTGCGTGTTCAAGGGGGACAGCGCCGGGCGGCGTCACCGTGACGGCGAGATCGATCTCGAAGTCCGCGCCCGTGCGCTGGACCATGGTGGTATAGCGATAGCCGTCAGTTTTGTCGAACCGCTCACTGGAGGCCGGCCCAAATCGCCCGGATCACATATCCTGGGGTGAACTGAGCGTACTGGGCGCAGCGCGCGAGCGAGGCATAGTCGGTTTCGCCAACGGCGCTCTCCAGCATGTTCGGTTTCGCCGATCTCGAACCATTCACCTGAGTAGAATGGCGCGGCATCACCGTTCCAACGGTTCGCGCGCTGGGCGTGGCGATCGAACATGCGAAACAGCTGCGGGCGGTTTGCGACGCCCTGAAAAACCTTACGGATTGCGGGAGAGGGGATCATCTACGGCTCCTTGCGCGTTTTCGGACCGAAGTGCGGCGCCGTCCACTCGACCTCGCCGTCCTCTTCAGTCCTTCATGACTCCTTCCGAGCCGACGGCATCGCGACCGTCCGAGTTAAGGGCCGGATCCGCCGGGCGAAGCCCCCCTTGAGGTGGGCGGCGCGGATGCGGCACGCCTCCATCCTTTCTTTCCCTGGTTTCCTTCTCCCTGATCTTCAGGGTCTCGTTCCAGTCCACCTCGGGCGGGCGAAGCCGCGACCAGTCGCAGCCGGCATCCTCGGCAAGCGCCCGCAACCGCTCGGCAAACATATTACCCTGGGAATTGGCGTCCGTCGCAGCGACCAACCGGGCGCCAGGCCGGGAGGCCATTTGCCGCAGCGCGGCTTGCGTGGCCGGCGACCATCCGCCGCCAGTGCTGAGATAGAGTGTGCCGTCGCGCACCCCCTCGATGGCCGCAAGACTCAGGGCGTCGATCGCGGCTTCCGTGACGGCCAGGCGCAACGCAGTATCTGACCCCAGACGGAAGAGGACCTTCGTTCCTCCAGACGCGAAGCCCCGGTATTGCGGTCCTCGTGCTTCCCAGCCGGTCACAAGTCCGGCACCGTCCGTATGAGCTGCCCACATGCTGCCATGTGGGCCTTCCCGAAGAAGGTCAGCCTTGATCGCCATCCGGAGCAAAGGCGTCGGCAGGCAACGCTCACAATCAAGGTAACGCCATGTCGATGAGCCGGACCAAGGGCGACGGCGCGCCTGCCAACGCTCCGAAAGAGTGAGGTCGTATCCTCCATCCGGCCTCGGAGGCTGCCACTCCGGTTCAGTGATCGCAAAACCGACGAGATCCGCGACCCTTTCGGCACCTTCGAGAAAACCGACATTATCGAGATGCTCGACCAGCCCGAACACATCGCCTTTCGCATCGCTCAACGGATCGAACCATCCGCGCCCCTCATGTGTGACGATGATGATCTCACCGCCACGGCGAAACTTGACCGCACGCCGGGTACTTTCCTTGATATCGATGGCGAAGCTCGCCTGTTCCAGAACTGCCGCGCAGCTCACTTGGCTGCGCAGCGCCTCTATCTCTTTTCTTTCCATTTTTTCTCCCGATCGCACAGCGATCGGCCTCCATGCCTTGCCTTACCCGTCGTTTCGCGGGCACTTTTCGGCCTTCCGCGAAGAGCAAAGGCGGCAAGGGCGCGGCTGACAATTGTCGGATCATGCAATGCTCTGTCGGCCGCGGCGAAGCCTCCCTTGCGGCCTGCAGCTCGCAAGCGGCACGCCAAAGGCAAACGCCGGCTCAATGCGCCGGCCAGGGCAAAAATTCATGCACGATCGCAAGATCGTCATCGGCGTGGATCTCGTCAGAGGACAGGACGCCGTACTCACCGTCGATCTCGAAGACGATGACCGGGACCATCAGGTTGCGGGAAAGCTGGAAGGCATGGGACTGTGCGAGGGAAAGATCGTGCGACATTTGAGAGGCTCCATTCGGGAGCGGTCCCTTGCTTCCAATGGCGCCTCGGTTGCGATCGCTTCGTTTTCTCCACAACGGCGGCAAGATCCTTGCCATTGGCTGCCACGTCGATATCGCGCAAAACGCAACATAGTGGGGGTGCTCAAGCCGCGGCTGAACGCGTCAAGCGCCGGGCAGCGATGCTCAATTCAATCGGACTTGAAGAGGTTCACCTTCTCAAGCGCCTCCTTTATCGATTTTGCATCGAGCGAGACAAGCGCACGCTTCAGGTAAAGCTCGATTTCGGCAATGCTCTTGCCCTCAATCAAGGCGATTTCAGCGAGAGTCCTGCCTCGCGATACCCATAGAAGGCAGGTCTTTTCAAATGGTGGAAGCATCCTTGTCGTCATCGCAAAAATCGATCCAGTTTGTCGTAAGACCGCGACCCGCCAGCGACCGACGACTGGAAACGCGGTTGCTGAGATGGGGAATGCATTCAGCTAAGGCGCACTGCCGATTCCCATCCAGCACAGTGCGTCGCCTCCGCTGTCGAGGACCGAAACCAAGAAATTCCCGAACTCAAATTACACCTGGAGCGTTCGCATCGAATACTTTTCGCCCAGCTATGCTTGACTTCAACTCAAGCTCGGTGGGCGTCAGCAAGACAAAATCCGCATCGGCTCCGGTCACCCGCCGGCCCTTGCGTGCGGCAATGACCATGGCCTCGGCAGGATAGACCGACGCCATGCGAAACGCTTCCTCCACCGGCAGGTCAATCTTTTCATGTACGAAGCGGACGGGAGGCAGCGCAGCATCTCCGCAAAGACTGCGACGGCGCGAAGAATGTCGATGTCGGCGCCAGCGAGCGTGCCCTCGGAAAGCGTCAGCCGCCCGCCCTCGCACGTCGGCTGCTCATTGAAGAGGGCTTCGCCGCCATTAACCTGCAGGTCGGTGAAGACTGACAGGAGAATGAGCCACGTGCGTCAACAGTTTCGCCGCGATCGTCGACAGAATTTGCAGGAACGATAGAGTCGACAAGCCCTGCCTCGACAACAAGCGCGGGACCGTCATGCCATTTCATGTCGTCGAAGATTCGCGCGCCCGTGATCTTTCTTTTCACATTCATCGGGTTTCCGTGACCTTCTTCAGATGGGCGGGTGCGTCCGGATTATGGCCACGCGAGCGCGACCAGGCTTCGACAAAAACGTAAAATGGAAGCACCAGCGCCAGCGCGTCGGTGATCGGGTGGCCGGTCTCGACGAAGGGCAGGGGCTTTGCCCTCGTCGCCCGCGCCGACGTGATATGCACAATAGCGCCCTTGGCGCTCAGGGCATCGGCAATCTCGGCGACCGAGCCTTCGGCGGCGTCGCGGGCGGCAAGCGCCAACACTGGGAAGCGGGTGCCGACGAGTGCGACGGGTCCATGCAACACTTCCGCCGCGGAAAAGGCTTCGGCATGAATCCCGGTCGTTTCCTTGAACTTCAAGGCCGCCTCGCTGGCGATCGCCAGTGCCGGCCCGCGACCCAACACATAGATGGAATCGGCGTCACCCGCGTCGGCGGAAAATTCCAGCCATTCGAGCTTCACCGCTTCGGCAAAGTGCCTGGGTAGATCCGCCACCGCGCGTTTCAGCGCAGCGTCTCCCGTCCACTCGCTCAGCACTGCAAGGCCTGCAACGATGGAGTTAACATAGGACTTGGTGGCGGCTACCGCATTTTCCGGCCCAGCCAGAATGTCCAAAGAGTGGTTGCAGGCATCAGCAAGCGGCGAGGGCAGTGTATTCGTCAGTGCAATCGAAGCGGCGCCGGCGCGCGTTGCTGCGTCAGCCATAGCGACGATGTCGGGACTTTTACCCGACTGTGAGATCGCAATAGCAGCGCTGCGGCCAAGCTTCAACTCGGTGCCGTAAATCGACGCGAGCGATGGCCCGATCGAAGCGACAGGTAATTTTGCGGTGAGCTCGATAGCATATTTCAGGAACAAGGCGGCATGGTCGGAGGAGCCGCGCGCGATCGTCACGACGAATGCCGGATCCTTGGCGCGCAAAGCTGCACCTGAGGCCGCGAAGTCTTTCGCCGCGCGATCGAGCAATCTGGCAGCAGCTTCCGGAATCTCGTCGATTTCTCGCCGCATGTTCGTCTGCACAATGGTCTGCATGGTGGAATCCTTTGTTGAGATGCTCTTCAGTTTTCTGAAATCGTGAATGAGGTGACGAAGGCGTCGGCGTCGCCTCGATAGAGTGAGCGGGTAAATTCAACCGCGCGGCCCGAATGAAGATAGGCGACCCGTTTGGTCAGCAGACCGGCCGCTTCAATAGTGACGCCGAGCATGCTGGCATCCAGCTCCTGGATATTGCAGGCGAAAATGCGCTGGATCGCCCGCACTGGCCTGACATTTGCGTCTTCGAGCGCTTTGTAAATCGAGGCGGTAACGCTGACCGCGTCGGGCAGGAACTCTGCGGAAATGCAAGTGCGTTCTATTGCAAGGGCCAGACCTGCGGATCTTCGCAAGCGGATGAAGCGCGCTACTCGATTATCGGCGGACAGCCCGAGCGTCATCATTTCCTCTGGAGCAGGATGGGAAATACTGCGCTCCATCCACTCGACTTCAGTGTTAGAGCCGCGCCAGAAGATCTCCTCTGTCAAAAGGACCGCGCGCGACATAGGCTGATCTACCCGGCAGGCCGATCGAGCAACGAAGGTGCCTGAACCGGGACGCCGCACCAGAAAACCATCGCGGACGAGATGGTCGATTGCTTTGCGGACGGTGACACGGCTAACCTGGGCATGCTCGGCCAGATCCCGCTCGGGATAGAGAACATCGCCGTGACTGAGTTTCCCCGACAGGATCGCCTCTTCGAGCAATAGGCGAAGTCTGTGGTACAGCGGTCCGGCACCCTTGGGGATTACGCCCCCGCACGGAAGGATCGCCGCAAGCCTGTCACTCATGCGATCGCCTCCTGGCGACGCCCGAAGCGAGCGAGCGCGAGTGCCACAGCCCCGGTAAGTGCATCGCCCTCGGGCTTAGCCAGAAGCTCTTGATGCCGGGAGGCGATCCAGGAAGGATAGAAAGGCCCCAAACCGCCAAGCAGGCAAATCTTCTTCGTTCCTCGCGCGACCAAAAGGTCGAGCGCCTCGTCAACAGAAATAGCGGCATCTTTCAACAGACGCGCCGCAACGGCATCGCCTCGCTCACCGAACTCGAACACCCGCGGCGCATAGCGACCGAATGCGCCGGGTTTTGCCTGCCGCGCAAACTCGACAAGCTCCCGCGGATCGTTGTTGAATTCCGTAAGAACGGAAGAGATCAATGGGGAGACGTCGTGGATGCCATCATAGGCCAGCAAGCTTTCTTGCAGAAGTGCATGTCCAATGCGGGCACCACTGCCAAGGTCGCCGACAGTGAAGCCCCACCCGCCCGTATAGGTCACCTTTTCGCGGTGGCGTGAGATGTAGATCGTGCCAGTTCCCAAAATGGCGACGATCCCGTCCTTGTCGCCGAGCGCACCCTGAAGCGCGATCAGCCCGTCGGACTCGATGTCGGCTTCGGCAAAAGGCAACCGCTGCTTCACGTGGTGAACGGCTTTACCGACATTGTGACCAGCGACCCCGAGAACCGCACGCGCTGATGCAATACCGTCAGGATCGAGACCTGCCTCGTTGAAAGCGACGCGTGTCGCACCGGCAATATTCTCAAGCGCCGTATCCGGATCGGAGAGAATGTTGGCTGGACCGGATTGGCCGCGCGCGAGAATACGACCGTCTGGACCTGCAACTGCCGCGCGACAGCTCGTACCTCCGCCGTCGATTCCAACCAGGTAGATCGTCATGGTCCCACTTCTTCTGAGCGCATAGTCCTTCAGCGGCAACGGCTCCTGCCTTCGCACTCCGACTGCGCTCGCTCCTCGTTTCCTATTCGTGCGTGCGTCGCACAAACATACTGGAATGTCAATCGGGAACCGGTTAAAGAGCGGCGGGTAGACCTCAACTCAAGGAACGTTTCTCATGCCTTTCGATGTAAATCCCTTTCCCGTAGGCACTGACCGACATGCCATTTGGGAAATGCTTGTGCGCAAAGATGTCAATGGTTTCGTCGCGCAGGACTGGTCGATCTTTTCCCCTTCCTTCAAGTTTGACGGCTTTTGCGGAGTGGATGCCAAAGGATCGCTTGATCCTGCAGTCTGGGAGGTCCGGTTTCCAACGGTCGAAGCCTATCGTGATGCGTGGCTGGAAGATGCCCGGCGCTCCGCCTCCACCCGATATGCCGAGGACCGGAGAGATGCTCTCTTCCGCGCGACCAATATGCTGGACATTCGTGTGGAAGGGCACACGGCCACTGCAAGAAAGACTTTCGATGATGCGATAGCCCTTGCGGAAGGTGGCTCACAAAAACTGAACTGGCAGTCCGTTTTCTTTTGCACGAAGGGCGATGGTGCATGGACAATCACCGGCTTCGTCGGCTTCCTGCCATTCACGCCCAACCGCTGAGCGGACGCTTGTTTCTTCGCCAGTGACCGGCGAGGCGGGGGCTCGTGCTCCGTCTCGTCGTCACGGCAACGACGCCACGAGCTTACGTTCTCATCCCGTGGGGCCGGCCAATGCCACTGTCGTCCATCTAGCTGTAAACCGCTTGGGTATCTGGATTGGCGACCGCTGACGACCGCGACGCGCTCTTGCTTACGGCCCGAGCCCACACATCGATCGATCGCCCTAAATCACCACCTTCAAGTGGCTCGATAACACCAAACCAGCGGCTCCGCGCAATGCCGTGTGGCCCTCGCCAATACCGTTCACCGTGATGGAGATCTCCTGGCTTGGTCTCTTCACCACCAGCCGCTCGACGTGCTGCCTCACGCGCTCGGCGGCCTTTGCCCCGCCGCCCGCAACATCTCCATGGAGGACGTAGGAGTTAAGGAACAACGTTTGCTGCAGGTTGACGATGCCGAATGCCACATTGCGTGTGTAGCGATCGAGGAGCGCGTCGGCCGCTTTCGATCCGTCTTCTGCTTCTTTGACAAGACGAGCGCACGTGATGCTACCCGGTTGCGGCAAACCCAGGCGGGCAGCCTCCTTTCGCAGCCAGGGCAGGGCGGCCACTGTTTCCCAGCAGCCATGTTTACCGCAGTTGCAGATCTCGCCATCGATTTGAACCACGGTGTGGCCAAGTTCGCCGCCGGAACCGGCAAGTCCACGGTAGACTTTGCCATCAATGAAGAAGGCTCCGCCAAGAACCTCCCCGGTGTAGATCGCCGCAAAGTTCTGTTGGCCACGCCCGGGCCCAAACCATCGGTCCCCAACAAGCAAGGCACGCGGGTGATGATCGATGACGACTGGAAGCGAGAAGTGTTCCTGCAATATGTTCACGAGGGGAAGTCCTGTCAGTACAGGCGCAAGGTTGACAGCGAGGATCACGCCGTTGTCACTGTCGATCATTCCACCCGAGGCAACGCCGATCCCGAACGGCGCCTGATGGGCATGAGACAGCGTGGAGGTGAGCGTTTTCGTTAGAGTCGCGATGAACGCTTGCCTGTCGCCAAACGGGTCGAACTCAGCTTTCGTAACGGCTCTGATCTCCCCGGTCAGTGCCACAAGGCACGCCTGTATCGTGCCGGGCAGGAGGAGTACCGCTCCGAGCATCGGGGCATCGGGATTGAAATAAAGCGGACGGGCAGGCTTGCCGCCTTTGACATCAGAGGGCGCCGCATCCCCTTCTACGAGAAGCTGTTCCTCGATCATCGGCTGGACGATGCCGGTTATCGTTGTCCGGTTGACGCCAGCAAGCCGCGCGAGATCCGCTCGGCTTTTGGGGCCATTATCATACAAAGCTTGCAGCACCCGACCGCGGTTGATCGCGCCAAGCGCTGATTGCGAGACAAGCGTCACATTGGCACCAATCTCGCTAGCTGCGGCTTCCCTCCTCGCAGGTGTGCGATGGCCCAATGAATAGGACGGCTGACTCTCAAATTTCAATTTGCATCTCCGATTTGCTGGATTCTTTGTACTCTCTACACTCGCGATCGACTAGACAGCACTGGGTCTCTACAACAACGCAAACAGGCCGAGTCGTGACGCCTGCAATCAGTCTGCGAATTTCTTTGCGGCATCTTCTTGACAAGTATCATAAGTTTGTGCGAGGTACAAACTAACTGCTGACAAAAGCAAATTAGGGGTAACTATCTCAGTTTCAATAGCGGAAGCCCACGGCTCCGCTGAAGGACCGGGATAGGATTACATGCAACTGAGGAGGCTCTTATGACCATCGATATTGGAAATATGTCGCGCCGGGACCTGCTGAAGAGCGCTTCCGTCGCAGCTCTTGTAGCTGGGGCGGGTTCTTTGGCCGTGCCACGCCGCGCCGCTGCGCAAGACGCGAATACGGTGCGCGTCCTGTCCGTTGAAGACCCTTTCTTCTTTTCGATGAAGGCGATGCTCCCGGAATACGAGAAAGAAACCGGCATCAAGGTGGAATTGGAGAGCCTCTCCTATGACGCCCTACAGTCGCGCCTCGTCTCTGCTTTTGTCGCCAAAACCTCAGATGCCGATGTCATCGTCGTCGACCAGATGTGGCTTGGGCAATATCTCGACAATGGCTGGATCATCTCGCTGAACGATTTGATTGCCAAGGACAGCGAGTTTGACCTCTCCGACTTCATTCCCGAGGTTCTGTACTCCTCGAACATGTGGCGCGGCCAGGTCGGCACGCTGCCAGTCGCGGCCTATGCGCAGGGCGTGATGTACCGCAAGGACATCTTCAATGACTTGGGCATTGCCGCGCCTCCGAACGAGACGTCGGAAGACTGGACCTGGACGAAATACGTCGAAATTCTGAAGTCGATGCAAGGCAAGTCATTCGGGGGCAAGCCGCTCTTTCCTACCGTTGTTTGCGGCTCGCAGCCGTCGCCGATCGTGCACATGTTTACGCAGGTTTCAGCGAGCCACGGCGCAAGCTGGTTCAAATCGTTCCCGACCGCCCCGTGGGATTTTTCTCCGCAACTGACGAGCCCGGCATGGATAAAGTCTGTCGAAATCTACAGACAACTCTACAAGCTGTCTCCGCCCGAGGCGATCAACTACGTTTGGTTCGACGCCGGCACCCGCTTTGCCAAGGGCGATATCGGCATGTTCTACTGGTGGACCCCATACTTCTATCTGATCAAAAACGCCGGTTACATGACCGGCAAGAAGTCGGAGGTCATGGAGAAATATGCAACGGCTGCGTTGCCGAAAGCTGAGGGCGTACCTCAGACGATCAGCCTCGGCGGTTGGAGCCTCGGCATCCCTTCCAGCTCCGAAAAGCAAGAGGCCGGCTACGCCTTCATCAAGTGGGCAACATCGAAGGCCACTCAGAAGAAAATGGCTCTTTGGCCGGACCTCAACTACCAGTTCTCGGACTTCGCGCGTGCTTCGCTCTATGAGGATGAGGACGTTAAGGCAATCTATCCGTACCTCGATGTTCAGTACGCAATGATGAAGCAGGGCAACGGCAAGGTCACACGCCCACCTGTTCCGGGCTACACTGCCATCGAAAGCGTGCTGGGCCTCACGTTGAACCAGCTCCTGACCGGCAGCGAAGAGCCGAAGACGGGCCTTGAGCGCGCCAACAGCCTGTTTGAGAGCATCCTGAAGGGCAATCTCATGATCCCTCACCAGAAGGAAAGCTTCGCTGACACTCTTGACGGGGCCAAGGCCCTGATCGCCAAGAAGTAATAGAGTTCTCCTCGAGCCGGCGCGGCAGCGATCGCGCCGGCAAAACGACTGAAGAAGAACTGGATCTGGCAATGCATGCTATAATTGTTCGCTGTCCGCGGGCCCTCGGGCCTGGCCGGAAGGGCATTATTCGACGAAACCTGCCTTACTTGCTGATTGCGCCTTCGGTCGTGATGCTGCTCGCTCTGATCGCCTACCCTTTATTGTTTGCATTAAGATCGAGCTTCTACTTCTGGAATCTGCAAATCGGACCGGAGCCGCTGCAATTCGTTGGCTTCGAGAATTACGTGCAGGCCTTCAACGCCTTCGACTTTCGCGCGGCGCTCACCAATACGCTGATCCTCTCAGTCTTGGGCACAGCAATTGAATTCGCGTTTGGTCTGGCGATTGCGCTCATCCTGCTCAAGGCTTTGCCGGGCATGAATGTCGTGCGTGCCCTGCTGATCCTGCCCACCACGATCGCACCGATAGTCGTCGGCTTCCTGTTCCGCTATCTCTACGACCCTGGTGGCGGGCTCTTGAGCTGGATCATGCAGTCGCTCTGGCTCCCCGTTCCCGCGGAAGGAATTCTCGGCTCGCCATCGACAGCGCTCGCCGCCATCCTATTCGTCGATATCTGGCAATGGACGCCTTTCTTCGCGATCGTGCTCTATGCGAGCCTGCTGGCAGTTCCCGACGAGATTTTGGAGGCCGCACGACTGGATCGCGCGTCTGCGTGGACGATCCTGATGCGGATCAAGCTGCCGCTGATCAAGCGCACGGCGATCATCATCGTCATGCTGCGCTTCATGCAGATTTTCAACACCTTCGACACTGTGCTTGTGCTCACCCGCGGCGGGCCTGGCACCTCCACCCGCACCCTCGGTTATTCGCTCTACGAGCAGGGTCTTGTGAACTTCAACATTGGTCTTGTCAGCGCAATGACGTGGATCACCGTGCTGATCGTCAACATCATCGTTGCCCTCTACGTGTTCTTCGCGTTCCGAAAGGAGGAGTGGTAACATGTCCGGTCGCCACACAAACTTCAACACAGCACTCACCTACGCCGCCGGCCTCCTTTTCCTGGCAATCTTTGTCGGGCCAATCCTGTGGTTCATCGCTCTTGCGATCCGCCCGTCGGAGACGGCATTCACAACGCCGCCGCAACTCTCGTTCGAGCCCAATCTCGATGCGTTCCGGCATATACTGGTCGATCCCGGTACTAACGCGCCGCAACTGGTGAATAGTCTCATCGTGGCCATCGGGGCGGTATTGCTCAATCTTCCCTTCTCCGTTCCTGCTGCCTACGCTCTGTCCCGTTTCAAGCTGCGCGGCAAGAAGAACATCATGTTGTGGTATCTCGGCCTGCTGATGGCCCCGCCAGTCGCGTTTTTGATCCCGTATTTCGTCCTCATCACGCGCATCGGTCTCCAGGGTTCCTACTTTTCCATGGTTTTGGTTCTGCAGACGCTGACGATCCCGTTTTCCGTCTGGCTAATGAAGAGCTTCATCGATGAGGTACCAGTGGAATTGGAAGAAGCTGCCCGGGTCGACGGCGCCCGTTGGTACACGATCATGTGGCGGATCACGCTTCCGATCGTTCGTCCCGGCATCATTGTCACCTCCATGTTTGCCTTCGTCTTTGCATGGAACAATGCCGCCTTTCCCTTGGTGCTGAGCTCGCGCTCGACCGCCACCCTTCCGATCGGAACACTGGGCTACTTCGCGACGAGCGGAGTGACGTGGAACTACATCGCCGCGGCCGCAGTGCTCGCGATGATACCTCCGATGATCATCTTCCTGTTTTTCGATCGATACGTCGTACGAGGCCTCACCTTTGGTTCGGTGAAGGGCTGACGTTCCCCTTTATAAATGGAGTAATGAAATGAGCAAGCTGCGTATGGGCGTCATCGGCGCCGGTCTTTGGGGCAACAATCACGCTCACACATTTAATGTCTTGCCGGAGACCGAGCTTGTCGGCGTGTGCGACCTGGATGAGGGCAGGGCGCTCAAGATGAAGGAGAGCTTCGGGGCAGCGCAAGCCTTCACCGATTACCAGAAGCTGATCTCCAGTGATCGGATCGATGCCATCTCGGTTGCGACACCTGATTTTACGCATACGCCCATCATTCTCGCCGCACTCAGGGCCGATAAACACGTGCTGAGCGAAAAGCCGCTTGCAACCACCGTAAGCGAAGCTGAAGAAATCGCCGAGGCTGCCGCAAAGTCGAAGGGCAAGCTGATGGTGGACTTCCACAACCGGGTGAATCCCATCCTCGCGCAGGTTCGTGACATGATACAGGACGGCCAAATCGGTCTCGCAAAACATGGGACGGCGCGTCTTTCCAACACAGCCTTCGTTCCCTTCGAAATGCTGAGTTGGGCTTCGAAATCTTCAGCACTCTGGTTTCTAGGAAGCCATCTGGTCGACGTCCTCCGCTTCATTCTCGCAGACGAAGTCGTCCGCGTTTATTCGGTCGCCCGCTCAGGTACGCTGTCTGGCGGCGGCGTGGATACGAAGGACTTTCATGTGTCCATCCTCGAGTTTTCCAAGGGCACGGTCGTGACCATGGAAAACAGCTGGATCCTGTCGCGTGACAATCCTTCGCTCGTCGATTTCAAGATCGAATTCGTCGGCGAAAAGGGCCAGATCCAGGCAGACCCGACCCACAGCGGCGGCCTGCGCCGTATCGTGGAAGGCGGACTGAAATACAATGATTACATCGGCATAACCCCGACCGGCGAGACCCGTATTGGTGGCTTTGTGCTCGAGTCCATTGCCCGCTTTGTCGATAGCGTGGTGCGCGGCGCTCCGCTGCTGGCGGATGCGCAGGACGGTCTGGCAAACACCAAGATCCTGGCGGCGATTGAGGAATCTGTCGCCAGCGGCAAGGCCGTAAACATCGGCTAACGCCGGAACCTAAACGCGCGGGGCATCCTGTCCTAGGAGGACGGCTTGCCTCGCTTCTTGATGCTCGGAGGAGTATTTATGGCGTCCATGACCTTTGACGGGATCGGCAAGACCTTTCCGGACGGAACCGTCGCCGTCGCCAATGTGAGTTTCGCGGTCGCGGACGGAGAGTTCGTCGTGCTGGTCGGCCCCTCGGGTTGCGGCAAGTCCACCTTGCTAAGGATGGCGGCGGGCCTCGAAATGCTGAACAGCGGCCGTCTGCTGATGAACAACACGGATGTCACCGAGACCGAGCCGCAGGACCGGGATATCGCCATGGTTTTCCAGAACTACGCGCTTTATCCCCATATGACTGTCTATGAAAACATGGCTTTCGGATTGCAACAGCGCAAAACGCCGAAGAGAAAAATCGATGAACTGGTGCGGGATGCCGCGGAAATGCTCGATCTCACCCGATATCTCGAGCGCAAACCCGGCGCGCTATCCGGCGGCCAGCGCCAGCGTGTTGCGATGGGGCGTGCAATTGTTCGCCATCCAATGGCTTTCCTGATGGATGAGCCTCTGTCCAATCTTGATGCCAAGCTGCGCGTCCAAATGCGAGGCGAGCTGAAGCTGCTCAACCAGCGCCTCGGTACTACAACGCTCTACGTGACCCATGACCAGGTCGAGGCCATGACCATGGGCGACCGTGTTGCGGTGCTGAAACCGGTGTTCAATGGTCAGGACAGCAATCTTCAGCAGATCGACACACCTCAGATGCTTTACGACCAGCCGGCCAATCTCTTCGTTGCGGGCTTCATCGGCTCACCAGCAATGAATTTCGTGCGCGTCGAGCTTAACGCGGAAGCCGGATCACTTAGAGGCGCGATTACAGGAGCGGAAATATCATTTCCTGTTCCCGCAGGGGCGGCGTTGTCCGCGTACGCCGGACGGCAAGTCATTGCCGGGATCCGCCCGGAAATGTTCCAGGCTTGTCCGGAGCGGGAGGCGCTATTCAACGAGCAGATTGCAGTTGCCGAAGCACTCGGGGCCGATACGTTCGTCTTCTTCGACATCCCGTCCCCGCCGGTTAACGTGAACGACGCAGAGGACAGCTTCACGCACAAGGGTAAAAACCGCCTGGTGGCGCGAATTCCTCCGGCCCTGACACCAACTCCAAACCAGCGCCTGCCTCTGACCGTCGATCTGGAGAAGCTACACTGGTTTGATCCGACGACAGGTGTCGCTATCCGCGACTGATCTCCTATGCAAGGATCACCAGCTAGGGTTCTAAAGTTTTTCTCCTGCCTCCCAAGGCACCTTGGCTGTCGTCGAATGAAGTTCGGCGGCAGCCATTTTTTTGAACGTTTCAGCATTTTTGGAAGTGGCCGGCCATCTCGGCGAGCCGAAGAGGTGAACTTCCTGCACGGCCCAACCAAGGCGCCCAATGCCTTTGTCGATACGAAGCGCTTCTGGCTTCGAGGCACTGGCGAGCCGCCCGGACTCATCACGCGATACTGTCACGTGCATTAAGCGATGATCTTCGCAGCCGTGTTCTGGCGGCGGGCCAGCTGGCCTAAGAAATGTGCACTTTGCTTACTTTTTGTTCACCAATGCCACCTCAGGGTGTTGACAAGGCACCGACGCTCGGTTTCTTCCCTATTGGCACCGGTGAGCTGCTTCTTCGACAGCTACAGAACCAATGCCGTCAACATGTCTTCCCACAACGCTAATGCGAGGCGCGCCATGCACAACACGCAGCTCAGGCAAATGGCACACGCCGAACTCGGAGTCATTCTCAATGCCATCCCGCAACCAATTATCATCAAGGATGAGCACTCTCGCATCCGATTGTTGAATGATGCCGCATGTGCGCTCCTGGGCAAATCGCGAGAAGACTTAATCGGACGCACGGATCGCGAGTTCCTCCCTGCGGCAGAGGCGGATCGTATCCGCGAGATGGACGAACAAGTTCTCAGAACCGGGGAGGAACTCTCTTTTGAGGAAGACATCGCCCTAGCAGACGGCACGGTGAGAAACCTCGTAATACAGAAACGTCTCGCCGTATCAGCCAGGGAGGGATCGACGGATAGGCTGATCGTCGCCACCATATCTGATGTAACTGCAAGTCGAAGGGCGGAGAGGGAGCTTCGCGCCAGCGAAGATCATTATCGATCCTTGGTCGAACTCCATCCCCAGGTCCCCTGGATCGCAAATCCATCAGGAGAGGTTCTCGAGGTTGGCCCACGCTGGAAAGAAATTACTGGCATAGAAGCCGCCGATGCTCTTGGCACGGGGTGGGTGAAGGCGATGCACCCCGATGACCTGGAGTGCGTATGGCGACAGTGGACCCAATCGATTGCGACTGAGCGCCCACTGGATGCCGAGTTCCGCCTGGCAACCGCAGAGGGATACTATCGTTGGTATCGCAATCGTGCTGCTGCACGAACGGCGGATGACGGTACGATCTTTCTGTGGTACGGGATCGTCGAAAATGTCGATGATTGTCGCAGAGCGTTGGCGGCCCTTACCGAGAGCGAAGCTCGTTTTAAGGCAATCGCGGACGACGCGCCGGTAATGATTTGGGTGACTGATGAAAGCGGCGCAAACACTTACAACAGCCGACTGTGGCTCGAAACGACCGGGCAGACCGCGGAGCAGGCCCAAGGCTTTGGATGGGCCGACGCCATCCACCCCGAGGACCGCCAAGGGGTTGAAGCTGGGTTTCACGCGGCATTTCGTCTCCGACAGCGCAGCCGTGTAGAATATCGTCTCCGCCGTGCCGACGGCGGCTGCGCTTGGGTCATTGATGTGGGGCAGCCACGTTTTGCCTCGGATGGCAGGTTTCTTGGCTATGTCGGGGTTGTCCTGGACATAACCGAGCGCCGTAACGCGGAGGACGAACGTTTCCGCGCGCAAAAGCAGATTTATCACATGGTACGTTACGATGCTCTGACGGGATTGCCCAATCGTCAGTTCCTTCGTGAGGCATTCGACCACCTGTTGGACCCGACTGCGAGGGCGAAAACAGTAGTTCTCCGTCTCGACCTCGACGGGTTAAAGGCAGTCAATGACGCCTACGGTCGCTCGATTGGCGACTTGTTGTTGCGCCGCGTTGCCGAGCGACTGCGTAAATGTCTCAAGAAATCCGATATCCTCGCTCGGTTGGGCGGGGATGAGTTTGTCGTTGTGAGGACCGGCATGCGTCACGATGTGGAAGCGACCAAGCTAGCGCAAGAGATCATCGAGGCAATTGGCACTGCCTATGACCTAGAAGGCACACACGCCGATATCGGCGTGAATGTTGGGCTCGCTTTGTTCCCGAAAGATGGCCAGTCGCTAGATCAACTTATCAAGGCTGCCGATATCGCCCTTTACCAAGCCAAGGCCAGCGGCCGCGGCACCTGCAAACGAATCGAGCCGGGGATGGACGCTCATCTCAAGGCAAGACAAGAGATGAAAGTCTCACTTCGACATGCGCTCAAAAATAGAGCGCTAGAGCTACATTACCAGCCGCTGATCAACCTCCATACTGGTCGAATCACCAGCTGTGAGGCGCTTGTCCGGTGGAAGCATCCGGAAAAAGGGCCGGTATCTCCTGCTGAGTTCATTCCGATCGCCGAAGAAACTGGATTGATTGGTCCGCTTGGTGAGTGGATTCTCCGTCAGGCGTGCACCGAGGCAGCTAAGTGGCCGTCGCAAGTCAGCGTGGCGGTGAATCTCTCGCCTCTGCAATTTAGAAATCGGCGACTTGCCAGTGTCATTCGCGATATTCTCAGCGAAACCGGCTTGGAGGCCTCGCGTCTGCAGCTCGAGATCACCGAATCGGTCTTCCTCAATGATAGCGCTAGCAACCTGCTTATTCTTCAGCAGATACGACAGCTCGGCGCCAAGATAGCGATGGACGATTTTGGAACCGGCTACTCTTCCCTAAGCTACCTGAGGAGCTTTCGTTTCGACAAGATCAAAGTCGATCGCAGCTTCATTGCCGACTTGCCAACAGGGAGGGAATCGCTGGCGATCATCAGAGCGGTTGCCGGAATTGGACGGACGTTGGGAATAACGACGACGGTCGAAGGCGTCGAGACTCAGACCCAACTCGACGCGATCAACGCGGAAGGGTTCGATGAGGCGCAAGGCTATCTGTTCGCACGCCCCGTGCCCGCTTCGCAGATACTGGAAATCGTTCAGTCCAGTCGTGAGTGACCGCCGAGGCTATCTCTCCGGAGACGCTAGCGTTTACCATCGAGCCACCTGTTGCCCGAGATGTCGAGTTCATCTACATCTTCGAGATCGCCCTGCCGAGGTGACGGGCTGCTAGGGTTTGCACGCGAGTTTGCTTGCTTAGTTGGCGAGGTGTCCTTCAACAAGAGATTGATTGGGTTCATGTTCTGCTGCGCCATGGCTTACCTTTTCAAGCAATGCGGCGGCGTCGACAACAAGCGGGCAGGGCGTATTCTCGACGGCCGGACCTTGGACCCCGTTTCCGTCATCGCCACGCCTGTGCCCCGGCAGAGCGTTATCGACCATTTCCTCTTCGGGACGCCGACACGTGGATTCCGACGACACACGCCTCCGCCGGTTTCGCGACGAAACTCCGGGCTACGCGGGCTTTCTGGCCTATCTGGCGAGAAAGGATGCCCGTCGTCCAAGGGTTTATCAGCGTCATTAGTTAGGTTTGCACGACTGGGACGCAAAGACGATCTGATACAAGCGCGTCTCATGAAGATGCGGCGGCGGTTGCTACCCTTCCAAAATGAGTTGGTCGAACAATGTCATTTGCGGACCGTCAAGCTCCTCGACGATCCGCTCCTTGGTTTTCGAGCTACGGAAGAGCTGGTAGTGCGCGGTTTTCGTCTGCCTGCAGGCCCTCGCCACCAGCGAGAGCGCCTGCTGGGCGAGTGCTTTGGCGGCTTCGCCTACCGGCATCTCGCGATTCGACTGCGTGAGGATCAACGAGGCAGCGTACAGGACGAACCAGTGCCCATAAACAAGGTACTGGGATTCGCCCGCATGACTTTTAACGTCCCGTTGCCGTAGGATGTGGTTGTCCCGCATTTCTTCGATGATCTGGTATAGTTCGAAGATGCGGCACATCTCTTCAATCCTGTAGTGTTCGTGGAAGATCGCGAAGAAGCGGTCCCCGAATATCGAGTCCGAATCCGCCTTCGCTCTGTCGGGTTCCCTGAGCTTGTAGGCCAGCAGGATCTGTCCAAGCTTCAAGGCATCGATCCTCCGTCGAGGATCGGCGTCGATGTGCATGTTCCTCTTGCGCTCGAAAAAGTACCCGTTGTCTCGGAACGCCGTCTCCAGATTCCTGAGCGCCGGATGGTTGGCGCGCAGGTCGCGTGCCTGAATTCTTGCCTGGCTGTTCGTTGCCACGGCGACGCGTTCGGCGATGTCGCTGCGGTCTGTCGCGTAGATTCTAACGAGGATGACGACGTTTCGAAGATCGTCCGGCGAGCGGCGATACGCCTCCATGAGGGAATGGGACGTCTGGGCGCCGTTGACGATCTGGAAGTCTTCGATCTTGATGACCGGGCTTACGTGTCCCTTATTGAACGAGTAGTTGCGGCACGTGATCGTGATGCCGTTGTTGAGGTACCAGAAGAGGTAACTGTCAGAAGATGCGGCAGTCTCGATGATGTTACTATTGTAACCGCCATTCGCTCCTAGGAATACTCGGAGGTTCTCGTTGAAGAGATGGCGCTTTACAGACTTCCCATCGTCCGTCTGGATTAGCTTTACGAAGGAGCTGGCGTCCACGGAGGCAATGACGCCGCGCACGTCCCCGTCGATCCGCTCGAGCGTGTCGCGACCGATCGCCTGTAGCGTTCCGTACTCACGATCTCTGCCTGACCGCCCGATGTCGCGGAGCAGATCCCTTGGCGTGTACTCCTCGGACACCACTCCCGGAAGGTTTCGAAGAGCGCTCTGAAGAAGGGCTGTAGCGGAGGTGTGGAGGCAGGCGCCGTTCGTGCAGAAGATGACGCGGTAGCGGCAGACTACACCGCGCCTGTGCATTTCCCAGATGCGGCTGGCCGCTTCCCTGACCTGCAAGTTGCCGTTGGTCGACAGCCATTCGTCCTGGTCGAAGAGCGCCTGCACGAAGCGGAGGACCTTAAGGACGTCGCCATCATTGATGGTCTTGTCCGTCGTCTTGTGGGACGTCCGGTGCTTGGACTGGATGATGAATATCTCAGCACTCTCGTCCCGCTCGATAATCTCGATCGCGTCGACGCCGAGATCGTTGCCGCCGTCGACGATCATTTCCGGGAAGTCGGTGGCCCGATCGGGAAAGAACTGCTCGAGCACAAGGTAGAGAAAGGACATTGAAGACGTGTGAAGTCCATGACGCAGACCGGTCTTGTGGACTCGGGCCTCAAGTATGTCCCACTCGATTGCCGTAATCGCTGGCATTAATACCTTATCGACGTTGATTTGCCGCCGATTCTATACACGTCGTAAACCAGAGTAAGCAGAGTGGCCTGGATATCCCCAGGAAACATGGTCCTGCGGCGAATGGTTTCGGTCGGCGTATCCTGATGACTGTTATGGGCGCTCTCGGACGACGTCGAACTCGCGTTGTGGAACAATTAACTCGACTCTGGCTAGCTACAATCGGTATCAGTAAGACTCGGTGACGAAGTTCTGTTCGCCCGCGGCTGGCAAGGCCGCGCAAGCTGGAACATTATGAGGGGGCAAGATGTTTAGAAGAGCGTTGCGAGTCGAGGAGAATTCGATGAAGGTTCTACAAAGCCGCATGCTGGAGCGTCCTACGGACGACGGCCAGGCGACGATCGAACGCCTTAAGGGCGAGATCATGAGACTGAACGACGAGCTCACCTGTGCCAGCGAGGCCTACCAGGCGATCGCTTCTGAGAATCGCCTGATGAAGGAAACACTCGCTATCGCAGCCAAAGCGTTCGGCGCTGCTGGCGACACCAGGATGGCCAACCTTATGATCGGTAAGGCCGAAGACGATAAGCCCCAGCGCAGATTCGTTCCTCCTGAATCGAGGCGGCTCGCGGCGCGCTAGCTACCGAAGTACGTCTTCAGTTCACCGACGGTATTAAATATCTCGTCGGGCGCTGATGCACGCAGCTCCCCGTCGTCGCCGAGACCCCATGTCACTCCGATGGCGACGACGCCTGCCGCCCGCGCGGCCTCTGTATCCTGCACCTGGTCGCCAACGTGGAAAGTATCCGATGCGACGGCACCGCCCTTCGTCATCGCAAGCAGAAGCCCCTCCGGATGTGGCTTTCTGTTTCTGACATCGTGATAACCGACGACGATGTCGACCGGCCAGCCATACTGCTTGATAAACCATCGTGGCACCATGTCGGGACTCTTCGTCACGATCGCAAGCCTGTGACCGTTCTGATGGAGGGCTGAAAGCAGTTCCCCGACGCCCTGATACACGGGCAGTTCCGCGGCCTTGCGCATCACGCCCTTCCAGTCCCGCACGGCGCGCAGGGACTCGACGTATGAGGTGTCAACGAGTGTCTGGTCGAAGTCGAAGATGATCATTAGAAGTCCATGGTCGATTGAGGGTCGTTGCCGCTTGGGCCGGTACGGCCGGACCGCTGCCGCAGCTTTTCAAGGAATGCGTTCAGCGCCTCGCCGTTGGCGACAGGCTCGGCCCAACGATCCGCGATCATGGCCTGATTGCCCCGAGTCTTAGGAAACGATCGCCAGCTCTCCGGGTGCTCGACGCAGGCGAGTGCGCGCATCTGCTGTCGTGCGAAACGCACCGTGTGCATAGTGCCGCCCTTGACGTCGGTCTCGATGACCAGCACCCCGTCCGACAGTCCGCTCTGGAGTCTGTCGCGCTCCGCGAACGCGGTGCGTACGGGTGTCATTCCGATAGGATACTCGCTAACCAGGCATCCCCCTCCATCGAGCAGCTCTCGGGCGAGAACCTTGTTGGCGGCAGGGTAGACCTTGTCGAGGCCGTGGGCCATCACCGCGACCCCGACTCCTTGCGCCTCCACACATCCCCGATGGGCGAACGTATCGCATCCGTGCGCTAGGCCGCTGACGATGACGAAACCCGCTTCCACGGCGGACGCCGCCGACCTGTGGGCGACGCGCTCGCCGTAGTCGGTCGGTTCCCGCGTTCCGACGATCGCAAGGGCCGAGGGCGCCGCCAGGCCTTGAGGTACACCCTTGTAGAATAGCACGGCCGGCGGATCGGGAATGTTGCGCAGCCTTTGAGGAAAATCTTCGTCGTGGAAGGAAACGACCCCGATCCCGGCGGAGAAGCTCCGCTTGACTTGTTCCTCCGCCTCGGGCCACGCGCTTCGGAGCTGTTGTGCATCGATCTTTTGACGCGTGGCTCTGTCGATTATCGCTTCTTCGTCGGCCGCGTTCGCGACGGGATGGTCGACGATACGAAGCGCAGCGCGCCGGCCAACGCCCTTCACATTCATGAGAGCAAGGAGCGCGATGGTGGTTCTGGAAGCCGTCTCTGTCATCGCCAATCTCGTCACGGGACTTCGGCCTCTCCGGCCGCCCAGATTTCGTCCCACCTGGCGGGAACGTGACCGTTGTCCGGATTTGGACAATACAAAAGTCGTTCGGTCTTCGCGAGCGCGACACCGTAAACCTTTGAGCGAGGGTTCGTGGCGAGAATCGCCTGTGCGACGCGGGAGAGCGTGCCTCCGCGCGTGATGAAGTCGTCGAAGACGAAGACGTTCGAAGCCGGCAGCTTAGAGGACACGTAGTTCGCCTTATCGAGTTCGGCCTCACGCTGATCGGCCTTGTACAGGTTGTGAATCCTGCTGTGCTGCTGCTTGGTTATAGCGTCGATCGCGCACGCGGCGCCGACCGTCTCGGCGAGCTGGCAGGCGATATAGGGAATCTGGCGGGTCGGGTCTGCTGCCGTCTCGGAGGATGAGAGCGCTGCCACCAATACGCAGTCCCTGGGCCGCAGGTTCATGTCTTCCAAAAGAGGAGGAAACGCAGCGTACATGAGGCGCGCACCGCCATAGTACGCCTTATGGTTCTTGTTCTTGAAACGGATGAATCTCGACGTCCAGCGTTCCGCCGTATTGTCGGTGAGCTTGTAGGCGAGCGTGTAGGTCCTCGTAAGACCCGCGCTGATAGTCAGAGAGGGAAACTCCATCCATCCGACCTTGTTGTTCCACCGCAGCATCGCGCCCCTCAGCCTGCTCCATTCACGACGGAAGTCCATATGGTGGTTCTCACGTCGGTTGTAAATCCCGTGGCAGCAGTGACAAGAAGATTTCGACCGCCACATCAATCCAGTTACGATTCCGGCTATAAAAGTAGGTGAATCTCGCAACACATTTGCTGATCGGAAGGATTTACAGCGTTCAAGTCAGGGATTCGAACACAGAAAACTCACTCGCTAAAAGTGAAATGTGCTATTGACCGGGAAACGAATCTTATGCTTAGGAAGCATCGATGTCTGTCATTTCCGCGGTCGTCACTTCGGACAAGATCGTTCTCACCGAGGGAACGTTCAACGAAGACGGGACAGTAACACTGATCAAGGACGAGACTTTCGACCTTGAGGAAGGCGACCGGCAGCTTGCCTACGTCGTCATGCACAGGCGCCTGGCCGACCGTTTGGGCAAGGGTATCGAGCAGGTCGTTCTCAAGGCAAGCGCCGGCGGCCAATACGCCGCGAAGACCGCTGTTCTGCATTCGGCCGAACTGAGGGGCGTATTCCTTAGCGCGGTTCCGGGCGGTGTGTCGGTGAAGCAGTTGCAGAAGAATAATCTCAGCCGCAACTTCGGGTCCCGCAAGGTCGACGCTTACCTGAAGGACGACGACTTCTTCAGCGAGAAGTTTGCTGGCGCGTCTCTCAGGAAGGGAAGCCGCGAGGCCGCGTTCCTTCTTCTCGCCGCGAGGGACTAATGGACCGGGCCATCGACTACGTCGCGTCTCTGACCCCCCTCGGCCCCATCGGCGGGGGCGCGTTCGGCGAGGTGCATCGCTACAAGTGTCCTCTGCACGGTGAAGTTGCTGTGAAACGCTTCTTCCAGTCAAATTTCGGCTCCGCCGAATCTTGGGACAGTGCCTGCAAGGACGCGTTGCAGGAGGCGCGCAACCTCAAGGCTCTCGAGCACAGCCACGTCGTGAAGATCCATCAGGTCCTGAGGACCGGCGGCGGCGACGAGTTCCTGCTCGTGATGGAATACTGCGAAGGCAAGTCGCTTCGCGAGATGACGCAAAAGGACGTCGTGTCCCTTCCAGAGGCCAAGCGCGTGATCCGTGACGCTGCAATCGGCCTGAATTACATTCACAATAGCCAATATCTGCATCGGGATATCAAGCCCGACAACATCCTCCTTAAGGGCGACGGTCTTGTGAAGGTGGGAGACTTCGGCTTCGTGACGAACGAACTGCAGTTCGGTTTCGCCACGCCCTACGGCACCGCGATATACTGGGCTCCCGAAGTCCTGAAGGAGCATGCCTGTTCCGGGGTTTCGGACGTGTACTCGCTTGGCGTCACGTTCATCAACATAATGTCAGGAGACCATTGGTTCTTTCGCGAGGGGAAGGGCCAGGTCGTCGTGATGGGCGCCGAGGGCGACCCCGAACTGTCCTCGAAGATGCTCTATCTGCCGCATGTCCCGACTTGCTGGAGAAATGTCGCCAACAGGCTTTGCAGGCCGTCTACCTTGAACCGTTGTCCGTCACTGGACGCCGCGGTCAACTCGATCGCCAAGCTTCCAGCAGTCGAGCCGTGGATCTGCAACGTTGGCGAGGACGTGATTTCGTGGCAACTCGACAAGGGCAAGCGCCGGGTCAGGGTAGAATGGCAGAACTATCTCGGCCGGCTAGGCGAGAAGTGGACGGCGTGGACCGAGGATCTTTCCGGAGGCTCGAAGAGGAAGCTGGCGGCAAGCCCTTCCGGAGCGAAATGGAAGGAGACCTACAAGTCGCTTCAGACGTTCTTCGAAGATCGGACGCCTTGAGAGTTAACGCTTGATCGGCATCGCGACGCGCTCGCCTCTTGGTCCTTCGACAAACCTGATACCTGCAACACGCCCCTGAACCAGAGACAGCCGATCCTCGCGGCATTCCTCGCAGAAAGCCGTGTTCGCCGAAACATACTCCGGCGGCTGCCATTTCCTTCCGCAGAAGCGGCAGCATGGAAGCACCAATCTGCGCTGCGCGCTCGTCACAAGAATCTCCCTCAATGAATAAGGTTTACGCTAACGGCAATGAAGCAAAAGTAAAGATGTTCCCATTTTGTTCATCGGGAGCCGGCACCAATCAGGAGAGCTTAGCTCATCCAGAAGCCGGTGAAATCGTGTGACGGCCGTGTAGAGCATGGTTCGGTCAAGCAGAGGCGAGGGGACGAGTGGAATGATAACGCTATTGAACGACGATCCCTGGGCCTTGTGGATGGTGATCGCCCAGCCCAGCGTCAGCTTCTCCAGGTCACCGGGGCCGATGAAATCCGAACTGCCGTCGTCCAGTGCGAGCTGGCACTTTCCCTCCACCATCCGGGGCACGCCTAGCGAGCCGTTGAAGAATCCGGCGCATTGCGGCTGGCCGGTTCTTGGATCGATAGCCGGTTTCGTTATCGAGGAGAGGCGCCTTCCGGTAGTCGTTCTTCACCCACATCAGTCGGGATCCGAGGTGGAAGCCAATGTCCTCGACCGGTTCCTGGTGGACCATGTACTCCCGCTCGATCTCCCGGCTGAGTTCACGCGCGCCGGCGGCGCCGTCGTTCGTCTGCTTTAGGATCTGAACATCGCGCGCGTGCAACGATTCCGCGGGCCCGATCGAGGAGGCGGTCCCGCCATTAAACGGAAGACCTTTCGCACCGTGGCCGCCGTGTCCTCCGTCCTGCAGGGAATAAAGAATACACCAGCTCGAGCGGATAGATTGAAGTCGTAGGCGCCAAACGCCGGAAGAATTCCGCGCCGCATGTTCGCGGCCACAGTTGGTATCCCGCTCGTCTCGGCCTGTCGAAGGATGATGTCGAGGCTCACACGCGGAACGTCGCCGGAGGAAACAAGCTTCTGAAACGGAAGCCCGGCTCCGATTGGCGGGAGTTGTCCCGCGTCGCCGACGAATAGCACACGCACGTTCGTCCCGATCCGCGATAAGACGCGATAGACGGTTGGCGTGTCCAGCATGGAGGCCTCGTCGAACACAATTAGGCCGTCCTCCATCGTCAAGCCCATTTCAAAAGCGGTCATCAGACGGGACAAGGCCCAGGCCTCTCGCTTCGTCGCGAGCGCCATCCGCCGATCTGCTCGTCCGGCTAGCGCCACGAGATGGAGACTAGGATTTCCAGCCCCGGATGCCGATCGTGCTTCGGCGTCGACGATGGCTCGGAGAACCGCTGTCTTTCCCGTCCCTGTTGCTCCCGAAAGTATCGATACGCCCGCGGAGGAGGCCATGAACACGGCCTCGCGCTGCTTTACGGTGAGTCGGAAACCTGTGGATGCTTCGACGTTTGAGATGGCGGCGCCAATTCTTTGTCCGCTCACGTCGATGACATGGTCGAGGGGATCGAGAACATGGCGCTCGACTTCGCGCTCTGGTGACCTGTCTGAAATGGTTAACGGCAGACGTCCCGTTTCCGTCAGGATAGCCTCGGGTCGCAGCGATCTGCGACCTGACATGCACGAGCTGGCTCTCCCAGCCAAGGTTGCGGTGAGGTTCCGGTACTTTGAGTATCGCCTCCTCCTCCTGGACCTGGAGGTTTTCGAGAAGATCGGAAAGAACCCGAGCCTCGAGCCTCCTCGGGTCGGCCGGTCCGGACCATATGCTCGCAACCCCGGAAGCATTCCACATGCCTTGGACATGGTTCGGTCAGGAAGTTGCTCGTGCAGGCCCCGAGAGGCGTCACTCCGAAGCCTGACACGGCGCCCGCCAGATATCGAACGACCGCCTTGTCGCCCTTCGTATCGCGAAGACGATTGAACATCTCGACCTTAGGACCGCCAAGATCCATGATGTTGGCGATGACGCTCCGATGGACGTCGCCCAGGAGTTTCGTGGTCCTCCGGACCAATATCGAGCCCTGCGACTTTCTCGGACAGAGAGCGATGATCGTACACGGAAGTCTGCGAGAGGCTATGCCGCCCGAAGTGCTTTGCATTGACAACGTCGGTTGCGGAAGAGCACATGCTCTTCAGATGCCTGAACTCATGCGTGCGACGCACAGGTTCCGCCCGTCATCCCCGAGGTAGCGTCTGAAAATCGAATTCTCACGGCGACCGTCCAGGGCGAGGTTGACGTCCGAATAATCGAGCCGACCCCACGCGTAGTAGCGCTCCGCGTCGAGCAGCCCTCCGTTGCGACCTTCGATCAAGTTCCGGACCGGCGTCAGCAACAGCATGTCGTGGGTTCGCAAGGCACGGTTTCCGCTCATCTTGAGCTCTACGAGCTCCGGTCCCTCGGTACGAAGCGTCCTCTGTAGTTGCTCTTCCACGTCCCCGACCCTCAGGTAGCACGTGAGCCAGTTCGCCCTTCCAATCACTTCGTTGCCGAACTGGTTACGCCTTATGAAGCCCGTTTGGGAGAAGAAGGCCTTCAGCGCCTGGCTGGGGATTTCGCAACCGGCCTGGGCCTCGCGAATGGCATGCAGGTGCACTAGCTCGCCGGACGTCCTGTACGCCGCGATGATTTCCGGTGGCAATTCGGTCGCCGTATAATGCTGCATTTCCCGTCACCCGGGCGTACATTTCACATGCGGGTACCAGGTCGTTCACCGAGTACTCAGGAAAGAGCCGGCCTGTCTGTGCTTGTTGCCGGAGCCGCTCCCGCGCCGGCGCGATCAACCGCTCCATCATCGACGTCCTCTTCTCCAATCGAACCGCGGACGTCCGCCGGTGGCTTGAAGCGCTCCCGGACAAGTTCAATATCCAGGTTGTCGCCATCGATATGGTGGAAAGCTACCACCGCGTGCACGCCAAGTCCCTCCTGAAGCGATGCTCGCCGTGCATCCATCCGGCATCAGGAATCGCATGAAGGAAGCTGCCGTGGAGCTTCTCGCCAGAAGCGGCTTCGCCGCCTTCAAGAAAACAGACCCTTACTTTTTCTATTAACGTGAGGCGGTCGGAATGACCGGCAAGATCTCACCGCAATCGATCGTCGACGTGAATCCTTTTCTCAGGCACGCATTGCGCACCCGTCGAGCCTATCACAGGGTCTGGCAGGCGCGCCATCCGTTGCTGGCGGCTGCAGCCTCCATCAGCTCCTCATAAATCTTCCGAAGGTCGTTCGGCGGTCGTTTCCCTATATCGTGCGCCCCATCAGCCGATTTCGTTCCGAGCTGGCAAATTCCGTTAACGTCCCAGGACTGTCCGGATACACGACGGCCGTTCGATGCTTGAGAAAGCGGCAGCAGGCGTTCAGGTGACTGTCTGGGACGAAGGTGCCGATCTGTCGCTAGGACCATTCGATGATGAGTACGTAGGTGCCTGTTCCCAATGTCTGGGTGAATGGCGTCTCCGTTGGAGGAACAGGCCGCACTTGCGCCATACCAGCGGTTCGACGAAGAGCACCAAGGCATTGACGAGGAGTATCCGGCCGATCCTCCCGGTCTGTCTAGAATGCAATGTGACCGGACGGGCGAACATGCCGCTGCAGATTTCGCAAAAACGAAATGGCCTTCTTCCGCCAGATGAAAGGCCATCTCGCGAAAACGCAACAAAATGGAAACGGCTCTTTGGTTCCATAATATTGATTACGCCGCATTTACAACCTTAGGAGGCACACTCTATTTCCAAGTGCGACTTGCGAGAGATGCCAAGCCTCGGGGTTTAGAGCGTTAGTAGTCTTCCCATGCTTTGCCATTTGAGAAGGAGGACAATCTATCCGTTCTTTACCCGTCTGGGTGTGTGGTGGGTCCGATCGAAAGATCGTTCAACTATCCGCTCCTGTGCAGCCTCTATCCGAATGGCGTCGAAACCGTCGAATAAAACGATAGTTCCGGACCCCTGAGATTGCATGCTCACAGCGGCGCATTGGATGTGAGCGCCGGTGCCTGAGGGCTACGGTTAAAGTGTGGTTCTGCCCGTCTTTCTCGACGGTCAGCGATCTCCATACGCACTCCATCCTACGGGTGTGCTCGCCTGGCGAAGGTCTCCCCTTCGGCAGGCCTTTGCCAGATAAGCCGAAGTTTGGTCTGCTGAAACTTTTGCACGGTGACCGAGGTTGTGTCATTTCAGCTTTTCGTTGAATTGCGTCCGACTCCCATTAGCACCTAGAATAGGCTAGAATCGTGCTACCATATTAATTTCAAATAATTTCCTCGCAAAAATTTGCTTCAGAATATACACGTTTTAGGTGCTTTTCCCTTCCAAGAACCCCAGTTTCCCTTTATAAGAAAAATCGGCGCCGCGTCGTATCACGCGCCGGCGGGAAGCTCGTCCAAACAACGCGAGCAACGCTCTATTCTTCGTGCGGCCGGAGTTTCGTCATGGCTTCTACGAGTGCCAAAAGTGACTCCACCGCATCTGCAGGAAGCGACTCGACCACGTTGATAAGCTTCCGGCCCTTGTTCGCTTCGACCGGCGTCTTTCCAAATCGATAAGGAGCAGCTGCCATGAGGAAGTCGATTGGTGAAAAATCCAGCACTTCGCTTAGATGGATGAGCCGGGTGACATGCATCTTCGTCTCGTTGCGCTCGTAGCGGCCATAGACTTGCTCGTGCAGGCCCAGAAACGGCGCCACCTCGGCCCTGGTCAACCCGGTCCTATCGCGTGCCTCCCGGAGCGCCTCGGAAATACGCCGATCGAGCTCGCCAAGTTCAGGCCCCTCGAAGCCGGGACAACGATAGATGGCTTTGTCGATCTCCGGATCGGTCGTCTCAACGAGCCCTTTAACCTCGATGTATTTGTCAGATTTTGTTGTCATAAAAGGCAGCCCGTCATTGTCCCCGTCCCTCTTACATCACCCGCACCGCATCTGGCTACCATGCGCGGATGTCAACATGCGGGCGACGCACATCTGAAATAAGTCGCGGGACAGAAGATGGCAGACGACAGTCGAACGCAGCTCGCCGATTTGATTTCCCGTCATCGTTCCCTCGTCGCATTGCTTGGGCCTACGATGCGGGAGGAATCGTTACGACAACGGACAGGTACACGCGGCGGGCGCCAACTAACCACCGAAGAGCACAGGCTCAGGGCTGATATCATTGCATGGTCGCCGAAGAACACATCAGAGGCTCGAGAAAAGCTCAGGTATCTGGCCAGTTTTATCGCCGCCACGGGCTTAGGCTTTGACGCCGAAACCCTCGACGTAATTCTTAAATCCGTTGGACAATTCTTTTAGCTGGGTAACGTTTTATGACATGATCAATGCTTCAGGTCGAAATAGTGCCGCTCTGTCTTACCGTCCTGCGCACTCTTGATGTCGAAATGATACGGCTGCGCCCGCAGGGGCCGAGCGACATATTCGCGATACTCGCAATTGTTTCGCTCTGAGTACTCACGAGTCACTCCATCACGCGTGGGTTCCTGTCCGATCGCTATTGGAACGCCGCAGCGCGCGCCCGTTGCACATGCTGACGGTCCGGCTGCAGCGCGACAGCTCTTCGGAGCTGCCATGATCGCCGAACTGATCGCCTGTCGCTGGCTGCCGGCCTGCCAGGCAATCGGCATAGCGATCATAGCCGGGCTTTCCGGCACCGCCTTCGGGGCATGTCGGCCAGGAAAAGCCAGGGCGTTTCATCGCCGTGATCAATCGCTCCATCGGCGGATGGCAGGATTCGACGCCGTGCCATGAGGGGTTATCCGAGGCCGCGCAGAGCAGAACCTCACAGCCCCATTCGCTGGCTTGGGCGCCCTAGCAATGTCGATCGACGCAGATTTCGACCTATCAGCGATGTGAATCAATGCGGCGCGACCGATTCAAAACTCTCGTTGGACGCTCGGCACTCGATCACCGATTCTATCCTGCATGTCGCTCTACCCCTATCGCCTCTATTGCCATCGCACTGATCCGAGCAGGAACATGGCGCGGTTCTATGCACTGTCGATCCAGCCCACCTTGTTCGGCGAGACAGCAGTCGTCCGTTCGTGGGGTCGCATCGGAACGAGCGGTCGGGAGAAGACAGAGGTGTTTTCGGATGAGCTCGCCGCGGCATCGCACTTCCTCGAACTCGCGCGCCGGAAGCGGGCAAAGGGCTACAGGCCTATAGGAAGCTGTGGAAATGCCGGCGAGGACAGATCGTTGGGCGCAATGGCCGATGACAGAGGAGCCGCGTGGTGAAAAGGATTCCGAATCTTCAAACGGAGCGCACCATGACCACAACCAACGAAATTGCAGACAAGATCGCGAGCGACCATGGCCTGACCAAGGTTCAGGGCAAGGCGATCGTGGAAGCAGTGTTCACGGCCATTACCGCAGCATCGACTGCCGGCAACGAAACCTCGATCCCCGGCTTCGGCAAATTTAAGGTAAAGGACACGCCGGAGCGCGAAGCGCGCAATCCGGCGACCGGCGCGACCATCAAGGTCGCTGCCGCCAAGAAGCTCACCTTCGCGCCGGCAAAGGCGCTGAAGGATGCACTCAACAAGTGACATTAAGAAAGCCCCGCTTGATTTGGCGGGGCTTTCTGGTTCTGCTCATCGGCGCGTGTTGCGCGACCAGATCAGCTGCAGGCCGTCTTCGCCTTCGACTTCGGCCAGCGTGGCGTAGATCGGAGCGGGGAAGCTCGGGTCGTCCAGCTTGACCGAGAGATAGTCGCGGCCCTGTTCGGAGGTCTTCTGCCAGGCGGCGCCGAGCTCGACATTGCCGGCGTAGATGCGGAAGTGCGGCCCCTTGTCGGAGGGGTTTTCGACGCGGGCGATGCGGGCCTTGACGTTGAGGGCGAGGGTGCGGATCGAGCCGGAGAAGCCGTTTTCGGTGGAGGTGAAGGTGCCGATGGTTGCCATTGTTCAAGTTCCTTTTGCTGTTTCGGGGCCGCTCCATTGCGGCCTCACATGAGGAACCACTCGTCAAGCTGTCTTTCTGAGTTGCTGAGTGGCTGGTTTTGGGGACGGCGCTCCACCAGTTGCGGCGCGCCGTGGGCTGGTCATCGTGACCAGATGAGCTTGTGTTCGCCCTTCTCACCCTGGACGAGAGAGGCGTAGACCGGAGCCGTAAAGGACGGGTCGTCCAGCTTGAGCGAGAGGTATTCAGTTCCGGTTTCTCGGGCCGTCCGGCTCCAGCCTGCGCCGAGTTCGACGCCACCTGCGGTGACAC
>NZ_ATTQ01000030.1 GCF_000419765.1 Rhizobium mongolense USDA 1844 | reverse complement strand
GTCAGCGCCTTGGCGGTCTGGTCGGAAAGGCTTGCATTGTCGTGATCAGCCAGAAGCAGAATGGCCATGATAATGATCTCCTTTTGTCTGGCTTAAAGCACGCCGGCTTCGGTCTTAAGCTTCTCGACGAGCTCGGCGACCGACTTGACCTTGACGCCCGCCTTGCGGCCACTTGGCTCTTCGGTCTTCAGCACCTTCAGCCGCGGGGTGGTGGAAACGCCGAAGTCGGCAGGAACCTTCTTGTCGAGCGGCTTCTTCTTCGCCTTCATGATGTTCGGCAGCGAGGCGTAGCGCGGTTCGTTGAGGCGCAGGTCGGTGGTGACGACGGCCGGCAGCTTGATGTCGATCGTCTGCAGGCCGCCATCGACTTCGCGGGTGACGGTCGCTTTGCCGTCGGTAATCTCGATCTTCGAGGCGAAGGTTGCCTGGGCAGTCCCNAGAAGGGCGGCGAGCATCTGGCCGGTCTGGTTCGAATCGTCGTCGATCGCCTGCTTGCCGACGATGATNAGGCCGGGCTGTTCGGCGTCNGCCACGCCCTTGAGGATCTTGGCAACGGCAAGCGGCTCGACCGTCTCGTCGGTCTCGACCAGGATCGCCCGGTCGGCGCCCATGGCGAGCGCGGTGCGCAGCGTCTCTTCGGCCTTGGCCGGACCGATCGACACGACGACCACTTCCTCAGCCTTGCCGGCTTCCTTCAGCCGCAGCGCCTCTTCCACCGAGATCTCGTCGAACGGGTTCATCGACATCTTCACATTGGCAAGCTCGACGCCCGTGCCATCCGGCTTGACGCGGATCTTCACATTGTAATCAACCACCCGCTTCACGGGGACCAGAATTTTCATGGGGTCCTTCCTTCAACTCTTTCGCCAAGAAAATGCGCGCTTTGGCGCCGCTCCGATTGTCGAATGGCGACATGGATACGCGTTTTTCCTCCAAACACAACGCTTGCCAGTCGCAGACAGACAAATTGCGTCTGCAGATATATGACGTTTACGTTCACGTCAATATTTGCGGCGGGGCGATTTTCTTCAGTGTCCAGGCGCCCCGTCGTCAGCTGCGACGACCGCCCGCCTCACAGCCGGCGTGCTGAAAACGGCGCGTGGCGTGACGATCTCGCGGTCGAATAGCGGCACACCCGTGCGGCGCATGAAGAAGACTAGAACGGCACCGGCGACGATACCGCCGGCATGGGCGCCCCAGGAAACATTGCCGTCCGGATCGACAAAGAGCATGAAGAACTGCTGGCCGATCCAAAGCAGCAGCGGCACGAAGGCAGGAAGCGGCAACGGAACGCGGAAGAAGACCAGCACCCAGATTTTCACGCGCGGGTGAAGGATGACATAGGCCGCAACCACCCCTGAGATCGCACCTGAGGCGCCGACCAGCGGCGCCTGCGATTCCGACACGACCAGGCCATGGCAAAGCGCGCCGAAGGCGGCGCACGCGAGATAGAAGATCAGGAAGCGGAGATGCCCCATGGCATCCTCGACATTATCGCCGAAGACCCAGAGGAAGATCATGTTCGAAGCGAGGTGCCAGAAGCCGGCATGCACAAAGGCATGGGTGATGTAGGTCAGCGGCTCGGGAACAATCGCGAGGCCGGGTGCAAGTGTTGCATAGTCAAAGGCGACTGCCGGTATGTAGCCCAGGCCGACCGATGTCGCCTGAGCCGTCTGTTCCGGGGCGAAGAAGCCGGTGAAAAGCCAGACGGCGACATTCATGCCGATCAAGCCCAGCGTCACCCACTGGACCTTGATGTGCTTCAGCGTATTGGCGTCGTGCAGCGGTATGAACATAAAGCCTGCCCCTGGCTATCGTGACCGCGAGAAGACTATCTGTTTTTCCCAGGAACCCAAAGCACATCCGCGTTGCCGCGGTCATTCGCGTGGCGCGCGGCAACGAAGAGGAAGTCCGAAAGCCGGTTAACGTATTTCAGGGCCGCTGCGCTGACGATTTCGCCCTCCGTGCGGGCGAGTTCCACCATCAGCCTTTCTGCGCGGCGCGCGATTGTGCGCGCTAAATGAAGATAGGCAGCTGCCGAATGACCGCCGGGCAGAACAAAGGATTTCAAGGGTTGCAGATCGGCATTCAGTTCATCGATCTCGCTCTCGATCCGCGCCACCTGCGTATCGATGATGCGCAATGGCTCGTGCGCCGGCGGCTTGCCGTCGTCGGGTGTCGCAAGGTCAGCGCCGAGGTCGAAGAGGTCGTTCTGGATCAGCGTCAGCATTCGTTCGAGAACCGGCATGCCCTGCATGTGCAGTCTTGCGACGCCAATTGCGGAGTTGACCTCGTCTATCGTGCCATAGGCTTCCACGCGCAGGTCGTATTTGAGACGGCGAGGTCCGCAAACGAGCGCAGTCGTGCCGTCGTCGCCGGTCTTCGTGTAGATCTTGTTGAGTGTTACCATGCCTATCCCCTCTCTTCCCGGCGTTAACTAGGGCGGCCGCCGCCTGTCAGCCAGAGCGTCAGCATGATCAGGATCACCGCGATCGCCTGCAGCAATACGCGGAGCTGCATTAGCTTGTTGGAAGTGTTCGCGTCGCCGCCCTTCATCATGTTGAAGAGGCCGCGGACCAACACGAGCGCGACGAGGCCCATGATGATGATTGCGAGAATATAAGTGGCCGTGGACATGGAAGTCGGCTTTCTTGATTAATCGGTCCAGCGCATCAGGCGATAAAAAAGGTCCGCCGGAATCAGCCTCTTCAGGAACATGCCCTGTTTTGCCGGTGTCGTTACTGGATAATGTGGCTTCGGATTGTTCGAGTTCAATGCGTGTTTCAAGACAGTATAGACGGCGTCGGGTTGAAGCTTATGTCGATTCTTCGGGCCAGTCCCGTCAAGACGCGCGAGCTGTCGGCGGTAATCTGCCGCATGCACCGAATTGCGGATGTCGACATGTTCTTTGAACTTCGCGAGCGCGTTGGCGGTAAAGCGCGAGGCAATCGGACCTGGTTCGATCAGGCACACGTGGATGCCGCTGCCCTGAAGTTCCATGCGCAGCGTGATGCTCAGCCCCTCGAGCGCAAACTTCGAAGCGGTGTAGGCGCCGCGAAAACGATAGGGCACGACGCCGAGAATGGAGGAGCATTGTACGATGCGGCCCGAGCCGCGCCTTCGCATCAGCGGCAGTATCTGCCGGGTCAACTCATGCCAGCCGAAGAAATTCGTTTCGAATTGCGCACGCAGCACGTCGGTCGTCAAATCCTCGACCGCGCCGGGCTGGCCGTAGGCGCCGTTGTTGAAAACTGCGTCGATGCGCCCGCCGCTTGCCTCGGCTACATCGCGAACGAAGTCAGTGATCGTATCCGACCGCGTATAGTCCATCAGGAAGGCTTCGATGCCCTCCTCCTGGAGCGGTTCGAGGTCGGCGTGTTTTCTGACCGCCGCAAAGACGCGCCAGCCGTCGGTCTTCAGGGCTCGCGCGCAATAGGCACCGATGCCGGATGAGCATCCGGTCACGATGATGGTGCGCTGCTCCGCCATGGAATGATTCCTGTACAAATTGGGACTCATTTCCCATATTCGAACCGACGATACAATGACGAGGCCCGGGGGTGGAATGCCGAAGATAGTGCGTACGCTCTATGATGTGGCATACGACGCGATCTGCCACCTAATCGAGGATGACGGTTTCGCGATGGCGAGCCATGTCGCATTGTCGATCCTGCTGGCGGTTTTTCCTTTTTTGATCTTCGGCACGACGCTCGCAAACTTCCTCGGTGCCGATCAGTTCTCCTCCACGGCCGTTCATCTCATTTTCGATACCTGGCCGGAAGCGATCGCCAAACCCGTGGCCGACCAGGTGCTGCAGGTGCTGACGATTCCGCGCGGTGGACTGCTGACGGTCTCGGTGCTGGCAGCCGCCTATTTCGCCTCGAACGGTGTCGAGGCGCTGCGCATATCGCTCAACCGCGCCTATCGCGTACAGGAGACGAGGCCATGGTATTTCACGCGCCTGGCCAGCCTCGGTTACGTGCTGATCGCGGTAATCATTTTTGCCGCCATCAGCATCCTGCTCGTCGCCGTGCCGCTCGCTCTCGATTACGCGCGGCAGTGGTTTCCGCTCTTTGCCGATACGCTCGAGATCGTTTTCAGCTGGCGAATCTACGGAACGCTTTTCGTCCTGACGGTCGGTCTGCTTGTCGTTCACCTCTGGCTGCCCGCCGGCCGCAGGCGGGTTTACGACGTTATCCCTGGGGTTTTGCTCACACTGCTTCTCTGGCTCGCCGGCGCGCTGATCTTCGCCTTTTACCTCGCCACCTTCGCGAATTACACAGCGACCTACGCGGGTCTGGCATCGGTGATGGTCGTGCTGATCTTCCTCTACATGGTCGGCGTAATCTTCATCATTGGCGCGGAAATCAATGCGGCACTAATGAAATTTCGTGTGCGAGCCATCTTCGCCCGTAATTTTCTGAGCGGGCAGGGCAGCAAGCTTTCAAAGACCGACAAGATTCCGGATATCGGCCGCCGATAGGCCCTTGCCACGCAAATCCGCGAGCCCGGTATCGCCATCGCTTTTCGAGAGCTTGCGTTTCTTTGCATCCGTCACCAGCCGATGATGGTGGTAGAGGGGCTGAGGCAGGTCGAGCAGCACCTGCAGCAGCCGGTGGACCGATGTTGCATGAAAGAGGTCGAGCCCGCGCACGATATGAGTGACGGCCTGCAGCGCATCATCGATCACCACCGAAAGGTGATAGCTCGAGGGTGCATCTGAGCGCGAAAGAACGACGTCTCCCCACATCGATGGATCGGCGGCAATCCCCCCGGTCTCGCCGTCGCCGGTCTCGCTCCAGGATAAAACACGATCGGCAGCCTGCAGTGCCCGCCCCATGTCCAGACGCCAAGCGTGTTTCAGGCCTGACTCAAGCATCTTGCGCCGATCGCCTTCACTTCGATCGCGATCGTCGGAGGGATAGTGCGGCGAACCGTCCGGATCGCGCGGCCAGGGATTGCCGCCGGCTTCGGAAGCGGACACTCTGGCTTTCACCTCGCCGCGCGTCAGAAACGAAGGATAGACTAATCCGCGCTCGATCAGACCATGCAATGCTGTCTGATATTCCGCGATATGGTCGGATTGTCGCCGGACGGGTTTCTCCCAGTCGATGCCCAGCCATTCGAGATCGGCATAGATGCCTGCTTCGAATTCGGGTGTACAACGTGTCTGGTCGATGTCTTCGATGCGCAGCAGTAGGCGTCCGTCCATTGCTGCGGCCATATCCTGGTTGAGGAATGCCGAAAGCGCGTGGCCGAGATGCAGCGGGCCGTTGGGACTGGGCGCAAAACGGAAAACGGGCTTTTGACGCTGAGTCGTGGTCATGCTTTCTTCTGCCACGAATTCGAAACCATCGCGAGGCAACGTGCAGATCATTCGTACCGAAGAGGATATCCGCGAGGGGCTGAAGCATTTGTTTCGCCTCGATCCGCGGCTCGCCGATATCGCGAAGGAGGCGGGTCCGATCCCGCTGCGCCTTCGCGAGCCGGGTTTTGCTGGCCTTGCCCATATCATCGTTTCGCAGATGGTTTCGCGCGCAAGCGCCGATGCCATTTGGCGGCGCATGTCGCTTGCTGAAGGAGTGCTGACGGCCGAAAACTATGTCGCACTGCGACCCGATGCCTGGCGGGAATTCGGCCTGTCGCGTGCCAAGGCGACGACATTGTCGGGCATCGCCGAAGCAGTCGTATCTTGCCGCCTTGATCTCGCTCTTCTTTCCTCGAGGCCGCCGGCGGAGGCGCTTGCCGAGTTGACGGCGTTGAAGGGCGTTGGTCCGTGGACAGCGGAAGTCTATCTGATGTTTTGCGGCGGGCACGCCGATGTCTTCCCATCAGGAGACGTCGCACTGCAGAACGCCGTCGCTGCAGCCTTTGGTCTTGCACAGCGTCCGCAGGCGAAAGTGCTCGCCTCGCTTGCCATGGTCTGGTCTCCCTGGCGATCTGTCGCAGCAAGGCTTTTCTGGGCTTACTATGCTCAGAAACTCGGTCGCGGGCTCATGCCGGTCGGCTGATGGGCAACGCTCATCGAATTGCCGTTATTGACTGAATTTATTGGGCTTCACAAGGGTGTCACAACCGGCCTAATATAAGGATGCAGATGCCGAATCGCTCAGGAGAGTACCTTGACGATTGCAGTCTCCCCCCAGGCCCTGCCGGCGCTCGTCCTGAACGCTGACTACCGGCCTTTGAGTTATTATCCCTTGTCGCTCTGGTCCTGGCAGGACGCGATCAAGGCGGTTTTCCTTGACCGTGTGAATATCATTGCGGAATACGAACATTCGGTTTCCTCGCCGAGCTTCTCCATGCGGCTTCCAAGTGTCGTCTGCCTCAAGACCTACGTTCAGCCTTCGCGGAACCCGGCCTTCACCCGGTTCAATGTTTTTCTCCGCGACAAATTCGAATGTCAGTATTGCGGCGAGAATGACGATCTGACCTTCGACCACGTGATCCCGCGCGCCCATGGCGGCGAAACGACCTGGCAAAATGTCGTGGCGGCCTGCTCTCCCTGCAATCTCAAAAAGGGCAGCAAGCTGCCGAAGCAGGCAGGCATGTTCCCCTCGCAGAAGCCGTACCAGCCGACCGTGCAGGACCTGCACAACAACGGCCGGCTCTTTCCGCCGAACTATCTGCACGACAGCTGGCTCGACTATCTCTACTGGGATACCGAACTGCAGCCCTGATCGCCGCTATTTCCTTATGTCGATTTGCGGACGCCGACGAATGCGAAGGCCGCAAGGATCAGGCTCGCAATCACATTCCAGCCCGCAAAGGAAAGGCCGAGAACGCGCAGCGCCGCATCCGTGCAGGACGGGCCGGTAATTGTGTTGAGTTCCGTCAGCAGGTCGCCGGCATTCTGCGTCATGGCGCCTGCGCTGGTCGAGCAGGTCGCCGGCCCTGCCCAGAAATGCCATTCGACGCCTGCGTGATAGACACCCATGCCGGCGCCGACCACCATCAGCATACCTGCCGCCAGAAGCAGGGCACGGGCGACCCAGTTCGGCAGACCGAAGAACGATGCGAGCGCACCGAGGATCGCGATCGGAATGCCGTAGTAATAGGGCTGGCGCTGCAGCAGGCAGAGCGCACAGGGAATGTAGCCGCCGACGTACTGGAAGCCGAGTGCGGTTCCGACGACCATCGCCATACCGAGCGCCAAGAGCAGCGAATAGAGAACGACCGGGCGGGAAAGAGGCGAGGCAATGGCAGTCATGGCGGAACTCCGCGAGGTTGGCTCAGTGAGCAAGGTAGCGATAGACAATATAAAGCACGATGGCGACCACTGCACCGATGCTGACAATATGCCCCAAGCGCTTTTCAATGAAATGGCGAATCGGCTCACCGTAGCGGCGAAGCAGCCAGGCCAGGAATAGGAATCGCGCGCCGCGGGCAACGATCGCCGAGATGACGAAAAGCCATATGTTGACGTGAATCACCCCGGACAGGATCGTGACGATTTTGATCGGCGGCAGGTGCGCCAATCCCGACGTCACCAGCAAAAGCAGGATCGTCTCGTAAGTGACGTAAGATTTCATCTGCTCGAAGGCATCGAGCTTTCCGTAGAATTCCAGCACCGGCCGCGCCACGGTCTCGTAGGCATAAAAGCCGAGCGCCCAGCCGGCGATGCCGCCGAGAACCGAGGCGACCGTGGCAACGATCGCATATCGATATGAACGCTCGGGCTTGGCGAGTGCCATGGGAAGAAAAAGAACATCGGCCGGGACGAGAAAGACGGAGCTTTCGACGAAGGCGATAACGGCGAGCCAGACTTCGGCCGATCTGCGGGCGGCGAGAGACATGGTCCAGTCGTAAAGTCTGCGGAGCATTCCATTCCTTTCGTGCTGCGGTGCAAAAGCTTTAGGGGGGCAGTCTGGCGCTGTAAATGCCTAGTGTGGCAATGATGTCAGCGTGCCACGAAAATTTTCGTGATCCGTATTGGGCTGGTGCTCCCAGGTTTTCGGGAGATTGCAAATCGGTCAATCTTCTGCAAGCTGGTTTCTGATTGGTTTTGCAGGTGGCTATGAATGAAATTGAGGGTGATTGAGGGCGGGCTCGGCGAAGCGGCCGATCAGCGCGAAACCGTAGCTTCAGCTCGAAGGCCGAGCAGGGAGGATGTACGGCGGGAAGCCGTCAGGCGGCTTCGGGAAAGCGGCTATCATTCGTCTTATGTGAGAGAGTTTGCAACGGGTGTTCCTGCGCCGGAAGCGCTCAGATATCTGAAGATCCAGCTCGATTTTGCGGCCGAGACGCTGTCGCGGCTCGATCCGATCCCGCACGACTTCTCCGCCGATGCCTATTGGCCTTCCGCCGACACTTCGCGTTGATCCGGCTGCTCTTCGCGCTTCGCGTTGAGTGCGTTCATTTGCGAGCGCTCTCGCGCCATTTCGCTGACGGCCGCCCTTAGCGCCGGGTGGCGGGCGGTGAACATATTGAAGTCGCGGCGTTCCAGCACGAGGAATTGGCAGAAATCGATGGCAATGACATCAGCCGTTCGCCGTCCGCCGCTCAGCAAAGCCATTTCACCGAAAAATGCACCCGGTTCGAGACGGACGGCGCCGCCGGGAAGACGGACTTCCACGGCTCCGGAGGAGAGAAAATACATGCCGTCCCCGCGGTCACCCTTGCGCATGACGCGTTCGCCCGGCAGCGCGGATTTGGGGCGGAAGAGAAGGAGCAGTTCCTCCTGCGAGTGCTCGTCGACCTTGGCGAAAAGCGGGAAAGTCTCGATCAGTTGTTGCATCTCCAGCTGATGCTGGCGTTCCCGCGCTTCGGTAAGTGCCCTGATCTTTTCAAGCTCGCGTCCGAGCGCCTCATGTCGGCGGCGGCCGTAATGATTGCTGAGCACCGGCCATCGGGCGTGCACATAGGTATGCAGAGCCTCGGCGCCGGCGCAGACGAGCGGATTGAGCGTGATCGAAATGATCGCGGACGCAAGGATGACATCCTGCCCGTCAGTCGGCAGCAATCCGAGGGAAACGCCGAGACCGGCCAGAATGAAGGAAAATTCGCCGATCTGCGCCAATCCGCCTGCGACTGTCAGCGCCATTCCGATCGGATAGCGAAGCAGGACGACGATCAGAAAGGAGATGATCGCCTTGCCGACGATGATCAACGTCAGCGCGCTGATGACGGCCATCGGCTGGCGGACCAGGATCGATGGATCGAACAGCATGCCGACCGACACGAAGAACAGGACTGAAAAGGCGTTCTGAAGTGGCAGAGAATCGGCAGCGGCCCGGTGGCTGAGATTGGACTCGCTCATCACGACGCCCGCGAAGAAAGCGCCGAGCGCGAAGGAAACGCCGAAGATTTCGGCGGAGCCAAAAGCGATGCCGAGCGCGATGGCAAGGACGGTCAATGTGAAGAGTTCGCGCGAGCCGGTTCGGGCGACGAGCGTCAGGAGCCAGGGAACAATCTTCGGGCCGACAAAGATCGCCATGACCGCAAAGGCGCCGACCTTCAGCAGCGTCAGCGCGATCGCGAGCGAAAGCGGCAGCCCTGCGCCCTGTGCAGCATCGCTGGCGGCGTGGCCGCCGAGCAATTCCGCAAGGGCAGGCAGCAAGACCAGCGCCAGCACCATCGCCAAGTCTTCGACGATCAGCCAGCCGACCGCGACGCGGCCGCTGGCGGAATTCAGGAGGTTTCGTTCCTCCAGGACCTTCAGCAGCACGACGGTGCTTGCCACCGACAGGCTGAGGCCGAAGACGATCCCGGCGCCGAGCCCCCAGCCCCACCATTTCGCGAGGCCAATGCCGAGCAGCGTAGCGATGATGATCCGGATGATCGCGCCCGGCACTGCGATACCGCGCACGGCAAGCAGGTCAGCGGTGGAAAAATGCAGCCCAACGCCAAACATCAGCAAAATGACACCCATCTCCGCCAACTGTCCGGCAAGCCCTGTATCGGCGACGAAGCCCGGCGTGAACGGTCCCATGAGTATGCCTGCCACCAGATAGCCGACCAGCGGCGGGAGGCGCAGCCTATCGGCCATATATCCCAGCACCGCCGCAAAGACGAAGCTGACCGCGACTGTGGCAATAAGCGTTACTTCCTGATGCACATCCGTCCCTTGATATTCGTTGGCGGTCGCCACTGTGACCGAAGTGTGAGCGAAATTAAATACTTGATTTGAGTTTCCGTAGCACCAGCAAATCCTGAGCTGCAGCGAAACTGGAGTGTTCTCGTGGCGACACCAGTTTGGCGTCAGTTTCGAAGATCAATATAAGCGCACACTAAAACAGAAGACGCTGTCTCATTGGGGATATCCATGCGAGAAATAGAAGCTGTTGATGTCGCGTCCAAACGATCTTTTGAAGCCGTCGAATTCGGATATGTCCGAGAGGTATTTCTTGAGGACGAAGCCTGCTGGGGGCTGTTCGATTCCGAAGGCGACGTGATCTTCGTCGGCGACGACCTAGACGAATGCCGCTCCTTCGCCGCAAAGGAAGAGATCAGGATTCAGCTGATCCAGTAGGAGTCGTCGCGTGGTCCCGCACTTCTTGCAGTTCTTTTCGCAAACCCCGCCGCGTTAACTGCGTCAGCGCGATAAGGATTGGATGTAGTCGTAACCGACGATGGCTTCCTCGCTTGTGCCCTCGTCGTAGATCTTGGCAAGGGTCGCATGCAGGTCAGGGGAGTAAAGAGCGCTCCAGAGTTCAACCCGCTCGCCGCCCCTTTTGGTTTTCGCTCTGCTCTTGAAAACTTCGTATTTGCACCGCCCAACTGCAACTGTCTCGCGCTTAGTTATCGTCAGCTCCAGCGTCCACTTCTCGCTGGATTGTTGAGGATCCAAGGGGACAAAGGGGATGACGTGATGCCCCCATCCTTCTTGATGGGCAGAAGCCATCGAGTGGATAGATTGCGTAACGCTCATCGCTACTGGAGCGCGACAGATCGAAAAGCCCCTGGTACGAATAAATCGTCTGCTTCTCCGAATTCCCGAACGAATTGGTTATTGCGACCACAGGTCCTTGCGCTGGCCGGAATTCGCTTATCGCCCCCGAATTCCTCAATAAGAAACCGTTCTTTGCACTCTTGGCTGAAGGACAATCCGCGGCATAAGAAACAACCGGAAGGACAACAAGAAGGAGCAAGTTGAAGAGGCGCCTTTTGATCATGATCTTTTTGATGGCAGTGGGTTAGGGTTTCCAAAACGCTAGATCATCAGAATTAAAAGGCGACAAGAATAATCGCTTTGGTTGAAGTTTCTCACAGCTGACCGGTTGACGACGAGATCGCCATCAGTTGCACATGCGAACTCCGCCAGGGATATACTGAATGCTTCGTCATCGTCGCGCTTGAGCATCTGAATCGCGACGAAGCGGAGATCATTGTCGGCGAAGGCCGCATCTCCGCCTTCATCAGCCCGGTCGGCGACGACAAGACGGTAATGATGGTCGGCGTCGTCCGCATGGCCGCAACGTTTTCCGTCGACGTCTCGAAAGGAGAGACGGCATGACGCGCCTCGCAATCGATGGCAGCATCGGTCTAAGCAAGAAGGCCGCCGTCATTTCCGATTGCGGCCGATTTCGCTACGAGCTGACGCGTGTGTGGGAGAAGGGCAGGCCGCTCCTCGTCACCTGCATGCTGAACCCTTCGACGGCCGATGCCGACAACGATGATCCGACGATCCGCGCGCTGAGCCATTTTGGCAAGGCGTGGGGCTTTGGCGGCCTGCTGGTCGTCAACCTCTTCGCCTTCCGCTCGTCGAGCCCGATCGTGATGATGTCGTCGCACTATCCGCGCGGCCCGAAGAACGTCCAGTTCATCGATACCGCCTTGACGCTCGCCCGCTCGCAGAACACGCCGGCTCTTGCCGCATGGGGCGCCATCAGCGCGCACCACGCAGGTCTGAACGATTGGGAAGGTGGACAGGACTGGTTCTGCGGCCGCGCCCGCCACCAGACCGTCGACCTTGTCTGCCTCGGGCTGACGAAGGACGGCTTTCCGAAACACCCGATGGCACGTGGCATCCATCGCATTGATCGGAATCAGCAGCCGGTCATGTTCCGGCGCGCAACGGAGGCTGCGTAAACGTCAAAAGCAATCGACGATTTGATCGCCGAGCGTCGTCGTATCATGTTCCCGGTCGACGGCCCCGGCAACAAGATGCGTGACTGGTCCGACCAGGCCGAGTTGTTCAACTGCGCCGCGCCCGGCCTGCGCAAGGCGGCAGCGACGATCGCCGCTGAGACCAGTGCGACCGACGAAGAACTGATGGCGATCTTCGGCTGGACGACGAAGAACCAAACGACGACCTATACGACTTATCGGATCGTTTTTCGTCGGTGGTGCCCCATGCCGGGGTCGAACCAGCACTTCTTTCGAAACTCGATTTTGAGTCGAGCGCGTCTACCAATTCCGCCAATGGGGCAACGGATACCGACGAGCCGGGTGTCTAACATGCGACCCTTGACCGCGCAAGACGGCGGGAGGGCTTATCAGGCTGATTTGATACGGCTTCCGGCGATGTTCCGTGGGAAAGCCTTTTGCAATCAGTGTGCGGTAGCCGGTGCCGGTTCGGTCAAGCCGGACTTCTTCAACGTGATGGCGAGGATCGAGGCGAGCAGGCAGAAGGCGCCGGCAACGAAGAAGGCCGGCAGGTAGCTCGACAGCTCGGTCCGTGAAAGGCCGGCACCATAAGCAGCGGTTGCCGCGCCCAGCTGATGGCCGGCAAAGACCCAGCCGAAGACCAGACCGGCCTTCTCCCGGCCGAAGCGGTCAGCGGCAATCTTGACGGTCGGCGGAACGGTGGCGATCCAGTCGAGGCCGTAGAACACCGCGAAGATCGAAAGACCGTAGAAGCTGAAATCGCTGAAGGGCAGGAAAAGCAGGGAGAGCCCGCGCAGACCGTAATACCAGAAGAGGAGCCAGCGGTTGTCGAAGCGGTCCGACAACCAGCCGGAGCCGATCGTGCCGAAGAAATCGAAGATACCCATTACGGCTAGAACGCTGGCCGCCGCGACAGGCAGGATTCCGAAGTCGCCGCAAAGCGTGACGAAATGAGTCTGGATCAGCCCGTTGGTGCTGAGGCCGCAGATAAAGAAGGTGGCGAACAAGATCCAGAAGGTCGAAGTTCCGGAGATCTCCTTCAAGATCGTGATCGGCGTCTTCAGCGCGCCGACCAACGTGCCGCGTGCCGGCGGCGGCGTAACATGAGTTTCGCCGAGCGAAGGCAGGTTTAAGTCGGAGGGCCGGTCGCGCATGAAGGCAAGCACGGCAAGTGCGGCAACCATGATCATGGCGCAGACGAAGAAAACCGTGGAGCGCCAGCCATAGCGTTCCGTCAGTTCCGCCATCAGCGGCAGGAAAACGAGCTGACCGGTGGCCGAGCTTGCCGAAAGCATCCCGACGACGAGGCCGCGGTGCTTCGTGAACCAGCGGGCAGATATGGTCGCTGCAAGCACCATGGCCGTCAGCCCCGTGCCGAAACCGACGACGATGCCCCAGAGCAGCAGAAGTTGCCAAAGCGATGTCATGAAGAGCGAGCCAACGAAGCCCGTGCCGATCAGCGCAAGCGCGAAGACGATGACCTTGCGCACACCGAAATAGTTCATGAAAGCCGCCGCGAACGGACCCATCAGGCCGAAGAGGACCAGGCGGATCGCAAGTGCGGAGGAAATCTGCGAAGTTTCCCAGCCGAACTCGTCCTGCAGCGGCTTGATAAGCACGCCCGGCGCGCCCATGGCGCCGGCGGTGACCAGCATGGTCAGGAAAGTCGCGCCGACAACGATCCACCCATAATGAATGTTGCGGCGTGCAAGGCTGGAGGCAAGCGCGGTGGAAACCATGGGTAAGTTCCATTCGTGGGAATGATGGATGCATCACTGATTTAGATGACGGTCATCATGTTTCTTGCGTATTCATGATGGGTGTCATATAATTTGTCAAGGGACTATTTTTCGGAGCCGGTTCATGCGCGTCAGCCGCGAAAAATTTGCAGAAAACCGCCAGAAGATCCTGGAAGTCGCAGGCGTGATGTTCCGCGAAAACGGGTTTGATGGCGTGGGGGTTGCCGATATCATGAAAGCCTGCGGGCTGACGCATGGAGGCTTCTATGGCCACTTCCAGTCAAAGGAAGAGCTGCAGCTGGAGGTCAGCCGTGCGCTGATCGCCAGGGTGGAAGTGCGATGGAAGGCTCTGATCGCCGACGCATCGGATCGCCCCCTGGAAGCGCTCCTCGACCACTATGTTTCCTGGTGTTCCGTCGACAATCCAGGCTCGAGCTGTGTCTTCGTGGCACTGATGGAAGAGGTGAGCCGCAGCAGCGGTGCGGTGCGGGCAACCTTCAACGACGGGCTTTCCACGCTTGTCGATATCCTGGCGGAGATCGTTCCGGGTGAGACGCCCGAGGAGCGTCGCAAGAATGGCTTTACGACGCTCTCATCAATGATGGGGGCCGTCAGTCTGGCGCGCGCGGTCGAAAATCGCGAATTGGCCGGTCAGTTCCTTTCGACGATGCGGGAGAAGCTGGCACCGCCAAAATTTGTCGGCGCCTGAGTGCTCGTCGGCATGTGTCTGCTTTATTTGAAACCTTCCACGTGATGCGGAACATAAGGCTCTTCGAGTGCGGCGACGTCCTCGGCGTTGAGCTTGACAGCCAATGCCCCAACGGCGTCCGAAAGATGGTGCGGCTTTGATGCGCCAATGATCGGTGCGGTCACCGCGCTCTTCTGCAAGATCCAAGCAGTGGCGATCTGGGCTCGGGAGACGTCATATGTCTTCGCCAACCGGCCGACCGTGTCGATGATTTTGCGGTCGGCATCTTCGGCCTGCCTGTAGAGCGTCTTGCCGAACTCATCCGTTTCCATACGGGCGGTCTTTTCGTCCCAGTCGCGCGCCAGGCGGCCGCGGGCAAGCGGGCTCCACGGAATGACAGCGATCTTCTGATCCTCGCAGAAAGGCAGCATCTCGCGCTCCTCCTCGCGATAGAGGAGGTTGACATGGTCCTGCATGCTCACGAACTGAGTCCAGCCGTTCAGCCGCGAGGTGTAGAGCATCTTTGCGAATTGCCACGCGTACATGGACGAGGCGCCGATATAGCGCGCCTTGCCGGCCTTCACGACGTCGTGCAGCGCCTCCAGCGTTTCCTCGATCGGGCTCGTGTAGTCGAAGCGATGGATCTGGAAGAGGTCGACGTAATCCGTGCCGAGCCGGCGCAGGCTGTTGTCGATCTCGTCGAAGATCGCCTTGCGGGAAAGACCAGCGCCGTTCGGACCGGGGCGCATGCGGTTGAAGACCTTGGTCGCGAGTACGATATCCTCGCGCTTCAAGTCCTTGATTGCCCGTCCGACGATTTCCTCCGACGAGCCGTCGGAATAGGTATTCGCCGTGTCCAGGAAATTGATGCCAAGATCGAGTGCCTGCCTAATGATCGCGCGGCTTTCCTCCTCGCCGAGCGTCCAGGCGTGGTTGCCGCGGCGTGGATCGCCGAAAGTCATGCAGCCGAGGCAGATCTTCGAAACTTCGAGGCCAGTGCCTCCGAATTTGACATAGTCCATGAACTGACTCCGTGAATGAATCTCAATCCCCTGAGACACCTCGGGGTGATGTAGGGCGCAATCGGTGAGAATGTCAGCAATCCCGGCGAAAGAATATTCCAGGGGCATCCGTGCGATCATGGAGGGGAGCTTTGAAACACGCGATCGAGCGAACTTGCACTGGATCGCCGCAAGGTGTTAGCTGGTGCAGCATTCACTGGATTTTCGAGTATGAAACTTCCCGCCCGCGATCGCTATGATGGTCTTTATCGCGATTTTTCATGGGAGATTCCCGAAGATTTCAATATCGGGCGTGCCGTCAGCGACGAATGGGCGGCGCACGCACCGGAACGCATCTGCCTTGAACATTTCAGCCCGGATGGCCGTCATTTGTCGATGACCTACGGCGCGCTGGCGGCGCGCTCGTCGTCTTTTGCCAATGCATTGACGTCGCTCGGCATTCGCCGCGGCGATCGCGTCGCGTTGCTTCTGCCGCAATGTTTCGAGACGGCGATCGCCCATGTGGCGATCTACAAGATCGGTGCGATTGCGCTGCCGCTCGCGCTGCTCTTTGGCGTCGAGGCACTGGAATACCGGCTGAGAACGTCAGGCGCGGCTGCGATCGTCACCAATTCGTTCGGACTGGAGCGGGTGAACAAGATTCGCGAAAACCTGCCGGAACTCAGCACGGTCATCAGCATCGATGGCGGCGAAGCGTTTGCTTTCGGAGCGCTCGTCGAGGCGCATCCGCCGCTTTTCGACGTTGCTACCACCAGCCCGGAGGATCCGGCGTTGATGATCTTCACATCAGGCACGACGGGGCCGCCGAAGGGCGCGTTGCATGGCCATCGCGTTCTGGCTGGCCACATTCCCGGTATGCAATTCGCGCATGAAGGTTTTGCGCAGCCCGGCGACAAGGTCTGGACGCCGTCCGACTGGGCTTGGGCGGGCGGGTTGCTGAATGCGCTGCTGCCAAGCCTCCTGCTTGGCGTTCCTGTCGTTTCCTCTCCGGCGCAGAAGTTCGACGCAGATATGGCTTATCGCATCATGGCCGAGATGAAGGTGCGGAATGCCTTCATTCCGCCGACAGCGCTCCGTCTGCTGAAATCGATCAGTGATCCCCGCGCGAAATACGATCTCAATCTGCGTACTATCGGCTCCGCCGGTGAATCGCTCGGTCGCGAAACCTATGAATGGGCGCGCCAGGCATTCGGCATCACCGTCAATGAGTTTTATGGCCAAACCGAATGCAATTTCGTACTCTCCTCCAGTGCAGGCTATGGTGTCACGAAGGCAGGCGCGATCGGCTGCGCGGTTCCCGGTCACCGGGTTGCTATTGTTGGCGAGAGCGGCGATGAAGTGTCCCCCGGCGAGACAGGCCAGATCGCTATCAAGGCGCCCGATCCGGTTATGTTCCTCGGCTATTGGAACGACGGCGAGGCAACCAGGAAGAAGTTCATCAAAGGCTGGCTGCTAACCGGCGATCTCGGTCATCAGGATGAAGAGGGTTACGTCACATTCGAAGGCCGGGATGATGATGTCATTACCTCGTCAGGCTATCGCATTGGTCCTGCCGAAATCGAGGACTGTCTGTGCGGCCACCCGGCCGTGCAGCTCGCTGCGGTCGTCGGCAAGCCGGATGCGGTGCGCACCGAGATCGTCAAGGCCTATATCGTGCTTTCACCTGGCTGCACGCCCAGCGATGCGCTCGGCGCTGAAATCCGCGATTGGGTGAAGATGCGGCTTTCGATGCACGAATATCCGCGCGAGGTAGAATTCGTGGATGCGCTGCCGCTGACGACGACAGGCAAGGTCATCCGCAGACTTCTGCGCGAAAAGGCGGCAGGCGAGGGGCCTAACCGCGCCGTGTGAGCGATATGATCTTCTCGCGCAGCATTTTCGCCATATTGCGAGTGCTGCGATACATATGCAACTGAGCGGCGGCCTGCCGGACGTCGCGGTCGCCGTTCTGCGTCAGGCCGATCACCAGGGTTCCCATTTCCTCGCGCTCCTGCCAGAAGCGGCTCATGATCGGATGGTCCGGCACCGCGCAGGAATCGGAACGCACGATATTCGCATCGTCGAGATGCCACTCCGTCAGTTCGGCCATCAGTAGCTTGCCCGGAGAATAGCGGGCATAGGCCTCGTCGTAGGCCGTCTTCCAAGTATAGGCCTCACCGCCCATCATCAGCACGACTGTTGCCGCGATTGCCTTGCCGTTCAGGTCGATCGTGTGAATGCGCACGGCGTCGATCGCTGCAAGGTTCGAGACGGCTTCGCGGGCAAAGGCCGTGTGGTAGCGGTCGGTTGCCAGCGCGCTTCGTCTCTTGCCTTTCCAGCCGCCGGCTTCCATTGCTAAGAATTCCTCAAACCGCGCATGAATATCGCGGGGCTGGCGCGCGACGACATAGACAGCTGTTCCGAGCTCTTCGAGCTGCCGCCATTGACGGCGCATTTCCCTTTTATGCGAAGAAGAGATGGTACGGCCAAGATAGGCCATAGCGTCGTCCTCGCTCTGCAGCATCGGCCGCTGGGATGGATTGGTGACCGTGACCGGCAGGTTGCGGCCCAGCGCGACCGCCTTTGCCATGCGAGCAAAGATGCCGTTCAGGCGAATATCCGGCAGCACCAGCGTTGCGGGAAGGTTCAGATCGCGCGCCGTCAAGCCTTCAAAAAGATTGTCCAGCGTCTCAGCCGCATCTTCGGCATCCACCAGGGGGGTGCCAAGCGGCGCGAAGCTGTTCGACCATGCGCGGATGATTGAGGGTCCGACGGCAAAGCCGGGTCTTTCGACAGAGAACGGCATCAGGAAACGCAAGCGGCTGCGCCGGCCGTCCTCATCGCGGATCAGTGCGAAATTCACTTGCCGGTCTTCAAGCCGCGGCATGGCGGGCGCGAGGAAGCGGCCGGTGAAGAAAACATTCGGCTCCATCGCACGGTTCGAAAGGAAGTCCAGTTCGTCCTGCAATTCATAGCCGAGCCTGCCGGGATAGAGGCAGAGCTCGCGGCCCGGACGCCCAATCTCGACGCGCGCTTCGGCCTGCGGCAAGTCGAAGTTTATCGAGGCAAGCTCGTGAACCATGCGATTGGCATTGGTATCCGTGCTTTCGGTGACGGGGGGGACACGCACCATTATCAGGCTCTCGTTTCTATCGTTGCCGGCGGGCGACTGAATGCAAAAAGGACAATGCCGAGCGCCCGGCGCACGGCGATGTGCAGCAGGATCGCTTCCACACCCATTGCCGATGCCGTCGCGATCGCTGTGCCGACGGTGCCAAGGTGCGGAATCAGGGCGATATTCAAGGAGACGTTTGCCGTGAGAGCCGCCGCATAGAGGGCGACGCAAAGGTTCTGCTTTCCGGCCATCATCAGCAGCGTTTCGGCCGGACCGACAAGGGCCTTGGCGAGGATGCCCGCAAGCAGGATCGCCATCAGAACATAACCCGCCGTAAAGGCTCCGCCGAAAAGCGACAGCAGCAAGTGACCGGCTGCAACGACTGCGAGCCCGAGGGCCAGCGCCGGCCAGAAAGTCCAGCGCGCAGCGTCGATTGCTGCTGCGGCAAGCTGCTCGCGAGTGCCTTCTGCGATGAGGCTGGAAAAGCGTGGACCGGATGCTGCCTTTACCGAGAACATGATGAAATGCACCAGTGCCATCGTCTTTGCGGCGGCAAAATAGATCGCCACGTCATGTGGCTCGAGGAAGATGCCGACGACAACCACATCCGAATTGGTCAAGAGGAAGCTCACGCCTTCGACCAGGAAAATCGGGAAGGCGATGTTCAGCCAGTTGAGGAAATCGACCCTGCGCGGTCCCTCGCTGTAGTGGCGGCGCAGGCGCAGGACTGTCGCGATGTATTGGCCGACGGCGGTGACATAGGTTGCGACCAGCGCGGCTTTCATGGCGGTGACGGCAGAATGCTCCGCACCGGCTCCGATCGCTGCCAGCATGAAGATAATGATGAGGACAGGCCGGATGATGTAGACCGGGCTCAGTGCCATGACCGGCCAGTGATTGGCACGCGAGGTGCCTTCCAGAATGTCGCCGAGCGCGATCATCGGCATGGCGAGAAGGCCAAGGAAGACAGGAATGAGATAGTAGGATTCAATCCTGTCCCCCAGGAAATGGAGTCCCGCCATACCGGCAGCCATCACTAGCGTTCCGGAAAGCATGGCGAAGGTGCGGGCCGTTCCCGTCAGGCCGCGAATTTCCTCGACGGCACCAGCAGCCTTGTATTGCGGCAGGAAACGAACGATCGCAGTGTGAAAGCCGAGGCAGGAGAGATCGCCGAACAAAACAATCAGAACCCAGACAAACACGAAAATCCCGTATTCATATTCGCCCATGAGGCGCGCGAGGATGATCTGGGAAATGAAGGCGAGGGCGGCGCTCACGATGCGGATCGAAAAGGCGGTAAGTGCCATCCGCTGTGCGATTGCCTTGTCGCCGTGCCCGGTCAGAACTGCGCCAAGCACGCGCAGCAGCCGGCTTCCCGCTGGACGCAGGCCCGCAGGCAGCAGTCTTTCCGCTGTTTCAATGACCGCCATTACGAACACGCAACACTCTGAACTCAGGCAAATCGTGTCAGAAGTCTTGTCAGATCAGGATTAAGAAACGGTTGTGGCGAGCACATTATCCTTAGCCGCCAGTCCGTTTCGCGCAAAAAAGAAATGCCGCCCGAAGGCGGCATTCTTGAACTGCCTGCCCTCGCTTAGGCTTCGGCAAACGCACCGTGGCAGTGCTTGAATTTCTTGCCAGAACCGCAGGGGCACGGCTCGTTGCGGCCGACCTTGCCCCAGGTGGACGGGTTGTTCGGATCCCGGTTTTCCGGCGAGACGATCACTTCGGATGCCTGGTAGATCGGCGCGAAATCATTCTCGCCCGTGTCGGGGTCCAAGTGCTGGGCTTGCATGACCGGCAGTTCCGGCTCGGCGGGCGCCTGCTGCACCAACTCGACGCGCATCAACTGCGCCGTCACAGCCTCGCGCAGGCTGTTCAGCAGCGTCTGGAAGAGCTCAAAGGCTTCGGATTTGTATTCCTGCAGCGGATCGCGCTGGGCATAGCCGCGGAAGCCGATAACGGAGCGCAGGTGATCGAGGTTGACGATGTGCTCGCGCCAGAGATGGTCCAATGTCTGCATCACGATCGAACGCTCGACATAGTGCATGATATCCGGGCCGAAACGCTCTGCTTTTTCGGTGAAGGCAGCGTTGGCAGCTTCCGTCAGACGTTCGCGGATATCGTCTTCACCAATGCCTTCTTCTTTCACCCAGTCCTCGATTGGCAGATCGAGGTTGAGCAGCGCGGCAACCTGCTCCTTCAATCCGGCAGCATCCCATTGCTCGGCATAGGCGCGCTCGGGAATATGCTTCTCGACGAGGTCCTCGATGACTTCGCGGCGCATATCCGAAACGGTCTCGGAGATGTTCGAAGCTTCCATCAGTTCGAGGCGTTGTTCGAAGATCACCTTGCGCTGATCGTTCAACACGTCGTCGTATTTCAGGAGGTTCTTGCGGATATCGAAGTTGCGGGCCTCGACCTTCTTCTGGGCGCGCTCCAGAGCTTTGTTGATCCAGGGATGGACGATTGCCTCGCCTTCCTTGAGTCCAAGCTTCTGGAGCATCCCGTCCATGCGATCAGAGCCGAAGATGCGCATCAGGTCGTCCTGAAGCGACAGATAGAACTTGGAGCGGCCCGGGTCGCCCTGACGGCCGGAACGGCCACGAAGCTGATTGTCGATGCGGCGGCTTTCATGGCGCTCCGTCGCGATGACGTAGAGACCGCCCGCGGCGATCGCCTGTTCCTTGAGTTTCTGGATCTCCTCGGCGATCGCTGAAATCTTGGCGTCGCGTTCCGGGCCAGGCTCGACCTCGCCAAGCTCGCGCTCGATGCGCATGTCGAGGTTGCCGCCGAGCTGGATGTCGGTACCGCGGCCCGCCATGTTAGTGGCGATCGTGACCGCGCCCGGCACGCCTGCTTGCGCAACGATATACGCTTCCTGCTCGTGATAGCGGGCGTTCAGGACCTGGAAGTCCTTGAAGCCCTGCTTGCGCATCAGCTCAGCCAGAAGTTCGGATTTCTCGATGGAGGTCGTGCCGACGAGCACCGGCTGGCCGCGCTTCTGGGCGTCTGCGATCTCGGCGATGATCGCCTTGTACTTCTCCTCGAAGGTCCGGTAGACCTCGTCGTCTTCGTCGATACGCTGGATCGGCAGGTTGGTCGGAACTTCGATGACATCGAGGCCGTAGATGTTGCCGAATTCTTCCGCTTCAGTCTGCGCCGTACCGGTCATCCCGGCGAGCTTTTCGTACATGCGGAAATAGTTCTGGAAGGTGATCTGCGCCAGCGTCTGGTTTTCCGGCTGGATCTGCACCTTTTCCTTGGCTTCCAGCGCTTGGTGCTGGCCCTCCGAATAGCGGCGGCCCGGCATCATGCGGCCAGTGAATTCGTCGATGATGACGATTTCACCATTGCGCACGATGTAGTCCTTGTCGCGCTGGAAGAGTTTATGGGCCTTCAGCGCATTGTTGATGTGATGGACGATCGCGACGTTTTCTATGTCGTAGAGCGCGCTGCCTTTCAGGAGGCCGGCCTGCTTCAGGAGACCTTCGAGCTTTTCAGTACCAACTTCAGAAAAGTTCGCCGAACGTTGCTTTTCGTCGATTTCGTAATCCCCTTCCGACAGAAGCGGAATGAAAGCGTCGATAGTGTTATAGAGATCGGAGCGGTCGTCGAGCGGACCAGAGATGATCAGCGGCGTGCGTGCCTCGTCAACCAGGATCGAGTCCACTTCGTCGACGATCGCGAAGTTGTGGCCGCGCTGGACCATCTGGCCCTTCTCATACTTCATATTGTCGCGAAGATAATCGAAGCCGAGTTCGTTGTTCGTGGCGTAGGTGATGTCGCAATTGTAAGCGGCAGCGCGCTCCTCATCCGACAGTCCGTGGACGATGACGCCCGTGGTGAGCCCAAGGAAGTTGTAGATACGGCCCATGTTGGCAGCGTCGCGGCGGGCAAGGTAGTCGTTGACGGTAACGACGTGGACACCCTTGCCGGAAAGCGCATTCAGGTAAACCGGAAGAGTCGCAACCAGCGTCTTACCTTCACCGGTCTTCATTTCGGCGATGGCGTTCGAATGCAGGATCATGCCGCCGACAAGCTGCACGTCAAAAGGCCGCAGGCCGAGTACACGGCGCGAGGCTTCGCGCACGACGGCGAATGCCGGAACGAGGATGTCGTCGAGCGTCTTCCCGTTCGCCAGCATCTTGCGGAATTCCACCGTCTGGGCGGCGAGCTGTTCGTCGCTCAAGGCCCTCGTCTTCTCTTCGATCGAGTTGATGGCGGCGACTTTCGGCTGGAAGGACCGCACGCGGCGATCATTGGCAGAGCCAAATATTTTGCGGGCGAGACCGCCGAAGCTGACCATATGACTGGTCCTTTCTCAATATATTCTTCCCCGGCTTTTCTTATACGTACACCCAGCCGAAAATCAGGCACACGTCTCGAAACGCCAGGAAACTTTTCTGGACGCGAGGTTGCGTGACAGATAAGAGGGGGGTCGAATGATGTCAACGGATTTGGCTGATATAGAAAGGCCACATTCCAGTGTTGATGGCTGTTTTGGGCTGGATTCACGAATGCTGAAGCCGGTGATGTAACTCTGAAAGGTTATTTGATGTTGAGCTACAACAAACTCGCCGTGATGGCGCTTGCAACTTTTGTTGCGCTTCAGGCGCCGGTCTATGCGGAAGACAAGCCGGATGCAGTGGTTGCCAAGGTCGGCGACCTTGAGATCCATCAGTCGGAACTCGATCTGGCCGTCGCCAACCTCGATCCCCAGCTCGCGCAGCTCCCGGACGATCAGAAGAAGGTTGCCGCGCTTTCGGCCGCGATCGACGTCAAGCTGCTCGCCGGCGATGCGGCTGCCGAGAAGCTCGACCAGACCAGCGAATTCAAGAAGCGCATAGAGTATCTCTCGGATCGCGAACTGCACAATGCCTATTTCAAGAAGCATGTCGTCGATACCGTTACCGACGATGAAGTGAAGGCGCGCTACGACAAGGAAGTCGCAGCCCTTCCGAAGCAGGAAGAAGTTCATGCTCGCCACATCCTCGTGAAGACCGAGGAAGAGGCAAAGGATGTCATCAAGCAGCTGGACGGCGGCAAGGACTTTGCAGAACTTGCCAAGGAAAAGTCCACCGACCCGAACAAGGCTGACGGTGGCGATCTCGGCTACTTTACCAAGGGTCGCATGGTCAAGGAATTCGAGGACGCAGCCTTCTCTCTCGAAAAGGGCACCTATTCCAAGACGCCCGTGAAGACCGATTTCGGCTTCCATGTCATCAAGGTCGAGGACAAGCGCGACGCTCCGCCGCCGCCGCTTGATCAGGTCAAGGACCAGGTTCGTCAGCTTGTCATGCGCGATAAGTACCTTGCACTCCTCGCCAAGGCGAAGGAAACGTCCAAGGTCGATATCATGGACGAAACGCTCCGCAAGGGTTACGACGACGCAAACAAGCAGCAGGCGCCAGCAACTCAGCCGCAGCAGTAATTTCCATCCAGGGCCCGGTTCTTCCGGGCCCTTCACTATCCTCTGTTGTCGCATTTCCTGACGGCGAACCGTTTTCCAAGTCGCCTGGAAATGCCTATAGCCAGGTCGATCCTCATGTCCGGTTCCGTTTCTCCGCTCGCTCCGAAAACCTTTGCCACCATGCCGGCGCTGCGCGGCGTGCGCATGGCGACCGCTTCCGCAGGCATCAAGTATAAGAACCGGACCGACGTGCTGATGATGGTCTTCGACAAGCCGGCCGCCGTTGCGGGGGTTTTCACGCGATCGAAGTGCCCGTCGGCGCCCGTCGACTTCTGCCGTGGCAATCTGCCGCACGGCGTGGCGCGCGCCGTCGTCGTCAACTCTGGCAACGCCAATGCCTTCACCGGCCTGAAGGGACGCCAGGCGACCGCCTTGACGGCAAAGTCGGCTGCCGCTGCCGTCGGCTGCGCCGAGAATGAAGTCTATCTGGCGTCGACCGGCGTGATCGGCGAGCCACTGGATGCGATGAAATTCGCAGGTGTTCTCGACAGGATGCATGCCGAGGCGACTGGCGATTTCTGGTTCGAAGCCGCCAAGGCGATCATGACCACGGACACCTATCCGAAGGTTTCGACCCGCAGTGCCGAAATCGGCGGCGTGAAAGTGACGATCAACGGCATTGCCAAGGGCGCCGGCATGATCGCACCCGACATGGCGACCATGCTCTCCTTCGTCGTCACGGATGCCGACATCGCGCCCGCCGCCCTGCAGGCACTGCTTTCGGACGGCGTCGGCCCGACCTTCAATTCGATGACGGTGGATAGCGATACGTCTACCTCCGATACGCTGATGCTGTTTGCCACGGCTGCCGCCGCCGAGGACGGTCAGGTCCGCATCGATCGTGCCGACGATCAGCGCCTTGCCGCCTTCCGCGCGGCGCTCAATGAAGTGTTGAAGGATTTGTCGCTGCAAGTTTGCCGTGATGGCGAAGGCGCCACCAAGATGCTCGAAATCAACGTGACCGGCGCAGAGAGCGATGCGGCTGCCAAGCGCATTGCGCTTTCGATCGCGAATTCGCCCCTGGTGAAGACGGCTGCCGCCGGCGAAGACGCTAATTGGGGCCGCATCGTGATGGCCGTCGGCAAGGCTGGCGAGATGGCCGATCGCGATCGACTGGCCATCTGGTTCGGCGATGTACGTGTCGCGGTTAACGGTGAGCGCGACCCTGGTTACTCGGAGGAAGCCGCCTCGAATGTGATGAAGAAGCAGGATATTCCGATTAAAGTCGATATTGGGCTCGGCGCGGGCGCGGCTACAGTCTGGACCTGCGACCTCACAAAAGAGTATGTGGCGATCAACGGCGACTACCGGAGCTGATCGTTCATTGACTGAAACATTGTCCCAAAAGGCAAATTTGCCGCTCGTACGCAGGCTGGAAGCTGTCGGTTTCCGGGCGTGGCCGGCTTCTTCCGTGCAGTATGACGGAAGCTGGCAGGTGCGGTTGACGGCGGGCCATCCGTCGAACCGGCTGAATTCCATCGTGCCGCTCGACCCTTCCGATCATCGCGACGTCGAAGTCCGGCTGGAGAAGGCCAGCCGCAAATTCGAGGATTATGGCCGCCCGGCGGTTATTCGCCAGACACCGCTTGCGTCGCCGGTTCTGATCGATCTCGTCAAAGAGCATCAATGGACGCATTTCGACGAGACAATCGTCATGACCTGCGACCTGGCGCATGCCGAACTGCCGGACACGCTCGATCACCTGCCGACCCATGACATCGGCCGCTTCGTCGATGCCAATCTCGCGACGGATCAAGTCTCCCCGAAGCTGAAGCCGGCGCTTGCGGAGATCATTAACGCGATCGGACCGCCGTGCGGTCTCTTCATGATCGAGGATCCGGAAACCGGCCCGCTTGCAACCGTGCTTTGCGTTCAGGACAACGATCTTGCCGGCATCATGTCGCTTTCGGTGGCTAAGAAGCGGCGGCGGGAGGGTCTCGGCCTCGAAATCCTGACCTCTGCCCTTCGCTGGGCACGCATGCGCAGCGCCCGCTCGGCCTGGCTGCAGGTCAAGGCTGCAAATCTGCCGGCTCTGGCGCTCTATGACCGTCTCGGTTTCCGCGAAGCTTACCGCTACAGCTACTGGCGCCGGGAACAGGCGCAATGAGTGAAGCCGGCAAGAATATTCTGCTGGTTGCCGCCTGCGCGCTGATCGATTCCGACGGCCGTATCCTTCTGGCACAGCGGCCGGAGGGAAAGTCGCTCGCAGGCCTGTGGGAGTTTCCCGGCGGCAAGGTCGAACCTGGCGAGACTCCGGAGGAGACCTTGGTGCGCGAACTCGAGGAAGAACTTGGCGTCAAGACCAAGGTTGCCTGCCTCGCGCCGCTGACATTTGCCAGCCACAGCTACGACACATTTCACCTCCTAATGCCACTTTATGTTTGCCGCCGCTATGAGGGCATTCCCCAGGGCAGGGAGGGCCAGGCTTTGAAATGGGTAAAACCCATGGCTCTGAGGGATTATCCGATGCCGCCAGCCGACGAGCCGTTGATCCCGATGCTTCAGGATCTACTTTAGCGAATTATCGCTTTCTTGCGGCAAAGTACCGGTTTCGGCCGGAGTTATTAATCGATCGTTTATCACCTTCTGCCAAAGATCGGCCTCACTCAAGCAACTGGCGTGTGAGTAAAAGGCTTGACGCATGGACGACGATTTCTGGAAAGCTGTCCGAGAGAAAGAACAGAGCTCGAATGCTTCGCGCAGGACGGGCGCGCTCAATCTCGCTTTGCTTTTCGGCACCGCGGTCGTTGCCCTGACGCTCATCCTCACGCCGATGCTTGCCGACAAGTCCAAGTCGAGCGTTTTCGCCAGTGTTCCGGCCGAGTTCGATACGATCACGACCGGATCGATCCCGAGAACGGAAAACGGCAAGCGCTACACGATCCGACGTAGCGTCCTGCAGGACACGCCCGGCTCGGTCTGCGTTGTCCAGGGGTACGGTTCAGGAGCCGGCTGCTGAGGAAATCGAATATCCGCCTTGGCGGGAAAGGTGGGGCATGCGTATTCTGAAAGCTTTCCTTGCAGATGTTCGCGGCGCGACCGCCGTCGAGTACGGTCTACTGGCCGCCCTGATTTCAGCCGCCCTTGTCGGCGGACTGACGACCTTCGGCAACGGCCTGCAAAACACCTTCAATACGGTGTCCAACAACCTCGACAACCACTAGGCGCTCAACCGGCTCGCCTCCATTCACTGCTTCACCTTGTGCTCTTCCACACGCAGAGCATCGGCAAGCCGCGTTTTCGCCGAGCCCGGCTGCAACGGCTTCTGCTGGCTTTCATGCGGTGCCCATCCTGAAACATAGATGATCGAGAAAGTCGCCCTGATACGCCCGTCCGGATCGGAATAGCGCTCGGCATAAATTTCTGCTGCGCGCAGAAAGAATGCGCGGGTGGGCGGCTTGCGGCTGCGGGCGGCGAGCGGATTGGTCATGCCCATGGCGCGCAGGTCTTTCATCAGCGGGAAGAGGGAATCGTAGCGGACGGTATAGGTCTCGGCGTCGATCACCGGCAGCGCGAAGCCGGCGCGCTGGAGGAGGCCGCCGACATCGCGGACGTCGGCGAATGGGATCACGCGCGGGCTGGCGCCTCCGGTCATCTCCGCTTCCGTTGCAAGCAGAACGTCCCTGAGTTCCTGGAGAGTACCTGCTCCGGGGATGGCCGCAAGAAATAGGCCGTCGGGCTTGAGAGCACGGCGAACCTGGATGAAGACGCCTGGCGTGTCGTTGGTGAGATGCAGACAGAGCGGCGCAAGAACGAGGTTGGCCGACTGCGGCTCGATCGGCACATCCTCAAGTGGCGCCATGGCCAGCACTTCATTCGGCGCGGCAAATGCCTGTTCCGCCTCGACCCGGGTCATCTCACCGATCTTGCCAGTTGCGACTGCCGCCCGTGCCGCTGCTCCTGTCATTCCGTGCAGTTCCACGGCGGTCTCGAAACGGCGTTCGACGACGGCCAGCCGATCGGCAAGTTCCGCGGCAGCGATATCCAGAAGAAAGGCAGCTTTCGGATCGGCGTTTTTCAGTGCGCGACGGCGGTTTGCAGCGATCGCGGTCCGGTCGAAGATCATATCCATGTGCATGTCCATAGTCCTGCGCGCGAAGGGCGGCAAGGCGGATTTTCCTTTCCTGCGGCAAGCGCCAATCTTCGCAAATGGGGCTCATCAATTTCGAACGACCGGGGCGCTCCGGTTAACGCAATTCTTGCGCCCTTCGCCATGTTCGCCGATCGGCTCTATCCGCCTGCCCGCGCCGCCTGCGGCATTATTGCTGCTGGCCACCGCGGATTGTGTCCGAAACGCTGGTCCGGCGTGCACTTCATCGAGCGGCCTTACTGCGAAGTGCCGGGGCTGCCGTTCTCGCACGATCTTGACGCAGGTATCCTGAGCGCCGCGGCGATCGCCAATCCACCGCCCTTCGACCGATTTCGCTCGGTCGCCGCGCACGATCACGCCGTCGGCGATCTCGCCCACGGTCTCAAATCTGGCGCCGATGGTGGCGGGCTGGATGCTTCGCGCCAGCGACGGCATGATCGGGGCCAGCAACGTATTGGTTCCGGTTCCGCTTCGTCGCTCCGGTATCTGTCACGCCAGTTCAATCAGACAGCAGAGCTTGCCCGCCCGCGTTCTTCGGCGGGCGGGCGCCGTGGACATCACGGTTTTAACCTTTGCAAGGGCTTTCTCGGAACCTATATGAGAAAAAGAAACCGGCATCCGTCTGGAGATAAAATATGGCACCAGTCATCATCTATACGCGGCAGTTCTGCGGCTATTGCGCTCGCGCAAAATCTCTTCTCGAAGAGAAAGGGATCGATTATGTCGAACACGACGCGACCTTTTCGCCGGACCTTCGCCAGGAGATGATTGGCAGGTCAAATGGCAGGACGACATTCCCGCAGATATTCATAGGCGGGCAGCATGTTGGCGGATGCGATGATCTTTATGCATTGGACCGGGCCGGCGGGCTCGATCCCATGCTGGTAGCCTGAGGGGAGACCGATGACGTTCAAGGCCGCTGTCGTTCAGATGTGTTCCGGAGTCGATCCCGCGAAGAACGCGGCCTCGATGATGCACTTGGTGCGTGAGGCAGCAGCCCAGGGCGCGATCTATGTGCAGACGCCAGAAATGACCGGCATGCTGCAGCGCGACAGGGTTGCCGCGAAACTGGTGTTGCGGGACGAGTCGGACGACATCATCGTCAGAACGGCGTCCGCACTCGCTGCCGAACTCGGCATTTACCTGCACGTCGGTTCGACGGCGATCGCACTCGACGGCGGCAAAATCGCCAATCGCGGCTTTCTCTTCGGCCCTGAAGGCAAAATCCTCAATCGCTACGATAAGATCCATATGTTCGACGTCGATCTTGATAACGGCGAAAGCTGGCGGGAGAGTGCCGCCTATCGTCCGGGTTCGGAAGCGCGCGTCGTGTCGCTGCCATTTGCGGAAATGGGCTTTACGATCTGCTACGATGTTCGGTTTCCTGCGCTTTTCCGCGCCCAGGCAATTGCCGGGGCGGAAGTCATGACGGTGCCTGCCGCGTTCACGAGGCAGACGGGTGAGGCGCATTGGGAAATCCTGCTTCGCGCCCGCGCCATCGAAAACGGAGTTTTCGTCATTGCTGCGGCCCAGGCCGGGCTTCATGAGGACGGCCGCGAGACCTACGGGCATTCGATGTTCATCGATCCCTGGGGCAAGGTGCTGGCCTCGGCCGGCGGTACCGGCGAGGCGGTGATTGTCGCGGACATCGACCGAACGGCGGTCAAGGCCGCGCGTGACAAGATTCCGAATCTGAAGAACGGCCGTGAATTCTCGATCGAAAAAATAACAGGGGCTGTCGTGGGAGGCGTCGCCACTTGATCCGTTATTCCCTCAGTTGCGAGAATGCCCACGAATTCGAAGCATGGTTCTCCGAAAGCGCCGATTTCGACCGGCAAATTGCGTCCGGTTACCTCACCTGTCCGGTCTGTAATTCCACATCCATCTCGAAGGCGTTGATGGCGCCATCCGTCTCGACCGCCCGCAAGAAGGACGAGATGAAGACGCTGGCGATGGATACCGCGCGCCGCGACGCCTTTGAGAAGCTGAAGGCAGCTGTCGCTCACATCAAGGCGAACGCCGAGGATGTCGGCACGCAGTTTCCCGAAGAAGCTCGCAAGATTCACTATGGTGAGGCGGACGCCCGTGGCATCATCGGACAGGCGACGACCGACGAGGCTCAGGCGCTGCTCGAAGAAGGCATCGAAATTGCAGCGCTTCCGGTCCTGCCCGAAGACGTGAACTGATCGCTACTCGGGCCGCTTCGCCAGCAGCATGTAGTTCACGTCCATATCCTTGGACAGGTTCCACTGGTTCGACAGCGGATTGAAGAAGACGCCGGTGCGCTCGATAATCGTCAGGCCGCTCGCCGCAAGCGGCTTTTCCAGCTCTTCAGGGCGGACCAGCTTTTCATATTGATGCGTACCGCGCGGCAGCCAGCGTAGGATGTTCTCGGCGGCGAAGATCGCGAGTGCGGCGGCCTTCATCGTGCGGTTGATGGTGGCGACGAACATCAGCCCGCCGGGGCGCACCATCCTGGCGCAGGTCGTCATGAAGAATTCGACGTCGGCGACATGTTCGACGACTTCCATGTTCAGCACGATATCGAAGGTCTCGCCGGCTTCCGCAAGCTGTTCGGCGGTGACTGCGCGGTAATCGACTGTGACGCCAGACGCTTGCGCGTGTGTCGAGGCAATGCCGATGTTCTTCTCCGAGGGATCGGCACCGACAACACTTGCGCCCATGCGGGCGACGGGTTCCGAAAGCAGGCCGCCGCCGCAGCCGATGTCAAGCACGCGCAGGCCTTCCAGCGGACGCGGGCTCTTCTGGTCACGGCCGAAGTTTTCGGCTGCATTGTCGCGGATATAGGTGAGGCGCACCGGGTTGAACCTGTGCAGCGGTCTGAACTTGCCGGTCGGGCTCCACCATTCCGCCGCCATTGCGGAAAAGCGGTCCACCTCGCTCTGGTCGATCGTGCTTTTTGCCGCGTCGCTCATGACCCTGCTCCTTGCGTTCGTCGTGAGTGAAGTCGGACGATCAGCAGCATAAGTCAAGGGGCAGGAAAACGGGGAATGGCAAGACGCGCCTCGAGTGCCGCGCCTATCGCCAGAACGTCTTCGTCGGCAAAGCGGCGTCCGACGATCTGCAGCCCGACCGGCATGCCATTTGCTGCGGGACCGACCGGCAGTGAAAGCGCGGGCAGTTGCGGCAGCATGTTGAAAGGGCAGGTCATGTCGAGCCCGGCGAAACGGCCGTCCGGACAGGTCGCGACATAGTCGTCGTCAGTTCCGCTGGCGAGCGGAGCGGTGATGGCGCATGTTGGGCAGAGCAGGGCGTCGTAGCTCTCGAAGAGCTTTGACATATCGCGCCACATTGCGGTGCGCAGCAGTTCCACGCGCTTGTAGGCGGTGGCATTCATTGAAAAGCCGCGCTCGATCATCGCTACGACGGCGGGATCCATATTCTCCCGGTATTCGGTAATTGTCTCGCCGAAGAAGCCAGACATGAAGACGCACCAAAGATCGAACCATTCATCGTTGACCGAGCGCGTCCAATGCATCGGGACGTCATCGACGGTGGCGCCGGCGCGGCGCAATTCATCGACAGCAACGCGTATCGCCTGCTCGACCTCCGGCTGGATACGATAGTAACCGAGGTCCATTGAGAGTGCGAAACGCTTGCCTTCCAACCGGCCGTCTCGTGCCGCATGTGACATGAAGCCGATCGGCAGCGAAGAAATGTCCTCGTCGCTCGGACCGCAGGCCGCTTCCATGAAGGCGATGGCGTCTCCCACCGTGCGCGCCAGCGGACCGAAATGCGAGATGTTGTCGAAAACGCTTGGCAGGATCGTCATCGGAATTCGTCCGAGGCTCGGTTTCAGACCGACCGTGCCGCAGAATGCGGAGGGAATACGCACAGAGCCGCCCATATCCGTGCCCTCCGCGAAGGGCACGACGCCGGTCGCGACCGCAACGGCCGACCCACCAGAGGAGCCGCCGGAGGTGCGCTCCGGATCCCACGGGTTGCGGGTCACGCCCCAGCGCGGGCTTTCGGTGAAGCTCGCAAAGGCGAATTCAGGCGTTGTCGTTTTTCCCATCAGAATGGCACCCGCGGCTTGAAGACGACGGATGCAGAGCGCTGTTTCGGCGGGCACCCAGTCGCCCTTTGTCCATGAGCCCAGCGTCGTCAGATCGCCTGCGGTCGGCGTCAGGTCCTTGGCGGCGAACGGTACACCGTGTAGTGGGCCGGTTGCTTCGCCGCGGGCGACGGCGCGATCCGCCTCGCGGGCCGCTTCGAGCGCCTGCTCCTCACGGAGGACGGTGAACGGATTCAGCGTTTCGCGCACCGCCTTGGCGCGGCGGATCGATTCCGCCACTACGTTTTCGGAGGCGAACCGGCCCTGGCAGATACCGCTTGCGATTTCCATTGCAGGAAGGTCCAGCGGATGTGGCGTGATGGTTTCCAGTGGCTTACTCATCGTGGCTTCTGCCGGCGTGAAGGAGTGCGTGCTTTCTTATGCGGCTCCAGTTTCAACGGATATAGTGAAGCATCCTCGATCAACCACGTGCTTGCTGCAAAAAGTCATCCGTTGCCATCAGCTCGAGCTGAACGGAGAAGCGATCTCTCAAAAGTTCCAGCGAGGCATCGGAGGTTTGGTCGTCGTTGCTGGTAGACCGCATCTTCGACACAGATGACGCGGTAGCCCAGATCAATCGTCGTCGCCATCACGCACACGTCGGTTTCGCCGCCCGTAATCACCAGTGTTTCGACTGGTTGCGCCTGCAGCATGGGCGCTGCATGTCGACATATGGCGCCGAGCCGTCCTCTGTTCATTGGAACCTCCGACCTTTTAACTCGGCATAGGGTGGGTTCCTTGAATTATTGAAACTCGTTGCGACCCGCGGCGTTATCTCGCAGGCGGATAAAGGCGGCGCAGATGACGAACAAAGGGACCGGCAGCGACTATTTGCCCGACGGCGTCACGGAAGATCGGGAATTTCAACGGCGGGTCTGGATCGTTCAGCGCGCCGCCTGGTTTGTTTTCGGTCTTATCCTCGCGAGCTGCCATCAAAGGCGGTGACGTCCAAAGCCGGCTTGATCCATTATCAGTTTCCCGGGGATCCAGGCATGCCGATCGATGTCAGGTTCCGCCTGCACACCCAGTCGCCGGGCTTTCATCGCATTCGTCTCGGTATCGGCGATCACGTTTCGGCGCCGCTTGTCTTGATCCTTCCGTGAGGAGAACTCGATATGGAAAGCGTTATTCGCGGCCTTTCGATCTAGCCTTCCTTGTCGTCATTCGCCTGTCGGGCCGCCGGACGCTCGCACAGATGACGCCGTTCGACCTCGTGATCCTGTTGGTGGTCTCCGAGACGACGCAGCAGGCGATGCTCGGCAACGATTTTTCGATAACCAATGCGATCGTGCTGATCTTGACGCTGTTTCTTGCAGATATCCTGCTCTCCTATCTCAAGAGCTGGTCACCGCGTGCGGGCATGGTCATCGACGGTGTTCCGACCATTCTGATTGCGAATGGCGTTGCAGACCAGGAGGCCATGCGCGGCTGCAGGCTGCAAATGGAAGACGTGCTCGAGGCCGCGCGCAATCAACAAGGTGTCGAAAGCGTCAGGACATCCGCTTCGCGATCCTCGAGGTGAGCGGCGCCATCAGCATCATCAAAAATCAATGAGTGCTGAGCCGCCTTCGAAGGCCAAGAAGGTGGCTCACGGAATCGCAAAGATGCTGATTTCTTGGGCGATGCCGCGAAGCGTGACTTTTTGCGACATCGGATTGAGGCCGCGATCCGTCAGAAGGCTGAAGGCGCGCGGGTCGCCCAACACCGAGCCGGTCGCGAAGATTTCGCGCGATGTGGCCAGATGCTGGACGCGCGAGGCGATGTTCACCGTCTGCCCGAAGTAATCCTGCCGTTCGTTCAGGTTCACGGCGATGCATGGTCCTTCGTGGATGCCGATCTTCAGAAGCAGATCTTCATTGCCGCGTTCCTGGTTGAGCTTGCGCATCGCCTCGCGCATTCGCATAGCGGCGATGACTGCCCGGTCGGGGGTCGGGAAAGTGGCCATCACCGCGTCGCCGATTGTTTTCACGACAGCACCCGCTTCCGCGCCAACGATGTCGTTGAGAATGCTGAAATGTGTTTTCACAAGGTCGAATGCCGCGAGGTCGCCTACTCTTTCGTAAAGCTCAGTCGAACCGCGGAGATCGGTGAAGAGGAAGGTCAGACTGGTGATCTTCAACCGCTGATCCACTTCTATCGTGTCGGTGCGGTAGATGTCGCGGAAGGTCTGGTTGGAAAGCAGGCGCTTGGCAGTCAGGAACGGACGGCGGCGGCCGAGCAAACCATGCAGGGCCTCGTTCGCTATGCAAACAGAAGGCAAGGTGCGGACCTCGGTGTGGTTCTCCACCAAAATGCGCACCGGACCGGGCCTCAGCTCAAGGGGCTCGCTATGCCGGTGTGCGCGATCGAATACAAGCGAGAGGCTCTGCCGCTCCTTGGTTGGCTCGCCTTTGATATCCAGGAACTGCGCTGCATGGGTGACCGGTTCGAAGATGATGACGAAATCCGCAGGCAGCTGCAGGGAAATGACCGCTTTCTCTCCCGGCGGCAGTTCAAGGGATTCAAGTACGAATTCGTCGATCTTCGCCTCAAAATCTTCCTCCGGCAGGTCGACACCTGAACTCCAATAGATCTGGCGGAAATATTCCAATGGCGGCAATTCGTGCGGATTGTGAGCGGCAATGCGGCGCACCCGCGGACTAACAGTGAAGGTGACTTCGACCATCTCGTCCAGCGTCGGCTCGTAGCCCGCCGCGCAAAGTGCGCAGTTATACTCGTCACTCTGGACGGTCCTCAGCGAGGTATTGGCGTCGAGTACCCCGCCACAGCCGGGACACAGCACGTTCCATGACAGATCGAATATGCCGAGGCGGGACGCCTGCAGGAAGGCGTTGACCACCTGCTCTTCGTCGAGGTCCTCGCTGGCAGCGAAGGCAAGCGCATTGACACGGCAAAGCTTGCGGTCGGGGGCGTCATGGACGAGCCGCTCTATAGCATCGACGATTTTCGGCTGCGCCGACTGGCGCAGTTGTGCGAATAAAGACCGGGCCTCACTCATGAAAAACATCCTACACCGAATCCGATGCGCGATCAGCGGATTTCCTCAAGGTGGCTGAGATTGTCCCTCGGGTCTTTCCGTTTCAGTCGACGGCCACCTTGCCACCCCCATTCAAACTCGCTAAGAGACGCCGCAACTTGGGCCCTTGGGTGCAAGGCCTTAGAAGGGTTCCACAGACTCCTTATCCGACCCTTCGGCCATGCTTTTTTCAGGGCTCCGTCATGCCGGGTCTGGCTTTCGTCTCTCCCGGCGTTTGCTGTGGTAGAGGCTTATGGCACGCATCGTAATGAAATTCGGCGGAACGTCCGTCGCTGATCTGGACCGCATCAAGAACGTTGCCCGCCATGTGAAACGTGAAGTCGATGCCGGCCACGAGGTTGCGGTGGTGGTGTCGGCGATGTCCGGCAAGACTAACGAGCTGGTCGGCTGGGTGCAGGGGACGCCGAAGGTGGTCGGTGCCAATTCACCTTTCTACGATGCGCGCGAGTATGACGCGGTCGTCGCTTCCGGTGAGCAGGTGACCTCCGGGTTGCTGGCGATCGCGCTGCACGCCATGGACATCAATGCGCGCTCCTGGCAGGGCTGGCAGGTCCCGATCCGCACGGACAATGCGCATGGCGCTGCCCGCATCCTTGAAATAGACGGTGCCGACATCATCAAGCGCATGGGCGAGGGTCAGGTTGCCGTCATCGCCGGCTTCCAGGGTCTCGGGCCGGACAATCGGATAGCGACGCTTGGCCGCGGCGGTTCGGATACGTCGGCGGTGGCGATCGCGGCCGCTGTCAAAGCCGATCGCTGCGATATCTATACCGATGTCGACGGCGTCTATACGACCGATCCGCGCATCGTGCCGCAGGCGCGTCGACTGAAGAAGATCGCCTTCGAGGAAATGCTCGAAATGGCCTCGCTCGGCGCCAAGGTGCTGCAGGTCCGCTCGGTCGAGCTTGCCATGGTGCACAAGGTCCGTACCTTCGTGCGCTCGTCTTTCGAAGATCCCGATGCTCCGGGCATGGGTGATTTGTTGAATCCGCCCGGAACGCTGATTTGTGACGAGGATGAAATCGTGGAACAAGAAGTAGTCACCGGCATCGCCTACGCCAAGGATGAGGCTCAAATCTCGCTTCGCCGTCTTGCCGACCGGCCCGGCGTTTCCGCCGCGATCTTCGGCCCCCTCGCCGAGAGCCATATCAATGTCGACATGATCGTCCAGAACATTTCCGAGGACGGTTCAAAGACCGACATGACCTTCACCGTGCCTTCGGGCGACGTCGAGAAGGCGATCAAGGTGCTCGGCGAGAACAAGGAGAAGATCGGCTACGACGTCGTGCAGAACGAATCGGGCTTGGTCAAAGTTTCGGTCATCGGCATCGGCATGCGTTCGCATGCCGGTGTTGCCGCCACCGCATTCAAGGCTCTTGCCGAGAAGGGCATCAACATCAAGGCGATCACGACCTCGGAAATCAAGATTTCCATCCTGATCGACGGTCCTTATGCGGAACTCGCTGTCAGAACTTTGCATTCCTGCTACGGTCTGGATAAGAATTGATTCCCAGCAGGTCTGCCGCATTTAAGTTGTGAAGTCACGCGGCATCTGCCGGGTTACTTTGCTTTTGTTTTTGGAGCTTGAGACGCCATGAGAGACCTATCCGGCGGTCCGCGCGTGCTGCTCAAGCGGCTGCGCGAGTTGATGGCGGAGCCGCTGGAGCCGCAGGAGCGTCTCGACCGGATCGTTCGGCAGATCGCCAGCAACATGGTGGCGGAGGTTTGCTCCGTCTACGTGCTGCGCTCTGACGGCGTTCTCGAACTTTATGCGACTGAGGGCCTGAAGAAAGAAGCCGTCCACCTATCGCAATTGAAGATGGGGCAGGGCCTCGTCGGTACGATCGCCGCTTCGGCGCAGCCGCTCAACCTCTCCGATGCACAGTCGCATCCCGCTTTTCGTTATCTCCCGGAAACCGGCGAAGAAATCTACCATTCCTTCCTCGGTGTGCCGATCCTACGCACCGGCCGTTCGCTCGGCGTTCTCGTCGTGCAGAACAAGGCGAGCCGCACCTACCGCGAGGAAGAGCTAGAAGCGCTCGAGACCACGGCGATGGTGCTCGCCGAGATGATTGCCACCGGCGAGCTCAAGAAGATCACGAAGCCGGGCCTCGAACTTGACCTGACGCGCTCCGTCACGATCAACGGCGATACTTATAACGAAGGCATCGGGCTCGGTTATGTCGTGCTGCACGAGCCGCGCATCGTCGTCACCAATCTTCTCAACGAAGATTCGGAGAAGGAAATCCGCAGGCTGGCGGAGGCGATGGGTTCGCTTCGGATTTCGATCGACGACTTGCTTTCGAGCCGCGACGTGTCGATGGAGGGCGAGCATCGCGAGGTTTTGGAAACCTACCGCATGTTCGCACATGACCAGGGCTGGGTGCGGAAGCTCGAGGAGGCGATCCGCAACGGCCTGACGGCGGAAGCCGCGGTCGAAAAAGTCCAGAGCGACACCAAAGCGCGCATGATACGTTTGACGGATCCTTATCTCCGCGAGCGCATGCATGACTTCGAAGACTTGGCGAACCGCCTTTTGCGGCAACTGACTGGCTACAGCGGCCACGCGTCGGGTGACGGTTTCCCGAATGATGCAATCATCCTCGCGCGCGCCATGGGTGCCGCCGAACTGCTCGACTACCCACGCGCCAATGTGCGCGGCTTGGTGCTCGAGGAAGGTGCCGTCACCAGTCACGTCGTCATCGTCGCTCGTGCCATGGGCATTCCGGTGATCGGCCAGGCGGCAGGCGTTGTCGCGCTTGCCGAAAACGGCGATGCCGTAATCATCGATGGCGACGGTGGCCATGTGCATCTGAGGCCGTTGCCGGAGCATCAGAGGTCTTACGAGGAAAAAGTCCGGTTCCGCGCGCGCCGGCAGGAGCAGTTCCGGGCGCTGCGCTCCGTTGAGCCGCTGACGAGGGACGGGCAGCGGATTTCGCTGCTGATGAATGCCGGGCTGCTGGTCGATCTGCCGCAGCTTGCGGAATCGGGTGCCGAAGGTATCGGCCTCTTCCGCACCGAGCTGCAGTTCATGATCGCTTCCACGATGCCGAAGGCCGACGAGCAGGAAATCTTCTATCGCAACGTCCTGAAGCAGGCGGCAGGCCGCCTCGTTACCTTCCGCACGCTCGATATCGGCGGCGATAAGGTTGTGCCCTATTTCCGCGGCCACGAGGAGGAGAATCCGGCACTCGGCTGGCGTGCCATTCGCTTGTCGCTCGACCGTCCGGGGCTCTTGCGCACGCAGCTTCGCGCCATGCTGAAGGCGGCGGCCGGGGCCGAGCTGAAGCTCATGGTGCCGATGGTGACCGAGGTTTCCGAGATCGCGGCCGTTCGCGAGCTTCTGCAGAAGGAAGTGCAGCACCTCTCCCGCTTCGGCCACGGCCTGCCGCGCAAGCTGCAGTTCGGTGCGATGCTGGAGGTGCCAGCGCTCCTCTGGCAGCTCGACGAACTGATGGCGGCTGTCGATTTCGTCTCGGTCGGCTCCAATGACCTCTTCCAGTTCGCTATGGCAGTGGATCGCGGCAATGCGCGCGTTTCCGACCGCTTCGATACGCTGGGCAAGCCGTTCCTCAGGCTCTTGCGCGACATCGTGCTGGCCGGTGAGCGCAACAATACGCCGGTGACATTGTGCGGCGAGCTTGCCGGCAAGCCGATCTCGGCGATGGCGCTGCTTGGTCTCGGCTTCCGCTCGGTGTCGATGTCGCCGGCCTCGATTGGGCCGGTAAAGGCAATGCTGCTCGGTCTCGATGCCGCGGCGCTTGCGAAGGTCATGAACGAGGCGTTGGACGATATCCACGCGACGACCCCGATGCGCGAGGTGCTTGCCCACTTCGCCGAGAGCCACAATATTCCCCTTTAGCAAATTACAAGAAGAATCGGAGTGAAGGGTGGCGAAGCTTCCCGTTGAAAAGATGCGCGAGCTGGAACGCCGCTTCGGCGAAATCGAAGCGCGGATGTCGGCCGGCCCATCGGCGGACGTCTACGTGAAGCTCGCCTCCGAATATTCCGAGCTGCAACCCGTCGTCACCAAGATCCGCGCCTATGAAAAGGCTGAGGCCGAGCTTTCCGATCTCGAAGCGTTGCTTGAAGACAGGTCCGTCGACCGTGAGATGCGCGATCTCGCGGAGCAGGAATTGCCGGATGTGAAGGAGCGCATCGAGGCGCTGGAGCAGGAAATCCAAATACTGCTGCTGCCGAAGGATGCCGCAGACGAAAAGAGCGCGATCCTTGAAATCCGCGCGGGTACGGGAGGCTCGGAGGCCGCACTCTTCGCAGGCGATCTTTTTCGCATGTATGAGCGTTTCGCCGCGGCAAATGGCTGGAAGGTCGAAATCCTTTCCGCAAGCGAGGGGGAAGCCGGCGGCTACAAGGAAATTATCGCCACGATCACCGGCAAGGGCGTCTTCGCCAAGCTGAAGTTCGAATCCGGCGTGCATCGTGTGCAGCGCGTGCCCGAAACGGAAGCGGGTGGGCGCATTCATACGTCGGCAGCAACGGTCGCCGTGCTGCCGGAAGCCGAAGAAATCGACATTGAGATCCGGCCAGAAGACATTCGTATTGATACGATGCGATCGTCCGGCGCGGGCGGCCAGCACGTCAACACCACGGATTCCGCGGTGCGTATCACGCATCTGCCGACGGGCATCGTCGTCACCAGTTCGGAAAAGTCACAGCACCAGAACCGCGCCAAGGCGATGCAGGTACTGCGTTCGAGGCTCTATGATGCCGAACGGCAAAGGGCCGATAGCGAACGTTCCGCCGATCGCAAGAGCCAGGTCGGCTCCGGCGACCGCTCGGAGCGGATACGCACCTACAATTACCCGCAGGGCCGCATTACCGATCACCGCATCAATCTGACGCTCTACAAGCTCGACCGGATGATGGAAGGCGAGATCAATGACGTGGTGGATGCCCTGCTTGCCGATTATCAGGCAAGCCAACTTGCTCAACTTGGCGAGCAGCAATGACCGGAGCGCGGCCGACGGTTTCTGAAGTTCTCGCCGAAGTCCGCCGCCGCTTCACCGAAGCCGGTATCGCCGATCCCGCAACGGATGCAAGGCTGCTCGTTGCCGGATTGCTGAAGTTCTCCTCGACCGAAATGCTCTCACGCGGTAATGAGCCCGTCGCTGCCGATAAAGAGGCGCTGATCCCGGTGGCTGTGGAACGGCGGCTGGCGCATGAGCCGGTCCACCGTATTCTCGGCGAGCGGGAATTTTACGGTCTACCGCTTTCGCTTTCCGCCGAGACGTTGGAGCCGCGGCCAGACACGGAAATTCTCGTCGATACAATGCTTCCTTATTTAAGAACCCTTGCAAAGACGGAGGAACATCTCCATATCCTTGATCTAGGAACCGGAACCGGGGCAATATGCCTTGCGCTTTTGAGCGAATTTCCGGAAGCGTCGGGTATCGGAAGCGATGTATCCGCAGATGCCCTCAGGACGGCTGAAACAAACGCTGCAAGAAACGGATTGAAGGAACGGTTTGAGACTGTGCAATCAAGTTGGTTTCAAAACATTCGCGGTACGTTTCACGCAATCGTCTCAAATCCGCCCTATATTGCTTCCAATGTCATTGACAATCTCGCTCCTGAAGTGACGAAATTTGATCCGGCGGCAGCTCTGGATGGTGGCCCCGATGGGCTTGACGCATACAAAGCGATAGCCAAGGATGCTGCCAGGTTCATGCAGCCAAACGGCGTCATAGGACTGGAAATCGGCTACGCCCAGCGGAATCACGTAACGGCGGTCTTCGAGGCCGCAGGTTTCAAATGCGTCGAATCCGCAAAGGATTATGGCCACAATGACCGGGTGCTTGTGTTCGCACCCATCGCTTGAGCGACAAATTGCAGCATTGAACAGGACATTACTGCTATTGCGAAGAAAAGGCTTGGATTTCCCGGGGAAGCGATATAGGTTGCCCTCACGCGTTGGGCAGTCAAGAAGGAACGTCGATTCGTTCGGTACTTGGTCGGCCTCGGGGGTCCACTCTTTTAAACGAGAGTTTCAAAGGTTGAACACGACCCAATGCGTGAATCAGTCAATATGACTTGAGAACAAGCGGCAGGTCGGCGCGAAGGCGCATTATGCTTGCGGCACGAAGGCCCTGAGCCGGTTTACCGGCCACGGCGGTTGGTGCCATAACTCCACACAAACAGAGAATTCAGGTGAACGATCTATGAGGCCAGGACAGCAGAACAAGCGCGGTCGAGGGCGTGGCAGTAACAATAACGGCGGCGGAAATAACAACAACAATTTCAACCGCAAGGGTGGCAATCCGCTGACGCGGACCTACGACAGCTCCGGCCCCGACGTGAAGATCCGCGGTACGGCTCAGCATATTGCTGAAAAATATTCGCAGCTTGCCCGCGATGCCCAGAGCTCCGGTGACCGCGTCATAGCCGAGAACTACCTGCAGCACGCAGAGCACTATTACCGCATCATTGCGGCCGCCCAGACGCAGATGCAGGAACGTTTCCAGCGCGACGATCGGAACGAATATACCGACCGCGAAGGGGGCGAGCGCGATGGCGACGAACTGGATACGGTAGACAGCGATGATGCCGTTGTCGTTCAGCCGCCGCGCGAGCAGCATCGTCGCGAACAGCACGCGGAAGCTCCCGCTTCTCTACCGGCCCCGGCTCAGGAAACCAATGACGGAACCGGCCCTCAGCCGGAAATCGAAGGCATTCCGGCCGAAGTCTCCATGGAGGAAGAAGGCGGCCAGCAGCGCGAACGCCAGCCCCGCCGCCGTAACGCCAGCAACCGCCCGCGCCGTCCGCGCCGCGCAGAAGGCGAGGGCGAGGCCGCTTCCGCCGAAGCACCGGCTCTGGTCGAAGCGGCTACGGAATGAAGGCTGCCGTCTCCGGCCATACGAAAATTGTCGCGACAGAGCCGGCGAGTACGATTGCCATCACGATATTGAAGGCGCGCGCAATGCGCGCGTCTTGAAGCAGTTTCTGCATCAATGCGCCAGCCATCAACCAGGCGAGACCGCTCGGGAAGGCTGCCACAAAAAATAGCACTGCGAAGGTTGCTGCCAAGCCGAAAGCGCTTCCTGGAGATGCGCCGGAGTAGGCGGCAATCCCACTCACGGCAACCAGCCAGCCCTTCGGATTCATCCATTGAAACGCCGCCGCTTGCAGAAAGCCCACGGCTTTCGTGTCGCCTTTCGCCTCCGTCACGTCCGCGGTCGCGATCTTCCAGGCCAGCCAAAACAAAAAGGCAGCGCCGATCAGATTCATAATCGCCAGCGTCAGCGGATAACGCAGAAACAACTGCGCAAGGCCGAGGCCCGCACAGAAGAACAGCGACGACATTCCCAAGGCAGCACCGAGCACGCATGGCAGGCCGCGTGTCAAACCCACGAGTGAGCCGGTCGCCATGATCATGACGTTGCTCGGGCCGGGCGTGATGGCGCCGACGACTGAAAAGGTCAGAAATGCAATCGTTTGCTCGAGGGTCATCAAGGCTCTGCTGTTTAGGAAGCTGCTACGCATACCAGCAGCGCTACAATCAGGTCTTGAACGTTCGTGCCATCAGGCCGGGCCGCGCGTTCGCGGAGGATTCTTCGGCCCGGGTTTCGTGGTTCCTGGCTCTTTAAACTGGCGAAAATCCATCCCATATTCCTCCTCGAATGCTTCGTTCAATGTCCAAAAAGGATGAAGCGACGGCTCGCCTTTTGAGGGAGCTCAATCTCAATCATCGGTCTGTGCCTATAAGGGCAGGGCGATCCATGGAGGTAGAATATGAATATCGAAAAGTATTCCGAGCGGGTGCGCGGTTTCGTTCAGTCCGCCCAGACCTATGCCTTGGCGCAGGGTCACCAGCAATTCACGCCGGAACATGTCCTCAAGGTCCTGCTTGACGACGATCAAGGCATGGCCGCTTCGCTGATCGAGCGCGCCGGCGGCGATGCCAAGGCCGCGAGGCTTGCAAACGATGCAGCGCTGGCAAAGCTGCCGAAGGTTTCCGGCGGCAACGGCAACATCTATCTCGCCCAACCGCTCGCTAGAATTTTTTCCACGGCTGAAGAGGCCGCCAAGAAAGCCGGCGACAGCTTCGTCACGGTCGAGCGGTTGCTCCAGGCCTTGGCGATCGAGACTTCCGCTTCGACTTCAGCGACGCTGAAGAATGCTGGCGTGACTGCGCAGAGCCTCAATCAGGTTATCAACGATATTCGAAAAGGGCGCACGGCCGACTCCGCCAATGCGGAACAAGGCTTCGATTCCCTGAAGAAATACGCCCGCGATCTGACCGGCGAGGCCCGCGAGGGCAAGCTCGATCCGGTGATCGGCCGCGATGACGAAATCCGCCGCACAATCCAGGTCCTCTCCCGCCGCACCAAGAATAACCCGGTGCTGATCGGGGAGCCTGGCGTCGGCAAGACGGCAATCGTCGAAGGACTGGCACTACGCATCGTCAACGGCGACGTGCCGGAGTCTCTCAAGGACAAGAAGCTGATGGCGCTCGACATGGGCGCGCTGATTGCAGGTGCAAAGTATCGCGGCGAATTCGAAGAACGGCTGAAGGCTGTGCTCAACGAAGTACAGTCGGAAAACGGCGAGATCATCCTTTTCATCGACGAAATGCACACGCTAGTCGGCGCCGGCAAGGCGGATGGAGCGATGGATGCTTCCAACCTGCTGAAGCCAGCGCTTGCGCGCGGCGAGTTGCACTGCGTCGGTGCCACCACGCTCGACGAGTACCGCAAGCATGTCGAGAAGGACGCAGCACTCGCCCGCCGCTTCCAGCCCGTCATGGTCGATGAACCGACGGTCGAGGACACGATCTCGATCCTTCGCGGTCTCAAGGAAAAATACGAGCAGCACCACAAGGTTCGCATTTCGGACTCGTCGCTGGTGGCGGCTGCGACGCTGTCGAACCGCTACATCACCGATCGCTTCCTGCCCGACAAGGCGATCGACCTGATGGACGAGGCGGCCGCGCGGTTGCGCATGCAAGTGGATTCGAAGCCCGAAGAGCTCGATGAGTTAGATCGCCGCATCATGCAGCTCAAAATCGAGCGCGAAGCGCTGAAGAAGGAAACGGATGCGGCTTCCGCCGACCGTCTGACGCGGCTCGATGCCGAATTGACGGACCTGGAGGAGAAGGCCAACGCTCTGACCGCCCGCTGGCAATCGGAAAAGCAGAAGCTCGGTCTTGCCGCCGATCTCAAAAAGAAGCTCGACGACGCCCGCAACGAACTGGCAATCGCCCAGCGCAAGGGTGAGTTCCAGCGCGCCGGCGAATTGACCTATGGCGTCATTCCGGAGCTGGAGAAGCAACTGGCCGATGCAGAAAGCCAGGATGGCGACCGCAGTGCCATGGTGCAGGAGGTCGTGACCCCGGACAATGTCGCCCATGTTGTTTCCCGCTGGACCGGCATTCCCGTCGACAAGATGCTGGAAGGCGAGCGCGAGAAGCTGCTCAGGATGGAAGACGAACTGGCGACTTCGGTCATCGGCCAGGGCGATGCGGTGCAAGCCGTATCGCGTGCCGTTCGCCGCGCGCGCGCCGGGCTGCAGGACCCCAACCGGCCGATCGGCTCATTCATCTTCTTAGGCCCGACCGGCGTCGGCAAGACGGAGCTTACCAAGGCGCTCGCCCGCTTCCTCTTCGACGACGAGACGGCGATGGTGCGCATGGACATGTCGGAATACATGGAAAAACACTCCGTGGCCCGGCTGATCGGCGCCCCTCCCGGCTATGTCGGTTACGAGGAAGGCGGCGCATTGACGGAAGCTGTCCGCCGCCGGCCCTATCAGGTCGTGCTCTTCGACGAGATCGAGAAGGCGCATCACGACGTCTTCAACATCCTGCTGCAGGTGCTGGATGAGGGGCGCCTGACGGACGGCCAGGGCCGCACGGTCGACTTCCGCAATACGATGATCATCATGACCTCGAATCTCGGTGCCGAATACCTCACCCAACTGGGCGAGGGCCAGGACAGCGACACGGTTCGCGAGCAGGTGATGGAGGTCGTGCGCGCCAATTTCCGGCCGGAATTCCTGAACCGCGTCGACGAGATCATTCTCTTCCATCGCCTGAAGCGCGATGAGATGGGCGCGATTGTCGATATCCAGCTGAAACGGCTGGTGGCGTTGCTGGCCGAGCGCAAGATCACGATCGAGCTCGATGACGATGCCCGCAGTTGGCTTGCCAACAAAGGCTACGATCCGGTTTATGGCGCGCGGCCATTGAAGCGGGTGATCCAGAAGTATGTCCAGGATCCGCTCGCCGAGCAGATCCTCTCCGGCCAGGTGCCGGACGGATCGACGGTTAAGGTCACCAATGGTTCCGACCGCTTGCTGTTCCGCCCGCGCAATTCCGCCGTCAGCGAAGCGGCAGCGTAAAGACCGGCATCCAGGAAAGCAAATGGCGGCTCCGGCCGCCATTTTTATTTGGCCTACTTGCTGGCGACCTGATCGACCGGCTGGTTATTCAGGAGCGTATCGATGCGCTTGCGCTCGTCCTGGAATTTAGCCAGTGCTTCGCCGGCCAGCGACTTGCCGCCCGGCAGGCGGATGCGGAGCGGATCGACCTTGGTGCCGTTGACGATCATCTCGTAGTGCAGATGCGGTCCGGTGGATTCGCCGGTGGTGCCGACCCAGCCGATCACCTGGCCCTGGCGAACTTTGGCTCCGGGCACGATGCCTTTGGCAATGGCGCTCTGGTGGTTGTAGGAGGACTCGTATCCATTGGCATGACGGACGATCGTCTGATTGCCATAGCCGCCGGAATCCCAGCCGGCCTTCTCGACCGTGCCGTTGCCGGTCGCGATGATCGGCGTACCGCGGGGAGCGGCCCAGTCGACTCCCGTATGCATGCGGGCAAAACCCAGGATCGGGTGGCGTCGCATGCCGAAACCGGACTTGAAAATGCCGTTTGGCACCGGGTTGCGCAGCAAGAACTGACGGATGCTCTTGCCGTCCTGATCGAAGTAATCGACGTTTCCGTCCACATCCTGGAAGCGGTAGAAGCGAGTCACGGTATCGCCAAAACGGGCATTGACGTAAAGCAGTTCGGAATTCGGCGTCGCGCGGCCGCTCGAATCGGCGACGGAGAAAAAGGCCTCGAGGAAATCGGTCGGCCTCAGTTGCGCCTGGAAGTCAACATTTGCCGCGAGCAGCTTGATGATCAGCGCCGTCATATCCTTGGTCATGCCGTAGGAAAGAGCGGCGCGATAAATGCCGTCATAAACGCGCGGCAGGTTCTGGCCAGCGGGAACCGACAGCGAATTGTCATCGAAGGCAGTTGCGATCGCGTCAAGCCTAGGCGGTTCGCTCGCCTCAACGAAGCGGCTCTTATCATCGAGAGCGATCGTGACGAGATGACGAGTACCACGATAGACGCTGGCGCGGATGAGTTTGGCCTGTTCGCCTTTCTGAATGATGCCGACACGCAGGACGTCGCCCTTGGCAAGCTCGTCGCTGCCGAGTGGCGGCGCGAGGTTGGCAGAGAGCATCTTCGCCTGCGGCTCGGGATAGCCGGAATCCATCAGCGCCTTGACGATCGTGACGTCCTGGCGGGCCGGCACGATGTCGTCGGCAAATTCCTCGGTCTGCGGCGTGATCGATTCCGGCGCGGACACCGTCATGTTCTGCTCGAGAACACGGGCCGACAGGCCTGATGTCAGATCTACATCGTTGTCCTCGTTCGAAAAGCGCTGAGGGTCGACATAGTAGAGCGCCGCGACTTGAGTGGCCCCGTCAGTCAGCGCCGAGCCGTTCGAGCGGACATTCTCCTCGACTTCATCCAGAGTCATGCCTGGCGCCGCCTGAAAGTCGCTCTTTCCGGTTGGGAAGGGAACGGTCTTGAGGCTGACCTCGGATTCAACATCCGAGCCATAAATCGCGCCGGTGCGCGCGGCCGGTGCGGGCTGCGCCTCATCGGCCGCGAAGATCGCAAGCGCGTCGAAATCCGGATAATCCTCGGTCGCCACATGATTGGCGGCGAGCCGCATCTTTACATGCGAGAAGGGCTGGCGGCGGACGATTTCCTTGTCGCCGTCATGGACGACCGTCGACACTTCCATGATTGCCCGGTCCGAAGGTTTGGCGGCGATCGCGGGGGCGATCAGCCGTCCACCACGGGTAACGGCGCTATCTTCATGGGTATTGATGCTGGCAAAGGCCTCGGCGGGGATCGCCAGCTGCTGACGGCCATCAAGGGCCGCAAAGAGCGCGACACCCATCAGCACGCTCGATGTGATGCCAGTGAGGAACGTGCCCGAAAGCCAGCGTAAAGAAACCTCACGCTTGTCGGGTGCGCGCCTGCCATCGGCGAGAAGCGGAGGCTCGTTACCCAACGAGCGGATCATCATCTTCTCCGTCATCATGGCAGTTTTATCCGCGTCCTTTCATGGGCTTACTCGGGCTGCTCTGCTGGGCCGAAAGATGTGCATATTTCGGGCATGGAAGTCAAATCACGCCGCAGGGCGCAATCTAGGCGCCCATGCCTGCGTGAATCATGCGTCCTTCTGAGACCACCCGATTGTGATCTTGTGAGGGCGGAACCATGGCCGAAGGCAATTTTTACCGGCGCTCAACCGGAATGGCCACCTGCGGGCGTACAAACAGAGCCTTCGAAGGCACCATAAGGACCATCAAGGCGAATTTCGCTTTGAAATCAATGGAATGAGAGAAATTTCATTTTTTTCCAAAAAGGCCTGTTGACTATGTCTGAGGGTTAGCCGTATAAGCCGCGTCACTGAACGAGGGCGGCGGCGCTGCTGGCGACGATGTCCTTCGCTCTTGGGTTTCCGGATTGGCTGGATTGCTGATTGGGGCTGGGACTTTCGGGTTTCGGTTGGCCTTGTGACTGGATATGTCTGGTCTGTTATTTGACAATTGAAGATGAGAAGAAAGAGAAACGTGGGCGGCGGAGCTTGCGGGGTCTGAAGGAATTCGGACTTCTGGAAAGAGACTTTGGCGGTCACGTTTATCA
>NZ_ATTQ01000029.1 GCF_000419765.1 Rhizobium mongolense USDA 1844 | reverse complement strand
CGACTGCAGCGCCGATACCGGCGCCGGTTCCCGCACCTTCTGCTGCGCCAGAGGTGTCCCGATCGCGCCCATTGTTCGAGACGATGCTGATATCATCCGAGGGAATGCCAGCCGACTCCAATTCGTTCACGGCCGAGCGCGCGTCCGCATAGTCGTCGAAAAGTCCAGTTACGGTTCTCATTGTTCTTNTCCTTGATGGTGCTGGTTACTTGGCGACTACGTTTCCTTGGTAGTCGAGTGCGACCGATACCGATTTGCCGTCTTTGGTGGCGGACGCCATCCAGATCCCCTTGTCATCGAGCTTCAAGCCTTTGACATCGGTGTAACCTGCCTTCTCGATGCGCTCCTTGGCCTGGGCTTCGGTAAAGCTGTTGGCCCCTTCGACGGGCGCCGCCGGGTTTTTCGTGTCCGGGGTCGCTACTGCAGGTGTATTTCCGTTCGACGAGGGAGCGGGGGTGGTCTGGGCAAGTGCCGAGAGCGCGGATGCCCCTACCAGGGCGGCCGCCAGAATGGTGTTTTTCATCGGTGTTTCCTCTTCTGCGGACCTCATGTCGGATCCGTGATCGAAGAAACACCCTGCGGTGTTTTAAGTTCCAGCCAATTTAGGCATGGGTTCGTTACTGACCGCTACACAATCCTTGCTTGCATGCTCTTTGCGAGTTCCATCGTCCGCCGTAAAATTTCAGTTGCCAGCCAAATGGTGACTAAAACCTGCATTCGAGCGATTGCCAGCATCACCTAGGGAGGCACGGATGAAGAACGAAAAGGTCCGGCAGACAAGTGCGCTAGTCGAGAGACAACAGACACTTTGAGAATGCGTAAAAGGTTGCCCGGGAAGCATCAGACGAGGAGCGACGCCAGCGCGTACGGAAGCACAAACGACTTCCTCGGCTCGTCGTCTTGACGCGCAACGGCAGGAGCATCAACGCCACTGGTCCATCATTCCGAGGGCCCTTTCTTGGTCATTAGGTGAGTGACGTGTAACAATGGGCGCGCCGTGCGGTTGCGTTGTCGGCACGTCACAGGATGCGATGATGGAACAGACAGCGCTGACTGACGTTTGGCAGCGTGACCGATCACGGTCTCGATGGAGGAAACACCTAATGGCATCAACAGAAAAGAAGCAGGGAAGTAGCTCAGGCAAGGGCGAAAAGAGCGCATCCAGCTCCTCGCCCTCGAAGTCTTCTTCGTCCGGAAAGCAGGGCGGTTCTCACGAACAGCACGTCAAAGCGGGTCAGCAGAGCCACAAGACCTCAAAGTAACCACTCATCCGATCGAATGGAGCCCGCGGTTGATCCGCGGGCTCCCAGCGCCAGCCTCGACCGACGACGTCAAGGGTGACTATGAGCGTTTCAAGGCAAGCGGCGACGACCATGCCGCCGATTGAGGTGAGCGGCTCGACCATCGTCCAGTTGAACGATACCTGCGGCAACATCATTCGTCGACGGCTGCACGTTCCAGCCACCATAAAAATTTGGCTTTCAGGCTGCATTTTGGTTCGACTTCTCGCCCGGAACGAGAAAGGCAGCAGTTATGTTCAAGGAACGAACCGTTTCAAACCCCAGAGACGCATGAGCTCGGCTGGAGCGGAAATACCCGCGTCAAGGACATAGGGATCGAGCTTTCGTCCCCGGCCCTTCTTCCCGAGATCTCGCACTGGAAGCCCATGGCCAAACCCTTGTAACATGTAGAGCAACACCCGAAAACGCCCGTCTTGCTCCCACCGGACGAGCGTACCCCAGGGCCGGACAACTGTGCGGCGCATTTCTTCCGGGATGCCGCCAACCTCGAGCCATTGGGCAACGCATGCCTTCGCGTTAACGGACTTCACCACGCGGTCTTCTGTTCCTTGCCATATGGAGACTGGTGGCCATACGCTCTGTGCAGGCGAAACCGCTTTGACTGGGCTGCCCCATCCGCCCGGTGGAGGCGCGGTGCCGGATTTCATCGCACGCAAAGCGGATACTGCGTCCCTTGCGGTTCCAAAGGGCATTCCAGCGACGATCGCGACACCGGCAAAAAGGCCGGGATATGTTGCGATAAGGGCCGATGTCATTGCTCCCCCCGCAGATAGCCCCGCAATGTAGACCCGGGTCCGATCGATCCGGTGGCGGTCAATTGCATGTTCGATCATCTGCCGGACAGACATCAGCTCGCCGCGGTCACGCGCCACTGCGCTTGGCCGAAACCAGTTGAAGCAGCCATGGGCATTGTTGGCATTCTTCTGTTGCGGATAAAGAAGAACAAATCCGCGCTGGGCGGCGAGCCTGGAAAATCCGCTTGAAGCGTCGAAGCTCTCAGGCGTTTGCCGGCACCCATGAAGGATCACGACGAGCGGCGGCTTTGCTGGCAACCGCTTCGGAAGAAAAAGTTTCATTCCAAGCCGCCCGGGGTTACTGCCGAAGCCGACTATCTCCCTGAGGACCGGATTTGCGCCGCCTTTCGATCTGGTCGACGTGGGTCTCGTTTTCGTCTGCGAACTTTTCCAAGCCTTTTCGAAGAGGCTTTGAAACTTCCTTTGCGTCTTCAATAGTCGCGAGAAAGACTTCGCAAATCGCACCTTCACCGGCTACGTCCTTACCACGAGGTCTTCGACGCTTCTCCCGTAGCCAAAGGCAACCGTCGACAGACAAGCTTCAAATTTCTAGCGCTATTCGCAATAGTCCAGAAGCCATCACATGCTGGACGAAGGCGGAGCAGATGGGACGAGCGGTTCGGCGGCGAGGGCCCGACGTAGACGCTCCTCTTGCTCCGGAGACAGCGACGAGCGCAGTACCTTGGCATGCTCACCCTTGAATGCTTCCAGCACCTTCTCGGGCTGCGCCTTCCGGACGAGAAGGAACAGCGCCGAGCTATTGGCTGGAATCGCTTCGGCCAGCCGCTTGATGAGATCGTCGTCGATCCCATAGTCGGTTATTGAACCAGCAAGCGCGCCCGATCCGGCGCCGAAGGCGCCACCGAGGACCATGCCCGCCAGAGGGTTGAGGAACAGGAGACCGACCAGCGATCCCCACAGAGCACCAGAAACGCCGCCGCTCGCCGCGCCGGCCGCGGTAAGATTGATACTTTGTTTCAGTCGGACCTTGCCCGAGCTGTCGCGGACTGCGACGACCGCGTCTTCCAGATCGACAAGGTATTCCTTCTCGAGTTGGACAAGCCGGTTGAGAATGGCGTCCGCCTTGTCGGCGGTATCGAAACCGAGCACCACGAGTTCTGACATCGAGTTTCTCCGCGTTGGTATCTCGACAAGGACATAGCAGCCAAATGGATTTCGTCCATGGATCAAAAGCTACATATAAGCCTATGTGAGATCCAGGCTGCCCTCCGCTCTTGGAGGTCAATCAATCGAAGCCTGGATGCAAACGATAAGTGCTTCCGGTCCTGCTCAAGAACTGAAGACTCGTCTTTGCCTGATGGAATTTTAGTTTTCAGCGTAGTTGCTATCCCGCTCTCCAACTCACAACCGCGGCGTTTGCAACATGGTCCGCACCTCGCGATCACCGCCGGTGATCAGTTGCTCATCGCGACGAGGTCCGACGCGTCGCAGCTGCGCCGCGGCCCTTCCCATGGTTGATACGTATTGTCTTCCGGTCGATACGACTTGTATCGAGCGGCGCACCGGGCTGCCGCCTGTGTGTTCATTTTCGTGCCGACGCGTTCATTTGCTTCGGCGACAATTCGCTGGAACGGCGAAGAGCACTCGCGGGTCTCACCGCTATAGGATCGATAGCTATTGGTCGCGGGATTGAAGGAGCGGTAGCGTTCCGCACACCAAGCAAGGTGTTCGGTCGAAAGTTTTGGTTGCGTTGTGTGACGTTCGGTTGACGAGCGAGCGGAATCCGGCCGCCTCGCTCTTGAGGTCATAGTCGCCGACGCTTCGGTGACATAGCTCGAATAAAGAGGCGGAATTCGTTCATAACGCTGCTGCCGAGGATCGACTTTCACCGGCCTCGTAGTCCATAGATCGCGCGTTGCAAGGTCATTGAAAGCATGAGGTTCGGCATCCCCCACGACGTGTGACGCGACAGATGCGGCGGCTACGCACGCCCCGACCGAGCTGACGATTCCAAAGACAACGGATGCGATGGCTTTCATCTTCCCGCCCCTGCTATTGAGTTTGTGGAACCCCAACGCTGCCGGCGGTATCCTTTCGGCCTGGCGAAAAGCGCCGCCAGAATGCCGGCAATTGCCAGCAGGATGGCGAGCGGCGCGGTCAGATCACTAGATTTCTCTTCGGGATAGATCATTGTTCCTTCTCCTCAGCCCCTCGCGGCGGGGGCCGGCCTTTCGTGACCGCTGCCAACCAACGACCTGGGTAAGGGGTTGTTCCACGCCCAGGACCTCAGTCTGATAGTCCCCGGCCTTTTGTCCGAAACCCACCTCAATGTCCGTTGCTGGCACTATTTGCGGATCGAAAGGCGCCGCCGTCGCGGACACAGGCAGGAGATTGAAGGAGATACATGAATGATCCAACCGCCTAAGCTGGACGCAGGCGCCTGGCGATGCGTCTGCCGCCGATCCGGAAAACTGATAATGGGAGCTCGCGACCTGTGGTAGTTCGAGCTTTTCGAGCTCTAGCGGATGGAGTCGAGCCGCGCGGCTCTCTTCCGGGATCGAGCTTTCGTTGAGCAATTGCGAGATCGCGGTGACCAACTGCGCGAGGGCGAAAGGCTTCTGAAGCATGATGCTGTTCGGAAGACCTTTTGTTTCCCACTCGGCGGAATTGTTCCCACTCGTGTAAAGCAATCCCCGGCGCGATTTCGCGCAGCGCGAGCCACCTTCCAGCCGTCCGGCCCGTCTCCCAACCGGATATCGGAGATCAACCCTTGCCTGGGCGGATCGGCGGCGCCCAGATAATGTGTATGGCCTTCCTTCCGTCAGATACCGTGTGCACCTCGAATCCCGCGTCGGTGGGCACGTGTTGAAAGACCTGCAGCACCGAAGCGTCATCATCGACAAGCAATATTGTGACCGGCTGCATCTGGCGCCCTCGGAAAGCAAAGACTCGCTCGGCAACGCCCCATTGCTTAAGTTTCGGCACCATTCTCCACACAAACGCACGAGTTCAGGGACGATCAGTCACCTGTCGCCGGATCGGACACCTTTAGCTTGGCCGCCCTGAACCCAGGCCATGTGTGACGCTGATTCACAGCCGCGGACGAGTCGGTGTAGGTTGTTTTTCAGAGCTATGGCCAGGTACAGTGGCACTGCGGGCGCATGCCGGCTATTCGGGTGTTGCAACGCGAATCGGGCGAGTGCCGATCTTTGCCCCTGTGACGGCATCCACGGCTACCGGCTCAATATCCTCTCCTGTCTCCGCGTCGACGTATCGCGCCAACCTGCCTTCTCCACGATACTGGCGTCCCCACGCACCCAGTAAGACAAGCACCGGCAAGAAATCGCGTCCGGCGGCGGTCAGCTGGTACTCATCGCGCGGAGGCCGCTCCGAGTAGCGCCGCTTTTCCAGAAGTCGCTCCTCCGTCAGCGTCGCCAGCCGTCGGGTCAAAATGGTGGGGGCGATGCCCAGACTTTTGCGGAATTCGTCAAAGCGGGTGAGGCCCATGCTCGCGTCACGAAGGAGCAGCATGCTCCACGCGTCGCCGACGCAGGTGAGGCTGCGGGCAATTGGGCAAGAGGCGTCGGAAAGATTCTTCATGTTCGTATCATTTCGATAGTGACTTCGTATCGAAATGATAGTAACATCCTTTCAAGCTGTAATCCAGCACAAAGAAAGAAGTGACTTCCATGAACAAGATCAATCTTGGCGCTCCCCATCCAGAACTTAACCGCCGGCGCGCGCAATCGCATCATCATGTCGCCACCGGCCACCCGAGATCGGCACCATCCAAACGGAGCCTCGCGATGATCAACTTTATTGGTGGCTTGGTGGCATTCGGCCTGGCCGCGTCTCCGTTGCATGCCGATGAGCTGCCCCCCATGGCGGGGGAAAGTATCCATGTCGGCGGTTTTCATGGCGTCTTCTACTACACCGACGAAAATGACAGTTATCGAGTGGTTGCAACGATTGCGGAGGGAGAAGCCGGAGTTCCGGTGCGTTTCTCAGCCACTCTCTCCGAGGGGCAATCGGCGACGATATCCGTGCCGGGGAAAATTGGCGAACCTGGCCAAAGCCTCGAGATTTCGCGCTCGGACGACAAGCTTGTCGTCACCGACGTGGAGTCGATGTCCAACAAGAAGCTAATTGGGGCCATTGCCGAGTAATGGCCTCATCGAATGGCCCCCGGGGGCGTGCGCCACATCTTCATTGGTGCGCACTGGATTGGCCGCCGAGAACGTACACGATTTAAGGGAAGCAATGCGCGGTGTTTCGTCTGCCCTAGGTGCAGACCCATTCGCGGATCTTGCACTGGTTTTCCTGACCGCCACAGAGGCTCAGGGCCTCCCATTTCGTTTCGCGACAGGTTCCACCTAGCGACAGAGCTGCGCAATGCTCGTAGGGAAAGCCCGTGCCGTCGTCGTCATCCCAGTGGCGATGGTTGCGGAACACGTCGACATCTCGTCAATATTGCGCGATGTCGCCCGTTTCAGATTGCGCGAGCGTCAGGGGATAGCGTTGCGGGTGATGCACAAGGGCCGTGAGGTTCACCGGCCGGTTGCGGTTGTCGAAGGCAATCTGATCGACGGTCAGGACAGCGGCCGGCGAATGCAAGCCAAGCATCTCCGCCTCGTCAGCAGACGCCAGACGCGCGCTCAATGTTGTTTGCCCGCGCGACGGATGGATGTGATGGTGCTGGCGCAGCTCTGCATAGAGCGAGCGGTTGCCCACCGTCCAATCCAGGTCCAGAAGGCCAGGAACACGCGCGGCCGGCAGCCAATCCGTCTGAATGACAACCGGGATCTCATCGAGCAAGCGCAATCGGGAGAGCACGACGACATCGGCGCCGGGCGGCAGGAAAAGCGGCCGGCTGATCTCCAGCGGTGCACGAAGGACACGTGCCTCGATCAGGCGATGTCCAGGAACGCGGCCGTTCGAAATAGCTGTGGCGGTGAAGCTCTTGAGGACCTGCAGCTCGAAGCCGCCGCTATGTTCTGCCACATAAAGCCCTTTGCCCGGCTGGCTCGTCACCACGCCTTGCTGGACCAACTCGCGTATTGCGTGCCGAATGGTAATCCTACTGACATCGAAAAGATCAACTAATTCGCGTTCCGAGGGCAATTTCCCCCGCAACGGCAGCTTGCCGTTCCGAATCGACGTCAAAAGCGCTTCATAGACTTGCTTGTGGAGCGGCCGGGGATCTTCGCGATCCACCAGACTCTGAGGCATAATGGAAAGCGGGCGCTCCTGACGCTTGTTCAAACCTGTTCCCCTTTCCTTTGCTGTCATTTTGCAACCACTCTCCACGTAATTCTCGACAAAGTCCATATTGACATGACTGGATATAACCAGTCCTAATGTGTACCCAGGAGCCATAGAGTTCCATAGATACCGAAGCGCTATCACAAAAAGGGAACAGTTCATGTTGAAGAGAAGTCTTGCTGCTTTAGCCATCTCCGTCGGCATTTGGACCGGGAACGCCCATGCGGAAACCATTTCCGTATTCTGCTCGCCGACCGAGTTCGAGCTTTGTACGACGGTCGCCAATGCCTGGAAGGAAAAGACCGGCAACGAGGCGAAGATCAACAAGATGCCGGCTTTGCTGGATGATGCCATCCCGCTTTATCAGCAGCTTCTGGCGTCGAAATCCAAGGACATCGACGTCCTGTTTCTGGACGTCATCTGGCTCGGCATGTTCAAAAACAACCTGCTCGACCTGACGACCCTGGTGCCGCAGGCAGACCAGGACAAGCATTTCGCCTCGACGCTCGGCGCAGGCAAGCTTGACGGCAAGCTGGTCGCCATGCCCGCCTATATGGATGTCGGGCTGATGTATTATCGCAAGGATCTTCTGGAGAAATACGGCAAACAGCCGCCGAAGACATGGGACGAGCTTGCAGCCAGTGCAAAGGAAATCCAGGACAAGGAACGCGCCGCCGGCAATGGCGAGATGTGGGGTTATGCCTGGCAGGCCAAGAGCTACGAAGGTCTTACCTGCGACGCTATCGAACTGATCGCCTCAAACGGCGGCGGCACGATCATCTCGGACGATGGCAAGGTGACGATCGACAATCCGCAGGCAGCCGAAGCGATCGAGAAGGCCAAAGGCTGGATCGGCAGCATCAGCCCGGAAGGCGTGCTGAATTACGACGAGGAAGCCTCCCGCGCGATCTTCGAGTCCGGAAACGCAGTTTTCCATCGCAACTGGCCTTATGTTTGGGGAACGTCCCACCAGAAAGGCAGTGCTGTCATCGACAAGGTCGGCGTGATGCCGCTTCCCGTCGGCAAGGAGGGCCAAAAGTCGAGCGGCTGCCTCGGCCCGATGTATTACGGCGTCTCAAAGTTCAGTGCCAAGCCCGAGGTTGCGGCCGATTTCGTGAACTTCATCACCGCTCCCGACATGCAGAAGATGCGGGCGATCGAGGCGGCTTACAACCCGTCGATCCAGGCGCTTTACAGCGATCCGGACGTGCTGGCAAAATTGCCCTTCCTCAAGGACAACCAGCAGGCATTCGCCGATAGCGCAAGCCGTCCCTCAGGCTATACCGGCACGAGCTACAACCGCGTTTCGCAAGCCTTTTATCGCTCGGTCCACGACATGCTTTCAGGCGGCGGCGATATCAAGGCCGGGCTGAGCGCCCTTGCAGCGCGACTTGAGAAGTTGAAGGAGAGCCGTTGAGGCTTTCCTGACAAGCCGGCGCGAGCAGGTCCCCTTGCCTGCTCGGCGGCCGGCTTGCCTGCCGTGCAGCCGGCCACTGAAGTGGCCGTTGCTTTTCAGCATAATCAAGTTCGGGTGTAAGATGGCATCGGTTTCACTGGACTCCGTTTCAAAAAGCTATGGTACGCATTCCGTGATCGAAGATGTCGATCTCAGGATCAGGGACGGCGAGTTCATCGTCTTTGTCGGCCCGTCTGGTTGCGGCAAGTCTACCTTGCTGCGTATCGTCGCCGGTCTGGTGTCCCCGACAAAGGGTGCCGTCAGCATCGGCGGCGACGATGTCACCGACGTTCCGGCCTCCAAGAGGGGCGTTGCCTTTGTTTTCCAATCCTATGCGCTCTATCCGCATATGAGCGTTGCGCGCAATATCGGCTTTGCGCTGGAAACGCTCGGTCTTGCGCGCACCGCCATCAACGACAAGGTGCTCGCCGTTGCAAGAATGCTCAAGGTCGATCATCTCCTGGATCGCCGTCCGAGAGAGTTGTCCGGCGGCCAACGTCAGCGTGTTGCGATCGGCCGGGCGCTGGTCCGTCAGCCGGAGATCTTTCTTTTCGACGAGCCGCTTTCGAACCTGGACTCCGATCTGCGCATGGAGATGCGCATGGAGATCGCCAAGCTTCACGACGAACTCAAGACGACGATGATCTATGTGACGCACGATCAGTCCGAAGCCATGACGCTCGCCGACAGGATCGTTGTTCTCAATCACGGGCGCATCGAGCAGGTGGGGACGCCGCAAACCCTTTACCACGCGCCGGACAACCGCTTCGTGGCAAGCTTCATCGGAAGCCCACGGATGAACTTCCTGTCCGTTTCCATGCAAGATGCCGCCAGCGGCAAGAAGATTGCGGGCCCTGGTGGACTTTCTATTGACGCAGGATTTTTGGGTTCCGATGCAACGGCAGCGACCATCGGCGTGAGGCCGGAAGCCCTTACCATCGCAGCCGACGGCACCGGGCGCATATCAGGCGTCCTGGAGCGTGTCGAGGACCTCGGGCATGAGCATTTTGCCTATTGCCGCATTACGGAAGAGGTCGTGTGGGTGATCCGGGTGAATATTCCGCCTGCCAAGGAAATGATCGGCCTGCGGATCGGACTGAAGTTTGCTGACGAGGCGGTATTCGTCTTCGACGCGGCGGACCGGCGGATCGCGCAAAAAAGGGCGACTGCCAGCAATGTGAGGGCAGTAGAGCAATGAGCGCGCGTCTGGCCCGCCGCGACCACCTGGCCGCATGGCTTTTCCTCGTCCCCGTCATCATCGTGATGCTGCTCGTCGCCGTCTGGCCGCTCGCGCGGACTTTCTTCTTTTCCTTCACCGATGCCTATCTCGATGATCCTTCTATCTATTCCATGGTTGGGATCGATAATTTTCTCGACGTGATCAACGACAGAAGCTGGTGGGTGGCCGTCAGGAACACGATCGTCTTCACGGTCATTTCCGTTGCGATAGAAACCGTTCTCGGCCTTGCAATTGCGCTTTTGATCAATGAGGCCATCCCGGGACGGGGGCTGGTACGTGCTGCCATCCTCGTCCCTTGGGCGATCCCCGTCGTCGTTTCCGCAAAAATCTGGGAATGGATGCTGAACGACCAGTTCGGGGTGCTCAACAAGATCCTGATCGGACTGGGCTTTATCGATCACGGAATAGCCTGGACGGCGAGCAGCTCGCTGATTATGGGCGTCATCATTTTTGCCGACGTGTGGATGACGACGCCTTTCATGGTCTTGTTGATCCTCGCCGGACTGCAGCTGATTTCGCCGGAAATATTCGAAGCTGCAGAGGTGGACGGCATTCCGGCGTGGAAGCGCTTCTGGTCGATCACCTTGCCGATGCTTCGGCCGGCCATCGGGGTGGCTGTGCTCTTTCGCGTGCTCGATGCCCTTCGGATGTTCGACCTTGCCTATGTCATGGCTGCCAGCAATGAGAATGTCATGACTGTGTCGATCTATGCGCGCGACAGGCTCATCAGCTTTCAGGAGCTTGGTGTCGGCTCGGCCGCATCGACATGGGTGTTCCTCTTGGTGGCGCTCGCCGCCATCATCATCATCGGCGCGCTGCGTCTCGATCGCGCAAGCGGGGAGCTGACGAAATGACGGACGTTGCACTCTACAGAACGGTACGCAAACCCGCCGCCTACTACCGGGTGCGGCGACGCATCGTGAGGCTCTTTCAGTCCGCAGCACTCCTGCTCGTGCTGATCTACACGCTGTTCCCCTACTATTGGGCTTTCGTGTCTTCGACGAAGCAGGGCGCAGCACTCTACCGGGCTGCACTCGTTCCCGCGCTCGATTTTACCTACTACCGGCAACTGATCGACAATCCGGTCTTCATGGGCTCGCTGCTCAATTCCGCCTATGTCGCGGTGGCGACGACGTTCTTGTCGCTTTTCATCGGCCTCAGTGCCGCTTATGCGCTCGGGCGGATCGATTTTCCGCAGCGCCGGACACTGCTGATGATCATCCTGATGATCTCGATCTTTCCGCAGGTCGTCGTTCTGTCCGGCATGTTCGAGCTGATCAACTGGATGGGCTTGTTCAATCGTCCAAGCGCGCTGGTTCTGACCTATCTTCTCTCGACAGTGCCGTTCACGACCTGGGTTCTCACGACCTTCATCCGGGAATTCCCCCGTGAGCTGGAAGAAGCGGCAATCATCGACGGATGCTCGCATTTTCGCATTCTGATGAAGATCCTGCTGCCGCTGATGGGTCCGTCGCTCGCCAGCACCGGCATTTTGGCCTTCATCCTGGCGTGGAACGAGTTCCTCTTTGCACTCACCTTCACTTTGACGGACGAGAACCGCACGGTGCCGGTTGCAATCGGCCTCATTGCCGGAAACAGCCGCTACGAATATCCCTTCGGCCAGATCATGGCGGCCTCGGTTACCGTTACCCTCCCCCTCATATTGGTGGTGCTTTTCTTCCAGCGCCGCATCGTTGCGGGTCTGACGGCAGGCGCGGTCAAGGGATGAAAGACAAGGGACATAATCATGGACATGCTGGTAAAACTCTACGAACTTAAGCCCGATCCCGTGCTGGAGAAGCGTTTGGCAGATCAGGACATCCTGATCCGCCGGGTGCTTGCGCCCGAGCTCAAAGCGCTCACCTCGTGGATCGAGCCGCGCTTTGGCGCCGGATGGGCGTCGGAGGCCACCGTTGCCACCATGCGCCAGCCGCCGTCGTGTTTTGTTGCCGTCAAAGACGGTGAGCTCATCGGCTTTGCTTGCCACGAGGCGACGGCCAAAGGCTTCTTTGGGCCGACAGGCGTGGATGTTTCAGCCCGCGGCCACGGCGTCGGTCAGGCCTTGCTGATCGCCACCCTGCTCGACATGCACGCCCAGGGTTACGCCTATGGCGTCATTGGCGGTGCCGGCCCGATGGAATTTTATCGCCGCAGCGTTGGCGCGATCCCGATCGAAGGATCCGTTCCGGGAATTTATCGCGACATGCTTCCGATAGCCACTCCAAGCGAAGTCTCCGAATCTGAGAAACTGCAAACGGAAAAGCCGAGATGATATCGCGGTCGACTTTCGGCTCATGAAAATTAATTTCATGATTTCGGGAGAAGCCGCGTTAACAGTTGACGACTTGTAATTTTTGCCCCAACCTGAAGAAAATAAATTACGAAATGGGAACGACTTTAGCATGAAAGTGGGAATCGTAGGGCTGGGATTCCGGCTCGGCTATCTTGGCTATGTTTTCAAGGCTATCGACAGCAGCTTCGAAATCGCAGGCTATGTCGATCCGGAGCCTGCCGGCCTCCCCGGCTTGACGGAAAAGGGTATTTCGGTCGGCAAGGCCTACGCGTCGCCTCAGGAGCTTCTCACCGGCGAAAAGCTCGACCTGCTCATGATCGGCTCGCCCAACCACATGCATCTGGAACACATCCGGCTGGGCCTTGAGGCCGGCTTGAAAGTGTTTTGCGAAAAGCCGATTGTCACCACGATCGCCGAAAGCATCGAACTCGCCAGGCTCATGGCAAAGTTCGGCCATGAACGGCTGATGGTCGGCCTGGTGCTGCGGTACTCGCCGCTCTACAAGGACCTTCGCGCCATTCAGGCAGCCGGCAAGCTCGGCCAGATCGTCTCGATCGAGGCATCCGAACATATCGAGCCCTATCACGGCGCGTTCTTCATGCGCGACTGGAGACGTTACGAGCGGTACTCCGGCAGTTTCATGCTGGAAAAATGCTGCCATGACCTCGACCTCTATAACGGTGTGGTCGGCGCAAGGGCGGAACGCGTCGCAAGCTTCGGCGGACGCAAGAGCTTCATTCCTGCAAATGATCCAGCGCGTGAAGGGATCAACGACCTCGAACTCTTTCATCGCAAACCCAGCGGCTGGATGGGATCGGACAGGGTCTTCGACAGCGATGCCGACATCATCGACTATCAGGTCGCGATCGTCGAATATGCAAATGGCGTCGGCATGAATTTCCATACCAATCTCAACGTTCCCGATCAGTTCCGCCGCTTTGCCATCATGGGTTCGCGCGGGATGGCGGAAGGCGATTTCGTCCGCGGCTATCTCGACGTGCACGAGCAGCTGACCGGAAAGAAGATCGTTGAGACCAAGTATGCCGCAACCGAACTTTCCCAGCATTACGGCGCAGACGAACAGATGGCGGCCGACCTGCTCGACAGCGTCCGCACAGGCACCGAACTTCCCGTCTCGACGCTCAATGCGCTCGAGGCGGGCATCCTTGCGTTAGCGATGGACGAAGCACGGATGAAAAGGACAGTCGTCGATCTGCGTCCTGTGTGGGATCGCTTCGACGAGGCGCTCCACGCCAGAGCGGCTTGAGGAGGATGGCAGGATGAGTGTTCAAAAAAGCACCGTCATCTTCGCCTGGATCCTTCTCCTTCCAGCTGTCCTTTACGTCATGGCGATCGTCGCCTATCCGCTGGTCGATACGTTCATTCTTTCCTTCACCGACGCATCGCTCAGGAAGACAACGAACTGGGTCGGCTGGATCAACTACGAGAAGATCTTCAACGCCACATTTGCGGAAGTCATCCTGCGCACCTTCATATGGACGTTCTTTTCGGTTTCGATCAAAATGATCATCGGCACCTTCGGCGCGACGATGCTCAATGCTGCCGTGCCCGGCCGCTCGCTTTTCCGCCTGCTTACCATGCCGCCATGGATCGTGCCGATGGCGATCGGCATCTTCATGTGGGGGTGGATGTACAACGGACAGTTCGGGATGATCTCCGGCCTTCTGCAGCGCTTCGGCCTGACCGACGGACCGGTGGCATTCCTGGCTTACGGAAGTACTGCCTTCTGGGCAACGATCATCACCGACGTCTGGATCGGTGTTCCGCTGGTCACCATCTATTTTCTGGCCGCGATCCAATCCATTCCGAAGGACCTCTACGAGGCAGCCTGGACAGATGGCGCCGGACGATTTTATCGTTTCCGCCGCATCACGCTGCCGCTGATGGTCCCGGCGATCATTACGATGTCGATGTTGTCTTTGATCGCCACGTTCAATTCCTTCGATATCATTTGGATTCTGACCCAGGGCGGTCCGAGCGGTCAGACGACCACAATGATCATCGATACCTACCAGACTGCCATCGGCTCCAAGAAATACGGTGAAGGTGCTGCACGTGCGGTGCTGATCTGCATCTTCCTGTCGCTCTTCTGCTTTGCGTATTTCCGTGTCACCCGCCGTCTCAACCCGGAGAAGCGCGCATGAGCAGCCCCGCTATGATCGATCGCTACAGCTGGTGGGAACTCGTGCTGATCTATTGCGGCATCGCGCTGTTTCTGGCCTTCGTTCTTTCGCCCTTCGTCGAAGGCTTTCTGGTTTCGCTGAAGCCGTTGAGCCAGCTCTTTTCCTCGCCTTACCGGTTCTGGCCGGAGAACGGCTCCTTCGAGGCCTACCGGACGATGTGGGTCAGCGTTCCAGGTTTCGGGCGCTATATCTTCAATTCGTTCTTCATATCGATCATCGTAACGATAATCGTTCTGTGTCTCGTCATCCCGGCATCTTACGCCTTTGCACGGTTCGAGTTCAGGGGCATGGGCATCCTTCTCGGCGCCTTCCTGACGGTCAACATGTTCTCCGGCGCGGTACTCCTGATCCCTCTCTTCCGGCTGATGCGCAGCATGGGCGTCCTTAATACCTATCTCGCCATGATCGTGCCGGGCGTGGCCTTCCTCATTCCATCGGCGATCTGGCTTCTCAGGACCTATATGATCCGCATTCCCCAGGAATTGAATGAAGCCGCGTATATGGATGGCGCCAGCCATTTCTACACGCTTCGCCGCGTGATCCTGCCGATCGCCATGCCCGGGATCATCGTCGTGGCGATCACCACTTTCATCGGCGCCTATGCGCAGCAATTCATCTTCGCGCTGACCTTCAACTCGAAGACCGAATACATGCCTCTGCCGGTGGGACTCTTTGCTTATTTCGGTAAGCAGGAGGTCATCTGGAACGAACTGATGGCGGCCTCCTTCGTCGGCATCCTGCCGGCGATGGTCGTCATCTTCTTCCTGCAACGCTATCTCGTCGGCGGGCTGACCGCCGGTGCGGTGAAACAATAAGACCAAGAAAACGAGTGAACAGCTAACACAAGAATGGGAGTCACAACGTGAGTATTACCATCAGAACAGGCCTCATGGCACTCGCCCTGCTCGGTTCGACGGCGTTGACCGCTGTCACGGCCGAAGCCGCCGACCAGGAGATCAGCTGGATTTATTGCGGCGACAAGCTCGACGATATCCATGCGAAGTACATCAAGCAGTGGGAAGAAAAGAACACCGGCTGGAAGATCGCGCCGGAAGTCGTTGGCTGGGCCCAGTGCCAAGACAAGGCAACGACGCTTGCTGCGGCTGGCACGCCAGTCGCAATGGCCTATGTCGGTTCGCGTACCCTCAAGGAATTTGCCCAGAACGACCTGATCGTCGAGGTGCCGATGACCGACGAGGAAAAGAAGGCCTACTATCCGCACATCGTCGACACCGTCACCTTCGACGGCACGCAATGGGGCGTTCCGATCGCTTTCTCGACAAAGGCGCTTTACTGGAACAAGGATCTCTTCAAGCAGGCTGGCCTTGATCCCGAGAAGCCGCCGAAGACCTGGGACGAGGAAATCGAATATGCCAAGATCATCAAGGAGAAGACCGGAATCCCCGGCTTCGGCCTTTCGGCCAAGACCTTCGACAACACAATGCATCAGTTCATGCACTGGGTTTACACCAACAATGGCACGGTGACGGACGCGGAAGGCAAAATTACCCTCGATAGCCCTGAAGTGCTGAAAGCGCTGGAGGCCTATAAGAGCATCGTGCCCTACTCCGAAGAAGGACCGACGGCCTACGAGCAGAACGAAGTCCGCGCCATCTTCCTCGACGGCAAGGTCGCGATGATCCAGGCAGGCTCCGGTGCTGCCTACCGCCTGAAGGATACCAAGATCGACTGGGGCATCACGACCCTGCCGCTTGGCCCGCAGGCCAAGGGACCGGGCACTCTGCTCATCACCGACAGTCTTGCGATCTTCAAGGGTTCGGGCGTCGAGGACAAGGCAATCGAATTTGCCAAGTTCATCACCTCTCCCGGCCCCCAGGAGGAATATGAGCTCAACGGCGAATCCGGTCTGACGCCGCTTCGTCCGTCGCCGAATATCGACAAGCTGGTGACTGAAAAGCCTTACTGGAAGCCGTTGATCGACGGCATCAGCTACGGTGGTCCGGAGCCCCTTTTCACCGACTACAAGGGCTTCCAGAACTCGATGATTGCGATGGTGCAATCCGTCGTGACCGGTCAGGCCCAGCCGGCCGACGCACTCAAGAAGGCTGCTGGCGAAATCGAGGCGTTCAAGTAGCCTTCGTGGGGATCGCGGGGAGCAACAACCCGCGATCCTTCCTGATTGTGCAAGTGCTGCAACAGCAGCGACCGGAGACAGGTTTTGGGACAGCTTTTTCTCAATAAGGTGCAGAAATTCTACGGCGACTACGAAGTTCTGAAGGGCGTGCAGCTCGATGTGAAGAACGGCGAATTCGTTGTCTTCGTCGGTCCCTCAGGCTGCGGCAAATCCACCCTCCTGCGCATGATCGCCGGTCTCGATGCGACAACTGCCGGCGATATCGTCATTGACGGTATCCGGGTCAACGACCTGCCACCAGTCAAGCGCGGCATTGCCATGGTGTTCCAGTCCTACGCGCTTTATCCGCACATGACTGTATTCGAAAACATCGCCTTTCCGCTTCGCGTCGAGAAGATGGAGGAGTCAAAGCTCAAGGCAAAGGTCGAGAATGCGGCGCGCATTCTCCATCTCGACCAGCGCTTGCAGCAGAAGCCCGGCATGCTCTCCGGCGGCCAGCGCCAGCGTGTCGCAATCGGCCGCGCCATCGTTCGCGAGCCGAAAATATTCCTCTTCGACGAGCCGCTGTCGAACCTCGATGCCGCCCTGCGCGCCGATATGCGCATTGAGCTTGCAAAACTGCATCGCCAGTTGAAGGCCACAATGATTTATGTGACGCACGACCAGGTGGAAGCCATGACCATGGCCGACCGCATCGTCGTGCTGGATGCCGGCGACATCTCGCAGACCGGTGCGCCACTGGAGCTCTATCACAAGCCGGCCAACCTCTTTGTTGCCGGTTTCATTGGAAATCCGAAAATGAACTTCCTGCCGGTGACCTGCAAAAGCGTCAGCGATGCCGGCGTGGAGGTGGACCATGGCGGGCAGACCACCACTCTGCCGGTTGCTCCGCGCGAGGGCATGATCGGCAAGACACTTACGCTCGGCATTCGGCCGGAGCATGTGCAGCTTGGATCGGGCGACATCTCGCTGACCGTTACGCCGACGGTTATCGAACGGCTAGGCGCCCATACGGTCGCCTATGCCGCGCTGAACGGCGAGGGCGAGAACTTCTGCGCGATGCTTCCCGGCAGTGTCGGGATTCGTGCCGATACGCCTGTCGTCACGGGGATCAACGCCGCCGATTGTCACCTCTTCGACGAGGCCGGCATTGCCTTCGAGCGCCGCGTGGAACTCACGGAAATCGACATGACCGTGCTTGATCCGACAGCGGCCTAGGCGACCGTATTTATGGTTAAAGCCTGCCGGTTGCGCAACGGTACGAACGCACCTGGCCGTCGCTGCAGCGTAGAGGCGAGCGGAAACACGCTTGCCCCTGGCGCCAGGGTCGCTTTTGCGTTTTACGCTACTGCAGGCTCCCGTCGCCGCCGCGGTCGGCAGCCTTGAAGTCCGTCATCACCTTATTCAGGAACTCGTTCTGACTGACCTTGCCATCGCTGTTGGCGTCGGTGGCGGCGAACTGCTGGGTATTCAGAACTCGGGCAACTTCGTCGGAGTTCAGGCTGCCGTCCTTGTTCTTATCCAGGCCCGCGAAGGCCGACGTCATGAAGGCTTGATATTCGGATCGGTCGACCGCTCCATTCTTGTTACGGTCGAGCCGGTCCATTTGGCCCTGGTTCATAGCCATCGGTTGATTCTGCGCGGCGGCCGCAATGGCGGTGAAAAAAACCAATCCTGTCAGTAGGGCTACTCTTTTCATCATCCCGGCCTTTCGCATCAATTGCAGGTCAGGGCATTGCCGCCCGCAGCGCCCAGCGTGGCGCCGCCGCCAACAGCCCAGAGTTGCCCGGTCCCCGAGCCAATTGTCGCGCCGAGCAGTCCGCCGACGACCGCGCCGCCGACCGTACCGGCGATGCAGCCGAATTCGTTACTGCGTCCTCCTTGCGACGTTGCAGCAGATTGGCAGCCAGACAAAGCAAGGCAGCCTATGAGAGTAAGACTTATCGTGCACTTGGTCATTTTTTCCTCCAAGTATTTCCGTTCACGTTTAAGACAGACGGCGGAGGCGCCAATGAGTGGCGTCGGACGAAACAGCTTCTGAGTATGTCCCTCGTGTGTGAGGAGATTCTTCTGCTGATCAGAAGCAACTCACAGTCAAAGCATGCAGCGCGCGCTGAAGCTGCAACACTGCTACTGAATACTACCACCGCGCATGGGCGAAGACAACACGTGGCGCCTGTCTCGACCGCTGATGTCCTGCCGAAGCGAGATCAGATCGCTGGGTTCAGAGCTCCAAGACCGGACATAGATGAAGAGATTGCGGTCCCGCTCCTGCCTCGTTTAAAGCGGTCATCGGCCTGCCTCAGGCGTGCAGCCGGCGCAACAGCACGCTGAACCGCTCTTCAAGCGCATACGCTTTTAGGTCGGTTGCAGACTTATACGGCAGATCAGCCTTTTGCCCGCTCCTGACGTCGGTCGGGCTACAACCGAACTCCCGCCGGAAAGCGCGGCTGAATTCCGTCCCATCGTTGAAACAGTGTTGCTCAGCGATCTCGATGATGCGGCGTTGATCGTTCGGGTCAGTCAGTGCCGAATGTGCATCGAGCAGGCGCCGATGCTGAATATAATGCATGACGCCGCCAAATGGCTCGAACAGGCGATAGAGCCGCGAGCGTGAGACGCCAAGTTCCCGACGCAGGGTCTCGGTTGCTAGCTTAGGATCGAACAATCTGGATCACCGGCAGCCGCTTGGCAAGGAATCATGTAGTCAGTGAATAGCCGACCCATCCCGGTGCTCAGATTGGAGAATTCCGCGGCATTTAATGCGCCCGTTACTTCGGTGCAAAACACGTGGAACGAACAACATCAGCATTTTGCTATTGGTGACATGCCCTTCGAAAGGTTGCGGGGGGGCTCGCAACCAACGATTCCTGCGACTGGTTGAACGACCTATCCCGCACGCCCCAGCGCCACCAGCGCCTGAAATTTCTCGGCAATGACCGTTTCGCGCGCATAGCCCTGTAGTCGGGGTATTGGGAAGTCGAGCATGGAAGGATAGTCCAGTTCTTCGGCACCAGGCTCCAGTGCATCGCCAAAGCCGATGTCGATCGTCAGACTGATCCGGGCGCCGCTGATCGAGGCCGTCGTCCTCAGTCTGAGTCCGCCATACTCCAGCTCCTCCCGAATGCGGTCGACGCGAAGTGCGTCAGCGTCGAATTCCACGCCATCACCGGCGTCCTGCGCCAAGATCTCACGGAACGTCGCCAGCATCGGCTCAGCGCTCGGATCGCCGAAGCCCAGCAGATCAAGATCGCGCGTGCCACGGTGCGGATCATCGAACCAGCTCATCATCAGCATTTCCAGCGCCTTGCAGCGCGTGGACTCCAGACGGTCGTTCGACGCAGGTAGCGCCGCGTAAGATATGCGACCCAATGTCCGGGCGCCTTACATCTATGGCCTGAGGCCCAAGTTTGGCGTATTTCGACTTATACCGGTCCTCGGGTGCCAGCCACTCTTCAAGATAGCTCAAGGTGTTGATTTGCACGAGTGTCAGGCGACATGCAAAACTGGTCCGACCCTATTGCCTCATCGAAGACTGCTACCAAACGATGTGGCGGGTGGAAGAGCCGGCGAGTGCGGTTCGCCAGCACTCCGCGGCCGCTTCGGGTCCGTGGCTGCAACGGATCTCGCGATGGCTTGCGGCCGTTTCCCCAAAGGACAATAGACAGAGTTCTAATTTAACCCACCGACTGGATCACATAACACTCCCGAAGCGGCGACCGCTTGGTCACGGAAGACATTTCCACGAGTCGCAGGAGCGCCAGCGCCTGCCTGACTGACGGATATCCTCCGATGCGCCATGATATCCGCCTGTCGGATATCTCGGGTGTCGGTAATCAGCAAGCACGAAATGCTGCGCGCGGCGGCTCCGTGGCAACTGCGAAACGATCTCCGCGAGCTTTCGGAAGAAACCAGCAAGATGGCGAGGATCGCCCAAGCTGGATCAGAACGTCGAAGGTGGCAGCCCATTTGACACCGAGGATATATCCGAGAAGGATCAGGTGGGCCGTCGATGAGACGGGTATGAATTCGGGTCAACTTGTCGACCGCACCCAAGAACAACGCGCTTATATAATCCGGCGTGCACCAAGCCTCAGAGGACAGTCAAACATTGTTCTGTGTGAGTATCGCCGGTCATCTGGCGGGAGTTTGAATGCGCTGTTCGAGTGCGATCAAGCCGGAGAAAACGACGATCGGCATCAAAAAACCGAGGATGACATCGGAGATATAATGGGCGCCGACCACCACGCGCAGGACTGCGGTCGCGACTGAAGCAATGGCAACCGGCCAGCCGAACCAGAGCCTTGCCTTCGGCGGCAGAAGGAACATCAGGCACAGCAACCAGCCGGCTCCCGACGCCTCACCAGACACGAAGGAGCAGTTGCTCGTACATTGACCGAGAAACGATCCGGCCGGCATAAAGTCCATGTGACCGCCGAATAGGCTGGTCTGAATCGGGCGGGGACGCCCCGAATGGTTCTTCAGCAGCAGGTTGACGATCAATCCCGTGCTGAGGCCCAAAGTGGCGAGCGAGAGCCATAGGCGCCGCATCGGCATTTTCGCTGCAATCGATTTTGACAAGCTTCCCGCAGTGACGGCGATCACGATCGCGACGGCCGCGATGTACGGCAAAACATAGAGAGCCCAGCGCAGCAATTTGATGGATTCATAGCGGCCGAAGGCAAAGCTGCCGCATCCCGCACCTCCCCCGCAAAGCGCTCCGCGGAAGAAGAACGACGAGACTGCAATATCCATCGCCGGGAATGCGTGAAAAATGGAAAGCAGCAACAGCCAGGTCGCGGCCAGGAGGAAGAAGGTCCAGCTGGCGCCGGCGCGGCCGAGCGGTACGGCTTGATAGGCCATGTTCATAGTTCCTGTGTTTCAACCACCGGCTATGGCTTCTGTCGCCATGCGTCCTTGTCTGCCTCTTGCCTGACAATTGCCTGAACGGGATTTGATACCGGAACTGATGAGAAGATTTCCGAAGAGCCGGCTGTGGATACCGGCAACTCGCCCGCCGGTATCCACGGATGCATCTATTGGCGCGAAACCCTCTGCCTGCCTTCACCGTCGGCTGATCGAGCGTCAGGGGCATCGGACCACCGCCTTCGCCGCCCTCCGTCTCGCGGCTAAAGCCTCTATCGCAGATATTTCACCTCATTGGAGCAGCTGGCGATCTGCGTAAGAGGCGACCTGACAGCTGTCTGAACAAGAGTGAAATTTGCGCAACCCAGCACCAAGGCCTTACGCCCGGAACAACGGCTCGGCTCCTTCGCTTCTTGTGCCCGAACGCAAAAATCCTCGACGCTTACGCGGAGGAGCTTCTATGACGTATCTCAATAATTCTGCGTTTTGTAAGCGTTGGTTGCGGGCGGCACGCAAACCATCGTTGCGGAACACGCAGGCTTCGCCGGCGGGTCTAGCCCCCCACCTCGCGGACGAGCTGGAGCGTCGACAGCCGATCCATGATTAGCTTCGCCCGTTCCTCGCCTAAAAACTCGTTGGCGCGGTCTGGCCATAGTTCGAGGGCGCGCGTGACGGTGGATCTGACTTCATCAACGATCCATTTCGGATCGACGCGCAAGAAGCTCGCGACCCGTTCGAAGCGACGCAGATTTACATTCTCGAAATTATGGGTCCCGACAAACCGTAGCGCCATAGTATCACCCGACATGAACAGGACTGTCGGGACGATATCATAGGCTGGCGAGAGGCGTATTTGGCCGGGTTCGGGAAACCAGAATGACCAGTTCTTGAGATGATTGTCGCCATTTCCAAGCAGCACATCCCCGACAACGCGGCGTACCGCCTCCAGAATATCTTCTCGGTGATCGGTGCTGAAGCGACGCACCATATTGAGGACGGTCTCTGTCGTGGCCATCGTATATTTGCGATCTCCGACCGCACCGATGATCTGTCCGGCATCCTCGATGTGGAGGCGCTCGCCATCGGGCGTTCGATCGAAGCGATCAACGACCAGGACGCTTTTGCCGTGCTCGAGGAAGTGAGCGGATACGCTTACCACTGAGTCGCGCGAGACAAGGCGACATTTGGCTGTATGAACGCCGATCATTTCCGCCAGGCGCATGGCGCCATATTCTGCTTCCGGCAGGCCGGGAAATCGCTCGCTCGCAACCTTAATGATGCAGCGGCCAGTATCGCCCCTGCCCGGTGCCGTAAGGCGATCGCCCTCGGGATTGGCGGTGAATTTGAGCTGGATGCCGGCCAGGGAGAATTTCACGGCGCCTTCCGGCAACGGCACCTGGAAGCCCGCGACCGTCTCCATCTCAAACGGACCTGTCGAGGTCGGCACACCGGTTTCTGGAGTGATCAGGACTGCTCCCGGCAGGTCGGCACCAAGCCGGGTTACGACGTCGAATTGATCATGGTCCCCGGGTCCCATTTGAGAACCAATTCGCGAAGGGCCCCCTCAGGCAGCAATCCGGCAAACCATGGAGGCAATGTTCCATGCAGACCGATCTTGTCTCCGCGATAGGCAAGCCGATCACGGGTGCTTTTATCGCTGTCCGGATCATACCAGCCGAGGCTGAGGTTAGGGCGCTGGGTGTCTGAGATACGGTTCTGCAACCGAGAACGCGACGCCTCCATCCCCGTCTCGTGTCAATGTGCCGACCCGGACCGGTTTACGCGCATGATCGAGAAGATGGACGCCAAGGATAGCGGGCTCTTTTTTTGCCATCAGCGTTCGCCCTCATCCTCGGCGCCGAGATCGACGAACAATTCGTCGAAAGCCGTGCGGCCGGGTTGCGCGCGTCGCTCCTCGTTGTCGGTCTCACTGACCAAGGCACGGACTTCCAGGGCGCGAGAACGCGGCACGAGAACGGGAACAAGATCAAGCGCATCGCATATCTCGGCGAATAGAGTGAGCCGATCGCGGCCCAATCGGTCACCGCTCAGGTCGCGCTCGAGTTCGGAGATCCGCGCTCGATCTCGCCCGACCCGCATGGCCAGTTGTGGTTGACTCAGGCCGCGTCGGACCCGGGCTTCACGCAGTTGCGTGCCGAGGATATTGAAGATCGTGTTCGCCATGCGGAATACCGCTCTTTTATGGTATATATGCGGAATTCCGCTACATCATTCAGCGGACGAATGCAAGCGGAATTCCGCTCATTTAGTCCAATAGAGCGGAATAGCGCACGGAATTGGCTCAATAGGTTGCTGCCGCCTGCCGAGCGCCAGAGATCCGAATGACTGAACGTCCGCCGCAACACCCGTAACGCGCCCCGTGCCATGATCACTCCCATAAGCAGCGCTGCACCGCGATAACGACGAGCGCGAAGAATGCCGAGCTGGTCAAAAGTCTCGGGGCGGACGTGGTCATCGACTACAAGACGCAGGACTTTGAGAAGATCCTGTCGGTTACGATCTCGTGCTGAACAGTCAGGATCCAAAGACGCTCGAAAAAGCTGTGGAGCCGGGGGAACCCGGAGCTATTTGATATTATTCGTAAATTCTGGTTGCGGGGGCGTGATTGAACAGAGACTTATAATTTCAAGCCCTTACACGAACATAGCTTACCTGTCCGGTTTTGCGCCGATTGTGTTGAAAACTCCAAAATTGGGGCTTAGCGAAAAGTCGGCCAATTCGGGATCCGAATGTTGCTGCTCGATGCCGCCTCAACTCCGCTACACGGCTCACATGCTGCTTGAGAATAGGCAGGTCCCCACGTCAATTTTCTGTCTCGGCCTCTCCAAAAAATCAGACGTTGTAGAAACGCACTTTTCAACGATATCCGCCATCAGCAGTCGTCGAAGACGGGGCAGCCGAGCCCTACTGAAATCTACATCAAAGCCGATTCCCACTGCAGTACATTTGTATGACGTGACTTCACGCACTCGATCAGCAAGATGCGCACGCAAGGGTGCAGGGTCGCTTCGTGTTTGGTTTGACGAACCGGCTCTCTTGAATGATATGCCGGTCGCGGATCCGCTCGCCGATTGAGGATAGTAAAGCACAGCATCCCGGTGCAATGATCGGGATTTCCGACGGCGATTATGACTCCATGCCCTCCGCCCAAATTGAATCTCCGCGCGTCTCGCCATTTAGGTTGCGCTTAATCTGATTAGGGAAGAATATGTCCGATAGCGCGAGGCTAGGTTCGGTCTCGACTGACCTCAGCCATGGTGACGATATTGGACGCGACTTCGGCTTACCCAAGCCCACGCCTCAGACGTCGTTTGCGGCGGATTGCGCCTTGCGTGATCGAAACTTGAGACCTTGGTCCTAGAGGGCCTCAAAGGGGGGATTCGTCATGAAAATCGTTCTTATCGGCGGCACCGGGCTAATCGGATCCAAGACCGCGGCGCGTTTGCGCAATAAGGGCCACGAGGTACTAGCCGCCTCGCCAAACACCGGCGTTAACACCATCACCGGAGAAGGTCTGGCGGAAGCGCTAGCCGGTGCAGAAGTCGTCGTTGACCTAGCGAACTCGCCTTCGTGGGAAGACAAGGCGGTCCTCGAGTTCTTCGAAACGTCGGGTCGCAATCTGCTCGCCGCGGAAGGCAAGGCTGGTGTAAAGCACCATGTTGCCCTTTCGATCGTGGGGACGGAGCGACTGCCGGAAAACGGGTACTTCAGGGCTAAACTCGCCCAAGAGAAACTCATCAAAGCGTCACCTATCCCGTACACAATCGTCCATTCCACCCAGTTCTTCGAATTCCTGAAGGGCATCGCCGATGAAGCTACCGTTGGTACCGTCGCTCGTCTTTCTCCGGCATCTTTCCAGCCTATCGCATCGGACGACGTTGCCGATGTGATGGCGGAAGTCGCCCTCGGGAAACCGCTCAACGGTACGATCGAGATTGCGGGTCCCGAGCGGGGTCGCATGCACGAAATCGTTGCCCGATATCTGAAAGCCGCCAACGATCCACGTACAGTCGAGGCAGATGTTCATGCGCGCTACTTCGGTTCTGAACTGGATGATCGGTCGCTTGTACCCGGCGAGGGTGCGAGGATCGGCAAGATCGGCTTCGAGGATTGGTTCCGTCAGTCCCAGCAGCCGAAGTAAGTCCACGCGTCAAGCACATCCTGTCCAAAACCAAAGGAACTACGGCAATGAACTCAGCTCTAAAAGCGCTGTTTGTGTCAGCTACAGTCTGCCTCCTTGGCACTTTGGCGGTTGCCGCTGACGACACTGCAATCGTCACACCGCTCATGAAAAAGGACCTTCCAAATTATCCTGGCAAGGAGGGGCTGATGATATCGGTCGGGTATGGGCCAGGAGGTTCCGATCCTATTCACAAACATGAGGCAAGTGCATTCGTCTATGTTCTGGAGGGCTCGATCGTGATGCAGGTCAAGGGAGAAAAAGAAGTCACCTTGTCGCCAGGAGAGACTTTCTACGAAGGTCCTTCCGACATTCACTTGGTCAGCCGCAATGCGAGCACGTCTAAACCGGCGAAGTTCATCGTCGTGCTGCTTAAGAACAAGGACGCCCCGGTTGTCATGCCGGTGGAGTGACATTCGGTACGTGAGCCTGGTGATGGGCCGCGACCGTTCCGCCGTTGTCGCTGGTCCAAAATGACTTCAACAAAATGCGCCGCCGCTCAAACGACCATCGTCGAGACGGCCGGCTGCTGCGACAGCAAATCGGCCAGGACGCCTAGACTCTTCTTTAGCTCGTCGACGCTTGCCGGAGCGCCAAGCCCTAGCCTGACCGCTTCCGGTGGATGCGAGACTGCGAAGGCGTCGCTCGCGACAACGCCTATGCCGACGGACCGCAGCCTCGAAACCAGCTCTCCTCTCGTCCACGGAGCGGGGATGCTGAGCCAGAGGTGGAAGCCGCTTGGTGATGATTCGACCCCCAGCGGAAGCATCGCCTGAGCGACCGCCAGTCGCGTGGCGGTCTCCTTCGCAATCTCATCACATACGGCATCCGCCAGTCCCGCCTCGATCCAGCGAGCCGCGATCGCGCTCGTGAGGGGGGACACGATAGACGCCGAGGCGCGCATGGCGCTGGCAACTCTAAGGCTGCGTCCCTCGGGCACGGCGACATAGGCGACCCGGAGAGCGGGGGAAAGGCACTTAGAGAGGCTTGCGATATGATAGACGATCTCGGGCGCTAGAGCGGAAAGCGGTGCGGGCGCGTCAGGGATCATCGCTCCGTATGCATCGTCTTCGATAACCGGAACTTTGAACGACAGCGCCAGGCTAAGGAGCTCTCGCCGGCGTACGAGCGGCATGGTCCTCGTGGTCGGATTATGAAGCGTCGGCATGCAGTACAGGGCTTTCGGCTTAGCCTCCCTACACGCGCGTTCGAACGCCTCGGGGAGCAAGCCATGTTCGTCCATCTCGACGGGCGCGAGATTCAGGCGCAGGTGGGAGGCCACTGACCGGAAGCCGGGGTATGTAAGGCCCTCGGTGCAGATAGTATCTCCAGGCTCCGCCAGAACGCTCAGCACAGCGTGGAACGCGCCCTGTGCGCCAGAAGCTATCAGGACGCGGTCGAAGGTCAGACCGGGCAGCCTCCGAGCCAGCCAGAATGTCGCGGTGGCGCGGTCCTCGATGATGCCTCCAGGCTCCTGGTAGCGCATCAGAAGATCAAGTCCCTGACCCTCTAGGTCCTTCGTGGCTTCCCACATCCTGTGGGACAGGACGGAGTTTGGAAACCGCGGCGGCAGGTTCATGCTCATGTCCACGAGGCCCGAGGGCTGCGCCCGGGGCGGGCTCCGCCGTGCCGTCACGTAGGTTCCCTGGCCGACCTTGCCTTCGACAAGCCCCCGGTTGCGCGCCTCCGCATAGGCGCGGCCGACGGTCGTGAAGTCGATGCCGAGGTCATCCGCGAGCCTGCGTTGGGCAGGCAGGCGCGCGCCATCCGGCAACCGTCCGCAGGAGATATCCGCAGCCAGCGCGTCCGCGATGGCCAGGTAGATAGGGCCCTCTTTGGTCGAAAGCGTCGGCGTCCATGATGTCGCAGTCATCGAAGTTCCGTTGTGATCCACTCAATAGACCAATATATGGACATTATATGGACCTGGATGTCAAGCAACGGAGCGAATGATGGATTATCTGCAGAAATTCGAAGCGGTCATAGCCGACATGAAGATGGACGGCCGCTACCGCACCTTCATCCAGGTCGAGCGCCTGGCGGGCGAGTTTCCGGAAGCTCTGTGGCACGGCCCGCATGGGCCGCGGCGCGTTACCGTGTGGTGCAGCAACGACTATTTGGGAATGGGGCAGCAACCCGACGTGCTCGCGGCGATGCACAGCTCCATAGACCGCTCCGGCGCAGGAACCGGAGGGACACGCAACATCTCGGGAAACCAAAGCCAGCATGTGGCGCTCGAGACGTCTCTCGCGGACCTCCACAGCAAGGAAGCGGCTCTCGTTTTTACTTCCGGCTGGATATCGAACCTCGCCGCGCTAAGCACGTTGGGCAAGGTTCTGCCTGATGCCGTCATTTTCTCTGACGAGTTGAACCACAACTCGATGATCGAAGGCATCCGCCGCTCGGGCGCTGAGAAACGCATCTTCAGGCATAACGACGTAGCGCACCTTGATGAACTGATATCGGCCGTCGACCCCGCCCGGCCGAAGATTGTGGCCTTCGAGAGCGTGTACAGCATGGACGGTGACATCGCCCCGATCGGCGCGATCTGCGACATCGCCGAACGCTATGGCGCGCTGACTTACCTTGACGAGGTACATGCGGTCGGGATGTACGGACGGCGCGGCGGCGGTATCGCCGACAGAGACGGGTTGGCACCCCGCATCACCATCATAGAAGGCACGCTCGCCAAGGCGTTCGGGGTGATGGGCGGATACGTCGTCGGCTCCGCCCTCCTGATCGATGTGATCCGGAGCCTTGCGAACAGCTTCATCTTCACTACTTCGCTCTGCCCCCATCTCGCCGCCGGGGCGCTTGCCGCTGTCGAGCATGTTAAGGCCCATCCCGAAGAGCGGGCCATGCAGGCAGCCAATGCCGCCAAGCTGAAATCCATGCTCCAGGCGGCTGGGGTTCCTGTGCTCGATACACCGAGCCACATCCTCCCGGTCATCATCGGGAACGCGCATCTTTGCCGGCACACTAGCGAGCGCCTGCTGGAAAACCACGACATCTACGCCCAGCCAATCAACTTCCCGACGGTCGCCCGCGGACAGGAAAGGCTACGCATCACGCCCACCCCATTCCACACGGACGAGCACATGACGACGCTGGTGGACGCGCTCGTCCGGGTCGGGTTGGAGCTTGGGTGGCTACGGTCGAAGGCGGCGGCCTGACTGGTTGACTACCGTCCGAGCCGCAAGTAGCCGAAATCCAGTGGAGATACTTCGTCCTTGGCGGGTCGAAAAACTGGGAGCGAAGCGCTGCGTCCCGGCGCGGATCTGGCCACTATCATGCGGCAATTTAGAAGCTTTATAGATTGATCGGATGATTGTATGGGTACACGATGCATATATTCGATCCAGTCTCAAGGATGAAATCATGACAACTGAATGCCCCCTCTGCCTTCAATCCGGACCGGCATACGCGGGCTATGTCCGCGTTGCATTGCGGGCAAGGGCACCTCTTCGACGGCTTCCTGACTTTGAAGCCCAAGTGCGAAGTCTGCGCCGACCCCGCCGACGGGCCGGCATTTTTCGTGATCTGCTTTCACGTGCATTCCCGCCGTGGCCATCGCGGTCTGGATCGAGGTTTCGTACAGCCCTCGTGGGTGCACCCTCCTCGCATGCCTCCTCCCGCTTCGACCCCTAAAGGACTGGCTGGTGAACAGCCCGTTTTACTACACAGCGGAAGAGGCAAGATTGACCGTGACTACGTCGGGCCCAGGAGCAATACTGCTGAAAGCAAACCCGCCGATGGAAATCAGGCAGGTCACAAATTGCAATAGCGAAAAACGACTTCTGAAAGAGGAAATGCTATGACGTTCCTTGGCCTCGAAGCGGAGATGCTGGCGCGCATCCAGTTTGCTTTTACCGTCTCGTTCCACTTCATCTTCCCGGCCTTTTCCATCGGAACCGCGAGCTATGTGGCGGTCCTGAACGCGATCTGGCTTTGGAAGCGTGACCCGGCCTACCTGAAGCTGTTCGAATATTGGAAGACGATCTTTGCTGTGACGTTTGCCATGGGCGTCGTCTCCGGCATTGTCATGAGCTACCAGTTCGGCACCAACTGGTCTGCCTTCTCCGACAAGGCCGGACCAGTTGTCGGGCCGCTGATGAGCTATGAGGTCCTGACCGCATTCTTCCTGGAAGCTGGCTTCCTCGGCATAGCGCTGTTCGGCCGTAAGCGTGTCGGCGATACGGCGCATATGGTAGCGGTCGCCATGGTGGCAATCGGGACGCTGATCTCGGCGACCTGGATCACCTCCGCCAATAGCTGGATGCATACGCCCGCCGGATTCAGCATCGATCCCAACGGCGTCTTCGTTCCCGAAGACTGGTGGCAGATCGTCTTCAATCCGTCATTTCCGTACCGCATGACCCATACGGTGCTAGCAGCGTTTCTCACCACGGCCTTCGCCGTTGGCTCTGTTGGCGCTTGGCACCTCCTCAAGGACCGGGAGAACCGTCAGGCACGGATCATGTTCTCGATGGCGATGTGGATGGCGGCCATCGTCACCCCGATCCAGATATTCGTCGGCGATCTGCACGGGCTCAGCACGCTTGAGCACCAACCCGCAAAGATCGCGGCGATGGAAGGCCATTTCGACACCTATGAGGATGGTGCACCGCTCATCCTGTTCGGCATCCCAGATGACGCGGCCGAGACCACACATTATGCAGTAGAAGTCCCGAAGCTTGGGTCCATGATCCTGAAGCACGAATGGGACGGCGAGATCAAAGGACTGAAGGAGTGGCCGCGTGATCAGCGTCCTCCGGCTCTGATGCCTTTCATCACGTTCCGCGTAATGGTGGGCATTGGTTTCCTAATGTTGGGAACCGGTCTCTGGTCACTATGGGCACGGTGGAAGCGAACACTCTACGAAACCCGTTGGCTTCATCGAGCCGCGCTTATCATGGGACCATCTGGGTTTGTCGCGGTCCTCGCGGGTTGGTACACGACCGAGGTCGGCCGCCAGCCCTGGACTGTCTACGGCCACCTCAGAACCGCCGATAGCCTTTCTCCTGTATCTGCTCCGGCCGTGGGCGCGTCGCTCCTTACGTTCATCGTCGTCTACTTCATCGTGTTTGGCACGGGCGTCTACTACCTCCTGAAGCTCATGCGTCGTCCCCCGACGCCACTGGAGGATCACGAACTGGACTTAGGGCCGATCAGGACGGCTGGCATCACGCCCGGGCCTTCCCAGGATCATCCGCTTGGAGGACATCATGGACATTGAACTCTCCTTCATCTGGGCAGGCATCATCGCTTTCGCCGTCCTCGCCTATGTCGTTCTTGACGGCTTTGACCTTGGGATCGGGATAGTCTTCCCGTTCTTCCGACACCGCCGCGATCGCGATGTCATGACCAACACCATCGCGCCGGTATGGGACGGCAACGAAACCTGGCTCGTCCTCGGCGGAGGCGGGCTGATGGCGGTCTTCCCGCTTGCCTATGCGATAATCCTACCGGCGCTCTACATGCCGATCATCCTGATGCTGGTCAGCCTGATCTTCCGGGGTGTCGCCTTCGAGTTCCGCTGGCGCACCCATCACGAGTCCCATCTGTGGGACTTCGGGTTCTGGATCGGATCGTCCGTGGCCGCCGTCATGCAGGGGATCGCTCTTGGTGCATTGGTTCAGGGGATCACGGTCTCGAACCGACAGTACGCAGGTGGATGGTGGGATTGGCTGACGCCCTTCTCGATCCTGACCGGAATAGCTGTGCTGGTCGGGTATGCCCTCCTCGGCGTCACCTGGCTCAATCTCAAGACAAGCGGAGACATCCAGGCGCGTTCTGCCAAGCTGGCGAGGCCTCTCAGCCTTCTGCTTCTCGCGCTGATCGGGATCGTGTCGCTATGGACGCCGTTCATCAACGGGAGGTACTTCGAACGCTGGTTCGGATGGCCGACGGCCTTCTTCTCGTCCTTCGTGCCGCTGCTGCTGGCTCTCTGTGCCTTCGCACTCTGGCACGGGCTGACGCATGACAAGCACCTGCAGCCCTTCCTCGCGGCACTGGGTCTCTTCGTGCTCAGCTTCGTAGGTCTCGGGGTCAGCTTCTATCCGTACATGATCCCTGGCGTCCTTACGATCAAGGATGCCGCCGCTCCGGAAAGCTCACTCAAGTTCCTGCTCGTCGGCGCGGCCGTCCTCGTGCCGATCATTCTAGCCTACACTGGCTACGCCTATTGGGTCTTCCGCGGCAAGATCGATCCGGACGAGGGATATCATTGACCAGCGGTGCCTTCCGAAAGACCGCCTGGTTCGTCGGCCTCTGGCTGGCAGGTGTCGGCTCAGTGACTGCGGTAGGGCTAGTCATCCGCGCCTTCTTGAACTGACACCAGACGACCGCCACATCATTTGCAAAGGACCGTAGAATGCTAGAACCGACAACCGATGCAGCCTTGTCTCGTCTCGACGAAGCCTTCCCCAAGGATTTCGTGGCTCGCCACACCCGCTCTCCAACCTGTTTTCGTCTTTGATGTAGGAACAGGGATTCACGCCATCAAGCAGCCGTCAAACCGGAGGGGTCCGTTTGTGCTAGTCGTTTGCTAGGCCCCAAACGCAAGAAAGCCCTCCACGATTGGACTGACCCGGGGAAGCGAGGCCGCAAGCCGACGCCGGTGAGGGCGAACCGCGTTGGCGAAATCCTGCGCAAGATGTTCAATCTCGCGATCCGTTGGCGCATCCGCGCCGACAACCCGGCCGCCGGGTTCGCCCGGAACGCGGAAGCGCCCGGGATCGCTATCTCTCGACCGAAGAAATCGGGCGGCTGTGCGCCGCCCTCGATGCCAGCGCGCCGCCGATGCGGTGCGGCTGATCCTGCTCACCGGCGCGCGGCGTGGCGAAGTGCTGGGCGCGCGTTGGGATCAATTCGATCTCGATGCCGCCGTTTGGATCAAGCCTGCGGCCACCACGAAACAGCGCCGCCTGCATCGCGCGCCGATCAGCGCTGCTGCGCCCGATCCGGCTTCGAGTGCCGGAAGATTGCGAATGGGTGTTTCCGCGCCACGCTGAGGGCAAACCGCTTCAGGACATCAAGCGGTTCTGGAAAGATGTCCGGGCGAAGGCCGAACTGCCCGCAGTCCGCATCCACGATCTTCGCCACACGTTCGCGTCGTTGCTCGTCTCGGGCGGCATGACGCTGCCGATGATCGGCAAGCTCCTCGGTCACACACAGGTGCAAACCACGCAGCGTTATGCCCACTTGCTCGATGATCCGCTGCGCGCCGGGCTCGAACAGGTCGGGGATATGCTGCGGGCGAAGCCGAGGCTGGTTCAGGCCGAAGCGGCGGCGTACGGGCCGAAAATTACAAAGCCGTCGGCCGTCCCTGAAAGCACGTCCCTATAGGGCATCCCCCTGCGCGCTGAGGGTGACCGAAACTACCTCGGAACAAACAGCGTGTGGCAACGTTTGACACACAGCCGCCCGCGACATGGGACTTTCTATGACCGTGCGGCAGACTAGAAATGTTTCCCTGATCCGGAATTGGACGCTTTGTCATGTCAATGTTGGCACATGGCCGTTACCGCGGCGCCAGCGAGGTAATCCGTGCAGCTTTGCGACTGCTCGAAAAGTCCGAGTCGGGGCCAGAGGCTGAAATGTCCCAACGTTTGAATACTGGAAGCGCGGGCCATCGTGCAAAATGAGCCCGACAGATCTGGCAGCCAGAAAGCCGCCGAGGCCGAGGTTGAGGGATTCAAGCAGGAGCTTGGACCGTTTGTCGTTGCCGCTGAAACAACTCGAATGGCAATGGTATTTACCGACGCAAAGAAAGATGACCAGCCAATCATATTCGCAAACGACAGCTTTCTCTCCCTGACCGGCTTCACTCGAAGTAATGTTTTGGGAGAGACCATCAGGTCTCTCCTTGCTCCGAACTCCGATACTCGCGCTCTGGAGCAGTTGGGTTCTTCATTTGAGGGCGCATCGGACGGCGATGCGGAACTAGGGCTCAAACGCCACGATGGAAGCATTATTCCGACATCCGTCTTTGTAAGCCCGGTTCGGGACGAGCGCGGGGAGATCAACCAAAATTTCGTATCGTTCGTTGACCTGACGAAGCACCGGCAAGAACAGGAGCATCTTCGCTTTCTTCTCGACGAACTAAACCATCGGACGCAAAACACGCTCGCAACCGTACTGGCGATCATAGGTCAAACCTTGCGGGGGATGGCCGATGATGACGTCATCGCCAAACTCGAGAAGCGGGTGTTGGCCCTCTCCGAAGTCAATAGCCTGCTCGGTGACGAGAACTGGGATCGAGTGGGTCTTCGCGATGTCCTCGACCGAATTTTAAACCCCTTCCGCTTCAACAAAGGGTACAACTCCCGGTTCGCCTTAAGGGGCGAAAATGTTCGATTGCGGCCCAAAGCTGCCTTAACTTTCGCAATGGTTTTCCATGAATTGGCGACCAACGCGGTCCAATATGGCGCACTATCGGAACGGGATGCAGGGCTCGTCGAGGTTGAGTGGAGCGTCGAACCGTTGCACGGAGGTCAGCTCCGTCTGTGCTGGCGGGAGTCGGGCGGTCCACCGGTAGCGGCGCCTCAGTACAAGGGATTTGGATCGCGCTTGATCGAGCGCGGGTTGGCGCAGGAACTGAACGGAAGCGTTCATCTCTCCTTCGATCATTCGGGCTTGATTTGTGAAATCAAAATGCCTGCGCAAGGCGATACTCCGGTGCCGTCATGAGCGCCCTGGAATCCGCTCGGCGCATCCTCGTTGTCGAGGACGAGGTCATGGTTGCATGGGCGCTCGAAGATATGCTGACCGGTTTGGGCTACAGTGTAGTTGGACCCGCCGCACGGGTCGACCAGGCGCTGAGCTTGATCGAAAACGGTTTTGTCGATGCTGCCGTGCTCGACATCAACCTCGATGGCGAGAAAAGCTATCCCATAGCCGACGCGCTCGCGGCTCGCGGAGTGCCATTCGTTTTCTCAACTGGCTATAACAAGCAACGGGTTCACAAGGACTATCTAACCTACACAACCTTGCAGAAGCCATTCGAGGGTTCGACTTTGGGCAAAGCGTTAACAGAACTGTTGGTTCCGGGGACGACGACACCATCTACGCAGCATCATGATACCGCGGTATGGGATGCCCATCGCCTTCGTATAGCGACCGACGCCGCAGGCGTGGCCCTCTGGTCGTGGAACGTTGATACTGACCAGATTTCAATGGACGAGCGCGCGCACGAGTTATGGGGTGTGCCCAGCGGCATCGTCACTTTCAGAGACCTTTCGGCCCGTATCCACCCGGAGGACCTCGACCGAGTGAGGGCCGCGTTCTCCGCTACTCGGGACATTCTGGGTGGTTACGAAGTCGATTTCAGAATTTTGCACGGCTCGGATGTTCGGTGGATTTCCGCCCGGGGGAGAGGGGATGATCAAGGCATCGTAGGTCGCGTGATGTTTGGCGTCTTCCTGAACGTGACAGAACGCAAAATGGCTGAGGAAGCACGCGAGATGATCGCGGGTGAGATGGGGCATCGAGTCAAGAACTTGTTTGCAATAGCGTCGGCGCTTACCGGAATCTCAGCACGCACGTCGAAAACGACGAGCGAGATGGCGGGGGATCTGACGCTGCGATTGACTGCCTTGAGCCGCGCGCACGACCTTGTCCGTCCTGTCCTCAGCGAACCCAAGAAGGCAGCTCTGCTGGGCGATCTCCTCGCAGCGCTTCTTGCTCCCTACACAGGTGATGGACCGCTCAACGCGCGTGTCAAAGTTTCCGTGCCGGAACTGCTGGTCGGAGAAGCCTCGGCGACAACGCTGGCGCTGGTTGTTCATGAGTTGGCGACGAACTCGATTAAATATGGTGCGCTGTCAAAGTCATCCGGCACACTTGACGTTTCGTGCCAAGCCGACGACAGGGACGTGGTGATTGTGTGGAAGGAGGAAGGTGGCCCCGCTGTCGTAGCTCCCACGGGGCCCGCAGGGTTCGGAAGCCAGCTGATCGCGAAAAGCATGGCAGGTCAGTTAGGGGGCACCATCGCATTTGACTGGCCCCAAAGCGGCGTCGTTGTTACGCTGCACGTAAGTAAAGCCCGACTAAACGGCTAGTGGTTTTTTGAGCTCACTCGCACCTTAGTTCCTTCCATATCGCCGACACTTTCCGCCGCACTGTCCGCTCGTCAGGCGGCGGGAAATCCTCCCGACCGGCGAACCAATCCATCATATCGCGCAGTAGTTCGCCCTAGCTCGCCTGCATGCCGTGATCGTGGACGCGCCGGGCGATCGCGCCGGCGAAGGCGTCCCAATCGTGCTTGGGCGGCGCGCCCGGCCCGGCTGGGCGTTTGGTCGGGTTCGATGTCGGCGCAGACGCTGAACACCCGTTTCTATCGCGAACTGGCCAACTGGTTTTTCTGGTCGACGAAAATCGTCGAGTTTCCGGCCGCGGTTCGGGCGCGCGAGAACGAGGCAACCGACAAGGCGAAGAAGGAAGCCTTCGAGGCGCAGAACCAGATCGCCGTCATCCGGCTGCTCACCCGGCTGATCTTCGTCTGGTTTATCAAGGAAAAAGGCCTCGTGCCCGAAGCCTTGTTTGATCCGACCGAACTTAAGGCGCTCCTGAACGATGAACCCGCCAGTCAACGCGACAGCAGCACGTATTACAAGGCAGTGCTGCAAAACCTGTTCTTCGCCACGCTCAACACCGAGATGTCCGAGGACCGCAAATGGCGCACCAAGGGCAACGGCGGCGGGCTGGATGGGCAATATCTCATCCACACGGTCTATCGCTTCCGCGACGCCTTCCGTGATCCCGACAAGGCCCTTGGTCTGTTCAAGAATGCCTGGATCGCGAGGTCTCCGCCCGCGATCTGGAGCGCAATCCGGATCTGAAGAAGCGCCTCGTCAAGGAAGGTTCGCACGATGTCATCTGCATCGATGGCTTTTCCGCGCGCCCCGGCAACCCACTTAAGGTGCCGAACAAAATCTTCTTCGCCACAAAGGAGAAGGTCGATCTCAACCATATACCCGATTGAAGAGGGCAACTATTTCGGCTTGGCGCCGCAACCGATCCCTGACTGACTAATTCTAGGTGTTCAGTCCCGGCTTCATCTGCTAAGTTTCTTCTGGAGGATCAACGACGTCGCCTTGCCGGAAACCGAGCACTCCAAGGAGGCTTGCCGCGGTGCGGACGAGAACGATCGCAAGCACGGCGATCGAGCATTGATTGACAGCGGCGAGGAAAACCTCGCCTGAAGCCTTCAGCATGTCAAATAGCCTTGAATATTTTGCGTGCCGAAACACATGCATCGGGTGCTTAAAGCTTGTTTGACACACATGCACGGCATGTACGTCTCTCGAACGTTGCCTTGTTTAAAGCGATCATCGGCCTGCCTCAGCCGTGAAGCCGTCGCAACAGCACGCCGAACCGCTCTTCGGGCGCGTACGCTTTTAGATCGGTCGCAGGCTTATACGGCTGATCGGCCTTTTGCCCGCTCCTGACGTCGGTTGGGCTACAACCGAACTCGCGCCGGAAAGCGCGGCTGAATTCCGTCCCGTCGTTGAAACAGTGTTGCTCAGCGATCTCGATGATGCGGCGTTGATCGTTCGGGTCACTCAGTGCCGAATGTGCATCGAGCAGGCGCCGATGCTGAATATAATGCATGACGCCGCCAAATGGCTCGAACAGGCGATAGAGCCGCGAGCGTGAGACACCAAGTTCCCGACGCAGGGTCTCGGTTGCTAGCTTCGGATCGAACAATCTGGCCTGGATAATTCGACGCGCTCTTTCGATCAGGACCGACGCAATCGGCTCTCGCGCTTCGTCAATATGGTCTGCGGAAGGCCACGCACAGGCGAGTATCATTGCCCGCGTGGCAGCCACCAGTGCTGGAAGTTCAGCTTCATCGATCACCGGCAGCCGCTTGGCAAGGCCAATCATGTAGTCAGAGAACAGCCGACCCATCCCGGTGCTGAGATTGGAGAATTCCGCGGCATTTAGTGCGCCCGTTACTTCGGTGCAAAAATCACGTGGAACGAACAACATCAGCATTTCGCTATTGGTGACGTTCCCTTCGAAGGGGCGGCCAAGGGTATGGACCTGAACCACACCGGCACTGCCTTCGAACGTCCGGGCTGGTGCGATGGTATTGACGCTCCCATAAAGTAACGTCGTCAGTGTCCAGTGATCCAATGGATCCCGTCGTGTATGTCCGGGCAGGCTGACGAATCCCAATGCTTCGGTCTCGATGCGGGAGAAGGCAAGGCAACCGAGGTCCCAGGTCACTTGCTTGCCGCCAAAGCCGACTGTCACGTCTTCGGGTTCGTCGAACTCGAGCATGGGTGCAAAGTTGTTGCGCCAAGCTTCAAACTGGTACCCTGGGGGAAGATCATGTGTTGCGAGCTCATAAGTGGGCAGGTGCTTAGGACCACTTACTCCTTGTTCGGGCTCAACTAGTGTTTGCTCCGGCGCCGGAGGCTTTGCACCTGAGATTGCGCCGTTAGGCAATATATCTCGTCCAATCGCGCCTTCGGCTCTCATAGCGTCGCACTCCTAGTAACTAGGAGAGCACGCAACAGGTCGCTTACTGCGGCTGCGTCTACCACAATCAAGCAAATCACGCTTTTCCGAAGATACTGCTCCGACATCGCTCCACCCCGACGATCAGATGCTCATCCCTGCGTAGTAAGAATACATAACACAATTAATCCGGATTGTTTAGCCGGTAGTTGCATCCAACGCTGCATAGAGATCGCCGGTACAACTGCAAGCGCCGACGTGGTTAAAAACATACAAGCGCTCGCATGCCACTTCTGGGTGGTGCGCGAAATAGCTTGGACCATCCCTGCACGCCAGCAGCAAATTGCCTACGCATCTCTTGGGCGTGCGCAAAAGGCGAAGCCGATTTCTATTCGCTCTACGTCCCAAACCTTGGCAATAGGTCCATTTCTACATGGAGAAGTAGGGAATTTCTTGTTCGCATAGTGGCTTGCAATATATATTTTTTCTCCGCGCGATAATGCGATCGCCTTGGAGATCCAGATGAAAAATATCTCCTGGACTATCCTTGCCGTCTCTCTTGGGCTCGTCTTTTTTTCAGCATTGCCAGGCCCCATTTCAGCGCAGGACGCCCCTCCTGTGGGCCGGCCGGCCCCCACTGTCGTGGTGCAATCGGTTGCCGACGGACCGATTGAATCTCCGAGTGAGAATATCGGCCGCGTAGAAGCCCTGGAGGCGGTAGATGTTCGTGCTCGCGTTTCGGGCTTCATCGAGGAAATCGCATTCAGTCCGGGCGCAGCCGTAAGAGAGGGCGATATTTTGTTTGTCATTGAGCCCGCGGGTTATCAAGCTGCCGTCGCCACTGCCAAGGCGCAGGTCGCACGCGCTGAAGCAACCCGTCAACAGGCCACGGACAATCGAAACAGGAATGCGGAACTTGTCCGACGCAGCACCGTGGCGCAGGCCGCCTATGAAGAGGCCCAGACAGCCCTTGCGATCGCGATAGCCGACCTTGACGCAGCTCAGGCAGGTCTCGCCAAAGCTGAGCTCGACCTTTCTTACACGCGCATAGCAGCGCCCATCTCCGGCCGCATCGGTCAGCCGCTTTTTACCAAGGGCAATTTCGTTGGTCCGGATGTCGGAGCGATTGTCCGACTGGTGCAGGTCGATCCGGTGCGCGTTGTCTTTTCTGTCACCGAAGGAGACATCACAACCTTTCGTCAAAGAGATGCGGCGGAGATGAAATCGACAGCCGACGCCATAAAGTTGAGCCTAAGGTTACCAAACGGCAGCGTTTACAAGCGGGACGGTGTTCTGGAGTTCCTATCGCCAGAAGTCGATTCAAGAACAGGAACAGCAACCGTCGGGACGATATTCCCAAATCCCGAAGGACTGCTGATGCCTGGCCAGTTCGTCAAGCTCATTGTCGGTAGCGCCCAGCAGGCCATGGGGCCATCCGTACCCCAAACCGCCGTCCTGCAGGACCGCGACGGGCGCTTCTTATACGTGATGAGCGAGAACAATATTGTTCGGCAACGCCGTATCGACACCGGGGCGAAGATCGGTGATCTGTGGGCCGTCCGACAAGGTGTGAAATCGGGAGAAAAGATCGTTGTGCAAGGGACGCAACGGCTCTCCGATGGGATCGCTGTCCAGCCCGTCGAGCAAGACGGCCGGCCCAAGCCATGATTTCGGGTTTCTTCATCTCCCGTCCACGGTTCGCAATCGTCGTCGCCGTTATCTTGTGCTTTGCCGGCGGCCTATCAATATTCGGGCTTCCCATTGCCCAGTATCCCAACATAACGCCGCCAAGCATCACGGTTTCGGCTTTCTATCCCGGCGCAAATGCCGAGGTTATCGCAAAGGTGGTCGGGGACCCGCTGGAAACGGCGATCAATGGCGTCGACGACATGATATATATGTCATCAAACAGCTCCGATGCCGGTTCCTATACGCTAACGGTGACCTTCGCCGTCGGCACCGATCCCAACCTCGCTCAGATCAACGTTCAAAATCGTGCTCAACTCGCGACCGCACAGTTACCGGCCGCGGTCTCCCAGCAGGGGATCACCGTGCGGGCACGCTCTCCTGATTTCCTGGTGGCTTTCGGGTTCTATTCCCCGGATCAGACACTCAGTGAACTCGACATAGCCAACTACCTTTCCGTGAATGTGACAGATGCCCTGTCGCGCGTGACTGGTGTTGGCGAAGCGTCGGTCATGGGGTCGTCCCAATATAGCATGCGCATCTGGATGGATCCCGTGCGCATGGCAGCGCTCGAGATAACACCGGATGATGTCGCATCGGCAATTCAAGCCCAGAATATTCAGGCGTCGATCGGTCAGGTCGGCGGTCCACCTTCGCAGGACAATGCGAAGATTCAATACACGCTGGTCGCCCAAGGGCGACTTGAGGAGGCCGAAGCCTTCGGCGACATTGTCGTGAAAACAGGCCAGGCGGGCGCTCTCGTTCGCGTTCGCGATATCGGCCGGGTCGAACTCGGGGCGCAAAGCTACGCGTCCAGCGTGAGAGTGAACGGGGCTCCTGGTGCAATGCTGGTCGTAAATCAGGCGCCGCGCGCCAATGCGCTGGGTACAGCAGATGCAGTGACCAAGGAACTTGAAAGTCTCTCGCGACAGTTTCCGCACGGTCTGACCTATGAGCCGGTTTATGACTCGACCCAGTTCGTGCGCGCGTCCATTCGCGAAATCATCATGACGCTCGCAATCACCTTCATAATTGTCGTGGCGGTCACCTTCTTGTTTCTTGGCGAATGGCGCGCCACCGTTATTCCTGCGCTCGCCGTTCCGGCATCGTTGATCGCCACATTCGCCGTTCTCTATGTCGCGGGGTTTTCAATCAATCTCATCACGCTGCTTGCCCTCATACTGGCGACGGGACTCGTTGTTGATGACGCCATTCTCGTCGTGGAAAATGTACAGCGGCTCATGAAGGAACAGGGATTGGACGCGAAAACTGCCAGCGAAAAGGCCATGCTGCAGGTTACCGGCCCGATCATCTCGACGACGATGGTATTGTTGGGCGTGTTTGTCCCGACGGCATTTCTGCAAGGCATTAACGGCCAGCTTTACCGGCAGTTTGCGGTCACAATCTCCGCATCACTCGTCTTTTCCTCATTGATGGGTTTGACACTGAGCCCGGCGCTTTGCGCGACCCTTCTCCGCAAGCCGACGGATCTCAGCGGGCCACTGGCACGATTCGAGTCCATGCTCGAAAGGACGCGCAATGGGTATACCCGTGTTGTCAGCGGTTCGGCTCGGCGTATCGTTATTGTTCTTTGCGCGCTCGCCGCCACGATCGCCATAGCGGTGCTGCTTTTCCTGAAAGTGCCGTCGTCGTTCTTGCCAGATGAGGATCAGGGATTCCTTTTTGTTGATATTCAGCTGCCCAATGCTTCTGCACTTTCGACCACGGAAAAAACGATACAACAGGTTGAAGCCGCGCTGCGAGAAACGGAGGGCGTGGCGAAGGTCGTGACGATATCCGGTTTCAGCCTTCTGCAGAGCGGCTCTGTGCCGAATGGCGGCTTCGCCATTGTCATGTTGGATCCTTGGGAAAAGAGAGACGCGCCAAACCTGTCAACAACAGCCTTACTGGCATCGCTCAATGCGCGTTTCTCGACCCTTCCACAGGCCAATGTTGCTGTATTCGCTCCTCCGCCCATCCCCGGCATCGGCCAGGTCGGGGGATTGGACTTCAGGCTACAAGCACGCTTGGGCCAGTCGCCGGAAGACATCAGTCAGGTGGCACGGGCGCTGATAGCCGCAGCCGGCCAGACGCCGGAGATTGCGATTGCATCCAGTTCTTTCTCGGCGGATGTCCCCCGGGTTTTCGTGAATGTCAATCGCGTGCGTGCCGAAAGCCTGGGCGTCAGCGTCGATCAAATTTATTCAACGCTCGGGGCGCAGTTCGGCGGAAGGTATGTCAACGATTTCACGCATGACGGCAGATCATTCAAGGTCAACCTACAGGCGGACAGCCAGTTCAGAATAATCCCGGATGATGTTCTCAATCTGCATGTCAGAAGCCGCGATGGCGCGATGGTACCCCTGCGCACTCTGGTAACCCTGGAACCAGACCTCGGACCGTTTTCGCTGTCGCGGTATAATCTTTTTCCCTCCGCTCCGGTGAACGGAATTCCGGCTGTCGGAACCAGTTCGGCTCGGGCGATGGCGGCTTTCGAGAGCGCGGCCTCGGAAGTGCTGCCTGAAGGCTACGGCTACGAATGGTCAGGGCTGTCCCTGCAGGAACGGCAATCTGCGGCGCAGACTCCTATGATTTTGGCGCTGGCGCTCATCTTTGCGTTCTTGTTTCTTGTTGCCCAATACGAAAGCTGGACTCTGCCGGTCTCCATTATCCTCTCGCTCTCCTTTGCCGCTTTAGGAGCAATCATGGCTCTCGCGGTATCAGGACTGGAAAACTCGCTATATGCCCAGATTGGTATCGTTCTACTGATTGGCCTCGCTTCGAAAAATGCCATCCTGATCGTCGAATTTGCGCGAGTTGAGCGAGAGCGCGGGCTCTCGATCGTTGATTCAGCGGTTTCCGCAGCGGCTCAGCGTTTTAGGGCGGTCATGATGACTGCCGTTTCGTTTATCTTGGGGATGATCCCGCTGGTGGTCGCAACGGGCGCCGGTGCCAACGCCCGCCAGGCCCTTGGCATCACCATCCTCGGAGGCATGTTGGCGGCAACGACCGTGGGAATATTGTTCATCCCAGGATTGTTCGTCGTTGTGGAACGATTTGCAGAATGGTTTTCCGGCCGGTTTACCCGCCCGCTCGACGATGCTCGGGAAGGAGAGAGGGCGGAACAGCGACGGTCGTCACGCTGACCGGCTCACATTCACTGGCCGGTCATGTCTACGGACCCTCGCGAAGCAAGCGTCGCGATCCATCTAGTGGATTGCTCGCGTGAGCAATAGACAATGAAGGCAATTAGAATTGGCACACCGATGAAGGCCCCAGGAACACCCCACATGAAACTCCAAAAAAACACTGCGAAAATTACTGCAAACGGCGAAATCGAAAGCGAGGTGCCGATCAGCAACGGCTCGAGATAACTCCCAATAACAAATTGGATCAGGTTGAGCCCTACGAAGACCCCGACCGCCATCGGCCACGACTCGAATTGGGCAATGGCGAACAAGGTCGGCAGTACCGTTGCGACAAACGGACCCAAGAACGGGATATAATTGAGGGTAAAGGCGATCGCGCCCCAAGCGGCCGCGAGTTCCAGCCCTGCGACGAGCGCGAACATCCAGACGACGATACCCGTCAACATACTGGCTAATGTGCGCACGATCATGAAGCGGCGCAATTTCATGCCAATCTCGCGGTTTGCAAGGAGAATCCGCGTTCCGTGGGGCTGCGCGGCAGGGCTGCTCAGCATTCCGTTGAAATCGTCGACCTCAAGGAGGCCAAGCATGGTGAAGAGAAGAACGAGCAATGCGAAGCCCGCGAAACTATTGAGTCGCCCAGCCATTCCTTGCGTGAAGCCAACCAGCCACCTCACATCGAAACGGTCGGCGAGCACGCCGGCGATCGCTATGCCATGTCCTTCCAGCCAGTCGGCCCAACTCGCGTAGATGAGCTGGAATCGGCCCGCATTGGCGAAGAGCCATTGGCCGAGTTTGCCGAGGCCCCAAGTGACCGATGAACTGATAGCAGCGATGACTGCCATCGTGAGAATAAGGGTGAGAAGCAGTGCTATGAGCTGCGGCAACCGCCGCTGCAGTGCAGATTGGATAGGACAGACCAATGCAATGAGGAACAGCGAGAATGCAAGCGGAACAAAGATCGCCTGAGCGAAATAAAGAAGAGCAAGAACCAGAATGCCGGCCGCGAGAGGTCCGAATTGCCTTTCGCTTTGCCTTCTCATGTTTGAATCCCTATCGGCTCTCCAAATGGAAAAACAGTATGATCACTGCGCCGGCTGAGCCGTCGTCTGGATTGTTTGGCGACTCCAGGTGACAGCATCTGCTGCGGAATCAACGTGGCCGATGATCACCGACAATTACGCTGCCGCATCTTTCTGCAGGGCGTCACGTAAAATCTGCTCCTTGGTCTCATCCAAGGAGGTTTTAAGCACCACACCGCCGAAACCGGATATTTCCTTCAGCAGCTTATCGGCCGTCATTTCCTGCACCAGCACGAACAATGCCGCATTTCCCGGCTGAAGGCTGCCCGCGAGGTCTTTCATAAAGGCGTCATCTATCCCGACATCGGTTAGTGCGCCCGCGATCGCGCCCGATGCCGCCCCCACCGCCGCGCCGATGAGCGGGTTCAGAAATAGGACACCTACCAGAAGCCCCCAAAAGCTGCCCGATACAGCTCCAGACGTTGTCATACTGACGAGCTGGTTAAGCCTGACTTTGCCAGTGTCCGTCTTGGTTGCGATGACAGCGTCACCAAGCTTGATCAAATACTCCTTCTGCAGTTCGATGAGGCGTCGGCGCACTTCTTCAGCCTTTGCTTCCGTTGGATAGACGATGGCGATGAGACTAGACATGACACCCTCCAAGTTGTGAACCGAACCCTTAGACCTTGATCACCAGGCCACATCGAAACATATCGCGCCAACGCAACGAGGAAATTGGCACAGAATCCTAGAATGATGCGTTGCGTCTCTTTTTGAGCGCGCCGTCAGCAATGCATACGACGCTACAGCAGCGCCGCGATTGATTGAAATCTTATCCGTGCGCGGCCGGCCCAGCGCCACTTCGAAACTTGTTCTCGAAAAATATCTTGAGGCGCGTGACATCATTCGGAGAAAGGCCCTGCGGATCAGTGACGGCAATCCACGCATCGATATAGTGTTCCGGCGCGTAAACATGGCCGTACCCAATCGGAGATGTGGTGGCTGTTGCCATGTCCAGTAAAAGTTGCGTCATTGTGACCAGGGGGAACCAGCACACTACCGAAACAACGCCTTGTACAACGTAAGTCCGTGGCATCAGGCTCGGAGTTAAGGATGCAGCGAAGAAGACAATGCCGACAACCAAACCGATAAATTGAGAAAAATCTCGCCAATGCCATAATTTTCGCCTGCAAACCCCTCCGCACATTACGCGTGCTCCCATAAGCGTGCGCAGCATTCGCCGTAGCGATCGATCAAAGGATGCCAGGATTAATAATCCACCGCATCGCGGATGATCGGGCACGTCATGCAATGGCCGCCACCACGACCTCGGCCAAGCTCGGCACCTATGATAGTAATCACCTCGATGCCCTGCTTGCGCAAAAGTGTGTTTGTGTAGGTATTGCGGTCATAGGCATAGACGACTCCGGGAGAGGCGCAGACGAGGTTGGCGCCGCTGTCCCACTGGGTCCGCTCGCGCATGTAGTCGTTGCCGCCGGTCTCGACAACGCGCATTTTATTGAGACCCAGCGCGTCACGAACCGTATCGACGAAAGAGCCCTTGTCCTTGTGCAGTTCCACGCCGCCGTTTCCGTCCGGTCGATAGGAGAAGGCTTCGATGCCATTGACGATATCGGGATAGAGCAGTACGCAGTCGCGGTCGGCGAAGGTGAAGACGGTGTCCAGATGCATGGCAGCGCGCAGCTTGGGCATGGCCGCGACGATGACGCGCTCGGCAGCACCTTTCTCGAACAGCGCTGCTGCGACCTGGCTGATGGCCTGACGCGAGGTGCGCTCGCTCATGCCGATGAGGGCGTTGCCCTTGCCGATCGGCATAACGTCGCCGCCCTCGATCGTGGCGAGGCCCCAATCCTGGGTCGGATCGCCCCACCAGACGTTGACCTTGCCGGCAAAGTCCGGATGGAACTTGTAGATCGACGTGGTGAGGATGGTCTCCTCGTGCCGCGCTGGCCAGTAGAGCGAGTTCAGCGTCACGCCGCCGTAGATCCAGCATGTCGTGTCGCGGGTGTAGAGCGTGTTCGGCAGCGGCGGCAGCAGATATTCGTTGACGCCGGCCGCATCGCGAATCAGAGCCAGCTGCTCGCCGCCGACGGTTTCGGGAAACTCGAAGGTCGACAGCCCGCCGATCAGCGTCTCGGCGAGTTCACGGTTCGACAAGCCCTCCAGATAGGAGCGAACCTCGTCGACGAGGCCGAGACCCACCTGGTTCGGAACGACCTGGTTGTCGAGGATCCATTTCTTGGCCTCGGGGATCGCCACCGTCTCAGCCAGGAGATTGTGCATCTCGACCACCTCAATGCCGCGATCGCGCATCTTGGTCATGAAATCGAAATGGTCGCGCTTGGCATTGTCGACCCAGAGAACGTCGTCGAAAAGCAGATCGTCGCAATTGCTCGGCGTGAGGCGCTGGTGCGCGCGCCCCGGGGCGCAGACCATGACCTTGCGTAACTGGCCGACTTCGGAATGAACACCGAACGGGCTATCTTTTGTCATGACGTTTCCGCCTTTCTGTTCAAGGTGTAATGATGCCAGTCAGCAGGCCGTAGGCCCCGATCAGGCCGGCGACCACTGTGGTTGCGAACACGATGAGCTCGGTGGGGTTAAACAGCTGCAAATTCTGCTCGCGCCGCGCCCAGAAATAGAGAATGGTACCAGGCACGAACAGGACTGCGACGAGCAGCACGTATTTGAGCCCGGCGGCAATGAACATGATGATCGTGTAGACGACCGCTATCGAGGCGAAGACTTGGTCACGGCCGCGTTCGTCGGGCGTGGTTTCATAGCCCACTCCACTGCGGGCGAGCAGGACACCGTAACCAGCGACAAGCAGATAGGGCAGCAGCGCGGTGACGCTTGTCATGTCGAGCATGAAGTTGAACGCGTCCCGAGACCAGTAAGTGGAGATCACGAACAGCGACACGACGATATTGGTCAGCCACAGGGCATTGGCAGGCACCCGATTACCGTTCTGCGCGGCGAAGAGCTTCGGCATGTCATCGGACTTGGCTGCGGCAAAGAGCACTTCAGCGCAAATCAGTGACCAGGCAAGATAGGCGCCCAACACCGAGACCAGAACGCCGATGGAGATGAAGACGGCGCCCCAATGACCGACGACCGCCTCGAGAACGGTGGCGAGCGAAGGTTGCTGGACGGCTGCGATCGCCGACTGAGGCAGCACCGCATAGGGCAGCAATGTGACCGCGACCATCAAGCCGGTGACGCCGACGAAGCCTAGAATCGTCGCTGTACCGACGTCTGAGCGCTCCTTGGCAAAGCGCGAATAGACGCTCGCTCCCTCGATCCCGAGGAAAACAAACACGGTGATCAGCATGGTGTCGCGCACCTGTGCGATCAACGATTTTTCCGGCATGCCCGGGCCACCGAAGAAGTTTTCGGAGAATTGCGCATAGTTGAAGGCAAAGATCAACGCCAGGATGAACACGATGATCGGTACGATCTTGGCGACGGTGACGATAGTGTTGATGAATGCCGCTTGCTCGACACCGCGAAGGATCATGAAATGAAATGCCCAGATGCCGATCAGCGACACGATGATCGCAGTGACGCTGCTTCCATCGCCGAAAATTTCAGGGAAGAAGCGCCCGAGCGTCGAGCCGATCAGCACCCAGTAGAAGACGTTGCCGAGGCAGCTGCCGAGCCAGTACCCGAAGGCCGACAGGAAACCCATATAGTTACCGAAGCCAGCCTTGGCATAGGCGAAAACGCCCGAGTCGATATCTGGTCTTTTCTCTGCAAGCGCTTGAAACACGCGCGCCAGCATGTACATGCCGGTTCCCGCGATCGCCCAGGCGATCATAGCTCCGAACGGGCCTGTGGCGGCACCGAACCGACCGGGCAGATTGAAAATGCCCGCGCCGACCATCGATCCGACGACCATGGCCGTTAGCGCAAACAACGAGAATTTCTGAGTAGAGTCTGAACCCATGGTGTCCTCTACAAAACTCTATCAAATGTCCGCGTGCGCTGACGGCAGCGAATGCTGATTTGAATTATAGTGTTGTTCGGTCCTCCAATGGATCAGCACAGAATCCCATAAGCATTCTTCGCGTCCCGATTTTCGCAGCGACTTACGAAACCACGACCTTTTGGACCGAAATGAAACGCCGCGACTGGCTGAGCCAACAATGGCGATTCGATCGCCAAAGCGTTTCTTTCGAAGCGGCCCGTTGCGGCGCTCGGCTAGATGGAGATGAGACTTGTCGTGATGGAATAGATCGCTATCGCCGCGCCAAGACTTGCAGTTGCGAACATGACCCACTCGCTAGGGGTGAAGACGGTTTTGCCCCCTTCACGGCGCGCAACAATAAAAAGAATTGAACCGGGGCCATAGATCACCGCCGACAGCAGCAGGTGTTTTGCTCCGGCCGCATAGATGAGGCCGACGGTGTATATCAGGGCGATCCCGGCGCAGATCAGGTCCTTACGGTGGCCGGATGGATCCCTGTCGTATGTTTCGCCTGACCAGGCCAGTTTCAGCCCGTATGCAGCAACGAGGAGATAGGGAATGAGGATCATCGAGCTCGTCAGCTCGAGCGCCAGCCTGAACGCATATTGCGTAAACAGCGTCAGGATCAAAAACGTCTGAACGATGATATTGGTAAGCCACAAGGCATTCGACGGCACGTCATTCCTGTTCTCGTGTGACAAAAAACGCGGCATGGTTTCATACCTGGACGCCGAAAAGAGAATTTCTGCAGCAAGAAGCACCCACGACAGGTAGGCGCCCAAAACGGAAATCAGCAATCCCACGCTGACGAATATTGCTCCCCAGGGTCCAACGACGCTTTCCAGGACGCCGGCCATGGACGGGTTGCGCAGCCCTGCAAGATCGGTGCGTAACATGGCGCCATAGGAAAGGATCGTGACAAGAGCAAGCAGGCATAATACGCCGAGGAAACCCACAAGCGTCGCCACTCCAACATCGTTGCGGTTTCGCGCATAACGGGAATACACACTGGCGCCTTCGATTCCGACAAAGACGAAGACGGTCACGAGCATGGTGGCGCGGACCTGGCTGGCGACGTTGCTGACACTGATATCCTCGCCGCCCCAGAAATTGGCAGCGAAAATATCGGCATGGAATCCCCAAGCAACAAGGGCAATGAAAAGGATAATCGGAATGATCTTGGCGAAAGTCACGATGGTGTTGACCGCGGCTGCGCCCCTGACACCGCGCAGAATGAGCGTGTGAAAGAGCCACAGAAGGGTCGATGAGCAGACAATCGCTATGATTGTATTACCGTCGCCGAAGACGGGAAAAAACAAGCCAAGTGTCGACTTGATCAGTACGAAATACGAAACATTGCCGAGACAGGCAGCGGACCAATATCCAAGCGCAGACAGAAACCCGAGATAGTTGCCGAACCCGGCTTTTGCATAAGCGTAAATCCCGGCGTCCAACTCCGGCTTTCGTCGAGACAGTGTCTGAAATACGAAGGCCAGCATCAGCATGCCGGTACCGGCGATCGACCATGCGATCAGTGCGCCGAACGGTCCGGTCACGCGTCCGAAGGCCTGTGGCAAAGAAAAAATTCCAGCCCCGACCATTGAGCCCACGACCATCGCCATCAATGTCCAAACGGAAAAATGCGGATTTGAATCTGAAGCCATCGTCATGCGCTCCCGGCGGACTTGTCGTGTTCATCGAATTGCCACTTTAGCCTTGCCCCAGAGTCCCCGTAATCGGCATGGAATCCCAAGACTATGCTTCAAGTCCATTTCGACCTGGAATGATCCCACAGCAATGGCGAGGCGAAGCGGTCCGGGCTATGCTTCGCCAGCCGTACACGCAAATATCTGAATAGCCTGAACGATTGGCCAGAGCTCCTTTCCTTTGGTCTCAGGTCCAGGAGTAATCGATTGCTCTGACACGGGGTGCTGGTATGGCCGGGTGGAGCCGTTGCCCCCGACATAGCAAGGTGGGTTGACCACCGTCATTTCCGCCGACGGAGTACAGTTTATGCTCTCGCTGTTTCTATCGCTGCGCTATGTGATCATCATCGCGCCTTTAGGTCTTTTAAGCGGTGCTGCGCTCACGTTCTGGGACGGCACTCTGACGCTCGGCAATGCGTTCGCGGCCGTTCGCATGGATCCAAGTTCGTCCGTTATCGCGGCCGTGTTGCGTTCTACCGATAAGTTCATTTTCGGCATCATTCTGATCATCTTCGCATATGCGATTACATTCGGATTCGTTTTCGATGTGTCGGACGATGAGCGTCAAAAAGTGCCGAGGTGGATGCTACTGTCCACGATTAATGAACTGAAGATTCTCTTCTTCCAGGTCATCATTCTGTATTTGGTGGTTCATTTTGCGACGCTCATCGCAGAAACCGAGGGAGAGCTGGAGTGGAACACTCTAGTACTGCCCGGCGCTATCGTCCTACTCGCTGCCGCAATGAAACTGGTGGCTAGTTCGTCTCATGACGAGAACCGCAGGCGAGTGGAACGAAAGTGATCGCTTCGCGGCGCAGCCACTCATTCTCAAGCAGATCCCGCTTCATCTGCCACGGCCGGGAAATGCGTGTGTAGCACCGTTTTCCTTGATCCATTTGCGCAGGACATTCTCATGAACCTCCAAATCGCGAGCAGCCTGGGCTACCCGAATACGAAGACGTCATCCCCGTCGACGCCACAGAGATTGTCGTCGTCGGTGTCGGCCCAAATCGTCAATCGAACAATTATTGACGCCGAGAACAGCGATTTTCTGTATCGCAATTGGTTGCGGGGTATGGCACCCTGGATTTGAACCTGCGGCCTTATGAGCCGAAATTCTGTTTCTCTGCGCTGGCCGCTTTTTCATCCAGTGCAGCCAAGTCCTCCATGAGGCGTACCGGCAGGTCCATTCGCTCATGCAGAATGCTCATCACACCAAGGTCGCCATTGTTCAGCTCCCGGAAGAATACAAGATGGCGCTCGTAGCGGCTAAAATAGGCTTCGCGGTTGATGTCAGCGGGAACCGCAAGCTTCTGCGGGAGCTTTCGCCATATCGCCCTATTGTCACACAACCGCTGTAAGTGAGTATGTAAGCCGGTGATATAAGTCACCGCCTGCTTCTCGCCCCAGTTCTCAACGGTATCCCGCCAAATCTTATCCTGAGCGGCATCCGCTCGGGGGAAAAAACGATACGCGACCATACTAGCGGCGCTGGTTTCGGCGGATTACATCCTCGGCCTTAACGGTGACGAATTGGCTATCGTCCGCGCGCATAGCGGGGCCTAGTTCCTTTTGCAAGGCCTCCCATGCCTCATCGCGGTTCTGCAAATCCTGCCGGATCAAGGCGCGAATATACTCGCTGGCATTTTCATAGAGGCCATCCTCGCCAATCTGCTGCTGAATATGGGCCTGCAATTGCCCGCCCACCTTCACATGAATGCTTCCCGATGCCATCGGCATATCCTTTCGTTCTTCTTCTATTGTGGGGAGCGTAGCATATATTGTCAATATTCATCACCCGCTCCTCTACGGGAGCGCTGACGCGTGCGTGTGGTCACACCAGAGGCAGTCCAAAGCCCCATAAGATCGTCGGCCAATCCGCTAAAATCCGGTGGTGGATTCGCCTTGTCAGGCACTGTGGCCTCAGTGATACGCGCGCGACACTATAGAGCGACACTCTTCCACTCGTTGAAGAGCTGCCTCCCAGTTCTTCTCCAATTGGGCAGCAAGCAGGCGATTATCCGGATCGCAGGCAGCGTAACGGCGTTTGGCTAGCGTAGCATCGTACCGGGCTTGCTGAAGGCCGAGCTCCAGAATAGTCCGTCGTTCGGCCCGACGGCCACGTGAACAACTGTGACGGATCAACACCAAGTCCGCGTGCTACTACTGAGACGCTCGCTCCAGGTTGCACCGTTTCGGCCACAGCCTGTGCCTTGAAGTCGCTCGACCTATGTCGCCACATTTGCCGCGGAGGGCCTTCCAATAGGCCTGCGGCGGCCTCAATTATATGAAAGGTTCTATGATCAGACACAGTAGCAGACATGGAAATTCACACCCTGATCTAATTCCTGGATCGCTCAGTCACGGATAAACCCGGTGACCTGCCATCGCCAGTTGGGGTGCATGCATCGCTGAGCGGGGATTTATGCTAGCATTGCTTGCGGGAATTCCGAACGCAAAAAGGGCTCCGAGTTTCCTCGGAGCCCTTTGAATGTTGTAATGTTTGGTTGCGGGGGCAGGATTTGAACCTGCGGCCTTCAGGTTATGAGCCTGACGAGCTACCGGGCTGCTCCACCCCGCGTTATTGTTTTTGAGCGGGACCGCTTATGTTTGCGGCGTGTTTTTATCGGCTTAAGGCCGATGTTTTGTGTTGAGAAGATTGTTTTTGTTGCGTTTTGCAGACCTGGCGGCGACCGACTCTCCCGCGTCTTGAGACGAAGTACCATAGGCGCTGGGGCGTTTCACGGCCGTGTTCGGAAAGGGAACGGGTGCA
>NZ_ATTQ01000028.1 GCF_000419765.1 Rhizobium mongolense USDA 1844 | reverse complement strand
TCGATGGCGCTGTCCATCGCAGCATAGGCAGTGTCGACCTTGGCGGCACCGAGGCCGAGAGCGTCGGAAACAGCCGAAAGCGCCTTGTTGTCGGAACGCATGGTCGTTGCGATCGACCAGTAAGCGGCATTGTCAGCGGCCTTGCCGACACGCAGGCCCGACGAAACATGATCCTGGGTTTCGCCGAGGCCCTGGTTGATGCCGCGGAGAGTCTGGAGAGCTGCCATTGCAGCGTTATTGGTAACGATACTCGTCATGTCTATTTGCCCCTTTGGCAGGAAAAACAAGGAAGGGACATTCCGGAATTTTTAGCCGGCCCACAGCGATCAGCCTCATGCCTGTTAACCGTATCCATTAAGGTTAACTCGCCGTTTCGATGGGCCTAGGAAACAGCAAGATGGTTAAGGAATACTGAAGTCGAAAAAGAAATTTAGTTAATGAATTCTGATCGTTAAATGTAGTTTGGTTAACCTGTTCTTAAAACATTTCGCGGCCGGGATGACCCGGCCGCGAAAACTCGTGCTTGTCGATTTCGACCGCTCTTAGCGGAAGAGCGACAGGATGTTCTGCGAAGAGGAGTTGGCGATCGAGAGAGACTGGATCGCCAGCTGCTGCTGCGTCTGCAGGGCGCTGAGCTTGGAGGATTCCTCTTCCATGTCGGCGTCGACGAGACGGCCGATACCGGAGTCGATCGAGTCGCTCAGAGCCGAGACGAAATCGTCCTGCAATTCGATGCGGGTGGAGAGCGAGCCGAGCTCGGCACCAGCCGAAGTCATTGCCTTCAGTGCGGATTCGACGTTGGACAGAGCCGTCGAGATCTGGCCCAGCGTGAAGTTGGTGATGTCCATCGAGTAGACGGAACCGGTTGCGCCCGTCGAGGTGCCGAGGATGCCGGTGGAGGTTTCGATCGAGCCACCGCTCATGCCGAACAGCACGTTGCCGGCCGAGGTGTTGTCGAGCTTGTAGTCGGTGGTCTTGACCGACACGCCGTTCGAACCATCGCGAACGAAGGACGAAACAACGCTCTTCGTGGTGTTGTTTGCGCCGGCAACCCAGTTTTCGCCATTGAAGGAAGCCGACTGAGCGATGCTCATCAACTGCGCTTGCAGCTGGCTGATTTCTTCTTGGACCTTCGCCTTGTCGACGCCGTTTTCAGTCGCGGCGACCAGCTTGGCCTTGATTTCGGAAACAACGTCGATGGCGCTGTCCATCGCCGTGTAAGCGGTGTCGACCTTGGCGGCACCCATGCCGAGAGCGTCGGAAACGGCCGAAAGCGCCTTGTTGTCGGAACGCATGGTCGTTGCGATCGACCAGTAGGCAGCGTTGTCGGAAGCCGAGCCGACGCGCAGACCCGTCGAAACGTGGTTCTGAGTCTGGTTCAGGCCCTTGTTGACGTTACGCAGCGTCTGGAGAGCTGCCATGGAGGAGTTGTTCGTATTAATACTTGTCATAAGTCTGTCCCCTAGAAAACTAGATACAAAAGGAGGACATTACCGGACTGCTTACCGGCGATGACGGAGCAGCTTCATGCCCCTCGGTGCCCTGTGTTCTTGGCCCAAACCCGTCATGTCGGGAGCAATCTCGCAGCCAATGCTTGCCAACTTCTTAAAATCGAAGCAGTGCCCGAACGCGGACAGCGGGCGTAGTTAATGCGCGGTAAATATCTGTAATATCAAGCGAAAAATATTTCGTAGGGCGCATTCACCGCCACCTGTTTCAAGCAAGCTTCGCCCGGCAATATGCGATGAACCAGGGTTGGGATAATTGCGCCTTTGCGGCGCCGGGCGTGACCCTGAACGGCGACATTCAAACGGATATTTCCGCACGGAGTTGGTTTTGAACAGCAAAGTTTCGTTTTCGGCAGCCTCCAAAGACTACCAGATGGGCCGCTATACCCAATCGCTTGCAACACTGAACCAGCTCATCGACAGCCAACAGGACGCCAAAACCTACGCGCTGCTTGCAAAAAACCTTCTGCAGTTGGGCTTCAAGGCAGATGCGGCAAGATCCTATGCGCTCGCTGCTCAATACGACAGCCCGAACGCCTACGAATACCACAAGCAGGCCGCACGTCTGCATTTTGAGTGCGGGAACGAAGACGACGCATTGCTGATCGGCATGCGCAATCTTTCGAAGGCGCAGGATGACGCAGAGCTCGCCTATATCCTGACCTCGATCTATCTGAACCGCCAGCAGCGCGACATCGTAAAGCCGTTCAAGAAAGTACTGTCGGAAAGTTCCAATCCGGACCACTCCAGGCTCGCCGCCCTGCTTCTGACCGACGACCTGCATGATCAGACCAACCAGATGCTCGCGCGCAATCTGTTCAAGCGGTACCCCGGCAATATCGCTTTTCGCTTTCTTTATCTGGTCTTCTTGCGCGAGTTCAACGATTTCGACGAAACCGACAAACACAGCGCTCCGATCATCGAGCGCATCGCCAAAGGCGATCTCGACGTGCTTCGCAAGGACAACCCGTTCTACCATCTTCACTGGAACGGCGACGAGAGCCTGAACCGGTTTGCCACGATCGGTACGACCCCCCTCAATCCAGAACGCGTCGCCATGCGGCGGAAGATGCCGCACACCTGGTCAGACAAGGTCCGCGTCGGCTACATGTCCTCCGACTTCTGGGACCACCACGCGACGATGAAGCTCCTGCAGCGCATCCTCGAACTGCACGACACGAGCCGCTTCGAAATTACCCTGTTCTGCCACACCGAGCCGGAGCATCTGGCGAAAAACACGACCGACCGCAGCCGTTGGGGAAACGTCGTCGATGTGTACGGCCTTTCCAATGAAGCAATCGCTGCCATCGTTCGCGAGCATAACATCGACATCATGGTCGACCTGAAGGGCCACACCGCCGGCAGCCGGGCGTCGTCTTTCAATCTGCCGCTGGCACCTGTTCATGTCGCCTGGCTCGGGTTTCCGGGCAGCACGCTCAACATCGATCTCGACTACGTCATCGGCGACCGCTTCGTCCTTCCGGATGCGGCAAAGCCTCATTACCATGAGAAATTCTGCCGAATGCCGGAAAGCTACCAGCCGAATGACCCGACGAACCGTCCGAAACCGAAGCCGATCACGCGGGCCGAGCTCGGCCTGCCTGAAGATGCCTTCATCTTCGCTTCGTTCAACGGCAACCGCAAAATCATCGCCGAGACGATCGACATCTGGTGCCGTATCCTGAAGCGCGCGCCCAACAGCGTTCTTTGGATCATGTCCAACGGGACGCGGAACCAGGCAAATCTCTCGAAGAGGTTCCAGGAGGCCGGCATCCCGCAAAAGCGCATCATCTTTTGTCCGCGTGTCACCTACGAAGAACATATCACCCGCCAGCAGGCGGCCGACATTGGCATCGACACATTCCCGGTCAATGGTCACACGACCACCTCGGAGCAGCTATGGGGCGGTCTGCCGGTCCTGACAGTCAAGGGCACGAACTTCGCGTCGCGCGTCAGCGAGAGCCTGCAGCACGCCATCGGCCTGCCCGAACTCGTTGCCCCGGACCTGAAGGCTTATGAAGACCTGGCCGTCGAGCTGGCGCAAAATCCCGAAAAGATCGCCGAGTACAAGGCGCGCCTGAAAGCCAACGGCCCGATCATGCCGCTTTTCGACGCGGAGCGCTTCTGCCATCACCTGGAAACAGCCTATGAAATGATGGCTGAGCGCGCCAGGAACGGCCTTGATCCTGATCACATCGACGTGCCGGCTTTGCCGCGGCGTACAGAGCCGTTCTACTCGGCGGAATGACCGCTGTAGAAGATGAAGGAAACCGCCGGGTGCATGCCCGGCGGTTTTTCATTGCGGCCATGCCGGCCCATCGGGATTCGTTCGTGGAGATTAGCTGAAGGATCGCACCAGGCTGCCGACCAGCAGGTTCCAGCCGTCGATCAACACGAAGAACAGGATCTTGAACGGCAGCGAGATCGAGGTCGGCGGCAGCATCATCATGCCCATCGCCATAGTAATCGTTGCAACGATCAGGTCGATGACGAGGAACGGCAGGACGATCAGGAAACCGATCTCAAACCCGCGCCGGATCTCCGAAATCATGAAAGCCGGAATAAGAACACGGTAGTCGATCTGGGCCCCGGTCTGGACGGTCTGGCCGCGTTCACGCGCAAGGTCGACGAAGAGCGCCAGATCCTTGTCACGCGTGTTGGCGGCCATGAAGGTGCGGAAGGGCTCGGCAATGCGCTGTACGGCCTCCTGCTCGTTGATCTGGTTGGAAAGCAGTGGCTGCACGCCGCTCTGCCAGGCCTGATCGAAGGTTGGCGACATGACATAGAAGGTCATGAAGAGCGCCAACGAAAGCAGGATCATGTTGGAAGGGGTGGAAGAAAGCCCCATGCCCGTGCGCAGGATCGAAAAGGCGATGACGAAGCGCGGAAAGCTCGTCACCATGATCAGGATGCCGGGCGCGACCGAAAGGACGGTCAGAAGGCCGAAGGTACGGATGATCCAGGCGGCGACGGAGCCATCGACGGGTATGTTCAAAAGATCTGTCGGCAGCTGCTGGGCAACCGCCAATTCCGGCGCCGCCATCATGGCAGCGAAGAAAACTATGAATCGAATCATTCGATGACAAAGGTCCTGAACATGACCTTCGATACTCGTCCTTGCGAACGCAGGTCAACACGTTCCTGTATGTCATCCCGCAGATATTGAAAGCCGCGCGGCCCTTCGATCTGCTGAAGGGAAACGGTGCGGATGTAAGCCAGGACATCCTGGTGGATCTCCTCGGCCACTTTCACATCCGGCGGACCGTTGAAGAGCAGCGCCACTTCGAGGCGGACCCAGTTTTCCGAGGGATAGGCGAGGTTCGACGTGATCGGCTCAAGCTGGACGACGTTGTTCGCCTCGGTGGAAATATGCGGCAGTCCGCCCTCGCCTTCCTTTTTCTCTTCGCCGCTGGCCAAAGCCGTTTGTGCCGCCTCCGCCTGCTCGGCGCTCTTGACATTCGGCGCAATCATCGTGCCGACGAGCCAGCCGCCGCCGGCGCCGAGAACGGTGAGCGCGAGCAGCCCCGCTGCCATGATCAGCATGGCGGATTTCGCTTTCGGCTTGCCGTCGGTTTCTTCTGCGTCTGCCATGGTCATCCGGCCTTAGAGCGGCGAGAAGAGATCGATGGCCTGCTGGCCGCGCGGCGGCTGCTGCACTTCCATCAGGCGGCCGCGGCCGCCGTAGGAGATGCGGGCTTCGGCGATCTTCTCGTAGGAGATCTGGTTTTCGGCATCGACGTCCTGAGGGCGTACGATACCGGCAACATTGAGGATGCGGATTTCCTGGTTTACGCGGACTTCCTGCGAACCACTGATGACGAGGTTGCCGTTTTCGAGGATGCCGGTGACGACAGCAGCGACGAGGAGTGTCAGCTTTTCGGAACGCTCGATCTTACCCTTGCCGTCAGTGCTCGTGTCGGAACCGTAGGTAATGTCCGTCTGGGAGGTCGGGTTCCAGCCGAAGATGTTCGCCTGCACATCCCAATTGAGCCCGCTCGAATTCTGGCGACTGCGATTGGTTTCGTTGTCGAAGGTCGCCTTGTCGTTGATCTGGATATTGACCGTCAGAATGTCGCCGACGTTGAGTGCGCGCGCATCCTTGAAGAGGGCTGCCTGGGAATCGCTCCACAGCGAATAGCCCTGCGCTACCTGGCGCGGCTGCTTCGGATAAAGCGCCATCTGCGGTGTTTGGCCATAAGCAAGGCCACTGCCGATCGGGCTCATGGCAGGCGCCCGGCCGATCTCCCTCACAGCCTGCGGCGACTGGCAGCCGGCTAGAAGGGCAACAGCGGCCATGACAGCCGGGAAACGCTTGTTCATGAGGGATCCTTCGACGTATTGGGATCGGACGCACTTGCGATGATATTAGCGATGACGGCTGCCTTCAGCGGGTCCATCTCGTTCAGGATCAGGCTCGACTGACGCGAGCCGAGCCGCATGATCACCGCCGCCGCAACCTCGATCTTGACTTCCTGAAGCTGCTGCGCCGCAGCATCCGGCTTCATGTTCTTAAAGATGTCGGTAAGGCCGGCCTGGGCCTGCTTGAGGAAGTCGTCGCGACGCTTCAGCCAGTCCTGATACTCGGCCTTGCGCTTGTCCATCTCTGCCATGCGGGTGTCGATATCGGCGCGCAGCTTCTCCAGTTCCTGCTTCTGCAGCAGATAGCGCTGGTCGCGCGCCGGATCGGCAATGTTGGTGCAGAACTGCTTGATTTCCTCTTCCGAGCTCAGGTCGCCGGCAGGTCTTGCGGCTTCCTGGGCGAAGGCGCCGGGGATGGAAAGAAGGACAGCCACGGCAACCGGTAACGAGAGCCGCCGTAGCAGTTCAGAGATTCTGATGTCGAACTTCGAGCCGATCATTGCAGTACGAGCTCCGCCTGCAGAGCGCCCGCGGACTTGATACCCTGCAGGATTGCGATGATACCATCCGGCTTGACGCCGATGTTGTTGAGACCTGCAACCAGGGTCCGGAGGTCCGGACCGTCGAGGATCGCGACACGTCCGCCGTTCTGCTGCGCGGCGATATCGGTCTGCGGCTGAACGGCTGTGACGCCGCGCGAGAAGGGTTCCGGCTGGATAATTTGCGGCAGCTCGGTAACCTGCACGGTCAGGGTTCCGTAGCTGACCGCGACCGGCGAGACGCGGACGTCCGCCCCGATGACGATCGTGCCGGTGCGCTCGTTGACCACGACCTTCGCCGGCGTATCGGTCTCGACGACGAGATTTTCGATATCGGCCATCAATCGCGTCAGGTCCGCCACACGCGGCTTCTGGACGACAACTTCCTGCGCGTCCTTCGCCTCCGCGACCGGACCGCCGAAGCGGGCACCGGCATAGCCGTTCACCACATCGGCAATGCGCACGGCCGTCGAGAAATCCGGATTGCGTAGCTGCAGCACCAGATTGACGGAATCCTTGAAGTGCGAGGGAAGCTCGCGCTCGATAATTGCGCCGCCCGGAACGCGGCCGGCCGTCGTGACGCCCTCGGTCAGCGTTGCAGCCTGGCCTTGCGCCTGGAAGCCGGAGACAACGACGGAGCCTTGCGCGACAGCATAAATCTGACCGTCGGCGCCCGACAGCGACGTCATGACGAGCGTGCCGCCACGCAGCGAGGTCGCGTCGCCCAGCGAACTGACGCTGACGTCGATGCGGCTGCCGGGGCTCGCAAAAGGCGGAAGGTTCGCCGTGACCATGACAGCCGCCGTATTCTTCGCATTGGATTCGCCGCCCTGCGTCGAAATGCCGAGGTTCTGCAGCATGGCGCGCATCGACTGTTCGGTGAACGGCGATGCGCGGAAGCCGTCGCCCGTGCCCTGAAGACCGACGACAAGACCGTAGCCGATGAGCTGATTATCGCGCCCGGCCTGCAGCGAGGCGATGTCCTTGATGCGCGAGGTCAGCGCAAATGCCGGCGTCACATGTGCCATGCACATGGAAAGGGCCGCGAGTGCGATAAAAATGCGAGAGACAATCTTCATTTTGCCGCCACGTGTATGGTGCCGTCGGCCAGCACGGTGCCGCTGACGATGACGCCTGAATCCATGTTGCGGGCACGAACGACCTGGCCGGTAGAGCCGTCCTCGAGCGGCGAGCCTGCCGCCGAGATCGTCATCGCGCCGATACGAAAGATAAGGCGAATCTGCGATCCGCGGGTGACGGTGTAAGGCTCGCGCAGGGCCGAGACAGGGATCGTCCGTCCCGGCAGCAGCGTGCGCTTCGAGATCATGCCGCGAACTTCTTCGATGGATTTTGCATAGCCGCTCGCAAGGTTCGGATTGGTGACTTCGACCTCCTGAAGCTGGCCGCCGCTGATCGTTTCTCCGGGATAGATGATGGCCGTCGGCACGACCGCATAGCCCATGCCGGCGCTCGCGGCACCGGGCATGAAGGCGCCTGCGATCGCAACCAAGGCCAATGCCGTCAACACGACGATATTTCTCGCCCGGCGAAACATCATGTTCGGCCCTTTCCTCTTTACTTCAGGTTCTTGCTGACGATGGAGGCCATTTCGTCGGCCGTGGTAATGACCTTGGAGTTCATTTCATAGGCGCGCTGGGCCGATATCAGCTCGGTGATTTCCTTCACCGGATCGACGTTCGACGATTCCAGGTAGCCCTGCTTCATGTACGCAAAGCCCTCTTCGTCCGGCGTCCCGACGACCGGGTCGCCGGAGGCAGGCGTCTGCTGGAAAAGGTTGTCGCCGAGCGGCTGGAGGCCGGCTTCATTGACGAAGCTTGCAAGCGTCAGCTGGCCGAGCGTCGTCGGATCCGTCTGGCCCGGGAGCTTTGCGGTGACTTCACCGGACCGGCTGATTGTCAGTTCCGTCGAACCGGTCGGGATCGTGATGCCCGGGACGACTTCATAACCATCGACGGTGACGAGCTGGCCCTGGTCATTCTTGTTAAAAGCGCCGGCGCGTGTGTAGAGCGTTGTGCCGTCCGGCGCCTCGATCTGGAAGAAACCCTTGCCGATCAGCGCCACGTCGAGATCGTTGCCGGTCTGGCTGAGCTCGCCCTGAATGTGCAGGTTGCGGATCGCAGATGTCTGCACGCCGAGGCCGATATTGGCGCCTTCCGGAACGATCGCCTGATTGGCGCGGTTTGCGACGCCCTTGGCGCGTTCGGTCTGGTAGAGAAGGTCGGTGAACTCGGCGCGTGCACGCTTGAAGCCTGTCGTATTGATGTTCGCGATGTTGTTCGCGATCACTTCGAGGTTAGTCTGCTGGGCATCCATACCCGTAGCCGCAATGGCGAGCGCTCTCATCGGTTCGTCCTTAAATCCAGTTACATCTGCATCTTGGTGACTTCGAGAAAGGCCGACACGACCTTGTCACGGATTGCGATTGCGGTTTGCAGGGTCTGCTCGGCCTGCAGCATGGAATCGACCACTTCGCGGGTCGTCGCCGTGCCCTTGATGCCGGCGAAGGACATGCTTTCGGCGCCCTTCATGGTATCTACGGCCTGCGTTGCCATGTTTCCGAGAACGGCCGCAAAGCTCTGGTCGTTCTTGGCGCTTTCGGCGGCAGAAGGGGCGGTGGAGGAATTCTCGGTCGCAACGCTGCTAAGGCCGCGCGTTACGGAAAGAGAGCTGACGTTCTGTACGTTGTTGATCATTATTGGCTCTTCAGGAGATCGATCGTAGACGAGATCAGGTCGCGGGTCTGCTTGATGGTCTGCAGGTTGGCGTCATAGGAACGGTTCGCTTCGCGCATGTCCGCCATTTCGACCAGCATGTTGACGTTCGGCAGCTTGACGACGCCGCGCTCGTCGGCGCCCGGATTGCTTGGATCGTATTCCGTCGTGAAATCGGATTCGTCGACGCCGAGCTTCTTGACGCCCACTGTCGTCACACCGCCGGCGCGATCGACCTCCTCGCCAAACGTGATCGTCTTGCGGCGATAGGGATCGGCGCCGGGCGTATCGCCGGTCGAACGGGCGTTTGCGATGTTTTCCGAGACGATGCGCAAGCGCGTCGACTGCGCTTCGAGCCCGGAACCTGCGATCTTCATTGCTGCTGACAAGGGATCCACGACATTACTTCCTTACGGTCATCAACATCATTCGATGGAAGGAGCCCATCAAAGAGGTATTCAACTCGTACTGACGCTTGATCTCGCCAGACTTGGACAGTTCCTCAGCCAGGCCGACGGTATTGCCCGATTCCTGCACGCCGATTTCCTGGTCGAGTGCAGCTTCCTTGACGTCGATGCCGCCGCTGGTGCTGAAATCGTTGCCGCTGAGATGCGCCGGATTGGTGCGGGCCATGGTGATATCGGCCTTGTCGAGCACGGCCTCAAAAGGCGTCACGTCCTTGGCACGAAATTTCGGCGTGTTTGCATTCGCGATATTGCCGGCAACAACCTCCTGACGGATCGTCAGCCATTCCGCCTGCCGCGAAGCCAAGTCGAAAAGTTGAATCGGTTGCATGGGAACTCTCCGTTTTTACTGAGAGGACCCTAGGGCGGCAATCTTGCGTCAGACTTACGGAGAATTTCGGCTTCTCGCCCGAAGCTATCTTTATGGTAGCGCCAAAATGCAAGAGACCCCGTCGCACGCGCGGAGCCTCTACCGATCACAGCAATCGCGATCAATTGTTCTGGTAGATTTCACCATTGGACGTGACGATCACCCATTTACCGTCACGCTCTTCCAGCGTGGCAAGACGGCTTTCGTCCGGGAGGATCGATCCGACGCGCACGACATACATGCCCGAGGAATCCTCGATCAGCGCGCGGCCGTTGGCGACATGCAGCAGCTTGAAACCGGAAACGGCTGGAAACGGCTGGTCGTCGGCCGTGATACCCTTGTTGCTCTCCCTGCCGACATTCGAAACCGTCGCGGTCGTCAGCGGGTCGAAGGGAAGGGCGGGCTTCTTCTCCACCTCGTTCTTGTTGACCATCGCGAGCGGCGAGACGCTGAAAACGTTGCGTTCCGGCCAGTCCGGCAGGTCACGGCTCCGGTCACCTTGTTCGACTTTGATGCTGAACTTGTCCTCGTTGAAGAAGACATACCATGGGAAAAACGCCGCCGCACTGGCGAGCGCAAGCCCGGTCACGGTCAGCACACGGTCGAGCATCAGCGCCTGCCGCTTATCCATTGGCTTTAAAGGAGGGATGCGCTCGTCATCATCGTCGAAGGTGGTCAAAGCTAGCCTCTGGGTCTCGTCGGGATCGTCGACGGCTGGTTCGGAATCCCGGCAGCCGTCTTGAGCGCTGCCGCCAGGTCAGCAAAGGCATCGGCCGACTCGCGGTCTCCCGGCGACTGTTTCAAAACATCGTAAATAATTGGTACCTGCTTGACCGCCATGTCCAAATCCGGGTCGGCCCCCGGTCGGTAGCCGCCGATCAGGCGCAGGTCGCGCGTTTCCTCGAAGCGATGGATCAGCGTCTTCAGGCGCGAGACGAGCTTTTCCTGATCCGGCGTCCAGGCCTTGCGGGCAAGGCGCGAAATGGAAGCCAGCGGGTCGATCGGCGGATAGCGGCCCTCCTCTGCAATGCTGCGCTGCAGCACGATATGGCCGTCGAGAATGCCGCGCGTCGAGTCGGCGATCGGGTCGTTGTGATTGTCGCCATCGACGAGGATCGAGATGATTGCGGTGATTGTTCCTGTGCCTTCCGGGCCGGGACCCGCACGCTCGAGCAGTCGCGGCAGCTCGGTGAAAACGGATGCGGGATAGCCGCGGGCGATCGGCGGCTCGCCGGATGCCGTCGCCACTTCACGGATTGCGTGGGCAAAGCGCGTGACGCTGTCGACAATCAGGAGAACGTTGTCGCCCTGGTCGCGGAAATGTTCGGCGATCGTCACCGCCGTCAACGGCGCCATCTTGCGCAGCATCGGGCTCTCGTCGCTGGTCGCGACAACGGCGATCGACTTCTTCATGTTCTCGCCGAGCGTATCCTCGATGAATTCGCGCACTTCGCGGCCGCGTTCGCCGACGAGCGCAATGACCACCCTGTCAAAGGCATCGGCCTTGGCGAGCATCGAGAGCAGCGTCGATTTACCGACGCCGGAGCCTGCGAAGATGCCGAGGCGTTGGCCGTGGCATAGCGGCGAAAAGATATCGATGGCGCGGACACCCGTGCGGAAGCCCTTCTCGACACGCTTGCGGGTCATCGAAGGCGGCGCAGTATTGGAAATCGAGCGGCGATCGAGGCCTTCAACGATCGGGCCAAGGCCATCGATCGGCTCGCAAAGCGAATTGATCGTCCGGCCGCACCAGCTTTCGGCCGGCGATATTCGAAAAGCTCCCTTGCGGATGACCGTGTCATGAATGCCGATCGGCTCACCCGGTTCGATCGGGCAGACATAGGCCAGTTCCGGCTCGACGCGGACGACCTCGCCGAGATGGATGCCGGTCGCCGACTTGTGAGCGACAAATTCGCCGAGACGGACGTGGCGGGAAAGTCCGCTTACCGTATAGTGGCCGGCGGCGATCGTCTGGACATGGCCGCCATGTGCGACCGCATATTCCGGCTTTGCATAGCGGCTGACGAGGCCGGCCAGATGATCCAGCTTCGGCGAAAGCGCGTCTTCAGTCAGCGGCATGTTGGTCACCCGTCAAACCTTTCGCTCAACGGCTGCCACCCAGCGTCTTGATGGCCTCGTTGAAGGAGCTTTCGCTGTCGGCCGTCAGCGAGGCGATGCTCTCGAAGGCGCGGTTGACTTCGATCAGCTGGGTGATTTCGTGCATCGCGTTGACGTTGGAGTTTTCGAGATAGCCTTGTTCGATGCCGATATTGAACCGGTCGGTGACGGCCCGAGGTGTCTCCGTGGTCATGACGCCGCTGTTCTCATAGCGGAGGTAACCCTTGCTGATATCGGCTTCGAAGAGACCGAGGGAGCCAACCTGCCGGCCGCCTTGGTAGATCATGCCGTCATTGCCGACCTTGGGCTCACCGCCTGCCGTGTTCAGCTGAATCGGCGCGCCGCCAGCGTCGAGAACCGGGTATCCGCGGATCGACACAAGCTCGCCCGTGTCCTTCATGGTGAACCGGCCGTCCTTGGTCAGAACCTGGCCCGCCGGCGTATCCAGTGCGAACCAGGCGTCGCCCTTGATCGCAAAGTCCAGCATATTGCCGGTGTGCTGCAGCTCGCCGCTGTCGCCGGATAGATAGTCGTTGCCCTGCGAGACGAAGGCAACCTTTGCGTTCAGCTTGTTGTCGGTGTCGCTCAGCAACTGATTGAACTTCACCTCCGTCCCGCGAAATCCGGTCGTGTTCACGTTCGCCATATTGTCCGCGATTGTCGTCAGGCGCTTTTCGAGTGCCATTTGGGATGACAAGGAAACATAAAGACCGGATTGCATGGTAGGCTCCTGGTATTGGCGATGAACGGAACGAAGACCGGGGTTCCCGTCGCTTGTTCGACCACGGTTTCGCTGAGGCGGCATCTCAGAAACGGACGAATCGGTCCATTCGTCACCTTGAACCTGACGGCAAATCCTTGTGCGAAGCTGGCATGCGGAATGCGGGCCGAACGTGCCAACCATCAGCCTCACGCAAGCCAGCAACCCTATCCCTGAGGTTGAAAACAACGTTCAGGTTTGGACTGACGATGAATATCATTATCGGATTTGTGATTACCTGCGGCTGCATCGTTGGCAGCTTCATGGCGATGGGTGGCCATGTCGGCGCACTCTGGCAGCCTTTCGAACTCGTCATCATCGGCGGCGCCGGCCTGGGCAGCTTCATCATGGCTAACCCGATGAAGGTGGTGAAGGATTCTGGAAAGGCACTCGGTGAAGCCTTCAAGCATACGGTGCCCAAGGAGCGGAATTACCTCGATACGCTGGGTGTCCTCTATTCGCTGATGCGCGACCTGCGCACGAAATCACGCAACGAGATCGAGGCGCATATCGACAATCCGGCCGAATCCTCGATCTTCCTGTCAGCTCCGACGATCCTGAAGAACAAGGAATTGACGGCATTCATCTGCGACTACGTCCGCTTGATCATTATCGGCAATGCCCGCTCGCATGAGATCGAGGCTCTGATGGACGAAGAGATCAATACGATCCTGCACGACAAGATGAAGCCCTATCACGCCATCCAGATCATGGGCGACGCTTTCCCCGCGATCGGTATCGTTGCCGCCGTTCTCGGCGTCATCAAGGCCATGGCGCACATCAACGATTCGCCGGAAGTCCTCGGCCACCTGATCGGTTCGGCGCTCGTCGGCACCTTCCTCGGCATTCTGCTGTCTTATTGCCTCTGCTCGCCGCTCGTCTCCCAGATCAAGGTCGTGCGCACGAAGCAGCATCGCCTCTATGTCATCGTGAAGCAGACCTTGCTTGCCTACATGAACGGCTCCGTACCGCAGGTGGCCCTCGAATACGGGCGCAAGACGATTTCTGCTTACGAGCGCCCATCAATCGACGCGGTCGAACAGGAAATGATGAACCCGGGTGGCGAGAACAAGGCGGCCTAAACGACCATGAGCAACCTTTCCCCTCAACGGCCGGCAATGGATCCGGTCCTTCTTGCGAAGCTGACGGGACGCCTCGGCGACCGGGCGACCATAGAAAAGCTCTGCGCTTCATTGTCGGAGGTCTATGGCGAATTCCTGCCGGATATCTTCAAGAGCGAAACCGGGCTAGACATCGCCGTCGCCTATCTCGGCTGCAGTTCCGGCTACAAGAACGATCTGATTGCCGACCTCGACACCAACGTGACCCTCGTCGAGGCGACGTTGCGCAACTGGTCGCAGAATATCACCTTTGCCTGCGGCAACAGCTTCGTCATCACACTGATGGAAAACCTGCTTGGGGCTGCGTCCGATACGATCGAGCAGCCGGCCGATAGGTCGCTTTCGGTCATCGAACTTGAACTTGCGGTCATGGTTTTCGAGAAGATCGCCAATGTCTTCCGTTCCGCCGTCAATGCACCGGGCGGTTTCGAACCGAACCTTGAGCCGCCGCATCCGCACGAATTCCGCGCCCATGCCTCCAGCGATTCGCCGGACGAATTCGCCTCGGCCATCAACATGTCAATCGCGCTTTCGGGCATCACGTCCGAGTTCTCGGTGATCGTCCCCCAGGGTCCGCTGCTGAAGACGCAGATTTCCGCACCGAAGGCAACGAACCAGTCCACCAAGTCCACGCAGTGGACCGAACAGCTCACCGAACAGGTCCACCGTTCGCATGTGACGCTCGACGCGAAAATCCGCCTTCAGGATCTGACGCTGCGCACCATCTCCAAGCTCGCGCCGGGCGATGTCATTCCGTTCCGCGACACTGGCGACGTCCGTGTCGAGGTCAGTGCCAACAGCAAGGAATTGTATGTGTGCGAGTTCGGGCGTTCCGGCGAAAATTATACTGTCCGGGTCAAAGATACGATCAGCTCCGACGACGAGCTCATCCGTCATTTAATGAATTAATCGGTTCCCCTCCCCCCAGCTGCGACGGCAGTTTGAGGCAAGTTTCAACTGGAATAGTGATTTCATGGCTACGAAGAAAACACAGCAGAACGACGATCTGTCACTGGAGCTTCCGGGCAACGAAGCTGACCTCGACCAGGCGATCGATGATCTCCGCGGGGTTCTGAAACAGGATTCGGACGGCGGGCTTGCGGAGCTGGGCGAAGAAGCCGATGCATTCGGCGCCGGAACCGGCACCGATTTGTCGGCCTTCGGTGATTTCGGCAGCGATGGCGCGGCCGAGACATCGTTCGACAGCAGCGATTTCGGCGGCGGCGACTTTGGCGGCTCTTCGGATTTCGGTGATACCGGTTTGTCCGCGGCGAGCGCCGAACCGGCACCGCTCGGCAGCGCGCTGTCTTCGAACTTCGAACTGATCATGGACATTCCGATCGACGTCCAGATCATGCTCGGCAGCAGCCGCATGCAGGTTTCCGGCCTGATGAATCTCAACGAAGGCGCGACCATCGCCCTCGACAAGAAGATCGGCGAGCCGGTTGAAATCATGGTGAACGGCCGCAAGATCGCACGTGGCGAAATCACCGTCCTGGAGAATGACGACACCCGCTTCGGCGTTAAACTGATAGAAGTTTTGAGCACAAGAAAAGCCTGACCCCGGTTAGGGGCGGAGAGGTTAGACCATGATGGACTTTGACGATTTCGGCGGCGCACTTGCCGGGAAACCGTTGACCCAGGCTGAAAAGGCAGCGGCTGTACTCCTCGCTATGGGGAAGGGTGTCGCAGGCCGGCTATTGAAGTATTTCACCCAGGCCGAGTTGCAGACGATTATTTCCTCCGCACAGGCTCTGCGGGCCATTCCGCCGGATGAGCTTCTTGGCCTGGTAGCCGAATTCGAAGATCTCTTCACCGAAGGCGCCGGCCTTATGGACAATGCCAAGGCCATCGAGAGCATTCTCGAGGAGGGCCTGACACCGGACGAGGTAGACAGCCTGCTTGGCCGCCGCACCGCGTTCCAGGCATACGAAACCTCAATCTGGGATCGTCTCGGCGAGGGCGATCCGGCCTTCATCGGCAAGTTCCTGGTGCGCGAACATCCGCAGACCGTCGCCTATATCCTTTCGATGATGCCGTCTTCCTTCGGCGCCAAGGTGCTGATGCAGCTTCCGGACAGCCGCCGCGCGGACATCATGAACCGTACCGTGAACCTGAAATCCGTCAGCCCCAAGGTCGCGCAGATCATCGAAAAGCAGGTGATGACGCTGCTGGCCGAGGTCGAGGCCGAGAAGAATTCGATCGGCTCGAACAAGGTCGCCGAACTCATGAACGAGATGGACAAGCCGCAGGTCGATACCTTGCTAACTTCGCTGGAATCGATCAGCCGCGAATCCGTCAACAAGGTTCGCCCGAAGATCTTCCTCTTCGACGACATTCTGTTCATGCCGCAGCGCAGCCGTGTCATGCTGCTCAACGATATCTCCGCCGACATTCTTACCATGGCTTTGCGCGGCGCGTCGGCCGAAATCCGCGAAGCCGTTCTCTCGTCGATCAGCCCGCGCCAGCGACGAATGATCGAATCGGACCTGCAAAGCGGCACTGTCGGCATCAATCCGCGCGAGATCGCCATTGCGCGGCGCGCTGTCGCCCAGGAAGCGATTCGTCTGGCAAATTCCGGCCAGATCCAGCTCAAGGAGACGGAGGGCGAAGCGCCGGCAGCTGCCTAAGCTTCTGCTTCTGTTGACAACCCGAAGAGAGGCCGCTCACGGCGTTGATCGCGATGCACCACGAGACTACGCTTTTCGGAACGGGCCGCGCCTTGCTGCGGCCCTTTCCATTGATGGAGGGCCGCGAACTTGGCTGATGAAGACAAGGACAGCAAAACAGAAGCCCCGACAGCGAAAAAGCAGGCCGACGCGGCCGAGAAAGGCAATACGCCCTTCTCACGCGAAGTGCCCATCTTTGCCACCGTTCTTGCGACCTTCATCTATCTGACATTCTATCTGCCCGACGGCATCAGCCGGGTCAGCGAATCGCTTCGCGACATCTTCGAGCAGCCGGACCAGTGGAAGATCGAGACCGGGCCGGACGCGATGTCACTCTTCGTTCATCTCGGTTGGGTGAGCGCCGTGCTTCTCACGCCGGCCATGCTGCTGTTCATGATCTTCGGCGTCGTAGCATCCATAAGCCAGAATTTGCCCACTCCGGTTCTCGAACGCATCCGTCCGCAGCTGTCGCGCATCTCGCCGGCCAAGGGCTTTTCGCGCATGTTCAGCCTGCCCGGCCTGATCGAATTCGGCAAATCGCTTTTCAAGATCCTGATCGTCGGCGTGATCGTGTTCTTCGTGCTGAAGAGCGAATATTTCAACGCGATCGATGCGATGTTCTCCGACCCGCAAACCTTCTTCGACCGGACGATGACGATCATGCGCAAGATCGTGCTGGTCGTGCTTTTCGCGACAGCCGTCGTTGCGATCGCGGACTTCTTCTGGTCGCGGCATCACTGGTTCACCGAACTCAAGATGACGCGGCATGAAGTAAAGGAAGAAAACAAGCAGGCTCAGGGCGACCCCTTCGTGAAGGGCCGCCAGCGCTCGCTGATGCGAGACCGTGCCCGCCGCCGCATGATTGCCAATGTCGATCGCGCCACGCTCGTCATCGCCAACCCGACGCACTATGCCGTGGCCCTGCGCTACGTGCGCGAAGAAAACGATGCGCCAGTGGTTCTCGCCAAGGGTCAGGACCTCATTGCGTTGAAAATCAGAGAGATAGCCGAAAAGAACGGAATTCCGGTTTTCGAAGATCCGCCCCTTGCACGCTCCATGTTTGCGCAAGTCTCGATCGATAGTGTCATCCCGTCAGTATTCTACAAGGCAGTGGCAGAGCTCATTCACCGGGTTTACGCCGCCGACGCCAGGAACAAACGGGTAAGATAAGCCGAATGAAGAAATGCCCCTACTCTTCTCAGCGTGAAAGAATTCTTGCCGAAGCCATCAGCCCGGTTGCGACCGAGCTTCGGCTTCTCGACGCTTCGGATCTGATTTCGCTGCTGCGCTTCGAGTATTACGGCAGCATCGCCGATCTGGTGGCCTCGGCTGCGGAGCTCTTCTTTCATCCCGGCACGGTCAATTTCGGCCTTGGAGGCAATTACACGCTGGAATGGGGCGGCAAGCCGGAGGTCGTCCTCGATCTCGAGATCAAGCCGCACGGCGTGACGGTCTACGCGCAACTGACCCTGGCGGAGGAGCATGCCGGCGTCGAGATCAATCACATCGCCTTCCATGAACCGTCCACCGATCCAGACGTGAACACGGCCTTTTTCGAACGCAGCCTGCGCGAAAGCCGGTTCAATACCCGGCCGCTGCAGGCGCTAGCCGGCTGATCGATCATTCCAACATCAGGCATAAAGAGCCCGGCCGGTCCGCCCGCGCCGGGCGTGTCAGCTGATGTAGCCGAGGCGAATGGCCTTGGCGATTGCCTGGATGCGATTGACCGAATCCAGCTTGATCGTCGCCGAGCCGAGGTAAGCATTCACCGTATGAACCGAGAGCCCGAGCTTGTCAGCTATCTCTTCGCTGATGCGTCCGTCGCCGGCAAGCTGCAGGCAAGCGATCTCGCGCTCGCTCAACGCTTCCGCCGCCGCCGCGCGGCGTTCGTCCAGCGAGAGCAGATCCATCATGATTTGGCAGCTACGGCCATGAAGCTCTACGATCATGTCACCGCCGGGATCAAGATAATCGCCGGTGAAGACGACGAAGCCATTTCCTGCAGCACCGAGCCGCACGGGAAAAGCGAGGCCTGAAAATAGCAGAATGCCATCCTTCAGCCGCGCCATGAACGGCGCGAAATCGGCTGAGCCGGGCGCGGCGCGATCATGTGCGCCGGCCCAGGACAGAGGCAAAAGGGATTTCTCGATATGGTCCAGCAGCGCATCGCCATAAGCGTCCACAAGGGCCTTGCTTGCGGCCGCCGCTGCCGAAGGTCCCCAGTTCTCGAGTTCGCAGACCAGACGCTGCTTCGCCGGCAGACCTGAGCCGCTCATCCGGTAGACTGCAAAATTCTGGGCATCCGCCAGCTTCTGCATCGCGACCAGCCGCGGGAAGAGGTCGGAGCGGCTGCTTATCCTGTTCAGGCGCACGCTGCGTATGTGTTCCGTACTACCCATCGCCCTGCTTGACGAATGCCCCATAACTTCCCCTTAGACGAGATTATTTCTCACCGCAAACGCTATGGCCTCGGAGCGAGTTTTGGTCGCCGTCTTTCGCATGACGCTCGTAATGTAGTTGTTGATCGTATTGCGGGAGATGCCCAGGATCATCGCGATCTCATCGCTGGTTTTGCCCTCGGCGATCCAGAAGAGACATTCGAGCTCCCGCTCCGTCAGCTCAAAATCGCGCTCCGCCCGGGCGCCCCCGCACCGGAGCGAACTTGCCAGATAACTTGCAAGGAGTCCCACGTCCCTCAGCCGCTCCGGTGACAGGATGAAGCCGTCATCGAAGAGGAACATCAGCGACAGCCGCGAACGGCCGACATTTAACGTCAAGGAACAATACTGGCGGCTGGCGCCATCCGGCACGTCGGCATTGTCGGGCAGAAGAGCAAAATTTGGCTGGAAGAGCTGCATGCACTTTTCCAGCTCGGTCGTGCGTGCATAACTGCTTGTCAGTGACGTCGCCAGGTCCTTCACGAGATCGAACGGCCAGTCCGAGGACACGATGAAATCGAGGCCAGCCTCCTGGATGAGGTCGGATCGCGAAAGCAGGTAATGCGACGCTCCAACGTAGTCCGTCAGGGTGCGAAGCGCGACCTGCAACCTCCCGCTGGCGGCAATTTCGCTGAGCTGCCCAATGAGCTCCTCGCGAGAGCAAAGATTGACGGCCTGGAGACCGACGAAGTTCGCGGCCTGATTTTCGCCCTTAAGCAGTATGTGCATATCCATAGGCAACGTCCCGCGGCTGAGTGCCCGATCCTGCAAGGCATTGTCTGCGCAGGGCCGACGCGGCCTGCGGCAATGACTAAACGAATCACCCAAGGGTAAGTCAGACGATAGAAACTACCATATCCGAGTTCTTGGGATTTACTCTTGCCGCTTTCCGTGCGCGTGATTCGCGCTCAGACATCGCTCGATTAGATGGTTGGAACCTATGGTGATTCTCTCAATATCGCAATACACCGCTCCTTTCTGGCGAGTCACCATATAAGTAATTCTGCGCCACAATTCATATATACTTTAAACATAGCTAACATTAATCGAGTAGCGAGAAAAATCCGCCGCTGCGGCGCGTCGCATATGAATATTTATTTACAGAGAAAATGCTCGGCTCTAACAGTCTTCCTACCAAGCGATTTCTCTTTATTTATGCAAGGAGAAAACTTCCGCTCTCGCCTCGTTCTGCAAATAATCGAGCGCCTTTTCAATCTTGTGAAAAAAATGTCCCGCGCGGCAGCTTCCGATAACAAATCCGTGATCTGGCAGCGGGCGGATAAAGACGTTAAAAAAGGCCGGTCTCCCGGCCTTTCGTTTAGGCGGCGTTGTCCACCGCCCATTTCCTGAGGATTTTCGCGGCGCGTTCCTCGTTGATCTCGACCATTCGCGCGAGCTTCCGCTCCGGGCCTTCCTTGACGCGGCGGTTGAAGTTCCCGTCGTCGTCGCCCAGGCTGAGCAGGTCCTCCGTGCTGTCGAAGCCGAAGTCCGAACCGAAGCCGTCCATGAGCGCGCCGCCGGCAGCCGCTCCACCGGCCGGTGCGAAATCAGGCAGCTCCAGGCCAACACTTTCTGAAGACGTGTCGCCGATGACCCCCGCACCTCCACCGCTGATGCTGCGCACCAGAGGCCGCACGCCCATCCAGACCACCACGAAGGCGACGCCCAGGAAGGCCAGCGAGTTGATGATGCCGGCCAGGTTGCGGCTCAGCATATCGAGGACGCGAACGCCGCCGGCGGCATCTTCGAGAAGCTGGTTCTCGAGGAAGTTCATGGCCGTCACCGTGACGACGTCGCCGCGATCAGCACTGATACCGGCTGCCGACGAGACGATCTTCTGCATCTCGGCGAGATAAGCATCGATCTTCGCCTGATCGGCAGGTTCGCCGACCATCTGGGCGATACGGCCCTTGTTGACGACAACGGCGATCGAGAGCTTCTCGATCTCGTAGCTGTTGCGAGTGGTGGCCGTCGTCTTGCTGTTGATCTCGTAGTTTGTCTGCTCTTCCTTCTTGTCCGACTTGTCCTGCGATTCCGGGCTATTGCTTCCACCTTGCTCGGGGGCGGCCTGCGGAACGTTCTGCTCGACGGTCGTTGCGTTATCGGACTGCTTCTGCTGCGACTGCGAGGCTTCCTTGGTCGTGCGCACGGAGCGCTCCACCTTTGATTCCGGATCGTAGACGGTTTCCTGGATCTGCTGCGCATCCGTGTTGAGATCGGCGGTCACGCTGGAGCGGAAATTATCCATGCCGAGGAAGGGAGCCAGCGCCTTGTCGATATTCGATTCGACTTCCTGCTGGACGTTCTGGACGATGTTCAGCGAGCGGTTCAGCGAGCTGTTGCTCGCCTCGTCTCCAGATGCGAGCAGCTGGCCGGCGGAATCAAGAATCGTCACGTCATCGACATCAAGCCCCGGCACGGCCGAGGCGACGAGGTGGCGGATCGAGGTGGCGGCACTTCGGCCTGCCGCAGCGCTCGCCCGGATCATGACGGAGGCTGTCGGCTTCTGCTCCGCCTTACGGAAGTTTCCGACTTCCGGCATAACGATATGGACGCGAGCAGCGGTGATGCCTGAGATGGACTGGATGGTGCGGCCAATCTCGCCTTCGAGCGCACGCACACGTGTGACTTCCTGCATGAAGGAGGTGAGGCCGAGTGAACCGACATTGTCGAAGAGTTCATAGCCCGCGTTCGCGCTGTTCGGTAGGCCCCGCTCGGCAAGCAGCAGGCGGGCCTTGCCCGTCATGCCGGCAGGCACAGTAATGCTTGAGCCGTCGGAACCGACCTGGAAGCCGATATTGGCTTCCGCAAGAGCCATGCTGATCTGGTTGAGGTCAGGAGTGTCAAGGCCGACATAGAGCGTTTCCTGCGCCGGCTTGTTGACGAGAAGGGCAGCAGCCAGGATAATTGCAATTGAAAAAACGCCAACGCCAGCGAGCGCCAACAAGCGTGTCCGCCCCAGCGAACCTAAGTTCTTAATGAGCTGAACTAATTGATTTAACAGATTCATTCTGTTCTCGCACGATCCGTCAAAGACAAAACAGGCTTATTGCCTCATTTGTTGATAGACGGCGAAACTTGTGCGAGCGTTTCGTCAGGGCAGGTTGGGGAGCTTTAAAATCAGAAGAAATCGAAGTCGCCGGCCGCCTTGCTGAGCGGCTGGGAATGGCCGTGGCGGGTGGCACCGCCGAGCGCTTTTTGCATTTCGGCAAGTTTGACCAGGCTGAGCGCGGTCGCAACGTCAACCGCCCAGCTCTGCGGAATCTCGCCGGTGATCGTGTCAATGAATTCAGCGAGGCCGCGGGTCTTCTGAACGGCAAGATCGATGCCCTGCATGATCTTCATGCTATCGGGCGAGTGCAGGACATCGGCGCCGCCGATTTCGAGAAGCTGCGGCTCGATGCGTTCGATGAGATAGGCGACATCGTGCAGTTCGGAAACGATACGCATAAGGATATCCGGAAGCGCTTCGACCGGCGAAGGCTCTATCGTTCCACTGAAAGTCATAGAAAGATCCTTGTCATCAGAAAAATTCGATACTTGTTTCGACCGGCTTCTGGGGTGCGACAGGGCGCTGTTCGAGAGCCACCGTCTTCTGCGTTTCAGCGCCGGTCAGCGGGTACTGGCGCGCGCGGCCGGAAACCGGCCAGTATTCCAGCTTGCGGCCGTGTTCGCCGCCGGTGCTGGAGCTGACGACCGGGATGCCTTCATCCCTCAGAAACTGCATGGCGAAGGCGGCGTTCTGTTCGCCGACATTGGAGAAAGTCGAGATCGTCTTCGCCCCGCCGAAAATCTTGGCCTCCAGGCGGTCGCGGCGCGCGCCCTGCTTCAAAAGGCCGTTGATCAGCAATTCCATCAGGTGAACGCCATAGCGCGTCGCGTCCCCGCCACTCATCGGCGTGTTACCCGTGCCTGGGAGCAGAAAGTGGTTCATGCCGCCGACACCGGCCACGGGATCGCGCAGACAGGCAGCCACACACGAACCAAGGATGGTCGTCAAAACCGCGGTCGGATCATTCAGGACCTTCCATTCGCCTTGAATGATATGAACGCGGCGGGCTGCTGCCTCGACATTCATTTCAGCGCTCCAAACACGGCTTCGATCGCCGCCTTCATCTTTTCGATGGTGAAGGGCTTGGCAAGCACGTTGTTGGCGCCGAGCTGGGCGGCCTTCTGCACGAGAGCACGATCGCCCTGCGCAGTCAGGATGATGAAGGCCGCCTTTTTGGTTGCCGGATTGGTGCGTACGGCCTGCAGCAGACCGAGACCATCCATCTTCGGCATGTTGAAGTCCGAGATCACCAGATGATGGGGCTGTTGGGCCATGATCTTCATGCCCTGCTCGCCGTCGCCGGCAGCCGTGATCTGCTTGAAGCCGAGCTGGGTCAGCGCATCGCTGAGCAACAATCGGCTCGTGACCTGATCGTCGACGATCAGAACTTTGATTTTCTCCGCAATCGACATTATTCTGTCCCTTCCTTTCGGGCGGCTGTCATTTTCAATATTTCTTCGCCGATGGCATTCAGTGGCAGCTGCTGCTCAACGGCACCGAGTTCATAGGCCACTCGCGGCATTCCATAGACCACGCAGGTCTTTTCGTTCTGTCCGAGAGTGCGCGCGCCGGCATGGCGCATCTTCAAAAGGCCAGCCGCGCCATCGCGGCCCATGCCTGTCAGGATCACGCCGACCGCATTGCGTCCGGCAAGTTCGGCAACGGAATCGAAGAGAACGTCGACCGAGGGGCGATGGCCGTTTACCGGATCGCGCTCGACGAGACGGCAACTGGGTGCGGACGCATTCGCGACCTGCAAATGACGTTCCCCGCCTGGTGCCAGATAAATCTTACCAATCTCTAAACGTGCGCCATCCGTCGCTTCTTCAACGACCGGAGCACAGAGGCGATTGAGGCGGTCGGCAAAGCTTTTCGTGAAGGTCGGCGGCATATGCTGGGTGATGACCGTCGGCGGGCAGTTTGCCGGAAACTTCTGCAACACGGCGATCAGCGCCTCGACGCCGCCCGTCGACGAACCGATCGCGACGATCTTGCGTCCGACCCGGAAATGGGCCACCGATACCGGCGGAACCGGAACTGCTGGCGGCTGCACGAACTGGCGCTGCGTGCGCGCGGCCGCCTTGACCTTCTCGGCCAGATCGCCGAAGGGACGCGGCTCGCCGGGGGCAGGCTTTCCGACGCAATCGAAGGCCCCGATCTCGAGCGCGGCGAGCGTCGCCTCCGCGCCGCGGTGCGTCATGGTGGAGACCATGATGACCGGCATGGGGCGAAGCCGCATAATCTTCTCGAGAAATTCCAGGCCGTTCATGTTCGGCATCTCGATGTCGAGCGTGACGACATCGGGATTGAGCTTCTTGATCGCCTCGCGTGCTTCCAGCGCATCGCCCGCCTGGCCGATGACGTTGACGTCCGGATCGGAACTCAGGACGGCGCTAATCAGCCCGCGCATTGTCGGGGAGTCGTCAACGACGAGAACTCTTGCCGGTGCGCTCATCCCTTTCTCCCCAATCCTTTGGTTGTGTGGCGATAGGTGGTAACGCCTATATTGTCGAAGACGTGCTTTGCTTCGCCGGAAACGCGCTCGGAGTGGCCGATGTAAAGATGTCCGCCTTCCGGCAGCAGTTCGGCAAAGCGCGACCAGATCTTCATCTGCGTCGGTTCGTCGAAATAGATTACGACGTTGCGGCAGAAGATGACGTCGAACTTGCCCTTGAAGGGCCACTGCGCCATCAGGTTCAGCTCGTTGTAGGTGATCAGGCGCTTGACGCGGTCATCGACCTGGAATTTGCGGCGCCCATCCACGTTGACTTCCGTGAACCACTGCTTGCGCATGGCCGGTGATACGGTTTCGAGAGCCGTCTCGTCGTAGCATCCAGCACGAGCGAGATTGAGTACCTTTGGGTCGATATCGGTCGCAAGGATCTTGAAATCGTAGTCGGCGACGTTGGGCATCATCGAAAGCACGGTCAGCGCAATCGAATAGGGCTCCTGTCCGTCGGAAGATGCGGCCGACCAGATGCGGACACGCCCGCCCGTCTTGGCACGATTGAGAAGCTCCGGCAGCACGTGGTCGCGCAGGTGCTCGAAGTGATGGTTCTCGCGGAAGAAGCGCGTGAAGTTGGTGGTCAGATGCGAAAGCATTTCGCGGCGCGGCGCGGCGCCTGCAGGCGAAGAAACCAGCGAGCAGTATTCGCGGAAGCCTGAAAGGCCGAGATTGCGGATATGCTTGGAAAGACGCGAATAGACCAGCGAAGCTTTGGTCTCGTTGAGGAAAATCCCTGCATCCGAGTAGATCATCGCGGCGATTTCCATGAGGTCACGGCGCGTCAGCGGATATTCGCCGCTCGCCAGGACCTCGTCCGGGTTCCCCTGCCTGAGATCTTTTGCACTCAACGCATTCATGCAGCTTCGCTTTCGGTATCAGGGAACAGGGCTTCCAATTCGACCAGGCAGATCATCCGCTTTTCGATCGCAAGAATGCCCCGGGCAAACTGGCGCTCTATATCGGAAGAAATTTCCGGCGTCGGTTGAATATTGTCGTCGGTCACGGTGAGGATGTCCGAGACCGCGTCAACGAGCAGGCCGACGACCTTCCGCCGGACCTGGGCGACAATGATGACGTGGCGTACCGACGGCTCGGCGGGTTTCATGCCGAGCCGCGCCGAAAGATCGATGATGGGCAGCACCGCACCGCGCAGGTTGATGACGCCCTTCATGTGAGCCGGAGAATGCGGCATGGCCGTTGCCGGCGTCCAGCCGCGGATTTCGCGAACCGACATGATGTTCACGCAAAATTCCTGGTCGCCGATGCGGAACGCGATGAGCTCGCGATCCCCCTGGCTCAGATTTTTTACGGTGTACGACATGACCCTACCCTGCTGCTGCCAACGACATTTCGGGTTTCAGTGCCTGGCCGCGCGAGGCGCCGACGACGGCATCGACATCGAGGATGAGCGCCACGCGCCCGTCGCCGAGGATCGTTGCCGCAGCGATGCCCGGTACATGCGTATAGTTCGCCTCGAGGCTCTTGATGACCACCTGACGCTGGCCCTGGATCGCATCGACCATGAGCGCGCGCTGACCGCCGCCTTCGGATTCCACCAGCAGTGCGACGCCTTCGACCGGGTTTGCCTGGGTTGCGCGGAAGTTCAGGATGCGGCCGACATCGACCAGCGGGCAGAAGCTGTTACGGATCGAGATCAGACGGTGGTTCGCACCGAATGAATGGATCGCAGCAGCTTCCGGCTGCAGTGTTTCGACAATGGCGGTCAGCGGTACCACAAGCGTCTGGCCGGCAACCGTGACCACCATGCCGTCGAGGACAGCGAGCGTCAGTGGCAGGCTCATCGTGAAGACGGAGCCATGGCCCGGACGCGAGGTGATGTTGATGCGGCCGCCAAGGGCCTGGATCGAGCGTTTGACGACGTCCATGCCGACGCCGCGGCCCGAAATGTCGGAGATCTTGTCGGCTGTCGAGAAGCCGGGCAGGAAGATCAGGTTGTCGATTTCCTCGTCCGAAAGGTTAGCGTCGGCGGGGATCAGATCGTTATCGATTGCCTTCTGGCGAACCTTCTCGCGGTTGATGCCGGCGCCATCGTCGGCGAGCTCGATCAGGATGCGGCCTGAACGGTGCTTTGCCGTCAGACGAACTGTGCCTTCGGTGTTCTTGCCGGCTGCTGCACGCCTCTCCGGCGTTTCGATGCCGTGGTCGACCGCATTGCGGATCATGTGCGTCAATGGTTCGGCCAGCTTGTCGATGACCGTCTTGTCGACTTCGGTGTTTTCACCTTCGGTGATCAGGCGGATGGTCTTGCCCGTCATGTCGGCAATTTCGCGCACGATGCGCGACATGCGCTGGAAGACCGGCTTAACCGGCTGCGCGCGGATCGCCATGACCGAGTCCTGGATCTCGCGGGTGAGCTGTTGCAGCTCTTCGAGACCCATGTTGATGGACGACGTGCCGGTCGTGTCGTTTTCGATGACGCTCTGGGAGAGCATCGCCTGGTTGATGACCAGCTCGCCGACGAGGTTGATCAGGCGGTCGACGCGATCGAGATCGACACGGATCGTCTGACCGGCTGCGGCATTGTTCTGGGCAGCGGCGGCAGCACTTGCGGCAGCCGAAGCGGCGGATTCCTTCTTTTCGACGCGAGCCGCGGCGGCCGCCATCTGGGTGACGTTTGAGGCCGTCTCGGCGGCGGCAACGGCAGCTGCAGCATCCGACTTCGGCTCTTCCGGTGCCTCGGCGGCACCCTCATCTAGGATCGAAAGGTCGAAGGGAACGGGGATCATCGGCAGTTCGTCGTTGGACGATACAGAGGTTGCGGCTTCGATCGCCTTGACGGCCAGATCGCAATCCCATTCGGCGAATTCGAACACGGCGTGAATGGCATCCTCGCCCTTGTCCGTCTTCAGCGTGATATTCCAGCTGAAATAGGCGCCTTCGGCATCGAGATCGTCGAGGCCCGGCAGGTCGTCCATGTTGCAGTAGCTACTCATCTCGCCGAGGCGGGAGAGATCGCGTAGCAGCAGCGTGGCGTCGTTGCCCTTCGAATAGAGGTCGGAGCGCGGCTTGAAGGTGATTTCATAGACCGGAAGACCGGAGCCGGCCTCTTCCTCGCCGCCGAAATCGTCGAAGGAGAAGGGTATCGGCTGGAAACCGCTGTCATCGGCCGCCTTAGGGGTCTCCGCCACGGGGGCAGGCGCAGGCGCCACCTTTGCGGCAGGTTTCGGTGCCGGCGCTTCGGCGGCTGTGGAAGGAGACGGCAGCTCTCCGTTCGCCAGCGCTTCCAGTTCCTTCACCAGACCGCGGCTGCGGCTCTCGTCGACGCTGCCACCGTCGCGGGCGGCATTGGTGAGGTCCGCAAGCACATCGGCCGATTTGAGCATGACCTTCAGGACATCCTGTGTCGGCTCAAGCCTGTTGGAACGAACGCAATCAAGTGTGGTTTCGAACACATGGGCGAAGGCGACGAGATCGTCCAGACCGAAGGCGCCGGCACCGCCCTTGATCGAATGGACGGCACGGAACACCGCATTGACGGTTTCCGGATCGCGATCGCCATCATTCATTTTCATGAGACCGGATTCCAGTTCGGCGAGCTGTTCCTCGCATTCCTGGAAAAAGATCTCTTTGATTTCGTTCATATCCATAGGAGAGAATCCTGGGTTTAAGCGGTTACGCGCTCAATGGCATCGATCAGCTTGGCAGGGTCGAACGGCTTGACGATCCAGCCGGTGGCGCCGGCCTGGCGGGCGCGGTTCTTCTTTTCAGCGTCGCTTTCGGTCGTCAGCACCAGGATCGGGATCGCCCGATACTTCTCGTTGCGGCGAACACCTTCGATGAAGCCGAAACCGTCGAGGCGCGGCATGTTGATGTCGGTCACGATGACGTCCGGGTTGGATTCTTCCAGGACTTCAAGGCCTTCAACCCCGTCTTCGGCCTGGATCGTCTCGAAGCCCGCATTGTTGAGCGTCACGAGAAGCATGTTTCGGATGGTCCGTGAATCATCCACGGTAAGCACTTTTTTCTTCATTGCCGGATCTCCTTGGCAAGCAGGTGGTCGATGTCGACGCCAACCAGCTGCATGGTTTTGTGAAATGCATCGGACACTTTCGTGAAGGTGAACGAATGCTTGTCCTCGTTCCAGGTCTTTGCCGCCGCCATCAGAACCTGAGCGCACAGGCCACCGAGACGCTCAACGGCGGACGCATCGATCGAAAGATCGCTGCCACGCACTGAGATAAGCTTGTCGCGCAAGGCCGAAGCCTCGTTGAGGTCAAGCACCGCCGCCAAATTCAGCGTCTTCCCACTCTTCTTTGCTGCCATCAGCTTTTCCTTGTCCCCTTGTCCCGTGCCCGCAAAAATGAGGCGAGGTCATATTCCGATAGGTTAGTAAACATTCCCGCCGCCTCCGAAATTCACAGCCGGACGGGAAAACCCGAAATCCTCGTTGTCGTATTGCTCGTCCAGCGTGGCGGGACGGGCCGCGATCTCGATACTGCGTTGGCGGGAAGCGTGGAGCGGCACGGCCTCGATACGGGCGTTTTCGCGGGCGATCCGGAACGCGCGGATCGTCTGCCCCAGTTCGAGGATCACCGTGCGCAGATGATCGGCGCCTTCGGCTGCGCGGTTGGCGGATGCCGCGCTGTCGGCAACTTGCCCGCCAAGCGCCTTGACGTCAGCCGTCACCGTGTCGAGGCTTGCGGCGTGCTCGCCCGTCTGGCTTGCAATCGTTGCGATTGCCGCATTGATGCCGGTTACCTGCCGCACGATGTTGCCGATCGAATCCTGCGTGCGGCCGACCATCTGAACGCCGGCATCGACCTGCGCCTTGGTCGTCGTGACAAGCGTCTTGATTTCGCGAGCGGCTTCGGCAGAACGCTGGGCAAGCGCCCGCACCTCCTGCGCCACGACCGCAAAGCCGCGGCCGGATTCGCCGGCACGCGCGGCTTCGATACCCGCGTTCAGCGCCAGCAGGTTCGTCTGGAAGGCGATCTCGTCGATTGCGCCGATGATCTGGCCGATCTTTTCGGCGGACTGCTCGATATCCGCCATCGCGCTGATGGCGTGGCCGACGACCTGGCCACTCTCTTCTGCCGCTGAGCGGGTGGCGGCCGCGGCCTTTTCCGCAGCGCGGCTTTCCGATGCGCCGTTGCGGACACTTCCGGCGATTGCTTCGAGCGCTGCTGCCGATGTCATGAGTTGCTGCGAATGACCGGCTGCATCATCCGAAAAGCCCTGCGAGGCGGCCGCGAGCGAACGCGTGGAGGTTTCGGCTTTTGCCGTGCGCCCGCTGATGGCTGCAAATTCCGTCTGAATGCCGTCGAGTGCCGCATTGAGCGCACCGGCGATATCGGCGTAGGCATCGTCGCCATCGGTGGCTGCGCGCACGGTCAGGTCGCGGGCCGCGAGGCCGTCGACCACGTCACCGAAAATCCGGGCGATCTCTGCCTTGTCGTTTTCACGCTGCTCGGCAACCGCACGCTGCTGGGAGGCACGCAGTGCATTGAAGCGCAGCGAAACGGCGATTTCGACATCGACCATGACGAGGCGGATGATAGCCGTCATCATCTCGGAGATTTCTTTCGCGCGGCGCTTGGCGCCCGGCAACAGCGGCTTGCCTGCCAGCTCGCCCGCAAGACCGGACATGAGATGCTCCAGCATGACGCCATGGCCGGCCACGTGCCAGCGCGGATCAAGCCCCATCTTACTTTCGCTGTCGGAAAGAACCTTGACGCGTTCTGCATAGAGGCTGTCGAAGCGCGCATCGGTCAGCACGTCCCAGTGGGAGGACTGAAGATCGTGCAGGCGATCGAGCTGGCGCTCGTTCTGGAAATTGCAGGCCGCGTCCGGGAAAGACTGGAAGCGCTGGAACAGGTCGCGAAGGCCGCTTTTCAGCCGGGCTTCGAGCATCGGCCGGTGACGGCGCACGGCCTCGCATTGCGCGGCATCGAGACCGGCAAAGCGCAGGCGATCGCGAAGGCTGCCTGCCTGCGCGCCCTTGGCCTGATCTGATGGCATGTCCTGCCCCAATGCCTATCCCCAACCACATTCCGGACAAGGTCCGGTGAAAAACCGTTGTGCTCCATCCGATGAGCGCAATGCAGGGAAACGACCTGGCTCACCACCGGCGCAAACCGGAGGGCGGAAGTATCCCGATCAGCAAATCTGTTTCGGAAAAGAGATGGATACCGGATCGAGCCGGTACGGCGGGACGGCTTCATGCCTGGTGGGAACGAGCAAACATCTTCCCATTCCGACGTGTCTCGCAATGTTTATGGTTAATTCCTTGCTTGAAGGTTAATAGGCGTTTTAACAAACCGTCCTTTCCAAGCATTTCGAACACGTTCAACGAAATAGTCCGGCGCAGTTGCAGGCGCGCTACAAGTCCCGCGCAAGGTCTATGCTATATCCGGCACCTCAGACATGACATGATGTCGTTAAGGATAGAGCAATGATTGTTCTTGGACTGGGTTCCTGCCTCATCGCGATCGCCACGCTGGCCGCCGTCGCCCTGCTCGACCGGATCGAAGCCAATCGCGGCAGCCTCACCCTCCGCGTGCTCTGAATGCAGTTGCCGCCTGCGGCATAGTGCGGCTTTCTTGCGCCGCCCCGTTGGCAGCCCTCTTCCTCTGATGTATCGCAGGCGCCTCAAGCTCAGCGGAAGTTGTTCATGACTGCCAGAACCGGCCTTTTCATCATTCTCGCCGTCACCCTGTGGCGTATTGTGATGCTGCATTTCGACACGACCGATTTCTTCGTCGATGAGGCGCAATACTGGTTCTGGTCGCAGAATCTCGACTTCGGCTATTATTCGAAGCCACCGATGATCGCCTGGTTCATCCGCTCGATGACGGAAATTGCCGGCTCAACCGACATCTTCTGGGTGCGGCTCTGCGGGCCTCTCGTGCATATGGCCACGGCATTGCTGCTGATGCAGTTCGCAAAGCGCGTTGCCGGTCCCGAAATTGAAGGCTGGACCGGTGTCATCTACATCACGATGCCCGCCGTCGCGCTCTCCTCCGTCTTCTTCTCCACCGATGTCGTTCTCCTGTTCTTCATGACGATCGGCCTCTGGGCCTATTTCAGACTGACCGAGAAGCGCTCGGGCGCCCTTGCGCTCGTCATGGGTGTCGCCTTCGGTTGCGCCTTCCTGTCGAAATACGCGATCCTTTTCATCGTTCCAGGCGGGCTGATCGCGCTGCTTCTGGTTCCGTCTGCGCGGATTGCCTGGCGCGACTTCTTCATTTCGGTCGCCGCCGCGCTTGCCGTCGCTTCACCAAACCTGTGGTGGAACGTCACCCATGACGCGACCACAGTGCGCCACACCGAAGACATCGCGAAGTGGGACCAGATGCAGTTGAACTTTGGCGGCGCGCTTGAATTCTTCGCCGCACAGTTCGGGGTCGTCGGGCCGATCGTCTTCTTCGCGATGCTTTGGGCGACTTGGCGCATGATCAAAGGCAAGAGCGGCGAGAAGGAAAAGCTCCTCATCTGGCTCTCAATGCCCGTCGTCCTGCTGATCACCCTGCAGGCCTTTGTCGCCAAGGCCGAGGCGAATTGGGGCGTGTCGGCCTATGTCGCTGGCACGGTCCTCGCCGTCTGGGTGCTCACGCAGCTATGGCCGAATGGCTTGCGCATTTCGCTCATCGTCGGCGGCGTTGCGAGCTTCCTTTTTCCGCTTGCGACGATCTTTGCGCATCAATTGATACTTCCGGGCGGTAATGAAGTGATGAAGCGCTATCTCGGCCGCAGCGAAATCAGCCGCGAAGCCGGTATGCTAGCCAAGCAGGCCGGACTTGGCATCGTCGTCACCGACAATCGCGATTTCGTCGCCGACATGTTCCATACGCTCAGGAACGAACCGCTCAAGATCTATTCGCGTCCACCTGCCGGATTCCCGGGCAATTACTACGAGCAGAACTTCGCATTGCCGGCGGATGTGCAGGATCAGGTTCTCTTCGTCACGCGCAACGAACTGACCTGCGCAGCCGCACCAGCGGAACTGGTCAAAAGTTGGCAGCCGGCCGACGGCTACTACCGCGGCAGGACGATCAATGCATACAAAGCGCCTGCAAGCTGCCTTAGACCGCAGAGCTAAAGACTGGCCGCGGGAGGCAGGCAAAGCCCTGTCCCCGCCCCTTCGATCTCAACGAAGCGAACACCGCCGTCCTCGAAGGCCAGGCGTAGCTGCGCCTCGGTGGCGCGGTGGATTTCATGGTTCTGTCCTTCGTAGTCGCGTATTGTACTGCGCGAAACCGACGCCTTGCCGGCGAGTTCGGCCTGCGTCCAATCAAGCAATCCGCGTGCCGCCCGGCATAAAGCAGGCGTGAGAATAGTCTCCTTTGCGCCTTGACCCATGTCCTCAATCCACCCATATTGGTCAACATAAGCCATATATGTCACGTTTTGATCAGGAATTCCAGACGGGGAGAGAGCGATGCCGCACGACACGCCTTTGATTTCGACGATCGTCGGGGGTCTCGTGCTGGCGTTTATCCTTGGCGCCATCGCCAACCGCCTGAGATTGCCGCCGCTTGTCGGCTATCTCGTTGCCGGCATTCTCGTTGGTCCACACACCCCGGGCTATGTGGCGGATCAGGATCTCGCGCCCGAACTTGCCGAAATCGGCGTCATCCTATTGATGTTCGGCGTCGGCCTGCACTTCTCGCTCAAGGACCTGCTTTCGGTTCGCGGCATAGCCGTGCCGGGAGCCGTCGCCCAGATCGCCTTCGCGACCCTGCTCGGCTGGGGTCTCGGCGCGCTGATGGGCTGGTCAACCGGCGGCAGTCTCGTCTTTGGCCTCGCACTCTCCGTCGCCTCGACCGTCGTTCTCCTAAAGGCACTGCAGGAACGCCGCCTCGTCGAAACGGAACGCGGCAAGATCGCCGTCGGCTGGCTGATCGTGGAGGACTTGGCCATGGTCCTCGCGCTCGTGCTGATACCCGCAGCAGCCAGCATCGGCGGTGGTGAACATGCCCCGGTCGAGCCGCTTTCGGCCGGCCTCAACCGCCTGTTCGGGCTCGATCTCGGCATTTCCGGCATCATTGGCATGACGCTGGTGAAGGTGGCACTCTTCGTCGCCCTCATGCTTGTCTTCGGCCGCAAGCTCATTCCCTGGACGATGCACAGGATCGCCCATACCGGCTCGCGTGAACTCTTCCGCCTCGGCGTGCTCGCCATCGCGCTCGGCGTCGCTTTCGGCGCCGCGAAGCTCTTTGGCGTGTCGCTTGCACTTGGCGCCTTCTTTGCGGGCATGGTGCTTGCCGAAAGCGAACTCAGCCATCGCGCCGCCCAGGAAAGCCTGCCGCTTCGCGACGCGTTCGCTGTGCTCTTCTTCGTCTCCGTTGGCATGCTCTTCGATCCGCACATCCTGGTCGAAAGGCCGCTGCCCATCCTGGCAACCGTCTTCATCATCGTCATCGGCAAGTCCGTCGCCGCCTTTCTCATCGTGCTACTCTTTCGGAAGCCGGCCGGTACGGCACTGACGATCTCCGCGAGCCTGGGACAGATCGGCGAATTCTCCTTCATCCTTGCCGCCCTCGGCGTCGATCTCGGCCTGCTGCCGGAAGAAGGCCGCGATCTCATCCTCGCAGGCGCACTCATTTCGATCATCCTCAACCCGCTGCTCTTCTTCGCCTGCGACCGCATGCGCCCGCTTTTCCACCGTCCGAAGCAGGAGGAGGCTCCAGTTGATACAATCGCTGCCGCCGAAGAACCCATCGAGCCCGCCGAAGGCGAAGACGAAATCCAGCCGACGTCGCTTTCCGGCCACGCCATCCTCGTCGGCTACGGCCGCGTCGGCAGCATCGTCGGCCAGAACCTGAAGTCTTCGGGCACGCCTTTCTTGGTCATCGAGGATTCCGAAAAGCGGATTGAAGAGCTTGCTGCGCAGGGCGTTGAGACGGTTCTCGGCAATGCCGGCGCCCGCGAAGTGCTCGATCTCGCCAATCTTCCTGGCGCGCGCAGCCTGGTGATTGCCATCCCGAATGCCTTCGAAGCATGCCGTGTTGCCGAATACGGCCGCAGCGTGAACCCGTCGATCCTGATCGTCGCCCGCGCCCATTCGGACGCTGAAGTCGAAGAGTTGAAACAGTACGGCGCCGATACCGTCATCATGGGCGAGCGAGAAATCGCCATGGGAATGGTTGACCGGCTCGCCCAAGTGCATCATGACAGTCCGGCCTATGAAGATGGGCATGGGACTGATACAATTCCGGGCACGGCCGCAGCGCCGTCCGAGAGTGAATGACGGGTTTTTACGCTTTTGAGCCGATTTGAGAGCGAGATCGCAAAGAATGGCGGGGAAGGATTTGATGCACGCCGGTTGAGCGCCCGCATCGCGGTTTCGCTCGTCCTTGCGATTGCCGCCTATATCGGCCTTCTCATCGGCGGCAATCTCGTTCTCGGTCCCGCAGCCTCAGACAACAATGCGCTGATTTTGCCCGGCAAGGAACCGCAGCCGCCCCAGCTGACCGCGCGCGAGGCGGTTCGCGGCATTCTCGCCGCCGATCGTAAGGTTGCGCCGAAACAAACGCTTCACGATTTTGGCCCGGTCCCCCTGCCGGTACCGCCACATCTCGAATTCGCAGAGTGGAGCCCGCCTGCGGCTCTGCCGCCGATCGATACTGCTCTTCGTCCGGCCGCTCTGCCGGGCAATCAGCCGCGAGCCCCGCCCGCCGCTTGAAATCGCGACCATCGCGCCTTTGCAAAATCACATGACACACCGCCAGCGCACCGCGCCGGTATATGCATATTCAAGGAATACAACGACATGCGCACCTCACCATGGCTGGTGCTCACCTACACGGTGATCATCCTCTTCGGCATTCTCACGGCGTTGCCGAACGTCCTGCCGCAAAACGTCCTCGACCGCATACCTTCCTGGCTGCCGCACGATCAGGTCTCCCTTGGTCTCGACCTCCGCGGCGGCTCCCACCTGGTTCTCGAAGTCGATGAATCGGAACTGACGAAGGAACGCCTGCAATCGCTCCTGCAGGATACCCGCCGCGTGCTGCGCGAAAAGGGTGTTGCGACCAGCTCGGTCGCCCGCAACCAGAACCAGATCGTCGTGACGCTGACGGACCCGACGCAGCGCGACGCCGCCATCAGCGATCTGCAGACGCTGGCGAACCCTGTGGGCGTCGGCCTTACCGCCGGTCGGTCCGACCTCGATATCGCTGCCAGCGGCGCGAACAACGTTACGATGACCTTTTCAGAGGCAGGTATCACGCAGAACGTGAACTCCGCCGTCGAGCAGAGCCTCGAGGTCATCCGCCAGCGCGTCGACCAGGTCGGCGTTGCCGAACCGACGATCCAGCGCGTTGGCGCAAACCGTATCCTCGTTCAGCTTCCCGGTACGCAGGATCCGACCCGCCTGCGCCAGCTGCTCGGCTCCACGGCCAAGATGACGTTCCACATGCTTGCCCCGAACAACGCTCCGGCACCGGGCGTGACCATGATGAAAGACGAGCAGGGCAACACCTATCCGGTGGAAGACCGCGTCGAAATCTCCGGCGACCGCCTTTCGGACGCCCGCGTCGGCTTCGACCAAAACACTCGCGAGCCGATCGTCAGCTTCCGCTTCGATAGCGCCGGCGCAACCCGCTTTGCGGATATTACCCGCCAGAATGTCGGCAATCCATTCGCCATCGTCCTCGACGGCAAGGTGCTGAGCGCGCCCGTCATTCGCGAACCGATCACCGGCGGCTCCGGCCAGATTTCCGGCAGCTTCACGGCTGAAAGCGCCACCACGCTTGCGGCAATGCTGCGTGCCGGCGCCCTTCCCGCCAAGCTCACCGTCATCGAGGAACGCACCGTCGGCGCCGATCTCGGCGGTGACGCCATCAAGAAGGGTCTGACCTCCGGCCTCATCGGCTTCGCACTGGTCGTCGGCTTCATGTTCTTCCTCTATGGCGGCTGGGGTCTGCTCGCAAATGTCGCGCTGTTCCTGAACGTGATTTTGACCTTTGCCGGCCTGACACTGATCGGCTCGACGCTGACCCTGCCCGGCATCGCCGGTGTCGTCCTCGGCATCGGTCTGGCGGTGGATGCGAACGTTCTCATCAACGAGCGTATCCGTGAAGAAACCCGCAAGGGCCGCGGCGCATTCGCCGCGATCGACGCCGGCTTCAGCCGCGCCTACTCGACCATCGTCGACAGTAACATGACGGCGCTGATCGCCACCGTGCTGCTGTTCTGGTTCGGCTCCGGCCCGGTTCGCGGCTTCGCCGTGACCATGGGCCTCGGCATCATGATCTCCATGTTCACCGCCGTTTCCATCGTCCGCGTCGCGATGATGGCAATCGTCCGTCGCACGAAGATGAAGGTCATCAACATCAAGCCGCTGCTTCCGATCAGCCTCGTTCCGGACGGTACGCAAATTCACTTCATGAAAGCGCGCTTCTTCGGCCTTGCGCTTTCCGCCGCCCTTTCCATCATTTCCGTCGTGCTGTTCGTCACGCCGGGCCTCAACTACGGCGTCGATTTCCGCGGCGGCATCCAGTTGGAAGTGAAGACGGCACAGCCCGCCGATCTCGCCTCCTTCCGTGAAGGCCTCGATGCACTCGGCCTCGGCGAAGTGGCGCTGCAGTCCTTCGGCGACAGCAACCACGTGCTTATCCGGGCCGAGCGCCAGCCGGGCGGCGAAGAAGCGCAGACGACCGCCGTCAATCAGCTGAAGGCAGAGATCGTCAAGGTCGATCCGTCGGCAACGATCGAACGGACGGAAGTCGTTGGCCCGAAGGTCAGCGGCGAGCTCGCGGTCGCCGGTTTTCTCTCTGTCGTTCTCGCAAGCCTGGCGATGCTTGTCTATATCTGGGCGCGCTTCGAATGGCCATTTGCGGTCGGCGCCATCGCGACCCTCATCCTCGATGTGACGAAGACCATCGGCTTCTTCGCGCTTACCGGGCTCGACTTCAACCTGACTGCCATCGCGGCCCTTTTGACGCTGGTCGGTTATTCGGTGAACGACAAGGTCGTGGTCTACGACCGCATGCGTGAAAACATGCGCCTCTACAAGTCGATGCCGCTTCGCGAACTCATCGACAAGTCGATCAACGAAACGCTCGGCCGAAGCCTCTATACCTCCGCCACCGCCTTCCTCGCCATGCTTCCAATGGCGATCTGGGGTGGCAGCGCGGTCGAGAGCTTTGCGATCCCGATGGTGTTCGGCATTGCCGTCGCCGCGCTCTCCTCGGTCTTCATCGCGGCGCCGATCCTGCTCTTCCTCGGCGACTGGCGCCGCCGCCACGCCAAGGCAGTGGCGGCATCCGCTGGCGCCGAGCCGGAAATCATTCCGCCGGAAGCCACCGAGCCACGCAAGTCGATCGGCTAATAAATCTTCGACACAGACATTCCGAGAGGGCGCCGGTTGCCGAACCGGCGCCCTCTTTCTATTTTCACTTCAAGGAAGCGGGAGGTCGCGTCTCAATGTCATCCGGTCCAACGCCAACTGCTGTTTCGAGCACCAGCGAGGAGCGCATAAGGCGTTTTCTGGCGACGGCTTCACACGACCTTCAATCGCCGCTCCGGCACATCGCGATGTATGCGGAAATCCTCCTGGATGAGCTCGGCGAGAAGCTCGATAGCGAACAGCTCGAAAGCCTCACGGCGATCCTTCAGAAAGCCCAGACTGCGCAACGCCTCACCAAGGCGCTGATGAGCTTTGCAGCCGGCGCGCCGCAGGTTTCGCCAGCTCCGGTGGAACTCGGCCCGCTTGTCGACGATCTCTGGACGGAATTGAAGACCGAGATGGGTGCCCATGACGCGAGTATCGCCCATGACAGGCTTCCAACCCTCAACAGTGATGCGACCCTTCTCTCGACCGTGCTGAAGAACGTTCTCGCCAATGCGCTGCTTTACCGGGGTGCGGCGGATCCCCGTGTAGACCTGGCGGCAGAAAGGAGCGGCAGCGATTGGCTGATCCATATTTCCGACAACGGGCGGGGCATCGAGCCGGTCCATCAGGAGCGGATATTCGAACCTTTCTGGAAACTGCCCCAGCCAGACGCCGTGACCGGTCCTGGCCTGGGACTGACGGCTTCGCGCGAACTCTTAAGCGCGCTTGGCGGCGAACTGATGCTCAGCCATTCGGACCACACGGGGAGCCGCTTCACTATCCGGCTGCCCGCCTGAACTCGATCAGATCGTGTAGTCGTCCTTCCAGAAGTCGGGCAGGTCGTACTTCACGAATTCGCGGATGATATATTGCAGCGTCCGCGCGTCGATCTCATCCTTGCCGATACGAAAATCGACGCCATAGTCCGGAAACTCCTGGAAATAGCCATCCGAAATGTCCGTTGAAACAACGCCGATTGGTCCTGTGTAGCCGATGCCGCGAAGCTCGGGCACCGTCTCGCGGAAATCGGCATTCGGCAGCAGTCGGTTGTCGAGCAGAATGAGATCGAACCGGCCGCCCTTGACCTTCTCCAGCGCGTCGCTGATGGACTGCGAATATTCGACGTCGACGGCAGGCTCGGAAAGGCTGCCAATCTTCTTCTTCAGCGACCTGAACTCGACGAATTCGTCATCCACGAATAGGACCTTGACGGCATCTCCCGGGACCGCTTCGGCGCTCATGCTGTTTTCCCCGGTCACGAAACCAAACCATTCCTGAGGGCAATCGCCACCATATGAACGCGGTTCACCGCATCAAGCTTCCTGGCGGCGGCCGTGATATGAGAATTGACGGTGTGCTCCGACAATCCGAGAATGATCGCGATCTCGGCTGAAGTCTTGCCTTCGCTGGTCCATTTGACGATTTCCGCCTCCCGTTGCGTCAGGCGCCCTGACATCTCCTGCGTCAAGATTTCCTCGTAAAGTTTGTCGAAAATACGCATGGCATCGAGCAGAACGTCGGCGATTTCTCCCTGATCGGGCTCGGACCGCATGCCGCTGAGCACGAGGCAGTAGCGCCGCCCCTCCGGCGTGAAGAGAGGAATGAGCAGAAAGGTATTGCCATTGAATTCGTTGAATACGAGGTCGGCCCCGAGCGATCCGCTCTTGCCGTAGACCGGCGTCGTCAGGAACTGCGCGGTCTTTGCCTTCAGCGCGCCCAGCGCCTCCTTGAGCATCTTGACGAAAAGCGGGACCCTGCGTTCGGCAATATTGGTGATGACGATTTCGCGCTCGCCGAAGGGCGCGTTCGCCTCGGAAATCCGAGCAAGCGCAAAGTTATCGAAGTGATAGTGCTGTGCCGCCGCCTTGAAGAGGCGGAAAAAGTCGGTGCGATTGATCGCCCGGCTGAGCTCGGGCCCTGTGTGAAATGGAACCGCCGCAGCGTTGGTCATTCCAGCAAAATCCTTATGTCGAACCTCCGGAAGTCATCTTCATCCCGAAATCTTGGGATATACGTCCTGCATGCGAGAAGTTAGAAGAATCTCGAGACAATTGATGAGGATAATGGGATGGGGACCCCAATATCCTGAAAGCGGAAACGACATCAATTCTCTCAACCGCAAGTGATACACAGGATAGTCGTAGTTCTTACCTAGGTATCGCAATTCCGTTGTTCACCATCCATGAAGAGCGGAAGAAGTGCCGGAGTAAGCGCGAGAGAGCTGATAGATCCACCCAGCTAAGGGGTTGGCTGAAATTCGTGGCGGCGAATGTGGGTCGGTCGGCTCTCTCAGTGCTCAATCACTCCTCTTCCCCATGGTTGTGTATTTTGAAATTCTGAAACGACCTTGTCAATCGCAGTTTCAAGCAGCGCCAAAGGTTGGATCTGCAGCTTTGTCGCGCGTCTTCCCTTCAGCGCGACGTTTAGGGATGCAGAATTGCCGCAAAGTCGAGGGGTTTTTGAAGATAGGAATCAGCACCCGCAAACAGAGCGCGCTGCCGATCTTCCTCGGCATCCGATCCGCTGCAGACACAAAGACGCATCGTTTTGAACCGGGCTTCCGCTCGAAGCCGCGCGATGAGCGCAAGGCCGCTATCGAGGGGCATATAGAGATCGGCGATGAGCATGTCCGGGAGCGCGGCGCGCTCGGCAAATCGGTGCTCCAAAGCGGCAAGACCCGCCTCCGCCGTTGCAAAACAGAAAAGATCAACAGAGATCCGCTCCTTCTTGCGGATATAGTCGAGGTAGAAAAGATCATCCCTGCTGTCATCGACATAAAATATGACTGGCATCGGTGCTCGCATCCGGCGGTTTCGGGACGCTCCTCGATTGTGCGTTTTCGCAACACTAGCCGCATTTTCCTCCAATCGATAGCAGCGGCAGACCGCCCACCGATGAATCAGTCGCGCAACCATGCGTTTTCCTATTGTGTCTTTTGGGTTTTCGGAAAAAATTGGCACGCGACTGGGGAGGTGTGACGACGTGTGGAGTGCAGCGGCGGCAGGACTGCAGGACGATCCGCAGATAAAGCGGAAGCGCTATCGCTCCGCCGTCATCGGTATCGGCTTTCTGCTTGCCCTTCTCGGCCTGATCGCGCTGGCCGGCTGGCTGCTGCAGCTCGAAGTCATCATTTCGGTCGTTCCCGATTTTCCATCGATGGCGTTCAACACGGCACTCTGCTTTGTTCTGTCCGGCGGCGCCCTTGCCACTTCCGTTACAGGCCGGCGGCTGGTGTCGGTGCCTTCAACTGCACTTTCGGTGTTCGTCGTTGTCATCGCGCTCGCCCGGCTGATCGAGATCACCATCTTCGGCCGCGCCGTTCATCACATCGACCGGCTGTTGACCGATATTCTTATATCGCCCGATTTTGCCGCTCAGATCGGCGGCGGCATGGGACCGAATACGGCCGCAATTTTCCTGATGGGCAACCTGTCGCTGATCGCCGCTCAGAATTGGCGGGTCGCGAGAGCGCCGCTCGTCCAGGAATTGGTGAGCTATGTGGTCATCACGCTCGGCATGATCGCCCTTACCAGCTACGTCACGAATGCGGAACAAGGCTATCGCTGGGGGCCTTATGCAACAATGGCTTTGCCAACGGCGATCGGCATGGTGCTATTCGGCGGCGGATTGCTCGCAAGTGCCTGGTGGCGGCAGCCCGAAAGCCGTGGCCGAATACCGCTTTGGGTTCCCGCACTCGTGTGCTTCACTGGGCTAACCGCAGACCTCTATACGCCGCTTGGTGTGGCGAACGGCATTCTTTACGTGCCACTGGTGCTGACCGCTCTCTGGTTCAGAAACCGCAAGGCGTCGCTTCTCTTCGCCCTCGTGTGCACCATCCTCGTCCTGCTCGGCTTCTTCGCCGTGCGCCACGACAACGTAGGCTTCTGGCAGGAGGTCACGAACCGGGCAATCACCCTCGTCATGCTATGGCTGATTGCTTTGCTCGTATTTTACTACGTGCGGAACAGGTTGAACCTCGAGACCGAACGCATCCGCTTCAGCGCCTTGGTGCGCAGCACACCGGACGCGGTACTCACGATCGACGAAAAGGGAACGATCTTAAGTTTCAATCCGGCGGCCGAGCAGATGTTCGGTTACACGCCGCAGGAAGTGATCGGCAGGAATGTCAAGATGTTGATGCCCGAACCGTATCATTCGGAGCACGACGGCTATCTGCGCCACTATGCCGAAACCGGCGAGCAGCGCGTCATCGGCACCACGCGCAAGGTTTCCGGACGGCGCAAGAATGGCGTCGCCTTTCCGCTCGATGTTTCCGTCAGCGAGGTGAAGAGCGGCGGAACGAAGGCCTTCGTCGGCATTGTGCGCGATATCAGCGAGCGCGTGACCCAGGAGGAGCGACTGAAGACGACGCTGGCGCAACTTGAGGATTATACCGCCGATCTGGAGCGGAGCAATCACGACCTCGACGAGTTCGCCTATATTGCTTCGCATGATCTGAAGGAGCCGCTGCGTGGGCTCCACAACCACTCGCGCTTCTTATTGGAGGACTACGAAGGCCTCCTCGACGAGGATGGCGTACGGCGCCTCAATCGCCTGGTACGGCTCAGCCAGCGTATGGAGAAGCTGGTCAACGACCTGCTCTATTTTTCGCGGATCGGTCGGCAGCAGCTTGCGGTGAAGCGGACCGACATCAATCTTGTCATCAAGGATGTGATCGCCACCATGGAGCTGCTTCTGGAGGAGCGCCATGCCAAGGTCGTCATCGATGGCCAATTGCCGGAAGTCGTCTGTGATGCGCTGCGGCTCACGGAAGTCTTCCGCAACCTTATTACCAATGCGATCAAGTACAACGACAAGCCTCATCCGCTCGTCAGTATCGGCTATCTCGAACGCTTCGTCGCCAGGGACGGCACGACGGCGCGCAACGTCTTCTTCGTCAAAGATAACGGCAAAGGCATACCCAAGGAATTCCATGAGGATATTTTCCGCATTTTCAAGCGCCTGGAAAAATCGCAGGATTCGGATGACGGAACAGGCGCCGGCTTGACCTTCGTCCGCAAGATCATCGCCCGCCACAACGGCGAGATATGGCTGGAATCGGAAGTCGGCACAGGCACGACGTTCTATTTCACATTGGGCAGGAAGCGCGAGGAGCAGAATGCAGCAGCGTGATACGCAACCGATCCTCATCGTTGAGGACAGCGAGGACGACTTCGAAGCGACGATGCGCGCTTTCAAGCGCACGAACCTGCGCAACCCGATCTACTGGGCGGCTTCGGGACAAGAGGCTCTCGATATGCTGGCAACCATCAGTCCGCGGCCGGGTCTGATCCTGCTCGATCTCAACATGCCGGGGCTCGACGGCCGCAAGACGCTGGAGGCGATCAAATCCAATACGCACTGGCACAAGATACCGGTCGTTATCCTGACGACCTCCGACGACGAGCGCGACATCGAGGGCTGCTATGCCCTCGGCGCCAATACCTATGTGCAAAAGCCCGTCGATCTGGACGGCCTTTTTGCAGCCATACAAAGGCTGAAGGAATATTGGTTCGAGATTGCCATACTGCCCCTGGAGGAGTGACGATTGGCGGAAGCCTGCTCGGTACTGATCATCGACGACAATATGGACGACCGCGACTTCTACCGTCGCATGCTGGGCCGTATAGCGGGTACGACCTACTCGCTGGCAGAGGCCGAGACCGGCGATCAGGGTCTCGCGATGATCACCGGCAAACGGCCGAACTGCATCCTGCTTGATTACTCTTTGCCCGGCCGCAACGGCCTCGGAGTGCTTGCGCAAATCCTCGAACTCGATGCCTCCGCCAATGTCGTCATGCTGACAGGCCAGGGCAACGAGGCGGTTGCCGTCGAGGTGATGAAGAGCGGCGCACGCGATTACCTGACCAAGGATGCGCTTTCGCCAGAAGGGCTGCACCGCTGCATTCAGAACGCCATCATGCACGGCGCACTGGAGACCAAACTGGAGCAGAAACGCCAATCCCTTGAGATTTTCACCCGTGCGATGGCGCACGACCTCAAAGAACCGCTGAGAACAATCAAGTCCTTCAGCAAGATCCTGCACGGTTCGCCATCGCTGCTTCCTGAGGATCGCGAGCTTTTCGACTATGTGCTGAGCGCTGCCGATCACATGGAGGATCTGATCGTCAAGGTTTCGGGCTTCACCAAGCTCGAGGCCTCCGGCGAGCTGGAGCTGAAGCCTGTCTCGCTCGCCTCGGTGCTCGATCAGGTGGAGGATAATCTCCATCGGCAGATCGAAAGCCGCCAGGCGGTGATCAGCCGGGCAGACCTCCCCGAAGTGATGGGCGACGCGACGTTGCTGATCCAGCTTCTGCAAAACCTCGTTTCGAATTCCATCCGCTATTGCGAGAACCGCATACCGGAAATCAGGATCGTTGCGACGGCAGATAGCGGCCTATGCCGGCTTTCCGTCTGCGACAACGGCCCCGGCATCGATGCCGCCCATCGCGAGCTGATTTTCCAGCCGTTCAAACGGCTCGTCGGCCGCGGCATCGAGGGAACCGGCCTCGGTCTGGCCATCTGCCGCCGCATCGCGCAATTGCACGGCGGTGCGATCTGGTGCGAGGCACGCGACGGCGGCGCGATTTTCATCCTCGAAATACCCCTTGCACAGGTAGCCGCCGCAGCCCCCGCAGCCATGCCTGCTGCTCACAGCGTCCGACATTCCGAACAGCAGACGGAGGGGACGGGCAGGCTTGCCGAGGTGCTGCTTGTCGAAGACAGCCCGGCCGACATACAACTTCTGAAACTGAAGCTCATGCGCCGCGAGAAAGTCAGCTTCAATCTCCATGTCGCAAACAACGGTCGTGAAGCGATGCTGCTGCTCGAGCAGCGGGCCGCAATAGCGGATCAGCCGCCTATGGACCTGATGCTGCTCGACATCAACATGCCGCTCATGGACGGTTTCGAGGTCCTGAATGCGCTCGCAGCCGATGGGCGGCTCAGCGGGATTCCGGTCTGCATCCTCAGTACGTCAAGCGACGAAGGCGATATTCAAAGAGCGAAGGAGCTTGGCGCGCTCGCTTATATGGTGAAGCCGCCAACCCTGCAGCAGCTGGAAGCAGCATTGGAGGAAGTTGATACGTTGGAATTGCAACCCCGCGGCGATTCGTTCGTTTTATGTGTAGAACAATCAAGGCAATCGTCCACGGCACTAGCATGACTTTCGCATCAGCTCTCGTTCTGGCATTGCTCGCCACTCCCATCCAATCCGGACTGCTATCGATGGTTTCTGGAATACATCACGTCACGGCGATTACCCGCAAAGTGCAGGCGAACGTCGATTTCTACGCAGGCTTCCTGGGCTTACGGCTCGTCAAGCAGACGGCCGGGTTCGAGGACGCGGCACAGCTGCATCTCTTCTATGGCGACGCTGCCGGCACGCCCGGTTCGCTCGTCACCTTCCTCGCCTGGGAAGATGGCTCGCCGGGACGCGCCGGCTTCGGGCAAATCAGCGAGATCGCGCTTGCCATCGATCCTACGAGCATCGGCTATTGGCTGACGCGGGCAATGAGTTTCGGCCTGCGCATGGAGGGGCCAGGCGACGAGTTCGGCGAGACCGTGCTGCGCCTCAAGGATCCCGACAACATCATTCTGAAACTTACCGGGAACAGGGAATTGAAGAGTGCCGCCCCCTGGCATGGCGGTCCGGTGCCGGTGGAGCACGCCGTGCAGCGCATCCGCGGCGCGACCATGCTGACGGAAGTGCCCGAGGAGAGCCGCAGCTTCCTCGAAAGTCACTTCGGCTATCGCTTCCAGGTGAGCAAGGGCGCGATCGATCGTCTCGTCTCGCAGTCGGGCGACGTGATCGATGTCCGAAATGCCCGCGGCTTCTGGTCCGGTGCGCCGGGAACAGGCACGGTCGATCACGTGGCTTTCCGCGCCACCGACGATGCACAGTTGTCGACGGTTCACGAAGCGCTCGAGAAGACGAACGCCTCGGCAACCAGCACGCATGACCGCAAATATTTCCGCTCTCTCTATGCCCGCGAGCCCGGTGGCACGCTGGCCGAGCTTGCAACGGACAAGCCCGGCATGACCGTCGACGAACCGGCCGGAACCCTCGGCTCCAAGCTCTTCCTGCCGCCAAAGGACGCGATCACCAATCTTGAGGACCTGAAGGTCGTCCTGCCGCAGTTTTCCATGCCCGGTGAGCCTCGCGTGAACTATCGCGATCTGCCTTTCGTCCACCGCTTCTATACGCCACCGGATCCGGATGGCAGCGTGTTCGTGCTGCTTCACGGATCGGGCGGCAACGAGACGACGCTGATGCCGCTTCTGCATAAAGTGGCGCCGCGCGCTACACTGCTCGGCGTGCGCGGCCGGGCGACGGAAGAAGGTTTCCCGCGCTGGTACAAGCGCATAACGCCGTTCTCCTTCGATCAGGACGACATCAAGAACGAGGCGGAAGCCTTCGCCGCCTTTATCGACAACGCCGTCAAATCCTACGGCCTCGACCCGAAGAAAATCGTCTATGTCGGCTATTCCAATGGCGCCAATCTTCTGAACTCGCTGCTCTACCTGCATCCGAGCCTGATACACCGCGCGGTGCTGCTCCGCTCCATGCCGGTGCTGACGGACTATCCTCATGCCGACCTTACGGGCACGGATCTGCTCGTCATCAGCGGCAAGACAGACGCTTATGGCCGATATGCGAACGAGCTTCGGACACGGCTGAAAACCTCCGGCGCGACCGTCGATTCGGACGTCATCTTTGGCGGCCATGACCTCGGCGATGCCGATGTGCCAATCATCCAGAAGTGGCTTCTGCAGAAAGACCGCCAAGCTAGCGTTCCGCAATAGCACTCCAGAAAGACTTCCGAAGTGTGATGATTTCTTGGAACGGACTTCCTCCAGCGAGTTTAGTCTAGATGTGTTTCCTACCGGCATCTTTGTCGGTAGGGCATTTCTGCTCAACTCTTGTCGCCATCACTCAATTCGCTGATCTCTGCATTTGCTTCAATGAAAACGGAAACATCCCATCTGTTCGAACTCAAATATTATTTTAGCTATTATCAGATAATATTACCATTTATTCACAAAACAAAAACAACAAAACACGGACAAGTTTGCTGATGGCTATAGGTTAAGTCATTAAATACAATAAATTTAAATTATTATTACATGTTTCTTCATTGGATTTTCTATCCACCACCAAACAAAAGGTCTTCGTCAACAAATTACCTCATTTCTTCTATTTTTTCAGCATCTGTTCTATTTTGCTGCACTGCAAAAAATCCTTGCCGAACCTCGATGTGCGGCCTATCTTCGCCCGGACATTGATCACAGAAGGGGAAACGAATGCCTCCTCGGCCTGTTGACATCAGCCTGATCATCTCTTCGAGAAATCGGGCCTATGGCCTATTGAACTGCCTGGATGCCATCGCCACCGCCGCGCGGCAGGCAAGCCATTTGCGCCTTGAACTTGTCTTCGTGGACAACGGGTCGAGCGACGACACATCGGATGTCTTCAGCAAATGGGCGGCCTCGGCGCCGATCGATACCAATCTCATCTACGAAACGCTACCCGGCCTTGCCAATGCTCGCAATACAGGGATTGCCGCCGCCACCGGCCGTATCCTTGCCTTTACGGACGACGATTGCGAAGTGTTCCCAGATTACTTCACGGCCATCGAGGCGGTCTTCGCCGATGATACGGAAATCGTCATGCGCGGAGGACGCGTCGAACTTGGCGATGCGCGCGATCTTCCCGTCACCATCAAGACCGAACTCGAGCCCGCCGTATTGACCAGCGAGCTTCACGCGGGCGGCTTCATCCATGGCTGCAACATGGCCTTCCCGAAGGCGCTTTGCGAAACGATCGGCCTCTTCGATCCGCTCTTCGGCGCCGGCTCGCAGTTCCGCTCCGGCGAGGATACGGATTACATTCACCGCGCTTCCAACGCCGGCATCCGCGTCGAATATTTTCCCGATCTCGTCGTCAAGCATTTCCATGGCCGCCGCAAGATCGAGGACATCCACCACCTGCACGCTGGCTATGCCTTCGGTAACGGCGCGCTCTATGCGAAATACATGTTCGACAGGCGCTCCAATATGCGCGGCATGCTGCGCTGGGATATCCGCCAGGCGTTCAAGGAATTGATCGGTGGCCGGAAAATGAGCGAGGAAATGGGGCTGACCTACCGCCGCCAGCTTCGCGACAATATCACCGGCATGCTCGCCTATTGGCGGAGCGCCAAACGCACCGCGGCGCCAACGGCGATCCGCCGCTGATCCTTACCGCCGGCAGTGCCACATTCGATTGGAATCTGAATGGCAGATAATGCAGTTGCGCATGCCGACCTGAAGAAAAAGACCGCGCTGTCCGTCCTCTGGTCGGTGATCCGCGTTGCGTGGAGCACCGTCGCAACCTTCGTCATCTTCGTCATCCTTGCCCGCATCCTTGGGCCTGCCGATTTCGGAACCTTCGCGCTCGCCAGCCTTTTCGTCGAGATCGGCCGTGTGCTTGCCTATGCCGGCCTCGGTGATGCGATTACCCGGCAGCTCGATCTCGACGAGGAACTTGCCGATACCTGTTTCTGGGCAACGGTCGCCTTCAGCGCCATCGTCGCGTTGCTCGTCTTCGTCTTTGCTCCCTCTTACGGCCAATTCGTCCGCGATCCTTCGGTGGCCGGTATCCTGCAGTGGCTGGCGCCGCTGCTGCCCCTTTCGTCGCTTGCAGTCATCCACAATGCGCGGCTTGCGCGCGACTTCGGTCACAAGAGCCTTGCAGCGCAGAGCATCGCTGCAAGCCTGCTTTCCGGCACCACGGCTGTCATCTGCGCCTATCTCGGCTGGGGCATCTGGGCGCTGGTGGCGCAGACTGCCGTCAATGCGGCCGTCACCGTCGTCCTCGGCTGGGTGTCTTACCCGTGGATGCCGCGCCTGCGCTTCAATCTCGAAAAATTCCGTTCGGTCTTCCTTTTCAGCGTTAGCCTCGTGGTGACGCAACTCATGTGGATGCTGCTTGCCCGCGTGCAGGATATCTTCATTTCCCGCTGGTACGGCGCCGTCGAAGTCGGCCGTTATCGCATCGCCTGGCGGCTGATCGAACTGATCGGCCAGGCCGTTCTGGCGCCCATCGGCAGTGTTTCGCTGGTCACGCTGTCGCGCTTGCAGAACGATCGCACCGCCTTCCGCAACGCCTACAACAAGATCGTCGGTGCCGCAGCACTCGGCACGATCCCGTTGCTCTTCGGCTTCGGCGCGCTGTCGAATGACATGATCGCCCTACTCTTCGGAGACAAATGGGGCAATGCCGGCGATATCGCCACCGTGCTGGTGCTGATGTCCGTGCCTTTCGTCACTAACTTCTTCGCATCCTCGGCGCTCTCGGCCGTTAACCGCGCGGAATCGATCCTCTCGGTGGCCGCGCTCCAGCTTGCGGTAACGCTGATCCTCACCTGGCTGCTGGTTCCCTACGGCATTTTCGCGGTGGCGGCAGGCTATGTGCTGCGGGCCTGGCTGACGATGCCTTACCAGCAATATGTGCTGAGCAGATATGCCGGGATCGATGCAGCCGGCACATTCAAGGCGGTCGCCCTTCCCTTCTGCGGCGGCGCCGTCATGGCCCTCTGCGTCTGGTTCGCCCATCCCTACATCGCCGGGTATCTTCAAAGCCGCTGGCTGTCACTCGGCCTCAGCATCGGCCTTGGTGCCGTCATCTATCTGGCCTTTCTGCCGATCTTCGGCAGAAAGGCCATCCGTCCCTATATCGCACTCGGCAAGTCGCTGCTGCCGTTCGGCAAACGGGCTGAGGCCTAGCTTCGCCGCCTGGCCAGCAAACAGGAGCTTTTATGCAGGAAACCAACATTACGATCATCAACCGCCTTCAGGGTCTGATCGCAAACAACCTCGCCGATCTTGTCGATCCGGCGGAGCGCTTCGCGCTGCTCGATTTCCCCAACCACTACAACATCGGCGACAGCGCCATCTGGCTCGGGGAGCTCGCCTATTTCGACCGCCGCAAGACGCGACCGGCCTATGTGACCGAGATTCCGACCTACGATGAAGAGCGGATGCTCGCGACAATTGGCAACGGCCGCATTTTCCTGCACGGCGGCGGCAATTTCGGCGACATTTGGGCCGGCTATCGCCAGTTCCGTGAAGGCATGCTGGCTAAATTCAAGGGCCGCCCGATCGTCCAGATGCCGCAGACGATCCATTTCAAGGAGCAGGCCAATATCGACAGCACGGCCCGCGCCATCGAGCAGCACGGCAACTTCACGCTCCTGGTGCGCGACAAGAAGAGCCTGGAATTCGCGCGCCGCTGGTTCCAGTGCGAAACGCGCCTTTGCCCGGACATGGCCTTCTGCATCGGCCCGGTCGCGCGCCCGGCGCCGCAGCACGAGTTGCTGCTCAACCTCCGCGAAGATCAGGAAGTCGGAACTCCGCAGGATCTCACCGCTGCCACGGGACGTCCCGGCACCGTCAAATCCGACTGGCCGGACGAGCCCGCCGATTTCCAGCGGCAAACCAAGCATACCGCGATCCTGAAGGGCCTGATGTCCGGGAAAATCGGCGGACGCGCCCGCATGACGGAGCTTGCCTATCGCGAGCGCGCACAGCAGCGTTTCGATCGCGGCGTGGCCTTGCTCGGCTCGGCGCGCCAGGTCATCACCGACCGCATGCACGGCCACATCATGTGCGTATTGATCGGCGCCGATCACTGCGTGCTGGACAACAGCTACGGCAAGACGAGCAGCTTCATCGAGGCCTGGGGCACCTGCAACACGGAAAAGGCAGCCCTTGCCGCAACCGTCGACGAGGCGCTCGCCATCCTCGACGCCCGCCGCGTGCGGCCTGCTGCAGTCGCCTGATCCCGTCAGCCTCGCCGGGCGATCATGATCCCGGCGAGCACGACTGCCCCGCCGATCGCCTGCATCGGGCCGATCGCTTCGTTGAGCAGCATCCAGGCGAGAATTGCCGCGACGACGGGCTGGAGCAGCAGCGTCAGCGAGGAGAAGGCGGCTGGCAGATAGGCGAGCGCATAAGCGATCGCCACTTGCCCGCCTGCATGACTGACGAAGGCGAGACCGAAAACCATCGCCCAGCCGTAGGCCGTGGCCGGCCAGATCTGATCCTCGAAGGCGAAAGCCAGCGGAAATACGAAAACCGCGGCAGACGCCGTACTCCAGAGCATGATGCGGATGGTATCGAACCGGCTTCTGAGCCTGCCGATAGCAAGGATGTATCCGGCATAGAACAACGCCGCGACGATCGCGATGCCATCGCCCAGCAGATCCCCGTTCCCAAAGGCCGAAGGCCCGCCCTTCAGGATGATGACGCCGGCCAATGCCAGTGCAAGGCCAAGAACGAAGAGCCGCGTCACCGCCGCTCGGAAGAACAGGAAGCCGATGACCGTGACGAAGACGGGCGCGAGATTTGCCAGCAGCGTCGCATTGGCAACCGATGTCATCGTGATCGAGAGGTGCCACGCAGCAAGATCCATGGCGAGGATCACACCTGGCAGGACCAGAAGCGCATAGTCCGAAAGCCTTTCCGGCTTGGGCCCGGCATCCTTGCCCTTAATCAGCGAGAAGATGAAGATCGGTATCAGGGCGAGCGCGACGCGCCAGAACGCCGTCGCCATCGGTCCGACTTCCGACATCCGCACGAAGATCGGCGAGCCGCCGATCGCCGCCCCGCCAAGGATCAGTGCCGCCAGGGCAAGGCGATTGGAGGGTACGGTTTCGACGGTTGCGGAAGCGGCCTGCGACATGATCTCGATGCTTTCTGCGCCGCGAGCAGTGAAAGCGGCGATCGGCAGCGAATTACCAGATGAAGGCCACCGACGATAGCGCAGGAACGACAAAGGCAGGCAAAAGTATATTCGACAGGCAGCGGCCTCAGCCAACAATTTCGGTAGCGAATTCCGGTTTGCCGCGGATCGTATTGCTTACGGTGCAGATTTCCTCCGCCGCATGCGCGATCTTCTGCCGCGTCCACTCGTCGATGTCGCCCTTGATGGCGAAGACGATATTGAACCTCTCAACGCGCGAGGGTCCTTCCGTCGCCTTCTCGCCCGTCACCTCAGCAGTCAATTCAGTGATCCGGTCGAGGACGCCCATTTGGCTTGCGGCGATGCGCGCGCTCAGCACCAGGCAGGCCGACAGCGAGGAATAAAGCAGGTCCAGCGGATTGAAACCCGGCTGCGACGGGCTGGTGACGATGTCGAGCTCACCCTTCGTCGCCGAGGTGACATGGGCAAAGCCGGTGCGCCCGAGAACGGCGGTGGCGCCTGTGGGTCTTGGTCTTGCCTTGAGGTCGGCCATGTCGGGACACTCCGTTGATATACATCTCAAATAATGGGTTTGCCGGTCGCCCGCAATTCGCGCTTTCGAATCCGGAGACGCGCGGATATGAATCCTGTATCAGGCGAGCCATGAAGAAAAAACAGATCTCGATCATCGGCGGCGGACCGGCGGGTTTGATGGCAGCCGAGGTACTCTCGGCAGCCGGGCACGCCGTCACCATCTACGAAGCGATGCCCACGGTGGCGCGCAAATTCCTGCTCGCCGGAAAGTCCGGCCTCAATATCACCCATTCGGAAGACTATGAGCGCTTCGTTGCCCGCTTCGGCAAAGCGTCCGACCGGCTGCGCCCCGCCTTGGACGGCTTCAAGCCCGACGATGTCCGGGCCTGGGCAGAAGGGCTTGGCACCGAGACCTTCACTGGCTCCTCCGGCCGCGTCTTCCCGAAAGTCATGAAGGCCTCGCCGCTGTTGCGCGCCTGGATCGCGCGTCTGGAAGCCCGCGGCGTTTCGATCCTGACACGCCACCGCTGGACCGGCTTCGAGGATGGCGGCTACGCGTTCGAAACACCGCAACGCCACCGTGTCATCCACCCGGATGCCGCCTTGCTGGCACTTGGCGGCGCCAGCTGGCCGCGCCTCGGCTCGAATGCCGCCTGGGTACCGTGGCTCCACGAAAAGGGGGTGAGCATCGCGCCGTTCCGCCCCGCCAATTGTGGCTTCGACGTCGATTGGAGCGAGACCTTTCGCGGCCGTTTCGCGGGCGAGCCGCTCAAATCCGTCACCGCCACCTCGCCCGCCGGCACTTTCCCCGGCGAATTCGTCATCACCCGCCACGGCATCGAGGGCAGCCTTGTCTACGCCCATTCCGCAGCACTGCGCGACGCGCTCGAAACCGGCAAGCCCGCATCCCTGCTTGTCGACCTCGCACCCGGCCGAAGCACTGAGCGCCTTTCAAAGGACCTCGCCCGGCAGGACAGGAAAGGCAGCTTCTCCAACCGCCTGCGCAAAGGCGCCGGCCTCGACGGCGTCAAAACCGGCCTGCTGCGCGAACTCGCAAAGGAAACCGACCTTCAGGACCCATCGAAGCTCGCAAGCCACGTCAAATCCCTGCCGATCCCTCTCACCCGCCCCCGCCCCATCACTGAGGCCATATCCTCCGCCGGCGGCATCGAATGGAGCGCGCTTGACGATGGCTACATGCTGAGTGCCATTCCCGGCCTTTTCGCCGCCGGAGAAATGCTCGACTGGGAAGCCCCGACCGGCGGGTATTTGCTGACGGCGTGCGTGGCGACGGGGAATGCTGCGGGGGTGGGGATCGGTAAGTGGCTGGAGTTTGGTGGTCGCCCTGCGATAGCCGCGATAAACCCTCTGCGGTAGGGGCGGATGCCGGGCTGCCAGAGGGGTTCAACACAGAGAGTATCTACACTCGATTGGCGATGAGGTCATCGACGACTGCCGGATCGGCCAGCGTGGACGTATCGCCGAGCGCGCCGAAATCGTCTTCGGCAATCTTGCGCAGGATGCGGCGCATGATCTTGCCGGAACGGGTCTTCGGCAAGCCGGGGGCAAACTGGATCTTGTCCGGAGATGCGATCGGGCCGATTTCCGTGCGAACATGCTTCACCAACTGTTGGCGCAACTCATCGGATCCTTCGTTGCCGGCCATCAGCGTGACATAGCAATAGATGCCCTGTCCCTTGATCGAATGCGGGTAGCCAACGACCGCGGCTTCCGAAACCAGATTATGCGAGACGAGCGCCGACTCCACCTCGGCCGTGCCGAGGCGGTGGCCGGAGACGTTCAGCACATCGTCGACACGACCGGTGATCCAGTAGTAGCCGTCTTCATCGCGGCGGCAGCCGTCGCCGGTAAAATACTTGCCCTTGTAGGTGGAAAAGTAGGTCTGGATGAAGCGCTCATGGTCGCCATAGACCGTGCGCATCTGCCCAGGCCAGCTGTCGGTAATGCACAGGTTGCCGTCGGCAGTGCCTTCCAGCACCTTGCCTTCATTGTCGACCAGCTGCGGCTTCACACCGAAGAACGGGACGGTCGCTGAACCGGGCTTCAGGTCGATCGCACCAGGCAGCGGCGTGATCAGGATGCCGCCGGTCTCTGTTTGCCACCAGGTATCGACGATCGGGCAACGGCCATCGCCGACGACATTGTAATACCACTCCCAAGCTTCCGGGTTGATCGGCTCGCCGACCGTCCCGAGCAGGCGCAAGGACGAGCGGGA
>NZ_ATTQ01000027.1 GCF_000419765.1 Rhizobium mongolense USDA 1844 | reverse complement strand
AGCGGCTTGCCCGATTGCACGACGGCTTCGAGAACCGGAAGCATCGACTGCAGGTTCGAGAGCTTCTTCTCGTGGATGAGAACATAGGGATCCTCGAGCTCGACCCGCATCTTGTCCTGATTGGTAACGAAGTACGGTGACAGGTAGCCGCGGTCAAACTGCATGCCTTCGACGACTTCGAGTTCGGTTTCGGCGGTCTTGGCTTCTTCGACGGTGATGACGCCTTCATTGCCGACCTTCTGCATGGCTTCAGCAAGGAAACTGCCGATTTCGGCATCCCCGTTGGCGGAGATCGATCCGACCTGGGCGATTTCGGCATTATTGGAGATCTTGCGGGCTTTGTTCTTCAGTTCCTTGACGACGGCATCGACAGCAAGATCGATACCCCGCTTCAGGTCCATCGGGTTCATGCCGGCAGCAACGGCCTTGGCGCCTTCGCGAACGATCGCCTGGGCAAGAACGGTCGCCGTCGTCGTGCCGTCGCCGGCAACGTCGCTGGTCTTCGACGCGACTTCGCGCAGCATCTGCGCGCCCATGTTTTCGAACTTGTCCTCAAGTTCGATTTCCTTAGCAACCGAAACACCGTCCTTGGTGATGCGCGGCGCGCCGAAGGACTTGTCGATCACGACGTTACGGCCCTTCGGACCGAGCGTCACCTTCACCGCGTTGGCAAGCACGTCGACTCCGCGCAGCATGCGGTCACGCGCGTCGCCGTGGAATTTGACTTCTTTAGCAGCCATGTCTTCACTCCTCCATTGGTAGCCGGCTGGCGTTAGCTGAAGGGCGCCTCAAGCGGCCTTCTTGCCGGACGCCGGAACCTCGATGATGCCCATTACGTCGCTTTCCTTCATGATCAGCAGATCTTCGCCGTTGATCTTGATCTCGGTGCCGGACCATTTGCCGAACAGGATACGGTCGCCCGCCTTGACGTCGAGCGGCTGGATCTGGCCGGCGTCATTGCGCGCGCCGGGGCCGACGGCGATGACTTCGCCTTCCTGCGGCTTTTCCTTAGCGGTGTCGGGAATGATGATGCCGCCTTTGGTCCTTTCTTCGGACTCAACACGGCGGACGAGAATGCGATCATGAAGCGGTCGGAACGTCATGTCTTCCTCCATGGACAAACGATGATGATCACTTATCACGCTCCCGGACCAGTTGACCAATCCGGGCGGCTGCCGAGCCTTCCTGACCGCTCGGCGGGAAAAAATCTGCTACCGATTTTTTCGAATTTCAAGAGGGCGACTGCAAAAAATTAGCACTCTTGCCAGGAGAGTGCTAACGCGCCGGAACGGAAGCTTCGCCATCAGCGTTTAATCCATGATGCGACGCAGGCAGTTCTGCGCAGTGTCAAGTGTGTTCGAAGAGTGACTCATGCAGTCGCCTGATACCCGCCAGGGCAAAGGCGAGAGCGCCGGATGACCTGGCGCGTTGAAAACATGGAGGCTTAGATGAGCGTTCGTGATCTCATTCCCTGGGGCCGCAGCAACAGCCCGGTCCCGACAGGCTACGCAGGCAGAGACCAGCATCCGTTCCTTGCGCTTCATCGCGAGATGAACAGGTTGTTCGATGATGTTTTCCGCGGCGTCGAAGGCCATTTTCCGACTGTCGGGTCCGGTTTCATGTTCGAAACGGCCTGGCCGAAGATCGAAGTCTCGGAGACCGACAAGGACATCCGTATCGTCGCAGAAATCCCAGGAATGGACGAGGAGGATATCGAACTTTTGATCGACAATGGCATCCTGACGATCCGCGGTGAAAAGCGGGCCGACAGCGAGGATAAGGACCGGCAATTCTCCGAGCGGTTCTATGGCCGCTTCGAGCGCCGTCTGTCCCTCAATAACGAGGTGCAGGAAGACAAGGTCGACGCTTCGTTCAAAAACGGCGTCTTGACGATCACCCTGCCACGCTCCGAAACGGCGCAGTCGACCGCCAAGCGCATTAGGATCAACAGCTAGGCCGCCGAACACCGTCTTGTTCTCTTCGCCTCGGCCTCTCGACGATGGCCGATGCTGCGCGCGAAACGGACTTTGAGCGAGCGCCCCGATGATATCGTCGGCAATCGCTCGCGAGTGAGGCCGCAGGGCTCACTTCAGCCGTGGTCCGTGAAAGGACGCTGGAAATCGCCGTGGATCGGAGCGTCGCCGGGTTGACTTTATCGACAAATGAGAACATAAAGGGAACAAATGGTAACGGAGATGCTCATGACGCACGCAGAACTCGTTATACAGAATGCCTTGGCCTTTGTTGCTGCATCGCGCTCGGCGCGCGAGCGCGATCTGGAACGCCGTGAAAAGCTGCTCGAGCGGATCCAGTTGATGAGACCGCCGAACCGATATCTCGTTAAGACGCGCGGCGGCGAGCAACTCAAACTTGACCTCGATCACTGAGGCGTCTGCCACAGGCAGAGGGTGTTGCCTGCGCCTGATATGCTATAGACCTTCTCGAAACCGCGCGCTCGTCAGGGCGGCGACCACAACGCGCCCTTGAAATGGCGTCCCGAAACTTCGGGGCTGACCTCCGAACGAATGCGGGTTGCTCTAGGATAAGTTATGCAGGCAGCCCTGAAGTGCTGCGGGAGGAGAAGAGATGGCATATGACGAGCGGCCGCTGGCGATCAGCGCACCGGAACCGCGCACGCTCGATCTGATCTTTACCGACGAGGCGCGAAAACAGTTGCACGCCAGATATCAGATCATCGAGGCCGATCCGGAGGATATCGCCGGGCTCGGCGATGGTGTTCTCGGCAAGGCGCGTTACATCATCGGCCAGCCGCCTTTGTCGGCCGGGACCTTGGCGCGCATGCCCGAACTACGCTGCGTGCTGAACGTCGAAAGCAATCTCATCAACAATATGCCTTATGAAATCCTCTTCCAGCGCGGCATTCACGTCGTCACAACGGGACAGGTCTTTGCCGAACCCGTGGCGGAGATCGGTCTGGGTTTTGCACTTTCGCTCGCGCGCGGCATCGTCGACCAGGACTTGGCTTTTCGTAAAGGCAGAGAGCTTTGGGGCGGAGAGGGCAATACAAGTTCCCGGCTGATTGCAGGCTCCGAGATCGGCATCATCGGCTTCGGCGACCTCGGCAAGGCACTCCGGCGCGTGCTTTGCGGTTTTCGGGCGAAGATCCGGGTCTTCGATCCCTGGCTGCCGCGCTCCATCCTGGAGGAGAACGGCGTCGAAGCGGCGAGCCTAAGAGAGGTGCTAACCGAGAGCGATTTCGTTTTTGTCGTTGCGGCGGTGACCAGTGAGAACAAGCAATTCCTTAATGCTGAGGCTTTTGCCAGCATGCGGCCCGGCTCGGCGTTCATCCTGCTCAGTCGGGCCGATGTCGTCGATTTCGATGCACTGATGGCCGCCGTCGCATCAGGCCATATCGTTGCGGCAAGCGACGTATATCCGGAAGAGCCGCTGCCGCTTAACCATCCGGTGCGCAGTTTGAAAGGGTTCATCCGCTCAGCCCATCGTGCCGGTGCACTCGACAGTGCCTTCAAGAAGATGGGCGACATGGTGTTGGAGGACATGGACCTGATGGACCGCGGTTTGCCGCCGATGCGGTGCAAGCGGGCCGAGCGTGAGACCGTTTCGCGCATGCGCTCGAAGGGCGTGAAGATCAATTGATCAGGAATGTGCGGTCGCGCGTGCAAACAGCGCCGGCTGCGGGCCGGCTGCTTGCCGCTCAGCCCATCGTGCCGGTGCACTCGACAGTGCCTTCAAGAAGATGGGCGACATGGTGTTGGAGGACATGGACCTGATGGACCGCGGTTTGCCGCCGATGCGGTGCAAGCGGGCCGAGCGTGAGACCGTTTCGCGCATGCGCTCGAAGGGCGTGAAGATCAATTGATCAGGAATGTGCGGTCGCGCGTGCAAACAGCGCCGGCTGCGGGCCGGCTGCTTGCCGCATCACAATCGCGGCGGCAGATGGTTCAATAACCGCCGATCAAGCACCTTTATGAAAATATCGCGAGCCTGGCCGTTCGCTTTTCGATTGATGCGCAACGGCAGCATTTTTGGTGGGGAAATTCTGCGGATCGGGTGCTATCGTTCTGACATGGACTGATGAAGCGGAGGAGCAATGCTTCCAGTATCATGGATCAACACTGCGACCTCGGAGGAGAGCAGATGCCGGTGACGATGCGGCGCGATCGACGGCTAAGGGGAGAGGCCGGATGTATTCAGGTGGGTTGAATTTCGCACTCGGCGACGAGATCGAAGCCTTGCGCGAAAGTGTCAGGCGGTTTGCGAGTGGACGCATTGCACCGCTGGCGGCCGAGACCGATCGCAGTAACAATTTTCCAGCACCGCTCTGGCGGGAGATGGGAGATATGGGCCTGCTCGGCATCACGGCGGACGACGCTTATGGCGGTGCGGGTCTCGGTTATCTCGCCCATTGCGTCGCCATGGAGGAGATCAGCCGCGCCTCGGCCTCGGTCGGCTTGAGCTATGGGGCGCATTCCAACCTGTGCGTCAATCAGATCAACCGCAACGGCAATGACGCGCAAAAGAGCCGCTATCTGCCCAAGCTTATCTCGGGCGAACATGTCGGCGCACTCGCTATGTCGGAGCCGGATGCCGGTTCGGATGTCGTTTCGATGAAGCTCAAGGCCGAAAAGCGCGGCGACCGATATCTCCTGAACGGCAACAAGATGTGGATCACCAACGGCCCGGATGCCGATCTTCTCGTGGTCTATGCCAAGACCGACCCTGAGGCCGGACCGCGCGGCATCACGGCATTCCTTGTCGAGAAGACCTTCCAGGGGTTTGCGACAGGCCAGAAACTCGACAAGCTCGGAATGCGGGGTTCGAACACTTGCGAGCTGATCTTTCGAGATTGCGAAGTGCCCGAGGAGAACGTGCTGGGCGCAATCGGCGACGGCGTGAAGATACTGATGTCAGGCCTGGATTACGAACGCGTGGTGCTTTCTGCCGGTCCCCTCGGCATCATGGCGGCTTGCGTGGATCTTGTTCTGCCCTATCTGCATGAACGCAAGCAGTTCGGCCGGGCGATCGGCGAATTCCAGTTGATGCAGGCCAAGCTCGCCGACATGTATGTGACGCTGAATACGGCGCGCGCCTATGTCTATGCCGTGGCGGCGGCCTGCGACCGCGGCGAGACGACCCGCAAGGACGCTGCAGGTTGCATTCTTTATGCAGCGGAAAAGGCAACTGGCATGGCGCTCGAAGCGATCCAGGCGCTTGGCGGCAATGGCTACACCAATGATTATGCCGCAGGGCGGCTCTTGAGGGACGCCAAGCTCTACGAGATCGGCGCCGGAACCTCCGAAATCCGGCGAATGCTGATCGGACGCGAGCTCTTTGCGGAGACGGCATGACCGTACTCAAATCTCAGATCGCGATCAATTCTGAAACCTTCAGGGCCAATCAGGCGGCCATGCAGGAGGCTATCAGGCTTATTGAGGACGTCGCGCGATCGGCCCAGAACGGCGGCGGGACGGCGGCACGCGAGCGGCATGTGGGTCGCGGCAAGATGCTGCCGCGCGACAGGGTCATGGGATTGATCGACCCGGCAACACCGTTTCTGGAAATTGCCGCGACAGCTGCTTACGGCATGTACGGCGATGAGGCGCCGGCTGCCGGGCTGATCACGGGAATCGGCCGCGTCGCAGGTCGCGAATGCATGATCGTCTGCAACGATGCGACGGTCAAAGGCGGCACTTACTATCCGATGACGGTGAAGAAGCACCTAAGGGCGCAGGAGATCGCAGCGGCGAACAACCTACCCTGCATCTATTTGGTTGATTCCGGCGGCGCCAATCTGCCCAACCAGGACGAGGTCTTTCCCGATCGTGATCACTTCGGCCGGATCTTCTTCAACCAGGCCAATATGTCGGCGGCCGGAATCCCCCAGATTGCCGTGGTGATGGGCTCTTGCACGGCAGGTGGCGCCTATGTCCCTGCCATGTCTGACGAAGCCATCATCGTGGAAGGGCAGGGAACGATCTTCCTCGCGGGGCCGCCGCTTGTCAAAGCGGCGACGGGCGAGGTGGTCTCCGCCGAAGAGCTCGGCGGCGGCGACGTGCACACGCGCCTTTCTGGCGTTGCCGACTATCTGGCGCGCGACGATGCCCATGCCCTGGCGCTGACACGCCGCGCCGTTGCCTCGCTGAACCGGCAAAAAGCACATACGGTCGAGCTTCGCCAGGCAGAGCCGCCGCACTACGATCCGGAGGAAATCGCCGGTATCGTGCCCGCCGACCTTCGCACGCCCTACGAGGTCCGCGAGGTCATCGCCCGCATCGTCGACGGTTCGCGTTTTGACGAGTTCAAGGCGCGCTACGGCGCCACGCTCGTCTGCGGCTTTGCGCATATCCATGGCATCCCTGTCGGGATCCTTGCCAACAACGGCGTCCTGTTTTCTGAATCTGCGGTCAAGGGCGCACATTTTGTCGAGCTCTGCTCGCAACGGAAAATCCCGCTGGTCTTTTTGCAGAACATCACCGGCTTCATGGTTGGGCGCAAATACGAGACGGAAGGTATCGCCAAGCATGGCGCCAAACTGGTCACGGCTGTGGCAACCACCAAGGTACCGAAGATCACCATGCTGATCGGCGGCTCCTTCGGCGCCGGGAATTACGGCATGGCGGGCCGCGCCTTTTCGCCGCGCTTCCTCTGGACCTGGCCGAACAGCAGGATTTCCGTAATGGGCGGCGAGCAGGCGGCAGGCGTGCTTGCGACCGTTCGCAGCGAAGCACTGATCCGCGCCGGAACGCCCTGGAGTGCAGAAGACGAGGCGGCCTTCAAAAAGCCGGTTCTCGATCTCTTCGAAGGCCAGAGCCATCCCCTCTATGCCTCCGCCCGCCTTTGGGACGACGGCATCATCTGTCCTGCAAAGAGCCGCGATGTGCTCGGCCTGTCGCTGTCAGCGGCGCTGAATGCGCCGATCGAGGACACGCGCTTCGGCCTGTTTAGGATGTGAGGCTGCGATGTTTGGAAAGATCCTGATTGCGAACCGTGGTGAAATCGCCTGCCGTATCATTCGTACCGCCCGCCGCCTGGGCGTGCGCACAGCCACGGTCTACTCCGATGCCGACAGCGGCGCGCTGCACGCCGAGCTTGCTGACGAAGCGATCCGCATCGGGGGTGCGGCGGCCCATGAAAGTTATCTCTCGATCGAGCGTGTCATCGAATCGGCCAAGCGGGCTGGCGCCGATGCGATCCATCCGGGCTATGGCTTTCTTTCGGAAAACGCCGAGTTCGCCGAGGCTGTCGAGGCGGCGGGAATAGTCTTCATTGGTCCGCAGCCAATGGCGATCCGGGCAATGGGCCGCAAGGATGCCGCCAAGGCCCTGATGGAAAGCGCCGGCGTTCCAATCGTGCCCGGCTATCACGGCGACGACCAAGATCCGGACCTTTTGGCGGGCAAGGCATCCGAGATCGGCTTCCCCGTTCTTATCAAGGCGCGCGCGGGCGGCGGCGGTAAGGGCATGCGCCGAGTCGACCGGGCCGAAGAGCTTCCATCTGCCCTGGAGGCGGCAAAGCGCGAGGCGAAGGCGGCATTCGGCGATGATGCCGTTCTTATCGAAAAATACCTGCTTCGACCGCGTCACATCGAGGTACAGGTTTTCGGAGACCGGCACGGCAATGTCGTCCATCTTTACGAGCGCGATTGTTCACTCCAGCGGCGCCACCAGAAGGTCATCGAGGAAGCGCCGGCTCCGGGCATGACCGCCGAGGTGCGTCGCGCCATGGGCGAAGCGGCCGTGCGCGCTGCGCGGGCGATCGATTATCGCGGCGCCGGGACCGTGGAGTTCATCGCCGATGTCTCGAAGGGATTGCGGCCGGACCGCTTCTTCTTCATGGAAATGAACACGCGTCTGCAGGTCGAGCATCCGGTAACGGAGGCGATTACGGGCGTTGATCTTGTCGAATGGCAATTGCGGGTGGCAGCCGGTGAGCCGCTTCCGAAAAAACAATCCGAGCTGAAGATCGACGGCTGGGCCTTCGAGGCGCGCATTTACGCGGAGGACGCGGCAAGGGGCTTTTTGCCCGCCACGGGCGTGATCGACGAGATGCGGTTCCCAAAGGACGGCGTGCGGATCGATGCGGGCGTCAGGACGGGCGATCGGATTTCTGCCCATTACGATCCGCTGATCGCCAAGATGATCGTGCATGGCGCGGATCGCTCCGATGCGCTTGGGGTGTTAACGCGGGCACTGCAGGCATCCCACATCGCCGGGACGGTGAGCAATATCGGCTTTCTCACCAACTTGAGCCGTCAGGAGGAGTTTGTCTCCGGCCACCCGGACACTGGTCTGATCGAGCGCAATCTTGAGACCCTGACCGCAATTCCAGCTGCCGAAGACACGGTGATTGCGCTTGCGGCGGTGCTGTCGCTGGAGGGAAAGAGCCACGGCAGCGATCCGTGGGACACGCTCGGCCATTGGCAGCTCTGGGGCGAAATGCAGCGTAAAGTGACGTTGGAACATGCAGGCAGTCTTGCAAGTCTGTGCGTCGTCGCCCGAGGCTTCGGTATGTTCGCGGTCCATGACGGCCGCCGGGTGATTCCCATTAAGATCGTCAGCCGCCATGCCGACCATTTGCAAGTGGAGACCGATGGCAGACAGGTTTCTGTCGAGGTGGAGCGCGGGACGCATCGGTTGTGCCTGCGGCTTGACGGCATTTCGCACCTCTTTGCGCTGCCCGATCCGCTGGACGGTACTGCCTCAGAAGCGGAGGTCGGCGATCGCCTGATCGCGCCGATGCCAGGCTTCGTCAAGATCGTGCGGGCAAGCGAAGGTGCGACCGTCTTGAAGGGCGCACCGCTGATCGTCATGGAGGCCATGAAAATGGAGCTGACGCTGACCGCCGCGCGAGACGCCATCGTGGAAAGCGTTCACGCGAGTGAGGGGCAGCAGGTTTCCGAGGGCGCCGTCCTCGTCACCCTGAAGGCTGGAGAGGCATGATGACGGCTTCACACCAGCAACATGTTTCCATCGTCGAGATGGCACCGCGTGACGGTCTGCAAAATGAGGAACACTTCATCGGGACGGCAGACAAGATTGCTCTTGTCGATATGCTCTCCGATTGCGGCTACGAGCGCATCGAGGTGACAAGTTTCGTCAGTCCGAAATGGGTGCCGCAGCTTGTCGACGCAGCCGAAGTGATGGCCGGAATTCGCCGCGTACCTGGCGTGCGGTATGCCGTCCTCACCCCCAACATGAAGGGCTTTGAGGCGGCACTTTCGGCACGGGCGGACGAGATCGCGATCTTTGCTGCTGCTTCCGAAAGCTTCTCGCAGCATAATATCAATTGCTCGATTGCCGAGAGCATCGAGCGTTTCCGCCCCGTCGCGCAGGCAAGCAGAGCGCACGGCATTCCACTGCGCGGCTATGTCAGCTGTGTCGTCGAATGCCCCTATGAAGGGGCCGTACCGCCGGCCAATGCCGCGAAGGTCGTAGCATTACTGAGGGAACTTGGATGCTATGAGGTCAGCCTTGGCGATACGATCGGCCGCGGGACACCGGAAGCCGTGGCGAGGATGCTCGCCGCCGTGCTTGACGAGGCGCCTGCCACAATGCTTGCCGGCCATTTCCACGACACCTCAGGCCGTGCGCTCGAAAATATCGACGTTGCGCTCGACCATGGGCTTCGCGTCTTCGATGCCTCGATCGGCGGGCTCGGAGGCTGTCCTTACGCACCGGGTGCAAAGGGCAATGTCGACACCATGGCCGTCACGCAGCATCTCGCGGCAAGAGGTTTTTCGACAGGGCTTGCGCAAGACAAGCTGCGGCAGACAGCCGCCTTTGCCCGTGAGCTGAGGAGTAAGTCGTGATGCCTGAAACGCTTCACATCGATATCGACGCCCGCGGCCTTGCGCGGCTGACGCTTGCGCGCCCCGAAAAGCACAACGCGATCTCGCCCCAGATGATGGATGAACTGACCGCCGCATCAAAGGCTCTCGGGGCAGATCGCAGCGTTCGGGTTATCGTGCTTGCCGCGCAGGGGACAAGCTTCTGCGCGGGCGGCGATCTCGGCTGGATGCGCGCGCAGTTTGAGGCGGGGCGGGCTGAGCGGATTTCCGAGGCAAGGCGGCTTGCCACCATGTTCCGTGCATTGAATGATCTTCCGCAGCCAGTGATCGCCCGTGTTCAGGGCAATGCCTTTGGGGGCGGTGTCGGCCTTCTCAGTGTTTGCGATCTTGTGATCGCCGCTGAAAGCAGCCGTTTCGGGCTGACCGAAGTTCGGCTCGGCATCATCCCGGCAACGATCAGTCCTTTCGTCGTCGCGCGGATCGGCGAAGGAGTTGCCCGGCCCCTCATCATGTCCGGTAAACTGATCAGCGCATCGGAGGCAAAGGGGGCCGGGCTGGTCGCGCAGGTTGTACCCGCGGTGGATCTAGATGCGGCAGTCGAGGCCGAAGTCGGGCATTTCCTGAAGGCGTCGCCTGATGCAGTGGCAAGAGCCAAGACACTTGCGCGCTCGCTCGGTATGCCGATCACGGACGCGGTCATCGAAAGTGTCATCGAGCAATTAGCCGACACTTGGGAAACGGAAGAGGCGCGCGAAGGCATTGTCGCCTTTTTCGAACGACGGGAGCCATCCTGGCGAAGTGATGCTTGAATTGAGCGCACTTTGAGCATACTTTGATTGAGTATTGATCAAAATATGCGAGGAAATCCATCATGGCAGCCACAGGCCTCAGCAATGTCGCTGCCCGCTTCGGCGATGAACATTCGTCGTTTCTATCGGCCCGGCGCGTCGCCGAGCAACTCGGCGTAACGCTCTCCGAGCTGGCCCGGCTGATCGGGGTTGCGCGCAATACGCTGGCGGCGAAATCGAGCGCCCGTAAAGTGGATAGTGCGCTGAGCAACGTCGTCCGCATCCTTGCGATGGCAAGCGAAATGGCCGGCGACGATAACCGCGCGGTCATATGGTTCAAGCATCAGCCGATCCCCGGCTGGGGCGGCAAGACGGCGTTTGATCTTGTCGGTGAAGGCAGGTCCGACCGGGTTCTCGCCTATCTCGAGGCCGTCCGCTCCGGCGTCTATGCCTGAGACCGGACGTGCATCTGTGGCGCGCCTTCGTTCCACGATGGGCCCATGCGCCGCTTTCTGGCGAGGGCGCCAGCCGTTTTGGTGGCCGGTGGAATCCGGTGGGTGCCCCGACCATCTATGCGGCCTGCGAACTGTCCACGGCCTGGGCCGAATATAACCAGGGCTTTGTCCAGCATCCGGCGATGATCGTGCAACTGGAACTCAAAGGGGCGCGCCTCGCCGACACGACAGACCAGGTGCTTCTTCGAAAGTTTGACGTTACTGCGGACATCCATCGTTGCGAATGGCGCATGCTGATGGATGAAAGCAAGGTGCCTGCACCCCACCAGTTGCGCGAACGACTGATTGCGTCGCGATATCATGGCGTGATCTATCCATCCTTCATGTCGCTCGGCGGCACATGCGTCGCGCTGTGGGAATGGAATATGCCGGATGCACCGGAGCTTCGCGCAATCGATCCAGAGGGCCGACTGCCCAAATCACCGGCCTCCTGGTTGTAGATTACAGGTGCGTCGAGAACATCACGATGGAATTGTCTGATTATAGCATTCCGGCAATTTATGAGCCGCTCTTACGACCAGTGCAATGAACGCTTGCTTGAGTAGCGGGTGTCAGCGCATTTTTCGTTCGAAGTCGCAGATGTCTGACTGGCGAAGCTGGAAGCGGGCGAGGATGCGGAACTTCTAGCTGCCATCACTGATCTGGACGCCGCCAATGCTGGCTGGCGCCCACCGGAGTTCGCTTCCTGCGCTCAGCGAGGTTGAGGTGGCGCAGGCCTTGGAGCAATAGCGCTTCGCATCCGGTTGAATGCAGAGCGCACGATAATCGGCGTTAAGCCGCTGCGAAGGGTACCGCTACGAAGATCTTATTGCCGCCACGTTCGACAAGCAGGAGCACCGACTTGCGGCCGGATTTTGCAGCATTGGCGACGGCGTTCTTCACATCGCCCGCATTATGCACGGTCCTGTCGTTGACCGAGACGATAACATCGCCCGTCTGAATGCCTGCTTCGGCGGCCGGCTTGTCCGGATTGACACTGGCGACGACCGCGCCCGTGACGCTTCTGGGCAGGTTCAGTTCCTCCCGGGTATCCGGCGTCAGATCGGCAAGAGCAATTCCGATGCCCGGACCGGCCTGTGTCCTGCCGCTGCTCTCTTCGGCTGCTGCCTGCTTCTCGCCGTTGCCGTTGCCGCCGATGGTGACGGTGAGATCGGTGCTCTGGCCGCCGCGCCAGACAGTGAGCGTCTCTCTGGCGCCCGGCGACATGTCGGCGACGAGACGCGAGAGGTCTTTAGGCGTCTTTACCGTCTCGCTGCCTAAGGCGGTGATGATATCGCCCGTCTTGACACCGGCGCGTGCGGCAGGGGTTCCCCCGGTTACGGCTGCAACGAGCGCACCCTGCGAGGCATTGAGCCCAACGGCATCTGCAACATCCTTGGTAACTGCCTGGATCTGCACGCCGATGTAGCCATGCTCGATCGAACCGTCCTTCTGAAGCTTGGCGACGATCGCCTTGGCCTCATCGGAGGGAATGGCAAAACCGACGCCGACACTGCCACCGTTTGGTGAATAAATCGCCGTGTTGATACCGACGACACTGCCGTCGTGGTCGACGAGTGGACCGCCGGAATTGCCGTGATTGATCGGGGCGTCGATCTGGATGAAGTCGTCGTAGGGACCACTGTGCAGATCGCGGCCGCGGGCCGACACGATACCGGCCGTGACTGTCGTACCGATGCCGAAGGGATTGCCGATGGCCAGGATCTGATCACCAAGTTTTAGCGTGTCAGAATCGCCCCAAGCGATCGTTGCAAGTGGCTTCGGAGCTTCAATCTTCAAGACGGCGATATCAGACTTCGGATCGGCACCGATCAGCTTGGCCGGGAGCTCCGTTCCGTCATCAAGGGTCACCTTGATGCCCAAAGCATTGTCGATCACATGATTGTTGGTGACGATGACGCCATCGGAGCTGATGATGAAGCCGGAGCCGAGCGCCATGGCGCGCTCACCGTGCTGATGCTGCGGCACCTGCTTCGGAAATGGTATGCCCTGCTGTTCGAAGAACTGCCGGAATTGCTCGTCCATCGGCGACTGGTCGTCGTCGGCGCTGGCGTCGGCCTTCGTCGTTGTGGTGATAGTGACGACGGCAGGCTTGTCGGCATCGACGACGGAGGCGAAAGAGCCGCTGGACGAAAGCGCGCCGTTGGTTTCGGCCGGAGCGGCGGCGGCATTGGATGCGTTGATGGCAAACGGCGCGACGGCAGTGCCGGCGATAATCGCAGCGCCGATCAGCGCTGCGGTGCGATGCTTGGAGAGGATCGGTAACATGGTGACAGGTCCTTGCGAAAATACTGCATGGCGGCGTCTTGGTTCCATGCCGGGGAACGCGGGCGTCGGGTGAACGTGGCGCCAATCCTTTTGCCTCCAGGACAATCATCGAAACTGTAGCGAATGCTGCCGGTTTCAAGAAATGGCGTCTTGGAGAGATATGCTCTGGTCAGGCCGCATTTACAAATTAAATGTTCATTACGGTTTCATTGCAAAAATGTAAGAATTACAGTTGGTTAATCTTCGTGCACCCTATGTGTCTTCGGCGGCAGTTACATGACGCTATCGGATCGCTTTCAGTTTTTTTGCAAGTTCGGCTGCGATGAAGACAGCATGTTCGGTTACCTGCGGCAGTCCCATCAGTTCACCGAAGGTGCCGCGCGCAAGCGGACCCGAGATCAGCAGTGACGAATCTGCCAGACCATCCGTTCCGAGAGCTTCCGAGCTCTCGTTGCAGGCGATGCCGAGGCCGGTCGGATCGAGCTTTAGATGACCGTTCCGGTTGAGCTCATGCAGCCATATCTGGCTTTGGAGAATGCTGCCATGGGCAGGACCGGTGGTCACGACCACGGCATCGAAGCGTCTCTCCCCGCGCTCGCCGCTTCGCCTACGCAGAAACACATCGATCGCCGCTCCGTCGGTTTTGACGCCGGCAACGGAAGCGGCAAGGATCTCGAGGCGTCCTTCAGCGATCGCCCGGTCCAGCACCTCTTCGACCTGCGGTGCGATACGGAAGCGATGGACGTCCCAGTAAGGCCGCAAATGGCGGACGATGCGCTGCCGCTCGGCAATAGGCAGATTGCGCCAGATTTCATGGCCGTTGCTGCGGACCTGATCGATGACTGCATGCCAGCTTTCGCCGATTTCGGCTGCCCCCGCGATCGTCTTTCGAACGTTCCGGAGGAGTGCTGCAGCGCTTGTAGCCGGCTCGGAAAGGAAGTCGCCGAAGGGCTCCTGCGGGCAGGGTGGGTGGCCGCGCGAACGAAGCCCGCGGCGGGAAATCGAGGTGATCGGTCCATGATGCCCGCTGCGTGTTAGCGACGCGACGATGTCGGCGGATGTCAAGCCGTTGCCGACAATGAGGACCCGATCGTCCGGGCGAATGGCATCGAGTGAGCCGGGGCGCGTCGGATCGGCAACAAAGCGCGGGTGACCGGCCAATCCGACGGAGAGGCTGCGCGGTGCTGAGGGCGCTGGATGGCTGGTGGCGATCACGAGGAAATCTGCGCGTGTCTCATCGCCATTGCTGTCGGTGATCAACCATTCCTTTGGGCCGGGTAACACCCCTCTTACGAGCGTCCTCTTGTGCTCGACCTCACCGTTTTCAAGGTATGGGCGCAGTCTCGCAGCGACATAGGCGCCGAAGAGCCGGCGTTGCGGGAAGAGATTGCCATTCGGCCATAACGCTTCTGGATCGTTCGCGACGCCATCGCTGTCGGCAATCCAATCAAGAAAATCCTCCGGTTCATCGGGAAGCAGGCTCATGCGGGCTGCCGGAACATTAATGCGGTGGGAAGGGTCGTTCGTATCATAGGCAAGCCCTCGGCCCAATTCGCCGCGCGGCTCAAAGACGATGACGCGCGGCAGCTCGTGTATTGTCCTTGCGAGATGAAAGGCCACACCCGCACCGGAAACGCCGCCGCCAACAATGGCAATGACCGGTCTTTTGGCGCTATCCGTTTCGTTTTTCGTCACTGCTGCTGATCCAACTGGGTCCGAGATTTGGGAGGAGCTTGACGCATCTTTGAGGCTCGGCCTAGCCGATATTTGGCGCCGTCGCAGTAAATTAATCTATAAGATCTATGGAGATCAATTGGAACCTTAAGCTGCCCCACCGAGGCTAGTTGAAAGTCATCTCGGCAATCGACAACGTCGAAATTCGCAAACGAATCCCCCTTTAGGCTTCGCAGGTATGCACCAGAAGGGAAACGCTAGGGCGCCGGCTGGATGATGTGCTGCGCGAGGCGAATTGCAAGGGCCATTGCTGTCAATGTTGGGTTGGCTTGGCTCGACGTCGGAAAGACAGAGGAACTCGCAATATATGCATTAGCAAGATCGAAGATCTTCAAGTTCCCGTCGACGACGGCGTCGTTGCGGTTCGTTCCCATGCGTGTCAGCCCAATCTGATGCGTGCCATGGCGGATGCGCGTAGCGATGGCACTTGCAAGCGTATCGTCACTACGATTCAGATCGAGTTGACCCAGGTCATTTTTTTCAAGCCAGTCATTCAGGAGTCGATGGGTGCGAACGAGTGCACGGATATTTTCGTCAGGCACGCGCATGTCGATCGTCAACCGCGGCACGAAGAAGGCATCGACACTGTCAGACAAACGCACGTGGCTTTGCCTGTCTGGGAAATGTTCGGCATGGAAAGCGAGCCTATACGTCCGACGGCTGTTATTGATGAAGAAGCCAGGCTTCCTGGTACTTCGCCCATAGCGATTGCGCAGATAGCCTGGTAGCTGCCTGACAATCTCGGTCGGGTTAGCGGCGAGGTTCTTGAGATGGCCGGTGATTGCATCAAGGCGGCTTGCATGATGCCGGCGGATGACTTCAGGCGTGAGGAACCGTCCGAGTGGACGAAAGCTCAAGGCAAGGTAAGCGGCGGACAAAAAGGCACTTTCATGCTGCGGATCTGAAAGGGCCGGCACGTCGGGCCAGAACGCCACATTCGGCAAATGATGCTGGTTGATGAGCGTATCGCTCGGCACGATGCGTCTGCGCACATATGCGCCTGTTTCGTCCCGGTGGAAGTCGAAAAGTGCCTCGGCCGGTCTGTTCGAAAATCTGAGCGCAGCAACATGCCCGAAAAGATGGCCCATGTAATAACGGCCGAGCGCTCCATGAGGCCCCCCAAACATCAGCGGGTGACGCCGCTGGATGTTGAGCAGAAATCTCGCCGCTTCCAGCCCACCTGAGGCAAGAACCACGAGTTTGCATGAAATGCGATAAGCAAGACCGTTTTTGTGACGGGCCACGACATGGCTGACGCTGCTATTTTCCGTCAGGACCAGATCCACGACAGTGGTGTTCAGGAGGATTGTCAGTCCCCTATCCTCACTGAATTGCTGAAGGCTCGCGCGAAACAGTTTCGGATCACGACTGTAACGTTCAAGGTGCGTTAGTTCGAAACGGGCGTCCACCGACGCAAGTGGCGCCTTCTCGACGAACCCCTGGCCGCAGTTGGCGTATTCAACGGCACGGTCGTAGAACGGTCGTATCTCGTCATAGGAAATGGGCCACCGCCCATCGGGAAATCGATCTTCAAAGTCGATCGGATCAAAGGGAAGGCATCGCCCGGTCCAAAGGTTGCTTGTTCCGCCGAATTGGCGCGAGACGCAGATGCGGACGTCGTCGTGGGTGGCGGGCTCCAGGATCAAGGCGCCGGCGAGTTCGTTCGAAGCCGCAGATGGGTCTAACCCGCCCGACTCAACAACGAGCACGCGCTTGTCGGCCTTCCGAAGCTCTTTGACAAGGGTGAGGCCGACGGGTCCGGATCCGACGATGAGGACATCGATGTCACCTGGCATGTCATCAATACGCCCTGAAATCATTGCGGCCCCGTCACAATGTTAGATATGATGCGATATGTTGTAATGCATTCATTGCAAAAGAGCATGCGGGTATGGATTCAAGAAGATTTCGGATTAAAAAAAACCAATGACTCTCACGAAAGATGCGGCAGCTTGGTTTTGAATTTCTTGGAGTATTTATTTACTATCATAAGTTTGAAATAGTGTTCAATCACGTTATGTATATGTAAAAATGCATCATTTGTGATGTGTTCGAATTAGGAATGTAATCAATATTGTCTACGATCATTGCGTGTAACGATAGTTTATTTACTAGTATAAAGTTAATAATACTGCGACGTTGTACTCAAAAATTTTCGATATGACGCCTCGGAAGGATCCGGAATTCCGATATTGATCATTTCCGGCATTTATCGCCAACTTACAGGGGACTTCGGGTCGAAGAGACCGCTCGCTCCGCGTTAAACACGGCCGCATGTACCTCTGTCAGGCAGATAGAGCACGAGAACCGCTTATCGGTCAGAGGGGGGTGCTTCTTTTTCGCTTGCAACTCCAAGCGCGACCGCAACCATATCCGCGATCGCAAGCGATCCCGTCAGGCCGGGGCTCTCGATCCCGAACAGATTGACCAAACCTTTGACGCCGTGCAGGTGCGGCCCGTCGATACGGAAGTCCGGCATTGGCATGGTTGCGTCGTGAAGCTTCGGCCGTATCCCGGCATAATCCGGTTGCAAGGCGCCGTCACGCAAACCTGGCCAATAGCGGCGGATCGCGTCATAGAACTGTTCCGCGCGAGAGGCAGCAACGTCGAGTGAATGATTCTCATCGACCCATTCGACATCAGGCCCGAAACGGCAGCGCCCGTTGAGGTCAAGTGTTGCGTGGACTCCAAGGCCGGCATGGTCGGGCATTGGATAGATGAGGTGCGAAAAGGGTTGGCGTCCGGAAAGCGCGAAGTAGTTGCCCTTGGCGTACCACTGCGGCGGCACCATCTTGGGGGAAAGTCCCGCTGTTCTTGCCGCAAGGCCGGGGGCACCGTGACCGGCGGCATTGACCACGAAGCTGGCCTCAATTTCGGTGGGCTCCGCTCCGCCCGTGGTCAGGCCGATCCGCGCACCACCGCACCTGATTGCCACAGCGGGCGTGTGGAAGGCGAGCATGCCGCCGGCGGTCTCGAAATCCTCGCGCAGCGCCTGCATGTAGCCGTGACTGTCGATGATGCCCGTCGATGGCGAGAGCAGCGCGCCGGCGCAGTGCAGCTCCGGTTCGAGGTTGGCGACGTCGCTCGGTGTGAGCGGCACGAGATCGAAAACGGCGTTGCGTTTGGCTGCCGCAGCGATCGCTTCAAGCTTGGGTAATTCCTCGGGGCTTGCGGCAAGCAGGATCTTGCCTACCCGTCGCGCTTCCACGCCACGGCGGGTACAGTAGTGGTAAAGCGCTGCCCGGCCCTCGACGCAGACCCTCGCCTTCAGCGAACCCTGCGGGTAATAAAGACCGGCGTGGATAACTTCCGAGTTCCGGGATGAGGTTTCTGTGCCGATTGCGCTGGCGCGCTCGAGAATGACGGTTTCAAGGCCGCAAAGCGCGAGCTTGCGTGCGACCGCCAGGCCGATGACGCCTGCGCCAACGACAATGGCGTCGACAAACAATCTGCTCATCCGGCTCTCATCTCACCAACCGCCGCCACGCATGAACCACGCTCCTTCATCTGACCTCTGAGCAGCGAAGTCAATTCTGCAGGGTGCAAAGCGACGCAGATTCTCATCATGCGAGAGCGGATAACACCTCACCCCTCGGCTGGTCTGAACATGCTTGGGGCTGCTCGGAAGGATTGTGACCTCATCGGGATCGGGGACCGACGGCCTGGCTCGAAATATCAAGGGCGCGAGAAGGCCTGGACACGTCCTCGTGCCAGACCAGAAACAGGACACCGAGAAAATACCCGCTCTGGATCAGGACAGCGCATAAAAGACTATCGGCAAACGCACTGACGACGGACCCTTGCATCCACAATATCGCGCAAAAGAAAGCGATGAGCACGGCGGCCATCGAAACAAATACCCTGGGTGCGTACATGAACTCCCCTCCGGCCTCACGACGCACACTCTGATCTGGGACCTTCATCTATCGTCCCGCAATACTTCGCATAATCAGAGATAACTGAGTTCTTTGATGCAGTGTTACCATGCTTAATGCGTCGTTGGAAACCTTCAACAGACAAGATGTCAAAAAGATGTCATCGTTAAAAAGTCATTAAACGCGATATTTCATGACGAGCTTTGCGGTAAATGGCGAAAGCCTGTCAGTAACCGGAAAGATAGAAGCTTACAAAATATAAGATAGTGAATCATCGCCGAAATTCAGAAGTCTATACGCCAGATGAATTTGGTCGTGCTAATCGATCGTGACGTAACGCTACCTACGGTAACGTAGGGTATTCCAGGACGTAGTTCATGCTTTCGAGGTATACATCAGATTCTGCTTGAAAATACTAATCATTGCGATTTAAATGGCCAGCGCTGTGGAGGCCTCAAAATGAAATACGATGCCGAATTTGCAAATCCCTCGCGCGATCACGGCGATCGACACATCCCGCAGCCTGCGGGCGGTGCACAGAAGCGGATTTTTGACGTCGTTCTGGCGGGTGTGGCTATCATTTGCCTTCTTCCGCTGATGATTGCGATCGCGTTGCTTGTTCGTTTGGCCGATCGCGGACCGATCCTTCACTTGGAAAGACGGCGATCAGCGGGGGGGGAGGCGTTTGACTGCTACAGCTTCCGGAAATTGCCGGTCGACTGGCGCCCCCGGCTTGGCCAGCATCTGTCGCGCCATCCAGACGAGCTTGCAAGCTGGATCATGACGGAAACGTTGAAGGACGATATTTTGCTAACGCCGGTTGGACGAGTTCTTCATCGAACAGGTCTTGATGATCTGCCGCAACTTCTCAACGTGCTTCTCGGTGACATGAGCTTCGTTGGTCCGCCATCGCTGCCTGTAGATCGCGGCTATGTAAAAAGGGGCAACATGTCGGCACAATTCTGCAGACCAGGCATGATCAGCGATTGCCGCGCCACGGCTGACGACGTGAGGAACTGGGAAATGGCGGCTGCTTCCTACGCCGCGCAGTGGAGTTTTTTGGGTGATTTGAAAATTCTGGTCCGCGCGATTGGTGGTCTTTTCCAAGCTGAAAGGTTCCAGCTCGATCATTGAGATGACCGCTGATGGCGGCGCGGCTCAGGACCGTGCTTGTGCGTGTAAGCAAGTAGGCAGCCGTTGCGGCCCTCACTCGCGAATCACAAGTTGGACGCGGGTAATATTGGTTTGGTTATCACGCTGGACCGACAGCCGCGCGCCAAGGCCATTGACGGCGCGCCTGAGGATCGCGGCGTCCCGGCCGCTCATGAATGGAAACATGAGTGTGGCGTTTTTCTGGATGAAGGTCACCGACCTTTCTGCTGCCCCGCCTGCGATCTCGACACTGACGGCCTCTGCTTCTTGTGCGCTCGCTGCCATGGTCGACAGCGCGATGATCAGGATCAGCAGTCGTTCCCGATAAGCTTCAATGCCGTCGAAACTGCGCAGCGAAGATACCCGTAGATCAAAAAGGATGGTCAGCGCGTCAAGGGCTCGGTGTAAGACCAGTCCGGGCAGGGCGTCGTGTTGCGGTACATCGCTTGCGATCTCGGTAAACGTTTTGAGTAACTGGCCAATCAGAAAGCTCGCAGCGGTCAGCTTTTCCAGGGCAAGCGCGTCGCTCCGTCGCCCAGCACGCCGTGCGATCCCGACCGCACCATTTGCCAAGCCCTCTGCGGGAGAAATTGCAGATGTCAGATAAAGTCCGAGCTCGCTGGATCTGGCTTCGAGCACAGCCGCTGCAAAGTCGCGGAAGTAGGTGTCGGCGGCCGCCCCGGTTTTTTCCTCGAAATCTTCAATGATTTCACACCTTGCCGGCGCACCCGCTGCGCGCATGATAAGGACGAAGCGACCCTCATAGTGAAAGTACAAAAATGATAGCTCGGCGCCCTCGCAGACCAAAAGCCTGTCCAGAACGCAGACTGATGCTGCCTGAACGGCAGGAAATACGGTATCATTGAGTAACATCACTATACCACGCGTAGAGGCGCTAACAATATGAAGGCATATCCTGCTAAAGGCTAGATAAAAACTTCGCTTTTCGGCAATGAATGTTACACTCTCTGGATAATGAGACATAAATGCCTCAGGATATTCTCGCAGATGATCTACGGATTTCTATCCAGTGATAAGAAAGGCGAGCCTGGAGCAGCTTTTGGCGCGCCGATCGTTTCTGTTTGCGCTAGCGCAGCAGACAGACGACCGCGAGCAGGATAAAAAGCCAGAGTAGCAAGGAAAGCCCGGTGGCATTCAGCAACGTCGCTTTTTTCATGTCGCTCTCCCGCTTTCGCATGAGAGAAGGATAGGCGGTGAAGCTTGCGTGGGGGCTATCGCCTGTCTGCGACGCTGTGCGTCATCTGCCTTGCCCAAGCAGGAGCTGGATACGTTCGATCATCCAGCTTCGGCTGAAGCAGGTGAGCCAGCCAAAATATATGACCATGCCAAGGCTCGCCGAGATAGCGAGGCGGAAGGAAGGTTGCATGCCAATCATTGCTGTTGCTTGCACATAGTATACGACGACACCCATGGCGAGGGCCGCCGCCGCGGCCGGCGCGAGCCCCATGTAATGCACCTTCGGCTGCAGGTTCAGCCGGCGCAGTAACAAGACATTGCCGATCACGCCATAGACGAGCGCCGGCGACGACATTACCAAAATCGCTGCGCCCGGGGTGCTTGTCGGTACGACGATGAGCGCACCGATACAAGTCAAGGCAACGATGGTGGAATATTGCAGCGACATGCGGTTCAAGCCAAGCGCGTTCATTGCAATGGGGTTGAACCAGACGATCGGAATCATCAGCGAGGTGATCGCCACAGCGCGAAGAATGGGTGCGACCCCGGCATAGGACGAGGGCAACAGCAACGCCACCGCATCATCGGCGACGACGATCAGTCCGGTAAAGGCTGGCAGTGTCACGAAGGCAGCGGTGCGGATGATGGCGGTAAATACTTCGCGTTCCGCCGCAAGGTTGCCGCGCACCTTGCTCATCAACGGAAACCAAAGCGCAAAGAGCGGGCTGACCAGGGGATTTTGCAGCGACTCGCTGATCCTGTCGGCAGCCCGGAACAGACCAACGGTCGCGCCATCGAAGCGGATGCCGAAGACCAGCACGGCAGCGCGCTGCATGGATATGTTAATGGCGGCGACCATCCACAGAGGCAGGAAGCGGCGAAGAATTTCGCGACACGCGCCTTTCTCGGTATGGCGCCCGGGAAGCCAACCGGTATAACGGAACTCAAAGACAACAACCGCCATTGTCGAGATAATGCGCTGGGCAGGCAGCGCCCAAATCGCCAGCGGTGAGAACGCCAACGTGATGCCGGCGACACCGCCCGCAAGGGTCGAAATCATATTGCGCTTGGCAAACGTCTTGAAGCCCAGTTCGCGCATTATGAGGGCATCCATCACCGACAGCCACGGCGTAAAGAGCAAGAGAAGGCCAAAAATCGGCATATAGTAACCGACCAGTGGCGCGTTCTCAGAGCCAGCGATCAAAGGCCCGGCCATGACCAGAACGAGCGCGAAGGGTGAGGCGACCAAAGACAGGGAAATGAAGGCCGCGTTTAAGCTTTTCTTGTCGAAATCACCACGCTGCAGGATCGCATCCATGCCGGCATAGCGGCCGTCATTGGCGATGAAGTCGGCAACAACAGCAGAGAGCGCGACTGCTCCGAAGATGGCCGGTTCCAGCATGCGCGCAAGAACGAGGAAGATGACAAAACCGGCGCTCTGCGAAAAGATCGCGTTGATGGTATTCCAGGCAATGCCATTTCGAAGTGCCGTTGCTAGCGACGTTTCAGACATGGACCATCCCATCTGTGCAAGGTGTAACCGGCGTCATTGCGCCGCCGCGCGTCATAATCAAGCATGTGCGCCTGGAAAACCAGGCCTTCCTCACGCCTGCAACCGGTACCAGTTGACGATGGTCTTGATTTTCCGACGCAGATCCTTGACGAAATGGACTTCGCCAAGCTTGTGGACCTGCGCTCGATACGGGGTCTTTTTCAGATAGCGGTAGTAGGTCCAGATCAACGGATGCCATCCGTCCGTCGACCACGGTTTGTTGTGCTCTGTGAAATGGATGATCTTTGGCCGGCGCCCTTTTTTCATTTCGGCTGCGGTTGCATAGCAGGGCTTGCCTTCCTGCGGCATCAGCATTCGACGTTGGACGTTCCACAATATGTCAAGCTGTTTCCATCGGCTCCAGAAGACAACGTTTAGCGCACACTGATCGCCATACTCCATGTCGTCGATGCGCGTTTCCAAAACAGTGATGACTTTGGAAAGATCGTCACTGGCACGCAGCTTGGTGAGATCCATCAACAAAACACCGGAATTGAAGTAGCCAAGACGCTTGGGCTGCAGTTGAAAACGCTCGGCGAACACCTCGCCATCCATGCCGACGTCGCAGACCGCGCCGATTGCATGCTCGCCCAGATCGCAGCCATAGAGTTCCCGAATATCACCCATGACGACGAGGTCGGCATCGAGATAGAGGACGCGATCGATATCTGGCGGCGCAAGCTCGGCAAGCATCAAGCGATAGTAGCCGGCGCGGCTGATATGACGTTTGCCGGGCATTGCAAGGACACTTGAGCCTCTAATCTCGAGCCAATCAAACCGATGTCCTTCAGCACAGCGTTCGAAGGTCGAACGGGCTTGGGGGGAAATGCCATCATGGACGATCAGAAAACGAAATTTTGCGCCCGGCGCGTTAGCGATAAGCGATGCCAGCACAACAGCTGCATGCGGCAGGTACGCGGTATCGAGTCCAAAGGCGATTGTCACGTCCGATGCTTGCGGGCGCGGGCGGCTGTATCGCTGCATTGCTGCCTCAAGTAGAGGTTCGGCAAGGGGGCGACCGTTCAGGCCTTCGGCGATTGACCGGAAACTGGCAGTCTTCATCGGCAAGGCGCCCATGGCAGAAGATGCCAGATTTCCTTCAAATGCGGGATCACTCATTACCCCTCCAAGCAGGAGCCTCATGCTCCTGTCTCATGTCATCGAAACGTTTGCCGCCTATTGCCAGCCCGGATATCCGGTCCAGGCGCGGCGCATGCCAAGCTTGACGTAAATCCAGTCCAGCACGGCATCGACGACAAGCATGCCGTTGACACCAAAGCCGGCCCTTGCCAGGGCATCAAAATGGGGTTGCAGATGCTCGCGACCGCGATCTTCGCGCCACCAGGTCAGAATGCGGCGCACATAATAGCGGCGAAACGCGAGAAGCTGGCGGCGGTAGTCGGTCCCGAAGGCGGCCGGGCCGTGGCGCATGATGAGATCAAGGCCATCGCGCGTCCAGGCGCGAGTTTTGCCGGCATAATGCAAGGCAGTGACCGTGTTGTCGTGTACCCGGGTAAAGCCAAGCGCCTCATGCACGAAGCCGAAATCGCTGATTGCCAGCATCCGGAAGACCGTATCGAGGTCCCAGCTGCCGTCCATGGCGTTGGCGAAAAGCGGTTCGAGCGCGTCAGTCACGCGCCGGCGCCACATCATCTGGACCGGCATTAAAATGCCCTGGCGCAGCAGCGCCATACGCATGGCTTCCTTGCCGGGGAAAACCGGCTTGCCGGGTGGCCAAAAGAAATCTTGAACGGCACCCGCACAGTCGTGCAGGCTGCCTATGACCCCGACATTGGGAAAGGTTTCGCCGAGTGTCACCATCTTGGAGATCGACGTCGGGCTGATCGTGTCATCGTCGCAGAGATAGCGAACATAGACTGCGTCCCGGGGTACCAGGCGATAAGCTTTCGTCCAGTTTTCACGCTGATCCAGCGTCTTTTCATTGCGGAAGCGAAGGACAGGGATGCGCTTGTTCAAATAGGCGGCGACGATCTCTTCGGTATTGTCGCTGCTATTGTTGTCGAGCACGACGTGAATAAGATTTGGCCAATCTTGCTGCTGGACGGATTCCATCGTTTCAGCCAAGAACCGTCCGCCATTATACGTCGGGGTCACAACAGCGACAAGCGGCAAAGACATTGTACATTCCACAACGCGAAAGAAATCCAAAGAAGAACTAAAGCTATGTTATAGTTCAGGTGATGCGAGTCAATAATGGCTTAGCGTAGAATCCAATTTATTATTGAGATATTGTCGATCCTCTGTATAGCTGACTATCAAAGATCTTGGCTGCATTCCTGTGCAACGCGACTTGAGACCTTTCTGACGAGGCTTCGGCATCAGCCCTTGCCGAGCTTGGGGAGGCGGGCAGAACCTAAAAAATGCCGCGTCAACGTTTTCCTTAGCGGACGGTCGTACATCAGGCTGACCACAGTCGACAGAAGCAGTGCCCCCAGAATACTCAGTGCAACGAAGGCGCATACAGCGGAAACAGGCCGATGGCGCGGGCAGGGATGAACTTCGCGCGGAAAATCCGTCCGGGAGCTTGCCGTCGTAGGAATGGGCAATCACGTAACCGCTGGCACGAAGAACAGATCGACGGCTAAATGCCCACTCGGGACCAAATTGGGTTCATCGCTCAGATAGCCGTGAAGATGCAGGAGAATGACGAGAATCGCAGCTATGCCGCGCCGCAGATGAAGCGCATATAATTGAATGTTATCAACACCTTGTATCTGTTGCCTCACCGTTTGTCGGCGGTCATGATCAACAGTCACCCGTGACCGCCACGGCGAGGCACATGAAAACCTTCACTGCCAGCGTATTGAGGATCGAACCGCACTGAGGCATTGCCTGCCGTTTCCGTGACCGGTTTCGCGAGCGCACCGGCGCAGTAGTAGATGAGGAAGGATCCGATCGTGTATTGATTCAGAAAATCGACCTCGAAAAAGGAGCGACCGATGAACAGCATGACGAGACCGAAGAGGACCACATCCTCGTTTCGCGCGCCTGACGACAGGAGGCGTCTGAGGTATCCAGCGAAGAGGCCAAGAATAACGGCACTGAGCAAGATCAGTCCGATATAGCCAAGTTCGACCGCGGCCTCGATGTAGGTATTATGAAAGTGAAATCCTAAACGCGAAGTAATATAAAACTGCTGCCACAAGACCTCCGGTTGAGAAAAGCCCTGGACCCAGAAACCCTGAAAACCGAGGCCGAAGATAGGTTGTTCGTGGGCGATTTCGATGCCGCGCTGCCAAAGATACGTCCGCCCTGTCAACGTCGCATCCTTGCCGAAGACGCCGAGGATCGCGCCGAACAGCCCGGTACTCAGTGCAATCAGTAGTCCGACGGCTGCTGCCGGAACGATCGACAGGAAGAGGACCGTCCGGTGCCGCGGTGAGAACCGCTTCAGAAACCCCGAAGCCACCGTTACGGCAATCGTTGCGGCGATCGTGATCGTGGAGGTCGCCGACTGGGCGGCGTGCAGCGAAAAGGCGCCGAAGACGCCGGAGATCAGGGCCAGGATGCGCCACATCATCTGCACGCGCAGAATGAAAACCAGCGAGAAGGAGGCAAAGACGCCGAGCGCGGCAAACATGCCGAGTTGGTTCTTCGACCCGAAGGCGCCGATGAAGCTGTAGACGCCATCAAGAGGGTCGTAGCTGAAGTGTCCAAATATCAGCGAGTAGAGCAGTACCAGCGATGCGCCGAGGCTCATGCCCAAAATCATCGCCTTTACAGGCACGACCCGTGCGGCAACCAACGCGCAGACAATCGTTGAAAGGTATTGAAGCCCGCCGCGCAGGCTGAGCCCGGGAACCGCAGACCAGAAAAAGGACAGACATGCAAAGATGGAAAAGGCAAAAATCCAATAGAGAGGCCGTGGATCGCCGATGACTGCGCGCGGATCCATGGCAAGAAGAGGCAGCCACACGAGATAGAACAACAAAATGAAGACAGAGCCAAACAGCTGCGCATAGGCGATCAAAAACATCGTCGCGACCATAGCAGAGATCGCAAAGGGGGCGTTCTGTCCAGGCGATAAGAAAGCGTTGATACTGATACGCATGCTGATCTGCCGACCCCAAGTCCTATGATTTTTCGTTGGTGACACTGACCTTGACCAAATCTCCCGGCTGCACGGGCGTCGTTTCGGTCGCTGGAATCTCCTGGATCTTGCTTGCGACCGTTCGTACGATCGAATAGCTGATGAGCCTGGCGGCGTCGCTTCCGGTTAATTGCGAGGCCGTTGGCGCATTCACCAGCGCCTCAGCCATCAGTTGCCGGTACATCTGAAGCTGCAGAGCATTTTCGTCCAGCTGCGACTTGGTTTCCTGCATATCGAGCGCAATCTTCGATTTGCGCTCGTTCTTCAAGTCGATCGTGTCGAGGGCGGCCTTGTTCATCTCCTGCTTGGCGCGCAGCGTGGCAGCGTCGAGGTCAAGCAGATTGCTCTGGGTATCGGCAAGCGTCGTCTCAAGGCCCAGCGCCCGGGAGCTGACTGCCAGACCCTGATCGACGAGCTTGGCGGTTTTTTCAAGTTCCCTCTTGTAAAGGTCCACTTGCCGGGTCTGGTTGTCGACCTTCTTGCTGAGTGAGGTGATTTCGTTGCCGTAGAGGGTTTGCAGCTCATCAAGGCCTTTGAGGCGAAGGTCGAACGCATTGCGGTTCGTTTCCATGATTGCCATTTCATCCTCGATCAGCGTTCGCGATTGCGGGACGGCGGCAAGGTCTTCGGGAATCACAATCTTCTCCTCGCCGGCCTCCTCGGAGGCAAGTCGCGCTTTCTTCGCCATCAGACGGGCGCGCTCGGCAACAAGTACCTCGTGACTGCCCCTGGCGTTGATGAAGTCGCGTTCGAACCGTTGACCTTCGTCCAGTCCACGACGCATGCCGCCGGCAAGACTGATCGCCTTCAGGACCGTCATCTCCGGATCGTAGGGATATTTGCCGGGCGTGTGGACTTCGCCAGCTACGAAAATCGGCCGGAATTCAAGAATCTCGACCGAAGCTTCCGGCGGATCGGGAAGCCCGAAACGCTCCTGGAGACTGCGTGCGATCTCGCGCGCCACCTCCGAGGTCGACTGGCCGGCAGCTTTCAGTTCACCGGCAAACGGCAGAGCCAGATCACCGTTCGGACCGACAATGTATTCGCCTGTAATACCCGGCCACTCGCGAAACTGCCCCTCGGCAGTCTGCCATTCGACCACGCGGACGGACAGCTTGTCCATGATTCCTAACTTATAGGGATCAGCGTGCGCAGCCGACAGCAACGCCGGTTGAACAAGACAGACGACTGCGGCAAGCGTTGCAAGGCACAGCCGCGCTAGCGCGTAAATGGCGTTACGCGCGAAAGGAGAAAGCTGACGAATTGACCCCATGGTTCTTTCCTATCTTTGCCTGGCAAAGGCGTCGGCGTGCTAGCGGGCACCCCGCGCAAACAGGACCACCGGCACGGTCTTCAAAATGATCCAGACGTCGCCGACGAAGGACCAGTGCTCGACATACTGGCTGTCGAGCTGAACGCGCTCTTCATAGGTCGTGTCGCTTCGCCCGCTCACCTGCCACTTGCCGGTGAGACCTGGGCGCGAGCGGAGGTAGTGCCTTCCGCAATCGCCATAACGGGCCATTTCTTCGCCCATGATTGGACGCGGGCCAACAAGGCTCATATCGCCGCGCAAGACATTGAGCAATTGCGGTAACTCGTCGAGACTGAGTTTTCGCAGCACCTTTCCGGTGGTGGTTACCCTGATGTCGTGACGCAGCTTGCGGGTCGTTGCCCATTCAGCAAGGGCGGCGGGATTTTCGGCGAGATAGGCAGCAAGCCGCGCATCGCTCTCGGTAACCATGGTTCGGAATTTCAGGCAACGGAATGACTTTCCGTTGTGGCCAACGCGCTGATGACCGAAAAGAACGGCGCCGCGGTCATCAAGCTTTACGGCAATCGCGATCAGCAAGAAGAGTGGGGAAAACAGGACGAGCAGAATGAGGGCGCCGACAACGTCAAACACCCTCTTGCGCAACCCGCCCAATGGCCTCATTGGCAGCCACTGGGTGTAGTGCGAGAAAATAGAGGCATCGGCTAATTCGACATCATGCTTCATCATGAAGCTCCCCGAAAGCAGAATGTTAAGAAATTAGTAACTAAAGCCTTCAAAAAGGCAATAGAAAAAGATTCATTATAATCGAAATATACTTAATGTAACATAGTGATACAGATTGGAACTATATTTCGCGCAGTTCGCAGGCAATATTCCATTGCACAGACGGTATTGTTCAGTTTTGTTCGGGTGGCCAAACCGCAGAGGCGACGTGTCGCTGGTCAGCGGTTCGGTTCACCCCGGTGTCGGGTCCCAGAGCCTCCATGGCGCATTGCCGCTCTCCCAGGCCTTTTCGAGCACCATCTTGTCTCGCAGCGAATCCATGCTTTGCCAGAAGCCCTGGTGCCAGTGCGAGCCAACCTTGCCCATGTGAAGCGCTCTTTCCATCGGCCCCTCTTCCCAGACGGTGTCATCACCTTCGATGAGGTCGAAGACCTCAGGCTCGCAGACAAAGAAGCCACCGTTGATCAGACCGCCATCGCCAATGCGTTTTTCGCGGAAGGCATGGACACGAGTTCCGTCGTCCGACAGGCCAAGCGCGCCATAGCGGCCCGGCTGGCTGACGGCGGTCAGCGTGATCCAGTTTCCGTCCCGCTCATGAAGCTCAATGGTCGCGGCGATATCGGTATCGGAGACACCGTCGCCATAGGTCAGAAGGAACCGCCTATCGCCAATGACGTCGCGGGCGCGCCTCAATCGTCCGCCAGTCATCGTGTTCAGCCCGGTATCGAGCACGGTGATCTTCCACGGCTCCAGCGAGCGGCGGAGCCACTTGAACTCCCCTGTCGCCAGGTCGACTGTGAAGTCGCTGTTAATCATTGCATAGTTGATGAAGTAGTCCTTGATGTAATCCGCTTTATAACCGGCAAGCACAACGAAGTCGTTGAAGCCGTAGTGCGAATAGATCTTCATAATATGCCAGATGATCGGTCGCCCGCCGATCTCGACCATAGGCTTTGGCCGAAGTGTAGTCTCCTCCGAAAGACGGCTCCCGTAGCCTCCTGCAAAAATGACAACTTTCATTGCGTCCTCTCGTCCTTTGAAGCGTTGCCCGCCGTACGCGGCTTTAAAGTCACTGTGTCACATGATCGGTTCAGCCAGGCATGGCTTCGCGCGTCCGATGAGCCGGGTCCTTGAAACCAGGAATGAAAGTACGGTCGGACGGATCGGCCGTGTAGCGCAGATCGGTACCAAGGCTGCCGCCGTCGATCGCCTGTGTAAGCACGTTCAATCGCACGAGTTGCGCAGAGCGGTAATCGGGATCCTTCAAACCCGCCGCATCAAGGCCGGTTTTCAGATCGGCAATAGCGCCTGCAAGCGTTACTTCTGGCTGATGGGCCGGTGCCAGGCTCCGGTAGAGATCGAAATTAACCCGATAGGAACGTCGGTCCGGTGGAGCGTCCTTGTTGATTTCGACGACCGTCCCCGGAACCGAGGCGGCGACGGCCTCCGCGAGCTCGCGGACCTGATAATTCCAGTCCTCGGAACCGACATTGACGGCGAGAAAATTTCCGCCATCCTGCCTGAGCAGCGCCCATTCGATTGCCCTTGCCATGTCGTTGACATGAATGAGCGGCCGCCAGGGCGTGCCATCAGAGAGGACCGAAACCCGTCCGGTCCTCAGCGCCGAGGCCACAAAATCGTTAAGGACGAGATCCAGTCGCGTGCGTCCGGAAAAGCCGCAGGCAGTCGCGAAGCGCAGCGCGGTGACCGTCATTTGGCTGTTGCGGGCGATCTCGCCAAGCCCTGTCTCCGCCGCAACCTTCGAACGTGAATAGGCGGTCAGAGGATTAAGCTCATCTGCTTCGGTGCGCGCGCCGCCCTCGGCAAATCCGTACATGGAGCAGCTGGAGGCAAAAACAAAACTTCTGACGCCCATGCTGGCGGCGAGTTCGGCTGTTCTCAGTGTAGCGCGGTGGTTAATCTCGTCGGTCACCGCCTCAAAGCGGCCGCCCATCGGGTCGTTGGAAACGGCTGCCAGATGCACGACCGTATCGACGCCGTCGAATAGCTCGGCGGGCAGGTCGCGGACATCGGCAAAGACCTGACTATTAAGCAAACGCTCGGGCAGGTTTGCTTGGGTGAGGCAATGCGCGAAAAGGCCAGTATCGACGCCAACAAGCAAGCAATCAGGTATCTCACGGCGTAGGTGAGAGACGACAGCGGGCCCGACATAGCCCATATTTCCTGTGATTAAGATCTTCATTTCAAACGCTCCGGAACTGGTGACTGTCATTAAAATCGGCATGGCGCAAACCAGGGGGTTGCTTCACACCAACGTTGCATTGGATCAGTGCTTCTTGCGCGTCTCGTTAGAGCTCCTTCGATGGGTGCACGCGCGCCTTTCGCCGTCTGCGGCCCCGCGCCTTCATGATCGGCTCGCCCTGCTCGAGGTAGTAGCTCGCATACCGGGAATAGAGCTTTTCGGAACTGCCAAGCCCGCCATAGGTAGAAAGTTTCTCCTGATCGGCCTTGTTGAGCACAACGCCGAGCAATTTCGCTGCGATCGCCGGTTCTTGTTCAAGCGTTGACTTCAAAAGGGCCCGTGGTGTGGCCCCCCATTCCGACACGAGCAGGAAACCATCGGCCAAGGGCTCAAAAGCTTTGGCATCAAAGACCGGCCCGATTGGTGGAAGGTCCACGATTATATAGTCGAACATGGAGCGGGCTTCTTCCAACAGAGTTGCCATGGAAGGACCTGAGATCAGCTCGCTCGTGTTGAAGGCCTTTACCTGGCGCGGTGTCGCGAGAAGGCTCGCACCCGTCTGCGGATCGACAACCAGAGTGTCTTGCCATCTCGTTGTTCCAGCAAGCGCCTCTGTCCAGCCGGTTTCAAAGCGGATGCCAAGACCCTGCGTTAGCGATCCACGTCTAAGATCAGCGTCGATCATCAGCACCTTGGCTGGGCTGGATGCCGCGAGCGTCGCGAAATTTGCCGCGATCGTCGTCTTGCCTTCGCCTGGCAATACTGAGACGATGCCGATGACCTTGCAGTTCTGGCTGCCGAGCATCGTATCGGTCACGATCTTTGCATGCCGTAAGGTCTCGGTAAATTTGGTGCCGCCCGATTTGACCGCAAACCGCATGGTTTCGACACCGGGATTGGCGATGAGCTTCCTTTCGTCATCGGGAGAGGGACGCGTGGCCCCCGGGATCGGCGGCAGGTAACCCAAGAACTTCAGGCCGAGCGTCGTAAATTCCTCACCAAGGCGGAACGTGCCTTCCCTAATCTCGCGCCACAGACCAAGTCCGATACCGAAGATCGCGCCAAGTATCAGCGAGCCACCAAGCGTCAGGGTGCGCTTGGGGCTGGATGCCTCGGTCGGCGGCGAGGCAGGCGAGATGACGCGCGCTTCTGATATCGGGAACGACTGGTTCTGGGCCGTTTCCTGATATTTCGTCAGATAGGTCTTGTAGAGGTCGCTAATGGCTTCGGCGTTGCGTTCCAAGTCTTTCAATTGCACGAGCGATTCATTCGCCGCCGAGGTTTGGCCGGTGATCCTCGACAGTCCCTCCTTCAGCGATGCCTCGCGCGAGACCGCAACCTCATACTGATTGCGGTAGCTTTCCGTCATCTGCTTGAGCTCTAGAAATATCTGCCGCCCAATGTCGTCCTGCTCCCTACGCAGCGTGATGGCCTGCGGATGTTCGGTACCGAAACGGCCTTCGATCTCCTGGGCCCGCTTGGTGACCGTGAGATAGCGCGCTCTGAGCGTAGAAATGACTGTCGAGCCTTCCTGCTCGGAGACGGTTGCGGCATTATCGACGGCAGTCTGCTGGCCGGCGGCGACGATCGTTTTGTACTGGTTGTATAGCGCAAGCGCCTTGGCGCTGTCCGCCTGTGCCAAGATGTACTGGCCACTGATGTCGGAGAGCTGTTCTTCCGACAAGAGGGCACCTTTTGCCGAGGTGAGGCCGTTTTCGGTGCGGTAGCGTTCGACCTTCAGGGCCGCTTCCTGCGACTGATCCTTCAGATCGGTCAGCCGAGCGCGCAACCAGACCGTCGCCCTTTGCGACGCGTCGAAATTGGCATCGAGCTTGTCTGACAGATAGGCCTCGGCATAGGCATTAGCGATCTGCGCCGACAAGGTGGGGTCTGTCGACGTGTAATAGAGGTCGATCACGAAGCTCTGCGGTTGCTGCTCGACCCTCAGATTTTCCATGAGAACTGCCACGGCAGTGCCCTTGCGCGCATCGACGCTATCGGCATCTGCCATCTCCGTGCCTATACCGGCAAACACGTCCATCGCCATCTTGGCAAGGCCCTTGATCTGCTGGGTGACCGAGAGTGGAGGATTGACGAATTCGCGCTTTTCGTAAAGCTTCTGCCTGTCGACCACCTTTGCCGCAAGCGAGCTTGACCTCAAGATCGCCACCTGGCTCATGATCTTCTTGTCAGATTCCATGTTTGCAGGCGCCGGTGAAACGTCCCCAGCAAACCGGCTCAGATTGTCATCGATGAGGACGCTGGTGCCTGCCGTGTAATAATAGGTTGCAAACACCAGCCGGGTAACGCCGAGCAGCAGGCCAATGGCGGCAAAAAGGACCACGAGCTTTGCCTGACGCCTGGCGATCTGCATCAGGCGGTCGACGTCTATGAACCTCTCATCGCCGGCCCCAGGCTGCTTGGCCGTGCCCGGCTGACCGAGATAGGGGCGTATTGCTTCCTGCATCATCTTTGCCTTGCTTATGAACTCGTTCATTGCGACACCCGCCTAACGGCCGAAATAGGCGTCTGCAGCGCCATCATCGCTGACTTGATGCATGCCGCGATCGGCATCTTGAGATGACGGGCTGCTGCCGGATTGCGCAGGACGTCCTTCACAGCATCCGCAACAGAACGCCGTTTGATATGGTCAACGAGGGTCAGAAAGGCAGCCGCCTCCTCGAGGTTCTTAATTCGCCTGAGTTGCGCTCTTCGGGCTGCGGCATCGATCGGGAAGGTGACCAGAAAATCACGATCCGCACGAAGCATGGCTTGGACGTAGTTCAGATTCATAACGTGAGAGATCGAGCCCTTGGCGGAATGGTAGATGTAGCCTGCCTCCGGTTCAACCACGCAATATGCGCCGCGCGACAGCGTCTTTGCGAGGAACAGGTAATCCTCGCCGATGCGTAGCTGATCGTCATAGGCAATGCCGTTTGCCCGAACAAAGTCGCGGCGAACGAGTGGCTTCAGATAGCCAAGATTGAAGCGGCCGGCAAAGAGCATGTTGTGGTCGATAAAATGGGCAAGACTCAAATTCCCGAGCCGGGCGAGATCGGCCGTGCGGTGTAAAAGCCGCTCCTTGCCGTCCGCCTTGATGACAAGATTATCGACGGCGGCGTCGACGCCCGGAACATTGGCGCACGCAAGGAGCCGTCGCGTCCTTTGAGGCAGGATCTCGTCGTCGGCATCGACAATTCCGATCCATCTGCCTCTCGCGTCGGCGATCGCCGCATTGCGGGCGGCACCAGGTCCGCGGTTCTCTGGCAGGCTGACGAGCCGCACCTTGTCGCCGGCATAGGAGCGCACGATGTGAGCCGTCTCATCGACCGAGCAGTCGTCGGCGACAATCACCTCGACATCGACACCTTCCTGGGCAAGCGCACTTTCAACGGCGCGTGCGACCGTGCCTGCGGCATTGTAGGCGGCAATAATGTAGGAGATGTCCGGGGTGTCAGGCAACATCGGGAGTGCTCCTTGCGGCTGGACTCGGTCCTCCGTAGTGCGTCGCTTCATGGACGCCAAGCAGACCGGCAATGACGCCGAGATGCAGAATTCCCCTCAAGGCATGGCGCCAACGATCAACGGGCAGGAACCACATCGCAAGGCATGCGCCAAAACAGACCAGTGCCTTCAGCGCGGCGCGCACGATCTCCAGCGCCAACCCAGGTGCGACTGCAGTCCTGTGCAGGATGCGTGCATGGGTTTGTCCGGACCTGAACCGGCGCCCGGCGAGCCATCCGATTGAGGCCCGTTCCTCGGCAACCGGTTCGATGACCAGTGCCTTGTTCGCAAAGGCGATCTTGCCGCCGGCCGCGTGGAGGTCGGCAAGGAATGTCGTGTCCTCGCCGCCGCAGCGACCAAGGGCCAGGTCAAAGCGCCGGCCGCGGAAGGCTTCGGCGTTCCTGTCGAGCAGGAGATTGCAGGTGTAGCCCGTCTTGATCTCGCCATTGACGAGGACCGGTTTCGTCGAGTGAAAGTCGCCGTCAATCATGAAAGCGGGGGCATTCTTGCCGTAGCGCGCCGACACGGGGCCGAGCACGGCTGCTGCATTCGTCTGCTTGGCGGTAGCCAGCAGGGCGGTGAGCCAGCCCGACGTGACCAACTCGTCGTCGTCGACAAAGGCCAGATAGTCGCCTGTCGCCTGATCGAGGCAGGCATTGCGGGCAATCGATATGTTGCCAGCAGGGCAATGAAGGTAAATCACCTGATGGGCAATTTGGGCTCTGATTGCCTCGATGGCACCCCTGGCGCTTTCTTCAATGTCGTTGTCGGCGACTATGATGCGAAGAGCGGCCTGCTCAGGTACGGCAACCGCCGCAATCGACGCCAGCGTGTCGCTGAGCGAGCTCCTCCGGTATGTGCAGACTGCAATTTCGATGAGAAGCGGCCGGCTCATGAAGCGCTCCTTCTTGGACCAAGCGACAGCATCTCCAGCCAGAAACCGGTTGACCAGGCTACATGCATGACCATAGCAAGCAGTCCGGCCAATGGTCCGTGGGGCATCTGCTGGCGCACGCGAAGATAAAAGCCATAGCCGATACAGGTAAACGCCCAGGCGAAAGCTGGAACGATCGCCGCCCAGTAAAACAAGGCGAGCACGGCGCCGGCAACGGCGGGCGCGACTGTAAGCGGCAGCATTTGGCGCAAAGCTGGCATTGTCTTGTGTTTGCGGATATTGCGCGCCCGTCCGCGGCCGTAATTGAGGTATTGGCAAAACAGTGCGCCAACGCTTGCGCGGGGATGATAGACCATGCTTGTCGTGCCGCTGATCCAGATCCTGTAGCCAGCCTTCCTCAGGCGGAAGTCAAGCTCGGCATCCTCGTTATGAGAAAAGGTTTCATCGTAGCCGCCGACGGCGAGAAAGGCGCTGACGCGCATCAAGGCGTGGTGTCCGTGGTCGACGTAGCCGCCTGTCGACAGGTTGCGATGCGCAGAACCGCCATTGCCGATCTTGGAGTTCTGGGCAATCGCGGCTGCTTTCTGGATCGTATTGAAACCCGTCGTCTCCAAGGCGACGACGACGGAGGCAGCAGCGGTCATCTCGGCATCAGCAATGAGCTGTTGGCAATAATTCTTCGGATATTGTCCATGCGCGTCCATGCGCACGAAATATTCAAAATCACGGCCGTAGCGGGCCACTGCAAGATTGATCGCCGCACTTTGCAGGCGCTTCGGATTGTCAAGGAAGATGATGCGTGGATCGATGGCGCAGGCGGCCTTAATGATATCCTGCGAGCCGTCCTTGCTGCCGCCATCGGCCACCACAATGCGCCAGCCCGGAGCTTGAAGTTCCATGCTCAGACCGTTCAAAAGCGCACCAATGTGGTTTCGCTCGTTAAGGCATGGAATGACGATCAAGCAGCAATCTTCTGGACTTACGTGCTTATTCATCGCGTTCAATCCTATATGGCAAATGATGAACTGATCGGAAAGTGATCTGAAGTTTTGCGAGGCCCGGCTGGCGCCAAGCCGGCGAGCCAGGCGACCAAGCTCTTGCAGTCAGCCTCATCGATCGCCCAGTTGCGCCGATCGCACGCGGCAACGGCGGACTTCAGGTACCTAACGCGCCGAACGTCCAGCCCTTCCATCGCCATGCTTAGCGCAAAGGACGTGGCATCCGACAAGATCAGGCCGATATTGTTGCGCCGAAGCGCCTCAGCCGTCTCGGTGCCTTGAACGGCAATCGGTACCGCCCCGTGCAGGCATCCTTCGTAAAGCCGGTTCGGTAACAGCCACTTGGAATTGTGGCCCTCCTCGAAACAATCGGCCGTCCAGGCAAAGTCGACCTCGCCGTAAATTGCACCCAGATCCTCCGGGTTTCGGTAGGGACCATAAAAACGCATGAAGGGCTCGTTCGCCACGAAGGCGTCGAAATCGTCAAATTCCGAATAAGCCGGCCGGCCGCGCAGAATGATCTCGAACCTGCCATTCGCCATCCTTGAGAAGTGCGCAAGCAGCTTCAATGATTTCCTGCAACGCAGCGCGCCAAACCAGCCGATGCGCCATGGCCGGTCTTCGCGTTTTTGCGGAGCGGGAAGAAGGCCGTCATCCATGGCCGCGACGACTTTGTTCTCGACGAGCATGACCGGGATCTTCAGAAAAGACAGCACATCGAAATAGTTGCTCTTGAAGGCTGGCGAACTGGTGACGATCGCACTGACGTTTCGGCCAAACCAACGTTCGGCAAGTCGCATCGAGCGCGCGACGGGACCCATGCCGATGAGCAGCCTGTGAATATCGAGACACTCGTAAACGATTGGCACGGACCCGCCGAAATAACCGTTGGCGCGGTTTGCCAATGCCAGCGTTTCGAGATTGCGGGCGACGATCACGTCCGGCTTGCTGAGGCCCGCAAGGACGGAACGCAGCCTTGCCATTGCCTTGAGAACGGCCCAGGTGCGCTGGACAAAGCGACCATCGGCCGTCCTGCCGAGGTTGACCGGCTTGATGCCTTCGATCTCGCCTGGGATCTTTGCTCGCGAAAAGCCTGCAAGGCCAACCGTCGCGCCGCCGCGTGTCAGCATGATCAAGCGCCGGCGAACTGCCGGATCGGACAGATCATGGACTAGGTAAAGCACGTGCGCCATCAAAGGTTCTCCTGCGGCTTTGCAGGGGCGCTGACGGGGATGGCCCCGTCGCAGGTCAGAGAGCCTGCAAACAGACATCTTTCGCCGGTAGCGGTAAAGCTCACCCAGTCGACCTGCATGATCGCCGGTCCTTTGTAGGCAAAGGGCCCCATCCAGCCTGTCAGCGTATCGGTTCCCCACAGGCTAAAGAAGATTTTTTGCCTTGCCGTCGGAATGCGGAGCGGATCGGTCACCTCGTTGACGAGGAAGCCGTTGACGAAGAACCGCAGCCTGGAGGGCTCCCAGGTAAAGGCAAAATGGCTGAAACCCTCGTCTGCCGGACCAGCGAGCGAAACGAGCCTTTCGTTGCCGCCCTTCGCTTTCACATATTGGTTGACCTGGACAGCAGCACTGTTCTTCCCCAGCACCTCGAAATCGATCTCGTCGTGCTCCTCCTGGTCGGCGGGGCCAATATAGGAGAAAAACGCCGAGTTAAGGCCCGACCCGGTCGCCGCCTTTATCCGTGCCTCATAGGTACCAAAGCCGTAGCGTTGCTTCGTCTGGATTTCTGCGCACAGCAGGGCCTTCTGATCGACAGTGTCCTTTGCGAGCATCAGCGACGCAAAGCCGTCGGCAATCTTGATCATTTTTGCCGACCAGATGCAGTTCTGATGATCACCGTTCGTCCAGCCGTCTGAAATATACCAGAAGTTGGGATCGAGCCGGTCAAAGCTCTCAAAGAAGGACGCTGCAGGGCGCTCGTCCGCGGCTTGGACGTTTGGGGCAAGCGCACACGTTAGCAAGATCAGTGAAAAGATCTGCGGGAAAATGCAACTGAAGGCCTGACCCCTAACCGCACGGTCAGCATGTGAAGGTCGATCGAAATTCATAGTAGCAACCCGAAGCGAGTACGAGAAACAAATGGCGCGGGGACGTCGGCACTAAAAATTCCAGGCTATACTTTCTGAGTTCCTTTAATACAGGCAGAATAAACGCGCGGTGGAATCATCGCATAGTTATCCGGCCTGAATTGCAGCGCCGATGTTGCCAATATTCGACCGAATTCAAATAGTTGCGATCGTCTATACCGGCATCCCTAGAACGGCGTAGCAGTATTTACGAGAACGTTATTTCAGAAATTTGAAAGAGGCAACAAAAAATTAACGAATCTGATAGCTAAAAGCTTGATTTTACGCCGTAGATTTGTTTTTGAACAAAGTTCAGCTTCAGCCGTTTCATAATGGTACATTCCGAATGCTGGAAAGGGCAGGGAGTGTGTGCTCTATCACGCTGGCGGTGCGGATGGCCTCACCAAGAATGCCTAGTCGTTGAAGGTCGGCGGCGTCGGGCGTGCTGGCCGCACGAAAATCTCGGTGACTTCACAGGTGGACGGCATCGACAAGGCTGTGATCAGGTTCGCTGCCACCGATTCCGGCTGCAGTAGCTCGTCTGCCTGATAGGAAAGCGCTCTTGCATCATGGATGGTTTCCTGCATCGGCGTTGCGGTCTTCCCGGGAAAGATGCTGAGGACGCGCACGTCCTGATTGTTGATCTCGGCTCTCAGCACGTCGGCAAAGGCCTTCAGGGCATATTTACTCATCGTGTAACCCGCGAGCTCCATTCTCGGATTCAACCACACGCTTGAGTTGATGAACGCGATATGACCCTTCTGTCTGGTCAGTGCCGGGAGGAGAAGCTGTGTCAAAACATAGGGCGCGCGCAAATTGACGCGCCAGACGTGATCGAGTTCTTCCACCGGGCTTTGCGCAACCGCACCGGAACGAAAGACGCCAGCACTGTGCACCAGGTAATCGATGCCGCGATCGGTCACCCGCAAACGGGCGACGAATTCGGCGATCGCCCGGTCATCGGCAAGATCGACGTGATGCCAGCTGATCGATGCTCCGTTGCAAAGGGACGACGGCGGGACGCCGCCGCGGGTAAGGGCATGAACGGTCACGCCGGCTACACCAAGGGCTGAAACGATCGCCTGACCGATACCGCCCGCTGCCCCGGTCACCACCGCCACCCGTCCCTTAAGAGGTTTTTCCATGATCCCTAGTCCCTCTGCGCCGGTGCAAGTAGATCCTGGCCAAGCAGAAGATCGGCGGCATCGGCAATCAAATCAAATGCAAGACCCGATTTTACGGCGATATCGAGGAGATCATGTTTGCCGTCCGAGTAGTTTAGAACCCACAGCAGCGCCAACTGACGCGTCTTCGTGTCGGATTTGCCGCCGACGGCATCGTAGAGGCCCCGCTTTCCAAGTTGCGGCTCGCACATCGGCGAAAGGTTCAGGAAAGCTCGATTGCGGTCCAGTGTGTCAAGGACGCAGGCGTAGGTTTCGAGTGAGTGGGCAAGCGCTTCCGGCTTTACGAAATCAAGATTGTCGGCCGACGTATGGTACTCAGCAAACCGCCCGTAGGGTGTGCGTGACAGACAGCCGAAGGGAAGGTTGATGCCGGGCGAGCTGAACTGCCTTTCGTCATAGCCATAGGGAGAAAACGCCATAATCGAATGAGCTTGCCCCGCTGCCTTCAGCACATGCTCCACCACCCGATCGATCTCGGCCGTTTCGTGACGACTTTTCTTATAATGCATCATGCCAGGGTCGCCGAGGTTGACGGCGACGAGACCATGTCTGATGCGCGACAGCCGCTCGCGGTTCATCGAAAGCCAGGCAATCGAACCGATGGTGCCCGGAATGAAGAGCATCCGCACGGAATAGCGTCGCCGCTTTGCTGCCATCAAAAGCTTAGCAAGCTCGACACAGACGGCGATGCCGGACAGGTTGTCGTTGGCAAGTGACGGATGGCAGATATGCGTCGAGATAATGATTTCGTCGGTCGTGGTGCCAGGGATGAAACACTCGCCCCACAGGAGTTCGCCGTCTGAAAGTGTTGAGTCTATCAGGACCTCGTAGGATCCCTCGCTCATCGCCTCAAGGGCGTTCTGGGAGAGGCAGAAGCCCCAGTCCTCCTTGTAGTAGCTCGTCCGGTAGGGTATCCAAGCGGGATGGGCAGGGTCGGTGTGCAGACGAGGCTTCAGCGCCGCAAGCGGCAATGTCGCGCGGATCGGTCGCGAATAGTTGACGACGTGCAGATTGCTTGCCTTGAAGTCGATGACGCGATTACCCTTCTCGTCCTTCACATAGGCATCGCGGATGCTCCATTCCTGCGGGACCGTCCAGTCAAAGATCTCTGTGCCGCTTGCTATGCGATGAATCTTAACCGGAATTTCCTGCCTGATAATCTCCAGTGTCTCGACGACGCCCGGACCGGTGATGCTGCGACAGATCGGATAAAGTCGCTCAATGAGGGCATACATCCGCGCGCCGGCAGGCTCCTTGTCGGGCGCGCTGACGGCGCTCAAGCAACGACCTCGACATTGGGAAGCGGAACAACAAACCGGCTGCCCAAGCCTTTGATCTCCGACATTTGGCTGATGATCTCATCCTTGATGTTCCAGGGAAGGATCAGGACGTAATCGGGCTTGGTCTCCGCAATCTTTTGTGGTGCGTGGATCGGGATGCGGGTTCCCGGAAGCAAGTGGTTCTGCTTATGAGGGCTGACATCGACGGTATATTCGATGAGATCCGTACCAACGCCGCAGAAATTCAAAAGCGTGTTGCCCTTTGCCGGAGCGCCATAGGCCACAACGGTCTTTTTGCTCTCTTTTGCATCGATCAGAAAGCGCAGCAGATCGCGCTTGGTGCGGTGAACCTGCTCGGAAAATTTGCTGTAGCGTTGGACAGAATTGACGCCGCCTTCAATTTCACGGGCACGCAGTTCGCCGACACGCACCGAGACTGGCTGGCTTTGATCTTCGGCGTGGCGAGCATAAATGCGCAACGATCCCCCTTGTGGACGGATCTCATCGACATCGAAGATCGTCAAGCCGTGATGGGCAAAGATTTTCTCGACACTATAGAGCGACAGGTACGAATAATGCTCATGATAGATCGTATCGTAGTAATTGAACTCCAGCATCTTCATGAGATGCGGAAATTCGATCGTTACGATGCCGGTTGCCGAAAGCACGATTTTGATGCCGGCGACGAAATCGTTGATATTGGGGACATGCGCCAGCACGTTGTTGCCAATCAGCAGGTCAGCTGTGAGGCCATCGCCAACCAACTGCCTCGCCGTTTCGACACCGAAAAACTGCACCCTGCTCGGGATTCCGGCCTCTACCGCGACGGCGGCGACATTGGCACATGGCTCTATGCCGAGCACTGGAACGCCGCGTTCCTTGAAGTTTTTTAAAAGGTAGCCGTCGTTGCTGGCAATTTCGATCACCTGATGGCCAGTGTCGAATTGAAACCGCTCGACCATATGGTCAACATATTCGCGGGCATGCTTCAGTACCGAGGCCGAATAGGAGGAGAAATAGGCATATTCGCTGTCGAAAATGTCTTCTCGCGGCGCCATGGGAGGCACCTGGACCAGGAAGCACTCGTCGCAGACGAAAGCGTGTAGTGAAAAGAACGGTTCGGCATCCTGCGTTTTGTCGATGGCGATATAGGAGTTTGCAAGCGGTGACGCGCCAAGGTCGACGACCGTCTGAGTGAGTGTGGTGTTGCAGAACCGGCAGTTGAATGAAGACATGATCTTCGTCCTCCTAGACGAAACGATGCGGTGAAGAGTACGTGGTCTGAAACATATAGCAGCTTTATTACACGTTTACCTTTGCTAATCTGTTCGCGGCAGAGCAACTAGCAGCATAACATGACCGTGAGCTTAGGCTCCTTCGAAAATGATACGTGGTGAAGCATCGTTAGACCTCCCTATCGGCCGGCGGTGGCAAGGCTCGGCTCGCGACGTTTGACGCGACGACTCAATTCAGGCACCAGAGCGGGAACTGCGTCAGGCTGGGTTGTCATGCGGTTCGTGGCGCGGAACACCACGTCAGATGGTCGGCCGACCAGATAATTGGACACACCGTTCTCAAGGGCCTTGCGATAAACGCAAAGCGCACCGTCAACAGCATCGAGCGTCTTTGCAATCTCAGGGTCGCCGTGCGTGTAGCTGACAACGAAGGAGGGAGCCAGAACGCCGCGCTTGATCAATTCCTGCAGGAACAGCGTGCGCAACGCTTGGGAGGGACGGCCGTCTTCGTCAAACGTTGCGTAAACGAGGTTACTTGCCAGCCCGAAGACGCTGAAATGATTGCTAATCCCATGGCTGGCCGCGATCTGCGAAATACCTTTTCGAAGCGCCTCGCCTTTTTCATAAAGATGCTGGATCACGGGCTCTTCACGATAAATCTTCATCGTCGCAATTGCCGCGGCCATAGCGTGCGTTTCAGCGCCATGGGTGGTCGACAGCAGGAAAACGCGTGGCTTCTCGCGCTGATCGATACCGCCAAGCTCCATGAATTCGCGCTTTCCCGCAAGCGCGGAGATCGCAAAGCCGTTGCCCATCGCTTTGCCGAAGCAGGATAGATCTGGCTGGATATCGTAAAGAGCCTGCGCTCCGTTCAGGTGCCAGCGGAAACCGGTTATCATCTCGTCAAGGATGAAAAGTGCTCCATGGGCATGACAAAGATCACGAAGACGATGCAGGAAATTATCCTTCGGCGCTTCACCTTTCGATGGCTCAAGAATGACAGCCGCGATCTTGCCGGGATGTTGCTCAAACAGTGCTTTGGCACTGTCAATCTCATTATAGTGAAACGATAGCGTCATATCCCGTACGGCTTTCGGGATGCCGGCATTCATGGGCGTTGAGCCAATGAACCAATCGTCGGTCGAAAAGAACGGGTGATCGGCGCATCGAGCAACAAGGTCACGGCCGGTGACGGCTCTTGCCAACCGGATGGCGCCAGAGGTTGCATGTGAGCCATCCTTGCAGAATTTGACCATTTCGGCGGCTTGGATTGTCTCCAGAAAGATCGATGCGCAATCTAACTCGATGACTGCCGGCCGCGTGAAGTTCGCACCATTTTTCAACTCCCGCTCGACAGCACGCAAGATCTTCGGATAGGCATGGCCAAGGGAGACTGCGCGGTTTCCCATGCCAAACTCGATATATTTGTTGCCGTCGACATCAAAGACATAGGCGCCGCGCCCCCGGGCGATGAAGCCCGGTGATAAGACCGGATATTGATCGTCGCCCTTTGCATAAGTATGCGCTCCTCCCGGAATCAACCTTCTGGCTCGCTGACGCAACTCATTCGAGTTCTCAAAGTTGCTAATGAGGCTGGTCACCGTTCTCTCCCCCTCCGAAAACACGTCGTACGCCTTTGCAAGGGCCGTCGACGGACGTGTTTAACGGCATTGTGAAGTGGCTGAGCGGGGAGGGGTGACCGTGGGATATCCCAAGCGCGAAAGGACCACACCTTGAGAGATCAAAGTGGCCGAAGTCCTTTCTGAAAAACTGTTGAGCCAGCCGCATATATTGCAACGGGCGCCAAATCGAAATCGTGCAGCGATTGCTGGATTTCAAGTTTGTCAGATACGCATTAGATACACGCAAGTACACTATACTCCACTGCTACTGGGAAAAAGTTATCAGTAAAGAAACAACATGTAAATGATAATTAATGATGTGTTAAAACCAGATTCAATGTGATGTAGGTTCGTGCATTTGCTACTTGAAAAGCAGGGTGCATTGCGTTGGATGAGGGTGAAATTGTAATCATATCCCATCGAGATGAACCATAACGGGATTCAGGAGGCTTCCTCTTTGAGCTTCAGTTAAGACATTTCCTGTAGGGAGATTTGAGTCGTTGTCATTTTCGGTGGATCAATGTTTCACTTCCCGATGCGTTGGCGCCGCAATTTGAACCCGCAGTCGACCGGCAGGCAGAGGCTCTTGTGGTCCGATAACGCCTTCGATGCGATCTATGCGGTCAGCGATATACACGGTTGCGCTGATGAACTGGCAGACGCACAACGACGCATAGTCGATGATGCTCGGGCCTATCTTGGCCCAAAGCTGCTCGTTTTTCTCGGCGACTATGTTGATCGCGGTCCCGCCAGCAGCAAGGTTCTCGACATGCTTACAGCAGAGCCGCCTGTTGGCTTCATGCAGGTCGCGCTTTCAGGCAATCACGACGACGAATTTGCCCGCATGTTCCGCAAACCTTCCATCATTGCTGATTGGCTCGACTTCGCCGGGACGGAGACGCTTGCGTCCTACGGTATCGACGTTGCGCATGTCATCAAGACGAAAGGGGTTCGCGGTCTTCAAAGTCTCGTCGCCGAACTCGTCCCAGAAGAGCACATCGCCATGATCGAAATGATGCCGGTCTCGCTACAGATGGGCAAATTGCTCTTCGTGCACGCCGGCATAAAGCCTGGCGTCGATATGTCAAAACAAACGGATATGGACCTCATGTGGATCCGCGAGCCATTCTTAAGTGAGGGCCCGCGTCTGCCGCTCTTCGTGATCCACGGACATACACCTGTCCTGCAGCCGACCTTCGGACCGCAGCGGGTTGCCATCGACACGGCGGCAACGGCCACTGGCCACCTGACGGTGCTGAAGATCGCCGAGGCAAGCTTTAATTTCATCTGACGCCAGGCCCAGCTCTTTGGGTGGCGCTGGCGGCCGCCCTGCCGTCCCGATTTGCGCAGGCGAGGTTAGGCACCGTGGGCGCATTGCCGTCAAATTCAATGGCATAGCGCCACCTTGACCAGTGCATGCAACACATTCCACCGTCTGCGGATCACGACGGATGGCCGACAACCATCCTTCACTCGTCAGGCGTTCAGGAAAGCTGCCGGGCGGATCGCCAACAAATTCTGGCCGGTTATCGCCGACTACCTTGCGCCTGCTGTTCAAGCGACTGCCGAAACCAACTCGAGGCTGCAAGTATGACTCTGTGTAAATCAAACCCAGCACTCTAGGTGAGGCGCCGGCCGCTTCGGCTGGTGAAGTAAGCCATCGACGTAAAACACAAACAGCTATCCCGGAAACGCTGAACAAAATAGAAACCATGTTACACAGGACAGATGAGGAAGTTTCTCCGGTTTAACTGTTCTATTGACTCCGGCTTCTAAGCTGATTACCCATGAATAACAAACCTGAAAATCCTTTCAAAAACTAGGATCTTCATGAAATATCGGCCGGAGATTGACGGATTACGGACGATAGCAGTATTGCCGGTGCTGTTTTTCCACGCCGGCGTCGCCGGATTTTCCGGCGGCTTCGTCGGCGTCGACATTTTTTTCGTTATTTCCGGCTTCCTCATAACAAGAATTCTGGATGATGATCTCAAAAATGGTCGCTTTTCCATACTGACATTTTACGAGCGGCGTTTTCGCAGGATCATTCCAGCACTGGTTTTCTATATTTTACTGACGGCGATCGCCGCCTACATGCTTTTCCTGCCACCATTCTTCGAAGACTTCGCCCGAAGCCTGGTGGCCGTCGGGACATTCACCTCAAATATCTATTTCTGGAAGTTCTCAGGTTATTTCGAGAACAGCGCGCTTTTACGCCCGCTGCTGCATACCTGGTCGCTTGCGGTCGAAGAGCAGTTCTACATCTTCATGCCGATCGCCATGTGGCTGCTCTACAAAGCGAACTTCCGCATGCGGTTGTGGGCATTCGCGCTCGCCTTAGCATTGTCCCTGGCACTGAGCATCTATGCGATCGACGTCGCTCCGACAGCAAACTTTTTCCTCTTGCCGACACGAAGCTGGGAGCTCTTGATTGGAAGCTTGCTGGCGCTTTGGGGAGGACAAAGCACGCTGTCCTACCGGACAAACAGCGCCGTTGCGATCGGTGCTGCGATCTTGATCCTCTATTCGGTATTTGCCTATACTGATGCGACGCCATTTCCGGGGCTCGCCGCCGTTTTGCCATGCACGGGCGCAGCTCTCATCATCTATACAGGCGGCCGTTCTGTGGTCGGCAAAATCCTTGCGAGCGGGCCGTTCGTGTTCATCGGCAAGATTTCCTATTCGCTCTATCTGGCGCACTGGCCAATCACCGTCTTCGTCCGATACGTGACCCTTGAGGAACCCAACGGGCTCCATGCCATGGGCATTATCGCCGCCAGCCTTCTGCTTGCCATTTGCTCCTGGCGCTTTGTCGAAACGCCGTTCCGTCTGCAGACCGTGAGTTGGCCTCGGCGCGCCCTCATCGGCTCGGCGCTTGCCAGCATGTCGATCGTCTCGCTGTTCGGTTACGCGGGCATTGCCGCTCATGGCTTGCCTCAGCGGTTTCCGGGCTATGCAACCAAGGTCGAAGCGCGCATGCTTGACGTTTCCGCAGTTGTAGCGAGCGCCGATACGACAGTGCAGGCCGGCCAGACGTGGCGGAACGGCATCTGCTTTTTCGAAGACGACGACGGCTTTAAAAAATGGCGCCCCGAAGATTGCGCTTTAACGACAAACACCGGTGATGTTGCGCTTCTGTGGGGGGATTCCTACGCCGCCCACTACGCCCCCGGGATCGTCGCGAACGCTGCGTCCATTCATGGCCGCGTCTATGAGTATACATTTGCCGGATGCCCTCCGGTCCTTGCCTACTACTCCTACGCCAGACCGAACTGCCAGGCATTCAATCAGAAGGCTCTAGACATCATCCGGTCGCTTGACGTTAAGACGGTCGTGCTCTCGGGCCGATGGGTTGATTTGCAACGCCGCGGCCTGGATATGCTCGAAGACACTGTCAGGCAGCTTCAGGCGGAGGGCGTCCGGGTCATAGTGATCGGGCAATCGCCAATGTTTGTAACAAATGTCGACGTCATTGCTTTCAAGAAGGCAGCCGCCGGCCAAAAAGCGGCCTCTTGGTCAACCGTGATCGATCACGATTTTAACCAGCGGCTGCGTGCTGCTGCGGGCGGCGCCGATTTCGTTGATCCGATTGCGATGGATTGCGCAGCCGGCGAGTGCCCTTACATTGACGATGGCAGGATGCTTTATTTCGATTCCGGCCACCTGTCGAATTTTGGCAGCGCTCGCGTTGTCGAACGCTATTTCCCGCTCGTATCCCGCGTCAATTGAAGTCTGCGCCGGTCGATTTGCAGTCGCGCACCGCACAACCCTTGCCCGCTCCGCTCTTTCCAGATACGCGGCTGCGGTCTTCCCGGCCAAGCCTGGGGCCCTTTTCATCAGATGATTGATGCCGCCAGGGGGGCGCGACGTCTGGATTGAAATCGCCGATTGATCCACCTACCCAACGGTTTTTCGATGGAAACATAGGCAATCAGCGACAGGCCGAGCGCGGCCGCGATTTCGATCGGAGGGAAGGCCCAATGCGGGATCCCGCTTCGCAGAAGAAGCGCGACGATCGCCACGCCGAATAACACATGCCAAAGATAGATCGAGTACGACGCGTTGCCAAGGAAGAGCAGTATGCTGGATGGCTGGACATTCCTTCGCCGCTCCCACATCACCCCGGCAAGAACGAGAAACGCCGAGGGAACACCCCATTTTATGGCGCGCGGCAGGTCTGCATCAAAGGCCGAGGCCGCTGCCAAGCAGATCAGAGCGACGGCAGCAAGTCCTATACATAGCCAAGTCGGACAATCTGGTCCACGGACGAATGCACGGCCAATCAACAGACCGGCGGCGAATTCCAAGATGACGGGGCTTGTCAAAGCCCGCAGGTAGGACCAATCAAACAGGACCGGCGCAAGGCACATGATGCAGAGCGAGCCGATTGCCAAGGTCAGTCTGGTCGTGTGTTCCTTGAAGAATAGGGTGAGGGAAAAGACGAGATAGAAAACCATTTCGTAGGTGAGTGTCCACCCTTGGACGACGACCGGATGAAGGCTGTCCTGCAGGTGTGGAAGAAAAAACAAGGAGCCAATGAGGTTTTGCAACGATCCATCGTGATTGAAGAAAAAGGCCGGTTTGACGAGCAAGGCAGCAAATGTTGCAAACGTCACAACCCAATAAAGTGGCACAACTCTTTTGACGCGTTTCTGAATAAAGTGTCCCGGCGTCATGGCTGTTCCGTCAGTCGTGATCCACATGATAAAGCCGCTGATAACGAAAAACAGGTCGACACCCGCGGCTCCGACTGAAAAGCCGAGATTATGTCGTTCGCTGACATGGAATACGAGAACTGCGACTGCTGCGATCCCTCGCAGATATTGAACAGTATAGATCTGCCGCACGGTACGCCTCACATGTGCAAGAAAACGCGGAATGCAAACCAGAGTATTCGTTGTAATGACGACGGGTCAATGCAGTAAAATCACGGGTAAATGCTATTCAGACGTTTGGTTTCAAGATGAATATCGGCTTTTGACCACCTGAATGCCGCTAAGGAGAATAGTGCCTTTTGTCTAGGTGATGACTTTTTTGCAGCTCCGGTGATGGATCTTGGCGCGGGCCAAGATCCCTTCTTACTGCCGCGCCAAGCGATTGTGAGAATCAATCGCGTCATGGCTTTGATGAATGCTGCGCGAACATTTTCGAGAGGCACGCGATTATGCAAGCCCTCCAGGCACACCATGACTGCCTCGGAAAGGTCCTCACCGTCATCGATCGACCATCGCTGTCGAAGCGTTTCGGTGGCGCGCCTGACAGAATGAACAACTCCGTATTCCGCGATGCAATGCATCGTCAGACCGACGGGCCGAAAGGCCAAACTGTTTTCTTTCATGACATCTTGCTCTCTGTTTAGCCCGGTAGCTATGGCCAACGCAAAATCCATGCCGGGCCGCTCAAGCAGCGCCGAAGAGAGAAGCTGTCTGGGGAAGAGGAGTCGAAAATTCCACTCGAAGGCGTTTGGGTAAGTCTGCCACGAACGAGCGGCGATCATGACCGATGCGCCGATTGGAGGCGTCCGATGGACATGATCTTCGTCGGCGGGTCGACGAGCCTGCTCCATGCGGGGGAGCCATGGGTGGCGATGTCGCCGTCATCCTTGACGGTACGGTTGGAGAGCCAGTTGTCGCCTAGGATCTACGCAGCAAACATCGCCGTCTGTTCGCGGCGCAGCAGATCGATGGTGCGGCCAGCCGGCAGCACCACATCGGCATAGGTAAGGACTTGATCCTTCGCCACGGCCTGTTTCAAGACGCATCCCTCTGCAACCCCCATGGGCAGCAATTCCTGCGCGCCGGCGACATCGACGCGCTCGCACTGGCCATAGCTCATGTAGCCGCCCAAACCGTCGATCGTTTCGCCTGCATTGAGGTCGCGCTTTGCAGTCGCCACGACCTCCACCCTTGGCCCCTCCAGCGGTTGAAGCACCGGATCGCGTAAAAGTACAACCCGAGCCACTGAGAGGGGGACCTCGAAATGGCAAAGATGGTAAGGTGTGTAAAAGCTGTAAAGCGGTCCGGTTCCGAGCTTGTAGAGGTTCAGATAGTGCTGCTGCTTCGGATCGTCGTGGGAGGCGAGAATAAAGACACCCGGACCTGGTGTTGCTCCCACAACATAGTCGACGGCTCCACCCACGGCTTTCAGCGCCTCAATGTCATACGCGTTGACGAGTTCATCGACATGGCCACGATGCTCGATACCTGTCATGCCGCGCTTCAAGATGGACATGCCAGTGCCGTTGGCGACAATAGCTTGCTCAAAGCTAATCTTTGTACCATCAGCGAAGCTGGTGACCATATGCGGGTCCTGCCCCCATTTTGCCGCGAATTCGGCCTGCGTTGTCGGTGTGCGATAGGGATCCTGTAGGCCCTTGATATTGCCGCACATCAGCGGCGTAAGGCCGATGGAATTGACAAAGCGCCACAAGTTCATCTGTACTCCGGGCTGGTCTCCATCACAGGCCGTGAAGATAACCCCTGCCGCGTCGGCTTTTTTCTTGAGAAGCGGCCCAACCGTACCGTCCAGTTCGGCATTCATGGTCACCATATCGCGACCGTGCGCGATTGCGCCTAAGCTGAGGTTGGCGCCATATTCGACCGCACCCGTCGCATCAATCAAGCAATCCAGATCACCCGACTCATACAGCAATGCTGGATTATCAGTCACAGCCGGCGTGCCTTCGGCAATCAAGCCGGAGAGCTTGCTGCTATCGCAGGCGTAGGATGCCTCAAGGCCGGCAGCGCGGTAGGCTAATATAGCCTTCTCCACGTTTCGGTTGCAGATCACGCAAAGGACCATTCCCGGCACGGAGTTGGAGATCTGGTTGACGATGCCCTTCGCCATAAAGCCCGCGCCATACATCCCGACCCTAACGGGACGGCCATCCTGTTCCCGTTTCTTCAGGAGCGTGTCAATCACCATCAGAACCTCCTGCTAGATGCCGCGTAGGCTTTCCATGCCATGAAAATCCTCATCGAAGTCGGGCCATTTCTCGTCTTTCTCGGAAATTACGACCCCTTCAACCGGCCAGGCGATGCCGAACTTTGGATCATTCCAACGCACACCGCGCTCCGAGTTTGGGTCATAGAATTCGCTGGCAAGGTACAACGTCTCGGTGTTGGGCTTTAGTGTCACAAACCCGTGGGCAAAGCCGCGGGGCACATAAAATGCCAGCCGGTTCTCACCCGTTAACTCAACGGCGTGCCAACCAAGGTACGTCGCGGAATCGGGTCGCAGATCGACGATACAGTCCCACAGTGCTCCGGAGAGGCACCGGACGATCTTAACTTCTGGCGACGGCGGGAGTTGGTAGTGCAGCCCACGCAGGGTGCCAGCTTCGGCGTTGAACGAGTTATTGACTTGTACGAAGCGGCCCTCCAAGCCGGCGTCGACCAGTTCTCGCTCGCAGAAGACGCGCTGAAACCATCCACGTTCGTCCCCGCGCGGTTCCGGCTCGATTACGTATGCACCATCCAAAGGCGTTCCGTGAAACTTCATGCTGCCAGCCTCGTATCCCTTTGTTTAGCGGTCAGTTGAGATGCAGCGCCCCCGACCGTAGAGCAATGACGCTCTGAGCGCCTTTCAAAGGCCCGCAAAGATTGATTTTAATCATATGCTCTTCACGCTGCTCCAGAATTTAGTGTTACATTAACGATGAATTTCAAAGTTAAAAAAACAACACAGCGCGCGCCTCGTACAAATATAAATGTCGCTGCAGCGGGCTATGTTAAAAGAATGTCGACCGATTTTTGCGCGAAGCAAGGGATTTAGGCGGGAACAGTGTCTTAAAGGTGTAGGCTACTCAATATCGATACTTGTCAGTATCGGCAAAACGATGTCATTTATTCCGTCATGCAATATGCTACCTTCCGCCATTGCGTAATGTCAACTCTTAAGACTTAATCGTTTGGAAGAAATAATGTTGCCCAATAAACGCTGAGACTGAAGATGCCGGACAAGATCATCTTGACGTTGCTGCCGCCGCACTCGCCGGAATTGAACGCGCTGGAAACCGTCCTGCAGTTCTCGATCGTATGACAGGTTCACTTAGACCCCGTCGTCCAGGCAGGTGCATATGCGGGAAAACGCTCTAATCACCAGTGCCGCGGGAAGCCTAGGGTGACGGGAGGTTCCGCGCCTAAGTTTTGAACGCGGCTAAGACGTCTTTGGCAAAGACATCGATGAACTCCGCTTGGTTGCGACCGACATTGTGCAAGAATACCTTTTCGAAGCCCATGTGCGCATCATCACCCAGCCATGCGATATGATCTGCAGGATCGGCCGAAATGCGGACATGCTGATCCATGTCTTCAGGGCGGACCTGCCGACAGGCATCGTCGAAATCCCCAGTGAGACGGAGGTCTTCCGCCATCGCCGCTGTCACCGCGTTGCTGCGCCACTGGTCGTAAGCATTCGCGCGTGCCTCGAACTGACTTTTTGCGTAGGAGACATGGGCCTGCAGATAGAGAGGCTTTCCATTCCCGCCGCCGAATCTGAAGGCGTCTATGATCTCTTCAAGTCGCTCGCGGGGTTGATTGACCGTAATTAGCGCATCTGCCCAATGGCCCGCCCACTCGGCTGTTCTTGCTGAAAGTGCACCGGCAACGATCAGCGGTGGTTCGGTCGGGAGCGTGTAAAGTCTCGCCTCGTCAACCTTGATCGGCTTCAGCCGACTGACCGTCTGTCCTGCCCAAAGCTCCTTCATGATCTCGACGCCGGCAAGCAGCCTGGCGTTCCGTTCCGCCTTGGACGGCCAGCCGCCGCCGACAACGTGCTCGTTCAGAGCCTCGCCGCTGCCAACCGCCAGCCATGTCAGCCTTCCCGGAAAGAGCTCGCACACGGTCGCGGCAGCTTGCGCAGTGATCGCAGGATGATAGCGCCAACCAGAAGGAACCGTGATAAGCCCAAACGGCAGACGGGTTGCCTGCATTGCCGCTCCAAGCCATGACCAGACGAAACCCGATTGGCCCTGGCGCTCGCTCCACGGGGCGAAATGATCAGAAGACATAATGCTCTGGAATCCGGCGGCCTCGGCACGCTGCACATAGTGTCGCAAGTCCGAGGGTGTGAATTGCTCATGGGACGCATGATACCCTATATGCATCAGCCGGCCTCCTTCTTCGAAGCGAGCCATCGATAGCCATATGGCGCAATCTTGATATTCCGAGCTTCGGATTAATGGCGTAGAAAGGCTGCAGCCAGATACAAGTTACGCCGAGCGCCGTAAGATATGGAAGCTTTCCGTCAGGCCGACGAAATCACCAATACCGTCGCCAATTCCATTCTTCTCAACATCTACGCCATAGATGACGGCGCCGACAACAGGCATCTGGAAACCCAACTCAGGCCAGCGGATAGCGGAATAGCACGAACGAGGCAGCCGCCTCTTCTGCGCCGCCGATGCCAACACCTAGTGCGATTGACCCTCGTTCATCTCAGCGGGATCGTAGTTCAGGTCCCAGTCTTTTTCTGGCTTTTGCTTGCCTGGAGGATTTTTATGAACCGTGGCATCCTCCGAGCCCGTTATGACGGTGGGCTTGGCGCTGTGAACGCCGGAAGCCTTTCTGTCTGCTTGAGACTTCGCGAATTGGCCGGCGGCATCTTTCTTGGGGCTTCCACCCATGTCAGCTTCCTCCTCTTGTCTTGAAGGCATCGGAAAGATTTTTTCTCTCTGGATCACGGTTGTTTTCACCAAGCGCGTCCCGATCGTTGTCCGGATCGTCTTTCGGCGGGAGATAGCCTCTCGGAGTATTCCCCTTGGGGCCTTCCCAACGTGGCGACTGATCGGTGGTTCCTGGTGGGCCATTCTTCGGTAAATTCATGCCCATTTTAGTTCTCCGTTTGTCATTGCGGGGTTGAAGCAGGCTTGCCGGCTGCCATCGCTATAGATCGTTCCTGGCTGTCTAACCCTTGATCAAGTCCAAGGTTCCAAAGTCGGAGAATCGGGAACTTGAACGACGCCAGACGCGGCCGGCAAAACGCTCGCTGGCGCGCTTCAAGTTGCTTTGCCGGTCCGCAATGTGCCGGCGCTTGCGATCAGATGATCGGTTTGCCACCTGTAACGGCAATTGTTGCGCCTGAGACATAGCTCGACAGGGGATCGGCGAGCATTACATAGGTCGTCGCCAGTTCGGCCGGCTGCCCAGGGCGGTGCATTGGAACCTGTTTTCCGAAATTCCTGACTGCGTCCTCCGGCAGGGTTGATGGGATCAGTGGCGTCCAGATCGGCCCGGGCGCCACCGCATTTGCCCGGATACCTTTGTCGGCAAGCATTTGGGCAAGACCAGCGGTGAAGTTCTGGATGGCGCCTTTTGTTGTGGCATAGGCAAGCAGGTGCGGGCTTGGACTGTCAGCGTTGATCGAGGCAGTGTTGATAATCGCGCTACCTGGTTTCATATGCGCGACAGCCGCTTTGGAAAGGTAGAACATCGCGTGGATATTGACCTTGAATGTCAGCTCCCATTCCTGGTCACTGATGTCTCCAATGTCGCTGAAGCTTGCCTGATGAGCGGCATTGTTGACGAGAATATCGATGCCGCCGAGTTCTGCCCTGGCCGTGTCGATGATGTGGCGGCAATGCTCGGGGTTTTGGATGTCGCCCCGCAACAGGATGGCCTTGCGACCGGCTTTTTCGACCCATTTTTTCGTTTCATTGGCGTCATCATCCTCGTCCAGATAGGCGATGAGAACATCGGCACCTTCTCGGGCGTAAGCTATGGCGACCGCCCGGCCGATACCGCTGTCGCCGCCGGTGATGATCGCCTTCTTGTCCTTGAGGCGACCGGAGCCACGGTAAGTATGTTCGCCATGATCCGGCAACGGCGACATGGCGTTCGTCGATCCGGGCATTGGCTGCTTGGGGGTGTCGAAGGGCGGGGCTGGATAGTTTGGCATGGCGATCTCCCACGGGTCGCGTGTTAAGGTCCTTGGGCCATTTGGAGATGATGCTCGAAAGCTGGACAAGCGTGCGGCCAAGCGTTCGGGTCACGATTGTCCTACCGTTTTGTAGCGCCTAGGTGGTTGCCGTGGCGATGCAGGCGACGGGAATGCGTTTCATGTCTCCTTGGCTGTGTCTCAACACAACTTCCAAAGACGCTCAGAGTTCCTACGATTGCTTCGTCGTAAGCTCGTCGCGAAGCAGTCTCGCAAGCTCCGCCTCATCCCGCACGCCGAATTCAAACCAGTCAATGAGGGCTTTGGCCTGCACGATGGCGGCCTCACTCGATGGCTCGCAATCTTGCTCGGCGCACCATTCGCGAAGAATGCGATCGAGCATCTTCATGGTTTCGCTTGTCAGCGGCTCTTTGGGCCAGTCCGTCTTTGCCATGGTCACCCCGTTTTTGGATGACGATAGCGGTCGCCGGGCAATGAGCAATCACCAGAAAGCCACACGCGCCCAAAATCTGAGCGGCTTGGTTGTGAACCTTCGAACCGATGGTGATGGCATGGCGCGCCCTAGCATCTGCGACCACCCTATTTTTGGCGAGGATGCTCCAGGTCACTTCCGGTTTCGATCATATCCCCGCGACGCTTTGCAACGAGAGCCTCGCGCAGTGTCCTTGCAGCGTTTCGGACCTCGTTTTGCATATCGAGATCCATTTCGAAGGCGACGTGGCTGGTGGCATATGCCTCCCTAAAGGGCGACGATCGCACTGCATCCACCGGCCGTTTCGGCAGTCAAGAGTGTCGAGGCGGTTCGATGTCAAAACGACAATCAGCTCAGGAACAATCCTTTCCGGCAGGAGTTGAGCGCACGAGCGATCACGGGACAATCCGGTCAAGGGGCGAGGCACGTAAGGGGCGCCCGGCGTGTGTTCGCAGTGCCAAGGCGCGCTGTGCTGTGACCGCAAATCTATTGGAGAAACATCATGCCCAAGCGCGACACAACCCTCTCGGAAGGCCTTGACACCGACGTCCAGCTGCAGGCTCATCTCGCCGCGCTTGAGGCCGAAACCTATTCAGCGTCCGACAGCGGCCCGCCGGAAGCACGTCCTTTCCAGCGGGTTAGAGATGACCTTGATCATGTGCGGGACGAGATCGAAAACCTCCGCTCAAGGCTGTCGCTCGTCAAGCAGCGAGCGGTGATCGTTGCCAGATCCAACCTCGAATGGGCCGACGCCAGCGCTCATGATCAACTTGGCACATACCCATGGGCGAAGCTTGTCGGCGCCATGGCCGCGACCGCTGTCGGCGCGCGGGTGCTGAGACACGTTCCTCTGGGTGCGCTTGCGACAGCAGCGATCCCCTTCATCGTCGCTCGCCTCGAGGCAAAATCGCGCCGATAGGAGAAATTAGATGCAATCTGAACAGCATCTCCAGCATGCCATTCAAATCGCAACCGAGGCCCACGACGGCCAGCAGGACAAGCTCGGAAACCCTTACTTTAACCACTGTCGAAGGGTCGCGGACGCAGTATCTGGCGACGACGAGAAAGTGGTCGCCTACCTTCACGATGTGCCTGAAAAGGCCTGGGGATGGACGCTCGATCGGCTGAAGGAAGAGGGCTTTTCCCAAGCCGTCCTCGCCGCGGTCGATGCATTGACGAAAAGGCAAGGCGAGGAGGACGAGGTCTTTGTGCGGCGGGCGATGGCCAACCGGCTGGCACGGCCCGTCAAGCAGGCGGATCTCGAGGACAATCTTGACCAAGCGCGGCAAGCCGGAGGCGACACGTTAAAATACGAGCGCGGACTTGCGACAATTGCGAACGTCTCTTCTGCAGATTGACCAAAGGTGGCGATATGGCCTCGTTCGACGATCTTCGCAGCTTTTCAGCCTGCCGACGCGATGGGCCTCCGCATGACCTGGAGACCTGAGAGCCAATGAGGGCCCCGGGTTTTATATCGTCCGCGGCAGCCTTACTGGCGGTCTTGAACGCGTCAAATCGTCTCCTGAATTTTGGGCGTCAACACGCCGAAGACAAGGAGGCAAAAATGGCTGGTTTTCACTTGACCTTCCTGTTTACGTTAGCGCAAGAACTTCATCGAAGACATTATGAACATCGATGAAAGTTTTGATTTCATTCACGAATGGTGAGGGATTAACGCGCGATGTTTCCTATGGAGACATGGCAAAGTGCGTGCGGGGAGACTGCTTGGGGAAGATTTCCTTTGAGCGCGGTGCGTCAGAATTTCCAACGCTTCGTCAAGAAGGCAGGGACGCTGATTGAAATCGAGGATATGCCCCGTTTCGTCGGACCGAGCAACGACCGCAATATTGGGAACGCCTAGGCGGCTCAGCCATCGCCATGCTTCAAAGCTCGCGGGGTCACTCTCGGCGGGCATTGCCGGCGCACCCCCCGAAGGACTATTCACGGCTTGCTGCAAAAGTCCTCGCGCTGCTGTACCAATCCATGTATGGCGCGCGAGCCTTCATTAACAAACGCATCCATGACGCTCGTTTAAGGCTGCGTCTCGGGATGCCTGCTAGACGTAAAAGATGCACGACAGTTCCCGCCCGGCCGGGAAGGCGCTTGGGACGCTTGGACGTTGATCTTGCCATGAGGCCGAGGAGCGCAGGTTGGCCTCTGTCGGATCGCCTCGGAGCCGGACTGTTGCTGCGGCGTGACGCAATGAGATCGAGCACACTGATGGGAACCGCTGTACCGACCGCGCGGGGAATGCGCCCTGGGGTCGACCGTCATCCCGTTTGATAAAGCAATCTGATTTTCGCCTTCGATCTGAAGCGGTGCGGTCTGCTGTTCTGCCTGCAGAGCCGCGCCCGCTGACGCGATTCGCGGCGGCTTACTCCGGCAGCTTGGTCGTGATCTTTGTTCCCGAATCCAACACGATGTGCAGCGTCCGGATCATGTCGGCGGCCATAAGCAGTGCTTGCTTGATTTCACCGGTCTTGCGTCGCTCGACGGTCACTTCGATCGCTTGCAAGTCGAAAACCGCATCGTGGTCCGTATCGCTGCTCGGTATCCCGGTACGCTCGCGTAGCTTGCTGATTGTCACGACTGCGCGCTGCAGGAGTCGGCGCTTTTCGGCATTGCCTAGCCTTTCGACCCTGTTGGCGGCGCGGATGATTTCGGCGATAAAGTCGTTGGTGGAGGTCATGCAGGTCTGCCAGTGATGGGACGTTCGTCAATCCGCGTTGAAAAATCCGTAAGGGCCATGAATGGGCTAAACACGACCGGCTTGTCCGAGGTTGGCGATGACAAGGCCGACGTCATAAGAGATAAACAAGCCTGTCAATCGACGGTTGTCCAAAAGATCCAATGTTTTAAGGGGTTGCGAACGGCGGTTGATACTCATCCTTAAGACTTCCAATATCCGGACTAGGTTTCCAACTACCGGTTTTGACCACCATGCGCTGCGCCTGCAGCATCGGATTGCCAATCATGCCGGTAGTTCCCAGGTGGGCCGGATATGCTACCAATTCTTCGATGGCCGTGGTTACCATACTGAAGGAGGCCTTTTCGAAAGGTCCGCAACGATGTTGCATCAAGCCGCACAATGGCGATGGCTAAGAAAAGGTACTCACTGCTGCATCCATTTCGATGGGGCCGCGTTGACCTACGAGATCCATGATCGATTGAAGGATGTATCAATGACCTTCCCATCACCGATGACCGAAGTCCCTTCCCAACGCTTCAAAGAAGCAAGTGATGCCGCCCACCAGGCCCTGGAACAGCTGATTGCAAGCGCCAACGAAGCAGGATGGGGCACTGAAGAAATCACCGTCGCTTTTGCGGAGGCGGCAAATTTCCTCAAGGATGCCCATCGCAAGGACCCTGACCCGGCGGGCAATTCCTCGATAAGTGGCGCTGCAAAAGAGCAGATTGGCCATGGCGAGCTCTACGATTGATTGTCGTGACGTTCGACATTTCAATAACGTCGCATCACGGTGATGCAGCAGGTTCCAGCCGGACGAGATGGCCAGCGCCGATCTCGCGGTAACGCGGCGTTGCTCCAACATAATCTAGCGGTCGGACCGGATTTTTCAGCTCCTCCGTCGATAGTCCGCGTCTCACGCGCCGGCGATCCGGATCGGGCACGGGAACGGCCGCCATCAGCGTCTTCGTATAAGGGTGCTGCGGGTTGCCGAAGATGGCAGCACGCGGGCCGATCTCGACGATCTCACCGAGATACATGACCGCAACACGGTGGCTGACGCGTTCGACGACGGCCATGTCATGCGAGATGAACAGGAAGGCGAGGTTGAGGCTCTGCTGCAGGTCCAGCATCAGATTGATGACCTGCGCCTTGATCGAGACGTCGAGCGCCGAGACGCTTTCATCGGCGACGATCACCTTCGGATCGAGCGCCAGCGCCCGGGCAATGCAGATGCGCTGACGCTGACCGCCGGAGAACTCGTGCGGAAAGCGCGACGCCATATCGG
>NZ_ATTQ01000026.1 GCF_000419765.1 Rhizobium mongolense USDA 1844 | reverse complement strand
GAACCGGCCAGATTTTCAATTTCGGAATAGGTATCTCCGGCAGCATCCCCGGTGTTGCCGGAGCTGTTCAACAGGCTGACCTTGAGGCCTGCGGTTGCGGTACCATAGGAGGCAGTGTCGACGCCGCTTCCGCCAACGAGCAGGTCGGCACCGGCACCTCCGCTCAACCAATCATTACCTGCACCGCCATCAAGTGAATCATTTCCGGCATTGCCCCAAAGGGTATTGACCATCTCGTTGCCGACCACTGTATCGTTTCCAGAGCCTGCCTGAACATTCTCGATCAACGACGACGGGTTGTTGTGATAAAGAAGCGCGTTGAAAATGTTACCGCGAGCATAGCCGTTATTCGGACCACCGTTCAGATCGGCCAGCTGGCCCTGGGAAAAGACCGAGTAGCCGCCTGGTCGCAGGTCGATTTTAAGGCGCGTGGTATAGGCGCTCAGATCATAGGTGTCGAGACCGCCGCCGTCCCAGATTGTTGCGAAGATCCTGTTTTCATCGGGCGTGATGGCCGCAACACCGTTGACATAGGTGACGCCTTCATTCGGCTTCCACTTATAGACGGTATTGCCACTATTTGTCGTGTAGTCCGCACCATACATTTCCTGTAGGGCGGCAATGTCGAGCATCATGAAGGTCTGTGGTGCGCCATTCTGCTCATAGTTGTAGCCACTCGTATCGTCTCCGATATACGTGCGGTAGGTCATAATCGTATATTCGATAGAATCGTAGGCGCTGGGCACAATCGTCGGGTTGATATCCGGTTCATGACCATGTTTCAGCCCGAGAGCATGACCCAGTTCGTGCGCCAACGTATGTCCCGCATAGTTGCCTAACTCCGGCAGGCGATAATCACTTTCTGTGCCTGCATATTCCGTCCCGAACCAGACATCGCCGCCCCAGCTATCTGTGCTTGGATAATAGGCCCCTGCAGTCGGGAGACTGGGGTGGGACGACTGTGCGAATCGCAGCGACGCGGTGTCCTCGTGCCCGATCGCAAAGTTGGCGTTAGTAAATCCCTCTACTGAGAAACCGTCATTGGCCGTGTTTCCATAGGATTGTTCCATAAGGAACAGAGCAGAAGACTTCTGCTGCGAGGAAATCGAAGAGAAACTGTAATCTTTCTCGCCATTATACGAGTACGATGTCGAGCTGGTGGGAAACGCATAGGTTATCGTTCCGTCCCACGCATAGCCGCTGATAAGCCCGTCAATTCTCTGATCTCCCGTCAAGCTTACGCTCTTTGTCGAAGTAACAACGCCCGTCATAGAATCCCGCCTGCTTATTCCACTCTACCGTGCGTTATGTCGGTTCACCTATCCATCCGCAAGAGGAAAAAATCGCGATGGCAATAGGCGACTTCACGGTCAAAGGAAAGAAGACTATAAACTTGTTAATAGTTTGGGAGTGGTTCGAATTTAGGAGGGCGTTAGCGGACGACGAACGTAGCCGATCCTGCCTCCTTGAGCGAATCAATGTCCGGCTCTACGACCCCGCCATCGCACGGTTCATCTCATCAGATGATTGGCATCCCACCGGGGTCGACACCACTATGCCGATAATGACCCGGTCAACAAATCCGATTGGAACGGCCGTCGATCCCAAGTCCGGCAAATACGGCGGCGAGAGAACAGGTGGCAAAGCTGCCTGGGTGGATTGCCGTGAGGACAAGTACTCCGGAGTATTTAGATCAACTTCAGTTTCGTGGCCAGAGCTGTTGCCTGTGGCAGTGTGCCCGCGTCTAGGCTTTACGAGCTTTATTCAAATGAGAGTTCACATTGCTGTAGGTCATATTCTCGATGGTAGCCATCGCTCTCATGGACTTGCCCTCGGCCGACCATTTCAAGAGTTGGACTTGTTTCAGCGTCAGTCGAATTCTCGATTCTGCGGTCGGATCAAACTCCGCTTGCTCAATCCTTGCATGAAGCTGTGCAACAGCCATTGCGGCGGCAACCTGATCTATCTCTTGAGCCAGGGAAATGGACGGTTTATGCGAAGCAACCGTCAACATTGACACGCGCCCGAATGCCGTTGCAACGGGAATGGTAATGCCAGATCGAATACCGAAGTCGGCGGCATCCGTATAAAATCGCCGGATCGGCTTTGACGCGCGCCTTTTTGAGGTTTCGGAGGACCAGACAAAAGTCCTCATCGTGGATTTGGCGATTGCGACGATAGGATCGACCTCGTCCAACTTATTCGTGAAATATCGCTCCTGCCAGTCGGCAGGATAGTTAGAAAAAGCAGACGTTCCGATCGGCTTAACATTCAGGTAGGCGTAATAGTCGAAACCGAACTCCCGGGTGAGGCCGGACAGCGCTTCCTTCAACATCTCGCGCGTGCGCGCTAAAGCCGAAATATCAATTAGCTTTTGAAGCCAGATCTTCATCTTCTGAACTCCCTGTATCATCCGCCAACAGACGTCCGCGTTGTCGACGGAAGTTGAAGTAGTGGAAACTGTAGGTCGCCCTCGATCAAAATGTCTTGACGATTAGCGGATCCGCAAAGACACCCTTGTCTGATCGAACTCCGCCTGTTCCGACTTCCGCGAGTAGGCCCGATATTCTTTTCCTTTTTCTGCGTTCTCGGCAACCGTAGATTTCAATGGGCTGTGCTAGGCCATTCGCAGATCTTCATCTTGAGCCGCTTACTCGCGTTGCCGATGCCAGCGATCGGGCTATCTCGACTATCTCGTCGCGATTCGCTGTAGGATCTTCCTTGTTCCAGGCGAGTCCCAAGCCAATTTTGAAGTTCATGTCCTGCACCTCACGAAGCAGAAACGATCGATTGGGCAGATCCTTCGTCCATTCCGGAACGAAGCCTACACCAATGCCTGCAGAAACCAACGAAACTAGCGAGAGCGTGTCGTCGCAGCTGCAGGCAACATTATCGAGAAGGCCATGCTTCCTGAACTGATCGAAGAAGAACTTTTCCGTGTAAGACAGATTGGAACGGGAAAAAGAAATGATCCTCTCTCGTTTCAGATCGCTCATTGTAACTTTCTCTGCCTCTGCCAGCGCGCTGCCAGCCGGTACTGCAAGGAAGTACCGTTCATTGGCGATGCTCTGCCAGCGCAGCGACCCGATGTTTTCAACCGGCCTGATGAAACCCAGATGCACACGACCTTTTTCGATGTCGCGGACAATCGCATCGGTGGAGCCGCTGCTGATATGGATCTGGATATCGGGAAATCGCTTACCCAGCTTGGTTAGAAACTGTGGGAGGACGCCGAATGTGGCGGGATAGATTGTGCCAATCGTGATCCTGTTGACATCCTTGCCGGCCACGGCTTGGACGATGGAGGAACTGTTTTCGACCTCTTGCAGGATACGGATGCACCGCTCGTAGAAGACTTCGCCGGCTTTCGACAGTTGGACTCTTCGGGTTGAGCGGATGAGAAGCTGAACGCCGAGCTCCTTTTCGAGCGTCTGGATTTGAAGGCTGAGGGCTGGTTGCGCCATGGACAACATTGCTGCCGCCCGGCCGAAGTGCAATTCCTCAGCTAACGTTGCGAAACATCTGATCTGACGCAGTTCCATTCGCGATCCTCGCTGCGCATGCCTCCGGTACCGGTCGTAATTCGGTTGCACGCCCTAGATCATCGATTAATACCGCCTGAAGATCAATCCCCGGTTTTTTAATACTGCATTTCCTATAATTTCCAGTAGTAGACGACGAATCGTCTTTGGCCTATCGATGGACCTATGCGATCGTCCTTGGAACATCTGCCGGAAGAAAAGCAGCGCGAGCTTTCCCGCGTCGTTGCGATCATCCATGAGGAGTTCGCCGATGCGCTTGCTGGCACGTCGGCCGCCTTCAAGAAGCGCGGCCGGATCCTGAAGATCATCCTGTTCGGCTCCTATGCTCGTGGCACCTGGGTCGACGAGCCGCATACAATGAAGGGCTACCGCTCCGACTACGACATTCTGGTGCTCGTCAATTCCAAGCAGCTGGCTGAGCCGCAATACTGGGACAAAGCTACCGACCGACTGATGTGGGAAAAAGATGTAAAGACGCCGGTCGGGCTGATCGTCCATGGTGCCAGGGAGGTGAACAACTTTTTGGCCGACGGCCAGTATTTCTTCGTCGACATCCTGCGTGAGGGCATCGTGCTCTACGAGCTTGACGACCGGCCGCTGGCCGAACCGAGAAAACTCTCCGCCGTCGATGCGTACAGAGTGGCGAGGGAACATTTCGAGAGGCAATACGAAAACGCCCAGCGTCTCCATAAACTCGCGCGGGTAGCGGCGTCTACCAATTGGGATAGTCAGGCGGCGTTTCTGCTCCACCAGGCTGTTGAAACTGCCTATTCCTGCCTGCTTCTCACCCTAACCAACTACAGCCCGCCGTCGCACAATTTGAAATTCCTTCGGGGACTGGCCGAAGATCAGGACCGCCGCTTGATCGACGCTTGGCCGCGCGACCAGCACCGCTATACCGCCTGGTACAACATCCTCAACGAAGCCTATGTGAAGGCGCGCTACTCGAAGCACTTCGAGATCACCGAAGAAGCGCTTGACTGGCTGCTTGAGCGAACGGAGCATCTCCATCAAACTGTCGCGGCCATCTGCAACCAGCATCTGGGCGAACTGGAGCCCGCAAGCGGTGGCAGCTGACCGCTGCGCCATAGGCGCGGCTTCCAGAAACAAACGGACAAGAATATTTTACTTCATCTCCAGCGGGAAATGATTTAGGATTCAACTTAGCCGACACGTAGGACGTATGTGCTTCCGGACAATGCGATTTCGACTCGCTGTGAAAACCGTCCGGCCACATTTTTCTTGCGCCGGGCTCTCACAGGAGAGTCTTCATGTCGAAGCTATTGGACCATAACCCAGACCCGTCATTCGGGGCGGATGTGCAGCATGACGTCGCGGTTGCGGCGGCCGTAGAACTCGCGATGGAATTTTACGGCTGCGATGCGGTAACCGCCGCGGCCAAGCGCGCCATCGAGGCAAGGCACCTCGATCGCGAAAGCCACTTCCGGTTCTGGGTGAATGTCTTCAAATCCCTAAAATCCCAACCGAATCTGATCGCGGACATCTGCCGTTCAGGCTGACAACGTGATTTGCAGAGCCGGCGTCAGGCACATGTGGTCGGGCGCCGATCTAATGGCTTACACGTACTTCGATGGTTCCGACCCACGGTTCCGTCTGCGTTGCTGCGCCGTCGCCCGGTGCAAAGGTAACGTTATTGATATGAAATTCGTATCAATGGCTGCAAAACAATATTGGAATTCCCCCAATCGCCCGGCGCATTGTCGCCGGATCGATCGACAACTATCAAAGGGAACGGCCATGAAATTTTCCATGCTCAGCGCGACTGCGCTCGTATCGCTGGCGTTGGCCACATCGGGCAGCGCCGAAACGCTTGTCGTCAACAGCTACGGCGGCCCCTACGAAAAGATCATTCGCGAACGGATTATTGAACCCTTCGAAGTCAAGTTCGGAATTGACGTCCTCTACGATGCGGTCGGCTCGGCGTCGCAAGACTACGCGAAGATCAAGGCCACCGGCGGACGGCCCGGCTTCGACGTCGTCGTCATGACCGCCTCCCAGTCTCTCGATGGATGCAAGGAAGGCCTCCTGGAGAAATTCACACCGGAGACAGTTCCCAATCTTGCACGCCTGTCGCCAGCGATTGCAGCCGTCGCCGGGCCCTGCGGCGCCGTTCACGAGGTGCAGTACCTCTCGCTGCTCTACCGCAAGGACAAGCTGCCGAAGGCGCCGGATTCCTGGTCCGCGCTTCTCGACGAAAACCTCAGAGGAAAGATCATCCTGCCGACCTTCCAGAACATCATGGCCGCCTACCTGATGGAGGTCCTCTCGGTCGCCAATGGCGGCGACCTGCTCGACAACGTCGAACCCGGCTTTGCCGCCATGGCAAAACTTGCCAAACAATCGATCGGTTTTGAACAGTCCTCCTCGGTCATGGAAACCTATATCAAGGACGGCCAGGTCTGGGCCATGCCTTTCTGGAATGGGCGGGCCCAGCTTCTGGCCGATAGCGGACTGCCCGTCGACTACGTTCTGCCGAAGGAAGGGTCGATTCCCCTTGTCGCCACTCTGAACATCCCCAAGGACGCCGAGAACCGGCAGGCGGCACTCAGGTTCGTGAATTTCTTTCTCGAAAAGACGAGCCAGGAGGCGTGGGTTACCGGTTACAAGGTCGGAAGCGCAAGGACGGATATCGACGTTCCCGCCGACATCCGCGCCAAGCAAATCACCACTGAGGCCGATCTGAAGGCGCTCCTCCTGCCCGATCTCGGGGCGGTCGCCACGCGCTTGTCAGCCTGGGGCAAACGCTGGGAACGCGACGTCGTCGCCGCAGCCGAGTGAGGTGGAACCATGGCGACGATTGCTCTCTCCACTCCGCAACGGCCAATACGCATCGCCTTTCCCTTCAAGGTGTTTCTGCCGTTATCACTGCCGTCGCTCGTGTTGCTCCTGTTCTTCGCAGCTCCAATGGGTCTAATGCTCGGCCTCAGCTTTCAGGACCAGGAGACCGGCACCTTCACGTTGGCGAGCTATGGCCGCTTCTTTAGCGACGAGCTTGTGCTTGCCGGCCTCGGACGCACCGTCGTGATGTCGGGGTTGGTCGCCATTTGCGTGACGATCCTGGCCTATCCCCTCGCCTACTATCTTGCACGCTCGACATCACGCTGGCGAACGCTTGTCTTTGCTCTTGCCATCGCCCCTGAGCTGGCAGGTGTGGTGCTTCGGACCTATGGCTGGCTTGTCATTCTCGAAGATCGGGGCTTTATCAATTCAGCATTGATTTGGACCGGACTGATATCCGAGCCCTTGCCTCTGTCGAAAAACCTGTTCGGTGTCGTGGTGGGGCTGACGCATGTGATCCTGCCGTTTAGCGTCCTTTCGCTGCTCACGAGCCTCCAGGGCATCAATCCAAATCTGGAAAGATCGGCTCAGATTCTTGGGGCCCCGAGACTTGCAGTCATCCGCCACATCGTCCTGCCGCTTTCTGTGCCGGGGATCGTAAGCTCGCTCCTGATCGCCTTTACAATGGCGGCAAGCGCCTACGCCACCCCGGCCCTCCTCGGCGGTGCTGCCTTCAAGGTCATGGCCACGATGGTCTACGAGCAGGTGCTCTTCTACATCGACTGGTCCTTTGCGGCGGTCATGGCCAACGTCCTTCTCGCCATGATGCTGGTTTCGGCTTTTGTCGGATCCAGGCTCGAATCCCGCCTTCAGCAGAAACTTCACCTGTAGTCTCGGGAGGCTTCAATGAACCGATTGCTCACCATTCTGTTCAGGGCATCGCTGATTGCAATTCTTGCTTTCATAACCTTGCCGCTCTTGGTCGTTGTCGCAGCGTCCTTCAGCCCTACATCGGCCGTCACCTTCTGGCCGGGCGATTGGACATTTCAGTGGTATCCGGCGCTCCTGGAGAGCCGCTGGCTTGATCCCTTTCTGCTCAGTGCAGAGCTCGCGATCATCGTCACTCTCGCAAGCGGTTTGCTGGGGATCCTTGCCGCCTACGGCGTCGCCTACCAGAAATGTCCGGGCCATGCTGCCATCATGTCGTTCCTGCTGTCGCCGATGGCTGTGCCGCAGATCGTCAAGGGTGTTGCGATTGTTCTCTTCCTTTCGTCGGCCGGCCTTTACAAGCTGCTCGGGACACCGGGGCTCGTCATGGCACACATCGTCCTCACCATGCCATATGTCGTGCGCATGGCGGCGACCGCGATGTTCAATTTCGACAAGCGGCTAGATCGGGCCGCCTGCATTCTTGGCGCGGGTCCGGTCCAACGGATCAGATTTGTTCTTCTGCCGCTGATCCGCTCCGGCCTGTTCTCAGGTATGACCTTCGCCTTCATCATTTCGTTCAATAATATACCGTTGTCTGTCTTTCTCGTGAGACCCGGACAGACAACGCTCCCGATCGCCGTCATCAATCATCTCGAATACAGCCTGGACCCGGTGCTCGCGGCCGTGAACGTCGCATCACTCCTCTTCGTCCTCGGCACGATCATCCTTTTCGAAAAGATCGGCGGTTTCTCCGCGCATTTCCATGGGGGTAGCAAATGAGTAGCAACGATATCGAGCTTCTTTCTGTCAGCAAGCAATTCGGTGCCAACTGCATCGTCGACGACATCAATCTTGCCGTTCCGAAAGGCAAGTTCGTCAGCATCCTCGGCCCCTCCGGATGCGGAAAGACAACGACATTGAATATGATCGCCGGATTCGAAAATCCCTCGAGCGGAGAGATCCGCATCCGGGGTCGCAACCAGGCAGGCGTCCGGCCGGAGGCTCGAAAGATCGGGCTCGTCTTCCAGAACTACGCGCTGTTCCCACACATGACGGTCGCGGAAAATGTCGGTTTTGGCCTCAAAATGCAGGGCAAACCACGCGAAGACATCTCTGAGGAAGTCGCACGCGCCTTGAAAAGCGTTCATCTCGAGGGCTTCGAAAAGCGCTATCCGAAAGAGCTGTCGGGCGGTCAGCAGCAGAGAGTGGCGGTCGCCCGTGCCATTGCGCCGTCTCCCTCTGTCCTGCTTCTCGACGAACCGCTTTCCAACCTCGATTTGAAGCTTCGCGAGGCCATGCGTGTCGAGTTGAAGGAAATCCAGCAAGAGCTCGGCATGACCTTCGTCTATGTCACGCATGACCAGGAAGAGGCGATGGCGATGTCTGATCGGATCATCGTCATGCAAGGCGGCGTCGTGGCGCAGGAAGGTTCGCCGGCGGACATCTACAATCAACCGAGAACATCCTTTGTGGCGGACTTCATAGGCAAGTCCAATATCCTGCCGGTTTCGGGTCTGGATGACACTGCAATCGATGACGCGTGCGTGCATGTATTGCTCGGAGAAGCAAACCTCCCGATCATCGCCGCTTGGCCGCAGGACCTCGTTCCGGGCAAGGCACGGTTCTGTTGCATAAGGCCCGAGGCAGTCAGGCTTGCAGATGCTGCAGGCGCCATGGATGGGCCCGTGAACCTCCTGACGGCATCCGTCCAGAAGGTCGTCAACCTCGGCGCCTATCTGGAGGCCTGGTTGTCCGTGAATGATGAGACGACGTTAAAATCCATGATCCGCTCCACGCGCTTGGACATGCTTTCTGTTGGCAGTCGCGTTGAACTTGCCATTGCCCATTCCGCGGTCCAGTTGCTCGAGCAATAGCTCAATTAATAACAATCCAATATCAATATGCAATTATTGATATTGGAAATCTCATCGAACCCTTGGCTAGACTTCATGCGATCCCAAGTCCGGGATCTCTTAAAGGAGGCACAAGAATGCTCACCAGAACGAAGGTTTCCGCGGTCCAGAACTCTAACAATGTCTGCGCCGACATCGTTGGGTTCGACTTCTCCGACTACGACGACAAAGACATTGCCGCAGTCCGGTCATACTGGCTGCAATACGGCGTTGTCCGCTTTCGTGCAGCCCACATTACCGATCAACAGCAGGTGGATTTTTCCCGTCATTTCGGCGACTTCGTCATCCATCCGAAGCAGTTGCAGGAAGGCGGACACCCTACGCATCGTGAGATCCTGGTAATCAGCAATGTGATGAGGGACGGCAAGCCAAGCGGCGCGCTCGGCAACAGCGAAGCAACCTGGCATACCGATACCTGGTTCTACGAACGTCCGCCGGCAGGAGCAATCCTCAGAGCGATCGAAGTCCCTCCTTCCGGAGGCGATACATATTTTCTGTCGACCTACCGTGCTTACGAAACGCTTCCCGACGAACTGCGCAAGGCTATCGATGGACGCCAGATCTTCTTCCAGAACGTCTATGACAAAACGGGCAAACTGCGCCTTGGAAAATCCGAGCCGAAGAGCCGTGATTTTCGCGAGTGGAACGGCGTCGTCCATCCCCTGGTCCGCACCCACGGCGAGACCGGACGCAAGGCTCTCTACCTCGGCGGCACGTCCGAAGGATCCTGGATCGTCGGCATGCCGCTCGACGAGAGCAGCGATCTGACCACAAAGCTCTGGGAACACGCGACCGGTAGTGCCGCCGAAGTCTTCATCCAGAAATGGGAGGTGGGCGACATCATGATGTGGGACAACCGCTGCACGATGCACCGGCGCGACTCCTTCGATCCGAACACCATCCGCATCATGCATCGGACGACGACCGCCGGCGAACGTCCGATCTGACGCACAATGATAGAGACGATCGGAGTTTTGTCGAATGACTGAACCATACCGGATGAGAACGCGGCCAAAGGCCATTCCGCAATCATTGCGAACCCTCCTTGCGGATGTCGAAACCGCAACCATCGGCCATTTCGAATATGTCGGATTCATCGGCGCGCTTATCACCCCCGTCTTTCCGGCAAAGGCGATTGGAACGGCGATCACGGTGGCCGCGCCCGGCCGCGATGGAACCGTCATCTACAAAGCCATCGATCTGCTTACCCCGGGAGATGCTCTCGTCATCTCCCGGGTTGATCAGGACGACGTAGCCTGCGTCGGCGGCGGTGTCGTGGCAGCCGCCCGCGCGCGCGGAGCTGTCGCCGTCATCGTCGATGGTCCCTGCACGGACATCGAAGAGATTCGGGCCAGCAAGTTTCCAGTCTGGTGCCGCGGCGTCTCGTCCAAGACAACGAGCCGCCGGCACCAGATCGGCGGCGCCATCAACGTCCCAATTGCGTGCGGTGGTGCAGCCGTCCTGCCAGGCTACGCAGTCCTCGCTGATCAAGAGGGCGTCTTCGTTGCCGAACCCTCGCATATGCGCCGCGTCGCCGACTTTGCTCTCAAACGACAACGGCATTCGCTTCAGCTGCGACCCCATCTTGAGGCCGGCCATTCCATCTTTGATTTGGACCAGTTCGTATCATGAAAATTTCCCTCATCCAGATGAACTCCCAGCCCGACCGCGATCTCAACCTGCACGCTGCCGAGACCCTGATGCACCAGGCAATGGAACGCGACAGACCGGACCTCATGGTGCTTCCGGAGCATTTCGACTGGTCCGGAGGAACCGCTGCAGAGAAGCTCGCCGCGGCCGACGACATGCCGGGCGGCAAGGCCTATCGGATGCTGCAGGAATTCGCGGCTCGAGAACAGATCTGGATTCACGGCGGAAGTCTGCTCGAAAGGATCGGAGGAAGTTCAAAGATATATAACACGACGCTTGTTTTCGACCCGGAGGGTCGGGAGGTCGGACGCTACCGCAAAATCCATCTGTTCGACATCGAAGCGCCGGATGGCAAGATCTATCGTGAATCCGAGACAGTGGCCCCTGGCGATAGACTCTTCATCTACGAAGCGCACGGATACAGGATCGGCTGCGCCATCTGTTACGATCTTCGTTTCCCACGACTCTTTGATGCGCTTTCGAGTGCGGGTGTCGATGTCGTCATTCTACCAGCAGCCTTTACGTTGCAAACAGGTAAGGACCATTGGGAAGTACTCTGCCGTGCGCGTTCTATCGAACTCCAGGCCTATTTCGTCGCCTGCGGACAATCGGGTGGCTATGTCGCAGCGAATGGGGAACGGCGTTTCACCTATGGCAATTCGCTTGTCTGTGATCCCTGGGGCCAAGTGATCGCCCGAGCGGCCGACCAGGTCGGCATACTTGCTACTCACATCGATCGGGCTCGCATTACGACGGTCCGGCAGCTCATTCCGACCGCATCGCACAGGACAAACTTCGAAGGATTGGCCCGAACGTCCCTCGATCGCAATATCGCCGGTTCGTGCAGTTGTTCCTCCTATACCGGCAGGCGACGGGGCGGTGCTCCAAATTCTTGTAGTGGCGAGACGACGAGACACCCGTAGACTTCGCCGTAGCCATCGTCCGTCCGCCCAACCGGATAAAAAACCATGACTCCCTCAATAGCCCAAAGGATCGGCGAATATATCGCCGCGGAATCTTTCTCGCGTCTTCCGCCGGAGGTCATTCACAAGAGCAAGCTTTGCATAATGGATTCGATTGGCTGCCTGTTCGGCGCGCGTAATCTGCCAGTCTCCCGCATGATGGACAGCTTTTTTACTGGTAACCATGCGGCTGGCCCCGGTGTCCGGTTACTTCGATCCCGCGATGGCTGCCTTTCGCAAGGCGTCACTTATCAATGCACTCGACTTCGATGATATCTACGAGAAGGGCCACCCCGGCGCCACCGTCATCGCAGCCGCGTTGTCGATGGCCGCCCATAGGGAGTGTTCTGGTACGGACCTTCTTGAGGCGGTCGTCGTCGGTTACGAGGTCAGCTGTCGTGTGGGGATCTCGCTGCTTCATCGAGCGCCCAGAAAGACAATACACGGACATGGGACATGGCAGGTATTCGGGGCGACTGCAACGGCTGCGAAGTTGATGCGGCTTGACGCAAGACAAGCGGCGCAAGCAATCGCGATCGCCGCGGTCAATGCACCAGTCGCCTCGGTCATGAAGACCGTCTACGGCAAAAACCCATCAATGGCGAAAAACAACTTCGGGGCAGCGGCGCAGACAGGCGTCAACGCGGCGAGGCGTGCTGCGGCGGGCTTCGAGGGGCCATTGGATGTCTTCGAAGGCCCGACGGGGTACTGGCGTATGGCCGGGGCCGACGAGTGCGATTTCGGCAAATTGACCAGTGGCTTCGGTTCGATCTACGAAATCTCTAGGGTCGGGTTCAAACCTTTCAGCTGTTGCCGGCTTATCCAGAGCAGCGTGCAGGCGTGCCGCGACGTCTTCACAATGGCCAGAGTTGATGCTGCCGCCGGCGAGCATATCAAGCTGGTTGTCACGGCACCTCCAATCGTTTGTGAACCGCCATTCAGCACTGCGCGACCGAAAAACATGTGGGCGGCGCAGTTCAGCGCGCCCCATGCCATTGCGATGGCAGTCCTTGGCGTCGAACCTGGTCCGGATTGGTTCGCGGACGACTCGCTGCGTCACGATATCGCTGGGAGTCTTCAAGACATCATCGAATTTATGCCTCATTCGGCGCACGACTTATCTCGCGAGCCGCATGCAGCAAGTGCTTGCTTGCACCTTCACGATGGACGAGTACTCGAAAAGCATGTCCCGTTTGCTGAGGGGGAGGCTACCAACCCTATTCGAGTCGGCTCTCGAAACAAAGTTCCGGCGGCTCACGAGCTCGGCAGTTGGAGATAGCGCCTCTTTTGAAATATTGGATAATTTGCAGAACCTAAAGAGCGCTACGTCCGTTCAGCCGTTGGTCCGCTTCGTCTCAGGAGCCGTTTAAGGGGCGCAACCGCATAGCGGGTGGATGCTTATAAGTCGCCAGTCAGGCGACGCGATCGGTTCCGCAGATGCGGCTGAAAAGCGGACAGGTTGTTTAGCATCAGACGATTGGCACGCAGCAATATGCCTATTCTGCGGAGACGCCGGCTAACCGACTCCTCCGAGGGCTGACCTTGCCCCGGCAACGGCATTGTGAACTGCGACGGTGCCAGCCGGCGTTAGGACAGGAGTGGCATTTTCCTCTTCAGCGCCGGCTAGTTCAGACGGCTCTGTGCCATTTTCTGCGCAACAATGAGGATCCGCAGGATTAAGAAAGTTTAATAGTGCAACTTCGCGTGCCTTTCTTTCTCCACACAAGCATCCCTCCGACAACAAAAACATGTCCCGATCTTTCCTTTAACGGCCACCACCGAAGTGCGAGATTCCCATAGCCACATCTGTTGGATGTGGGACCCCAACGGAGGATAGCGATGGAGACCGTAGCCGGATATTTTACGCACACTGAAATGGCATGTCTCGGCGTCCGCCTCAATGTGGATAATCTTCACAAGGCCGCCAAAGAGGCTTGGTCCGACATGCGCCTCGGACGGGCACACGGCCTGAAGTCCGTTCTGTCCTTCAGTGAAGCCGACCTTTGGAAGCAACCGGAGTTTCAGCCCTATCGTGACGAACTCAAGGGCGAGCGATTGGGCTGGAAGCTCTCTGCGCTCTCGAGCGTCGGAGGCCGGTATGCGGCGGTCAAAGTCGTCGGCGCCAATGCAATAAACCGCCGCTTTGGAAGGCCCCGTTCTGCCTCGACGATCATCCTCCTCGACAGCTTCACGCTGCGTCCCCTTTGCGTGATGGATGGGACGGAAATCTCCGCAGCACGAACCGCAACCTATGCCTCGGTCGCCCTCGAGCGCTTCTTCTCAAAGGAAAACGACCTATCCGTATTTCTCTTTGGAGCAGGGCCAATTGCCGAGGAAATCGTCAAGGCGCTTGGCTACTTCGGAAAGGATATTATCTCGACGATCTACGTGCGCAGCCGATCGGAAGCTTCCGCGCAGCGGCTTGTCGAAAAACATGGACCTACCGCCGGAGTTCCGCTTGAGGCTGCTTCGGACAATCGCAAGCTGCGGGATTGCCGCTTCGTAATCACCGCCTCCAATGCCAGCGCGCCGGTCTTCGCAGCGCCGGATATATTCGCGAATGCCGTTCTTCTGCATCTTGGCGGAGACGAAACGCCTGTCGACCACATTCAAACGGTTCTTCGCTCAGGTCTCGCAGTCTGCGACGACGTTTCCATGGTATCCCGGCGCAACTCGCAAAGCCTTGCGCTCTATTTCTCGCGGATGGGCGCAACGCTGGAACAACTTGGCCCTTTCCTCGGAATCACGGGCTTTAAAGACGTCGCTGATGTTGAAGAAGTGCCGGACCGCCCGATCCTAATCACCTGCGTCGGTCTGCCGATGCTCGACCTCTATGTCGCCGCCCACGTCTACGAAACCTGGCTCCGGCCCGGCGCTGGCGCAGCGCCATCCTCCGGCAGGCCCGTTCGCGGGTAAGTGGAAACTGTGATGCGCGGAGGCACAAATGTATACGACGCAGATCCTGGCAGATCATCTGATGACCTATCCGTCCGCCGCGTTGCCCGCCGAAGCGAGACAAAGCGCCCTTTGCTGCATTCTGGACGCGGTGACTGCAGCAGTGGTCGGAAGCGAGATCGGCGGTGCACAGGTGGCGCGCGCGATCGCCCGGCAAGAATTTGGAGTCGGCCGCGCACCGATTTGGTTTACCGGTGAAAGCCTGGGGACAACGGCTGCGGCCTTCTGCAACGCCGCCTCGGCATCCACGCTCGATTTCGACGACGGTCATCGCGGCGCGCGCGGTCATCCTGGTGCAGCCGTCGTACCCGTTGCTTTGTCGGTCGCTGGTGAGACCGATGCGCCCGCCGACGAAATCCTAGCCGCCGTTGCTCTCGGATATGAGGCCGGTATCCGTATTGCTGTCGCGCAAAATCCGGATGCCATAAGGAGCCGGCAATCTGGACGCTGGACAGGGTATGGCGCCGTGGCCGCGGCCGGGCGTCTCTACGGCACCGGTCCGGCAGCACTCGCCCAGGCTCTTTCGATTGCCGGAGTACTGGCCCCGAACCAGGAGGCAAACGGAAGCTCGGGCTACGCGAAATGCACTGGAAATGACGTCAAGGAAGGCATCCCGTGGAGCGTGACAACCGGGCTCCTTGCATTGCAGCTCGCGGAGCGGGGATTTACAGGCCCGCTGGATCTGCTCGATCACCATTCACATTTCGATCCGTTGGTCATCGCTGCAAGCTTTGAGCAACCGATGGAAATCTCGAATGTCTATTTCAAACCATACTCCTGCTGCCGCTACATCCATCCTGCTCTTGACGCCCTTTCGGCGGCCTGCCGCCGTATAGACTTAACGCCAGAGAAGATCGTTTCAGTAGACGTGCATACGTTTCAGTGGGCGCTTCGGCTTGCCAATTCTGTCTCGCCGAAGACCTTGACCGATATCCAATACAGCCTCCCCTATTGCATCGCGATTGCCGCCATCGATGGAATTGCGGCACTTGCGCCGATTGGCGAGGCCCAACTCGCCAGACCAGATCTATGCGACTTCGCCCGAAAGGTGCATTTGTTGGTCGACCACGACATCGACAGGCGCTTCCCCACGGAAACGCTCGCATATTTGAGCGTGCACACAAGCGATGGTCCGACAGTGACCTCTGACGTCACGGCGCCACGCGGCGACAAGGCGCGACCGATGGATTGGGATGAGCTCGTCGACAAGTTTCGCGGAGCGACCCGGAAAAAACTCTCTCCTAAGGCGCAACGCACTATTCTGAACGGGCTTTCGGCAATGAACAGAGGAGACGCCGCTCCTTTCCTCCAATGCCTGCGTATGCCGTTAATTCAGTGAAATCGTTCGCGCCTTCAGTCGGCAACGTCCGCCGGCGGCTTTCGTTGCCATCTATCGCTCCATCAAAGAAAGGTTAACGTTAAGGTAACGTCGAGTGCTTCTTCGTTGTCGCTTGCAGCGATTTGTGCTGACACTCCTCTTAGAGCCCAAACTTGAATCAAATTAAGCTGGTATCCGATCTTTGGTTGAATTGGTGTTTCTCGATCGAGACCGAATATCGAGAGATCAGAGGTGATTTCGACCACCCAGACGATGCAGGCTCTCGCCGAACCGGCCGAACTGCGAAGCCCTGGCCCACAAACCATCGATGGCTCTCGTCGAGGTCCGCGATGCTACTCAGAATGCGAAAGATGCAGACGTCGAAGTCTTTCGTAAGCCGCATTGCCGCCCAATCGACCTGTGAAAGATCGGGTCTGGCTTTCCAGCGTTCTCCCTTTTTCAGGCAAGTGCGCACGTCAGGAAATCTTTTAATTGAATCTCGATAGCCGGCACCTGCCTGAGGAAGGTCGTACGCCGCCGCCCGTTCATAAGGAAAGGAAAATCTTTCTCGTTCGATAGTCGATGATAGGCAATGTCGGCCGCATTGACAGGTGAACCAAGGATCATCACTCCTACAGACGTGGCCCCAAAAGGCTCTTTCGCGGGAGCTTAATTCGCTTGATCATATGTCTTTCCGCATTTCTGCGCGTTTTAACCTTCAACAAAATCCCGTCTCATTGAACACCAAAGACTGGTTTCTTAAGTATAGCCATCAAATAATCCATGTTTATTGATGTTTACTCTCTTTCCACCGTCACTTGAAAATCTTCTAATCTTCTTCCTTTATAATAAGCTATAAATCCGAATGCATACGGAGTGTATATGTACGGAATAGTTGCCTCTACTGTGTTCCATTTTATTTTGCATTTCGGATTTACTTTATAACATACGAATCCTAGCGTATGCCCATCGGGACCTAGCCGAGAATAAGGTGACTTCACGAGTTTCATATCGAATTGAGAAAGCCATGCTCTGATTTTGTCTTCGCTTTGAAGGTCTTCAATGATCCGAAAAAAGCACACCCAAAGGTCGCTTTTTTCGTTAAACGCCTGCCAATATGGTTCCAAGACGAGTTTGGATTTTGGATCGATGCAGCTCTGCACCGTCGACCATTCTGAGATTGAGTGAGCCAAGTCCGGCTCGCCGCTCGCTTCGGCAACCCGAACAATGTCGCTAGTTTGTGATGCCAGGGTCAGCTCGCTACCAGGCAGAGAAAGTGTGAAAACAATCGCTGCGGCGACGCGGACAGCTGTTAACTGATTGAAAATGTTCCCCACGGGCGTACCTGAAGGCGTGATGTCGGCATTATCCATGTCGTCCCACTCTACACATAAGACATGGTGGAGGGGGCCACTTATTCACTCCAGGTTGCTGTGCTTTCAATGCAATCTCAAGAGAAATTTTTCCGGGATACTAGTTTTACGAGATATGTGGATAGCAGATCATAACCCAAGTGCCGTGATGCCTAGACGCCAATGTCGCGAGCTTGCTGATGTCCATCCGTTTGAAATTCGTGATCCCGCGTGTATTTCCCGCATCACGAGTATCGGCGGGAATATGCCGGAATGATCACGGAATATCACAAACCGCAGATACCAGACCCATACCCCAGTTTGCTTCCAGGTCTGGTCCAAGTTTTTGTCAAATAAAGACTTTTTGAAATTATTGATACTGGTCAGCACCAAGCTTTGTTTAGGTTCTTCCGTCAGACTGGCACGCCGTTCCTGACAGCAACGCGGCCATCGATTACGACATGCCGGACCCGACTAAGGTTCACGTGGTCAACCACGGTCAAATCCGCGCGCTTGCCTTTTTCTATCAGCCCCCGATCCCCTGCCATTTGCGGGAAGACGGCCGCGACGTTCCCGGTGGCAAGCGCTACCGCTGCTGGGGCCGAGAGCTGCTCCTTTCTTACCATCCGGTGAATCGCCTCGAGGATGCCATCCCAATGACCACCCGCGAAGTCAGTCGAAATCGTATCCACGCAACCACCGTCGATGAGCGCATCTAGGTTGGCGGCGTCATTGCGCCACTGCGTGCTAATACAGTCCAGTGTAGAAACGTCTATAACAGCACCCTTGCTTCGCAAGTCGAGGGCAATCGAAACGGCCTCATCCGGCAAGAAGCTCGGATGATTGCTGTGTCCGGCGACGATCCGTGCGTTTGGATGTTTTTCAACAACCGCGCTCAACCGTTTTGCAGATGGCGCTGCGTTGTGGAAAATCGCGGGGTAGCCGACCCGCTCCGCCTCCTCAGCGATCTCATCGAAACCGTCGAGGGAAAGCGCGACGGATGGCATTACGGAGCGTGTGATGATCTCGCGGATGCGCTCAGTTGTGACATGCGGGGACAGGCCGGCACGATCCAACTCATCCTCCAGCACCGACTCCGACATTCCACCGGCTTGATCGAGAAAGCGGCCGAGAACAGCATCCTTCAGGCGCCTCGCCGTTTCAGGTGTCGCCTCTATCCCAGTCTCCCGCAGGACCGCTTCCGGAATGAACCTGTAATCCTGTGCCCCGCCGCCCAATGTCTGCCCGCCGCCAACCTCTCCAAGGGCGACCGCGCCGGACGCAAGCATTTCATCGATCGTCGCACTCAGGTGCGGCACTGACAGGCCTCTGCCGTCCACTGCAAGGGCCGCCTGGATGTTCTTGAGCGTATGTGCCGTGGACACGCGAATATCGATTTGATGGCGGACGCCGTCAGAATAGACCTCATCGGCCATTGCCAGACCACAGACATTCAAAAGAGTAGTTGTCCCTTGAAGAAGATGCCGATTGCGAAAATAGGCGATGTCGTCTGCACTGAGCGGCGGCGAGCCGCTCGGCATCGACGGCCCGCAAATGCATCCATGCGCATGTGCATTGATGATGCCTGGTATGACGATGCAGCCTGTCGCATCAATGATTGTTCGCGCCGCGATTTCGTCGCTGGTCCCAGCACTCCCAATGTGGATATCTGCAATCCTCCCGTCCTTGATGTAGACGGTCGCTCTTTTGTGAAACGCCTTGCCATCGCCGGTGATGAGGGCTCCATTGCGGATAACGATATCCATGAAGAATGCTCCTTTTTAAGGGCCATAATGCAGCGTTAGCCGTCGGTGTCCTCGCCCGACCGATCCGCCGCCTCGTGCGGATCATCCAGGCGAGAGGCGTCCAGCATGTATCCGGATGACCTGACCGTCCGGATCACATCGGAGCCGCCTGCCACATTCAACGCCTTGCGCAGGCGGCCGACATGCACATTGACCGTCTTGGCATCAACGTAGCGCCGCTCCGGCCAACCAGCTTCGATGAGTTGTGCGCGGCTGCAAGCTTGCTCACGGTTCTCCATCAAGAATTGCAGCAAGCGGAATTCGATTGGTCCGAGATGAACGCTGATCCCAAAGCGCCTGACACTGTGCCGGACAGTATTCAGTTCAATTCCCGCATAGGCGAGAATGCGTCCATCGCCCGCCGAAGGATGCGAGCCGGACTGGAACAGAACCCGGTTCCGCAGAAATCCGAGCAGCTTGGCTGGCGCAATCGGCCTGACGAAATTCTCATCGATTCCAGCCTTCAGCAGATCGATGAAGCGGCCCTCCGCACCCGGCCCGACCAGGGCGACCGTCATGATTCCTACGGTCTGTGGCTCCTGTTTCAGCCTCAGGCACGTCTCTGGCGCAAGGGTTTCGCCGGAGCGACAATCGAGAAGGATCGCATCGACGTGATTTTCGCGCGCGAGATGGACAATCTCCTCCACGCCCGAGCCCAAGGTCACGTCGTATCCTTCGGCTTCCAAAATGTGGACAAGCAACAGGTAGTAGTCCGCGTCGGTTGAACCGATGAGGATCTGAGGCCTCCTCGACGTCAATTCTCTCTCCCTTGGCACCACTTTCCAATCGACAAACCCACAGTACGTGGCGAAACGCAGAGCGCCCTCTATTCCCACTCCGAAAACACTCGAGTCATAAGCCTCGCGTCATGCCGCGACTTCATCGCCCTTTCCAAGTGCCGATCGGTACCCGACGGGGCGAAGGCGTTCGAAACTTTCCGCGTTTGCAGGAAGGGTTCCCGCAACGGCAACGGTATTTCCAATCGGACACGGCACGCCAAGACGCTGCATTGGCCAGCCGGCACGCTTGAGAATCCGTTCGAAACGCAAGTCGGTCGCCGTGACGATCTCATGAAAGCCGTTTGCGATCGACCATTCGATGATGCCTGCAAACATCATGAGTGTTGTCTTGTGTAGGAAGCCGCCTGTATGATTTTTGGCGAGGGACGTATCGACGCAGAAACGTGAGCTTTCGACCATGCGCGCATGCACGTCGAGACTGTGCGATGACAGCAGTTGCGGGAAGGTGTTGGCGAGCATTGTCGGCCCCATCGCGGGAAGAAGCCTGGCACAACCGGCAACCTTGCCAGCCGACGATACGGCAAGGATGTAAGTGGGATCGAGTTGGTCGTACTCGTCAGCCTCATGGCCGTCCCTGACCTCTACATCCCAATTCAGTCTGTCGCGAAAGACTCGAGTACGCAGCCTGTGCATCGAATCGATCAGCTCAGCAAACTCGCCGTAAGCGGTCGCTCGGACAGCCAATATCTGCATGAGAAGCTCCGATTACAAATTGGTTCGCTGCATATTGGATACCAATCTCCTTCCTTAGGCGACTAATAGAATTAGCAGTCGAGTGCGCCGGCAAAGTGTGCACTGAGTTAGGCCGACGGTTGCATCAAGGCCCCGATCCAGCGGTCTTTGGAGGCATGGGCTGTTTCAGCGAGTCAAGGAGGTAAACGTCTGGTGGAAACGAGAGCGCGGTCGACAATTAGAGCCGAAACCTATGGGCATGCCGCCGAGAGCTGCGTCTTGGCGTCGAACCCGTGCTACCTCATTGAGCGGATTTCCCTGCCGATCTCCCATCTCGCCCGGAGGGTCAGTGGCAACGAGGCGGAACAGACACTAACCTTCGACGAAGGCAAGGCAATCGTCCGGGTCTTCGAGGGAGGCCTCCTGTTATGGGTCGGTGCGAGCAATCTCGTCGTCCGCCATGCTCTTCAGCTGCTGCTTGAGAGTGGTCTCTTTCTTACGACGTCGGATGAGCGGGTGGTGATGTCTTGGTATCGAAGTGTCGGCAAGCCCTTTGCGGTGATCGAGGGGCTGCTGTTTGCAACGCCTCGCGACGGTGCCAGATGCAATACGCATCTGCGATGATCTTGATCGCCGTCTGGAAGAGAACCTACCTTCTAGATACCGTAATCGACGACCACCAGAAGCGAGAGCGCAGAGATTATCAGCAATGCACCAATAACCGCGATCATCAATTTAGCACTGTACGACTGCCATTCCATTCGCCATATCCTCAAATTGAGCGACGTTGTAGCGCTAGGAAAGACTGAGGGCCACCGGCTAAAGGGCGATATTCCGTCGCAGGGTTAACCGTAGTTGTTTCCACGTCGCCAGCGCTCACAGAAATACTACGCTTGGACCGATGCCTAGCTAGCGACATCTCCTTTGCCGGGTGATGATGACGCGAAAATCGCGGTCTCGCCAAAGGGAATCGGACGTCGTCGGTATATGCGCGACATCTCAGGGCCGTTCGATCCCGATAGGCACGTAAGTTGCCAAGAAAACCTTCAACTCTTCAGTCAACGCTGTCAGAACCGACCGACCCTTGGACCGTAGATAGACAAGAATTTGTAATGCCAAATCCAGCGGTTGTTGATTTGAAGAAGGAGGGTGCCGGTGCGGAAGATCGCCACTGGCACTACGAAAACTAAAACCAACAGGCCTACCAATAACGGCGTGCCTCCGGTACCTCTTAAATTGGAATTTACTTTAGACACGCTTGATCTCATTGATTGTGATCTCTCAATGATGCAATGGAGCAGGTGATGACTTCCGCCAGTGTCGAATGCGCCAGAACCTCCATCACAGATCGCGCCCCATTCAGCGACGTCGTCCCGGAAAAGGTGACATCGATGGACAAGCGGACACGCAAGGCGGAAGAGGTGTTGCGGCTGGAGACCGCGGGAAAGTCGGCGGACTGCATTGCCGAAGAGCTTGGATTGAGCCGCGCAAGCGTACTAAGGGTATTCCGGTTCGTCGAGCGCGCTTCGGCAGCATAACCGGGCGGGAAAGGTGCGCCATACGGATCGAGTTATGAGCATCTGTTTTAGCCGGATTTCTCCAATCGCTTTAAGCTTTTCTCCCGGTGCTTTCGGCATGGATTTAATCGATAGCAAGACATGGTGTCATGATATCCGAGACGTACGACCACCGACGTTGATCGCCCACTCGACGAGGTCTTTCAGCGCCTGGAATCCCTTGGGTGCCTAAATCAGCGCCGTTCAGACGTAAAATCAACGTGCGAGGATCATCGGCATATTTCTGACGAAGCATTGTCTCAATCAACCGCAGTTGTCGCTTGGCATTTCTTCCTCAATTTGTGTGCTTGAGGCGGCAACCTGCCAATATGATGTCGGTCGTTAAACGAGACCGGCCCGCCGTAATCTTACCACGAAAGCAAATTTGCGATGAAGCGAGGATATGCTTGGTGCAGAAAAATCAGGTTATCGAGCTGTTCCCAATTGATGTCACCGTCCTGACGAGACCGCAATTCTGACTGGTGAATTCCGCCCATTACCAGCACGGCGTCAATTCGCGAGCGGTTTGCGCCGAGGACATCGGTGTTCAATGCGTCCCCTATGCCAACTACGGAAGACGGCGGCAGCGCCAGAACGCCGAGTGCCTTTGCATAAGCCTGCTGATGCGGCTTTCCGAAATACCATGCCTTTCCGCCGATGGCCTCGTAGCGTGCGGCAATCGCGCCAGCGCATTCCAGGTGCCGGTCACCGATCAGCACCTGCAGATCAGGATTGGCGCAGATCATGGGCAGGCGGCGCTCGTGGCAGGCATGTAGCAGCGCCTCCCTTTCGGCAAGGGTTTGCTCCTCGAGCGTCCCGGTGACCAACACGAAGTCGGCGCTATTCACTGCCGTGACGGCGCGTTTGCCTGTTCCCGCCATTAATTTCGACAGCACTCTCGGACCCATATGATAAAAACGTCTTCCCAATTGCAGGCGCCCGCCGCTTTCAGTTCCAGACAGGGCTTCGAAGACCAATTCACCAGACGTAATCAACCCGTCATAGAGCCCGTCGGTAATCCCCATCCCGACGAGGTGGTCGGATACCTCCTGTTTGCGGCGCGGCGAGTTCGACAAGAGAACGACCCGTTTGCCGCGCGCGATAAGCTGAGCAAGACAGTCGATTGCTCCGGCAAAAGCCGTTTCGCCATTGTGGACGACGCCGAACAAATCGATGATGAAACCGTCGTAGGCTTCAGAAAGCTCAGAAATGCCCCTGAGAAAAATTGGCCTAGCGAATGCCATCGCGCTTTGCGTCCTCATGTTGTTTGCCTGAGCCTGATGGTTGCCGCCACTCGGCAAGAAGGTATGACGTGGTTGTACAAAGGCCCAGAGCGCCGCTCAGAACAGTTCGATTTTCGGACGATCGTTACAGCCATACCCATAACGGTGAAAGCGGCGCTTCCAACGTCGTGATCAATGCGACCTGAGCGCTTGGCAGGTTTCGAGCCCCAACGCTGAAGAGGATCGGGCCAAGCGCCATTTGAAACAGCCGAAACACGTATCGTGCCGGATATTCGGCGATAATTCCGGCACGGCTAATGTCCTGATCAACCCCTGGAACCAATAGCGCGTCACGACATTCTCTTTCCACGAAACAAGGAGATCCAAATGACATACAATCCTAAAAACTCAAACCGTGATCCCGACCTTAGGACCACCCCGGTTGATTATCGCCGCACGAACTGGGTCGCATGGATTGCAGCGGTAGGATTGATTGCGATTGGCGCTTTCGCTCTCACCCAGTGGTCTAGCGGACCCGACACCGATCCAGAGACCACAGCTTCGACCAGCAAATCCGAGCCCGCGCTGGCTCCAGCAACCCCGGCCGCGCCGACAGACAATAATGCCGCGCCTGCTCCCGTCACGCCGCCTGCAGGAACGACGCAACAATAAGATTGATTTTGCCGTGGTAGGGCGCCGGCTTCGACGGGTCATAGCTACGACGCAAAACGCGCGTCATGGCCGCTGCAAGCGCCTTGAGCCCAAATGACGATGGGACGATTGGCTTGGAGGCCAGACACTTCGCGCCCTATTGATTGAGACCGCGGCCACGACCGATTGCCCGCGCCTGGCGCTCGGCCAGGATCTTCTGTCTGCTTTCGACCCGGACGGCCCGCTGCAAGACCTTGAGCGATGTCCGCATCGCATCAAACGCCTTTCGGTCGGCCGGCGGCACCAATTTGAGGGCGTCCTTCTCATCGCGCTCGATGGCACCAGGCCCGAACCGCGAATCGAGTGCCTTGCTCACTGCAGCGAACTCATCGCGGACCTTCGGATCAAGCGCCGTGATCATTCCGGCAAGCGCCCGCGGGTTCTTCGCAACCGCTAAGGTGAGGCGCACGAGATCATCGCGGGCGCCCCCGCTCAACCCCGGAATGGCTATCCCCATGCGTCGCCGTTCTTCGCCGAGCGTGCGGAGAGCCGCATCGAATGCATTCGAGTAAGCCGAAGCAAGAGCGGTCAGGCGATTGGCAACCTCCGGAAGCACTTGCAGTGCATCCCTGCGCTCTCGCCCGGAAGCAAGCAGCCGGTCGATCACGCGGTCCGAACCGCGTAGCGCTCCGTAAGCTTCAGGATCGCCGGCGACGGCTGCAGCGATGCGATCCGCCACGATACCCTTTGAGATCAGCGTCTCGATCGTCGTCACCGCTCCAGCCGGATCACGCCAGATGCTGATCGCCGCTTCCGCAAGGGCTGCGCGGCGCTGCTGGTAATGCGCCGTCGACATGGCCCTCGCTCTCGCGTCCTCATCGACCGGCGCCTTGAATTCTGTGACCGCGGCAAGGAGCGGCGGAGCGGAGTTTTTCTGCCTCGCCGGATCAAAGGCGGCAGCGGCGGCAATCCGCGAGCGATCCTGGCGTTCGGCCTGATGCTGCGCTTCGACAAACCGCCTCGCAGCCGTAAAAAGCTTCACCAGCTCCTCGCGTTTTTCTTGCCCCAAATCCTCCGGCATACGCTCCATGGCGTTGCGCACGACATGCTCATTGGCCTTATCAGTGAAGGCGCTCCGGCCGAAGCGAACCGTCAGCGCCTGGCTCACCGCCTTGATTTCCTGCACGACAGAACGATCCTCAGCGGCGAACAAAAACGCAGTTTTATAAGCCTCCTCCCCACCCGCTTGCCGGATGGTCTCGATCTCGCTGAGACGCGCATGGGCGGCCATTGATAACGCCGGAACCGAAAACGACATATGCGTGCGGCGCGTCCGTTCACGTGCGGCGAAGCGTTCTGCGTTCTTCCGGAACGCCGCAGAATGGGCGCGCACCAGCGGCTTTAATTCAGAAAGAGCGGCATTCGCGGCATTGCGCTCGTCGCGGGCCGCCCGCCCATCGACCAAGCGGTCCGAGCCGCGCAGACGTCCGAGCTTGGCCGGCGCACGCGTAATGGCGTCGGCAAGCCGGTGGGGCATGGCGTCAGCGCGTGAAGCTCGGTCGTTCAGCAAGGCAAGCGCCTGGCCCGGATCGACAAAGATCTTCCCAAGCTGCGCGCGAAGGATCGCTTCGCGTTCCTGACAGCCCCGTGAAGCCAGTTGCGCCAGACGCGCATCCTCGTCCACGCCCCTTGAGAAAGACGTCACCGGCGCCAGAAGATACCGCATGTCCTCGACACTGGTCTGCTCTACGGATGGGGCCTGGACCCGGTCATCATAAGCGATGTGCCGCTCGCGCTCGATCGCAAAGCCTAGAGCGACGTTTGCCCGTTTCCACAGCACCGCCAGTTCCTTCCTCATTCCGGCAAGTCGAGCCAGCTGGCGGGCAACGTAGTCTTCTAACCCGGCGGCGATCTCAGCGAGATGACTAATCCCGCGGCGTCGCGCGAAATCACCAGCAAAAGCCTGGTAGCCGGCCTCATCTTCGAAATCGAGCGTCGTAGTCTTGGCGCCGGAACGCGACAGTCGCTCGACGAGCTGATTGAACAATTCGGGCCGATGGCTTTCGCGCTCGATGCGCTTCCGGCGGGCCACAGCGGCTTCGACCTGTCTGGCTGTCCAGACGTTGCGATCCACTTCCCTTTCCTCGAAATGCTTCTCTCCGGTTTCCGCGTCGATGACAGGAACCTGAACTTTGACTTTCTCAACCCCGTCCTTGCGCAGAGTGACCGTGTCCCCGAGGTCGGCCCCACCCTCCCGCAGTGCCTTCGGCAGGCTCACGCCCCAGAGTCTATGCGTATCCCCGTCATCCGTTTTGACGTCGGCATAGGGGCTCGGATCGACGTCCTCTCCTTCGCGGAATTGCGCCTCCCCGGCATCGACAAGTTCCCCGGTGACGCCGGCCGCATGATCGACCCGGCTCTTCCCGCCCCACCCCGGTTTTGCCTCGAAGTCCTCCTTGGCAGCGTAGAGATCGGCACGGTGGCGATGGCGTGTCATCGCCACATAGGTCAGATGCTGATCCATCATGCCGGTCGCAAGAACGAACGTCCGGTCGACCGTGGCGCCCTGCGATTTGTGGATCGTCGCGGCATAGCCGTGATCGATATTGCGGTAGCTGTCTTCACTGAAAATGACGTCGCGGCCATTGTCGAGGCGCACCGAAAGCAATGTCCGGCCGCGTTTATCGGTCGTCGAAACAACCGTGCCCAGCATGCCGTTCTTGACATATTGGGCCTCGTGATGCTCGGCGCGCGGCTCGAAGAAGCGGGCGTTTTTGAGGAAGATGATGCGGTCGCCAATGGCAAAGTCGCGCGCCCCGCGTTCGGTCTGGAAGGTACGACCGTCACGAAGCGCGCCCTCAGCGGTCATCACGGTCCTCAGCGCCTCGTTCAGACGCTTCACATCCACGTTCGTATGAGCGAGAACGAGTAGTTCGTCGCCGCGCAAACGGCCCGGGCTTCCTTCATCGGCGGATTTCGGAAGCAGCTCACGACGAGCATCGGTCCAGTCGGAAACGATGCGTCGGATGGCTTCCTCCCGTGTCTCCGCTTCGACAAGATGGCCTCGCTCCACATAGGCGTCGAGACCCTGTTCGACGTCGCGGCGCGCAAACAGCCGGGACGCGTCGCGTGCCCATTGCTCGCTTTGGCGGCGCACGCCGGAAAGCTCGGCAAAGCCGATCCGCTCCGTGATTGCCCGAAACGCAGCACCTGCCTGGATTGGCTGGAGCTGCATGGCATCTCCGACCAGGAGGACTTTCGCGCCTGCCTCTTCCACAATCTTCAGGACGCGTGCCATTTGCTTCGACGACACCATGCCGGCTTCGTCGATCACCAGCACATCGCCGCGTCCAAGCTTGTCGCGGCCGTCGGCCCAGGCGAGCTCCCAGGATGCAAGCGTCCGCGACTTGATGCCGGAACTCTCTTCCAGGCCTTCGGCAGCCTTTCCGGCAAGCGCAGCACCGATGACCCGGCGACCTTCGCTTTCCCAGCCGACGCGCGCGGCATCCAGAAGTGTGGACTTGCCGGTGCCAGCAAACCCCACGACCGCGGCAAGGCCGCTGTCCCCCGTGACATGCCGGACGGCGTCCACCTGCTCCGCATCGAGCCGGAAGCGCCTTTGTGGATCACGCGTCTCCACGCTTCCGATCGCTGCGGTGATCCGCCGATCGGAGACGGCGTGCCCGCCGCGCTCTGCGAGAACCCGCGCCGACTGAGCCATGTCATATTCGATGCGCAGGATGTCGCGCGTGGTGAAGATTGCCGGATCTGCAGCTTTTCCCGTTTGCGCATCGAACAGCTGCGGCTTCAGCGTGACGAGATCGTTCGATGCCATCAGCCGCGCATGGATATTGGCGAAGTCAACCGGATCGTCGACATAGCGGTGGAGCGCACGGGCGATATCGCGCTCATCAAAGGTCGAGCGCTCATTGGCAAGCTGCTTCAAGAGGCGTTCGGGATCTGCAAGCAGGCGATCTGCCATTTCCTGCCGGCGGGCAAGCTCCGCCGGCGCGAAGAACATCTCCCTGCTCTTGCGTGCCAGTGCCGCTTTTTCCGGACCGAGATGCTTCTGTGCGATCCCGTCCAACCCCTGTTCGGCATAGGAGCGGCCGTCGAGACGGATCTCATGACCGGCGAGTGCGAGATGCCGATTGGCCGCGTCCGCCCAGCCGATCTTCCACGCCTTCATCGTTTCCTTGTCGCCGGCCCAGATTCGATAGACAATTCTGCCCTTCGGCCGGTCCGGCGTGACGACGCGCAGCGGCTCACCGTCTGCTCCTGTTACCGCCACCTTCTTCGGCCCGAACCCCTCTTCCGTCAAAGGACGCAGCGTTGTCATCAGGTGGATGTGAGGATTGCCGTCCTTGTCGTGATAGACCCAGTCGGCGACCATTCCCTTTAAGGTAAGGTTGTCCCGGACGAACTCTCGCACCAGTGCGATGTTCTCGGTCCGCGTCAGTTCCTCCGGCAGAGCAATGATGAGCTCGCGGGCAAGCTGCGCGTCGGCCCGCTTCTCGAAGGCACCGACGGCGTTCCACAGCACCTCGCTGGCGCCGGCGACCGAGCGTCCGTCGATCGCCTTGCGCAGCCACGCCGGCGTCGCATCCGGTAAGACCAGCTCCTCATGCACCAGATCCGACAAACCGCCGCGATAGGTGAAGGACGTGCCAACCTGCTCGTCCGTCATTCTCGTCCGATGGCGATAGGCTGCAGCCGAGACGATGCTGCGTCCCGCTCCCCTGCCGATCACCTGCGCTCTGACGAACATGATCGCCACCACCGTCTCCTGACTTCCCGGGCACGTCGCGCAAGCGACGTATATTGCGCCCTCAAACCGATCGGCTCGGCCCGACTGGGCCGATGCCGCTTTTGCGGAACTCGGTCACCGGCGAGAACTCCGCTCCAGATTCTTGGGTTCTGCGCAAGCTAAACCCATTTAACTATCTTGTTCTAGTGTGTATAAATGCGGGCATCATAGTGACCTAGCACAATGGAGCATCGTCAATGTCCACAAAAACATCGATTTCCGAGTTGGATGCGCAGATCGAGAAGCTGAAGGAGCGCAGAAGACTTTTGATAGTAAAATCTGCCGAACGTTTTGCTCGCGCCGCGACAAAGGCGGGTCTGGCGGAGATGGAATTACCCGACGAAGAGCTCGATCGGATCGTCGCCGAGATCGCTGCGCGATTTCGCAAAGAGGAGAGGAAGACGGCTAGTGGCCCATCCTCTCAAGCAGGTCGATCAGCAGATAGCGCGCCTGGAGCGCCGGCGGCGGTTTCACATGACGGCTGAGCGCAAGCGCGAGGCGCGGCAGAAATTTCTACTCGGCGGCATCGTCGTCAAAGCCAGACTATCGAAGGCCGACCGGACGTTCCTGCTCGGCGGTCTGCTCGAACTGCCCCGGATCGCTCCGGGCTCTTCGGAACACCACCGGCTGCGCGACATCGGCAAAGCGGCGTTCATTGAAGGCCCTTCGCTGGATACTGTTCAGGAGAAAGCGGAATGGCATTGAAGCATCGACTGCATCCGAGCCTTCTGCTTGTTCTCGTCCCTCTCGCCGTTACCGCCTTTGCCGTCTACGTGACCGGCTGGCGATGGCCAGGATTGGCAGCCGGCATGTCGGGAAAGACGCAGTACTGGTTCCTGCGGTCGACACCCGTGCCGGCACTTTTGCTCGGGCCGCTCGCAGGACTTCTGACGGTCTGGCCCTTGCCGTTGCATCGACGCCGGCCGATCGCGATCGCAAGCCTTCTCGGCTTTGTCGTCGTTACCAGCTTCTACGCCTTGCGGGAATATGGACGTCTTGCTCCCTCCGTTGAGCGCGGGATCATCGCCTGGGATAAGGCGCTTTCTTATCTCGACCTTTTCGCCGTGGCTGGATCGTTTCTCGGCTTTCTGATCGTTGCGGTGTCAGCGCGCATCTCCGTCGTCGTCGCCGATCCGGTTAAACGCGCCAAGGGTGGAGCCTTCGGCGACGCCGACTGGCTCTCGATGCGTGCGGCCGCAAGACTTTTCCCGCCTGACGGCGAAATTGTCGTCGGCGAGCGCTATCGCGTCGATCGCGAACTCGTGCATAAGCTTTCCTTCGACCCGAACGATCGTTCGACGTGGGGACAAGGCGGCAGGGCGCCGCTCCTGACCTATCAGCAGGATTTTGACTCCACGCATATGTTGTTCTTTGCCGGTTCCGGCGGGTTCAAGACAACCAGCAATGTCGTGCCGACGGCGCTTCGATATTCCGGTCCGCTCATCTGCCTCGACCCGTCGACAGAGGTTGCGCCGATGGTAGTCGAATACCGCAGGCGTGTTCTCGGCCGTGACGTGATGGTGCTCGATCCTGCCGATCCGGCAACCGGCTTCGACGTCCTCGACGGCATTGAAACGTCGACCCGCAAGGAAGAGGACATCGTCGGCATCGCACATATGCTGTTGTCGGAAAGCGCACGTTTCGAATCGTCAAGTGGCGCCTACTTCCAGAACCAGGCGCACAATCTGCTGACCGGCTTGCTTGCGCATGTAATGCTCTCGCCAGAATATGCCGGAAGGCGAACCCTGCGCAGTTTGCGCCAGATCGTTTCCGAGCCGGAGCCATCGGTGCTCGCCATGCTGCGCGACGTTCAGGAGAATTCGCAATCCGACTTCATCCGCGAAACCCTCGGCGTTTTCACCAACATGACGGAGCAGACGTTTTCCGGCGTCTACTCGACGGCCTCGAAGGATACGCAGTGGCTGTCGCTCGCCAGTTACGCCGGTCTCGTCTGCGGCAACGCCTTCAGATCCCGCGATATCGTCTCTGGCAAAAAGGACGTGTTCCTCAACGTCCCAGCCGCCATACTGCGCTCGTATCCTGGCATCGGAAGGGTGATCATCGGCTCGCTGATCAAGGCCATGGTGCAGGCAGATGGCGCATTCGACCGCCGCACATTGTTCATGCTCGATGAGGTTGACCTCCTCGGCTACATGCGCGTGCTGGAATAAGCGCGCGACCGTGGCCGCAAATACGGAATCTCGCTGATGCTCATGTACCAATCGGTTGGACAGTTGGAACGACACTTCGGCAAGGACGGAGCGACCTCATGGATCGACGGTTGCGCGTTTGCCTCCTATGCCGCAGTCAAGGCACTCGACACGGCTCGTAGCGTCTCGGCCCAATGCGGGGAAATGACCGTCGAGGTAAAGGGCCGGTCGCGCAATGTCGGCTGGAGCAGCTCTACCACGGGATCTCGCCAATCGGAGAGCGTGAATTTTCAGCGAAGGCCGCTGATCATGCCGCACGAGATCACTCAGTCGATGCGAAAGGACGAACAGATCGTTATCGTCCAAGGCCAAAGTCCGATCCGCTGCGGGCGAGCGATCTATTTTCGGCGCAAGGACATGAATGAGGCGGCCAAGGCTAACCGTTTCGTCAAAACAAGCCTCTGACCGGGTACGCGATATCGACGAATGGTCAAGACCGTATTTCGGTGCATTTTATCTCTGACTGTCAGGTTCCGGTGCTCTTGCCGCTCTTCTGCCGCTTTGCGATACTCAAAACCGCCAAGCGTCTTCGGACGCCTGAGCTTCAGAGACGTGCCGGGCTCGAAGTAGGCTGGCTCGATGGAACCAGTTACCTGGAGATCGCGAAGGCTTGTCATGGGACCGTTTCGACGTCGGTCTGCCGAAATTCGTCATCTGTCGCCAGGACCGGCACGTCATAATATTTGGCGCAAGCGTAATGGAGACAATCACCGAGATTGAGACCATGGCGTCCTGAGCGGTAACGGTGCGCCGCCGACAATGCAAGCCGGGTCGTCTCCATCGCCGGCGGCAGCTCGCGAATTTCGACCCCTCGCTCGTCGAGAAATTCGAGCAGCAGTGGCTCTACGGCTTGAACCGAAATGTTGAACTTGTCCGGACGGGCAAGCCCCAGAGCAGCTTCCAGCACGGCGATCGGCGATGTCATCGGGCCTTTCGTCGAAGCGATCGCTTCTGAGACCCGCTCCGCCTCCGGTTCCTCCGATAGAAGGGCGATGATCGCGCAGGCATCGATAAACATCAGCCTTCGTCCCACATCTCATCGAAGGCCTCGCGTGGAAGCGGTTTCCTCGTTCCGTCATTGATGGCGATCCGGTGCTTCTCCCGCAGCCGTCTCGCGGTCTGCAGCGGCGTTTCGGTATTGCGCCGGCGCTCTATCGCTTCCTTCATGGCGATGACGATCGCTTCTGTGATCGTAACCCCTGCCATTTGTGCGAACTTGCGCGTGAGCGCATCGGCGTCCGGATTGTTGACATTGATCGGCATGGCGCTCACATGTAGCTGGAATAAACTATTAATGTATATCAGTTTATCTACATTTTTCAAGCGCGGGAGATTTCAGCTGACTAACCCGGTTGGCACTGTTTCTTCAGTTATCGGAGAAAATCCTCGCCGACGTCGCCACGGCAAGTCATTGGCGATAGGAGCATTGACGGCCAGCACGTCGGCCGCGCTGCGCAGCCAGCGCCGAGGAGAGGTTCCCCGAGGTTCACTGTCCCTCGTCTTCACTGACGTCATTCGAGGTTAGCGAGAATTATTTCGATCTCGCGTTCGAACTGCTCGTCCCCGGCCCGCGCCTGTGCAATCAGGGCGGCGAGTTCGGCTTCAGCCTTGGCCCGTTCTTCCTTGGTGAAGTAGCAGCTCCGAAGTTCGGCACGCAGTTCGTTGACTTGATCGATAGTGGTCATGTTGATCGTCTCCTTTTGATGACGTCAACGGGACCACGTGCGCACGAAGCGCGTGTCAGGGATCGCGGAACGCGACCGGCGGGGCCGGCGAGTGGGGTGCCGGCTTTGTCGGAGCGCAGGGAACCGGAGCGGAGATAAAACCGGGGGCCTACGCTCGTCCTTGACGCGGGCTGAGCAGCCGTAGAATGGGAGGGCAGAAAGAAGAGAACCCGGGACCCCGACCAGGGGTCGCGACCGTACTCCTAAGAGTTCATCCGCACGCCGGGGTCCTCCAGGCCGAGGGTGAGTCCCGCCCCGCCCCGTTGTGAACTGACCCCGAAGGTTGGACACCAACTTCGGGGATCAGTTCAAGCGGGGGCAAATTTCCGGGCATTATCTGGACCGGCTGACCTCGGTAACGACTTGTGTCGCGCGATGAACTCGCGGAGAAGGGGAAGGAAAAAGGCTTTGCTGAACCGCCCAATGGGTGGTTCGGGCTCCAGGTAAAAGGAGCGGCCGAGGACATCGCTGTTGAATTCATCTAGGATGATCCAGAGCCGCAAATCTGCATTGAGGCCTGCCCGCCCTTTCTCAATGGCGGGGATTTCCGCGGCGAATCGAGCCTTCTCCGGCTGCTTCGTGGTGATCGGAAAAACAGTACTAGATCGCCATCAGAACGGGGGAGCCTCACGCCAACGGCAACCGGCCGATCCTTGCCGGCCTCTCTACCCCAGAATAGGGATAGCGGATGACCGTCGCGGTCTGTATGTCGTCATAGCTGCTCATCGGCTGGCCTCGTCGGTCTCCGCATAGGCGTCGACCGCAGCCTCGAATTCGTCGAGCAACTCGTGCGGCATGGTTTCAAGCATGCCGACTGAACGGGCATCGGATTGCCGCATCAGGCGTTCGAAATGAGAAGCACGAGGCGCGGCTTGTTGCGTTGGGTGATCGTGACTGCATGGCGCAATGCCTCGGCGATGATATCGCCAGATTTCCGGGAAAGATCGCTTGTCGAATAGGAACCACCTGTGCGGGGCATGCTGGTCTCCATAGGTATGTGGTGCCGGCGATTATAGTGTCTTTATTGGTGGGGCCGGCCCCGTTGCCAGGGCCGGCATTCCGGATCAGGCCGGATTGTTCCAGAGGATGACCTTGCGGTTCGGTTCGCCGCCGGGAGCGGGTGCGAGATTGCCGAAGATCACGCCGATTTCCGGTGCTTCCAGCTTGACGGAGAGGTATTCCTCGCCGGTCTGGCGGGCGATGCGGGCCCACGCGGCGCCGATTTCAAAGCCGGTCTTGCGATGGATGACGCGGTAGTCCGGGGCTTCCTCGCTCGCCTTGTTGGCGTTCGGGATGATGGCGATCGGGGCATTGACCCGGATGGTGGCGAAGACGCCTTCGAGGGTGCCGTCGGTCTTCTGCGTCAGGGTTGCGATCGTGGTGGCCATGGTATTGTCTCCTTCGGTTGCTCGGGACCATTCCCGATGGCGCCCGAAGAAGGGGCCGAGCCGCAGGCGTCACCGGAGCGCAAGCGCAGGGGAACCCCTTGCGGGTTGACGCTGATGGCGGCCGGCCCCTTAAAAGGCGGCATAACAAACGGGAATGGTCCTCGATGCGGCCGATGGGCGAGACGTCCATCTGTGGCCATCCAATTTGTCCCGGCTGCAGACCGCCCGCGCCCATGATACACGGCACCGTCCGGATCAACGCCTCGTCGTCCATCCTCGCTCACAGGCGAGCCTGGCATGCCTCATCGCCAGATTTCAGTGCCTCACGGCGGCATCGCTGCGCCGCCTCGCCACCCGACCACAGGGACGTATTCGCTCGATGCCAGCCTGGCGCGGCAACCGGCGGGAACCCCGCGCTGACCAATCCCAGTCTCAGCCAAGGGTCTCGCCAAGTTTCAACAGGGCGCGGAAGCTCCACCAGGCTCCGACCACGCGGGACAGACCGACCTCCATCGTCGCGCGCAGGCGCTTGCCAATATCGAGGACACCATCGCCGAACTCTGTCTGGGCGCGGCAGGCTGCACATCCATCAAGGCTATGAACCGGATCCGCCGCCACTCATTCAGCAAAGTCGTTGGAAGATCGACGGCCGCGCGATTGATGATTGCCAAACGACCCGTCGGCTTCTCCGCGATTGTCGTGCACAAGCTCTATTACCGGGCGTATAGGAGCGCAATCTCGCGGAGTTAGGCTGCACCTGCCACCGACATGTACTTCAGTCAGACCGCAGCTCACTTCACCATCGAGAATTCGAACCTGTCCCACTGAAGAATCAACCGATACTTGTTTTTTTGGGCGGAGGTGCCGTCGGGATTGCGGGAAATGACGCCGCAGAAACGCCACCGCGTCGGGTAGATGGAACAGAGCATATCGCCCTCGATTGTGCTGCGCCCCTGGTCGGACCATGCGCCGACGGTGATAAGTGTCGTGCCGTCTTCTGCCGTCACCCGCCGATATGCCTCGCCTGTCTCGATATTGCGCCCCTGGATTTCGTGACCGAAGAGCAGAGCCCTTATTGCGTCGCCGTCGAGGCGATCTTCCGGCTTCGGATTGAAGCCGTCGGGCAGTTCCGGCACACCTGCCTTGCGCAGGCCCGCGAGCACCCTTTCGAGATCCACGTAATTCTTGAACGGGAATTCGACCGCAGCCATCAGCCCTGTATATTCAGGTTCCTGCGCTTGGGCCAGGTAGGGCTTCAACCTCTCACGGGCGGCGGCAGCATCTGCGTGTCGATCCAGTTGCCCATAGGCGGAGATGAGCAACATCAGGCCCTCATAATTGGACCAAAAGTCCCAATAGGAGGTTTCCTTCGATTCCGGAGCAATCTTTTCGAAGGCGACGACAGCCTCCTCGAAGCGGTCCATCGAGAAGTAGGCGAGTCCGGCAAGCAAGTAGCGCCAGCGTGACCAAGCGGGGTCCACACGTGTTGCGGCATCGAGATAGCCGAGACCGTCCTCGGCCCTGCCGTTAAAAATCATGGCCATACTCAGCCACTCGTAGTTGGAAGGGTCGCTCGCGTCGAGGGCTATGGCCCGCTCCGCGGCGGCGATCGCCTCATCGGACCTTTGCATCTGGTTCAGCTTTGCTGTGAGGAGTCTGTAATACGCCGGAGAGGGATTCTTGGCGGCCTGCGTGAAGTAGGCGTCTGCCTTGCTGCGGGCTTCATCCTGCGTAAGCCCCAACACTTTCGACCGTGCCTCGGTCCAATGCGCTTCCCGATACATCCAGGCGAGTGCCGCCGCAGCATTGCCAAATGCGCGATCAAGCGCCAGAGCCCGCTCATAGTACTTTACGGCTTCCACCCAGTCCTCCGGCCTTTCCCTCAGTTCCAGTTCGCGACCGCGCAAATATGCCTCGTATGCGGCAAGGTTATTTGTTCCACCAGCAATCGATGCAACTTGATGGCTCGTGACCAGGCGAAGCTTGAGGGCGGTTGCGATCTCCCCAACCATCTTGTCCTGAAGGTCGAACACGTCACTCCATGCCCCGTCGAGCCGCTCCGCCCACACGTTGCCACTGGTCGTCGAGTCTATGAGTTTCGCATTGATGCGCATCTCGGCCCCGGCACGACGTACGCTGCCCTCCAGGATGTATCGAACGCCCAATTGGGTCGAAACCTCTGATGGTAGGCTGGCCCTGTTTTTAAAGGTGAATGCAGCATTGCGCGAAATGACGAACAGGCCGGGAATGCGTGCCAGCTCCGTTGTCAAATCCTCGGTGATGCCATCGGCAAGGTAGCCTTGCTCCTTGTCGTCGCTGAGGTTGTCGAAAGGCAACACGACGAGCGACGGCCGGGTGTCGACAAGAGCAACGGAGGCATCATCCTCCGCCTGCCAAGGCTGCCACCACGCCAATGCCGCTAATAGAAAAACAGCGATACCCATGGCGGCTGCGAAAATAGCCCAGGCTCGTGGGGTACTCGTTGCGCCGATCGTGCTGCGTTCCACTGCGGGGTCAAGCAACACGCGATAGACCCGGATAGGCTCGGCGATGTTCTTGACCATCCGCTCGCCCAGCGCAAGGTAACCGACCGTAAGCTTCGATCTCACCTGGTCATAGGTGGTTCCGGATATTGCAATGCCACCGGGTTCCGCCAGCACCTGCATGCGGTGGGCGATATTGACACCGTCGCCGTGAATGTCCTCGCCTTCGACGATGATGTCGCCGAGATTGACGCCAATGCGGAAAACCATCCTCTGTTCGGGCGGCAGTGCTGCGTTGCGCTCGGCTTTCTCGCGTTGAAGTTCCACCGCGCAGTGCACGGCATCCACCACGCTGTGGAACTCGACGAGCACGCCGTCGCCCATGGTCTTTACCAGGCGACCGTGATGCGTGGCGATCTTCGGCTCGAAGAGTTGGTGCAGGTCGGCGTGGAAGCGGACACGCGTTCCCTCTTCGTCGACCTCGCTCATTCGGCTGTAGCCGACGACATCCGCAATCAGGACTGCTGCTAGACGGCGCTCCATACAGATCTTCCTGGGAGTGAGCCTCAACGACATCTTACAGCACGTTACGTTTGCGTGCCATTATCCTCGCTTGAAGCGGACGGCGGGGATTTTGCGGGAAAATCACGTTTTCTGTAGCAATTTCGACCTCACACAACGATTTTTGGGTCAAGCGCGGTACGGCGCGGAAATTCGCGCGTCCCTCACCGCCAGGGGGACGCTGATCGGACGTTACGACGTGATCGCCGGACAGGCGAAGCCCCGCCGCCTGATCGTTGCTCCGAGTTCAACCATGTAGCGGGAGTGCGGGTCGCCAACTGCGAGAAAATTCAACCCAACATGGCAGGTGGTTGAATTTCTTTCTTGATTTTGTCACGGGTCAATCTCAAAAAAGGGCCACAAATGACCCTTTTCAGGGGACACGCAGTGTCAACAGTTAGTCTGAAGGACGCAAGGGCGTCGTTCTCTCATAATATCGATCAAGCTGCCGCTGGCGAGTTTGTAACGATCACGCGCCACGGTCCCGCCGCCGCCGTCCTCGACAGCGTAGGAGCTGCAGAGGCCGCAAGGAAGGTACTCCGGAAGGATCGGCCTAGCCTGGTCCAGTATCTGAAGACCTTTCGGGCCAATTCCGACCTCGACGACGATGTTTTCGCCCGCAATCCGGCCTCCTCCGGCGAGGTTGATCTGTGAGCTTTCGTCTCGACCAACGGGCGAGTGCATCAGACGCCTTTGCCGATTGGGTCAATGAGCAAGACCAACTGGAAGCGATCTATCTTTCAGCGGTGACGATCCATGAAATTGAAAAATGCGTTCGCCTGTTGGAAACGAAAGGTACCAAGGCAAAAGCGGCGGGATTCACATGTGGCTGCAAGGCCTGATCGCTGGACATGGTGACCATATGTTTGCCGGTCGCACGCTTAAGCTCCTCGTGCGCTCCAATCTGAAACCGGCGACCGTCGGCGCATCAGTCGTCGATGCGAAACCCGACCTTCATGACCACCTGGTAGTGGGCCACCGCACCATCCTTGATGTGTCCGCGGATTTGATCGACTTCGAACCATTCGAGGTTTCTCATCGTCTTTGAGGCCCGCGAAATCGCCGTCTCGATCGCCTCCGTGACTGAGGTCTTCGAACTGCCGATCAGTTCGACCTTCTTGTAAACGTGGTCGTTCATGTCATCCTCCCGTTCGAACTGAAACCTCTCCGACACGGCTTCCAAGCTTGCCGTCGAGCACAGACGATCCGGGAAGGAGCGCCTTTTGTCAAATGCCCGGGAATGAGCGCTTCCGGAATTAGGCAAGACCGAATGCCACAGGGCAGCTTAACTCTATGCAAGCGCGAGCCTATTAATTGGTACTCATCGCACATTTCTGCCACGCCCAGCGATAGGGATAGGTGACGATTTCGCCGGGACGATATTCACGACTCATCGTCATATCCTTCGCCGCGTGACAGTCGATCGAGCGCGCCGGCGAAAAGTTCGGCATGCTCATCTGGTATCTCACTCGCCTTGACGGTTCGGCGTGGATCGGCGCCGGCGCGTATGCGCTCATAGTGCTCATAGCTCATTAGCACATAACGGGGCTTGCGATACCGGGTGATCACGACCGGCTCACGCGCCGCCGCATCCGTGACATCGCCAACCTGCTTGTTGAGATCGCCCGTGGTAAACTGCTTCATAGTCGGCGTCACCTCCTTAGCCGCGCCATAATATCCATATTTTCCATATTTGCATGAAAACGGCGCTCACGCGCCGTCTCCTGATGCCTGCCAGACGGGAATGCCGAGGCGGCGGGCCTTGTCGGCGAGATTGCCGGTGATGCCGGAGCCAGGGAAGATGATGACGCCTGCCGGCATCACCGAGAGCATGTCGTCGTTGCGGCGGAACGGTGCGGCCTTGGCGTGCTTTGCCCAGTTCGGCTTGAAGGTGATCTGCGTTATCTTACGGGTCTCGGCCCAGCAGGCGGCAATGCGTTCGGCACCTCTCGGGGAACCGCCGTGCAGCAGGATCATGTCAGGGTGCTTGGCGTGCGCCTGGTCGAGCCTCTCCCAGATCAGCTCATGATCGTTGTAGTCCATGCCGCCGCCAAAGGCGATCTTGGTGCCGGCGGGGATCAGCACCTCGGTTTCGGCACGGCGGCGGGCTGAAAGGAAGTCGCGGCTGTCGATCAATGCCGCGGTCATGTTGGCATGGCTGACCTTGGAGCCGGTGCGTGGGCGCCAGGACGATCCGATCTGAGCCTCGAAGAGGTCGGCGGCAAAGTCGCGCATGAACTCGAAGGCGTTGCGGCGCTCCAGCAGCGTGATGCCTTCGGCGATGAGGCGTTCGAGCGCGACGCTCTTCACCTCGCTTCCGTCCTGCTCACGCTGGCCGGTGCGCTGCGCCTCCTCGTTGCGGTCGAGTTCGCGCTCGATGCGCTCGCCGGCGCGATGGAAGAGGTTGACAGTCGCCCAGAGCAGGCTTTCGAGATCGGGTTCGAGCCGCGTGTCGCCGAGCATCTCGGACATGGCGTCGAAGATTGCGGAAAGTGACGACTGGACGACCGGCTCTTCGGGAAGCGGCCGCGGATCGGGTTCGTGCTCAAATGGGCGATAACCATAGATCTGCATTTCGTAGATGAAGCGATCGGTGGGCGAGGATGCGTGGCGGGGCTCGAAGCCGTCGTCGAGGTCAAGGGTAAGGTCCATGGTGGTCTCCATCCGGTTGCGGCCGCGCCTCTCGCGGCCTGGCGGCGACCCCGTTCACGCGGATGACGGGCCGGAACCGCGGCGCCGTGCGCCGCGGCCCAGCGCAGCGCCGGGCGGCGGAACGAAGGTTTCTTGTCCCGCGAGGAATGGCCGGCCGCATCGGCACGAAAACCGGAGGACCGGTTTTCGGAACAGCCGATGCGTAGAAATGCCGGCCAGGGGAAGAAACCTGACTGACCCGCTGAAGGCCCGGCTACGCGTGGCAAGGGTCGGCTCCCGGCAGGCCCGCGGGCGCGCCCGCCGGGAAGAGAGACCTGCGGGGGCCGCCTTGCCTGACACGACACCCCTCGCCTCCCCCTGCCCGCCAATCACGCGCGCAGAAAGGCCATCGCATCTGGCGGCGCGAGCTGCTGGCGCAGACTTGCCGTCAGCCGATCCGGCCCAAGCCGCCGCAGATCCTCGTTGAAGTCGCCGAGCTCGGATGCAATGACGAGCGGCAGGATCCCGAAAGCCTGAGCCCGGCGGCTCAGTCCTTCGATCCCATGCCGGCCGGCTGCATCCGCATCGGCCGCTATATAGAGGCGTTGGCAGCCTGGCGGCGGCACGAAGGCGGTAAGGTGATTGACGGTGAGCGCCGCCGCCATCGGCATGCCAGGCATCACCTGGAACAATGACAGCATGGATTCGAGACCCTCGCCTGCCGCCAAGATCGGCACGGACCCATCGACCGGAAAACCGAAGCGAACGGCATTGCCAAGAAGATGACCAAGCGCGCGGCGCGGATCTTCGACCTTCGCCTTGCCGTCGCCATCCTTGTCGAGCCATGTGCGATGTACGCCGGTGATTGCCCCGGCAGCGTCGGTGACAGCAGCAATGAGGGCGGGATAGCTGGTTCTGCTGCCGGTCAGCAGATCCCGGTAGAAGCAGCACGGATGGAAGCGCAGCGAGGCATGTGCGGATGCATGCAAGATGCCGCGCTGTCGCAGATACCGATCCGCGAGCGTACCTGCCAACGGCTGCGACATGCGAAAGAGGCGTCGGGCCTGTTCGGCGGCTGGCCGGTTGGCCGGTGTGGAACCGATGTCGTCATCCTCTCGCAACGCTACTGGAACGGGCTGAGGCAAGCTCAGAAAATGCCTTGCCTCATCGGCCACGTCGCGGAAATCGACCAGTCCGCATGTCTCGCGAATGAGATCGAGCAGGTTGCCGTGCTGGCCGGTGGCCGCATCTGTCCATTTGCCGGCCCGCAGGCCGGTGAGATGGACATAGAGCGAGCGGCCCTTGCTGTTGGCGACGTCGCCGACGATCCAGTAGTTACCGATGCGCCGGCCGGCTGAGAGGTAACGGCGGCAGACGGCCTCGGCATTGCGCGCGAGACGGTCCGCCAGTTCAGAGGCGGACAACATGATGGAGCCTTTCTTTCGATCGCCTCGTAACGTCGATCATGCGATGACGCTGCATCGGACGCGCGAGGATTGCCGATCCGTCCTCCATCACCGGAATGAAGAGCCGATCTTCCAACTGGCTATCTACGAAAACAGGGACGGAACAGTGGCTGGAGCGGCCGCAGCCGGGGAAGAGACCGTCTTCATGGGAAACCTCTCGAGAGCAGGAGGGACCGGCCCACCCGGGCGCTCTCCTGGTCCCGCAAGGCCAACCCTTCCCAGGCCCCTCTCTCCCTCCATCACGCAACCATCGTCCCGTCCACCGTCTCATCTGAGGTGACATCCTATATACTGACTTATTCGCGATAGTAAAACTCATGGTATCGTGCTACAACTCCAGAAATCAATTCGGCGCGATCGCCCTTAGCGGGCAGACAGACGGAAGGAACGACGTGCGGCAGTTTCTGATCGTCGACCGTTCAGTTGATGAGGGCTCTTGCGAGCTGCAGGCGCTGCTTGCTTGCGCTTACGAGCAAAAACTCCGGCCCTCCTGCCAGTGCCGGGAGCCAGCGGTCCCGATGTATATCGCGAGGTTCGACGGGCAGTATGTCGTCAAACGCATGCCTCTTACCGGGCGCGATCACGATCCCGCCTGCCCCTCCTACGAACCGCCTTACGAGCTTTCCGGCCTTGGCCCCCTCGTCGGCAATGCGATCCGTCTTGACGAAACGACCGGAACAGCGGCGCTTGCATTTGACTTTTCGCTGTCGAAAAGGGGATCGCGGGCCGCCGCAGCCCCTTCCGGCGAACCGTCTGATACGATCCGGAACGAAACAAAAAAGCTCTCGCTACGGGCCGTGCTGCATTATCTCTGGGAAGTCGGGGAACTGACGGAATGGACCTCGCTGTGGTCGGGAAGGCGCGGCTGGGGGCGGGTCCGCGGAAGCCTCATCAATGCCGCAAAGCAGATGACGACACGCGGCAAACCTTTGAGCGACATCCTCTTCGTGCCGGAGGTATTTCATGCTGAAGATAGGGAGGGGATTGCCGCCAGGCGGGCAGCCGCACTGTCCGGCTTGCAAGCGGCGGGTTCTGGGCCAAGGACGCTCATGCTTCTCGTCGGGGAGGTGAAGGATTCTACGCCGGCGCGCGATGGCTGGAAGATCAGCATCCGACACATGCCCTTTCCGTTCATGATTGACGATGGAGCTTGGCGGCGCCTGAATACCCGTTACGCGACCGAGCTGGAGATCTGGCGATCGAACGAGGCGTTTCATTTGGTTGCTATCGCCACCTTCGGCATTTCGGGGGCCGGCATTGCCTCGGTCGAGGAAATTGCCCTGATGGTCGTCAACCAGAACTGGATCCCCTTCGAAACCGTACATGAACAGCGGTTGCTTGACCGGCTGGCAGATCTCCGGCGCAAGAGTGTCAAAAGTCTGCGATTCAACCTGTCTCGCGATCAGCCGGTCGTTTGCGTAACGCTGCCTGAACAATGCCCGGTGCCGGTGGCGATGTGCGTCGTGCCAGCCGGCGCTGATGAGGAGTATGAACGTACACTTGCCGAGATGTTGGCCGCGAGGCCGGAGATGACGCCCTGGATCTGGCGCATTGCCGATGGAGACATGCCGCCGCTGCCAGTTTGCCACGACGGCGCAGCTGGACGAACCACATCAGAGTAGGCCCGTAGGGGATGCAGGCTCCGTGAACTGCCGTTAAAATTTCGAAGATACTTTGGCAAATGCCACAAGGGTGGCGGTTCGCCAACGACTGTCTCGCAGAGTGCCATTTCTCAATCTGGACATTCGGCACCAGTCTCGACCCAGGCGGCGACAAGCGCGCCAAAGGTCTCCTGCGAGCCTGGAGGGGCACTGCGTCCTTCCCCCGGATGCCAGGCCCAGCCGACCAGATGGTCTTCGCCCATATGGCGTATGAGGTCGGCATGCGAACGATTGCCGTTCCGGCTTGTATCTTTTACCTGCCGGCATATGTCACCCACGGTCAGCCCTTGCCAGGCCATGCTGGCCGGGGCCAATGACCAATGTGCGTTGCCCGGGATGGATTTCATGCGGCTGCCTACGATCGGACGATTCTCCGCACCGTGGCAGGTGCTGCAGACAAGCCCAGCCGGACCCAGCGAGCTTTGGCTGGCATTCATCAACGGCACATGCTGATGCATGTCTTCTCCCTGCGTCGGGCTGCGCGTTGCCGGATGGCAATTTATGCAGCGCGGATGCGTCATGACACGGCTGGCTTCTTCGAAGATCGCTTTTGAGCGCTCGCTGGTCTCCGTTATCGCATCGAAATCGGAGACGGTCTTCAGCGCTCCACCATCCGATGTTTCGGCATAACCCAATGGTCCTATGCCAGCAACGCTGCCGATCGTAGCGAGAACAGCGGCGAGCGGGATAGCGAGAAACCGCTTGGCCATGATCACACTCTCCGCAATTCGTTCTGATCGATCGGCAGTGATCGCAGCCGCTTGCCGGTTGCCGCAAAGATCGCATTGAAGAGCGAGGGTGCAACACCGGGTGTGCCAACCTCCCCTATGCCGCCTGGTGCCTCGGAACTGGGCACGATATGCACCTCGATCTTCGGCGTCTCGTGTATTCGCAGAACGGGAGAATCGTCGAAGTTGCCCTCCACTACGGCACCGTTCTGGACCGTGATGCGTCCGTAGAGTGCAGCGCTGAGGCCGTAGATGATGCCGCTCTGTATCTGGGCTTCTACCGTGTCCGGATTGATGATCTGGCCACAGTCGACAGCGCAGACGATGCGGTCGGTGTTGAGCTTGCCATCTTCCCCTACGCTTACTTCGGAGATCATCGCGGCAAAGCTTCCGAAATCCTCCAAAAGGGCGATACCCCTTCCCTTGCCTTGGGGGAGAGTGGTCGACCAGTCCGCCTTCTCCGCCGCTAGTTCGAGGACACCTAGAAGGCGCGGCTTATGCTGAAGCAGCCGCCTGCGGTAATCGAGCGGGTCGATGCCCGCGGCGTGAGCCAGTTCGTCGATGCCGCCTTCGATTGCCGGGACGTTGCGCGTGGCGCCGACGCCGCGCCAGTTGCCCGTCAACATCCCGTCCGGAGCCTCGTGGCGCACGAAATCCGTATATTTGTTCGGGATCGCATAGGGCGTCTCCGCACCAGTCATGATGTCGAGGTCTATGCCATCCCGCGTCAAGGCCGGTAGCCAACGCGCCATCACGGATGGGCCGATGACGCGATGCCGCCAGGAAACGGGCATGCCATCGGCACCCAGCGTCGCGGTGATCTTACTGTAATTTAGATAGCGGTAGCAGTCGTGGCGGATGTCTTCCTCGCGGCTCCAGGTGACCTTCACCGGGCCATCCACCTGCTTTGCGATCTTCGCCGCCAGGATGACGCCGTCGACATCGAGCCTCCGTCCGAAACCGCCACCGAGAAGGTGGTTGTGCACGACGACCTTATCCAACGGGAGGCCTGTGACGTCAGCAACCACTTGTCTTGCCCGGCCCAGCACCTGGGTGCCAACCCATACGTCGCAGCTATCGTTGCGGACGTGAACCGTGCAATTCATCGGCTCCATCGCCGAATGCGTGAGAATCGGTAGGCGGTAGACGAATTCAAGAGCGGGCTTGTGTTGGGATTCCGCCTTTGCGACATCGCCTTCGTTTATGTGGGGCAAGGCGTTGCCGCCGATCGCGTCCTCCGCGCGCTTCTCGAGATCGGCCAGCGAGAGAGCACCATCGGCGCCCTGCTCCCACTCGATGGAAAGTGCTGCAAGCCCCTTGCGTGCGGCACCAGTATTGTCGGCCACGACGGCGACTGCGTCCTCGATCCGGACGACCTGTCGGACCCCCTTGACCGCCATTGCCGGTCCATCCTTGACCGATCGCAGTTTCCCGCCGAAGTGGGGACAGATCGCGATCGCCGCGTAGGATACGCCTTCCGGGCGGGCGTCGATACCGAACTTTGCCGTGCCGTTGACCTTCTCGGGGCTGTCGAGACGCCGGATGGACTGGCCGATCACTTTGAAGCTGGACGCAGATTTTAGCGGAACTTCCTGCGGAACGGGCTCTGACGCTGCAGCCTGTATCAGGCTCCCGTAGTCGGTACTGCGGCCGCTTGCAGCGTGAACGACATGCCCGGCCTCGGCCTTGCACGTATCCACTGCGACGTTCCAGCCATGCGCAGCAGCGTTTACCAGCATGATCCGGGCCGTGGCACCTGCCTTGCGCATCTGCTCGTAAACAGCGCGGATGGCAAGGGAACCGCCGGTGATCTGGTCACCTATCAAAGGATTTGCATAACGCGCAGGATCAGCAGGTGCATGCTCCAGCGTGATCTGATCGAGGCGGACTTCCAGCTCTTCGGCCAGCAGCATCGCCACCGAGGTATAGATGCCTTGCCCCATCTCCACGGAGGGCATGATAAAAACAATCTTGCCTTCCGCAGGGATGCGAATGAAGGCATTTGCTTCAAACGCCTCTGCGGCAGCGCATGACGGCGACGGCCGAAGGCCGATGACCAGGCCGGCTCCGCTCAGCGATGCGCCGATCAGAAAATGCCGACGCGAAACAGCAAGGTTGACTTTGTCGTGGACGGACATCGCATCACCTCGCCTTGGCAGCCAGTTTGATCGCCGCCCGAATGCGCGGATACGTGCCGCATCGACAGATATTTCCGGCCATGACGGCATCGATATCGTCGTCGGTGGGCGACGGATTGGCAACAAGTAGCGCGGTGGCGGACATGATCTGTCCAGACTGACAGTAACCACATTGCACGACATCGATGTCCAGCCAGGCCTTTTGTACCCGAGCGCCTTCGTCAGTCTCGCCAATCGCCTCGATCGTGGTGATCGGCTTGGCGGCCGCTTCGGCGACCGGCATCACGCACGACCGCACGGGCACACCATCGACATGCACCGTACAGGCACCGCACATGGCGATGCCGCAGCCGAATTTCGTTCCAGTGAGACCTATGGTGTCGCGCAGCACCCATAAAAGCGGAATATCGCCATCCACATCGACGGTGTAGTTCTTACCATTGACTGAAAGATCGTAGGACATATGAACGTCGGCAGAGAAGCCGCCCCTCAACGAACATACAGCGACAGCTAAATTAGCTGAAAGCGCGCAAAGCCGCAAGTTGTAATCTTGTAATACCAGCATTCCAGAAACCAAGTGACGATCGGCCCCTCCTGCCGAACAAGCTTGCGCGAAGCGCCTCGATCTCGCCGCTAGCGCCCGAATGCAAGCCAGCGCCGATGTCAGCCGAAGGGGAAAAAGCCCGGCAGATCGCCGGGCAACGAGTTCTCTCGGGGAGATGTCTGACGTTTTCGGGTTAGCCAGCCAGACTGGCCTATGGTCAGGACGCCTGCTCGAGCAGTTTCCCAGCCTTGCCTTCCAGTTCGAGGCGGGCGTCCTGATGGGTCCTATTGCGCGCCAAGGCCGTGATGCCCTGGACGAAATCGAAGATCGATTCCGGCGGCCTGCCTTCTTCGGACAGGACCGTCTGGATAATCTTGCCGGTCTCGCTCTTCGAGAAACCGCGCCGGCGCAGGAAGGCCTGGCGATCCTCATCGTTGCTGGCTACGATCCGCTCGCGGGCCGCCCGGATGCCGGCGACGAAGGGCGCGGGGGAGGAATTCGTGAAATTTGTCAGTGCCGGCGCCGCCTCGTGCGCGAAACGCTGACCGGCAAACTTGGAGTGCCGGATACTGATCTCCTCGAAATTTTCCGTGCCCCAGAGATTCCTGTTGGCGCAGACCGCGCGAAGATAGAAGGAAGCAATGCCGAGGGACTTCGATCCGACTTCGGAGTTCCAGGCATAGAAGCCGCGGAAATAAAGGTCCGGTTCGCCATTCGCCAGCCGGCCTGCTTCGATCGGACGGGTATCGTCGACCAAAAACAAAAAGACATCACGATCGCTGGCGTAGAGCGTCGTGGTGTCCTTGGTCACGTCCACAAAAGGATTGTGCGTCATCGTCGACCAGTCGAGAACCCCCGGCACCTTCCAGATCGTGTCGCCGGTTCCATTACCGGCGATATTCATCACGGCCGCGACGAGCTCGTGGTCCCAGATCCGCCCGTATTCGGGGCCTGTCACCGCCCGAAGCTCGATGCGGCCGTCGTCCATTTCAAGGGTCTTCACCAGCTCGGCGCGATGGTTGAGCAGACCATGCTGGAGATTGATCGCAGCAAGTGGGGCGGGCAGCTGGCGCATATAGGTGGCGGGAGCGCCGACCAGGCTGCACAATTGGCCATAGCTCCAGTGCGTCGGCGCGATCGGCTGCCGCTGGCCGGGAACGATGAGTTCGAGACGTTCGGCATTGTCGTGTGTGGCGTCGAGGCGGATTGTAGAGCTTTCGACGGTGCGGGCGTGCGCTCGCTCACTGCGGGACTTGACCGCTTCGTAAAGGTCACCGAGTGAGAGATAGCGTTCGTCGTCGGGACGGAAAAACCATTCCGACGACACCCGGCCGATGCGGTTGCCACGTGAGATATCGACACCGTAGCCGGAGGTAACAGGGCGAGAAGAGGCTGCTGACAGGTTCATGATGTGAAGCTCCTTGAACGAATGAGGCCGGTCATCGCGTTCTGCTAATGCCGGGCGGGTTGATAAAAGGCGCAGAAGCGATCAGGCCGCGCGCCTTTAGGCTGGGCGGGCCGGTGCCGACCGGCGAGACCGGTGAACGAACACTGGCGGCAAGGGCATTGCGCGGGGGGATGGTGCGCGCCACGGTAAGATCGAGCACCGGCCGGTCAGGAAGCGTCCGGACCGTCGCCTTCTTCCTCGTCCTGATCGCCAGCGGGTGGAGCGCTATTTGTTGAAACCGCACCTCCGGTCGCGGACTCTATGTCGCCGTCGACATTGTCGCCGCTTGCTTCGGCTTCTGCCTTCGGTTCATCCTCCGGCCGGACGAAGCCACGATCGATCTTCAACTCTCCACCGGCACTAAGCGAGATGAAGACACCGCCGCGGGCTACTTCCTCGGAATCGAACACAAAGGGCCGATCTTTGAGCCGGTCGAGCTCTGCACCGAGGTCTACGAGCTGCTTTTCCGTCTCCTCGGAGGAGCCTTGAGCGGCAGCATAGTCAGCCTGGAGCTTGTCGTATTCGGCCTTGAGAGTGTCGTAACGGGCAAGCTTGTCCCTGGTCATGTCCGCCTGCTTGCCGTAGAAGCGGCGAAGCCCGGAGGCATGGCCGTACGGGAAATCGAAGGCAGCCTCGACCCATCTCCACCCCTCGGTGCTTTTGAGAGTTTCAGCGTCGGCCTTGAGCTTATCGACCGCTAATTTTTCCAGCAGTGCCGGCTCCTGGAGCCAACCACCTTGATCCTGCTCGAACAGGTCGCGCATCACGATGCCGCCGGCAGCCTCGTAAGCTTCGACCCCGACGTAGACCGCCCGGCGGTCGCTGGCACGGATCGCCGTTTCGGTCAGCAGGCGGCGAATGTAATAGGCCTCCCGCGCATGCGACCGCGATGCCGTATCCCAGACCTGGTCCTGGCGAACATGATCGTTGGTGATCGAGAATGCGATGAGCTGTTCAAGCGCCATCTCGCCGGCGGCATAAAGATGAAGAAGACGCGGCGAGACGGAAGCAAGCCGCAGTCGCTGCTTCACGGTTGCGATCGAGACGAAGAAGCGGGCAGCGATCTCTTCCTCGCCTAGACCTTGCTTGCGGAGCGTCTGGAAGGCTCGGAACTGGTCCAGAGGATGAAGATCGACACGCTGGACGTTTTCGGCCAGGGAATCGTCCTCGGCGGATGTGTCGCCGCCGCGCTTGACGATGCAAGGGACCGGTTCCGTCTTCGCCATGCGCTTCTGCTTAACCAGCAGTTCGAGCGCACGGTATCGCCGGCCACCGGCAAGAACATTATACCTGCCAGTTTCCTCGCCGTTCTCGCCAAGGATCGGCCGGACATTGAGGCTCTGTAGAAGCTTGCGAAGAACGATATCTTCGGCGAGATCCTCGATCGAAACACCCGCCTTGATTTTGCGGACGTTCTGCTGCGAGAGTTCAAGCTTGTCGAAGGGGATGTCCTCCGACCGATTGAGAGTAACTTCCTGAATGGCTTTAGCCATGTCATTTCTCCACGACGGACCGGCCGGAGCCTCTCTCCGACCTTTGCCAACCCGTCACGGAATCCCCCTCCCCCCTCTCTTTCAGCCGCCACCCGCACCGCTTCAATGGTTGTGACCGCCGGTTCGCGGATGTCGAGCCACTTGGGGCAACGTGTCCATGATCAATATCTGATTAAGCGCATGCCGCTCTCGCGCTGCGACCACGTCCGTCCTGCCCGTCCCTACGCGTCGCCATGAGCGTGCCAGGATCGGCAACGCGATCCAGATCGACGAGGCAACGGGTAGTACTTTGCGCGACTTCTCGCTGTCGAAGCGCGAACCACGGGTGGCCACTGCGGCGTCATCTAAAGCGTCCGAAACTGTGCAGAATGAGATGAGGAAACTGTCGTCAACTCTCCCTGCTCGACGAACCAATCCCAGTCCATGTTATCGGCAAGTTTCTTCTCGTCGGGTAGCTCGGGAATGTACGCCAGCGCTCCCATTCCATCTTCCCCACCGCCGAGAGGCGATCCAGTGGAGTGAGGAGGTGATAGTCGATACCAGCCCTCTGAAGACGGCGATCGAGCAGGGGTCGTCCCCATCCGTCGGGCAGACTGTCGTCAAACAATCCATGGAGACCGTCAAACGGATCGCGCGGCGCCGTGAGGTGGCCCGGATTGGCTTTCATGTTGAAGGGGACACCAGCAAAGGCGCGGCAAGGAATTCTGCCGAGTATTCGAAATAGGCCGGACGGTCGTCGCTGCTCCACGCGAGGGTTCCTAGATTTCTATGGCTCCCTCGATATCGAGAACGATATTCATTTGTCGGATCGGCGTGAATCTCACTTCTTCCGCACCCTCTCCGCCGCATGTTCAAGGCCATGCCAATTGCCGGCAGTGGTCTCTTGCGCGTCCCGGTAATAAACCTCGCTCACCCGAAACCGTCCATCGATGCGTTTGCACTGGACGATGACGTCGATGGCGATCATCAAAAGCTCACGGATATCATGCCTGTCGAGGTCCCTGCCGCCTTCCGATTCCTTGACCAGCAATGTCAGCTGTTCGAAGGCGAGCTGCGCGGAGTCGGCATGCACTGTCGTGATCGAACCTGGGTGCCCCGAATTGACATTGCGGATGTAATAGAATGCCGTTCCGTCTCGCAGTTCCTGCAGCAGAATTCGGTCCGGCCGCATGCGCAGGCTAGATTCCAGCAGGTCCTTGGCGCCGATCTTCGCCAGGCCCTGACCTCCTTTGGAATAAAAGAGCCGAACGTGGTTCGATTGCGGGATGACCAGCTCGGGCGTGTCCTCGATCGAAATGATCCGCTCGCTTGACGGAATATGACGGATCAGCGCCTTCGACAAGGTCGTTTTGCCGGAGCCCGTTGCGCCGGAAATGATGATGTTCTTTCTCGCCTGGACGGCTTCGCGCAGAAAAGCCTTGTAGGCCCTGGTCCTGTAGAACTCCAAGAGCTTGCGGCCCGACGCGTGGCCGTCTCTTTCGGCTTTGACGCCATCGTCGAACAGGCCGCCGTCATCGAGATCGTCGAGGCTTAGCGAAACGGACGACGGCTTTCGGATCGTAACGCTGACCGTTCCCTTCGTCGTTGCCGGTGGGATCACGATCTGGATTCGCTCAGCGTCTGGCAGGGTCGCGGACAGGATCGGCCGTGTTTCGTCGATCGATTGATTGGAATAGCTTGCGACAGCGCGTGCGAGACGCATCAGTTTGTCGAACGATAGATCCGGCAGATCGTGGGTCTGCCATCCGGCCGTCCCCTCGGTCACCACCTGACCTGGCCAGTTGACGATGATCTCGTAAAGCGACATGTCGCGCAGAAAGGCGGAGATTGGCGCAAGAAGCTCGCGCACGACACCGCAATCTGCTCCTTCCGACATCGGCGTACCTATTTGGTGAGCAGAGTGGAAGCCGGACTGAAATCCCCGAGAACGGCGCGGTCATAGATCCTGTTGCGAGGCTCCGTCACGCGAAGCCGGTAAACGCCAGAGAAATCGAGATCCCTGGCCACGAAGATCAAGACCAGGTCGCCCTGGTGTTTTAGAAGCGTCGGCGAGATATTGATCGACTGTTCCACCGCGATCGCCGCGGCCTGCTGGCCGGCGCTCGTGGTATTCTGCGCCTCGACATTACCTTCGGGCAGCCGGCTGCTCGCGTAGGAGGTCGCATCGCCGACGATCGACAGCAGGATCGCGCTACCGAAGCGCTCCCACCAGTGGGTGTCGACATAGCCGTCCATCCCGGCACGTCCAAGAGTATCGGTCGCAGGTGACGCGAGCGTCATGATCACGCCCTTCGGCGTCTTGGCACGGCTCCACAGAACAAATAGGCGCTTCTGACCGCGGCGAAGACCGCCGCGATATTCGCCAACGATCTGGGTACCCTTCTCCATCAGTACGACGCGGCCATTGTCCGACAGCACATCACGGTTGATGACGCAGCTTGCAAAGCCTGGCTGGTCCGAGGAAAGCGCTGTTTCGAGCACGCAAGGGATGGACGTTCCCATGGCGACGACGAAATCGCGATTTCCAAGCATGCCGGCGCGCGAGCCCTGCAATTGCGTCGGCGTCAGCATCTTGTTGAACCGCTGGTCTTCGTTTTCTGCCTGCGAACCGAGAGTGCCGGGACTGGCGTCGAACGGAAAGTCGTTCGATGGAGCATCCGAACTCTGGTTCTGCCGGTCGGTAGCCGGCGCCTTATCGCCGCCATAAGCGATCACCGGCGCGCGGCGGGCAGCGTCGAGGAGCTTATCCTCCTCGGCCGGCGTCTCCTCGGTCACCACAGGCGTTGGCAGCTGCACCTCCGCCGGCATCACGATTGGCTGAACCGGCTCCCTGGCAGGCTCGAAATCCGACGTCTGGCGGATGACGACGCGCTCGGGGTTGGTTCCTTCTGGCGGTTTGTCCTGATCGCGCATCGACCAGAGCGCAAAAGCAACGAAGGCAATGATCGCAACGGCAACCGCGCCGCGTTTCAGGATCGGGCTGTTGTCGAGCGGGCGCCGCCCGGTCGATGTTTCCGCGCGCTCTCCAGGGATCGGTGTGTTGTCTTCCGCAGCCATGACACTTCCTATTGCGCGATAGCGGGTTGCGTCTTGACGACACGCTCGACGGACGGCGACGTCGTGTTGGTCTCAGGGTTGATGCCGACACGATCATAGGCCTCGTTGAACACGCACAGCACATCCCCTCCCCGGCGCAGAATGAACTTGCGGCTGATGGCATGAACCAGCACAAGATTGCCGTCGACGGATTTTGGAACCAGGCCCTCGGTGCCATCGGAGTTTTCCATGTAGATCGCCGGCATTTCCTGATTGCCGGCAAAGGCGAAAGTGGTGACTTTGCCGTTGTCATAGACGGCCTGCGGTTCGAGTGACACGGAACCTTGCGCCGAATAGCGCCAGTTTCGCGGCCCATAGGCCTCGTGGAGTGCGAGCACCTGGTCCGCCCGACCGGCCTCAGCAGCCTGGGCACGGGCGGCGGCCTCCTGACGGCGGCGGTCCGTCTCATCGGCCGGGTAGCGGAACTTCACGTAAAAATAGGTGTTCTGTCCGGCTTCGACCGTTCCGTCCCGCACCGTCAGTTCCATCTGATAGCTGCGGGTCGATCCGTCGCGCCTGGCCGTCACAACCGAGATATTGGTCACCGGCTGATGTTCCCGCGGCTTCAGGAACAGGATGTTGCCGGCCGGCGCCACCTCCCATGCAACGCTATTGCCAAGCGCGACATGGGCAATCTCCTCGTCGGCGGCAAACTCGATCTGCACCGACGACCGCAACGTCCCGACGATCCGTGTGATGTTGTAAGGCTGATAATCGACGAAGCGGATACGGCTGTCCTTTGATGCGCCACGGGGGATTTCAAGGCCAACCGCCGTCGATGAAAGTCCAAAGCTCAGAACAGAGGCGATCAGTAATATCTGTTTCAATCGACGGCCTCCGGATCGGCGCGATATTCGCTGACGGCAAAGCCCAGGGGATTGACCAGCCGGTCGGTGGAGGACATCGGCGCGTTGACATAGGAAAAGGTGAGCGTTGCGACCCAGTGCGTGGTGCGCACGTCGTCTCCGCGGGTGTTGGTGCGCATGTAGCGTACGGAGGCCACGTTGGCATTGATCAGGGAGATCGAAACAATGCTGATGCGCGCCGTCGCGCTGCGGCCGTAGACATTTTGCGGAGATTGCGGGTTGCTGCCTCGGTAGACAGTCGCAAAACGCGTCTGCTCTGGCTGCGTGGAGAGCAAGGCAACGATGCGGAAATTCTCCTCGGCCTCGCTCCAGACATAGCCTTCTCTCGCGCGCACATACTTGGCGGCGAAGTATTTGGTGACGGCCTCATCATAGCTCCCGGCGGCAGACGTCAATGCGGAGACGACGTCGACGATGCCGGTGGAGTTGTCGACGCGGACCACGAAGGGCTCGACCGTTTTCAATGGCGTGAGCCCGGCAATGGCGAAGACGGAGACAACGGCCACGATGCCGGCACAACCAGCGACGAACCAGGCGATGCGGGCGGAACGCTCCACCTGGATCAGCCGATCCTGATCGAACCGGCGCGCCTTGTCGAAGTAGCTCTTCAGATTATCCGGCGTCACCATGTCACTTGCCCTTGCACGGACGGTAAGAACCTTCGACATCGAAATGCGTAAACGCGGTTGGCGTGGCGTGTTCCTCCGCGTAGGAGGCGGCGTGGCTTGCCGGGGCGGACGAAGGCTGCTTCAGCATGCCGTCGTCCTCCCGTTGCCACATGGCCCGGTTCAGCGGCCGGCGGAAGTAGCCGTCACATCTGGGAAGCGGGTGTGTCATCGAGCTGCAGGCGGGAAGTGCCCCGGCGATGAGAAATAATGAAACGATGCGAAGCATGCGCAAACAACCTGTCCATTTCTTGAGGTGAGTGGCCGTCATGTTTCCCCTCCCGGTCTGAGGCGGCGCGAAACCGGGCGGGCTCCTCGCCCGATAGCTCTTGCCGAATGCGCGGCTGCCCAGGCAATCGTGCCTTCGTGAGCGTCTCGAGCAGCGCCGTAGCCGTAGGTCAAGGATGCCCCGCCGGCGGCGAGAGCCGAGGCAATACCGGGCAGCTGATAGAAAACGTAGAGCGCTGCAAGGCAGATGGCGCAGAGCGCGATCGGGCGCATCAGCACATCGGAATAGCTCTCGATCGCCGTGAATGTCGTGTCGACGCAGGTGATCAACAACGAACCGATCGCAACGACCAGGACCTGGAGGATGACGAAATTGGCAAGCTGCGAAATCCAGGAGTCGGTGAAGCGGCGAGTGGGCTGGAACATTGCAAGCGCAATGAAGATCGGGCCAATCGCAAGCACGATGGCAAGGGCCAGCCGCGCATAGAGGGAAACGACGTAGCCGATCGCCGCGACAATAAAGCTCGCGCCAATGACCATCATCCCGCCGATACCGGTGACGATGTCGACCGGCCAGGACGCACGGGCCCAGATTTCCTGGGCGCCCTTCTGACCCTTGTCGAGCAGGCTGTCGAAGGTAGAGGCGCTGGGCGCGGTGCCCGAGTTGAGCGCCTCAGAAATCTCTTTGGGCAGCGTCTCGAAGAACAGACCGGCGACATAGGTCTGGTACTCGCTGGCATTCCTTACCAGCATGACGATGATGGCAAGCTTCATTGCCCGAAACGCAAACTCAAGGATGGGCTCCTGGACGGAACCGCGCAGCACAAGGTAGCCATAAAGCACGACGTAGAGCGTCAGCGCCGCGGTGAGCGGCCCACTTGCCCAGGCGGCGATGTTTGCGGTGCCCGACGAGATGAACGTCTCCAGGGGCGACTTGAACTGCCCGTCCACGAAACTGAAGACCTGATACATCTCTTAGCCTCCGGGTGACTTGCGAATCCGAAGAAGCTGCGGCCCCGCCGCCTCTGTAGTGTTGGGCGTGTCAGCGTGTTTGACCGGATCGTTGCAGCACCCGGCCATGACGTTGGCGAGCAAGGCCTCATCACCAGCATCCGCCTGAACGGCACAAACCGGCTGGGCGGAGGCGATCACTGCAGGAAGGGCATGTTTCATTTGAGCGCCGCTCCCATTGCGTCCATGCGCTTGCGCCAATCCTCCGCCTTTCGCTGGTCATCGACCTGCACCTGCGCCCGCTGGACCATCTGCAAACCCTGCATGCGCAGCAGATCGGTTTGAAGAAACGCCGTTTCGGCCTGCAGCCGTGCCTGAAGATCGGCGACGTCCTTGGCATCGGCGGCGCTGGAAATCTGCTGGCGCAGCTGATCGATGCCCTCGATGCGCTTGGTAGCTGCATCATAGATCTGTTGGCCAAGGCTCATCTGCCCTGCATTCTGGTTCTGGACGCGCGACAATTCCCGGGCGTAGAAATCATTAGCATCGGTGCGATAAGTCGAGTTGCTCTCAAGGAATTTCGAAGCGGAATTGCCGAAGACGCCAGTACCCGACCCCTTGAACAGGCCCTCGACGGCATTGAAGTCGCGTGGCAGTGCCTTGCGGATCGAAGGGTCGTTCAGCAGGCTTGCGACATCTGCCATGTTGGTGATCTTGTTCAACGACCCATAAAGCTGCTGGGCTTGCTGGAGCTGCTGGTTCAGCGTGTCCAGCTGCGACTTCAGCTGTGTGATGCTCTCGATCTGCTTTACGATCGCCGTCCGGTCGATGACCGGAATGCCCTGTGCGGATGCCATTGCGGCCGACAGCAAGGCTGCTGCCATAAGAGCAAACCCTGCGCTTTTTCTTTGGATCATCCCGCTCTCCTTCTTTGCCAAAATACCGCCAGCCAGTCCTCTCGCCGGTCACCGACGTCTGCCCTGATCGCCTCGGCGAGTTCCACGTTGGCGGTGCGGCCGGACAATATGTCGAGCTCGTCATCGAAGCCTTTGAGGTTCAGTTCTGCGACGACGCTGTTGTGTCCCTGCTTGACGATGAAGCGGCGGCTTTCGGCCGACAGGTCGCGAGCGACAAGCTCGAACTCCCGTTCGGTGAGTTTGAAACCATCGACATAGTCGGCACGATCGCCACGCGGATTGGGAAGGAAGATCTGCGTCGGGCACTGCTCGATGATCGTGTGGGCGATCGGCGAGACAATAGCATCGCGCGGGCTTTGGGTCGCAAACAGCATGAGCCCGTTCTGTTTGCGGATCGTCTTGAGCTTGTTTTCGGCGAGGTCGCGAAAACCTTCGTCCTGCAAGGCCTTCCAGAATTCATCGATCACGATGATGATGCGGCGCCCGTCGATCAGCTGCTCGATGCGGAAGAATAGATAGGCCATCAACGGCGTGCGGATTTCTTCGTTGTCGAGGAAATCTGTCATGTCGAATCCGATGAATTTGGCGCCGATCCCGATCTCGTCGGCCTCGTTGTCGAATACCCAGCCAAGCGGCCCTCCCCTTTCCCACCGCCGTAACCGCGAGGCGATACCCTCCGGGTCGGTGTTGTTGAGGAAAGTGCGCAAGGCGCCGATGGAACGCCGTTCGACCGGAAGGTCCGCCAGGCCGTCGACGGCCAAGGCGATGTCGCGCAGCTCCGTGACCGTCAGTTCACGTTTCGCCGATCCGACGAGCTTGCCAACCCACCGCGTTAAAAACACCTTGTTTTCCGCAGTCAGCTCAAGTGCCTTCAGCGGCGCGCAGCCGGTGGCAACGCCATTCCTCACCGGCAGGTAAGCACCACCCGCCGCCCGAACGAAAAGGTCCGACCCACGATCCTTGTCGAAAAAGACCATATGGGGATCGTGCTTTTCGAGTTGGGAAAGCATGAAGTTCAAAAGGACGGTCTTGCCGGCACCCGACGGGCCGCAGATGAAGGTGTTGCCAAGGTCGCGGTGGTGGAAGTTGAAGTAGAAAGGCGAGCCGGACGCGGTCTTCAGCAGGGCAACGGCTGGTCCCCATTCATTTCCGTCCTTCTGCCCGGTTGGATAGGAATGGAAAGGCGAAAGTGCTGCAAAATTCCGGGATGTGATGGCGCCAGACCGCGCGCGGTAGCGAAAGTTGCCGGGCAGTTGTGCCCACCAGGCCGCTTCAAGCCCGAGATCCTCGCGCGCGACGACCGCGCCGCCATTGGTCAGGTGCGAGCGGGCCTCCGCCAGATCGTCAGTGAGCGCTTTGACCGAGGAAGCGAAGACTGAAAGAGTGAGGTGATGCTCGCCGAGTACGAAGCGGTTGGATTCGAGATCGTCCATCGCAGCGTCGAGTTCTTCGACCTGGGACGACGCCTTGTCGCCGGCACTCACCATCTGGTTCTGCTTGCGCCCCATGATGATGCGCGCATCCGCTTTCGAGGTGAAGGCGAAGGATTGTGCGAGGATGAGCTCGAACGGGGCCGTCAGGATGCCGTCGAGCATGCCGCTGCGCGTCGTTGCCGGATATTCCTTGAACCCGAACATCCCGGCATAGCGGCTTTCGGCCTCGTGACGGATCTCGATGGTCTCGCGGCCGAATATCACCCGATCCGAATAGATCGCCGATGAAATCCTTCCTTCAGTCAACGGAATTGGCTCGCGCCGGCCACCCACGATTTGGTGGAGGACTTCGCTGGGCTCGGAAAACAGGATGCCGTCCTGCTCGTAAAGGGACAGCACCCGAGGCTCGAAGCGTTTCAGGCCTGCGGTGATGTCGGATAGCTTGCTGCGCAGATGCTTTAGCGCAGTTTCGTCGAGCTCAACATCGCTCTTGCGTGCCCTGCGCAGGCGCGAAAGAAGGTTCACGGCCCTTTCGGCGGGATCGCGTGCGGGATGCCAGACGAGTGAAAGATAGAGATCGTTGCGAAACAGATCCTCATCGATCATGCGCGCGCGGTATCTTGAATTCAGTGCATCGGAGAAAGGATTGGCAAATTGTCCTTCCGGATAGCCGTTGTCGCGACGGCGAATGACATGTGTCCAAAGTGCGAGGCGCTCATCGGCGATATTCCGGTAGAGCGTGTTGAGGTTGCGGTACAGGCTGTTGAGGTCGACGACGTCCGCTGTTTCAAAGGAGACGCCTTCGAGCACGATCATCACCATCAGCGCTCTGGTACCGAACGCGATCGTCGTCTCGTCGATATGGCGCACATAAGGAATAAAGGTCTCCGGCCCGAGTTCGCGGGATCGAAGCGTTGCGTTCCTAGGCAAGGCTTAGGTCCCTTTCGTCATGGTATCTGGTGAGCTTGAGCGGCGAGAGCGTGGCCCCGCCCCAATAGGAGGTGTTGCGCGATCGACCGCGGGTCTCGATCCAGGAAACCAGGATCCGGAACATGTTATGGTCGTGCCTGACGAGCGTTCGGAACAAGAAATGGAAGACGACGCCGACAAGCGCATAGGCAATCGATCCCGCCATGATGTAGAGGATCGTCGTCAGCATGATGTTCAAGCCCATCGCCTCCATGGTCACACCGGCAATCATCGCCGGCCGGGTACAGGCAAGAAACAGGGTGTCTTCTTCGATGTCGGGAGCTGTCGCCATGTCGCTCAGCTCCCGACGATGGTGTTCACCAGTTCGGTGGCGCCGAAGATCCCCCCGATGCCGATGATCCAGTAGCCGGCACGGCGCAGATCCATGTAGCCGAACATCCAGGCGATGCAGATGATGATCACGGCGATGACCGCAAGCAGGCGGGCGATGTTGCCGGTCAGCATATCGACGATGTTCTGCAGGACGGTTTCGATGCCTGCGGCCTGGGCGAAGGCCGGTTCGACCATGCAGGCAACGATAGTTGCGGCCATCAAGGCAGAGGCAGCGACAGGGCGAAGGCTGGATTTTGAAGTCATTCACTTTGCTCCGATCGATCATTCTGAAACACGAGAACCGAAGACCGCCGCCAGGAATTGAAGACGTCCCATGAGGCGGTCTCATCAGCTTGGGGAAGGCGTTTTGCGACCGCTGACACGTCCTGAATGTCTGCGGGCTTCTCGAAGCGCGCTTCCATGCGCGGCTCGGCAATGGAAAGCGACGCCACTTTGGGGGACAGCCGGACCATTTCCTCGCGGACCTGCTCGTCATATCGCACCAGTTTGCCCAACGACGGATCGTCTCGGCCGTAGTGAGACTGAAGCATGATGTTTTCCGCTTGTGCCGCATCGGCGCCTACGCGCAAGGCAAGGCGATAGTACCCATGGAGAAGAGTGGCGGTGGCCTTGAGGTTAAGGCAGGGATCGAACGCATCCGATATGGAAAGCTTCAGCTTGTGCAGTTCCTCCAAGCCGAGACCGCCAAGACCGATCTGGATGTCCTGGTGAGCCGCAACGAGCGAAGTGGCGAGCTCAATTGCCTCCGCCTTCGATGCCGGTTGATCCGAAAGCGGCGGGCCACTGTTGATGCGGATGGCATAGGGATGAAAACTGCTCTCCAGGCTAACAACTGCAGCGATCGTCTCGATCGCAATGTTGGGAGCGCATGCCTGCGCAAGATCTACGAAGGCGACTGGCATTGCTTAGTACCACACCCTTTGGTTGCCGATCCCGTCAATGGTGACGTCGACGTAGTGCGGCCTCGCGCGCATATGCGGCTGCATTGTCACGTAGCGCCGGCACTGTCGCTGCCCGTCGTTCCAGTGCCAGGCGGATGAATGAACTCCTCGATCGCTGTCTGAGTAACATTCATTGTTTGAGACAGTCTGCGGTGTGGTCGAGATGCAGCTTACCTGCCGTCCGCGATCACTATATCGCGTCGTTAAGCGGTAGCCTTTGTCGCAATAGTAAGGGGCGTAACCGGGCGCAGATGCCGTAAAACCAAGGCCGTTACAGCTCGGGAATGCGTGCCCCTTTGCAAGTTCTCGCCATAGTTTCTCAATCGGCGGGCGGCATTCGGTAAATTGCGTTGCGCCGCCGGGATTGGAAAGGCATAGGATAACCTCGCATCCCCAATCATCTGCCCGCGCATGACTCCCTGAAATGAGATATGATGGCGAGGCATTGAGAAGAGCCACGAACGTCCTGATCAGAAGGTTTTTCATGAGCCGTCCCTCCAAAATCAACACGCCAACGATGCCCGCCGGCGTCTGTGTCGTCTGGAAACTTATACAGCCTTATATTATGCAGTTAAACAGATGACAAGAGCCCTCAACGTTCAATGGCACAACCTTGCCTTTTCAGCCTTCATCTTCCACGAGATTTTTGACAATCCGCTGGAGGATGAAACGCCTCAGTCGCGGTTGAAGCAGATCGGCATGATGAGTGTCCTCTACATCATGCACCAGGGGCATCAGCCGCTAACGCTTTCAAATATCGTCGAAACTACGGGTTTGACGCGCACCGGCGTAACCGAAACGGTAGACCCGTTGGTCGGGCGCGGTCTCCTGACGGAGAGCTTCGTGAAGAACTCGATGGGGCGCGGCAAGGCGCGACGGTTTGAGATCGCCCCAGAGATCCTGGAGAAAATTCGCAGCTTCCAGGGGAGTTAGGATCCTGGCCAAGGTGACATCGCTGGCGACTTATAGCGCCTTAATTAAGAGCAACTGATTCGCCTTTGTCGCCTGAGCCAAATAGTCGGCGCGGGCATTGTCGGGCTTCTCGCTGGCGTGACGTCGTAAGGCTTCGTTGCCTACCTCTATGCTGCGCTGCGCTCACCGATCCTGCGCTTTGCCATCGCCGTGATCTTCGCGGTTCCCGCCGCTATCGCAGGCTATCCCCCGGCCAGCCGATTTTTCCGCCCGGTAATGCAGTTCTGCGAGCGTGATGCTCGATATCAAAGCTGTTCGGCCAGCGTGTTGGATTTTTGCCGAAGCGCCAGCGGGTGGTTTTTCATCACCTAGATGTAGAGATTGGTGTCGAGCATGTAGTGTAGGTGAGCATCAGAAAGGCTCACGTTCTTCCGCTGCCGGTTGCTTACGTTCGCTCAGGAAATCCTCGCTGACGCGCGGCCCCGCTCAGAAACAGATCGTCCCACCGCTTGCCTTGCGGCACGATTACCCGGCTGCGGCCGATCTTGAAAATATCGACCTGATGCACGTTTTCGGGAAAGGCGACGGCTTTGGGAAGCCGGACCGGCTGGCTGCGATTACTGATGAAAACCGTGGAGCTGGTCAGGGTGCATCTCCTGCATATCCAATTGGGAAATACATAACTTTGCAACCCCCGAATTAAAAGGCAGCTTTGCGGATAGGCCTGTTAGGCGCGTGTTCTTCCTCGGCATCAGTTCGCCTGGGCTGTGTGAACCTAGTCGACCCGGCTGCCGCCCGTTGGGCGCGCGCCGTCGGAAGGGCCGAAGGTGATGGCGACTTCCTCAACGCCAATATCGTCGGGCAGGCATTCATCGGACCGACGCTCCAAATGGACCTTGCCGTATGTCCAGATTTGGGCTATGTCTAGTTCAAGACTGGAGGCTATAATGCCGCACGCACGACGCACCGAGCGACAGGACAGGCATCAGCCGGAGCGCCTGGAAACCGACCGGTTTGCTCCGGCAACCCGCAAAAGGTTGAGTGCCCCGGCTCTGCGAACCTTTCTGGCGATCGCCGATCTGTGGGGCCTGAGCGAAGAGCAGCGCTTGCTTGTGCTAGGTTACCCGTCCCGGTCCACTTATCACAACTGGGCCAAGCAAGCGCGCGAACATGGTGCCTTCACGCTTGACGTCGACACCCTCATTCGGATCTCGGCCGTGCTCGGGATTCATCAGGCGCTCGGGATCCTGTTTCCCGATGAACGCCTCGGCGTCGCGTGGCTGCGGAGGCCGCATGAAGCGCTTGTTTTCGGCGGCCAGCCCCCGCTCGACGTCCTGACGAGCGGAACGCAGGACGGCCTGATGACGATTCGACGATTTCTCGATGCGGCAAGGGGTGGCATCTACATGCATCCGAACATCCTGGACGAAACGTTCACACCTTACGAAGACGGGGACGTCGTCTTCCGGTGACTGATCGTTTTGCTCAGGCGCCGCATCCTTCGTACCGGCTGATCCCATCACGATTTCCGCCAATCGGGCTGTTTGATACCGTTGCGACGGCGGCCGATCTCGAAGCCGTGATGGAGCTTGCCGGCTGGACCAATGACCGTCTTGTTGCCGACCGCATCCAACGACTCCCCCAGGGGGAATGGGTCTACGGCACTCCCAATTCCAGTATTGTGATGGCGGCATTTCTCCATGTTGCGCCGGGAGGAATGCGGTTTAACGGCCCCGATCTCGGCGCATGGTATGCCGCCGACGATCTCCGCACAGCCGCAGCCGAGGTTGGCCATCATCTTCGGCGCGAAGCTGTTGCGCGGAGTGTGGCAACGATGACGCGCACCTATCGAAGCTACACGGCCATCCTGCTTGGAGATTACCTCGACATTCGTGGAGAGCAGATGCTGCGGCCCGAGATCTATGACGGCACCTGCTACGCCGCGTCGCAAGCGCTTGGTGAGCACGTGCGTTCGAACGGCGCGGCCGGCATCCTTTATGACAGCCTGCGGCGCAGAGCCGGCGTGAACATTGTCGCACACCGGCCGCGGAACATTCGCAACGTTGTGCAGGCCGACCACTTCGAGATCACCGTTTCCGCCGACGATCGACGCATTGATGTCCAAAGGCTCGCCGCCTAACGACAGAAACATCTGTGCGGCTTGTTGCAATGCACAAGGTCGTCAGTTTGCAGAAGAACGCCCTGAATGAAGTCGCGGAGAAGGGCAGATTCCAAGGCGGCCTTAAACGCATGAGACGAAACAATCAGTCAGCGAATGCGTTGGTGACTTCATCCCGTAGGTGAAGTTCAGGCTGGCATTGGCGTCAGTCAACTCTTTCACCGCCGATATGCGCACCCTCGGGGATGTCAGAGGAGGACATCATGACCAATGTCTTGAATGCGGAGAAGCCGCTGCGAAAGGTTATGCGCGGCCGTCCGTACAGTGTGAACGAATTTGCCAGGAAATACCGGCTCGATGAGCAAGAGGCAAAGCGCCTCTATGAGAAGTTCGGACCATCCTCCACCGACCTTGACCTATTGATGTCCGCAAAGTGTGGCGCGTCTCGCAAAATACCGACGTGCGATCTTTGAAACGCAGGACCAAAATCCGCATTAGCTCTCCCTCGTTCTGGGAAAACAATTGGAGGCTGCTGGTGTCCCGGCGACGATCAGTCGGCAGTGGTTTCATTTGTACGAAAATCCTGCCTCGCTCGGGATGACCAACAGGCATAAGTCGCGTTCTCTGGTCCTCGACCGAGATCACATTCTGTGCCGCTGGTCGCGCGTTCAGGAAGCCCGAAGAAAAAGTGGCGTCCTTCATTGAAATCAAAGCATGATTGAACGTGACTTATACTTCTGGCTGATTTCTGGCCGCGAAGCACCATTGTTGCGCATCATCGAAGTTTTTGGAGCAGCTTTTGCAATCCGGGCCGGCTGCGATAGCGATCGATCCTGTAGCATCGTCGTCCTTCGATGGGCGCATGCTCGTCAAGCGGACGGCACCCTGGTGAACGGGTCAACTCGAATCCAGCCTCGGCAAGATCGATCTTTTCCACTACAATGACATGCTCACATCTCGCCCTCATGATACCGTGACACGGCTGAACTATCTGCTGGCTTCGAACGAACCTTGGAGATCATCCTTGGCTGCCGAAATCGAATTGAAACTCGAGCTGTCACCTGAAGCAGTCAAAGAGCTGCTCGCTTCCGATTTTCTCGGAGAGCCCGAAGACGTCCTCAGCCAGCACTCGACATACTTCGACACGCCCGATCATCAACTCTTCAAGGCAGGCTTCACCCTGCGTATCCGCCGCACCGGCGAGGCCTTGATGCAGACGGTAAAGGCGACAGGATCAAGCGCCTCGCTCTTCGCACGGTCGGAGTGGGAGACTCCTTTGACCGCGAACACGCCCCAGTTAGATCATTCCAGTCCGCTGCAGACCGAGTTCGGACCTGACCTTGACGTCGCTCCCCAGTTCGCTGTCCAGGTTGACAGACGGGTCTGGAACCCAATCGAGAACGGATCACAGATCGAGGTGGTCGTGGACCAGGGAACCGTGATTTCGGGAGAGCGAAGAACACCAATCTGCGAGGTCGAGCTTGAGCTGAAGGACGGTGACAGCCAAAATCTGTTCGTTCTCGCAAGACGGATCGAAGCCGTTGCGCCCGTTCGTTTCGGCGTTCAGTCCAAGGCGGGCCGTGGTTATCAGCTCATCGGGCCGCAGCAGTTCATGTTCAAGGCGGAACCCGTCGATCTGGACCGGAACATGAACGCGGTCAGATCCTTTCAAGCCATCGCTCAATCCTGCTTCCGGCAATTCAGGCTGAATGAGGATGTCCTCCTTTGCCGAAGGTATGCGGAGGCTCTCCATCAGTCACGCGTGGCGCTCAGACGCCTCCGCTCTGCCTTTTCACTCTACAAGCCGCTGCTTGCTGATGCAGAAGCAGAGCGCCTGAAGGATGAGCTCCGATGGCTGGCGGGAACACTAGGCGACGCCCGAAACCTGGACGTTCTCCTCGTCAAGGCCAAGGATGCCGACATGCATGACCGGCTGAAGAGTGCACGCAACGCCGCCTATGACAACGTCATCGACGCCCTTCAGTCCTCGCGCGCCCGTTCCCTGATGCTCGACTTCAACGAATGGCTTCACTGCGGTGAGTACCTCGACCGGCCGGAGACCGTCGATGATCCCAATGGGACGGCCGTCGATTTCGCCTGTCAGGCGCTCGACCGGATGCGCAAGAAGCTCAAGAAGCATGGCCGTGCCCTTGCAAAGGTTGACGACGAACAACGTCACGAGGCTCGTAAGGATGCTAAGAAACTGAGGTATGCAGCCGAGTTCTTCGGCTCGCTCTTTCCCGACAAACGCGGCGTGCGCCGCCACAAGCGGTTCATTTCGGCGATGGGCGACCTGCAGGATCACCTTGGCGCTCTGAACGACCTCGCAACAGGGCCAAGCGTCTTGAAGAAGCATGGTCTGGAAGATCATCCGGCTGCGAGCTCGGTCATCTCGCATGCCGACAAGCAAGACTTGATCGATGAAGCACAGACCGCGCTCGACGACGTCGTGGATGCAAAACGGTTCTGGCGTTGAATGGTGAAAAAAGCCCGCCGACGGCGGGCAAGAGAGCGGTCTGGTCAAGGGGGAAAAACGCCCAACCAGATGTAAGCACTGTATTCGGTTACCGTGACAGTTCCGGGTCGCTTCCCGAAATGAAACAGTGATTGTTGCTTATAGCTTGAAATTGGCGAGGAGAATGATCAGTCCTCCCGAATATAGCAGCTATTGGTGAATACCTTGTTCTTGGTGCTGGACGATCAAGGTGCCAAGTTCAATTCGGAGTTGCTTCACGAGGCGCCGAAGCGGAGGGGGCCTTCTTCTTCAGCTTGCGCAGAACCGGGCTCTTTTCCGCAGGATCTTCCTCATCATCGGGATCACTCGCCGACCCGACCTCATCCATTCGGTGCGCTATCGCAAGCGCGTAAATGGTATGCAGAACATTCCTATCCCTCACGTGAGGATCCGAAAGAGCAAGAAGCGAGGCACGCACAATCTTCTTGCTGGTGGCTTTAGGACAGCGGCGCAGCACGAAATCGTAGAGCGCCTTGCTGGAAAGACCTTCTGTGGCGCCATCCAAAAGCGCTTCGTAAACTCGTTTCCGTTTTTCGCTCACGTTCCCTCTTCCCTCCAAGGATCATCGCGACAGTTTCTGTCGCAAAACCGTCATACACAAAAATCACCGCGCGCAATAGAAGTACAATTCGCGCCCACGACAGGGCGTCGCGCGACAAGCCTCACTCCGTCCCAATGACGGCATGGAGTTGTAGGTGCCTTGAGCAGCTGTAAATTATTCTGGGTTGCAGCCGATCGGAGATCGGATATGAAGAAGATACGAGAGTCAGCGTTGCGTTCGGTTTGCGTTTGCGTCCAAGATCATGGGCCCGTCGTCGCGCATCCCGTCTGAAAGAGCGCCAGCCGATAGATTTCTTTGTTCCCTCGGTCCGGCCAGGCCAGCCCAGGAGACGGCAGGTCCAATCCGAAGAGCGACCATCTCCCGTGCCATCACAATATGCAGAGGTATAGCGGGTGGCGGCCTCAGTGCGCTCCGGCGCCGCCGCCACTCGTACGCTTAGTAAGCAGAAGCGCGACCGCTGCGATCGCCAGGACGACGCCGATGACCGCGAACGTGTCGCTGAAGCCCATGATGAGGGCCTGGCGCTTGACGATCCTGCCCAAAGTGACCACCGCCTGGCCCGTAGCCTTGGCGTGGTCCGAGACACCGTGGGCCTGGAAGTAGCCCGTAAGCTGGTCGAGGCGCTGCCTGACCTCGTCTCGGCTGGCCGTGATGGACTGGCCAATGATGTTCGAATGGAACTGTTCGCGTTTTGTGAGGACGGTTCCCAGAGTGGCCGTGCCGACGGCGCCGCCGAGGTTTCTCAGCATGTTCGTCAGACCTGAAGCCGCAGCAGCGTCCGCCTGGGCGATGCTGCCCGTCGTGATCGCGGTGATCGGCGTCAGCACGAGTGCCTGGCCGATGGCTCGCACGATGTTCGGGATCCAGAACTGATCGCCCCCATTGTCCGGCGAAAGCATGACGTTCATGAAGCAGCTAATCGCAAAGATGCTGATGCCAAGGAAGCCGATATAGCGGGCGTCGAAACGCTTCATCATGATCGGAACCAGCGGAATAAGCAGCAGTTGCGGCAGGCCTGTCCATGCCAGGACGTTGCCGATTTCCTGCGCGTTGTAGCGCTGCACCTGCCCAAGATATTGGGGAAGGATGTAGACTGTGCCGAATAGAGCGACGCCGACGAGCACGTTGACTGCAACGCCGATACCGAAGTTCCGCTGCTTGAGCAGCCGCAGCTTCACGAGTGGCTTTTCGACAGTCAGTTCGATCCAGATGAACGCTGCGAGGAATACGAACGCCACGACGCTGAGCTTCAGAATGAACGGCGACGAGAACCAGTCGTCCTTGTTGCCCTCCTCGAGTACCGTCTGCAGTGCGGCCAGACCGATTGCCATGGTGAAGATGCCCGCCCAGTCGCCTTCGCGTAGAAGGTCGAGACGCATGGGCTGCTTGTCGAGGGTCGCGGCGAGCGCGACCGCCATAATCGCGCTGGGGATCGTGTTGATGAAGAAGATCGTCTGCCACCCGTAGTTCTCGGTCAGGTAGCCACCGATCGTCGGGCCGATCGCAGGTGCAAAGGTGACCGACAGTGCGAAGATCGCAAGGCCGATCGGCTGCTGCGGCTTCGGCAGTTTCGTCAGGACCATGGTGAATGCCATGGGAATGAGGATGCCACCGGCGAATCCTTGGAGGCCACGCATCGCGATCATGGAATTAAGGTCGTGGGTGAAGGCGCACGCCATCGAGAAAAGCGGGAACAGGATCGTGTTCACCAGAATGTATCTGCGGAATGAGAACACGCTGCTGAAGTATGCCGTCAGTGGAATGACGATAATCTCGCCGATCAGATACGAGGTCGAGATCCAAGCTCCGTTGTCGACTCCCGTCCCGATACCGCCTTCGATGTCGAGAAGCGAGGCGTTTGTGATCTGGATGTTGAGAATTGCCATGAAGGCACCGATCATTCCTGCGAGAACGGCGATCCATTCCTTGGCGCCGGCCTTCTGCGAGCCGGCCGATACCGGTATTGCGGCTGATGTCGGCAACGCTGTGACGTTAGTCATGACTTGATCCTCCTGGATCCTTGTCGGTTCCCCGGGCGGCTATTCGTTGCCGGTCTTGGTATCGATGGTTGGGGTGACGGACATGCCGGGGCGGAGATCGCCCGAGGCTGCACTTTCCACGTCGAGCACGATGCGCACCGGAATGCGCTGCACGACCTTTGTGAAGTTGCCCGTCGCGTTGTCCGGAGGAAGGAGAGCGAATTCCTGCCCACTGGCAGGGGCCAGGCTTTCGACGCGACCGTGATAGATATGACCGGGGAACATGTCGACGTCGATGTCGACCGGCTGTCCGGGGTGCACGTCCGTCAACTGCGTTTCCTTGTAGTTCGCGATGACATACGCGGCCTTTGTCGGGACAACCGTCATGAGCTGCGTGCCTGCCTGGACGTACTGGCCGACGCGAAGAGTGCGGTTGCCGACGACGCCATCGATCGGAGCAACGACATTCGAGTATGAAAGATTGAGTTCGGCCTGATGCTGGATCGCCTGATCGCGTGCCAGCGCAGCGGCCGCCTGGGCCAGTTCGGCCTTGAGGATGTCAACCTGCTTCATCGCTCCTTCGAGCGCCGCAACGTCGCGAGCCGTGGTGGCTCGGTTGGCAGCGATCTGGGCCGACGCCTGCTGCGCCGTCTGGACCGGAGCATAGCCGTTGGTGGCAAGCCGCGAATAGCGCTTGTCGTTCTGCTCGGCGAAGGTCTCGTTGGCGCGGTCGACTTCGACGGACGCCTGTGCAGCCGCAATCACGGACTGCTGTGTTTCGAGCGCAGCCTTCTTGGCGTCGACCGTGGCGCGCGCCGCATCGACGTCCGCCCTCGCCTGCTCGAGCGCCGTCGCGTAGTCGCGATCGTCGATCGTCGCAAGGACCTGCCCGGCTTCGACGGTCTGGTTGTCGCCGACGAGAACCTTGGCAAGGTAACCCGAAATCTTGGGCGCGATCGCGCTGTTGTCGGCCTTGATATAAGCGTCGTCGGTCGCGACTTCGAAGCGTCCGACCGTCCAGTAGTTGTGGCCGTAGTAGGCAGCGCCTGCGATGACTGCGAAGAGCGAGACGCTCATTGCGAGCTTCTTGATGCCGCCGCCCTTTTTCTTGGCGTCGATCAAAGCAGTCGGCGCGGCAACCGGTGTCGCGATAGCCGGCTGCGCGGCTTCCGCAGTTGCAGGCTGTGCCGGTATTTCGGATACGGTAGCCTTGCGGTCGGGCTTGCCAGTCAGTGCGATAACGTTCTCGTCCATTGAGATCACTCCTGATTTTCGGTTGCCGTCGCTTGGGCCGCAGCCGCTTGGTCCCATTAAGGAAAATTTCTATTTTCCAAAATATGCGCTATCTTTGCGATGTCAAGAAGAATTTGGAAAATTATCATGTTCCAAAATAAAAGTGACCGTCCGCAGTCCCGGATGGCCGGACAGGAAATGGGTGCGATCGCGAGCACGGCTCAGGCATAGCCTTCGGCTCGAAAGCGCTGGTGGGCCTTCGCTTGGTCGCTCGCACGGCCCGAAACTGTGGCTCCGGCGCCGGGTTTTAGCATCGGCATTCCGATCGGGACTTCCGATCAGGAGACCCAAGGATCCGATCCAATCTGGAGGAAGGAACGAGGCCTGGATCTCCTTATGGCATTCGCGCTCACGCGAAAAATCCGGAAACGCCGTCCCACAGCAATTTCACCGCCGTTAAAGTTAACAATCCGTAGCAAGCGCGATAGATCTGACTCTTGTCCAACATGCCGTGAAGCCGCCAGCCCAGGGTAACGCCACTAGGGATAGCAAACAGGCAAATCATCATCAGTATCCAGACATCGGCGGTCGGCTTCACTAGCAGCAGCCATGGCAGCGCCTTGGGTTCCGGCCGGCCGTCGTTTTACGATCCCGCTCGGTGCTGACGGCTTTCCAGCCGCCTGGAAACGATACCGACATGGATTGCCCTCGCATCGAACATTCGACAATTTAGGAAACTTGATATTTTCCTAAATTATGACTATGGTGTGCCAACGGCAACATTGGAATTGAAGATGCAGCAAAATGCCCAGGTAGAGAAACGTTCGCGCGGCAGACCGCAGGTCCGGTCCGACGAGGAGACGAGACGCGTCATCATCGACGCGGCGAACGACCAGTTCAAGAAAGCTGGATATGCGTCCGCCAGCATTAGCACGATCGCTCAGACCGCGGGCGTCTCGACCAAGACGCTCTATAGGCTGTTCCCCGCCAAGGCGGACCTGTTCTCCGACGTCATCTCGACGAAGATCAGCAGGTATTTTCTCGGACTCGACTCCCAGAGCCTGTCTGGACTATCTCTTCAGGAAGGATTGGAACGTCTTCTGGCCGCCTACGGACGGCTCACCCTGTCGTCCGAAACGATCATCATCACGAGGCTTGTCCTCAGTGAGTCCGATCGCTTTCCGGAGATCGCGTCCGTGTTCTACGAACAAGCGATCAAGCGCACCAGCAAGGCGATGGAAGACTGGCTGACAAGACAGGTGGAGCTGAAGGCTGTCCGTCTCGACGACGTCCCGCTGGCGACCGGTATGCTGCGGGGAATGATGGCCATGGAACCCCAGCGCGCTGTCATGCTGGGACAGGTCTCCGACATCTCCGACGACGAGATTATAGCCAGAGCCCGCGCATGCGCCCATCTCTTCGTCGACGGCTGCATCCGAATGAATGAAGGTTCATGACACTGGCTGTCTTGGCGCGGTCGTCCCAAACAGCAACGCGGGTAGCCAGGGCCTCGAAAAGGCGTCCCGCTTAACGCAATCGCGGGACACCATGAGCAGAGCGGTCACCAAGTCAATGGTGTGCTCGATCTGGCCCTTTCTTTAGAGTGCGTTACGGCGGTAGCGGTTCCGCTCCTGTTCGATCTGCTCGGGGCTATAGGGATCGAGACTGTCGTCGAACCGTGTCCAGCCCTCCTCCATATAGGCACGGCGGCGTTCGCTCGGATCCACCCAGTTGGAGCGCTGGAGGATGGCTTCGGCTTCAGCGACCCGACCCTCTTCCACCCTTGCAGTCACGAGCGTCCCGCCCCGACGCACGCCCTCCGCATAGAGGTGAGCATCCTCTTCCGAGACTCCCGAACTGGTGAGCGCTCCAATCAGGCCGCCTGTAACTCCGCCAGCAACTGCGCCAGCGGCGGCGCCAGCCGCGGTCGCGGCGAGCCAACCGGCTGCGACGACAGGCCCGACGCCTGGAATGGCCAAAAGGCCCAGCCCGGCAAGTAGTCCCCCGGCGCC
>NZ_ATTQ01000025.1 GCF_000419765.1 Rhizobium mongolense USDA 1844 | reverse complement strand
GACATCGCGCAGGCTCAGATTAAAGCGAAAGTAGAGCCAGACAGCACGGGCTACGATTTCGATCGGATAGCGGTGGTTCTTGTAGGTCGGTGCACTCACGGTCATGGGTGCGCTGCTACCTCAATTTCCTTACCGCTCAATCAATGTGACAGTACCCCACCAAGCGCTGTCATCGAGACCTATGAATATGACCGTGTGGTATTCGAGGCCTTTGCTTTTGTGGATTGTCATGAGCGGGATGTAGTTGGCGCCTTCGAAAGCGTCGAGCGCGACCTGCCAAGAATCAGCACCTACGCTTGAGCGCGACAGGTGAAAGGCGGCCGCGTCCAGAATCTTGTCTAGCCATGCGCCCTGACCATAAGCGGGATAGCGCGCGATGAGCCGCTGCCTTCCTGCAAAGTTCACCAGATGATCGATGAGACCGCGTGCTTTCGAACGAGCGCGGACCAGCTCCCGATTGTTGCTTGCAAGCTTGACGACAAATCTGTCAAGTTCACCAGCCAGGCTCCCCTGACGGCGGTCATCATCGATAGGGATGCCGCGAAGCATGGCCAGCGTCTGTAGGCAGTCTGTCCAGTAACGCCCGGCGCGACCTGTCATGGCGAGCCGAAGCAACGACAGGACGACCTCGCTCACCTCCTCTGCCAGAAGCTCCTGAAGGGCGACTGGCCCGTTCCCGAGCCGCTCTGCCTCATTACGAAGCAGGATATTGCTACCAAATGCCGTCTCCAATTTCGAAGTGTAATCCTCGGGTCTTTGGCGAACGATCAGCGCGATGTCGCGCGGCCTCAATCTGTGCGTCTTCATTTCGGCTGCGATAAAGCTTGCCAGATGATTAGCCTCGCGCTGCGGAGAAGTGAAATTCCAGATCACGCAGCTGTCTGTTCTGACCGTCCCTTGTGCCTTAGACACAGGGGGTGGCGCCTCCTCGTCGATCGCTTTAGCTAGAGTTGCCTGAATGCGCACCAGCTCGGGCGACGAGCGGTAGTTGTGGAAAAGCGGTACACGCCGGGCTGCAAAGCCGGATTCAAAGGCCCTGAACGGATCCTCCATGGCCATGGCCCAACGCATGATCTGTTGTTTGTTGTCGCCGACGGCCGTGAGGACGGTGTTCGACCCCTTGAAAATGGTCTCTAGCAGATCGTACTGGACCTGTGTCGTGTCCTGAAATTCGTCGAGGAAGACGTGGGAATAGGTCAGGTGCAGCGCGTCGCGCGCCATGGGCGTGGTTCGAAGCAGCAGCTCGACCAAGCGTCCGATCATCGGAAAGGAGAGTGAGGTCTGTGTGCCGCTGTATTGTTTTGCCCAATATTCCTTGATCAGCCATTCGATCAGATCGGTAGGCGGATCCGACGTCTCCTTGAGCCGATTGGGAAAAGCTGATCACGGAATGTAACACCGGAAAGAGCCTGGACGTCCCAGGACGCGCCGAAGCGAATGGGCGGTGCGTCGACACCACGGTGCAGGAACTCTTTGTAGTCTCGTTCGAACGGAAAAATCAGCTGGTAATTGGGATCGGGGCGCCAGGCTTTCGTAAGGACCTGACCGAAGCGATCTATATTACGATCCTTGCGAGGTAGAATGGCAAAAGGTGGTTTTCGGGCTCTTCCAGAGCGAAGATCGTCAAGGCCGGAACGACGAAATCGTCCGACAGAAACCCCTCAACATCCTCAGCGACAACATCGCGTTCAAGGTCGAAGACTGCGGCGGCGAGCGCGAAGTAGAACAGGGAGTGCTGGCCATCGCTCAGCGCTTCCAGACCTCGCTCGCGCCCGGCAGGGCCGTTTTCGAAGAGGACGGCGAGCTTGCTGACGATTTGCTCAAACCTGCGGCTGACAAGACTGAGACGTGGCTTGATGTCGGTCTCTTCGTCGTGGAGGTCGGACCAACGCTTGTTCAGCGCCTCCGCAATGGCCTTGATGGCATCTTCACCATCGAAAGCGCTTGAAAGTTTTGAGCTGGCATCGTTGATCTCCCTCCTTGCGTTGGCTGACCAGTCGATGGCACGCAGCAGCCGGGCTGCCAATGCCCCGGTGGTCGCCCGGATCTGGCTCGTCGCGTCACGCATCGCGGGCGTATAATAGAGCTGAATAAGCCCGCGTTCGGACGACGATACCGGGTGCTTCATGTCGTCCGTGAAGTCGTCCTCGGTCGTGTCGATCCAGTACAGATTCTGGGAGACGTCGCCTTCGGCCGATCCATCCCGTTCCCAAGTCGCCTCCAGCCGCATGCGGCAGGCTGGGTGGTCGTCCTCTCGTGTGATCAGCATATGCTTGAAGCAGGGCGCTATCGTTTCCGGCGTCGCTTCGCCGTTGGTCAGTTCGGGAAATTCGATGACGACATCGACCGACAGGAACCGGGTCTTCTTGTCTTCGAGATCTTCGTCGGGCGCGATGTGGAAATCGGACGGTTCGATCGTGCGCTGGGCCCGGCTCACCCCGAACATCTTGGACAGCGCCTGGAGAAAGGCAGTCTTGCCTGCCGCGTTCGGCCCGACGAGAGCAGCGAGATCACCAAAAACAGGTACAAAGCTGCCTCTATGTCCGAATGGCATGTCAGGCGAACCCCCAATGGGATCGCCTTGTAAAGTAACTCTGTGTTGTTCCATCATTATTACGCAACCATTTCCAGATGAATTTCACCGGAAATGCTTTGATTGAAAAGCGGATAGGAACATGAGGACCGGACCATGAACGACAGCTCCCTGCCTTTGGCGCTTCTGATCGACGGCGATAACGCCACACCGAAGATCGTCACGGGGCTTCTTGCTCGCCAACTACGGGACGGCGAGCGTCAAGCGCATCTATGGCGACTGGACGAAACCGAACTTGAATGGGTGGAAGGAATGCCTGCTTGAACAGTCCATTCAACCGGTGCAACAGTTCGCTTATACAAGAACGCCACCGATGGCGCGATGATCATCGACGCGATGGACCTGCTTTATAGAGCTCTTTGCGGCCACCGAAGCTTATCTGATGGAAACGTGGGTAATCCCGATGAAAATCATAGCCAGTGCGTGATCTTATCGTGACGTTTTCTCCCGAAGATTTCGAGAGGAAAGCGCGGGGATTTACCCCGCGATCACTAAGCGGCTTTGTGGCCTCATGTCAATCGACGCTGAATGTTGGGTCGGACTCAATCTCGCAGTTGCCAAAGTAGTGCTGGAAGGCAGTTCCTCAAACATCCATTTGAGAACGCATAATAGCGTTGGCCACGCTTCCAACAGGCTTGTTGCCTCTTGCAAATGCGACTCGAAGCTCGGCGGCGCGAGCCCAAGCGCTTGCCCCGGATCTTAGCTTTTGCGTTTCCTCGTCGCTGAGTACAGGAACCTGCTGCCTAGCAAGCGGCCCGTAAATCTCCGGAATCTTGCTCACGGCGCTAAGCGCGGTGCTTCCCCGTGCTCCGCTTCGCGTGAGGCCTTCGGTTTCCTTTGGCTTCCCAAAAACCTTCGCAGCTTTGTCGAATTCTAGAAGATATCCTGCAAGGACGGCGTCACGATCGCGCGGTATCAGTTCAGCGGCATAGATGGTGCGCTGAAGTTTGCGAAATGCATCGAGCGCAGCCCCATCCGAACCATTGAACGCCTCGATGACCTCATCCCATTGAGCCCCGAGAATATCTGGTGCAGTTCCACTCGCATCGATGACGGTTTCCCGCCGCTGTACAGCGAGAAGGAAGTAATCGAAATCGGTGACCAGAGGCGAGTTGAGCTGCTCGCCTTCGCGCAGCCGGGCCCCCACTACGAACAGTTTGCCCTTGTGCTTCGAATTTTCCGGTGCGTTGGAGACGAGAAGATAGCCGCTGTTTTTCAGCATGCCGCCATGCAGTGTTTCGACCTGGGGCGTCACGCCCTTGATCCCTAGAAGCTCGTTGAAGCCCGAATACACCTTTTCAGCGACGGCAAGCGCCGGAGCGAGCGTTCCGCCCAATGCACCACTGACGCTTCCCATCACGTTCAGCAGGGTGAACGCTATGTCATTGCTGGGCATGGCATAGAGCCCGATGAAAGCTTCGAGACCAGCAAGCGACGTTGGCATCAAAGGCACGATCTCGATGTCTCGAAGTTCGACCCAGCCAGGGCGTGGCTTTTCATCATCGCTCGCGTTGGGCTGGATCTCCTTCAGGCGGTCCCGAATTTGGTGTGGCCCGAGAGCAAAAGGCAGCGTCCGCGGCTTTCCGCGAGACCGGAACTCCGCGAGGCACAAAAACAAAGGCATCAGCTCTTGTGTGAAACGACGTGAGTCTGCCAGGTGAAGACCGGAGAGCCTGAGCGTGAAATAGCATTCGCCCGGCTTGAATGGCTTTCCGTCTACCAGTTCGGGGTCTGGATCATAGCGGATGCGGGATGCATCGATCCATTCGACCAGTTTCGGGACCGACTTCGCTCCACGCGCTGTTTTTACGGCCTCTGAAAAATTGAATATATCCCATAGCGGCATGTAAACCTCCTCTTCTCAAATTGTCGTCCATTCCTCGTCCTGGACAACCAGCATCGGCGACACGAACGTTGGCGTGTCTGGATAGGTGTTTCGTACCGCTCTTAAAGCGGCATGAAACGCCCGCGCCAGCGAGGATCCTTTCGCGAGCTCCGCGTGCACCTGTCCCGTAAAAAATGCAGCCTCCAGATCATTGACCTCCCACCGGAAGCCGATCACGGCCGGCATCCCGGCCTGAGACAGGCGGAACACCGACTCAGGCGCGCTGCTTTCACAAGAAGACAGGATGACGAGCTGAGTGCGCGCCTGTCGGCACCAGGCCGCAAATTCGCTCATTCGCAACGGCAGCACTTCGCCGTCAACGGTGCCCGGCAAAATAAGATAGACCGTGCCATCCCCGGCCCGGATACTATGTCCGCCAAAGTGGATGATCTGCAATGTCGGGCTCTTGGCCGACTGGGCGCTCGTCAGTCTTTCCTGCAACTGCATCAGCGCACTTCCACCAACAGTCAGTACAAGTTCCTCGGCATCGGCGCGCGACCGGGCGAGGGCCTCGAATTCCGCGCCCAACGCCTGCAGCGGGTCAAACATCCGCTCACCACCGGGAAATTCATACCCGCCAGACGCATCCGATTTCACGAAAAGCGTGTGCCCGGTCAGGCGCTCGATGTTCGGCAGAGCCGTCGCAGTGCGCGAGCCCGGATTCAAGCAGTCTCGCCGGGCGATTGGGGCGAGCCAGCGAACGAAATCCTTCTTGCCCGGATCATAGAGCAGCTCAAACGGTACATGCACGAAGGGATTGGTGGCAGCAGCTCCAGGGCTCATCAAGCTGAATCGGACGTGAATACGATCATGCGTTCCGACCTGGTCAAGACAGTAGCTGATCGCATCGCTCACCGTCTTTCCGGCGTACTCGGTCTCATACGAGATGTCTTCCCCGGCCGCCTTGAGAACGCCCAACCAATCGTCGGTATATCGCAGCTCGTCCCTTTCGTGTTTGAGCGGCGACCAGTCCAAGAAACGATCCTCAAGCTGGCTCAGTTTGTATCGCCCCGACCAGTCCCGGCTTGACGGCACGATGACCGGCTGGCCGTCGAGGATGATCTCGGTGCGGATATTGGCGGCTCCGACCTGGAGCTCGATCCTCGCTGTGCGGGGACCAGCGCCTTGGTGCAGTGATGAACTCTTGAGGTGCGCTGCGACGGTCTCAGGCGCGTCATTGGCCAAGATTGCGGTGTTGGGAAAGCGGGATGCTATGCTTGAAAGACGTTCAGACGGGTAGGCAGACCAGAGAAGGACGCGAACGCCGTTGGCAATGGGGCGCAATGCGTCCAGTACATCGACGGCTTCGAGAAGCGCATCGCTTGGGTTCTGACCAGGTGCAGCAAGTGCGCTAATAAGAACGCCGGCAAAAGGCTCGATCTTCAGGGCAGATCTGAACGAGTCCACCATTTGCCCTGCGGAACGCAGGCCAGGCGCGCATTCGGCCTCGATGTCAAATGCTTCGAGCCCGATCTGAAGGTACTCAACCCATTTCGCATCAGGCGAAACGACAAGCAACCGTATCATTGGGGGATCTCCTTCGCCGCAGGCGGAGCACTCCTCCCCGTGACCTTTGTGGATGTGCCCTCAGGCAAGACCGGCAGGCCACCCACGCAGACAATAACCTCATCGTTCTGCCGCTCGACGGTCAGCTTGCCGCGATGCGCCCTGATGACCTTCCGAATGGCATCGACGGCGTGCGTGGCGACGGCGAAAGCCAGCGATTCGACACGGGCGATCTGGTCCTGGGGACGGCTCTGTTCGTCCGGCGTCACTTCGGCGAGGCCCGCCGCAACCGAAGCAGAATCGCGCGCGCTGACGGCCAAATTTACAAACGCCCTGCCTTGTGAGACGCTGATCGACACCTTCAGCGGAGAATCTGTGGCGCGCACGGCAAGCAGGTGCCCGACAAGGGAGCGAAACGCAAAGGCAAGACGCTCCGGATCCCCGACCACGATTACCGTCCTGTCGTCTTCATAGTCCAGCTGAACGCTGTCAGCTTCATCCGGCGGCAGAGCCCCCCGGAAGCGTCGCAATTCGCCCGCAAGGTCGAGGAACCCGTGACGCACCTTTGGCGCCGACATGATGTCAAATACGGAGGCGATGCGTTCGTAAGGAAGATCCGCACAGGCCAGATTACCCTCTGCCCGCTCGAGAAGCTCGAAAGCTTTGGTGTTAGGTGAGAGAGTGCCGCGAGCGCTTCGCAGCAGAGCGCCGGCCAGCGCTAGACGGCCATGCGCCTGAGCGGCGACGGCGCGCACCGCCGCTTCCATGTACTTCAGGGCACCGACCCATTGCGCCTGCTCCACATCTGCTAGCAGCAGTATCCGGCGGTGAAATGCCTGGTCCCGGTATGATGCAACCGCGAGTGCAGTCCGCATGACTTGGTCAGCGCCTCTCAGCCGAAGGTGGATGCCGGCACCTGATTCCTGCTCGCCCGCGACAAATTCGCGTGTCGTCTTATCGGCTGCATAGGTTGCGAAGTCTCTTAGCCGAGCGCGGTTTTTTTTGGACGCTTTGACTGGAAGCGCCGCGTTCCTGGAAAAATCGAAATCCTTCGGCAGACCGAGCATTCTCAGGGCGGCAGCGTTTGCGCGTTCAATACGCGTACGGCCGCCCAGAACGACAACCCCCTGTTCCACGATATTCAGGAGCGTGGTAGCAAGCCGCGCTTCGAACCACAGGGCTACCGCGCGCTCCACTTCGACGACGGTCCGCCTTAAAAGTTCCTGCTCGGGGAAAGGAAATGCATTCAATTGCGACGACTCGAGGTCGAGTATCCACTCGATTTCCGCATCGGGATCAGGGCCTATTCTGATTGGAAAGGTCAGCGCTGATGCATGCGAGGGGCTGACACGGATGTAGTTGTGTGTGCCTGATTTCCTGTTGACGTCCGGAACATACAGCGCATGCCCCGCCTTCAGGGTTTTACCAAGCATGCCTTCCGACAGGGGTTGTTCGTAGGTCGGCGGGAGTTTGAGTTTGCCGTTCGCATCGTGCTCTGCCGCCACCTCGAACATTTCATGAGCGCGGTTGACACGAAAAAGGCCGATATACTCCCATTCGAAACCCCCGCACAATTTCTCAACGAGTTTTTGAGCGAGCACGGGAGGTTCGGCCTGCGGTGTGAACAGGGCGATAATATCCTTTGCGACCACCTGGGCGCGCATGTCGAACGCCTCATTTATCCGGCGCACGATGCGCTCCATGAGCAGCGCTTCCAGCTTTTGCTGGTCAGCGCGTCCGAACGGGCCCGGCGGGCTATTGCGCCGGCGAGCCAGGGTAAGAACGGCTTTGACCCGCCCCCCGTCGAGCAGTGGCGCGACGAGATAACTGGCCGCCCCCCGTCTTTCGTATTCGCGCGTGACGATATTATCCCGTAGTTCTTCGGCCTGCGGATATTCCTTATAAAACTCCTCCGAATCGGCAACCCAGCGGACATCTCCTTCTGCCCAGCGCGCAATATCCCCAGGTATTTCGACCCAGCGCGCGGGCCATCGGAACTCCGTCCCCCCGTCCATGGCAAAGCGGCCCCGCACGAGTGTGGTACCCTCTGCCGCTTCAGCGCTGTGATAGTATTCGGCGTAGCTGACGAGGTCGAAAGGGATTTGACGTTCAAGGATCGCAACCACCGAACGCAACATGTCTTCCGGTGAGACGCCAGGCGCACACGCGTCAAGCATCTCTGCCGATGCCTTGGGTGTCGTGTCAAATTCGGCCAAGCGCATTGCAAAAAGTGCTGCACGATCAAGCATGGCGGACGCTGAGGAACTGGGGGCATTGCTGCGGACTTTCTCGAGCGCGCGCGCAAGGTCTCGCCAGTCCAGGCTGGGACTGCGCAGCTGGACCGCCAGCGATCGGGCCAGACTGATCCACTGATTTGGCTCTTCGCCCAATTGGGTATTCGAGAATAGTGAAACGAGCCGGGCTATCCCAGACCGCTTCTCTTCAGTCGTCGGGTCCATTCGGCATTGACCTCCTCACGCTCCCGCTTTGGCTCAAATTCGGTCTTCCCGTCTCCTTCAGACGCTCGGAGCGGCCGCGGCTTCCTCGATTTCGACGTTGACAAAAATGCTCGGGTCGCCGGCATCTCCCGTGATGGAGATTGTTATTCCAGTCCATTTACCCCCTGGCATGTTCAGAGGCGGCTTCGTTTTCTGGCCGACCTCCCGCTTGTCGTTGAACGGGTAGAGATCGTTGGGATCGCCCCGGTTACCAGTTCCAAAAACGCCCGCAAGCTGGCGCTTTCCGTCCGCCTGCAGCAGCTCGATCGCCAGATTGCCTTCGTCATTGACGTTTTGGATCGCCTCATCGACCACGTAGATAGCGACACCCTGATCCGGGAGAGACGCGTCTTGCTTTCTCTGCCGGCGGTATTCGACGACGATATATTGCTTGTCCGTCATCGTCTGTTCGTTGCGCAGGATCAGCGCAGTTCCGCCTTCGGCGGCCGGCTTGAGCTCGATACTTTTTTGCGACAGGGAAATGAATTCCGGCGTGATCCATCCATGGAACATGCGCAGCATGGCGTTGGGATAGGACGGCAGCAGGCCTCCATTTCCCCAGGATCCTGACGCCATGAGGCAGTAGTTGCCAAGCCCGCTGGAACGCATGTTCTGCGATGATCCGGTATCGTAGTAGTCAGCCCACCGTGCGGCGAGATGCCCCCACTCATGGGCGCAGACGCCGACACGGCAATCCTCGGGAACCGTCAGGTAGGTGCTGACTTTGACATTTGGTCCGACTTGAACGCCGCCATTCGGGATGACCCATTTGTGGCTCCAGATGTCGTTTCTGTCGCCAGACTGCTCGGCACCGGCGCCGGCATGGATGATGAAGAGTGCCGTCACGACGCCTTCCCCCAGGACATCGTAGCCGCCGAAATCGACCCCAGCGGCGACAGCCGCGGCGACCGCATCGCGTGCCATTCCCTGGGCGTTGCGGGGATCGTTCCCGTCCATGCCGGATGATCCATCGGTGTAAAAGCTCAGAGGCTGGGGCATCCTGAACCAGCCGTGCACCTTGCCGACGACGTCGATCCCAGTGCCGGCATTCGCGTCCCATCCGCTGACATCGCGATAATAGTCGCGCATGCTGCCGGTTGGAAAAACATGGCCCGAACTGAATAGCATCTGCTCATAAAGGCCCGGCGAGTGGTCGGGTGCGTGCGGTCGGTCCGGGAAATCGACTAACAGAACGAGGGTGCGGATTTCCCCTGAAAGCTGTTGGGGCGGGCGGTCGATCAGCTCCCGCACCGCTGCCTGTCCAAATTCCATCGCGCCATCGTCGAGGCCGACATATTTCGAGCCGCGCCGGCTTGAGCGCCAGACCTTGTAGTAGTCGTTGAAGGTAAATTTCGGTGGAAGCCTGCCATCTGCCTTCAATGACAGGAACCGCCCGTAAAGCTGCGCCAGCAACTCCGGCGACGGCGGAACCGCACATTGCGACTTTCCGCAGCCGCACAACCGAAATGGTTTTGCCGAGACCCTCATTTCCCCCTCCTCCAATATGAAACTCGTCTGAGCGATCAGTTGGATACCAGTGTGCTCGGTCCGAAAATCGCGGTGAACCGTGAGGCGATATCGATGGAGGCCACCTCCCTCGGATGGAGTTCGTCGACCCAGCGGCCCCGGACACTGCCTCGCAGGTCAACGACGGTAACGTTGTCCTTTTTCTCCGCAACGCGGGCGAGGAGGTCGTACAGCTCTCCAACGAGATAGGTGAGGATCGCCTGTATCAGCACCCGGTCCGCGGTCAGACTGTATCCGCGCCGCACAAAGGGGCCACCAAGCCAGATGCCATCTTTGCGCGGCGTCGGGATGTCGTAACCATGAACAAGCATGCGGGTATTTCGGGGCCGCGACAAACGCTTGACGTCGTCGGCGATCTGGCCATACCCCCACTCAAGCCGGTCAGTGACCCTCTTGATCAGGTCGACATGAAGATGGGATGTGGGCGCACTGCCGGAAGCCTCGCTCTTGTGCTTGAGAAAACCCGACAGCGCGCCACCACCCAGAAGGTCGTTGCCGCCTCCCGAGAAGACGAAATAGTCGAAGATGGCCGACCCGATCTTCTGGCGGTAATCTCGTTTCGACAGCATTTGCTCGAACGTGTCTCCGGGCCACGCGACGCTGCCCGTATAATAGTCTTGCTCGATGATGTCGAAGAACGTCTTCTCATAGCCCAGCACCCAGGAAATTTCCGACAGGATATTGATCCAGGAGTCACCGTCGGCGCAGATTTTTGGGGCCCTGACCACCTGCGCGGCGCGCGCACGATCATCGAGCTGGCCACCCGCGTTAAGTGCGACATAGTCAGACTTGGCGAGATATTGACCGCGGCCGTTGCGCGGGTGGTAGACCAGGCAAATCGCCGGATCTTTTTCGAGCGTGAACGAGGCAAACCGTTTAGGTACGGTTTTCGGCTTTGACGCCAATTTGGCGTCCGCTTCCGGCTTGCTTCTTGCTCGTGGTGCCTTGGACATTATTTCCTCCGAAGTCCACAGTTCTCGTTGACGCGGCTTCGCCGCTGAGATCCTGAAAGGGCTAAGCGATGCCGAGTTGCGCCGCCGCCGCGCGGGCCAAAGCCTCAGCAAGTTCGTCCTTGTTGTTGTGCCCCTTTGTTGCGTCTGAGACATTGTCCCCGAAGAAGGGCTCGACGAGGGCGGAGGGAATGTCGATCGCCGACACGCTTTCGTAGCCGCGGTCTCCGGGATCCCGCTCCTTCAGGTCCCGATCCGCGGTTCCCAGCGCTTCGAGCATCGCGCGTTGGAGCCTCCTCGCCCACTCTTTCGATCCCGAATTTGTTTCAGCATCATAGAGTGTTTCGGTTCCCTTGGCGGCGCCCATATGGGCATTGAAATGTAGCTCCATCACACAGGTCGCGCCCCAGTTCAGGACCTGCTGATAGGCTCCGCTGATCCCGACATTGTCGCGATAGAAAATCTTGGCGGGAACGCCGAGGCGAGAACAGGCTGCCTTTATCTTCGAGGCGAGATCCTTGTTCCAGACATACTCGCTTTGATTGATGGGAGGGCCACCATAGGCGCCCTGCGCATTTTGGGTATGGCCAACGACGATCGCAAGCCCCGAGCCCGACGCGCGCAAGGTGAACGGTTCTCCACGAAGTCCGTTGGCGTTGCCGCGCATGATCTCAAGAGCGTCCTCAATGGCCTCTTGTTGCGCAAGCAGGTCCTCAAATTCCTGGAACTTTATGTTTGCGCCGGAATTGATCCGCTTCCTGAGAATATCCAAGTCGCTCATCGTTTTTTCCCTTTCTCATCGTCCGCAAGCCAATTGTCCTCCACCGCATCGTCGATCGGGTCCTCTGGAAGACCAGATTTCGCGACCTCGCCAACAAAGGCCAGATGGATATGTCCATCGACATATCCATCGCCGACCAGATCGACGCGCGCCCAATCCTTGTTTTCCCCGTCGATTGAGAGCACGGCGACTGGGGTGTCGCGCGGTATCGTTGCGATTGTTTCAAATTCCGCACCAGGCCCTGCACGCAATCTCGCCCCGTTGCGGGCGGTAACGGCAAAGCCGACGGCCGCAGCAAAAGTGCTGTTGCGCCAGCCTCCTTCGAAAGCCTTCACGAGCCAGTCAGGTGCGTTTACCCGCCGCCCGTCCTTGCCCCAGACCGTTTTCGGTAGGCCGTAACCGACGTGAATGGTTCGCTTGCCCATGTATTCGACACCGGCTCCAATTCCGGTGGCGCCAAGCTCGGCACAGACCGTCACGAATTTAAGAACCTGTTTGGGCGCTTCCTCGTCCGTGAAGCTGAGATATTCGCCGCCGATCAGCATCTGAAAATCCGCGGCATTTCCTCCGTTGTGCCGCGCCGATCCCCTAGATCTACCGGTCGACCCAGGCTGTCCTGCAGACGTTACGCGAATGGCGTCTATGCCAGCCTTGTCGGCCGCATCGAGAAGCAGCTTTCTAAGCTTGCTGGTAAGTGGAGCGTCACGAATTGCGCCCCTGGTTGCATCGATATACTCTGCCATTACGACCTCCTAATATGACTTATCGTTCCGCAGGCTTGCAGCTTGTCGGACAGCGATTCCGTGCCGCCGTCGGGAGAAGGCGTTCCTTCGCCCGGCTGCGTGTCGACCGGTTTCTCCAGCGGACGCGCCGGGGACCGTGGCCAATGAAAATCCCCGAACAGCCTAAAGCTAGCAACATCCCTCGCCCTTCCCATCTGTTGCAAACTCTTCACGGTCTGCAGGGCCGCTCCCCATTGCGATGACTGTCTGGTTTCACCAGCGTCACCCAGCCGCACTCAAACTGATATTGGCCAAGATTGACCTCACGCTTCAGGCGTCTGGCGAGTTGACTTTTCCACAGAACGCCAGGAGAGCGGCGCAAACCTCCTTGATGGTTGTCTCGCGCCCGCTGTCATCGGGCTGGAACTCGTGGCCGCACTCCATCGTGAAGCCGAGCACCTTGGGCAACCCAGGCCTGGCGAGATGACGACTGTAGGCGTAGTCATCACTTGCGCCTGATGTCGCATAGAGTTCGAATGCGGGGCCGACGCTGTAGTCATCCCCTGCCACGAGGGTGATCGCATCTTTCATCGCTCGTGCCAGACTCCGCACGGTATCGAGATCGACCTCGGTGATGAACTCTCCGTAAGTATCGTCGGGATTGCCACGGATCCCGTCGAACGCTGGGTTCAGAAAATTCTGCTCAGGATCGGCGGTCTGGTTAGAGTCCAGCCCCCACGAGTGAAACACCGCCGGTATGGCGCTATGGACGTCGACGAACCAGCCGGTGCCAGGCAAGCTATCGAGTAGCCACACGATGTTGCGCGTCTCGGATTCTGATGCGGCGGCAGGACCGACATAGAGATATTTATGGCATGGATCGTCGGACGCGCTCACGCCGCCGGGTGCGAAGTGCAGCCGGAAATCCCAGGCGACATCGAAGTTCCTGTTGATGTCGACGCCATGGCAGACGCCGCCCTGGTGATTGAGCAGTGGGCGGCGGTTCTTGCGCCAATCGCCATCGACGTTCTGGCTGAACACGCGGCCGTCCGGATTGGCGCAAGGCAGGATCACGATTTGCATGTCATCGACGATGGAGGCAATCGTCGATTTGTCGAAGTAGGTTGATCCATATCGCAATCCCGTGCCTGAGCTGTAGGCTTCCAGCAGATCGGCTGCGAGGCCGACCAGGGCATCCGGCGGCACCCATTCGCGGGCGTGGACACCGCCGACGAAAATTGCGGTGCGCTGATCCGCACTACGCGTCCTCCCGATTGCCACGGCCTCGACTCGTCGTGATTCTGCGGTGAGGTTCGGAAGGGACACGCGGCTGGCGAGAGCAGGATACCGCTCAGCGAAAATCTGAATCGCGCTGACGATCTCGTCGTAGTTGAGGTACGCCATGTCCTACTCCTTCTTTCCCGGCCCGCGCGGCAGCTCGCCGCTCAGAAAACGGTTGCCTGACGAAACGAGGCCGAGGCGAGAACGTGCGTCGGGAACGGTCTCGAGGACTTCGATCGAGATACCCGTCGACGCACGCGCAACGAGGCGTGCGATCTCCTCCTCCTCCGCCACGCCGATCGCCGCGATCCTTTCGCCCTCGATTTGTGCCAACGGGCGACAGCCGAGGTCCACATCGGCGTCGGCAAGGGCCTGGCGCAAGGCGGACTTGCTCTGCGCCATTATCCTGATCCTGCGTTTCATGGGCCACTCCTCGTTCATCTTCGCCGTTTGGTAGCGCGGGCGGTGCACACCGCGACAGCCCAGTAACCAAGAGCTGCCGCAAGTCTCTCGAAAGTGTACAGCGGTTTCGGACATGCGTAAGATCAGAAGCCTCAAGCATGGCGCGTGAATCCCGCTTCATACGCCGTGCCTTAGGTCGTGACTCCAGCCAGGTAGCGGTTCAGGAGAAAGTCGGCCCAGAGATGGTTCTGAACAAACTCGACCGGGTAATGGGCGTTTGTCTTGATGTATCCGACGTGATCCGGGTCGGCGTTGAAATTGGCTCGTGTTTCCGGGAAGTAGATCGCGAGCCCATGTGAGCCGAACGCTCCCTGCCGCTCGGCGCCGGCATAGTTGGCGATGACCGAAGCGCGCACCGCCTCGAACACAGCATCGGCGGCCTGACCTACATCCGTATTCGGAAAGGCAGCCCCTGCCTGCTCGGCAAACCGAGCCAGATCGACGCCGTGCAATCCGTAGCCGGGGGCGTATTCCTCGCAGGACCGCCGGGCGGAAACGATCCGGCCGAAATCGGCATTCGACACGTTGGTCAGGGTGTTCGCAAAGCCGTCGATCGTCGTCGCAAGATTCTGCATGGTCGAAAGATCGATCGCCGAAAGCGTGGTGGCGGGATCGTCTCCTGGCCCCGAATAATAATCCTCGTAGGATCTGACCATGGTGGTGCCAAGGTCGGCTCCGCTCATCTCCGGATTGTCGACTAATGATTGCAGCCAGCCGGCGTAGTTCCATCCGTCACCGGGTTCCAGTTCCTCGCTGCCGACCATGACTTTCGCCACGTTGCGCAGCGCGTAGCCGGTTTCCACCATTCCCATCAGACACGCGTCGAAACCTATGACGTCGAAATTGAGCCCGTTGAGGCTTTCCTGTATCTCGCGATTGTAGAGCGTATCGCCGCTTGTATCGTCACTGGATACGGAGCGGACAGAGCCGTTGACCGTCACATCCAGGGGAATCGCCTGCGTACGTAGGACCGGCGTCTGGTCGGACAAGCCCTCTCGCCTCGACAGCGTACGCGCCTGCCGCTCCGCCTCGCGGACCATCCGCGACTCGCGGAATTGTCTAAAGGTGCTCAGCTCCAAGCCGCTGACATTTGGACGAATGGTGCGAAAATGCCGCCAACCCTGACCGTGGTTCCAGATCGCAAGCATGTATTTCTTCGCTGGATACTTTGTTGTGGCCCAGTCGACGAAATTACGAAGGGTGATGCCACTTCCCATGTTCGTATCGCCCAAATATTCGAGCGCTTCGGCTGGCGTATAGCTGCTGCCTTTGCCGATCTTGAACCGGTAGCATCCGCGCCATTGTGGCGTAGTCGTCGCCCACCCTCCGTTACGATCGAACTGAACGACGATATTGACATTCGAGTCGCTGCCGACTTTCGCCATCTCGCGGAAATCCTTCAGCCCGAACTGCTCGAGATTGTTGTCGGCGTTCAAAAACACCATGACTGTCCATTCCGCAATATTGGCCATTTTCGTGTTCTCCTCTTATCTACTGATCAAAAATTCTGTTCCGCCCCGTCAGCCCGTGAGGCTTGCGCGCGCTGCAGCAACCGCAGCTGCCGCATCGACGCAGCCAAAGCCGAAATGGATCGAATGGCCGTCCGGGACGTAGGCCCCGGCGTCGCCAATGCGTCGCGCCGTGCGCTGCAGGATTGCGCGCAGCTCGGAAGCGCCAAGCCGTGGCGCCGCCGACAGGACCAGAGCGCAGATGCCTGCTACCAGGGCGCAGGAGCTGGACGTGCCTCCGAAATATTCGTGATGGTCGCTGCTACTGTGACCGCGCGGCCTGACGGTTCCAACGGCATCGGTCCAGCTGCCAGTCACGTCACTGGTCGCGATCGTCCACCCGCCACCACCGCTCGAGGGCGCACACAGCCAGATTTCAGAGCCGTAGTTCGAGGTGTCGGACCTCTGGTCGAGGCTGGTCGACGATGAGACCACGACAACGTCGGGATGCGCCGCAAGCCCATTGAAGTTGGTTTCGTCATTTATACTGGTGTTCCGGTTCCCGGCGGCGAAGAGCACCGGTATGCCGAGGCCGCCCCGGCCTTCCCTGAAGCAGCGGGATATGGCGTCGGAGACGCGCCGGCCGATGGGGTAGCGGGCTGCCTTTGGCCCCCAGCTGCAATTGACGACCCACGCCCCATTGTCCGTCATGTAGTCGAAGATTCGCGCCAGCTTTTCAGAATCGATGTCAGACCCCATGCGCGCCGGCATAATGCGCGCATGGGGAGCGGCCCCGACTATATCTCCTGCGTCGACCCTGCCGGCCGCGACGCCGGCGCATGCAGTGCCGTGCCAGTCGCGACTGCCGGCAGCCAGATCACTTTGCCCGACGTCGGGCGCGTTCCGCTCGAAATCCCACGACAACAACGCCTTGCCGCGCAAATACGGGTGCGAGAGGTCGAAACCGTCATCGACGATGCCTATTACGACACTGTCCGACCCGAGGCTTCCCAGGGCATACCAGGCTTCCACGACGCGCGCATCGGCACCGGCTTTCAAGCCGGTGGTTTGTCCATCGTGCTTGCCGATATTGTTGAGATGCCAATGCCTACCGAAGAGCCGGTCCTCGGGGAGCAAGATGTTGGCGGGCTGCTTCGGCGTGACGAGATCGGGTTCGGCGACCTCTACAGCCGGATTCGACTGCAGCATAGAACAGGCTTCGAGCGGATCTGCACGCGTCCCGACGGTAATGAAACCACCGCGCTCCGCTTTCACCACGACAAGCGAGTGTTCCTGGAGGATGAGATTGACGCTTGCCTGATCGGTTCCTTCCCTGAAGGACATGTAGATGGTACCGGTCGGCACGAAAGGGACGTTGTCCTCCGAGGTATGGTAGACCGCGATCTGCCGTTGCATCGACACCATACGGCCGAGATCTTCGCGCGCCGCGCGGCGCTTCGTTGGTGCGATGGGAAGCTCGACAACCTGGTAGCCACCAACCGTGCCGCGCCGGGCACCACGCCCCCGCAATTCGATCGAATTCACCTCTGCTTCGAAGGATCTTGAATGCCCCGGTTCCGGCTTGAGTGCGACGAGTACATCGCTACGCGACAACGTTGCCGTCGATCCGCCGAGCTTGATGTCAATATGCTTGACCATGCCTGCCCCTTCGAAAGTGATCGGCCCGGTGCACCGCTAGGAGAATGCTCGTTGCACGACCTTTGACCTACTAGACGGCATGATCGACCGGCTGGCGTGACACCGGCGTTACACTGCGAGTTCCTCACCCAAAGACTGATGCGAAGTAGTATTGATATTTCCGGCGATCCGGCGGAAGCTTCACTTGGGTGGGGGCTCTTGGGTATGGACAACCCTGTATCGATAAGACTTCTTGGAAATCCTGCGATCGAAGAAGGCTTGCAGGATCGGGCCTTCCCGTCACGCGGTTTTTGTTTGATTGCCCTGCTTGCTTTAACTCCGGGCCGGACAATTACTCGGGCACAGGCGGCATCCCAGCTCTGGGATAATCATGATACGCATGTCAATATGGGCAACATGCGCCAGCTAATACTGCGCATGTCAAAGGCATTGCCCTCCTTGTCGTCGATATTGTTTGTCGACGACAAGACTTTCAGGATCACCGATCCGTCCCGCATCGATGTGTGCCGCTTCCTCGAGTTCGACGCGCTTGCTGGCGAGAATTCGCTGCGGCAACTCATGGAAACCTACAGGGGCGACCTGCTGCAGGGCATCGAGGTGCCGACAAACGACGACCCCTTCGCCGTGTCGCGCAGCTATCTGCGTGAGCGCTATTTCGGCTTCGCCCATAGCGCGCTGAAAGAGCTGACGCGATATGGCCGCGCGGACGTGGCTCTGATCCATTCCCTCGAGCGTCATGTGCTGGGCATCGACAGCAGCCGCGAGGAAACCTACAAATCCCTCATTGCGGCGTACGGCGCGCTTGGCAGGGCCGATGATTCCCGGCGCGTCTTTGCTTTGCTCACCGACGTGCTTCGCCTGGACGGGACCAGTGGGCCGAGACCGGACACCCGCGCCCTGCTTACCCGTGCTACGACACGATCGATCGATCTTGGGCCGGTGCCTTCCGATCGTGGCACCCTTGCGGCTCCGCATCGGCCGCGCGTCGCCCTGCTTGCACCGAATTGGGTCTCGCCGTCCCGCGAGGAGAACCTCCAGCGCGCCTTCGTCGAGGACGCGGCGAACGAGCTCGCCCGGCACAGGAGCCTCGTGACGCTGGCTTCGCACAGCTCGTTCCAAGCAAACAGCGACGGCGGGGTCCTCGACGCGAACTCCGCCCTGCGCGCCGACTACGCTGTGAGCACGTTCGTGCGGCCGGGGCAACGGGGAAACGAACTCACGGTGCGCCTGGTGCAGAGCAGCTCGGGCGCAATCATCTGGGCGGGCGACTATCCACTATCGCCGGAGCTGATCGTCAGCTCGAACCGGGCGCTTGTCGGCCGCGTGGCATCCGAGCTGTCGAGCGCCATCGAGCGGCACAGCCTGGCCTCGCCGGATCGAACCAGCGATCCCTCCGCCTATTTCTCCTTCCTCAAGGGACAGGATACGCTGAAGACATGCGACCTGCGTAGCGTGAGGCGCGCCCGGCGCTGCTATGCGCAGGCCATTTCCCAAGACGGCCGGTTTGCCGACGCCTACTCCGGCGCCTCCAGCTCGCTTTACATGGAATGGGTACTGCTCGGCGGCAACGATCCGGCGCTGCTGGCGGAAGCTCGCGACCTTGCCGAGCAGGCCATCGTCTCCGATCCATCCAATTCGGCCGGTTACTGGCGCCGCGCCATGGTCGCCCTTTACCAGCACGACTTCGACGAGTGCCATGAAAGCTTCATGTTGGCCCGCGAGCGCCACCCGAACTCCGCCGACATCCTGCTCGACTATGCCGACGCCCTGGGCTTCGTTGGCGACCCGGACGAGGCGTGGGGCACCTTCGAGCAGGCCATCGACCTCAATCCGACACCGCCCGACCAGTACTGGTGGGTAGGGGCAAGCGTTGCATTCTCGCAGGCAGACTATCGCAAGGCGATCGAGCTGTGCGGCCGTCTTCGCAACGAAGAGCCGGCGCTACGTGTGCTGGCGGCAAGCCACGGCCAACTCGGCAATAGGTGGGAGGCGAACGGCTATGCACACCGCCTCCAGGAAATCTACCCCGGAGAGACGGCCGAAAGTATGACACGGCTGCAGCCACACCGCTCGCCGGTCGACCGACAACGTTTCATCGACGGACTGCGAATTGCTGGAATCAAATAGGAGGTAAGAATGACCGAGAAGAAATCACGTGCATTCATCATCGGAGACAAGGATCACGGACTGACCATCGTGATCACCGATCCGGTCATGGTGGTTCACTATTCGATGGAAGATCTGGCGAATCCAGCCATCAACCAGATGGCGGGCAAGGAACCGATCGTTGCGATGAGCGCCGTGGTGCAGGAACTCCTGCCCTTCCTGCGCGGGGTCAACCTCGATTTGCTGGAACAGCGCGAGCGCGAGTTGCAGCAACAGGGGACCCATCGCAAATTCGATCTCGACTACGAGCGCAAGCTGTTCGAGGAGCTCCATAATGCGGCTGCCGTCGGCCGCGTTATCCGCAACAATGGGACCGTCTGCGACGTCGACTTCTGCGTGGCGCTGGATATCGAGCCCGGGGAAATAGTCTCAAAGCCGAGGAGCGCGGGCCCCGCCGTTGACATCAGGGACTATCTCAAGACGCATCAGGGTGTGAATACAGTGCCTGCCAAAATCGAGCCCTTTGTCATCAGCAACCTGCGTTCCGACAATCTGACAACTCTCGACCCGTGGGAAGAGAAGGCGTGAGGAGATGCGCTCGGCGCATAGCGATATCGAGCAGGCCTTTCACCGGCTCCAGGCATTCCGCACCGGCATGACCGCGGGCGTGGAGCCGGAGCCGCGACGGCTCACGCGCAGCGAACTGGAGCCAGTCCTTGGCAACTTCGGCATCACCCGGGTCGCCGACATTACCGACCTCGACGTAATCGGCATTCCCGTCTGCTCAGGGGTGCGGCCGGCATCACGCTCGCTTTCGGTTTCTTCCGGCAAGGGCATGACGTTCGAGGCCGCCTGGGTCTCGACTGTGATGGAGAGTTGCGAGCAGGCGCTGGCCGAGGATGCGCCTGCGCTGACCGCCATCGTTGACAGTCCGCAGGGTCTCGCGCGCCGCGGCCTTCGCAGTGTACCGCTCGACCGTCAGTCGCGCTGCGCGACCAGGTACCTGCCGCCGGACAAGGAGCTCGCCTGGGTCAGGGGTATGTCCTGGCTGACCGGCGAAGCGGTCTACGCCCCTTACGAACTCGTTGGCATGGACATGGTCACGCTCGCGCCGTGGAACACGCTGGGATTCCGGATGAGTTCGGTTGGCCTAGCGTCCGGCGGCGATATCGCCACGGCATTCGCTCACGCGCTGGGCGAACTCATCGAGGACGATGCCCTGTTCGGCACGGTACTCGCCCCCACGGGACGGCGAGCCGGCTGCGTTGAATTCACCGCCAGCGAGGACGATGAGTTGGTGCGGGCAATGTCACGCCTCGCCTCGGCAGGCATCGAGGCGCGTTTCAGCATAGCGGGCGACGATAGCGCCATGCCGGTGGTGACGGCTGTCCTGCTGCCGCAGGAAGACGGAACGCGCGAGCGCTTGTACTTCAGCGGCTCCGGCTGCCGGCCGCGGCTGGAGGACGCGGCGTTGGCCGGCCTGCTTGAAGCCGTTCAATGCCGGGCCCTGTTCATCTCGGGCGCCAGGGACGACCTCTTCGAGGGAGAATATCGCGGCGTGGCGGGCACAGGCACCGAAAGGCTGTTCGGCGCCTGCCGGTTCCTCCCGCCAGGCGACCAGGCCGACCATCGAATGCCGGCCTTGAACGACGCTGTAGGGGTCGTCGCTGAGGGCGGCCGTGACATCTACGTATTCCCGCTCGGCGGCGGCGGCTTCGGGTTTGAAGCGGTGCGCGTGCTGGCCGACGACCTCGTCAGCATGACCCGACCCGCATCCTACGTGCCTTCCGGACGAGCGGCTCGTAAGCTGCTCCGACAGTGGAGCTTGCCATGAAGGCGCTCGTTTTTGCCGGGCCGAGCTTGCATGGTACCGGTGTTCAGAGCGGGGCCGCTTTTGACATGGTGGCGCCCGCGCGCTGCGGTGACCTCATGCGTGCTGTGCTCGATGGCCGCAAGGTCATCGGCCTGGTCGACGGTGTGTTCGAATCCGGCCCTGCAGTCTGGCACAAGGAGATTCTGTTTGCCCTGGACTCTGGCTGCCAGGTGCTTGGCGCGGCGAGCATGGGTGCGCTGCGGGCCGCCGAATGCTGGCAGTTCGGCATGGTTGGCATCGGCCGCATCTTCGAGGATTACCGCACCGCTCGCCGCAATGCCGATGCCGATGTGGCCATGGTCCATGGGCCGGCCGAAATCGGACATCTGCCGCTGACCGTGCCGCTCGTCGACGTAGCCGACATCGTCGAGCGTATGCTCGCGGCCGGCGTGCTGGACGAGCTCGGAGCCGGCGCTGTCACTGCCGTGGCGAGCAGGACTCATTTCAAGTCGCGCACCTGGAAGCAGGTGCTGGCCGGCGCCGGCTTGCCAGGTGAATTTCAGCAGGCTGCGCTGCACTGGATTGCTGCAAGCGGGCCGGCGCTGAAGGCGCGCGACGCCATGCTGCTACTCAACAGCCTTGGGATGCCATCTCCCCGCCCCCGCGAGCCCGGCATTTTTCTGCACACGCCGTTCTCAGCCAGATTGCTCGAACAGGTGAGGACCTGAAATGGCGCGGCGCTGGAGGATAATTGCAGCCTTGGGGGCTTTACCAGTCGTCGCTGGCATCGCGGGTTTGTTGCTCACGGGCGGCGCATCGGGAGGACCGCCTTCGAATGAACCGTGTAACCTGATCGCCGCCTATGGCGGAATTTTCGAGGTGCCGTCAGGCGTAGAGGTCGAGGTCAGCGACGACAATCGACCCGGGTTGCTGGATCGCGTCCACGCTTGTGTCGAAAGCGAACTGTCCGACGGCGCATCCACCCGATACCGACAGATGGCTGGCACGCTGACGGGACCAGACAGGTCGTCGACCCAGCAGGCGGAAAGGAACTTCGTCGAGATCGAGCTGGCGGCAGCCATTGCCGGGACCGACGCGGCCGAGCAGCAGCGCCAGGTCGCCCGCCGGCTCGCCCGCGGACAGCTGGAGTTTGACGAAATTGTCAAGCGGCAGGGCGCCGGCTCGGTCCTGAAGGACAGTAGCTTGGACCAGGACCGGGTGAAGTACCGCAACAGCGTCGCGGCATACCAGAAGTCATGTGTTGACGCGGGGGTCCCGGTGCCCGGTCCATTGGCAACCGACCCTGCCTGGAATTATGGCGGGGAACTTGATGCCGAAGCCGATCGCTATTTTTTCCGTGCCGACTGGAACGACGCCGAAGTCTGGACATACAGGGGTGCCGCTTCCGGCGGGTTCTGCGTTATGCTCGTCCGGCGCAAAGCCAACAAGGAGGAGCAATATGCCGGCACGATCTGCACCGACAGGCTTCAGACAAATGCCTGCTTCTTCGACAACGTCGTCTACGACGGCTCCGGCACGAAACGCATCGGCTGGGAAGACTTCAAGAAGCGGGATTTCGGCGAATTGGTGCATCCCAAGGATGGTCAAGACTTCTGCAACATGTGCCACCTGGGCAACAATCCGTTCATCGTGCATCCAGGGACGACGCTCGGGAAAGTCGTCAAATCGATGTACGCGGCGGATGTGCCGAATTCGCAGAAGTTCAAATTCGTCGGCCTTGGCGACGAACCTTCGCCCTGGTTCAACTTCGACCCGATCGTTCCCTCTAGCCCCGGTGGATGTTTCACATGCCATGGCCTTCCCAAGATCACGTCTGGCCGCTTCTGCGCCGGCATCGTCGAGATTGCCGCCAACAGGACCATGCCGCCCGGCCACTGGCCTCCCGAACCCCAGATAGGCGCGCCCTGGTTCTGGCCCGACTCCAACGGCTGCTTTTCAGAAGATCTTGCCCCGTTGGCAGACTATTTTCCAAGTCTGGTAAAACTGCAATCGGTCTGTTCGGGCAAGGTTGAGAAAATCTGCCAAGCCCAATAGCTGGGCGTGACAATCTGTTCTTCCAACTCGTCAACGTACGCTACGAGCGCGGCTCAAATGATCCTCACCTCCAACCGGGGATTTGCTGAATGGGGTAACGTTTTCGCGACTCAGTTGTCGCGACGGCGTCGCTCGGCAGGCTACTACATCACGCCGTCGTCGTGCAGACCGAGGGGTCAAGCTACCAACTGAGTCAACATACCGAACTTATGCCGGAGTATGTTCGCGCGAAAGCTCTGATAACACCTCCCTGGATCAATGACGACATCGTCGGCGAAGGACGGTCTTGGAAGATCTTGGATGGGCAGGCAAAGAATGAACGAAAGGCGCCGCCATGTTTGGCGTTCGGGGTGATCAGGCGAGTTTCCGAAAGCAGAAGCTTCGGTGCAGCTTGGCCTTGGGGAACTTCATTCAGGATCTTGGCGGAAAGAAATACCGATTCCGCCGGGCATGGGGAGGCATCACTTCAGTTTCGTAAGGATCGAACAGCTGCCCCACCGTCAACCGAAAAGGAGCTCCATGTCCAAGTGGTTTAGATTTTCGGCTCTTGCTGCAGCACAGGTAGGCAATCGGATCACGGGAACGTTTTGCTCGCGCAAGCGCCGGTTGGACCGTCACCCGATCCGGTAGAGCTCCTTGGTGATGCAGTGGACGCTGCCCAATCCGTATGCCAGTTCTTCAAGCCCATCCATCCGGAGTACGGTGAAACCGAGGCTTTCATATACGGAGGCCGCAGCGTCCTCGAGATCCTGCCGCAATGCGCGATCCGTTCCGAACAAGGCTGCATCTTCCGAGTAAGTGGTCATATAGACGCGCTTGTCGCCCGCCCCGTGCTCTTCGTGTATGACGTTGTTGAAGGTCAGCCAGTAATAGTCCTGCGCGGCGTGCCCACCAAGATCGCCCTGCGTAAGGCAGATCGGCAGGTGGCGGACCTCATAGTGCGCGGAAAGGAGTTGTTCGGTTGGCTCGAAATATCTGTCGATCCGCGCACCATCGACTCCGCTCACTTCGCAATATCGGCCAAGCACCTCCTGCGTCGCGGATGGGCGACCCATGAGCACGATTTCCTTGCCCGAGTCGCCACGAATGCCGGTTGGTGTCACGAACATGTCGATATGGAAGAGCGGCTGGTTGCCATATCCTGAGAAGATGCCCTGGCGGAATAGATCGTAGGCATAGGTGTCTGAGCTCATGTCGGAGCCAAGGGAGAGGACCGATCGTCCAAACACCGCCTCGAACTCGTGCTCGACATCCTGCTGGGTCGCAAGACCAAAGCGGGTGATGTTCTTCCACACATAATCGAGGCCGATAAGGACCTGGTCGCAGCTGGTCAACACATTGCCGCCCTGGAAATAAAGGTAGGACTGAATGAGCGAGATCGCCGTCTGTGCCGAGAGATCGTCGGCGATCGTCATGTCGTCAAAGCGGGGAAAGCAGACCCCCTCGATGAGCAAGCTTTGCCCGGCTTTGCCGCTCAAGGCGACATAGGCATCTTGAGCCCAAATCGAGTAGTCGAAACGGGGTGAATAGGCGAAATTAAGCTGGACATCGGCAATGCTTGCGAACCACGTCCGGATCGCCCCGATATGGCTGGGGCGACAGAGAATCGTGTAGGTTCGGTTGCCGCCCATCAACGAAATCAGGCGGCGATAATGGCGTTCGTTGCGCGCGCTGATCGTTCCCCGCTCGGTCGAGGGTACTGTGATCAAGATGTTGGCGATCCGGCCCTCGCACGAGGACACGGTCTCGAACTGGCTTGTGCGCAACAACTCGTGGGCAAATGCCCGCATATTGAATGTCTTTTGAGCCTTGTTCAACGTGGCCGGATCCGCAGCCTCCCTCAGTGCCTTGATCGAAGCCTTGACATCGCCCGACAGCATCGCATCGGACATAGCCACCACATCGCCGTGGGCGCGTTTGAAGCTTTCCTGGGTCGGAAATAGCTTCGTGAAATCTGGCGCGCGCTTGATAATGTCCATGAAGCGTCCTCTACCGATTTGGTGGTGCGATGATGCCATACGCGATGATGTTCTGCCATCCCGAAAGTCGCCCGCAAATGACGTCGAGATGATACCCACCGCGCATCAAACTCATTAACATCCCGGTCGACCAAGATCCGGGAAGTCATCGGCACGGGCGGCAAGGTCATCCGCGAAATCGTCGAAAAGACCGGCGCCAAGATCCACATCGAAGACGACGGCACGATCAAGATCGCATCCTCGTCCGGCAAGGAGATCGAAGCGACCCGCAAGTGGATCCATTCCATCGTTGCAGAACCGGAAGTCGGCCAGATCTACGAAGGCACTGTTGTCAAGACCGCCGATTTCGGCGCCTTCGTCAACTTCTTCGGCCCGCGTGATGGCCTCGTGCACATCTCGCAGCTAGCCTCCGACCGCGTTGCCAAGACCTCCGACGTCGTCAAGGAAGGCGACAAGGTCTGGGTCAAGCTGATGGGCTTCGACGAGCGCGGCAAGGTTCGCCTCTCCATGAAGGTTGTCGACCCGGGCAACCGGCCGAGAAATTTCTTGGAAGAGGGAATGGGCAGCGGAATAGGCCGATTCTCGAACGAGGTGCAGCCACTCCAATACAAAGCTACGAATCTTTGTAGGTGTGCTACCGCGTGTGAGCCATACAGAGCAGCCGGCCTGACCGCCTTGAAGGGATGCGAACCTGCGACCTGCAAATTTCTGACGGGATCATCACGTTGAATATCCTTGATAATGGCCTCTATCATGGATCTTCCGAGCAGTGGGCAATGACTGTGTTGTGGTTCTGTACCTCGCGGATGATTCAAGTCGTTTGGGGTATGTTTTCGACGTAAACCGTGATGGCGGCTAACTGAGCTTGAGCCTCTATTTTGGTCTGGCCTTCATCAATTGACGGGAACGTGTGCAAAAGACGACCCTATTCCAGCGCCATGCGTAAAACAGGTTGTCAGTGTCCCACACCGCCAACAGGCAAGCGCACTATCCTAATCCACATAATTCGATCATTGCAGATCGACTCTGCGTTGCAGTCTCGGAACATGGCAGCTAGTAAGAAAGAAGGAGATGGGAAAAATTGCTACCAAAGATTCGTTTGCTTCAAATAGGCGATATACATCTCGTCTCAAACGCGAGCAGCGAAGCTTTTGTTGACGACAAAGACTCGACTTTCCCTTTCAACTTGAAAAATATTATCTCACGGAACCCGGTCAAGACTGTCTTTCGACGAATTTATGAAATCATCGAAAATGGTGAAGTCGATTGTGTCCTGATAATGGGGGATCTGACTGACTATGGCAAACTTGACGGCTATGCCGCCTGTGCGAACTACATCGCAAGCGCACTGCAGATTGGCAGCAAGGGTATCTATCAAAATCTTCCCATCGGCATCGTACCGGGAAACCACGATATAGATAGGGGTCTTGCAAAAGACCCAGGTAGGAATACCAAGTTCGTCCCTTTGCTTCAGGCACTTGCCGCGGCCGGACTTCCGCCCTTACCGGTCGGCAAGCCTATAGCAATGACGATTCCGAAAGGGCCCTCCCGCGCCGAGCTCTTTTTGCTGAATAGCTGCTGGGGCTGCGGCGAGGAAGCATTCATCCCGCCGGAATTCCGGACTCAGATCGCGGCCGCCATCGATGCGGTCATCAGTGGACCGGATCCTGAGATTGCCATCAAGGCCTACTACGACCGTCAGTTGGACACGCCGGCGATTGCCGAAGATAGTATTGCGGCAGTCGTCCAAGCGCTCGAAAGCACGGCTGGCTCAACTATCGCGGTGCTCGTCGCGCATCACAACCTCCTGCCACAGCGACGGCCTCGGCTCGCGCCCTACACCGAGCTGGTCAATGGCGGCGCGCTACGTGGGGCTTTGAGCGAACTCGGGCGGCCGGTGATTTACTTACATGGGCATATTCACGAAGATCCGGTAGAAGTTGTGCAACTTCCAAATGGCGCCCCATTGGTATCCATAAGCGCCCCAGATATCCCCAAGGGATTCAATTTAGTTGATATTCTCTTCGGAGAAAATTCGTCGCCGCTCGCTTGCCACGTAACGCCGTTCCGGATGGACAAATCCGGCCTCCTTAAACGCGAGGCGACGGTTTCGATTGCCTTGAATAATGGTCGGCGGCGAAGTTCAGACCGGAATACAGGCTTCGTCTATGCCAAGATCCTTGAGGCAGGCCAGATCTACTGGTCGGAACTGAAGGCGCTGGTGGAAAATGCCTCAAATGCCGTATCCGATGAGCGGCTGATAACCATTGTTGAGGAGCTTTTCGCAGAACGAAGCATTGTGATCGACAACTATGACCTTGAGCAGAAAAACTGGATCCTGAGAGGGGAAATCTGAGTGGCTGTTTTAAATCCCTTCCGTCCCACACGGTGGGAGCACGATAGCTCCGGCTCGCCGCTGATCTGGTTTACACCAATAGCCGCACATCTGTCGGCCGACAAATCCGTGTACGTCTATGGAAGCCGCGGGAGCGGGAAGACCACGCTCTTAAGAAGCATTTGCTGGGAAGATCTTCTCTCAAATCCCTCGCTGCGCATTCAGAAAACCATTTCGGATTTCAATCATATCGGAATCTATATCCGGCTCCCCGATCACGTTTCCGGATCGATGGGCTATATGGGATGGAACGAGATTTTTCCGGGATCGCCAAATCCGGATTATGAGTTTTTCCGCTTTTATTCGCTCGCATTAGAGTTGATCGCTGCAGAAAAAGCCCTGTCCGCAACGCATCAACTACGTATCGAAGGTGTCATGGCGTTATCGGCGGGTGATGAACTTTCGATCGTCACCAACACCTGTGATGAGTTCCCCCAGTTGCTGACGTTCACGGAGAAGCCGCCGAAGACGTTCATAGACCTTGCCAGGGCGCTGCGTACACTCGTGAGGAGAATGAATGAAGCTTGTGGCCGCGGTCATGTGCAAAGTCTTATAGCCATGCTGCCGCCCCGTGAGCCATATGAGTTCTTGGCATACGTCATCGAACAGCTGTCTCAGTCCGTGGGGCATGCAAAAAATCCGAACGGCGCCCGGCTGGGGTTCAAGTTTTGCCTCGACGATTGCGAGGTAATGAGCCCCCTACAGCGAAAATCTGTCAATACGTTGGTCCGCAAAAGCCGGTTTCCGATCTCGTGGGTAGTTTGCTCGGTTGGTGAAGCCATAGAAGCGGGCGACACATTCATTGATGACCAACCTTTGACTGACGCCGATCGGCGCGTTTTATCTTTGGACGATCGAAAAAGTCCAGAGTTTCTTGCGTTGTGCGAGGCGGTTGCGAGTCTCAGGGTCTATTTCTCTATCAAGGAGGACCGTAGACCTCAGATTTCTGGATCCGAAGTTGAGAGCTATTTTTCGCTTAAAAACCGCCTCGGCACTGTCGTCGTAAACGACATAATAGATGCCATGATCGGGCGCTCAACAGCGCCCCTTGCGGACCAGATCAGGAAAGCCGCAGAATTTCTCAATTCACTTGGTTTCGCCCGGAGCCGCGACATGCCACTGAGACGGCAGCGTCCGCGCAGCTGGTAGCCCTATCGTCACATTTGAGGAAACAGGATATCAAACAGGAATTCTGACTCTCTACGATCGAGTTCCCGCAGGTTTCGGGATCGCGCAGTCGAACTCTCATTGGTGGAGCACTATGCGCCTCTATTATTTCACGACGCAGCAATATGGGATCATGGCCCTTCAGAACCGCCGATTGAAAATCGCCAGAATTAAGGATTTGAACGACCCTTTCGAACTGCTCGGCTGGAACCTCCGCGGTCGAGAAACCCGGGAAAGGTTGAAGAAGTGGAAGTCCGAGCGGAATGATGAGTTCGGGATCCTGTGCATGAGCCACAAATGGTCACACCCGCTCTTGTGGGCGCATTATGCGGAAAAGCATAAAGGGATGGCACTGGGCTTCGATGTCCCTGAGAGCGATGTTTTTCTCAAAATCAAATACTGCAGAAGGCGGGTCGCGGCTCCGGCGGGTCGGAACCTCGTTGAGCGGGATCTTGACGGTCTGCTCCTCACCAAATTCACAGCCTGGAAGTATGAGACAGAGTACCGCTGCTTTTGCTCGCTGAAGGGCAGCATTCGAGACGGCGAGCACTTTTTCGAACCCTTCTCCGACACGTTAAAGCTGAAGGAGGTGATTGTCGGCGATCAGGCCACGATCAGTCGCCAAGGACTGGCGGATGCACTTGGCGCCTTCGGCGACGGTATCGTCTCCTTCAAGGCTCGTCCCGCGTTCGGTTCGTTCCGCGTGGTCAGAAACCGCGATTCCAAGCTCTGGAAGTGAAGAACCGACTGGTTATGCCGGTTGGATCACAAATCGACGGCTCGACATGATGCGCTGACAGACATCCTAAAAGTCCGAGAAATCTAGAGACACGAGCACCTTACGAAGATCGATCTTCAGTTCTTCCGCAAATTCAATGATCGAAATGCCAGTATTGAAGTTGTCTCCTGGAAAAAGGATCAGCCAGTAGTAGAGTCCACGGGGCTCATCCGGTTCATCCAGCGTAATGAGCCGCGCCTCCTCCAGCAGGGCGAGATCGCCATCAAGGTCGTCGCCACTATAGATTCTGCGTAGCTTCTTATCGCTGATCCGGTAATGATCGCCGCTCGATAGCTTCTCGTCCCGACGTTCAACAAGAAACCAAAAAACCTCGCGCGTAAGGCGCGGGAGCATGGCAAGCCTGCCGCTGAGAAGCCTGATGACTTTCTCGGCCTCTGCCGGGTCGACTCGATCGTCCATTGCCGCGAGCTTTGAAGCATTGGTGAGCCGCGGCTTGGGCTGACTTTCGATGAGGTGATCGATGTTGGTCGGATACCGGCCCTGCTCATCAGCTACTTCGAGCTCGATGCGAACCCGGCGGGTTTCGCTGGAGACGTATCTTGCCAGGTCAGTGAGCGTATCGATGGGAAGCGACATCAGGCGGGCGCAGATGTCGTCGAAATCCCAGACCATATCGACAGTGAACTTGAACGTATCGAAAGGCTCGCCCTCGAACGTGTAGGAGCCCTGCTTCTTGCCGATCACCAGTATGCGGATATGCTGGTACCTGGCCCTTTGATCGGCATCGATCTTGTCCAGCGTGTCCTTGACCTTTGAACCCCTTTTGTCACCGGTGACCTGAAATGCCCAGCCACTGCCCGGGTCGCCGAGGTCGAGGCCGGGGTTGTTGGAGCGCTCCGCATTGAGGTTCACCAGGGCCAGGCCGAGCACACGATTGAGCACCTCCTTGGCGAAGTCCTCGACGTGGACGTGGAGGTCAAAGAGATGCAGCTGCGCGCGCTGCTGAGCCTGCGCTGCAATGCCGGCCAGATCATCGACGATCTGGCCAATGAGATGGCCGCGTGTGAGCAATTTCGTAACCTATTGAAACTGATTGATGATGTTTTGCCGGATCTGGCGTCTCTAGAATGGCAGGTCACCGTCATCCGGGGGCGTGGCTGTAGGCACCGCTGCGGTTGGCAATGGCAGGTTCGTGACCACATACAGATTCAGGAGATCGTCGCGATCCATGAACAGAATCTGGCTGCGTTTCGAGGCATCGAGCTTGTTTCCAAGCCAGTTTCGCGCGGCCTTCGTGATTTCGCCGCCTGCTACGATGAAGGCATGATCGACCAGGACGCGCTTGCCGATCTCGGGATCAAAAACCTCGTGCCCGAGCATCATCGTGACCTGATTCAGGATCTCGGCGACGTTGGCCGTCTGGGCCTTGCTGACGCCGGCAGCATCAAGCTTCCCCTTCTTCACCTGCATGCCAAAATAGAGGACGTGCTGCGTCGGCAGCGTGTACTTCATCCACACGTCCTTGCCGTATTCCAGTTGCTTGTCCCGGTGCCCCGCCGCGGTGATCCTGTGAAAACCAAGCTGACGGAACAGCGGCAGCAGAACGTCCTCGATGAGCGCATCTTCCGAGACGCTTTCGAGATATGCGGTCAACTGCTCTCGGCGCTTGAGCTCTGTCGCCGAGAATGGGCGATGGGGATTGGGCCCTGCCGTCGCAATCGTATTGGTCGCGACGTGGCGCAGATAGCATTGACGGTCCTCGGCGTAGAAGGCCTCGAAGCCCTCCCGCGCCAGCGCGCCGTTGAGCATCTCCAACGCATTTGGCCGATCAGAATCCTCGTTCTTGGCATCCGATTGGTCCATCAGGGTTTTGATGACACGTCCGAACGTCTCCGGAGGAACGCTTGGCCCCGGATGCGGCTCGGCAAGAATTTGCTTAAGTGTTTCGGCCACCCAATAGTTGCGGGTCGACCCGTCATGGCGATAGTCCGTATCGCAGTCGTAGAAAAACTCGGTGAGATAGGTGCTTGAACGATAACGGAAATAGCTATCCTTGTCTTCGAAATTTCCGCAGATCATATCCGCGATCTGCATTAATGTTCTTTGCTTGAACTGCATTCCCAAACAACCCGCCCGAATTTTCTTCATATTGTTATGCGCGGTGGACGTCCTCCACAAGGTGCATTGCCGCAAGCGAGCCGCGGTCCTCAGCCGCTCAACCGCCCAGTTGATGCTTCAGCTGCTCCTCAATCTGGCGCGCCCGGGTCTCCAGATAAGGAAGTTCGAAGGTCCGGCGCGGCGCGTCGGCGAAATGATCGATCATGGCGTCCGTTTCGCGCCAGTATGGGTCCGTGTCCATTTCAGGGAACGGAGAAAGCGTCATGAAGGCGGAATAGAGCCCTATGCTTGATCGGTGGTCGGGAGAATAGCAGAACGTGCTGGCGAAATTCGCCATGCCTCGATCCTGGGTCACGATCCAGACATCGCTTTCAAGAGACGTACGGTAATGAAGTGCCTGTGCGCTCCGAAGCAAAACGGTGTCGAGAACCTGATTGAGGACCACCGACTGGAGCCTGGGCAGCGTGCTGGCTGATTTGGTGAAATTCTCGCGAATGTCACGGCAGAACTTCGACCAGGCGCCGGCGGGCACGCGCGATCGATCGAAATAGACGAACTGTGCGATCCGTGCCTCCAGCGGGAGAAATTGCCCACTGAGGCGATAGCTGTCGTTGAGATAGGCTAAGAGCATAGTTTGCGGCTCGCCGAGGGCCTTGCGACCTACCCGCAACAAGAGCTGCGCGATATAGAAGCCGATGAGATATTCCCGTTTGGCTTCAGGTAGCGCCCAGAAGGATCGCGGCGCGTCGTCCGCCTGACCAACCGACCATGACAGCTCTGGTGTCCAGGTCGCATCAGGAGTGTTGCGATATGCGGGAGATAGTGAAGACACAAAATGCTCGAACGCCTCCCAATTGCCGAGGAGCTTTTGCGGGTCCATCTCGCGATAGGCGAAGCCGGGATTTAAAATAAGTCCCGGAAGAGCGAGCTCCTGTCGAAGCTCCGGCAGATCATGCATCTCAGCTGACGATGGATTGCCGAATATCTCGCTGATTCGAGCGAGGATGTTGAGATCGAAGCAGACGTTCGTCAGTCGGCCGCCTTCCCAGTTCGATCGCACGTTGCTGTGGAAATCCCCGTTGTCATCGGGATAGCGAACCGGCTTCAAAAAATGGTTTGCCAAATGAATTCTCCAGCATGCAAAAGATAGACGTCATTTAATAGTTCAGGCGCAATAATCTTTTGTTATCAAAGATTGGCCGTTGGATATTGAGGCTCGGGGCATAAACGGAAATGCGGCTCAGTAAACTAGGCATCAGGAATTTCAGAAACTTCAAATTCGTCGATATCCCGCTGCATGGCAATATCGTGCTGCTCGGGGAAAATCGCATCGGAAAGAGCAACCTTCTGTTTGCGATCCGCCTGATCCTGGACCCGGCACTTCCGGATGCAGCGCGGCAACTGCGGCTGTCGGATTTCTGGGACGGATGCCCGGCCGACTTCAGCCAACCGATCGAGGTCCATCTCGATATAGCTGATTTCGCGGGCGACCCGGCCCTCGTTGCGCTCCTGACAGATTTTCGCGTTGCTGACGACCCGAGCGTTGCGAGGCTCAGCTACGTCTTTCGAAAGAAGGCCGAGGTTACCGGCTCAGCGCAGTCCAGCGAGGATTGCGAATTTCTGGTGTATGGCGGGGGTGTCGAGACTCGCACCGTTCCGGGCAAAGTCCGTCGGCGCATAGCGATCGATGTCCTGGATGCCTTGCGGGACGCCGAGGGGCAGCTCGCTACCTGGCGGACGTCGCCGATCCGGCATCTTCTTGAGGAAGCGGTCGCTGGCATCAGCCGCGCCGATCTCGATGCCGTTGCGGCGGAACTCGACAAAGCTACAAAGAGCCTCGAGGCATTTCCTACGATCAAGGCGCTCGAGGATGAACTCCGCGCTGGTATCCTTCACCTTTCAGGCAAGGCGCATGATGTCGATGCGCGACTTCGATTTGCCCCGTCCGACCCGTTGCGGCTCTTTCGGGCGATCGCGATGTTCATCGACGGCGGCAAGCGCGGAATTGCCGAAGCTAGCCTCGGTTCAGCCAACGTCGCGCTACTGGCGCTGAAGCTTGCAGAGTTTGCCTGGCGCAGGCGAAAGAACGAGCGAAACTTCTCGCTACTCTGTATCGAGGAGCCGGAGGCCCATCTGCATCCGCAATTGCAGCGATCCGTCTTCAAGAAGCTGCTGAATGAGGCCAGTGCGGCCCAAACCTTGGTCGTCACGAGCCATTCGCCCACCCTCGCGGCCGTGACACCATTGCGATCGATCATTCAGCTACGAACGCGGGACCGCGCCACGCAGGCCTACTCGCTCGCCAATCTTCCGGTGACGCCGGAGGAACTGGACGATCTGGAAAACTACCTTGATGCGACGCGGGCGGAAATGCTGTTCGCCCGCGGCGTCATTCATGTCGAGGGGGATGCCGAGGAAGCGCTTGTCCCCGTGTTCGCCGCATCGCTCGGATTTAATCTGGACGACCTCGGCATCACGGTCTGCAACGTGGCGGGTACGAATTTCGGCCCCTATGTCAAACTCACAGAGGCGCTCGGGATCCCCTGGTCGGTGATCACCGACTGGGATCCGCTGGACGGCTCGACGCCCCCCAAGCCCCCGCTGGGCCGGAAGCGGGTCATCGACCTCTGGCAGGACATACTGGCGGTGCGAAGGAACGCACCAATGACGGCAGAGGCACGCGCTACCTGGGAGGCGAAGCCGTACGCTGATCTCTCGTCGACAGCTGCGGGATCGGGAATCTTCCTGAACGAGCAGACGTTCGAGGTGTCAGTTGCAGGCACACCGGCGCTTCTCACGCCCCTCCTCGATATCCTGAGCGAGCAAGGCTTCGGATCCATTCGCACAAGGCGCATCGCCAATTGGAGATCGGGTGCTGCGGTCGATCCGGCGCAACTGCTGGCGATGGTCGCGGACATCGGCAAAGGTCGATTGAGCTCGCGACTGGCAAAGAAATCGGCCGGTCTGGCGCCGCCACCGTACATCGAAAACGCAATTCGGAACGTGGTCGGCCGTGTCCAGTAGCGAGGTCCTGCTCCGAGCCATCGAGGAGCTTAAGGCGAATCCTGAGCAATTGAAGGCTGTTTTGGAGACTGGGCATTGTGTCGTCCTCGCGGGGCCGGGCAGCGGGAAGACCAAGACTCTGACGACAGCCATGGCGCGTACCCTCTCGCACGATGTCGTCGATCCGCGTGGTGTCGCCTGCATCACCTACAATAATGAGTGCGCAATCGAGCTTGAAACGCGGCTCGCCGGACTGGGCATCGTGCCTGGCGACAGGGCGTTCATCGGGACCGTTCACAGCTTCGCGCTGAGCCAGGTCATCGCGCCCTACGCGCGCTGTGTCTCGATCGGCCTTCCCGCGGAGCTGAAAATCGCGACGAAGGCACAGGCTCGGGCGGCGGTGGAAGCCGCGTATGAGTCCGCCATAAACGGGGGCGAGAATCCCCATGACCGATGGGGCTTCGCATCCGAGAAGCGAAAGCGAGATGTCGACCGGACACGTCCCGAGTGGCTGGGCCAAAATCCGGAGCTTGTGACCTTCATCGAACATTATGAGAGGGAACTTCGTCGTCAGGGATTGATCGATTTTGACGACATGCCGCTCCTCGCGTACCGCATGATCAAGGAAAACACCTGGATCCGCGAGGCGATCTGGGCCCGTTTCCCGGTGTTGTTTGTCGATGAGTATCAGGATCTCGGATATGCCCTGCATGAGCTGGTGCTCCTGCTTTGCTTTCGCGGCGGGATACGGCTCTTTGCGGTCGGTGACGCCGATCAGTCGATCTACACCTTCGCCGGTGCTAATCCGGAGCTCCTCGAAAGCCTGACGCAAAGAGCGGACGTCGAGACGATCAAGTTACGGTTCAACTATCGGTCGGGCGGAAAACTTATAAAGGCGTCGCTGGGTGCACTCGGAGAGGAGAGAGACTATCGGGAAGTGGATGGAGCGCCCGAAGGAGAAATCTCCTTCTGGGCAGCTTCAATGGGGCTCGACACACAGGCCGACATGATCGCCACGACCATCATTCCGCATCTTGTCTCTAGGGGAACTGCTCACGGCAAGATTGCGGTGCTCTACCGAGCTGCCTGGCTTGGGGACAAGATTGCGGAATCTCTGAAACAGGCAGGCATCCCCTTCGTCCGAACAGACACGAACGCGTTGGTGCGAAGAAGCTCGCGGCTAGCACGCTTTATCGAAGATTGTGCCAGGTGGGCGACTGGTGGGTGGCATGATGCAGATCCGCCTTTCTCTCGCCTCCTATCTCAGTCCACGACTCTGGTGTTTGGTAGTTTCGCGAGCGAAGCAGAAAAGGACGCTTTATCGCGGCAGCTCGTCCTATTTCTTGAAAGCTGTATCGGCGTACCAGTGACCACGCACGCGTGGCTTCGGCGGTTCGATCGTGAACTGATCACTCCCTGGCGGGCATTGGCACGGAATGCTGAGCAGGAATGGGAAATCTGCGCCGAAATGATCTCGGCTACGGAGCCGACGAAGAGCGGTGATCTACCCCTTACCCAATTTGCGGGGCGCGCGCATACCGACGGCCGCGTTACGCTGAGCACCCTGCATAGCGCCAAGGGACGCGAATTCGACGCCGTAATCATGTACGGCGTCAACAATAGCGACTTTCCCAACAAGCGAGACCGCAGGACGGAAGCGGGGATACGTGAGGCTCGCCGATCGTTCTACGTTGGCGTCACTCGACCACGGAAGGAGCTATGTCTCGTGTTTCAGGAGCACCATCATTCGCCGTGGGTCCAAGAGTTGTTCGACCGGACCCAACGAGAATAGCGATACGCAGTTGCACCGGGAATGTTATATTGCGCCGGCGAACCCAAGCGGAGAGAAGGAGCACAATCCCATCGGGCCTCCGATCCGATGCGAAATCAGCTTCCTTGGGCAACGCATTATGTCGGTCGAAAAAGAACCTTGGCAGCTTCGACCTCAGCATGGCACTTCAAGACACTCGCTTCCCGCGGCTTGTTGACCGTACTTAAGCCCGCGTCCCTCTTCCAATCCTACCCGTGTCGATCAGCGCTTTTTGACGCGCCCTAATTACAAAATGTCAGACGGACGCATCGAAACCGTCATTGGTAAATCTCAGGTTGATGCATATATGCGGCGTGGGCCACCGATTGGAGCGCTGCTGGGAGGCAAATTTGGTAAATTTTGAAGACTTGCTGGACGACGACGAAGCACCGGTCATCGACCCTCGCGACATTTTTCTGACGCTCAACCGAGATAAACGCTTTGCATTCCCCCGCGATATCCAAACGGAGGTCATGAAGGCCTGGGTCAAACTGCGTGAGCAGCGCGACACGGTCATCAAGCTCAATGTCGGCAGCGGCAAGACGCTCGTCGGGCTTCTCCTGCTGCAAAGCTCGCTCAACGAGAGTGTTGGCCCTGCGCTTTATATTTGCCCTGATCATCAATTGGTCTCCCAAGTCACCGAAGAAGCAAACGCACTTGGACTAGAAGTGGTGGAGGATCCCCGCGACGCGGCATTCGCCGCTGGTCAGAAGATCTGTGTCACGACCGTCCACAAGCTCTTCAACGGCCGATCGGTTTTCGGTGTCGAGAACGTCAAACTGAATATCGGCGCGGTTATCGTCGACGACGCCCATGCTTCGATCGCGACGATTTCCGATCAATTCCGGATCAAGCTTCCGCACACCCACGAAGCCTACGGTAAAATTCTGAAGATCGTCTCCGGCGATCTCAAGAAACAAAGCCATTCACGCTTCCTCTCGCTAGAGGCAAGCGATCCCCGCGCCATCATGGAAGTGCCGTTCTGGGCCTGGAAGGACAAGCAGGACAAGATCCTCAAGGTTCTGCATGAGAGCAAGGACGACGACGAGCTGATGTTCAGCTACCCGCTGCTTCACGAGATCCTTCCCTATTGCCGTTGCTTCATTGGCGGCCAGTCGCTCGAAATCGAGCCGATCTGCCCGCCCACCGATCTGCTTCGATCCTTCTCGAAGGCAAAGCGCCGGATTTACATGACGGCGACGCTCTCCGACGATACGGTGCTGATCACCCATTTCGGCGCGAACTCCAAAAAGCTTCCTGACCCGATCATTCCGGTATCGTCCCAGTTCATGGGCGAGCGGATGATCCTGATGCCGCAAGAGCTCAACCCCGACATCGAGATACCGGACATTCGCAAGATGCTTGTTAGCATCGCGAAAAAAGAGAACGTCGTGGTGATCGTTCCTTCGAAGGCTGCTTCAGAGGATTGGGCTGATGTCGCCGACCAGATATTGATCGGCGACAAGGTGACGGTCGGCATCGACAAATTGCGGGCGGGACATGTCGGCCTGACTGTCCTGATCAACCGGTACGACGGCATCGATCTGCCCGGAGATGCTTGCCGCGTTCTCGCGCTTGTCGATCTTCCGGAGGTGTCCTCGTTTCGTGAGGCGTCCGACATGAACATTCTGGCGGATTCGAAGGCTGGACTTCGCCGCCAAATGCAACGCATCGAGCAAGGCATGGGGCGGGGTGTTCGCTCGAACGACGACTATTGCGTCGTCCTCCTGTGTGGAGCGAAGCTCACGAGCCGGATCAAGTCTCCGGAAGGCCGCAAGATGCTGACCGGCGCGACGCAGGCGCAGCTCGAACTCTCGACGAGCTTGGCCAAACAGCTCGACGGCACAGACATGGCAGGCCTGAAAAAGGTCATCCAGCAATGCCTCGATCGCGATCCCCAATGGGTCAAGGTTGCCAAGAAAGCGCTCCTCAAGGCCAAGGTTGAACCGGGCCTCTCGCTCGACCCGGTCGGGGTCGGGATTCGCGAAGCCTTCGACCTGGCAAGGATCAACGATCACCCCGGTGCTGTTGGGGTCCTGAAGGCCCTCGGGAACACCCTCGATGATGACGACGCGAAAGCATTCGCGCTCGTCAGGCAAGCGGAAATCGCTCACCATATCGATCCGGGAAATGCGCAGAAGGTACTACTGGCGGCGCACAAGCTCAATCAGCAGGTTTTGAAGCCCATCGAGGGCATTGCCTATCAGAAACTGGCGCCGGTTGCCGGCAAGCAGGCTGCCGCGGTTCAAGAATATCACCGGAATCGCTTCCTGGAAGCAACCGATCGGATTCTCCATTTCAAGAGTCTCGTCGAGGACTTGCAGTTTGCGCCCGACACCAACAACGAGTTCGAGGGCGCCATCATGGCCATGGGACGCTTGCTCGGGATGGGGTCGCAGCGGCCGGAGATCTCTTTCGAAAAGGGACCGGACAACCTTTTGGCCTTTTCCAATGGCGAGCTTGTCGTCATCGAATGCAAGAACGGTGCGAAATCCGAAAAGGGAATATCCAAGGATGATCTTGGGCAGTTGGGCCAAGCGATCGACTGGTTCGAGGAGAAATATACAAAGACCGTGCCGAAACACGTGCTGATCATTCACCCGTTGAAACATGTCGGTCCGGGAGCGGCGGTGATCGAGGGCGCCCGGGTCATGACCGAAAAGCAACTTGAGAAGCTGCGCAACGCATTGCTTGATTTCGCAAAAGCTCTCGGAGACGCCAATGTCCTCAACGACGTCCAGCGCATCGGTCAGCTTCTGACGACCCACAGCTTCACGCCGACAACTTTCCTGCAGCAATATTCCGTTCCGATGAAACATAATAAGGAAGGATAGGACCGGCACGCGATCGCGCGGGGTTGCAGCGCAGCCGGCGCAATTTTGGGCGGCTGTCAACTGGCCGCCCGGCCAGCGGATTCTCCTCCTATGCGTGCCAAAATGAGGATGGTCCCGTCATGGTGCCAAGCGGGCCGGGCGTGCCACTCTGGCGTTTTAGCTCCTGTGCGACGCCAAGCCTGGCTCGTCATGGTTTGACCGATTAGGGTTGATCCGGCGGGGCGGAACGCTTGTCAGCGTCGTCGGACCAACGGATATTTGACCGGTGGACGCCTCGACGATCGACTTCGCGGTCGAGGCTGTTCAAGCAGTTCTGTGGCTGCTGGAAACAATTTCCACGGCTTTTCGAGACCCAGGGCTCGCGGCTGGGTCGATCCAACAGTCATATTTCAACAATATTATTCGCGAGCTCAAGGAACGGGAATCAACCGACGGGCATCAAGACCAGAGTCTGTCGTTACTGCTTAGCCTGCATGGCTATCTTTCATCACCCAAAGGAGGCCAGATTAGACACGGTACCGATATGCTGGAGGGAAAGCCCCTCAATCTCGACGAGGCCAGGCTTTTCTGCAATCTTACACGAAGTTACTTGATCTACCTGATTGCGGAGCACGAAAGGCTCAGCCGTCGACGTTAGACGGTCTGTACCACTGTCTTTGGCAGTGAGTGCGGACCGTTTTTCTGTGCGCTTTGTTCTTGGGAACGCACAAATTACTGGCGCGAGATTGCTGTTCAAGAAAAAATGGTTAAGCTCAACCCTAGGGGGATTAGCTTGGCCATTGCATCTACGAACTTCAGCGCAGCTCCATCCGCATCAGGTTATCTTTATCAGGCCCGATTGGCTCTAGCGCTGTGTCTGAGGCACGTGAATGCCGATGCGGGCGTAGAGGTAGGCATCGAAAGGCTGGACGATGTTTCATTCGAGAGAGATGGAACACCGCTGGAGCTTCTTCAGGCCAAGCACCACATCGATCGTATCGCAAGTCTCACGGACAAAAGCGTCGACCTTTGGAAGACACTTCGCGTCTGGAGTGAGGCTACTGCGAAAGATCCGACACTTCCCGCGCGTACCCGCCTGGCTTTGGTGACAACCGGTCGCGCGCCAAGCGATAGCGCAGCTGCCATGCTCCTTCCGCCTGGCGCCTACTCCGAAGGAAAAACACGCGATCCCAAGGCTGCTGCTGCGCTGCTGGTTGCCGTCGCTGAGGCGGGGGGAAATCAAGAATTGAAGGCAGCTTACGCCGCTTTCATGGCTCTCAGCCCAACAATGCGTGCCTCCCTACTGAGCTCGGTCGAAATCCTTGACAATCAACCTCTCGTCACTGATCTGGACAAGACCATCGAGAACGACTTGCGAATGCTTGCGCCTCGGGGTCAGGCAGGTGTTGCCCGCGAGCGACTGGAGGGCTGGTGGTGGCCACGCGTTTGCAGAGCACTTATGGCGAGCCCTGTGGAATCAATCTCCGTGTTGGAGCTAGAAACAAAGCTCGACGACATACGCGATGGCTTGAAACGGGATGCTTTGGTCGCAGACCAGGAGCATGTTGATCCCACAACGGACGAGATCGCCGACTACGAAAGGCGCGCATTTGTCCGCCAATTGAAGGCGATCGGCGTTGGTGGAAATCGAATCGAATATGCTAAGCGCGACTACTACCGCGCGTTTACCCAGAGATCCAAATGGGTTCGCGAGCATCTGGTCTTCGATGGCGAGATCGCGCGATACGAGATGACTCTCATCGAGGAATGGCAACCGCGCTTTCAGCAGATGCGCGATAAAATCGGAGATGGCGGAATGACCGATTTGGGATACCGCCAAGCTGGGCAGGAACTGTATAGCTGGGTGGAAGCTGACGCCCGTTTCCCGTTCCGGACCATCACTCACCGCTTTTTGACGGTCGGCTCTTATCACATTCTGGCCAACGAGCTGCGTGTCGGCTGGCACCCGGACTACGAGACGGCCTGCGCAACCGAGGAGGTCTAGCAGTGGCGTCACGATGGAGCCTCGCGTGGCGCGATCGTCCCTCCGAGGAAGCAGCACTTCTCAACCCGGCATTTTGCGGCGAACTGATTGCTCGTGCCGTCAAGGATTATGAGCGAATTCGAGCTTCAGCATTTCCCCTTCCGCTTGCCTTTGTCGTTCTGCCGTTACTACTACACCCTCCAACCCTTGCAGTTCTGCCCGGCAGGGCCAATACGACTTTTGCGACCTGGTCGGCAGAAAATGAAGCGGTTATCGCCGAGCTACCGGACCGCACTTTGCGCCTCCGTCCGATCAGCCGGGAGGCTTTGCTGTTCCTTGCTCAGCACAAGGCACTGGTAGTGGGCGCCGAAGGATTGCGGACAGGGCAAAAACCGATGAAGCTCTCGGCACAAACACCAACCTCGACATCTGACGTCGACGACATCCGTCGCGCAGCCGCGCTGTTGGGCCGATGGTTCGCCAATCAGGGCGCGCCGGTTCAGATTCTTCAAACCATGGGTGTGACGCCATGACATTGCAGTTGCGCGCCGTCGCAATTTATTCCCATAGCGGTGAGCGCCGCGACGTCGACTTTGTTCTCGGTCGTCTGAACATTGTCACCGGTGCTTCAAAGACGGGAAAGTCGGCGTTACTCGATATCGTTGACTACTGTTGGGGACGGGGCGAATGTACTATCCCCGAGGGCGAAATTCGGCGCAGCGTCTCCTGGTTCTCGATCCTCCTCGATCGCGACGGCGAAGGAATCCTCATAGCGCGCAAAAATCCGGGACCAGCCGGAAAAGCCAGCGACGAAATCTTTTTCGAGCGGGGTGTTGAGGGATTTCCAGACACGCCGCAGCCCTTCGTAAAGAACGTCACCGCCGATGGCTTGCGTGCCCAGCTTTCAATGGTACTGGGCATAGCGGAAAACAAGCACGTGCCGGAGCCCGGATCGACGCGGGCACCGCTGGAAGCCTCGGCTAGCCAGGCAATCTTCTTTTGCCTACAAGCCCAAGACGAGATAGCAAGTCGCCGCCTTCTTTTTCATCGGCAGGGCGAACAATTTATCCCTTCGCACATCAAGGATACGTTGCCTTACTTCGTCGGCGCGATGGGTGAGGATCACTACCTTCAACGCATGCGCTACGATGAAGCTCGAGCGCGATTGCGCAGGCTCGAGCGTGAATATGCCGAAGCTCGGGCCCTGGCAAATGAAGCATCTGGCACTGCCCAGTCACTGCTGCAGGAAGCCAAACGCGTTGGCCTTCTAGCCCCGGACGTACTGGCTGACTCTACAGCTGACCTTCGCGCCCTACTGGCAAGCGCTGCCGCACCCCGAGAGCTTGCCTACGCCCGCAACGACGATCCCGCCGCGGACCTGACCGATCTGGAGAACCGCCGGCGGCGGCTGCGTGGCGAACTGCAAGAGGTGCGCGAAGAGATTGCAGACGTTCAGCGGCTTGAACGCGAGGCTTCAGAATTTCAGGTCGAGGCCAGAGAGCAACAAGCGCGGCTGGCGTCAATTGGCTTGCTCGCCGACGACAGCGGCGATGCCGCGACGTGTCCCCTTTGCGACAGTCATCTGGCCACACCCATTCCGTCTGTTAGCGATGTGCGTAAGTCGCTCACTGCACTTGAGGGGCAACTGCAATCGGTGCGTCGGGACAATCCGCGCCTGCAGGCAAGGCAGGCGGACCTTGAGTCACGTCGGAACACACTCGAAGATCAGTTAAAGACCGTCCAGGCCGACATCCTCACTCGAATATCCGAAAACGAGCGACTTCGGATCGAGCAAGACCAGTTCACCGAGCAGGCTCGAACCGCCGGCCGAATTGGATATTATCTCGAGAATGCAAGAACTGTCGCCTCCGACGAGGGTATCCGGCTTGCGATCGCGCGGGCCCGAGCCGAAGTGTCCGAGCTTGAGCAACTGCTTGATCAAGAGGCGCTCGAGGAGAGGCTCACAACTGCATTGGGCATCGTCGGGCGCGACCTCACCCGGTACGCAAGATTGCTGGAACTCGAACATGGCGACAACCCTCTACGCCTCGACCGCAAGAACCTTACGGTCGTCGCCGACACTATAGACGGCCCCCTGGCATTGCCTCAAATTGGAAGTGGCGAAAACTGGGTCGGATACCATGTCGCTGCACATCTCGCGATGCACGGCTTGTTCCGTGCTCGGAATCGACCGGTCCCGGCATTCCTGATGCTCGATCAGCCGTCTCAAGCGCATTACCCGCCCGAACGAGACGTTGGCGAAATCGATGGCAAGGGAGACGAAGATCAGGCGGCCGTCGCGAGGCTCTATCGGCTACTCTTCGAGTATTGCGCAGAGCACTACCCCAACATGCAAATCATCGTTATGGACCACGTCGAACTTTTGGAAGACTGGTTCCGGGATTCTACCGTCCAACGGTGGCGAGATAATATTAAACTCGTTCCCCTCAGTTGGCTTCGCTCAACCTAACTCAACCGGTGGGGATAGTATTGTCACCCACACGCAAACCCAATGAGCCAAATTTCCGCGGCTTTTTCAAAAAAATAGAGACCGACTCTCGCGGAGAGCTGCGCTGCGGCCGAGGCGGAGATCGATCGCCAGATAGATGAATACCGATCACGCCGTCGCAGAGATTGATCCTTCGATGCTGAAATTCGGCATCTGCTATCGCGGACGGACTACACGAATTGGTCATGGTGGCTTTCCCTGATGTCGCCGCCGTGATGTTCAAAGCTTTTAGCCTAACAGGGTAAGCCCTGACGCGGCGCCCGTGCCGAAGGCCACGATAGTCTGCAAGGTTGCATTCCAAAGTTGGTTGGTTCCGGTCGTTAGCGTTGTCGTCTCTGTGGTCATAGGCGTACCCTTTCTCTCTAGATTCATGAACAGGTAGAATTGCACCCCGATGAGGGGCAGAAGAAGGAAGAGGCCAACGGCACAGAGCGCCGCTGCGGGAACGGCCCCCGCACCTGTTAAGCCTGTTAGGCTAAACGCTCCTTTGCTTTACATAGGATTGCGCTAGGGTCTTCGCAATACGACCGAGTTGACAGAGCGATTATATGTTATTCAAGTCCGAACAAGGCTTCCGTGAGTATATCCGTCTCGCTCAGGAAAATGTCGCCGAGGCTATGGCGGAGCCTTCGCCACTCGTGGTCGGCGTCGAGCGCTACTGCGATTTTCTTCAGAAGGAACTGCTGTCAGGCGAGCAGGACCTGACGGCGACGGCCGGATTCCTGCTCCTGAACAGCTACATGCTTTATCAAAGCAGCGTCGCAACGGCCCTGACGGGTCATGCTGTTGCCATCTATCCGCTGCTAAGGACGGCTTTGGAATCGGCGTGCTATGGTTATCTGATGAGATCGGACACAGCGGTCGAGCGCTTGTGGCTGGACCGCGAGAAGACGGAAGCCGACATGAAAGCTGCGCGCAAGAGGTTCACGTCGGCGGTGAAAGATGTAGCCGCCGCGATAGACAAAGCAGATCCTGGAAAAGGGGCTGTCATCAATCAAGCCTACCAGCAGGCAATCGACTGGGGAGCCCATCCCAATCCGCGATCGATCCATAAGCACATACAGACCCCGAGAGATATTGGCACGCATATTCAGGTGGACTTGACGGGTCTCCATGGTCAGGGCGCGCTCGAATACGATAGGTCGCTGTTAGCGTGTCTCGATTTCGGCATGCTGCTTGGCATCGTGATCGCCCACAGCCTGAGCACCGTCAGCAAGGACACGATACGCACGCTGCAAGGCCTCATCGAAATGAAAGAGGCATTGCTGGAAAGCGAATTTCCTGAAGTCTATGCTGCGATGGGTCCCCTGAAACGCTGAGGCTCAATAGTCGTTCGCGCTGCCCACTTCGGCCCAGAGCATACGTTCCTGTTCGGCTTCCAGTGCCGTCCGTTCCACCGCTTTGGCTTTCATGTCGAGCGCATAGAGTGGCATCTGCCAACGTTGATAGAGACTTGTCACATGATCGTTCGTAGCTTCATCGGAGGCCAGTCTCCGCGCGACCAGCTGGTCCAGGGTCGCCTCGATCAGGCGGTCACTTTCGTGACAGCTTGTATCGTCCTGGAAATCCACCTCGTTCCAGACCGCCGAGAGGATGTTCAGCCCATCGACTGTGAATGCGCCGAAAGCGGCCAGAGCCTCCGCGACGACCAATGCATTCGGCTTGAAATCGAACATACTGGTATAGCCACCAGGTGCGACCCACTGCAAGGTGCCGTCATCTAGGCCTTCGATGTCGGCATAGAGGCGGGTTTCCCGCTGGTAGATTAGATCGTTCGGTGCGATGAATTCGCCCATGCCGCCTTCGAGGTAGTGCGTCACGCGCCGACGATCGATGATCCCGCGCAATTCTTTTAAATCGATTGGCCGCCATTGACAGGCCTCTGCATATAGAAGCCGCGAAAGATGGTCATAGTACCAGCCCATCAGCGTCCCGATCCTGCCGGCGATGCGCTTTTTGGGGCAGCGGACGATGTCCATGAGGATGAGGATCTTGGCCGCCTCCTCTTCCGCATGGCCCTTCAGTACACTGGACTCACGGGACATGTCCGAGACTCTCTGCGACGCGGCATAGAGGCCGCGTGCGCTTTCCAGCAGTATAGGCAGGCCTTCGGCTATGAACGCCGTGCGCTTGTCGGGCGTCATATTGGCAATTCTGTGCGCCTGCCGCAGTCCGATATCCGCTTTGCCATATGTCCGCCATTCCGTTCCGATGATCCATAGCAATCGGCGGGGAGGAAATCATCATAGCACCATCGGTGCATAGGTTGTCATGCGCAGTTTGGACGGGGCGGCGTCGCTTCGCGAACGAGGGTACTCGCTGCCGGGATCCGGCCCGCTCGAGAGCCAGACCCCTTCATTGGAGACGATGGTCGGATCACATCACTTGCTTAATGTCGCTATAGGCGCCGTCCGTCCTAATCGTTACCGTCACCGGAGCGCTCGAGCGGTTGCGCGAGAACCAGCCGTGGTTTCCATCAAAGGCGGCCTCGATGACGCCGCTGTCCTCGGCGACGCCGCTGTCCTCGGCGACGCCGCGCGCCTTCTCGTAGGTGATGCTCTCGCCGCCGCCGTCTCCGTGGGTGTAGAGGTTCACCTTGCCGCCGTTGGTCGTCCAGACGTAGTTCGCCTTCGCCCCCTTCCTCGTCTTGGCAAATATGAGCGGCGGCGGAGGAACCACCGTGAAGATAGAAGCAACCATTCGACAAGGATCTTGCACAAACGATCATCTTATGATTGCATCTTCATGTGGGTTGAGGGGCCTTTCATGTTACGTCGTGATTTTCTGACGCATGCGTCGCTGTCGGCTGTCGCTCTGGCTACAGGATGCACACCGGAGAGTCCGTCCACCATAGGTGGGAATGTCACGATCATCGACGCCCACTGCCATGTGTTCAACGCTTCTGACCTCCCAGCTGTTCGATTTCTACGGCAAGTCGTTTTCGAGGATTACCCTAAGCAAGCTTATCGAATGCTGGCTATTCCAGACCCTGATGTCACGGACTGGACACTTCAATTGTTTCTTCATTTGCTGGGAGCGGACAGGGCGCCCACTGCCGACGAAGAAATTGCCTACCTGAAAGATGGCACGGGTGAGGAAAAAAATGCCCTATCACCCGAAAAGGCTCGAGCTGCTGCGAGTGAGGATACAGCGCAGTTCTTGCTCATGGTTGATCGGCGACGTCGAGAACGGCTTAGCCTGATGTCCGCCGAAGAGCAGGAAAAGCGCCAGCCAGCTTCCGAAGATAAATTCCTGAACTACATACTGGGGGACCAGGTTCGACAGCTCCGCGCCGACACTACGGTCACGCTCACTGTGGCTCGAAGTGCCAGCCAACGCGCCTTCTCAAGTCTTGGTCCGGTCAGTCGATACCTGAACTGGTTCAGTCTCTTTCGACTTTACCGCCACGTCCTGGTCGAAAGGCTGATTTCGGATACGACGCAGCAGGGGTTTAACCCCATCATGCTGACACCGGCGCTGGTCGATTACGACATGTGGCTTTACGAAACGGTCGATAATTCTCCCCTGCGTCGCCAAATGGTCGTTATGGACGTCATTGCACAGAGGATGGCAAGGAAGAAAGCCGGGCCAGTCGTTCATGGCTATATGGGCTTCGATCCACTTAGGGAGGTCGCCTTTCGGGCCAATAAGACCAAACTGAGCTCACTCACCACTGCGAGAGAGGCCCTTGAGGATCATGGGTTCATCGGCGTTAAGCTTTACCCACCGATGGGTTTCCGCCCCTCGGGGAACAAGCCGCCTTACCCGAAGCGAACCGTGGATGCGCTTGGATTCTATCCCGACAAGGAATTGGATGGTGTCTTAAAGGATCTCTACAAGCTTTGCGTCGATCTTGATGCGCCGATCCTTGCACACGGTTACTCGTCGAATGGCTCTGGCCCCAATTATGAAAAGCGAGGAGATCCAGCTTTTTGGATCCCGGTTTTCAGAGAGTTTCCGAGCCTAAGGGTCTGCATCGCGCATTTTGGTAGGTTTGATGCTCGCTCATCTGGTCGGGAAGACCTGCAGCTTCCTGAAGGCAGCTGGGAGTGGCGGCTTGGCGAATACATCAAGGCCAACACGCAGCGCAATGTTGTTGCGGATATAAGCTATTTGTCAGAAGTCCTGACCGCCAAGCCGAAGCAGAGAGCGTTCATTGCTACCTCCTTCAAGAGGTGGATTTCAGAGTTCGATCCGGGTTGTGATCATATCCTCTACGGAAGTGATTGGATTATGCTGGGTAAGGAAGCTGGCTACGATTATTACATCGCGAGCATTAACGCGTTTTTGAGAAACGACTGCGGGCTTTCGGACGACACGTGCGACAAGATCTTCCGTCGCAACGCGTTGCGTTTCCTTCCCTTAGAGCGAGGAAGTCGGGGGCGGAACCGTCTCCTTTCTTACTATCGAAAGAATGGCCTTGACGCATCTCGACTGCCCTCCGCATCACCGCGGCTACTAGCAGAAATTTGGGGGCGGTAATGTAGATCGCTCCAAAGCAATTCTGGGCCGCGTGATCAACTTGGATTATCGCGTTCACTACAGCGACTTGGACGCTCGTCAATAATGGTTTTGCGATTGAGCCAGTGCATGCCGGACGATGAACGCAAATGGTCCAGCTCGATCACATTACTCCCCACGCCCGAAACCTCCCCCTCCCCGTCATCTCGCGCAGGCCCAGTTCCAAAACAATCCGCCGCGCCGCCTGCGGCGTGACGCCCAGCGTCTTCGCCACCATCCCGGCCGATACCAGCGGTGTCGCCATCACCAGTTCAACCAGTTCCGGCAGCTTTGAAGATGTCCGGCGCCCCTCGAGTTTTCGGTCCATCATCGTTTTCGCCAGCGTGAGCCGGTCATGTTCTTTCATGCCGATCTCGGCGGCCACCAAAAATCCATTGGCAATCGCGAGCAACCGGGTCTCCCGATCATGATGGCGGCGCCGATCGACGGGAATGGTTTTGAGACCCAGATTGATCGCCGGGACATGCGCGCCGGTGGTGATGCCGGCTTGGCGCAGGAGTGAGGCGGATAGCAGCCGGCCCAGCCAGGGCGCATGCTGCAGCACGGACAATTCGTTCCAGGCATCAAGAGCGACGATGGCCTGCAGCACTGCCGGCAAGTTTTCGGCCTGGCGCAGCACGCCGCGCCATTCGTCGAGACGGGCATCCTCGTCCCAGTCGAGATCGTAGACGAATGGATCTTTTTCCGGAGCGCTTCTCGCGCGGCCCGAATTCTTCGCGTGCTCAATGGCTGCCTCCGACCGGGCCAGCACCGCGTCGATGGCGGCATAGTCCACGCCGGGGAGATTTTCGACGTGGTCGGCGTCGTCCCCCTCCCCTTCCGGATCGTTCGCAACTGAGCGTTGGATGGCGCCGGTCGCCCGCGCCTCATCAGTGCCTGCCGACGTGATCTCCGCGGTCTTTCGCAGCGCCCGAACGCCGTCGGCCGACAGGGCCCAGCCGGGGAGTTGAGCAGCGATACGCCGACGGGTGCGCAGGACGTCGCGGGCGATTGTCAGCTCATGGGTGGGTGTGCGAATATCGCGGGTGGCGTCATGGAGGACGAGGTCTTCCAGGTGGACGAGTTCGCCGTCGATCCACAGCGAGGCACAGGCGTCGGCGAAATGGGTGCGCTCGATCCATCCCTGCCCGACTGGAGAACGGGCGAGGCGCTCGTCCAGACGCGTCAGGGCAATAGCCGCGTCGAAAGCCGGTCGCATCAGGGCTGTCATGCTGATTTTCGCGAGATCATAAGCCATTGAAATCATGGTAAATGATTTTCTAAACGAACTCTAGTGGGAAGGTACTGTTCTTCACATGGTACGATCATCAGTTAGATTATCTACCATCGATAACAAACGTTTATCGATGGTAGTTGATCTGGAGTCGCAAATCACCCAGAATCGTCTCAAAGGACGGCTACAAGGCCGCCGATACCCGCCATTTTGGAGCGTCCGTGGCCAAATCCAAGACATCACTGACCGCCGTGGAGCGCCGGGCCGAGGAGCTCGACACCATTGCTGCCGTGCTGCCGATCGAGCGCCGCGACGAACTGGCCGAGCTGCTCACCGACCAGGACGTCGAGACGCTGCGTCATCTCGTCAACCAGGGCATGGGCGACAATACGCTGCGGGCGCTGACCTCGGATCTGGCCTATCTCGAAGCCTGGGGATTGGCCGCCACCGGACGATCCCTGCCCTGGCCGGCGCCCGAAGCGCTGCTTTTGAAATTCGTCGCCCATCACCTCTGGGACCCGCAACGCCGCGAGACGGATGCCGATCATGGGATGCCCACCACCGTCGACGAAAAGCTTCGGCAACAGTTTCTCAAGTCCATCGGACCTCACGCGCCATCGACGGTGCGCCGGCGGCTGGCGAACTGGTCGACGCTGACGAAGTGGCGGGGCGTCGATGGCGCCTTCGCCTCCCCTGCCCTCAAATCAGCCATTCGCCTCGCCGTTCGCGCCGTCCCCCGGACGCGGCGTCGCAAGAGCACCAAGGCGGTTACCGGCGACGTGCTGGCAACACTGCTGGCGACCTGCGCGACAGACAGTCTGCGCGATGTCCGCGACCGTGCGATCCTGATGGTCGCCTTCGCATCAGGCGGACGCCGACGTAGCGAGATCGCGGGGCTGCGCCGCGAACAGCTAGCTGTCGAGCCCCCGATCGAGATGCCGGATGGCTCTCCCCTCCCCTCTCTTGCCATCCATCTCGGCCGCACCAAAACCACCTCCGGCGAGCAGGACGAGGTCGTCTACCTGACCGGCCGGCCGGTGGAGGCGTTGAACGCCTGGCTGGCAGCCGCAAAGATCGAGAGCGGCAGCGTGTTTCGGGCGATCGGGCGTTGGGGGACTGTTTCGCGGCGAGCACTCGATCCGCAGTCGGTCAATGCCATCCTGAAGCAGCGGGCGGAGATGGCTGGGCTGGATCCTGGGGAGTTTTCGGCGCATGGGCTGCGGTCGGGCTACCTGACGGAGGCCGCCAACCGCGGAGTTCCTCTGCCTGAAGCTATGGAGCAGTCTCGCCATCGATCCGTGCAGCAGGCGTCAAGCTATTATAACAGCGCGACCCGACGGACCGGGCGCGCCGCGCGATTGTTGTCATAGTCATTTTTGTTTTCTCACTTCCTGTCCGCGGCGCCTTTGAAGTCGAATAATGGTGGCGTCTGAACACTCGCCTTCACTGAGTCGCTTTGGCCACCGGCCGAAAGTAAGCAGCGACGAGTGAGAACGAGCCATGCGTCTGTATTCTCAACTATTTTTTTGAGGGGATTTTCGTATGTGCGTTCAAATACGTCAAACGCTTGTTTCGCTTGGTATTTGTGGGTGAAGAGAGCCGATTTGCCTTTAAGACCAGCAGGTTCGTTAAGAATTCATTTACCATATATAGCTTGCCCACTCGCCAGAATCGGGGCCTATTGCAACAGCGGTACAAATCGGTTTTGACCGCCTCAAAGCGCTGTTGTGAAATATCGGGCTCAAAATGAAGCGAACGGCTGAAAAGAAATTAGCGGCACAGGAGACGTTGGTCGAGCTCATCGAACGGCACTCCTCAGCGCTTGCGACGCAGCTTCAAGCACATCACCTGAGCACATTCCCACCGGTTGCCGAGAAAGGGATTCGGCATTTCCAGCCATCAGAAGCTGCGAAGCTCGTGGGTGTCAAGGAAGTCTACCTTCGTCAGGTGTCGAACGACATCGAGGATCTTGAGGTGAGCACGACGGCGGGCGGCCGCCGCTCGTATTCGGTCGAAGACATCGACAAGATCCGCAGGCATCTCGATCGTGTCGGCCGCGCTGACAGGCGGTATCTTCCGCACCGGCGCGATGGTGAAGCCCTGCAAGTCATATCGGTTATGAATTTCAAGGGTGGCTCCGGCAAAACCACAACGGCCGCGCACCTGGCGCAGTATCTGGGACTGCGGGGGTACCGGGTCCTTGCTCTCGATCTGGACCCTCAAGCGAGCCTTTCGGCGCTCTTTGGCAACCAGCCCGAACTGGATGTCGGTTCCAACGAAACCATGTACGGCGCTATTCGCTATGATGACGAGCGCAGGCCCATCCAAGAGATCATCCGCTCGACATACATTCCCGATCTCCACCTGATCCCGGGAAATCTGGAGCTTATGGAGTTTGAGCACGATACCCCGCGAGCGTTGATGAAGCGCCAAGTGGGCGATGTGATGTTTTTCGACCGGGTTCGCCAGGTTTTGGACGAGGTCGAAAGCAACTACGATGTGGTCGTCATCGACTGCCCGCCGCAACTTGGCTATCTCACGCTGTCCGCCCTCACCGCGGCCACGTCGGTGATCGTGACGGTTCATCCCCAGATGCTGGACGTTATGTCGATGAACCAGTTCCTGGCGATGGTGGCCGAGCTTCTTCGGGAGGTCGCCACAGCGGGGGGAAACGTCGACTTTTCATGGATGCGCTACCTGATTACGCGCTTTGAGCCTGCCGATGGACCGCAGAACCAGATGGTGGGCTATTTGCGGTCGATCTTTGGTTCCCACGTCTTAAATTTCCCAATGCTCAAGACCACGGCCGTTTCTGATGCCGGACTGACCAACCAGACGCTTTACGAGATCGAGAGAGGTCAGTTTACGCGCAGCACATACGATCGTGCCCTCGAGGCGATGAACAACGTCAACGAGGAAATCGAAACCCTGATCAAGAAATCCTGGGGGAGAACCGCATGAGCCGGAAGAACCTTCTGAACCTCGTACAGGTCGATGCAGCGCGTCCGGCAAAGACACAGGGTCGGCCGCTGCTTTCGCCGTCTGTGCAGTCTGACGAATCCACGGCGGACAACAAGCTTGTCAAGCAGGTCGGGTCCACGATCCGCGAGGAGAAGGCCCGTCAGGCCCGTGCAGACGAGATCGAACGGCGACTTGCCGAGGGCCAGACTGTGATCGAGATCGACCCAGCCGAGGTCGAGCCTTCCTTTGTGCAAGACCGCATGTCCGGCGATATCGACGGGCTGATTAGTTCGATAAAGGAGCAAGGTCAGCAGGTACCGATTCTTGTCCGCCCTCACCCGGACCAGGCCGGCCGCTATCAAGTGGCATTTGGTCACCGTCGGCTTCGCGCCGTTCAGGCGCTTGAACGGCCGGTCAAGGCGATCGTTCGCGATTTGACGGACGAGCAACTCGTTGTGGCGCAGGGACAGGAGAACAACGAGCGCGAGGATCTTACCTATATCGAGAAAGCCCTCTTCGCCGACAATCTGCAACAGCGCTTTTCCAGGGACGTCATCATGTCAGCCCTGTCTGTCTATAAGAGCGATCTGTCCTACATGCTGTCTGTCGTGGTCAGGATCCCCCGGGATCTGATCAATGCAATCGGTGCTGCCCCAGGTGTGGGGCGACGGAGCTGGGTTGAGCTCGCAGACCTGCTTGCCAAGGACGGATCGCTCGACTTGGCCAAGCTGTTTCTCGAATCGGCGCAGGTTAAGTCCCTCCCCTCGGAGGCACGCTTCAAGGCTGTTGTCGCGCACTTGAAACCGCGGGCAGCTCCGGTGGCTGTTGACGTGTGGACCGCCGACGACGGAAAGCGCCTTGCGAAAGTGCTGAACACGGACGGGAAACTGGAAATCGCCATCGACCGGAAAGAAGCGCCTGAGTTTGCCGCGCTCGTCCTGGAGAAGCTTGAGGAACTGTATCGCGAGCACCGCTCAGCAAATAGCACGCTGGATAAACGAACCACGGAGTGAAACCCGCAAAAGAAAAGAGCCCCCTCAACGTCGCCGTCGTGGAAGCCCTTATCTGTTCTGTAGCAAGACAGAGAATCGCATTTCCATGAATCTTCGTCAAGAGTCTTGGCGCCGTTTTGGTGAGCGGATTTCTTTTGCCTTCTGAAAGGTGAAAGACGATGCATACGGGAAGTGTGACGACGCCGTTTGGGCGGCGGTCGATGACGCTTGCCCTCGTGAAGCGGCAGGTGGCCGCGAACGAGATCAAGCCTGGTAAGTCTGTCGAGAAATGGAAGGTCTTCCGAGATGTTGCTGAAGCCCGGGAGATGCTTGGCCTTCAGGATCGCAGCGTCGCCATCCTGGATGCGCTCTTAACGTTCCTTCCGACCAATGAACTTCGTCAGGACGGGCAGATGATTGTCTTCCCTTCGAATGCCCAGTTGACACTCCGCGCCCACGGCATTGCGGGGGCCACGCTTCGGCGCCATCTTGCAATCCTCGTCGACGCCGGTCTGATTGTGCGAAAAGACAGCGCCAACGGAAAGAGATTTGCGCGGAAGGATCGTGATGGCGATATCGAGACCGCCTTCGGCTTCGACCTGTCCCCGCTTCTAGCGCGGGCTGAGGAACTTGCTCTGATGGCGCAGGAGGTCGTGGCTGCCCGCATTGCATTCAGAAGGGCCAAGGAGACGCTAACAATATGCCGGAGGGACGTCCGCAAGTTGATCAGCGCTGCCATCGAGGAAGGCGCGGAGAGCGACTGGCAAGCGATTGAAGACATCTACATCAATCTGACGGCGCGCCTCCCCCGCACACCATCGCGCGCCGACGTGGACAGCCTGCTCGACGAGATGCAGTTGCTTTATGCTGAAGTGCTCAGCCGTCTGAATATTCACGAAGAAACCGAGATTATTTGCACCAATGATGCTCATAATGAGCGCCACATACAGAATTCAAAACCCGAATCCATCCGTGAACTTGAACCTAGCTCTGAAAAAGAGCAGGGGGCGAAGTCGGGTAGAACTGATTTGACGCCGCGTCTGGCGAGCACATCCTTCCCGTTGGCTGTTGTGCTGAAGGCTTGCCCGCAGATTTGCGACTATGGACAAGGCGGTGCGGTGGGAGGCTGGCGTGATCTGATGTCGGCTGCGGTTGTGGTCAGATCTATGCTGGGTGTCAGCCCATCGGCTTATCAAGATGCTTGCGATGGGATGGGACCGGAAAATGCGGCAATCGCGATCGCCTGTATTCTGGAGAGGGCCAACTTTATCACCTCGCCTGGCGGCTATCTGCGCGACTTGACGCGGCGCTGGGAACGAGGAGAGTTTTCACTCGGGCCGATGGTCATGGCGCAGCTGAAGGCGAACAGTGGGGGGGCAGTTAGGCGCGCCTAACCACAGGGTCCCCATTGTGCCGGGAGCCGCCTCACCAATTCTCCCAGGTGCGTTGTGTTTCAAAAGTGCAGCGCGCGAGATGTCGAACCGGGGCCAATATAGAAATGCGGAGTTTCCCGTGCTTCAAGTGTTCGGTCGGCGCACCCCAACGAAGCGTCGAGGTTGCTTCGTTCGAGTAATAAGGACTTCGCAAAGAGCTGAGAACATTGGATCCAGCGCGGCGATCATGGCAACTCAGGAGCGGCGCCAGTATTGGCGTCGGCGAACGGCCTGGGATCCTTGCGAATGAGTTCCGCTAGCGAGACGGAAGATTTCATCAGCCCATCGGGGTCGGCACCTCCGATGGGAGACAAGGTGGCCGGGTATGCGGGTCACCTGAATAGTGCGCAGGTTGAGCTGCAGGCGGGGTCACCTGCTCTATCGTGCGAAGTTAGGCGCGCTAACTCGTCTGTCTTCGTTGCGAGCACAGCATGGGATCCGACGCTTATTTGCGTTTAAGATGCGGCTTGATCATTGCCATTCGACGCCACGAAATGACGCGAGAGATGCAAGAAGCGCGCATTTGGGCGCACACATGATGAGTGTCTGTGAGTTAGGCGCGCCTAACTTCAAACATGTCGACGCGCGTAGGATGCGAGAGAGTAGTTAGTAAGGAGCCGCCCCCGGATCTCTTTTGCGTGAAAGTAGGGCGGCGCGGATCATTTCATTTTTGCTTGGTATTGCCGCCGCGACATTGTCCGCAACGGCAGCAGGTGAGGGTGGTTCTTTGTCTCGCTTCAAGGTCATGAAGCGCTCCTGCGCCAGCATTCGATCTGCCGCCGAGACCGGCTCAACCACCTCACCGTCAAAATCATGCCGCATGGCGGCCGGCTGGGCGCTCGCGAAATAGTATCGCTTTGAATGAACATAGGCAGCGACTGCGCGCCTCAGGACGGTCGCCCCAACGTCGGGCTTCAAACGGCTTTTCAGCACTTCGAACAAGCCGATCGAAAACGGAAGTATCGGGTCGCCGGCCTTTTTGGGGAATATTGCGGCCGGGGATGTCATCAGCGCATTGATCACGCTTGCCTTTTGCGACATCGGTTTCCGTTGCTGCGATAGGGCCACGGCCGGCCGTCCAGGGCTTCATAACAGTCCTCTCGGGTAACGCTTCCCACAAAAAGATGGAGCTGGACCTCTCGGTTCCGTCGACGCGTTTTGGGTCTCGTCGTGGTGAGTAATTGCATCCAAGCACGCGCATTGGCAAGGCAGGTTGTATGAAAGTTTTCGGCGGCAACTCGACTATCGAGGGGAGGGTGCGCCGTTCTGACCAAATATCGCGTGCGGACTAATAGCACGGGCGTGCCACTTCTTGGGTCGGCTTCGTCGGTCCCATAGACGTCCCCGAGAAGTTTTCGCCCGGAAGAAAGTTTGGGACCACCGCCGTCTCCTTCGATGCAAGCGGAATTCGCGCAACGTTTCGACGGCGCCTGCGTGAGAGGTGTCGGAGCGGAACTCAATTGATTCTGAGATTCACCTGGCCGGCCGACCAATCGGAACGATTGTGCTCCTGCAAACTATGCCTTGGTCGCTTATCCAACTGTCACGTAATACGCGGGGCATCTCAATTCGGCGGGTGGTTATCTGCGGGATCTGACGGCCAAGGCGCGCCGGGGTGAATTTTCCCTCGGACCGATGCTGATGGCCCTGGCGCGGACTCATGCATTTGGAGCGAAGCGAGCATAGTGATGGCTGACAGGCCAGTCGACCCGAAACTGATGAGGTGGAACGGCCCTTCTCAAACGGCATCAAGTGCCTAACGTGGTCGTGTTGAAACGCCACAAAGAAGAAGGACCGCTCCATGAAGAAGATTACCACAGTCGGGCTCGATCTGGCCAAATCCGTTTTTCAGGTTCATGGCATAGCCGAAGAAGGAGACGTGATCATACGTCGCGCACTGCGTCGATCGCAGGTGCTGGACTTCTTTCGCACACTGCGGCCTTGCCTCGTAGGGATGGAAGCCTGTGGCAGTGCGCATTTTTGGGCTCGGGAAATTCAGGCCCTGGGGCATACGGTTCGGATGATGCCGCCCGCATACGTGAAGGCCTACGTCAAACGCAATAAAACTGACGCCGCAGACGCCGAAGCTATTTGCGAGGCAGTCACCCGGCCGACCATGCGTTACGTACCGGCAAAAACGCAGGACGAGCAGGCTGCCGGAATGGTGCTCAAAGCGCGAGATTTGCTCATCCGTCAGCGCACTCAAGCAATCAATGCCTTGAGAGCTCATCTTGCCGAACTGGGCATTGTCAGGTCGACCGGTCTGGTCGGAATCATCAGCCTTGCCGCCATAGTGCGCGACGATAGTGATCTGAGATTGCCGGGTGCAGCGCGAATGGCTTTGGAAGAGCTCGTCGAGCAAATCGAGACCGTGACGGGACGCATTGAAAGGCTCGATCGGAAAATCCTTGAAGCGGTGAGGAAGGACGACTGCGCTCGGCGCCTGACAGCGATTCCCGGCGTGGGGCCGATCATTGCGGCGACCGTTCGAGCAGTTGTGCCGGATCCCGCTGGTTTCCGAACCGGTCGAGATTTCGCTGCCTGGATTGGGTTGACCCCACGCGCGCGCTCCAGCGGAGGAAAGGAACGGATAGGTTCCATCTCAAAGCGCGGAAACCAGCAACTGCGAACGCTGCTTGTCGCTGGAGCGACGTCGGTTCTCAAGGTCGCTCGTCGTGGCCTCCAGCTATCACCCTGGATAGCGGCCATGATGTTGCGCCGCCCGTTCAAGGTTATTGCCGTCGCACTCGCAAACAAGATCGCGCGCATCATCTGGGCTCTTCTCGTTCGAGGCGATAGCTATCGGGAAACGAAAATGATCGCCCAAGCCTAAACATACGAGCTTTCCGACCGATCTGTCGGAGAGGCAGGCAAGGTGCCAATTGTGATGACCCAACGGGACGACATCCCGAAGCAAATCAGACCGCAAAATCGCTAGCGCGTTGCAGCGCGAGAAGCTGATTAGGCGATTTGCTCCGCGGATCTCATCGTGGCCATGGCTGAAAGGCCAGAAAACAGGCCGGACATATGACCGCACCGTCCTTATCGGGGAAACACATGAGGAAATATCTTGCCAAGCGGGCCGTTCCACATATGCAGGATGCAGATGGCAAGGTCTCCACCGCATACGAGACGCTATACGAGCAGCTCATAGATTTTGGCGCCCATCCGAACGAAAAAGGATTCTCGATGTCGTCGACGATCCGTCGGGAGAACGGCGAAGTTCATATTGAAGCCGTCTATCTTCACGGTGACGGGCTGCCGCTACGGTCGGCGCTGCGCACGACGGCGCAAGTCGGGATCTGTGTCCTGCGTATCGGGCAGACCCTTTACCCGCAGCGCTTCAACGACCTGGACCTCGACACCGAACTACAGGCCATCATGAAGCGGTTCTAAAGGATCGGACGATCCTTGCTGATTCCGTACCTGTTGCCAACGATCCCGCCGACCAGCGCCAGGATAACGGCTGCCGGCACACCTGCAGCGCCGCCCATGGCCGCGATCCCAACACCTCCGACGAGCAGACCAAGGACTGCGCCAACCGCGGCTCCAATCAACGACCACCTCGTCTCTGCAGGACGAGCCTTGGCTGCTGCAGCGACCTTCTGGGCACCAGATGACAATTTTTGTTTCACGGGATCACCTTGAGATAAGGACGATGAAGATGGCCGTGAGACCAATTGCCGTGACCGTGGCGAGGTTCTTGAGGTGCTTTTCGATCTTCTTGACGATGGCGGCGGACACAGGTTCAAACGGCGTGGGTGGCTGGTAGATCCCGTCTTCGTCTATCTTCGCTTCCGGCGGTGGCGGGACGACATTCGGCTGGTAGGTCACCTGCAGCGTTTCCACGCGAGCGCGGGTAGTCCCCCAGTTGTCCTTGCTGCGCATCAGAAAGCCGTAGTCCTGCCGGAACGACGGCTCGGAAAGGCTTGCCTCGACTTCGTACTGGAAGAGTTCCAGCAGCACGCGCATCTCCGCCTTCTGGATTGGCGCGTGTGTCATCGACAGGCGCTGCATCAAGCTGTTGAACTCCGCCTCGTCGATGTAGCCTTCTAGGCACAGATGTGGATCCTTGGTCCTTGACGGCCATTTGTCTTCACGGGGATCGACGTAGAGGAGAGTGCCCGGTTCCTCCACCATCAGGCCTTCCTCGGGAACGTCATGCGACGACATCCCGGAGAAGCCGATCCCATCAGAAGACGTAGCGCGTTTCGTCCCGCCGACATGCCCCTTCGGCAGCGGCTTGATGATCACGTCCGCGATCTCTCTGAAGGTGCCGATCGGGCCGTCCATTCTGAATACGGTGATGCTATCCTTCATCTCTCCCCGCGCCCAGATAGTCGAACGCATCCGAAAGTTGGGATCGTTAGGATCCTTGACATTGTCCTTCCACTCGGCGCCGTGACTGATGCGCACATCGAAGAGATCCAGGTAGACGGCCTGCGGCACGCATGTCGACATAAACGGCCGACCGCCCGTGAGCTTGTCCTTGTGATGAATAGTGAATTGATTGACGAGCGTTGCGCCGCCGAGATCGGAGAAGTGCGACATCGAAAAAGAATTCCCCCAGGAGTTTCAGAGACTAATCAGAGACTACTTTCCCGGCAAGTCGATTTCTGCCGGCGTTTGCGCCCTGCCCCGCCAGCGCGCACCATTCTTGTTAGGCACCGAAACGAGGAGGTTGTGATGCCGGAAGTGGGGCCCTTGCGACCAAAATAACTTCCGCTGAACAGGATGAAATTCGTTCAGCAAGAGCATGCCACCATCCGCCGCTCCAGTCCTGAAACTCCGCTCTGAACCGGAATATCGGCGACTCGGGATGGAGATCGTCTGGAGTAAAAGGTTGGCAGTCTCTGCCATCTAAATCAGGGAAGGCGAGGAGCCGCGCGATAGGGAGATTGATGCTTCGTACCCTTAGTGACGGATGAGACCGAAACGATGGGCCTCGTCCAAGAGATGGCGAACGGACGATGGTTGCCATTTGCGTCCGCCCCGAGCGGGCCGTTCTCCCATTTTATCAAGCTGAGTAGCAATGTCACGAAGCGACAATCCGGGATCCGCGATGGCAATCGCCGCCACCAGCTTCATCAGGTGGTCCTCCGGTGCGCGGCGAGGGGACCGGGTAAGAAGCTCTTTGTCCGCTAGTTTTTCGCGGACCAGACGATGGACGGCGCGGCGAAGGCGCTCCACCGTCCAATCATGGCCGCGGCGATTGAGCACACGAACCACATTGTCCCAGCTGTGTTGAGGCCGGAGCTGCCGCACCATAGGCAGCCATGTCTGCGCAGATGAGATGAGCTCATCGAGGTAGAGTTTGTCGCGTGCTTGCGACACGGCCTTGATCGCTTCCGGCCGCCTTTCCCGTAAGCCAGGATTTCCAGGAAGTTTGCCACGCGCCTTCGCCGCTTTGATGCCTGCCTTTGTTCGTTCCGCAATCAGCGCTCTTTCGAGTTGCGCGACCGCACCCAGGACTTGGAGCGAAAACATCCCCTGCGGCGTTGAGGTATCGATCGGATCGCGGATCGAGCGGAAATGAACGCCGCGTCCCTCAAGATCCTCGATCACCGCCAAGAGGTGACTCACGGAGCGGGCAAGCCGATCGAGGCGGACAACGACGAGGACGTCACCGGCGACGAGTTCGCCGAGTAGTCGGGTCAGGACCGGACGCGCGCGTGAAACACCCGAGCCGTGCTCCTGAAAAATTCGATCGCAGCCGGCGGCATGGAGCTCGTCCATCTGGGCGTCGTGGACCTGGTCATCTGTCGAGACACGGGCGTAGCCAATGAGGCGCTTCGGAGGTTGGGGGACTTTAACTGTTTGTCTCTTTGCCATCCGGCTTCAGCGGCCCATTTCAAGGTGGTTTGTACAGATAAAACATGTATGAGAAAATGTTCCTTTGCAAGCGTGTTTTATGCATGAAATGGAAGGCCGCTGAGCGTGCTTTCTGCTCGAAGATGGGCAACGAGCCATCCCGGGTGCGTGATGCCCGTCAGTGGCCTTCCACAGGCGAAATGCCGCAAAACTGGCTCTTTTGAGAGGGCGCAGCACCGGACTGTCGCTTTTAGCAGGCGTTGACGCCAGGAGGAGGGAAGGGGAGGGGCTTCAATTCAGCGGATCGAGCGAGCGATGTTCCACTTGATCAAGCAAAAGAATCCGCCGAATCTGGGCGAAAAGTGGCAACAAAGCCCGGATTTCGGGGGAATCCACCGATCTAGAACGGCCGACATGCTGATTTGCGACTCCAGATCAACTAACCATCGATAACCTATACTTATCGATGGTTATGATGCCAACCCGCAATCATACCATGTGGCGAACCAGAATATTTAGATAGAGTTCGTGTAGCAAATCATTTACCATGATTTCAATGGCTTACGATCTCGCGAAAATCAGCATGGCAGCGCTTTGGGAGCCGGCATTCCGCGCCGCTATCGCACTCACGCGTCTGGACGAGCGCATTGCCCGTTCCCAAGTCGGAGCCGGCTGGATCGAGCGCAGCCACTTCACCGATGCCTGCGCATCGCTCTGGATCGACGGCGAACTCGTCCATCTCGAAGATCTCGTCCTCCACGACGCCACCCGCGATATTCGCACACCCACCCATGAGCTGACAATCGCCCGCGATGTGCTGCGTACCCGTCGGCGCATTGTCGGCCAATCGCCCGACTGGGCGCTGTCGGCCGAAGGCTTGAGGACCCTCCGCCGGACTTCGGAGATCACATTGATCGGCGTGGACGCGGTCGAGGCGGCTGGCGTCATCCGACCCGCGGCCCCGATGGATCCGGAAGGGGAGGGGGATGATGATGACGCGAAAAATCTATCTGGCGTCGACTATGCCGCCATCGATGCGGTGCTGGCACGATCCGAGGCGGCGATCGAGAACGCAACTAAGCCCGGCCGTGGCGGCGGCCAAGAGAAAGATCCGATGATCTACGATCTCGACTGGGACGAGGACGCGCGGCTGGGGGAATGGCGCGCTGCGTTGCGGCAGGCCGAACACCTGCCGGCGGTGCTGCAGGCGATAATCGCCCTTGATGCTTGGAACGAGTTGGCGGTGCTGCAGCACGCGCCCTGGCTCGGCCGGCTTTTTGCCGCTTCGATCCTACGCCAGGCCGGCGTCACCACCGGCGCCCATCTCGCCGCCGTGAATCTCGGCCTCAAAACCATTCCCGTTGATCGGCGCCGGCATCGCGACCGGGAAACCAGGCTACTTGCTATCGCCCAGGGTTTGATCTCGGCCGCCGAGATCGGCATGAAAGAACATGACCGGTTGACGCTGGCGAAAACGATGATGGACCGAAAGCTGGACGGGCGCCGGACGTCTTCAAAACTGCCGGAACTGGTCGAACTGGTGATGGCAAAGCCGCTGGTGTCGGCCGGGATGGTGGCGAAGACGCTCGAGGTGACGCCGCAGGCGGCGCGGCGGATTGTTTTGGAACTGGGCCTCAGGGAGATGACGGGGAGGGGGAGGTTTCGGGCGTGGGGGATCTTGTAGGCACCAGCTCTCCTTCTACCGCTGGCAATAGCCTGGTGACGCACAATTTCGCCAAGCTCGTATGAGAGGCGTATAGTCTGGAACCTTGCTTGATGGCCACCGTTAGCGGTAGCTCTGACCTCAGCAACCAGATGCTGGCGCGAGGAAATTTATTTTTCCGTGTGGCGTTCGCGTAATTGATAAACATGCAACTATATGGAAGGTATTTTTAGTGGCCTGTCCGAGCGAATCTGGGAGGCGTAGATGAGTAGGGACGAACAAGTGTATCGGCTTGCACGGCCTCAAAGCCGCGGAAATCGTGCGGATATCGCGGAAACGATGAGCGCTCTCATTGAGGAGGCTCATACTCAGCAGAGGCACGGCTACGCTTCCCGCCACAAGCCCGTCATTGATGATCGGCGAGACGAACCAATGCAGGCGAAGGCGTCGCCGATGTTGCCGGACGTATTGCAGACCCTTTTGCGCGAGGAAACTCCTTCCCGTCGGTTGTCCGACCTCGTCCTGCCACGGCATATCACTGCGGACCTCAAGGAGTTTTTAAGCGAATATTCGCAGGCGAGCCTGCTCCGCTCGCATTCGCTCGAGCCGCGTCACACGATGTTGGTCGTCGGCCCCCCCGGAACAGGCAAGACAACGCTTGCGTCAGCGCTCGCCGTCGAGCTCGGTCTCCCGTTCCTGACCGTTCGCTACGATGGTTTGGTCGGCAGTTTTCTTGGGGAAACGGCTGCCAGGCTACAGCAGGTGATCGACTATGTCAGCCGGACGCCCTGTGTGCTCTTTTTCGATGAATTCGAAAGTATTGGAAAAGAGCGAGCCGACAGCAACGAAACCGGTGAAATAAAGCGCGTCGTCAGTTCTTTGCTATTGCATATGGATGCGATTCCTTCCAGTTGTGTAGTCGTTTGCGCCACAAACCATCCAGAGTTGCTGGATCGTGCGGTTTGGCGTCGATTTGAACTGCGCATGGAAATACCGTTGCCGGGAACGGCCGAACTGAAAGAGTGGTTCATGAAGACCGAGAAGGCGTTGGGGCCACTTGGTATTTCGGCGGCCGATTTTGTGAATTTGTTGAAGGGCGAGTCTTTTTCGGAAATCGAGGCAATCACACTCGACGCCCGGCGCAAACTCATACTCTCAAAGGGCAGATCGACTGCGGCAAGTGCTCTCAGCCAGGCTTTCGACGCGTGGGAAAGAAGGCGCGCTGTCGGAGGAGTGAAGCTGAGTGGCAACGAAACCAATCGTGCGAATAAGTCGGGAGCCGGCAAACGCGCAACGACTTCCCGGAAGAAAGCCGTTCTTCCCACAACCGAACTCCTTCCAGGAACAGAGCAACCGTCTCGGAAATAAGTTCAACACGATCCGCTCTGGAATAGATGCGCTTTTGTCGAACGCCGATGTCTCCGCGCAACCGGCATATGCAACGCCGGATCGCGCACTTGTTTTTGAGCTAAAAGCCCCCGTCAACGATTTCATCAGGGCTGCTCAACGCCTTGGGCTCGAATGGCTCACCGAAGACGTCCCCGACGCCCCTACTGAAGACGAGGATTCCGAGTACGCGGGTGAGGACGACAACGGCGCCGTGCTCTACGTCACGATGCCATCGATGGAGGGACTGCAGCGGCTGATGGCCCTGTGGAACCGGTACACCGCCGGGGAGGCGCGGCCGGCAGAAGCCAGGGAATGGTGGCAACTTTTCGGATATCTGCGCGATGTTCGGACCTGGTCCGCACAGGACCGGATCGATCCAAATCTTGCTGCCTACATAAGCCGAACCATGGAGCGGCAACCCGAACGACCGGTCCGCGTGGAGCTCGACCTATGGTACCGGCAGAATGCTGATTTGCGGCTCGTTGCCCGAGAATACCTGGAAGCCTTGCTAACCGTCATCAACGGGCGCATGCTCGATTTCGTAACCATCGATCCCATTCAATACCAGGCTGCTTTGGTCGAGATTCCCGCCGGCGAAGCGCGCGCCCTTCAAGCAATGTCCGGCCGCGTTGCCAATGCTGACGCGGTCATGCGGGTTCGTCCCCAGTCTCTCTATCAGGCGTCCTTTGGCGACGAGATTGAAACTGAGGCCGCGGCGGCCAATGCACCAGCGGCGCTCGATGATAGGCCTGCGGTCGTGGCACTGCTGGATGGCTATCCGGTTCAAAATCACGCCCTCCTCGCAAACCGGGTGGATATTGAAGAGATTGATGTAACCGGCGCGCAGGTTCCGGTGAACCGGCGGTTCCACGGTACCGCGATGGCGTCGCTTATTCTACATGGCGATCTGTCGGTTGGAGACGAACCGCTTACCCGCGCATTGAAGATCATCCCTATTTTGGCTGCTCCGCAAGGCGTTCGGGCCGAAACGACACCATTGGAGCGGCTGCCGATCGGTTTGGTGTTCCGGGCGGTAACGGCGTTGGCGACCGGGCTCGATGGGTCCGCGCCATTGGGTAACCGTGTGGTTCTGATCAACCACTCGGTCTGTGATCTGGAAGCTCCCTTTGCCAAGCGTCCGTCGCCTTGGGCCAGGCTGCTTGACTTCCTATCGCATCGATATGGCGTGTTGTTCATCGTCAGCGCCGGCAACATCCGGGAGCCGTTCCAGCTGGATACCTATGCTTCCGACGAGGAGTTGCATGCTGCCGATCAGATTCAGCGTCAGGTCGTGCTTTTGCGTAGCTTGGAGCGATCCAAGGGCGGCCGCTCTATCCTCTCGCCGGCTGAATCGGTCAATGCACTGACTGTCGGCGCCCTCCACGCGGACGGCGCTGGCGAAGGGCCTGTTGGTATAATTGATCCGTTCTCTCCGATCGGCGTGACAAATCTGAACTCCGCAACAGGTCTCGGCGTCAATCGAGGGATCAAACCTGACCTCGTAGAAGCCGGAGGCAGGCAGGTCCTGCGAAGCGAACACAATAACGGTGTCGTGTCTGCCTGGGGAGAAGAAATCCCGCAGTTCGGGCAACTTGTCGCCACCGCCGATCCATTCGGTTTGACAGCAACCAAGATCGTTCGGTCCACCGGGACCAGCAACGCGGCGGCCTTGGTGACAAGGACCGGGGTAAAAATAGCTGATGTCCTCGAGTCTCTTTTCGCAGAAGAAGGTCAGGATTGGTCCTTGCAGCCGACCCGGGCGGTGACGCTGAAGGCACTTCTTGCTCACGGCTGCGCCTGGAGCGATGTTTTCCCTCTCCTCGACAAGATCTATCCGCCACAGGATGCGAGTCGCTGGGCACGGCGAAGAGAGTCCATCGCAAGGTTCTTGGGGTACGGATCAATCAACGTCGACCGTATTGTTTCTGCAGAAGGCAGTCGGATTACCCTGCTAGCAGATGACATTATTCGGCACGATCAAAGGCATGAGTACAAGATCCCCATCCCTCGCGCGATGATCGGAAACCGCGAACTGAGACGGGTTGTCACGACACTTGCATACAGCTCGCCTGTCGATCCTCAATCGAACCGCTATCGAGCGCTCGCTCTCGAAATCGTCGATCAAAACGGGCGGAGAAATTTCTGGGCTGGCGTCAAATCCATACCCCAACCCCATCCAGAAGCGACGCGTCGGGGAACGCTGCAACATCTGGTTCTGGAAGGGACGAAGCTTGTCAGTTCGACCGCGACAGGCGATTTTATCCTCTGCGTTCAAGCGAGAGCGACAATCAAGGCCTTCGAGCCTGTGCCAGCGCCCTACGCTCTTGCCGTGACGTTGGAGCTTGGCCAGCCGGTTCGTCAGGATCTGAATGTCGATGTCGCCACACGTATCCGACCCAAGGTTCAAGTTGGCGCACCGATTCCAATCCGGCCACGCGTTAGGAGCTAATCATGAACTCGTTCAATCCAAAGGATTCTCTTGCTTCCAAGAGCAACAGGACAATCGCTGAGTATCTTCGGCTGATCGGCGACGATGATGCTGCTCTGCGTTTTTCCGATACGGGTGTCGCCGGACAGGGACTGAGTCGCTTTCTGGGCGGCCAGGATCAGTACGCCTACAGTGGTATCTTGATGGGTTTCATTCCATCGGGAAGCAAAGGTAAGGCGCTTCAGATTCAAAGCGCCTTCGAGCTTGATCCGGATATGGACCTCAAGGGCGCGCGGATAAAAATCACCCTCGACAAGTTTTATGTCGCGAATTTTCCAGGGACGGGAACCCATTCAATTCTGTGCGAGTTCACCGGAAAGAACCAACTTTCCGAAGCCGCCGAAGAGATGCGGTTTGCTGTCAGCACGACCGCCAACGACAGAAGTAGCGCGGCGATCAGCGGGGCGCCCATTTTCTTGGGGGTATCCGTTGGGCAGGACGGCATAGCGTTCGAGGGAAGGACTGTGAATGTTGCAAGTTCCGATGACACCCTTTTGATGGACGCACTCGGCTCTGACGCCTTTCGTAATGGTCTGGCTTTGCTGACGAGTGCACAGCCTGCTCTAAAACCCTTCGTCGGCCTCGCCGGAAGTGTGGTCAAGGCAATTGCCGGGCGAAACAAGAACAGGCAGATTTACGCGTTCAAACTCGGCCTCGATTTTGCGGGAGGCGCCACGTCTGCCCGGCTTCGCGAGGGCTCATATATCGTTGTGCAGGCTGACGATGGCGTATTCGATTGGTCGGCGCATACCTGGAACTCGGACGCCCGATCGGTCGTCGAGACCGCGACCGGGGAGCCAATCGACTTCAACTATATGGTTTTCGGCGTCAGTCGCTTCAGCACCTGAGGTCGCAGTCGTACGCGCAAAGTGTAGGATATCCGCGTTCTAATTCGGAATAAGCTGCCGGCGGGCGGGCGGCTCAGCCAGCTGCGGAAATACTCTAGCCATGTAAAATCTTAGACCCAGACAAGGCTCGGTGTCCTCGTAGGAGGTCGTAGGACGACGCACGGGGTGTGGCGATACGGACCCGTTGTGCTTATTCGCGTCCGGTGGAAAAAGCGAAACGGCGTCTACCTTGAGGACGTTACCCATGATAATTTCATCTTATGGGGGAAGCTACTTCAACAGTGAGAGCTGCATTGGTGGACGCTGTCGTTGCAGCTCTGCCCGTAGCCGTCGTGTACTTTAGCGGATGGGCTTACCTGTCTAGCTATCTCGGCGAGTTCGGAATTGACGCTACACAGGTTGAGATCGCGTTTTCGACGGTCCTCGTTTACGCATTCATTCCTTTGCAGGATTGGAAGGTAGTTGCATACGTCATGGTGTTGGCGGCGCTCGTCTATGCTCTGACGTTAGTTCCGGAGATGCCTGCTTGGCGGAAGAATCTCCTGAGCGTTGTCACTGGCTTCTTCGCATTAGGGCTGCTCTTTGTGGTTAGCTGGGCTGCTAAGGGGGATGCATATCAGATGGCGACCTATGTTTGGAACGGCGAGAAATCGCAGACAGTCCCTGTCTTAAGTCCAACCGATCAGAGCAAGCCGCCATATCCGCAGTTCAAGGCGTGCATCGACAGGCGGCAAGTCCGCCAAATCATCGGGTTGCCAGAACAATTATTTTTGCTCTGTCGAAGCCCGGAATCACCGTGTGTCTACGGAACGATGTTCGTTGTCGGGAAAGATGGAAACATCATCTACACCGCCAACAGGGTTAGGAAGCCAGAAAATGACAATGAGAATTGCCCGAAATAGCATTGCAGCGGTGGCGATAGGTCTGATGGGCGCGGGGGCGGCGTTCGCGCAAGAAGAATTTGCTAAGTTGGTCGTCGGCGATGGACCATTCGAAGTCGCCGGAAACAATGGTATATTTGGCTTTGTGATAGCTCGGAAAACTGCCACCGTGACGTTCAAACCATGCCACGGGCCGACGTTCGAGATCGAGACGAACAAATTGAAGCGGACAACGCTCAAATGTGAGGATGGAGCGGCGCCTAATCCGCATCCGCTCAACGTGAGCTGTGCCTATGCGAGCAACATACTGCTGGCTCAAATTCCAAAAATCGAGAGCAATAATTTTGTCGCAATAGGAACGGTCTACGAGGAAAACGATAAGAACGTCACTGTTGTCGATAAGCCGTCTTCCAAGCTCATTTTCGATACTTTTTCAAAGGTAGCGCAGTTTAAGGCGTGCGGTGACATCACTATCGGATTTGGAACGACCGGTGCCCCGGTCGTGAATGTGGTAACGGTTCCGATAGCCAACCAAATCAAGATGGAAGAGCTTTATAAAGAGATGAAGTAGTCGACTTGGCCCTAAGTCATGAAATTCGCATTCTCCGGTAAGTCGTGCGATACCGCTAATCGGACACTCCGGCCTCACTGTGAAGCTCGCAATGTATTCGCGGCCGAACGTGCCCAAGTCCCGTAGAACCAATTTCGACGCTATGAAGCGCTTGGCCAGAGCCATTGCCTGGTCCTGCTCTTGGATGCGAGCCTTCGACTTCGTGCGTCAAGTCGGCATCTTCGTCGAACTGGTCGGCGGCGATACTGAAATAGACTGTGTTTCTGCGTGGGATATCGGCCCCTCTGTGGAGTGATCCCCTTGGATTGGACCAGAGCGCTTCGAACTAAGCTGCGTCAGAACCAAGAGCCTTCTTTTTGAAATCGCTTCAATAGCCGCGTCATGAAGCCGGCGGTGACAACGCGCCGCATCACGATAGTTCCGGCCGTGTTCAGTGCGGCTTCGGCATTCCTGTTCGTCCAGTAGTGTCCAGACAACTCGCCCGTCTTTGCGATATACTCGACGATGCCAGCGCCAAAATGTTGACGTGTGTCTGTTGGAGCTAGGTGATTCGGGTCCGTTTGCTCATAAACGTAGCTGAGTTCAGGTCGGTCGGGCTTTGACCAGCGTGGGCGGACGAAACGGGTGCGACTGGTCTTGTCTGTCCCGTGAGGCGTGATTTCGATCGATATGTCGAAAAGGCCTGTTTCGATCGTCACTGAGGCCGTCGTCACCAATTCGTCGTCGCTCGTAAATGGCCCCGCAAGTGAATCGAACTTCGGAATTTCACGCTTTGCCGCCGAGTACATACGCTCGACCTTCGGCCAGTTAGACCGGATTTCAGCGCGCCATTCCCCATCAAGCCATGGGAACCACCAATATTTTGCGAAGGAAAGCCAGTGCAGCACGCGGAACACTGGTCTTATGCCTAGCAACACCAATGTAACGCTGATCAGCAATGTAATTTTAGACGACCATTCGAGGAGACCGTGCGGATTGGCAACGTATCCGTAACCGAGAAGCCCAACGCAAATAGCGACAACGAGCATCACTAATGCGCTTAGGACAAGGCTCCGACTTAAGGCAAAGATCATTCAGGATCATCCTGAGATTTGGATTTGCTTTCGATTGCCGGACGATAAAACTTTTCGTCCCCCTGTTGGAAAACCGCCAAACCGAAATCGCGGCTCACGATCCCAGTAGCGACAACGCTTGGGAGCATTGAGCCGAAAAGAGCAGCGAGATAACGTCCTCCAAAGCGTTTCTGACGATCGATGTTAAGTAAAGGAACGATCGGTGGCGAGAAGTATTGCGCGATTTTCTTTATCTTGAGGTCGGGCGTTAAAACATGAAAGCCGTCGTGGTGCTCATGCCGATGTTGCGAGATACGCGCCAACACGGTCGCAGTTGCAGCATCGTCAATTGGGTTGCTGGTCGGTCGTAACGCAACGATTGGCAAAGATTCAGGATTCGCCGACACGATCACGCCGACTCCGGAAAATTCTCTACCAGCAATGGCATCGACCTCCTCTAGAAGTGTTACTACTTGCTCAATAAGTTTTCGAGGATCAGCTACCGTCATTGTACATTGATTGCACGTCGGATTAGGCCAATGCAAGGCACGGCGTGCTATAGGTTTATGGCTTGATTTTATTTCCGGAAGCGCAGGTAATATACAGCCTGCTTTTCGTCATCGATGTTACCGTTAATGCAACGGTCAGGAACGACGAGGCTGTTATATCATGAAAGCAACGCTCGAGTATGTCTCTCCGGATTCTACTCGCCCGAAAAGGTGATCGGCTCAGGACGATGGTTCAGGAAGTCGCGCAACTGAGGTGACGCGGCGATGTTTTGGTAAGAGGCGTCCGCGAGTGCAAGAAGTGTTTCACGACGGCTTTCGGTGGCGATGTCCAGCCCGAGATCGGAGGTTTGTTCCGCTGACGGCTTATGGTCGATCCGGAGGTATCTCTCTTTCAACTGGTGGGTAATCATGAAGTGAACCAGCTGTTGCTGGGTGGTCATCACGGTCGAGAGTATACGGTCATTCTTTAGCCAACCGATCGCTCCGATGTCCTGTCCGATGGAGTTCGGAAGCGAGAATTCGGAAGACGTAGTCCCGATGCTGAGAACGTGAACATCATCAATTTTCTGCCCGCAGAAATAAATGGCTTCATGGACGGCGCAGAGATCAGGCGAGTTTGCCACGATGCCGCCGTCAACGTAGTTGGAATTCTGGACCTTAGCCATCGGAAAGAACAGCGGAGCCGCCGACGTCGCCATGGCGACATCCGCCGCGAGGAGATGGCGATCCCTCACCAAGTTCGGGTTGTGCGGAGTCTTGAACATCTGCATCTGTCCTTTGCTCATGTTCACCGCCGGGACAAGAAGCCTCGTTCTGGCGTGTCCGATCAGTGCTTCATCCCCGATCACGGCCTCGACAGCCTGCCGTAGTTCTATGTTTCGATACTTCGCGCCAAAGGGTTTTCTCAGCCTGGCGAGGAGTCTGCCCAGCTTCCAGTCGCTCCGAGGAAAGATGTCCATTCCACGTTCGAGAAAGCTCAACGATCCGGCTTGGCCGCCCGAGCAGCAGATGGATCTTGATGACGGCTGCTATCTGCCGCTGTCGTTCGTAAAAGGCGCAAGACCATCCCAGGCGTCGGCAATGTTCTTTGAGTTTGTCGATTCTGTGCTCACGCAACTCGGGGAAGAGGAGGGTTGGACCTTTAAGGAAAAAGATACTTGCTGCCGGCTCGTGATCAGCCACAACGCGCACATCGACATCCCGTTGTATGCCATTCCAGACGTCGAGTTCTTGCTTCTTGAGAAATCCGTTTCGGCGCACGCAACTTTCGCCGAAGACGTGCGCCGCGACACCTGGGAAGCGCTCCCTTCGGACAGCGTTCTGCTGGCCCACCGGGCCGAGGACTGGAAAGTGTCCGATCCACGCAAGATCAAGACATGGTTTCTTGGAGCGGTCGAAATCTACGGCGAAAAACTGCGCCGTATATGCCGATACCTAAAGGCTTGGCGGGACCATCACAAACCCGAGCTAGACGGCGTGTCATCTGTTCTCCTCATGGTGTGCGCCTGGAGAGCATTCGAAGAAAAGAGTCGGCCACTGGTTCCCGATCGCGAGGACCTTACTCTACTCATGGTGCTCGAGCGACTACCCGGCTACCTAGAGGGCAAAGTCGCCAACCCGACGGACCCCGGCGAAAACATCAACCGCCTTACCGAAGACGGCCGCAAGGTAGCGGCTCGTCATGCAAAGGAGTTCGCGGACAAACTGCGCAACACGACCGCGACGGTTTCGGATCGCCAGGAAGCGGTCAACGAGATGCAGTCGCTTCTTGGACTGCGTCTGCCAGACAGACCCGATCTGGTCAGCATCGCTGAAGCAGCGAAGATCACGATCCTTGCTCAACCGCGCAACGAAGTGCCGGCTCCGGTGGTTGGACGATCGCAGAGTGGATGAACGCGATGCAATATCAAGGCGGCAGGTCCATGACGCGCTGACGCAGCGCTGTTTCACGCGGGACTGGTCGGTCGAGCGGGTTGTGTATCTAGGCACACTCGACCCGACCGCCTTGGCGGTCCCTGTCCGAATAGACGTGACGGATTTGGATTTCGTCTCTGCCCCGCCGATCTATCTTGGAGAAGAGTACCGGGTTACGGGCAGGCGTCTGCCGCATCTACTTGGTGAAACCAGATCCCTTTGTTACTACGCAAAGGGATCTGTCATTCTCGACCGATACGACCCTAGCGGGACGGTTCTTCAATGCCTCGAACAGGCCGACATCGTCATACGCAAGGCGGTACGTGGCTCTTCCGATATCGATTTCGCAAACGAATTCCAAGCTTATTGGTCGTCCTCGTTTCTTTTGGTGGATCTGCCAGCGAACTTCGCAGGGCGAATCAAGGCGCGGTTCTTGAATCTACGCGCGGGGCTCGAGCCGACTGGTGTCATATGCGCCGGAGAATCCTGGCTCATCGAAGCCCACCTCGCCAATCGTGCTTCGTTGCCGCCCGGTGAGGATTGCGTCGTCATATCCACCGATGCGGCGCTGTCCGTAAATCCGAATGCGGACTGGCCTCCCGAAAACCTCCGGGACCTCAACGCGTGGCTTGGCTGGATCGACCCGGGCCTTGTAGGCATTCTCGAGAAGAGCTTCGCTACAGGCGAGCATCCGACACGATGGATCGCAATCCGGGCCGCCAATGGCACGTTCATACTCAGCGCCACGCTGCCCCCGATGCTTCGCACGGACGAATTTCAGAAATCTCGGCGTACGAAACTCCCTTCCATAATCGCGCGGATGCCCGAGAAAATTCCAATTCAGCCGACCCTCGGCCTGCCTGCGGACGTAGACTACATCTTCAGCCGAAACATGGGAAACATGGCGAACCTAAACGGAAAACGGATTCTGCTAATCGGAGCGGGGACGATCGGAGGGTTCCTCTCTCACCAACTCGCCCAATCGGGAGCGGGAGCAATGGACGGTCGACTTACGATCGTCGATAAGGACGAACTTAGGACCGCCAACCTTGGACGCCACCTTCTCGGAATACCGTATATCCACCGGAACAAAGCGGAGGGGTGCTGTGAGTTCATCAAGCAGCAACTCCCCATGCTGACGGTGGACTTCCATTCCGGAGATGCCCTGGATATCCTTGATGCATCGAACCTTCCATATGATCTAATAATCGATGCCACGGGGGAGGAGGCCTTCTCGCTCGCCGTCAACGACAGGTCAGTTCGACACAGGGAGACTTGGCCGCCGGTGCTGTTCGGCTACCTGGTCGGAAACGGCGCGATGGCGCAATCTCTATTCACGGGAGAAAGCGGACGTGCATGCCTCAAATGTCTCAAACCACGACTGTCCGGTCCGTCCCGTTTTCCCACCATGCGCGCTGGTATCGAGGTTACTACTGCGGAAAACATGGAATGCGCCGACCCTCGGTACATACCATACCCGGTGACCAGATCGGTCGTGGCGGCGTCATTGATCTGTGAAACGGCACTAGCTTGGGCGAGGGGCTCGATCGGCCACCGCTTTCGCTCTCATCTGTTCGATCCTTCGCAAGCCCTGAGCGTGAAGGACGGCAATCCCGCCGTTTCCCGAGATTGTCCGGCATGCAGCCCGACATGATATATGCGATGGGACCTAAGGCGTATGTCCTGTTGCCCGCACGTGTCCTCGCTATCATGCAGAGCTTCGTCGTCGGGGACGAGGGGCAAAGGGAAGCTGGTGGAATATTGATCGGGAGCCACCGCGGAGATCACATCGAGATCAAGGACTGCACCGTGCCGCTAAGATCCGATGTCCGGAAGCGGTTCCTCTTCGATCGGAAGGATCGTGGACACCAGAAGGCTGCGATGACGGCATGGAATAGCAGCGGTGGTACAGAGACTTTTGTTGGAGAATGGCATAGCCATCCTGAGGACTACCCCAGGCCGTCAAGCCTCGATCGCTCGACCTGGCGGGACATCACGATGCGTGAGAACCGCAAAGTGATTTTCATGATCGTTGGACGGAAGGAGCTGTGGGCCGGGTGGGGTAAAACTGGCGTCATCGAGCCGATTTATCCAGTGATTTGAGCTGGATCAATTAACTACCTACCTAAAACGGATTCGTTATGGAGACCGCGGGCGATCTTCGCAATCAAGTCGAGGATCGCTTTGAATGTCTGCTCCATCATGTCCTCCAGCCAAACGGGAAGCTGGCAGAGGTTTGCGGTTCCCGCAACACGTGCGGGGGGACGAGGTGGTGGTTAGCCACAGCTTCAGAACATATAGGAAACCATGGGGCTAGCCGAGGAAGTAGCCCGTTGAAATCGGCGGGCTTCAAGGTGTCCCATGCGATGTAAATAGCTGACGTCGCCCACGGCTTGAACCAGGCTACGGCCTGTGCTTTGCGTAATATTGTACGATCCGCTATCGCGTGCAGGGAGCACGGATCGGCCGCTCAGAAGAGGCGGCCCCCGACGAAACGCCTACGTTAGAGGCTCTCAATCGAACGCTTTCGTCGCTAAAAGCGGCAGGTTTTGAGGGCACAAGCTCCGCAAATTGCATATGGGCGAAAGGGTTATTTTTCAGGCGCTTAGGTTTTTTGTTTAGGGCGTCGGCGGTTCGTATCCCTTCAAGGCGAGTATGGCCCACTTTCGCAAGGGCGCCCGATTGGAGATGAAGATTAGATCGGTGAACGTCGGCCTCGCGCCCCCATCTTGGCCGTTCCTTGCGAGTTTCGCCGATCTAGGAAGCAGAAGTTCGTTCAGCGAGCGCCGAAGCCTCCATACCAGACGCGTCTGGGACATTTCAGCCTTATGAACTAGCTGTTGCGAAAAGACAACTCCGGCAAAGAGCAAGCATTCCGGATGACGTCGATGCAACGCTGGTCACTGTCATCGAGAGCGCACGATAGGCCGACCGGCCCGGCCGGAGCAGCAGCACGCCGCCTATGACCTCGACAGCTCCCGTGGCGACGAGGAGAGTGCGATTTAGGGTTCTGTCACATTGATTGAGCGGTAAGGAAATTGAGGTAGCAGCGCACCCATGACCGTGGGTGCACCGACCTACAAGAACCACCGCTATCCGATCGAAATCGTAGCCCGTGCTGTCTGGCTCTACTTTCGCTTTAATCTGAGCCTGCGCGATGTCGAGGAAATGCTGCTCGATCGCGGGATCGTCGTTTCCTACGAGACCATCCGCCGATGGTGCCGAAAGCATGGCCTTGATTATGCGCGCCGCATACGCCGCAAGGCGCCGACGAAAGGCGATGTCTGGCACCTCGATGAAGGTGTGCCGCGAGG
>NZ_ATTQ01000024.1 GCF_000419765.1 Rhizobium mongolense USDA 1844 | reverse complement strand
GCTCCGCCGCCCACGTTTCTCTTTCTTCTCATCTTCAATTGTCAAATAACAGACCAGACATATCCAGTCACAAGGCCAAACCGAAACCCGAAAGTCCCAGCCCCAATCAGCAATCCAGCCAATCCGGAAACCCAAGAGCGAAGGACATCGTCGCCAGCAGCGCCGCCGCCCTCGTTCAGTGACGCGGCTTATACGGCTAACCCTCAGACATAGTCAACACCGACAATCCAACTTTTTTGACATTTTTGTAACAGACTGTTTTCGCTCACGATTTTAAGGCGATGTCAAAAGCTGAGCAAATTTCTGTCCGATTTTGGACTGACGGGGTTTCGTTTTTCTATTTCGCCGTCTCGGCATCGATTTTGGCCGCTTACATTATATAGGAAGCATCTCATCACTTTCCAGATCTGCTTGCGCAGCTTCGGTCAATCGCTAGTTTGGCGTCTCGGATATTCGGTTATGGAGACTGGAATGCTTGTCCTCGATGAAGCACAAACGCGCGCAACCCTTCCCTGGGCGGAGCTTATCGAAGCGATCGCGGATATGTTTGCCGGTGAATGCGTCATGCCAGTGCGCCATCATCACGACATGCATGTCCCTGGCGAAGAAAATGCGACGCTGATTCTGATGCCTGCCTGGGTGCCCGGCCGCTATGCCGGCGTGAAGATGATCTCGGTTTTTCCGGGCAACGCCAAGCGCGCGCTGCCGGCAATCTTCGGGACCTACCTGCTTTCGTCAGGTGCAACGGGCGAAATGCTTGCGGCGATCGACGGCGGCGAGCTGACGGCACGGCGCACCGCTGCGACCTCGGCATTGGCGGCACGCTATCTGGCGCGGCCGGACGCGGCCGAGCTGCTTGTCTGCGGAACCGGCCGCCTCTCGCTCAACCTGCTACAGGCGCATACGGCCATCCGCCCGATCAAGCGCATCCATATCTGGGGGCGCAATCCTGCAGGCGCAGAAAAGGTTGCGGCCGAAGCCCGGGAGCTCGGGCTGGCCGCTGAGGCAGTCTCAGATATCGAAGCGGCGGCGCAAACCGCCGACATCGTCTCCTGCGGCACACTCTCAAGCGAGCCGCTCATTTGCGGGGCATGGCTGAAACCCGGCGCGCATCTCGATCTTGTCGGCGGCTTCAAGCCAAGCATGCGTGAGACCGACGACGAGGCGATCCGCCGAGCGTCCGTCTTCGTCGATACGCGAGCCGGTGCGATGAAGGAAGCGGGTGATATCGTTCAGCCGCTCGAAAGCGGCGTGCTCAACGAGGGTGCGATCAAGGCAGAACTTGCCGAACTCGTTCGCGGCACCCGGGGCGGCCGCAGCGCGGCAGGCGAAATCACGCTTTTCAAATCCGTGGGCGCTGCGCTCGAGGACCTCGCCGGAGCGATTCTCGCCTATGAAACCGTCACCGGCGGGAAATAAGCGCAATGCCCGTTCTGCCGGAACTTCCGGTTTCTCACGTTCTGCCCGAGATCGGAACCGCACTTGCCGAAAGCGGACGAGCCGTTCTTTCCGCGCCACCCGGCGCGGGGAAGACCACGCTTGTGCCGCTTTATCTGCTGGATCAACCATGGCGCAACGACGGCAGGATCATTGTGCTGGAGCCGCGGCGGCTGGCAGCGCGGGCTGCGGCGAGCCGCATGGCCTTTCTGCTCGGCGAACAGGTGGGCGAAACAGTCGGCTACCGCATGCGCCTCGACAACCGCATTTCCGGCAAGACGCGGATCGAAGTGGTCACCGAAGGCGTCTTTGCGCGCATGATCCTCGACGATCCGGAACTTTCGGGGGTTTCTGCGGTCATTTTCGACGAATTTCACGAGCGTTCGCTCGATGCGGATTTCGGACTGGCATTGGCGCTCGACGTGCGCTCGGCGCTCCGTAGTGATCTGCGGCTTCTCGTGATGTCGGCAACGCTCGACGTCGAGCGTGTTGCAGCACTCCTCGACCATCCGCCGGTGATCGAAAGCAGGGGCCGGAGCTTTCCGATCGACCTCCGCTATCGGGATCGCCCGGGCGGCGAGCGTATAGAGGACGCCGCTATACGGGCAATCATCGAGGCCCATGCGGGCGAGACGGGATCGATCCTCGCTTTCCTGCCTGGGCAGGCCGAGATCACCCGAACAGCGGAAAGGCTTGAAGGGCGGTTCGGGTCGGAAACGCTGATCGCCCCTCTCTACGGCAATCTCGGCCAGAAAGAGCAGGATGCAGCAATCCGGCCGGCGGTGAGGGGCACGCGCAAGATCGTGCTTGCGACCTCGATCGCCGAAACGTCGATCACCATCGACGGCGTTCGCATCGTAATCGACAGCGGGCTGCAGCGGCTGCCGGTGTTCGAGGCTTCGACAGGCATCACACGGCTGGAGACGGTGAGGGTGTCGCGGGCTTCGGCCGACCAGCGCGCCGGGCGCGCAGGCAGAACGGAACCCGGCATCGCGATCCGCCTCTGGCACCCGGGGCAGACGGCCGCCTTGCCTGCTTTTACACCGCCGCAGATCCTGTCGAGCGATCTTTCCGGACTCATGCTCGATCTGGCGCATTGGGGCGTTCAGGATCCGGCATCGCTTGCCTTTGTCGACCAGCCTCCAGCGACGACGCTGAAGGAGGCGCGCGCGCTGCTGCAGGAACTCGGAGCCCTGGACAAGGATGGAACCTTGACTGCGCGCGGACGGACGATGCGCGAACTTGCGCTGCCGCCGCGGCTGGCAGCCATGGTGGTTTCGGCCGGGGAAAGCGGCCACGCAATAGAAGCTGCGATGCTTGCCGTTCTTCTGACGGAACAGGGCCTCGGCGGCACAAGTGTCGACATCGAGGACCGTTTGCGGCGCTTCAAGACGGAAAAGGGCGGACGGGCGGATGCTTCGCGTCGCCTTGCCGCACGGCTGGCGCGCGGGCTCGACAAGATTTCCTCAAGCGCGCCACCGCTTGCCGGACAGCTCCTGCTGCATGCCTTTCCCGATCGGATTGCCCTGCAGCGCGGCGGGCGGGGACGGTACGTGATGGCAAACGGTCGTGGCGCCGAATTGTCGGCGACGGAACGTCTGGCGGGCAGCCAGATGCTGGTGATCGCCGATCTGACCGGACGCGCAACGCAGGCACGCATCCTCGCTGCGGCGGAGATTTCGCGCGGCGATGTCGAAGCCGAGCTGCCAGGTGTGATCGAGACCGGCGAGCAGACCTATTTCGACCTGCCGAGCAGGCAAGTCCGCGCCCGGCGCGCGACAAGGCTCGGGGCGATCGTTTTTGACGAAACGCCGTTGCCCCGGCCGGCCGGCGAGCGTGTTGCCGCAGCACTGGCGGATGGCATACGGCAATTGGGACTCAACGCCCTGCCCTTTTCCAAGGAAGCCATCCAGCTGCGCGAACGGATCGGCTTTCTGCATCGAACGATCGGCGCGCCATGGCCGGATCTAAGCGACGCTGCGTTATTGGAACGGCTGGACGACTGGTTCACGCCCTACCAGAGCGATGCGCGCGGGCTTTCGGATATATCCGCCGGATCGCTCACCAGCGGGTTGATGGCGCTTGTGTCGCACGAACTGCAACGTGACCTCAGCCGGCTTGCACCGACGCATTTCGACGCGCCAACGGGCCAGCGTCATCCGATCCAGTATGACGGCGAGGAGCCCCTGCTGACGATCCGGGTACAGGAGCTTTTCGGATTGAAGCAGCATCCGACGATCGGCGGCGGACGGCTGCCGCTTCTTCTCGAACTGACCTCGCCCGCGCACCGGCCGATCCAGACGACGCGCGACCTGCCAGGGTTCTGGGCAGGTTCCTGGAAGGACGTACGTGCCGAAATGCGGGGCCGCTATCCCCGGCATTCCTGGCCGGAGCGGCCAGAGGAAGCCTTGCCGACGACACGCGCCAAGCCGCGTGGTACATAAGCCTGGGCGAGGAGCCGAGCATGGCCGATGACGTCAACAACAAACCTCAGAACGACCGGCATAACAGCCGCAGGCTGCGCCTGCAGACGCTGGTACGTTTGCGCTGGCTCGCGGTCGGCGGACAGGCGGCGACGGTTTTCATCGTAGCCTTCTGGCTCAAATTCCCGTTGCCGCTGGTCGCCAGCAGCTTGCTGATTGCAGCGCTTGCCTGGGTCAATTTCTTTCTGACGATCCGCTATCCGCCGACGCATCGCCTGGAACCGCCGGCTGCCTTCGCACTGCTCGGGCTGGATCTGCTGCAGCTCTGCGCCCTGCTGTTTATCACCGGCGGCCTGGCGAACCCGTTTGCGGCGCTCGTCTGCGTGCCGGTCATCATTTCCTTTGCCTCCCAGCCGATCCGCTACAGCGTTGCACTCATCGTCTTTGCAATGGTCTGCATCACGATCCTCGCCTTCTCGCCCTTCCCGCTTCCATGGTTCAATGGTGCCGAGATCAATGTGCACAACGTCATGCAGTTCGGTGTCTGGTGCTCGATTGCTTCGACCATGGTCTTTGCAGCTTTTTATGCCTATCGCGTTTCGATGGAAGCAAGCCAGCTGGCGGATGCACTGGCCGCGACCGAACTCGTACTGCAGAGGGAAAAGCACCTTTCGCAACTCGACGGCCTGGCCGCGGCGGCGGCACATGAGCTCGGAACGCCGCTTGCGACGATCAGCGTCGTGGCAAAGGAGATGGAGCGCGAACTGAAGGACGACGACCGGTTCCGCGAGGACGTGCAGCTGCTGCGCAGCCAGAGCGAACGTTGCCGCGATATCCTGAAGCGACTGACGAGCCTTTCGGCGGAGGGCGATGCGCATATGCGGCGGCTGCCGCTGTCTTCGATGATCGAGGAGATCATTGCGCCCTATCGCGAATTTCCGATTGAAGTCGAACTGATCGAGAAAAGTCCGCGCAAGGGTGAACCGGTCACGGAGCGCAATGCCGGGATCATGTATGGGCTTGGCAATCTCATCGAAAATGCCGTCGATTATGCTCGCGAGAAGGTAACGGTCACGGTCGAACATGACCACAACAAGGTGCTGATCATCATCGAGGACGACGGCAACGGCTACGCACCGGATATTCTTACCCGTATCGGAGAGCCTTACGTCACCAAAAGGCAGAAGGAGGATACGGCAGGCGGGCTGGGGCTTGGACTTTTCATCGCCAAGACACTGCTTGAACGTTCCGGTGCGACGCTGGTTTTCGAGAACCGCGATCCGGAAAGTGAAGGAGCGCGTATCCGTGTCGAATGGCCGCGCATGCTCATCGATGCAAATTCGACAAAATGACTTTATCGGCATAATGAAGATATGTGCAGTTGGCAAATATAAGGCGGGTTGCAAGCCGCCAGGATCGAAGACCATGACCGAACAAAGCCACGAAACCCTTACCGCCGGCGAACACGACATCGGCCCCGATGCGAGCCTCTTGATCGTCGACGATGACGGCCCCTTCCTGCGACGCCTGGCGCGCGCGATGGAGACACGCGGCTTCCAGGTCGAAATGGCGGAATCGGTTGCGGAAGGTGTTGCAAAGTCGAAGAGCCATCCGCCGAAATATGCTGTGGTCGACCTGCGGCTCGGCGATGGTAACGGCCTCGACGTCATCGAAGCGATCCGCCAGCGCCGGGACGATACGCGGATCATCGTGCTGACGGGCTACGGCAATATCGCAACGGCAGTGACGGCCGTGAAACTGGGAGCCGTCGACTATCTCGCGAAGCCTGCCGATGCGGACGACGTGTTCGCAGCCTTGACTCAGCGGCCGGGCGAAAAGGCGGAACTTCCCGAAAATCCAATGTCGGCCGACCGGGTTCGTTGGGAACATATCCAGCGTGTCTACGAAATGTGCGAGCGCAACGTCTCCGAAACAGCGCGGCGGCTCAACATGCACCGCCGCACGCTGCAGCGAATTCTCGCCAAACGCGCTCCGAAATAGCCGCTGTTAGATATGGTCGGCGGCAAGCTGCTTGCCATTCGCCCATTCGGCCAACATCAGTCTCTGCGCGGCGGCACGGGAGAAATTCAGTGTGACCGACTTGCGGGTTGCCGGCGCCAGGCGGTGTTCCGGCGCTTCGCGGATCATATGCGCGCCATAGCCGTCCGACAGGAACAGTCCGCATTCCTCCGGGAAGATATCAAGCGGTACATCCTTATGCGTCGCAAAGAAAAGCCGGTCGCAATGCAGCCGGTATTCAGGCCATTTGCGATCAACCCGAAAATCCTCGATCGAGGTTTTGATCTCGATAATCCAGATCTCGCCCTTTTCCGACATGGTGATCAGATCGGCGCGTCGGCCGCTCGCCAACGGCAGTTCAGGCAGAACCGCATGACGCATGTCGTGAAGTAATATCTGAGTCCCTCGGCGCACGAGCATAGCTCTGTCCGATTGCCGGCCATCTATTAACGGGTTGTTATTGTAAACGCTCAAAATCGTCATGGATAACCGTTTGGGAACACCCCGCTCTGTTGCAAAAAAACCATGCGGTTCTACTTTGCCGCTGCGGGTAACTCTCGTCGCACTGCAACATCTTGCAAAGACGAAGTTAATCGAAAATAAACCATAATCAAAGATGGTTCCAAGACCGTTTCCTCACTGCCAATCCTAAGAGATATTCATGCGCATCCGCAATGCATTCCCTGTGTTCGGCCTGATCGCGACCCTCGCTCTGGCCGGCTGCTCCACCAATTCCGATCGCGCTTCCCTCGAAGACAAGGCCGCCGGCCCGACTGTCCAGACGGCGCAGATCTTCGACGACGCCTACGGCGTGAGGACGGATGCCGGATACGCTCTGCCCGCCATCCCGATCCAGCGCGTCAAGCCGGAGTTCCGCCGACAGATCGTTTCCTACGAGACGACCGAGCGTCCGGGCACGATCATCGTCAACACCCGCGAACGCCACCTTTACTACGTCCTGCCGGGCGGCAAGGCGATGCGCTACGGCATCGGTGTCGGCAAGCAGGGCTTCGCATGGGCCGGCACGGCCTATGTCGCCTGGAAGCAGGAATGGCCGACCTGGCATCCGCCGAAGGAAATGGCTGTCCGCAAGCCCGACATTGCAAAATACGTCGAAGACGGCATGGGCCCAGGTCTCACGAATCCGCTCGGCGCACGCGCCATGTATCTCTTCAACGAAAAGGGTCAGGATACCCTTTTCCGTCTTCACGGCACGCCCGAATGGGCCTCCATCGGCACCGCCGCTTCGTCCGGCTGCATCCGCCTCATGAACCAGGACGTTATCGACCTCTACAGCCGTGTCCGTCCGGGCAAGGCGACCAAGGTCATCGTTATCCAGTAAGCTAAAAAGTGAATTCGGTATAAAAAAGGCCGCCGGAATTTTCTTCCGGTGGCCTTTTTGTTAGATCACGAGCTTTATGCTGCCTGCCTGCCTTTGAGCTCAAGGCGGCGGCGATGAAGAACCGGTTCCGTGTAGCCGCTCGGCTGCTCCCTGCCCTTCAAGACAAGGTCGACGGCAGCCTGGAAGGCGACCGAGCGCTCGAAATTCTCCGCCATCGGCATATAGGCAGGATCGCCGGCATTCTGCTGATCGACGACTGCGGCCATGCGCTTCATCGTTTCGATGATCTGTGCTTCGCTGACGACGTTGTGGTGCAGCCAGTTGGCCATGTGCTGAGCGGAAATCCGAAGCGTTGCGCGGTCTTCCATCAGCCCGACATTGTTGATGTCGGGCACCTTTGAGCAGCCGACACCCTGGTCGACCCAACGGACGACGTAGCCGAGGATGCCCTGCGCATTATTGTCGAGTTCTCGCTGGATTTCATCCGCTGTCCAGTTCGGCCGGGTGGCGACCGGAACGGAAAGGATATCGGACAGCTTGGCGCGCGCACGATCCTTCAGTGCGCGCTGAACATCGGCCACGTTGATCCGGTGATAATGCGTCGCATGCAGTGTTGCTGCGGTTGGCGAGGGAACCCAGGCAGTGTTGGCGCCGGCCTTCGGGTGAGCGATCTTCTGCTCCAGCATGGCTGCCATCAGGTCAGGCATCGCCCACATGCCCTTGCCGATCTGCGCGTGACCGGACAGGCCGCATTCGAGGCCGATATCGACGTTCCAGTTCTCGTAGGCGGAAATCCAGGCCGCCTGCTTCATATCGCCCTTGCGGATCATCGGGCCCGCTTCCATCGAGGTATGGATCTCGTCTCCGGTGCGGTCGAGGAAGCCGGTATTGATGAAGACGACGCGCTCGCGGGCAGCACGAATGCATTCCTTGAGATTTACGGTCGTGCGTCGCTCCTCATCCATGATCCCCATCTTCATCGTGTTCTTCGGCATGCCGAGCAGTTCTTCGACGCGAGCGAAAATCTCGACGGCGAAGGCCACTTCCTCAGGCCCATGCATCTTCGGCTTGACGACATACATCGAGCCCGTGCGCGAGTTCTTGTGGAGGCCGTTGGGACCGATATCGTAAAGCGCGATCAGGCCCGTAATGGCGGCATCCATGATACCTTCGGGAACTTCCCGGCCGTCGCGGTCGAGGATAGCCGGATTGCTCATAAGGTGGCCGACATTGCGGACGAGCATCAGCGAGCGGCGGTGCAAGTCAAAGGCGGAACCGTCCGGCGCCTGATAGGTGATGTCGGGATTGAGCTTGCGGACGAACGTCGCGCCGCCCTTGCTGACCTCCTCCTGCAGGTCAGCCCTCATGAGGCCTAGCCAGTTGCGATAGACGACGACCTTGTCCTCGGCATCGACGGCGGCGATCGAATCCTCGCAGTCCATGATCGTCGTGATCGCAGATTCGAGCCAGACATCGGAGATCTGCGCCGGATCGCCCTTTCCGATCGGCGTCGAGCCATCGATGATAATCTCGATGTGAATGCCGTTGTTTTCCAAGAGAAGATGTGTCGGCGTGTGCGCATCACCTCGATAGCCGGCGAAATGCCGATGATCCGCGAGGGCCAGTTGTTCGCCGTCCGTCGAGGTGACCGCGAGATTTCCGCCGTCGACCTTGAAGGCAGCGGTATCCTTCCAGCTCGCGCCTTCGAGCGGAGCGGCGCTGTCCAGAAAATCGCGAACCCAGCCGATGACCTTTTCGCCGCGCTTCGGATTGTATCCCTTGCCTTTTTCCGCTCCGTCGCTTTCGGGAATGGCATCCGTGCCGTAAAGCGCATCATAGAGTGAGCCCCAGCGCGCATTTGCGGCGTTCAGCGCGTAACGCGCATTCATGACGGGAACGACGAGCTGTGGCCCTGCAATCGAAGCAATCTCGGGATCGACATTCTCGGTCGAAACTTGAAAATCCGAGCCTTCCGGCAGCAGGTAGCCGATTTCGCGAAGAAAGGCCTGATAGCTTTCCATGTCCGCCGGCGCACCGTTCTGGCGATACCATTCGTCAATACGCGCCTGCAGGTGATCGCGTTTCAGAAGCAGTTTTCGGTTCTTCGGCGCGAGGTCATGAACGATTGCGGAAAAGCCGGCGAAGAATGCATCCGCGTCGACCGAAAGGCCGGGAAGCACTTCGTTGACGATGAAGTCATGAAGGACGGTTTCGATGGAAAGACCGTTCTTTTCGATGCAGCTCATGCAATTCTCCTCCCGCGGAAGGCGGCGTTTTTCACATTCTGTCAATTTGCGCCGCTTTCATTCATAGTCAATTCTGCAATAGTTCTAAAGATTTATGCCGACAAGGAAACAGTACGCTCCGTGACGCGCATCGGCAGACCGTTCTGAGGTTGGGTCGTCAGCTTTTGCACTGGCCAGGGATTGGTCTTTTCCGTCACATCGAAGCGGAAACGGCTCATCAATACGGCTAGCGCGATGACCGCCTCCTGCATGGCGAAGGTAGCACCAATGCAGACGCGCGGACCTGCACCGAATGGCAGAAACTGGAACCGGCCGATCTTGCCGCGGTTTTCCGGGAAAAACCGCTCGGGCATATAGGCACGCGGCTTCTCCCAATAGAGCTCATGCCGGTGAAGAGTCCAGGGCATGATGAGCACCGTCATGCCGGCATGGATATCGACCTTCTCGCCCTTGGAATCTGTCCAGCTGTCGTCAGCGATCGCAGCGCGGTCGATGGACGGGGCCGGCGGATAGAGCCTTAGGGCCTCTTCGAAGGCGGCGCGGGTGAAGGGCATCAGATCAAGCCATTCGACGGGCTCGGCGCCGCTTGCGAGAACGCGGCCGATCTCTTCTTCCATCGCGTCGCGGATATGCGGACTGTTCGCCACGCAATAGAGCGTCCATGCGAGCGCTCGCGCCGTCGTTTCGTGACCCGCGCCGATAAAGGTCAGGATATTGTCTTCGATTTCTTCATTGGTGAGGCCGCCCGTCGCTGCCCGGTCGAGCAGCAGAGTCAGAAAATCTTCTGGCGCCGAGCCACGATCGGCAGCCATGCGCCGGAGCCTGGCGTCCATCGTCTGCCGCACGATGGTGCGGAACTTGTCGAGAACCTTCTGGCCACCAATGCGTGTCACCCGCGGCACCCAGGACGGCGCTCGCAGGAGATCCATGGGATCGACGCGACCCATACGGTGCAGAAGCGCGTTCACATCCTCAGCAAAGCTGTCTGATGAGGTGACGATCTCACCGGAAAACAACGTATCGGCAAGGATCGCAAAGGTAAGCTCGGTCATATCGCTGGCGATTTCGAATACTTGGCTCTCGCCTGCGGCCGCTTCGTATTTTCGCGCATAGGCCTCGGATTGCCGCAGCATTTGCCCTGCGAAACCGTTGGCGTGGCGCGGCGTGAAGACGGGAGCAACCGCCTTGCGCGATCGCTTCCAGACCTCCCCTTCGGCCGTCAGCAATCCGTCGCGCAATATGGGGCGCAATACGAGCTGGCGGATATCCGCCATGCGGTAGTTCGCAACGTTGTCGACCAGCACATGTTTGATGAGACCCGGATCGTTGACGATGATCGTGCTGTCGTGGAAGAAGCGGGTCTTGATCCAGGGAAGCGTGTAGGACGGCTCGCCCCAGAGCTCCAGCGGATTGCGAAGGATCGTGCGGATGATCTCCAGTCGCGATGGCGGCACAGAGCGCGGCAGCGGTGCGGGTGGAACAAACGGTTCCGGTCGCATATCCATGGAAACGGCCTTTCGCGGAGGATTATAACCTCCCGCCAAGGCGAAGGTTAGAGCAGGCCCTCAAGCTCGTCCAGCTTGTCGTTGATCAGCCAGCCGTAATAATTCTCCTCTGGCCAGACTAGCGCACCTGCGGCCCGGTTCTTCGCGGCGAGAGCCAAAGCGCGCTGGCGCGAATTGCCGACATTGTAAAGCGTCGCGGTCAGACCAGGATTCTTCGAAATATCCATGCCGGCGATCTGCTTGTAATCTTCGATCGACTCGCGGATCGAGGCCGCAACGAAGGCGAGCGAGATATCCGGCTCCATGATGGCGCGGTAGACGGCGCCGGCGTCCTTTTCGTTCAGTCTCGGATAGCCGGAAACACGGCTGACCAGATCAGAGAGCATTAATGCCGTCAGCGGGTTCACCTGGCCGAGCCCAAAGGTCTGACCAGCATAAAACGGTTGGAAGAACACGGCGCTGAAGCGATTGTTCGGGAAGCTCTTGCCGTCCACAGCCTTTCCACGGAAGTCGCGTTCCCACACATCTTCACGGCAGCTCCAGAGCAGATAGGAATCACGCTTGCCGTTGCACTCTGCAAACTGCGGACGATCGACGAAGGTGTCGACATCCTCGCCCTCATAGGCAAAGCGGAAGCTCTCGCCGGCATAGGAGGCGGCCTTCACGTAGTAGGACTGAAGGCGGTCATAAGCATCGACGTTATAAGTGTGCTCGCCGACGATGGCGCCGATGACATGGATAGGATCGATGCTGTAGGCGGCGGCCGTCTTCCTGATCTTGCCCATCAGTTCGCGATCGGTGGAGAGCAGTTCGTAGACTTTCTCGTATTTCCGGTCGAAGGTCGACTTGGTGCCCTTGGTGCGGCGGACGGATGCGCCGGGGACCGCCGGCTGCTCGATGTTGCGATTGCCGGGCGGCACGACCTCAATGGCATAGGCTGGCACGGATGTGAGCGCCGCGATGGCGATCAGGAGGCATGTCAAAAGGCGTCGCACGATCAGCTATTCCGTCTGGTTATATCGTCTTCATGGCGAAGCGCGCTGACTGGACCAGAATCTTGGCCGAATAAAGCCGCGTTCACAAACAAGCGGGCCTTTCACTAAGAAGTAAAAGGCCCGCTGTCGAGAGTTCAGACTGTCGAAATCCGCTGTGAAACCTGCAAAGGTTGCAGCCGGTGCGGCAATATCACAGGATGAAGCGCGAGAGATCCGTGTTCTGCGCCAGATCGCCGACGTGCTCACGCACATAGGCCGAGTCGATCTTTATCGCCGAACCACCGCGATCGGGCGCGTTGAAGGAAATATCGTCCAGTACACGCTCCATCACCGTCTGCAGCCGGCGAGCGCCGATGTTTTCGACCGAAGAGTTCAGATGGACTGCGACATCAGCCAGGGCATCGATTGCATCGTCGGTGAATTCTAGGTTCAGGTTCTCCGTTTCCATGAGCGCGCGATACTGCCGGATCAGGCTCGCCTCGGTTTCGGTCAGGATACGGCGGAAGTCCTCCTTGGTCAGCGGCCGAAGTTCGACACGGATCGGCAGGCGGCCCTGCAATTCCGGCAGGAGATCGGAAGGCTTCGACACATGGAAGGCGCCCGAGGCGATGAAGAGAACGTGGTCTGTCTTCACCGGTCCATACTTCGTGGAGACGGTCGTTCCTTCGACGAGTGGCAGAAGATCGCGCTGCACGCCTTCGCGCGACACGCCGGCCCCCATGCCGCCGTCACGCGCCGCAATCTTGTCGATCTCGTCGAGGAAGACGATGCCATCATTTTCGACCGCGCGCACGGCGTCGCGCTGGATGATGTCATTGTCGATCAGCTTGTCGGACTCATCGCGGATGAGATCGGTATAGGAAGCCTTCACCGTCGTGCGGACCTTCTTTGTGCGTCCGCCCAGCGCCTTGCCGAACATTTCCGAGATGTTGAGAACACCGATATTGGCACCGGGCATGCCGGGGATTTCAAAGCCGCCCATGCCCGCGCCGGTATCGGCAACCTCGATATCGATTTCCTTGTCGTCGAGTTCACCGTTGCGCAGCTTCTTGCGGAAGCTGTCACGGGTGGCAGGAGAGGCGGTCGCACCGACAAGGGCATCAAGGACGCGTTCCTCGGCACTCATATGAGCCTTAGATTCGACCTCGGCGCGCTTCTTGTCGCGCGCGAGCCCGATGCCGATTTCGACGAGGTCGCGGATGATTTGTTCGACATCGCGGCCGACATAACCGACCTCAGTGAACTTGGTTGCCTCGACCTTGATGAAAGGCGCACCGGCAAGCTTGGCAAGACGGCGGGAAATCTCCGTTTTGCCGACACCGGTCGGGCCGATCATCAGGATATTCTTGGGCATCACTTCGTCACGCAGGCTCGGATCGAGCTGCTGACGGCGCCAGCGGTTGCGGAGCGCAATCGCCACGGCGCGCTTGGCCTCATGCTGACCGATAATGTAGCGGTCGAGTTCGGAAACGATCTCGCGGGGGGAAAAGGTGGTCATGGTAAATCCGTTTCTCCGGGTGCGTCCAGCGCCATGAAATGGGCCGGACCGTAAATGGAAGTTCTTGTATCGACGTAGCGAAAGCCCGCCTTCTCGTAAGCCCTGATCGCCTGAAGGTTTTCAGGATCCGGATCGATCACGATGCGCTTGGCGCCATCTGCAAAAAGCTCGGACGTAAACTGGCGGATGATCGCAGCCCCGTGGCCCTTGTCCGTCAGTTCCGGGATACCGATCGAGATGTCGATGCCGAGCGTACCCTTCGGCTGATCCTGATAAGGATGGCCTTCCTCAAGATGAGGATCGTAACTTTGCAGATAACCTATAGGCTTTCCGTCCAGTTCCACGATCATTGGCCGGGTTTCTTCGCTCGTCATTGCCTCTTCGATCGAACCAAGCTCCGTTGAAGGTTCGCCCCACCATCTCGCGACATGCGGCTCCGCAAGCCATTGCGCCAGAAGGGGGAAATCCTCACGGCGGACGTCGCGGAAACGGTATCGCGAGGCAGGCTTAGTTTTCAGCATCCAGTGTTTCCACCACCATGTTGTGGTTCGTATAGACGCAGATATCGGCTGCGATATCCAGCGCGCGGCGGGCGACCTCCTCGGCAGACTTGTCCGTATCCATCAGGGCACGCGCCGCCGCCAATGCGTAGTTGCCGCCAGATCCGATCGCCGTGACGCCATGTTCGGGCTCCAGAACATCGCCGTTGCCGGTGACTGCCAGCGTTATCGATTTGTCCGCGACCAGCATCATGGCCTCGAGATTGCGAAGATATTTGTCCGTGCGCCAGTCCTTGGCGAGCTCAACGGCTGCGCGCATTAACTGGCCGGGATACTGTTCGAGCTTCTTTTCAAGACGCTCGAGCAGCGTAAATGCGTCCGCGGTCGCACCAGCGAAGCCGGCAATGACCTCGCCCTTACCGATACGGCGCACCTTGCGCGCATTGCCCTTCATGACGGTCTGACCGAGGCTGACCTGGCCGTCACCGGCCATCACCACCTTGCCGCCCTTTCGAATTGTAATAATCGTTGTCATCAAAACATCCTTGCCCGGATCAGCGGGCGTTACGTCGAGCCGCTCTCCGGCCCTGTGAGCCCCTATGTAAGTTGGCCGATGCCGATTGCAAATGGGCCGGTTTTCTGCCCGTACACTTCTGGATATTTTAGGGAACGCCTGATAAGGAACGGCCGTCATCCCTGATGGAGCAGCCATATGGCCGAGACTGCAGCAAGCCGCATGGGCAATGTTTCCCGCAAGACGAACGAGACTTCGGTTTCCGTTTCCGTCAATCTTGATGGTAGCGGCAAAGCCAAGATCTCGACGGGCGTCGGCTTCTTCGACCATATGCTCGATCAGCTTTCGCGACATTCCCTGATCGATATGGAGATCGAGACGAAGGGCGACCTGCATGTCGACGATCACCACACGGTCGAAGATACCGGCATTGCGATAGGCCAGGCGATTGCAAAAGCGCTCGGCGACCGTCGTGGCATCACCCGCTATGCTTCGATCGACCTTGCCATGGACGAGACGATGACGAAAGCCGCCGTCGATCTTTCCGGCCGACCGTTCCTTGTCTGGAACGTCGCCTTCAGCGCGCCGAAGATCGGCACCTTCGACACGGAACTTGTCCGCGAATTCTTCCAGGCACTTGCGCAGAACGCCGGCATCACCTTGCATATCTTGAACCATTATGGTGCCAACAACCATCATATTGCAGAGACCTGCTTCAAGGCCGTTGCCCGCGCGCTGCGCATGGCGACAGAGATCGATCCAAGACAGGCGGGCCGTGTTCCCTCGACGAAGGGCACGCTCGTCTGAGCCCCTTCAGGGAGCTTGAACGATATGACTTCCAGCTATCTGGTTTTGACGGCTCCGGGCGGAACGGATGTCACCCATGAGAAGACGCGCGTCATCCGCGACGGGTTCACGCTGCTCGGTTTTCTCTTTCCCTGGCTATGGCTTCTTGTACACCGGCTTTGGCTCTATGCGATTGCAGCATTCCTGCTTCAGGCGCTCGGCGGCGTTTTAATGGACCGGCCCGGACTCTGGCCGGCAGGATTCGCGATCACGCTCGGCACTTGCATCCTAGCCGGCTTCGAGGGCCAGAACCTGCGAATCCGAAATCTCGCTTCCAAAGGCTGGAACGAAGAAGCCGTGATTACGGCAGATTCGCTTGCGACAGCGGAAGCGACCTATTTTTCGAATATCGAGACCAATGCCGATGGCGACCGCATGCCGGCACCGGAGTGGGAGCGACATCCGCATTCCCCCGGCCGCCATGGCAATACGACTTCGCTTGGTCTCTTTGGGTTTAACGGAGGACGCTGATGCGCGTCGCAATTATCGACTACGGCTCGGGCAATCTGCGCTCGGCAACGAAGGCCTTCGAACGCGCCGCACGCGAGGCAGGCATCGACGCCCATATCGACCTGACGGACAAGGCCGAGAATGTCGCGTCGGCCGACCGTGTCGTTCTGCCGGGTGTCGGTGCCTATGCCGATTGCCGCCACGGGCTCGATGCCGTTCCCGGCATGACCGAAGCGCTGATCGAAGCCGTTGAGAGGAAGGCAAAGCCGTTTCTCGGTATCTGCGTCGGTATGCAGCTGATGTCGTCGCGCGGCCTTGAAAAAACTGTAACGGAAGGTTTCGGCTGGATTCCTGGCGACGTCGTTGAAATGACGCCGGACGATCCGGACCTCAAGATTCCGCAGATCGGCTGGAACACGCTCGACCTTCGGCATCCGCATCCGCTCTTCGAAGGCATTCCGACAGGGCCTGATGGCCTGCATGCCTATTTCGTGCATTCTTACTATCTGGCCGCGGGGAACGCCGGCGATGTCATCGCCACCACGGAGTACGGCGGAGCGATGACGGCCTTCGTCGGACGCGACAACATGGCAGGTTCGCAATTCCATCCGGAGAAGAGCCAGAAGCTCGGTCTCGCCCTGATCACCAATTTCCTGCGCTGGAAGCCTTAGGGTCGCGCAGACCGCAAGGACTGAACCAACATGATTCTATTTCCCGCCATCGACCTCAAGGACGGCCAATGCGTTCGCCTGAAGCTCGGCGATATGGAGCAGGCAACGGTCTACAACCCCGACCCTGCCGCACAGGCGAAAACTTTCGAAGACCAGGGCTTCGAATGGCTGCACGTTGTTGACCTCAACGGCGCCTTTACCGGCGAAAGTGTCAACGGCGCGGCCGTCGACACGATCCTCAAGGCAACGAAGAATCCGGTGCAGCTCGGCGGCGGCATCCGAACGCTGTCGCATATCGAAAACTGGCTTTCGCGCGGCCTGACACGTGTGATCCTCGGTACGGTTGCCGTTCGTGATCCGGCGCTGGTCGTCGAGGCCTGCAAGCAGTTTCCGGGCAGCGTCGCCGTCGGCATCGATGCGAAGGGCGGCAAGGTGGCCGTGGAGGGCTGGGCGGAAGCCTCCGAGCTTGGCGTCGTCGAACTTGCCAGGAAATTCGAAGGTGCCGGCGTGGCGGCAATCATCTACACGGACATCGATCGCGATGGGATCCTGACCGGCATCAACTGGACCTCGACATTGGAACTTGCCGATGCCGTTTCGATCCCGGTGATTGCCTCGGGCGGGCTCGCTTCGATCGAGGATGTGAAGCGCATGCTGCAGCCCGACGCCCGCAAGCTGGAAGGTGCCATCTCCGGCCGTGCGCTGTATGATGGACGTATTGATCCTCAGGAAGCCTTGGCGCTGATCAAGGCGGCGCGGGAGAAGGAAGACACACAATGACCCTGAAAGCCCGCGTCATCCCTTGCCTCGACGTCAAAGACGGCCGTGTCGTCAAGGGCGTCAATTTCGTCAACCTGATCGATGCCGGCGATCCGGTCGAGGCTGCGAAAGCCTATGATGCTGCCGGCGCTGACGAGCTCTGCTTCCTCGACATCACGGCTTCATCGGACAATCGCGAAACGATCTTCGATGTCGTTTCCCGCACCGCCGATCAGTGCTTCATGCCGCTGACTGTCGGCGGCGGCGTGCGCAGCATCGGCGATATCCGCAAGCTGCTGCTCTGCGGTGCCGACAAGGTCTCGATCAATTCGGCGGCCGTGAACAATCCGGACTTCGTCGCTGAAGCTGCCGACAAGTTCGGCGACCAATGCATCGTCGTTTCGATCGACGCCAAGCGGCGGCGCACGCAGGCTGTTGGCCAGGACAACTTGAGCGCCTGGGAAATCTACACCCACGGCGGCCGCAACGCGACCGGCATCGATGCCGTGGAATTTGCACAGAAGATGGTTGCCCGCGGCGCCGGCGAGCTGCTTGTCACCTCGATGGATCGCGACGGCACGAAAGTCGGCTACGATCTTGAGCTCACCCGGGCGATCGCCGATTGCGTCCGCGTGCCCGTGATTGCATCGGGCGGCGTCGGCGATCTCGACGATCTGGTTGCAGGCGTGAAGGATGGGCATGCCAATGCCGTGCTTGCTGCCTCCATCTTCCATTTCGGCACCTATTCCGTCGGCGAAGCGAAGCACTATATGTCTTCGCATGGCATCGCGATGCGCCTCGACTGATTGAAAGCGACAGTATGACCGGATTTTCCCTTTCCGATCTGGAAAAGATCGTCGACGAGCGGTCGAAGGCCCCACCGGATGAATCCTGGACGGCGAAGCTCGTTGCCGCCGGGCAGCAGAAGGCAGCAAAGAAACTCGGCGAAGAAGCCATTGAAGCCGTCATGGCTGCTGTAGCGGCGGATCGCGCCAATCTCACCTACGAGGCGGCCGACCTCCTCTATCACCTTTTGGTCGTATTGAAGATAGCAGGCATTCCGTTGCAGGATGTGATGGCGGAGCTTGAGCGGCGTACGGCTCAATCCGGCGTCAAGGAAAAGGCCAGCCGGCAGAGTTCATGAGTATCGCGACGCAAATTCTTGGGGCGCCAGAAACGCTCGATCACTTCCAGGCGAATTCCTATTCGCCGTATAATTTCTTTTCTTCCGAGGAATGGGCGAAGTTCCGCGCCGACACGCCGCTCACGCTAACGGCCGAGGAGGTCGCGAGACTGCGCTCGATGGGCGATCCGGTCGATCTCGACGAAGTCCGGCGCATCTACCTCTCGCTGTCGCGTCTGCTCTCCTCACATGTCGAATCATCGCAATTGCTCTTTGAGCAGCGCAATCGGTTCCTGAGTTTGTCCGACGTGACGAAAACGCCATTCGTCATCGGCATCGCCGGCTCCGTCGCCGTCGGCAAATCAACGACCGCGCGTATCTTGAAGGAACTCCTGCGGCGCTGGCCATCGAGTCCAAAGGTCGACCTGATCACGACCGACGGCTTTCTACATCAAAACGCGGTGCTCGAGCGGGAAAATCTGATGCAGCGCAAGGGGTTTCCCGAAAGCTACGACACAGGCGCCATCCTGAAATTTCTCTCCGCGATCAAGGCCGGTCAGCCGAATGTGAAGGCGCCCGTCTATTCTCATCTGGTCTATGACGTCGTTCCGAACGAATACACGATCATCGACCGGCCCGACATCCTGGTTTTCGAAGGCATCAACGTTCTGCAGTCGCGCGACCTTCCGGCCGACGGCAAGATCGTGCCGATGGTTTCCGACTTCTTCGATTTCTCGATCTACATCGATGCCGAAGAAGAACTGATCCACAACTGGTATGTCACACGCTTCATGCGTCTGCGCGAAACCGCCTTCCGCGATCCGAATTCCTATTTCCATCGCTATGCCTCGATCAGCGAGAAGGACGCGCTTTCGATCGCCGAAGGGCTTTGGGCCAACATCAACCTGAAGAATCTCCGGCAGAACATTCTGCCGACCCGCCCACGGGCTGATCTGATCCTGCGCAAGGGTGAAAACCATCTCATCGAGCAGGTCGCGCTAAGAAAACTTTAGCCGGATTCACGGATCCACACGCCTTAACGTCAGGTTGATCCGCCCGCCATTCTTGAGCAGCGTGGAAGTCGCCGGATAGATGCGGTCGACGCCGTGAAAGCGTAGGCGCCCTTCGCCCCCAAGCACCACGATATCGCCGCTGGCGAGTTTGACCGACTGCGTGCGGTCTGTGCGGGAGAGCCCGCCGATGCGGAAAAGACAACTGTTGCCGAGAGAGATCGAGACGACAGGCGCCTTAAAATCCTGCTCATCCCTGTCTTGATGCAGACCCATTCTTGCGTCGTCTGAATAGAAATTGATCAGGCAAGCCTGCGGCGGTTTTTCGTAGTCGGAAACGTCGTTCCAGATGTCGAGCAAGACGTCCGGCATCGCTGGCCATGGCCTGCCGGTGACAGGATGTGTCGATTGATAGCGGTAGCCGCGCTCCTTATCGGTGACCCAGCCCAGTGGTCCGCAATTGCTCATCCGGACCGACATCGGTTTGCCCGTGCTCGGCATTACGGGCACGAAAAGCGGAGCCTCAGCGACAATGCCGCGGATCGTTTCGACGAGCGCTTCCTGCCGGGCCCGGTCCAGATATTCCGGGAAGTGACAGACGCCCGTCGAAAGCTCCGGCATATCATTCTCCACCGGGACGGCTGCGCATCTTCTTCACTTCGGCGCGGCCGGATTTTTCCTTCAGGCGGCGTTCGATCGAGCCTTTGGTCGGTTTCGTTTTCTTGCGCGGCGGCGGTGGGGGTTTGGCAGCCTCAAGGATCAGGTCCTTGAGGCGTTCTCGCGCATCCTCGCGATTGCGATCCTGACTGCGAAAGCGGCTTGCCTCGATCATGAGGGCGCCCTCTTTCGACATGCGCCTGCCGGCAAGCTTTATGGCATTGGTCTTGACGCGATCGGGAAGCGAAGGTGAATTCGGGATATTGAAGAACAGCTGGACGGCCGTCGATACCTTGTTGACATTTTGGCCGCCGGGACCGCCAGCCAGAACGAATTGTTCCGTCAGCTCCCATCCAGCGATGGTGATCCCGTCGTTGATATAGAGCGCGTCGCTGGCCATGCGGCTTCTATCTCATATCCGTGGGAATTTTAAAACACGCAAAGAAAAACCCGGCAAATTAGGCCGGGTTTCACGTGAATCATCAATACTTTGGAACCTATTCGGCCGCAGCCTTGATGCCGGGCGCCGCATCGCGCACGCCGCCGTCGACATGTGCCTCGAACTTCGCGAAGTTCGAAATGAACATGGAGACGAGCTTTTCTGCCTGAATATCGTAGGCTGCACCGTTGGCCCACGTAGAGCGCGGATCGAGAATACCGCTTTCGACGCCAGCGACAGTAACGGGCACCGCGAAACCGAAATTCGGATCAATGCGGAAATCTGCCTTGGCCAGATCGCCGGAGAGCGCTACCGACAGCAAAGCACGCGTGGCCTTGATCGGCATGCGCTTGCCAGTACCATAAGCACCACCCGTCCAACCGGTATTGACAAGCCAGCATTCAACACCGTGGCGATGGATGAGTTCTTTCAGCAGATTGCCATATTCGGCCGGATGACGCGGCATGAACGGCGCACCGAAGCAGGTCGAGAATGTCGCTTCCGGTTCCGTCACGCCCTTTTCCGTACCGGCGACCTTTGCGGTGTAGCCGGAAAGGAAGTGATACATGGCCTGATCCGGCGTCAGACGCGCGATCGGCGGCATGACGCCGAAAGCATCCGCCGTCAGCATGATGATCGTCTTCGGATGAGCGGCAAGGCCGGACTTCGAGGCGTTGGGAATGAAATCCAGCGGATAGGCGCAGCGCGTGTTTTCCGTCAACGAGCCATCGTCGAAATCCGGTTGGCGCAGTTCGTTGAGCACGACGTTTTCCAGTACCGTGCCGAAACGCTGCGTTGTCGCGTAGATTTCCGGCTCCGCCTCCGCCGAAAGGCGGATTGTCTTGGCATAGCAGCCGCCTTCGAAGTTGAAGATGCCGTTTTCGCCCCAGCCATGCTCGTCGTCTCCGATCAGGGTGCGCGACGGATCAGCCGACAGCGTCGTCTTGCCGGTGCCGGAGAGGCCGAAGAAAACCGCAGAATCGCCATCCGGGCCGACGTTCGCCGAGCAATGCATCGGCATGACACCCTTTGCCGGCAGCAGGTAGTTGAGTACGGTGAAGACGGATTTCTTCATCTCTCCAGCATAGGACGTGCCGCCGATCAGCACGAGACCGTTCGTGAGGTCGCATGCAATGACCGTCTCGCTGCGGCAGCCGTGACGCTTCGGATCGGCCTTGAAGCTCGGTAGATCGATGATCGTCAGTTTCGGCACGAAGGATGCAAGGGCAGAAAGCTCCGGACGGATCAGAAGATTGCGGATGAAAAGCGAGTGCCAGGCAAATTCCGTCACGACACGCGTCGGCAGCGAGTAGTTCTGATCGGCGCCGCCGATCAGGTCCTGGGCGAAAAGCTCCTTGCCGGCGGCATGCGCCAACATATCCTGATGCAGCAAGGCAAAATGCTCCGGCGACATCGGCTTGTTGTTGTCCCACCAGATTTCGCCGTCCGTCTTGGCATCGCGCACGACAAATTTGTCGCGTGGCGAACGGCCGGTATGTTGTCCAGTCAATGCACGAAGGGCGCCTTGGGCCGTCAGTTCGGCTTCACCGCGGCGAATCGCTTCTTCATAAAGGGAGGCGGCGGTAAGGTTATAGTAAGCGCTCTTTGCGTGTCCCAAACCAATCGTCGCCAGCGTTATCGCCGGGTTGTGAATTCCGAACGTCTCCATGGCTTTTCCTTTCGTCCAAGGCTCCCGCCGTTAAAACCAAGAGGAAAACTAAGGTGGCCAATTTTAAAAAGCAATAGTGCAAAATGGCGAAAATATAATGATATCAAATAATTAATCGATTTAAATTTCTTTCGTGTATTTTAAATCGTTTGAATTACACGTTTTGGATTGGTTCTTGCCGCGCCATGTGCGACCACCATTCGCACATTGCAGCAATGCCTGCCCTTTATCTTTGCCACAATTTGTTCCACCTTTATCCCCCATAAGCGCATCCGGTCGTAGGGCCGGCCTGGGGACATCAAAAATTCCTGGAGATGCGCATAGATGACGGAGACGAACACCATGGCGACAATCGCGCTCGTTGACGACGACCGCAACATCCTCACTTCCGTGTCGATCGCACTGGAAGCCGAAGGATACAAGGTCGAAACCTATACGGATGGCGCCTCGGCCCTCGATGGCCTTATCGCGCGCCCGCCGCAACTCGCTATCTTCGATATCAAGATGCCGCGCATGGATGGAATGGAGCTCTTGCGACGGTTGCGGCAGAAATCCGATATGCCGGTGATTTTCCTCACCTCCAAGGACGAGGAGATCGACGAACTGTTCGGCCTGAAGATGGGCGCCGATGACTTCATCACGAAGCCATTCTCCCAGCGACTGCTCGTGGAACGGGTCCGCGCCGTGCTTCGCCGCGCTTCCAGCCGGGAAACAACGACGGTTGCCGGCGCTGGCGCCGCGCCAAAAACGGGCGCTGCCCAGCTCGCGCGCTCACTCGAACGCGGCCAGCTTGTCATGGACCAGGAACGCCATACCTGCACATGGAAGAGCGAACCGGTGACGCTGACGGTAACCGAGTTCCTCATCCTTCATTCGCTCGCACAGCGCCCGGGCGTGGTGAAAAGCCGCGACGCGCTGATGGACGCGGCCTATGACGAACAGGTCTATGTCGACGACCGTACCATCGATAGCCACATCAAGCGGCTTCGCAAGAAATTCAAGATGGTCGATACCGACTTTGATATGATTGAAACGCTTTACGGAGTGGGATACCGCTTCCGCGAAGCAGCCTGACGCCTGTCGGCGCGGCGCATGAGTATTGTCGAGGGCTGGAGGCGGGAGACCGCCACGCCCTCCGAAAGGGCCTGTCGTTGGCACAGTTGGTGCAGGAAAGGGACTTGGATGACGCGGAAGGCTTGAGCGGCCGCCGTGTCAGGGGAAGGCGCTGGTCGCATCCCTTCACCATCATTCGCCGCATCTTCGGCAATGCCGTCTTTTCGAGCCTGACGCGCCGCATCCTCTTCTTCAATCTCGCAGCACTGCTCGTCCTTGTAGGCGGCATTCTTTACCTCAACCAGTTTCGCGAGGGCCTGATCGACGCCCGCGTCGAGAGCTTGCTGACGCAAGGCGAAATCATCGCCGGTGCGGTTTCGGCATCGGCCTCCGTCGATACGAACTCGATCACCATCGATCCGCAGAAGCTTCTCGAGCTGCAGGCCGGACAGAGCATTACGCCCGTCCCGAATGATGAGGATCTTGAATTCCCGATCGATCCGGAAAAGGTAGCACCGGTTCTCAGACGGCTGATTTCGCCCACGCGCACGCGTGCCCGCATCTTTGATGCCGATGCCAACTTGCTTCTCGATTCGCGCCATCTCTATTCGCGAGGTCAGGTCTTGCGCTTCGATCTGCCGCCGGTGGAGGAAGAGAAGCAGACTTGGGCTGAATGGCTTACAACACTTTTCAACAAGGCGCTCCAGCCTGGGAATCTGCCGGTCTACAAGGAAGCGCCGGGTGGCGACGGGTCGATCTATCCGGAAGTGATGAATGCGTTGACGGGAGTGCGCGGCGCCGTTGTACGCACCACTGACAAGGGCGCACTCATCGTCTCTGTAGCTGTCCCGATCCAGCGTTTTCGTGCCGTTCTCGGCGTTCTGCTGCTTTCGACGCAGGCCGGTGACATCGACAACATCGTCCATGCCGAACGCTTGGCGATCATGCGCGTCTTCGGTGTGGCGACACTCGTCAACGTTCTGTTGTCGCTGGTTCTCTCGTCGACGATCGCCAATCCGCTTCGCCGTCTCTCGGCTGCGGCGATCCGCGTCCGGCGCGGCGCAAAGGAGCGCGAGGAAATTCCGGATTTCTCAGCCCGCCAGGACGAGATCGGCAACCTTTCGATCGCGCTCCGCGAGATGACCACCGCACTTTATGACCGTATCGATGCGATCGAAAGCTTTGCCGCCGATGTCAGCCACGAGCTCAAAAACCCACTGACCTCGCTTCGCAGCGCCGTGGAAACGCTGCCGCTGGCCAAGTCGGACGATTCCAAGAAGCGGTTGATGGATGTGATCCAGCACGACGTCCGCCGCCTCGATCGTCTCATCAGCGATATCTCCGACGCCTCGCGCCTCGATGCCGAACTTGCCCGTGTCGATGCCCGATCCGTCGATCTCGAGGTATTCCTTAGCGATCTGGTTGAGGTTTCAAGGCAGATTCGCCACAAGAACAAAGAGGTGCAGATCGAGCTCGCGATCGAACGCAAGCCCGGCGTCAAGACGCGTTTCGTCGTCAATGGTCATGATCTCCGTATCGGCCAGATCATTACCAACCTCATCGAGAATGCCCGCTCCTTCGTTCCGGATGAGGGCGGCAAGATCACCGTTCGGCTGTTCCGCACACGGTCGCGCTGCATTGTCTATATCGAAGACAATGGTCCGGGCATCCAGGCTGAAAATATCGACCGCATCTTTGAGCGCTTCTATACAGACCGACCCGAGTCCGAAGGGTTCGGGCAAAATTCCGGTCTTGGCCTGTCGATCAGCCGTCAGATCGCGGAGGCGCATGGCGGCTCGTTGCGTGCCGAAAACATCATCGATGCAGAAACGGCAGAAGTGCTTGGCGCCCGCTTCATTCTCGCCCTGCCCGCAGTCTCGGTGTCATGATGACGGGTGCAACTTTCAACATCAACGCCACGGCGATCGTCGTCAATAAGACCGGCCTGCTTTTTGTTGGCCCCTCCGGCTGGGGTAAGTCCATGCTGGCATTCACGTGCATCACTGAGGCCAAACGGATGGGGCTGCCCGCCTCACTGGTCGCCGACGATCAGGTATTTCTGTCGAAACGCGATGGACAGGTGATCGCTGAACGACCTTCCGCAATCTCTGGTTTGATCGAGCTGCGCGGTACCGGCATCGTCAAGTGCGAAAGCGTTCCGCTCGCCCCGATGCATTATGCCGTGCTGCCCGGCAGTCCGTCGGGCGAAAATCGTCTGCCGCCTGACAACGACGTCGCGCAATTCGCAGAAGGCTTTTCGCTGCCGGCTCTGCGCTTGCTGCCAAACGCTCCAGTGCCTCTCGCGATTTTGATGGCAAAGGCACCGGACATCGGCCTATAATGCCTGCTGCATAGGCGCATTCGCCGCATATGTCTGCATTTTTATCTTGCACTTCGGCTTTTGATGGCCAAGATGTGCCCCCACCGGTGGACGCGATTGCTGCGTTGCGATATTGGGGCCACCGTTTATATGCCATTGGGAGCAGTTGAATCATGATCGGACTTGTGCTTGTCACTCATGGCAAGCTGGCTGAAGAGTTTCGTCATGCTGTAGAGCATGTCGTCGGTCCTCAGAAATTTATCGAGACGGTCTGCATCGGCCCCGAAGACGATATGGATCAGAGACGGCAGGATATCCTGCAGGCGGTCTCTAGCGCGGACGATGGCAACGGCGTCGTCATCCTGACCGATATGTTCGGGGGTACTCCTTCCAATCTCGCTATTTCGGTCATGAGCAGCGGTCATACCGAAGTGATTGCCGGCATGAACTTGCCGATGCTGATCAAGCTTGCCGGCGTGCGCGGCGAAAACAACATGGAAAAGGCGCTCATCGAAGCGTCGGAGGCCGGGCGGAAATACATCAACGTCGCCAGCCGCGTTCTGAGTGGAAAATGATGAAAACAAGTCCCGCCATGACCTCGTTTTCCCGGGAACTGCTCATCGTCAACAAGCGCGGCCTTCACGCGCGCGCCTCCGCCAAATTCGTCCAAATGGTCGAGACATTCGACGCTGCCGTTACTGTCTCCAAGGACGGAATGACGGTCGGCGGCACCTCGATCATGGGGTTGATGATGCTTGCCGCGAGTCCGGGCACGACCGTTCTCGTTTGCGCGAGCGGCAACCAGGCCGCCGAAGCGCTGAACGCACTGGATCAATTGGTCCAGGACAAGTTCGGCGAAGAAATGTAAGCCTTCCGGGCTTCATATAAACATATAAAGACTTCTTTATATCCTTATTGCCATCGCCTGCGAAGCCTGCTACACGGCGAGCATGGCCGTGCGTCAATGCACGCGTTCGAGCTATCGCGCCGTCAACTGCGCGCTTGATTATGAGACGCTTTTCAGCTGGAGACCTCGATGAGCACTGAGAAAGATTATGTCGTCGCCGATATCGGTCTGGCGGATTTCGGCCGCAAGGAAATTTCGATCGCCGAAACTGAAATGCCGGGCCTCATGTCTTGTCGCGCCGAATTCGGCCCGTCAAAGCCGCTGAAGGGCGCGCGCATCACCGGCTCGCTGCACATGACGATCCAGACGGCCGTTCTGATCGAAACGCTCGCGGCGCTCGGCGCAGAAGTCCGCTGGGCTTCCTGCAACATCTTTTCGACCCAGGACCATGCCGCTGCCGCAATCGCCGCATCCGGCGTACCGGTTTTTGCCGTCAAGGGCGAGTCGCTCGAAGATTACTGGGTCTACACCGACAAGATCTTCCAATGGGCCGATGGCGGCCTCTCCAACATGATCCTCGACGATGGTGGCGATGCCACCATGTACATCCTGCTCGGCGCGCGTGCCGAGGCCGGCGAAGATGTGCTCTCCCACCCGCATTCCGAAGAAGAAGAGATCCTCTTCGCACAGATCAAGAAGCGGCTTGCCGCTTCACCAGGCTGGTTCACGAAGCAGCGCGATGCGATCAAGGGTGTCACGGAAGAAACCACCACCGGCGTCAACCGCCTCTATCAGCTCAGCCAGAAGGGGCTGCTGCCCTTCCCGGCGATCAACGTCAACGACTCGGTCACCAAGTCGAAATTCGACAACAAGTATGGCTGCAAGGAATCGCTGGTTGACGGCATCCGCCGCGCCACCGACGTCATGATGGCCGGTAAGGTTGCCGTCGTCTGCGGCTATGGCGACGTCGGCAAGGGTTCGGCGGCATCGCTTTCCGGCGCCGGCGCCCGCGTCAAGGTCACGGAAGCCGATCCGATCTGCGCGCTGCAGGCAGCGATGGACGGTTACGAAGTCGTGCTGCTGGAGGACGTCGTCTCGTCGGCTGATATCTTCGTCACCACGACCGGAAACAAGGATGTCATCCGCATCGACCATATGCGTCAGATGAAGGACATGGCGATCGTCGGCAATATCGGCCACTTCGACAATGAAATCGAAGTCGCGGCACTCCGTAACCTCAAGTGGACGAATGTAAAGCCGCAGGTCGATCTGATCGAGTTCCCGAAGGGCAATCGCATTATCCTTCTCTCGGAAGGCCGCCTGCTCAATCTCGGCAACGCAACAGGCCATCCGTCCTTCGTGATGTCGGCCTCCTTCACCAACCAGACGCTGGCGCAGATCGAGCTCTTCACCAAGCCCGGTCAGTATGAAAACCAGGTCTATATTCTGCCGAAGCATCTCGACGAAAAGGTTGCCCGCCTGCACCTCGACAAGCTTGGCGTGAAATTGACGCAGCTTTCTGAAGAACAGGCCGCCTATATCGGCGTTTCGCCGAAGGGTCCTTTCAAGTCCGACCACTACAGATATTAATCTCGGCAACAATATCCACAACATCTTGGGGATGCCGCATTGACAAATGCGGCATCCCTATTTTTTGGAACCCACCTTCCCGCCGATTCCCTTCCGAAGTATTGTTCTAGAACTCGATTCGTGGCGCGGAGTTATCCGGTTTGCCCGAAAATGGGATGTCTTGTCGTGATGCGGCACATTGAAGGACGGAGACATACCGCTGATGTCGGAAATGAATCGCAGCCTGCCGGGACAGGCGGACGAGGGCGCTTGGCCTGATATCCGTTCACACGAGGCAGGCCAAAAGCATACGGCCAGAAAAGCCGTGAAGCAAAGCTCGGGGTCACTGACGCGACTCGCAAGGATTTGCGCAGGCGGAACGGCAATCGCAGCATTGGCGCGGCCGGTGCTGGCCCAAGTCGAATCCGAAGCAGCAGCATCCGCACATCTTTTCACGTCATCGCAGGTCGTTGGCTTTTCCGTCGTGATCGGCGTCATTTCCGCGGCCCTGCTTTCGACTCTCTGGCTCGTGCGCCAGCGTGGTAATCTTGAAAACGAAAGCCGTGAAATCCGGTCCGCCCTTTCCGATGCGCATCAGCGCATTTCGCAATACCAGGCGCTGATCGCCGACAAGAATCGCCGCATCGTCGTCTGGGACGGCAATGAGCGGCCGGAACTGCTTGGCCAGCTTCCAGCCGAAACCGGTGCGCCGCAGGACAGCGAATTCCTGGCGTTCGGCCTCTGGCTGAAACCCCGTTCCGCTACAGAGCTCGAAAGGGCGATTGATCGTCTACGTGGTGTTGCACAGAGCTTCGATATGGTTGTCGAAACCAGTCGCGAAGAAATCCTCGAGGCGCAAGGCCGGGTTTCCGGTGGCCGCGCCTTCGTGCGTTTCGTGGCGCTGAACAATCTGCGCGCCGAGCTTGCCGAATTGAAGATCGAGCGCGACCGGCTGATGTCCTCGATCTCGGCCTTCCAGAACCTGCTCGATGCGATCGACCTGCCCGCCTGGCAGCGCGATACCGAAGGGCGCCTCACCTGGGTCAATCAGGCCTATGGCGATGCGGTCGAGGCGACGTCGCCCCAGCACGCGATCAATGAAGGACGGGAAATCCTGACGACGGTCGCACGCGAACACATCCGCGTTGCGGCGACGCCCGAATCGCCCTTCCACGACAAGATTTCGACGGTCGTCCGTGGCAATCGCACCTTTTTCGACGTCGTTGACGTGAAGTTGCCAAGCGGTTCCGCCGGCATCGCGATCGACGTTTCTGAAGCCGCATCCGTCCGCGCCGAGCTTGAGCGGACGCTGAAGAGCCACGCCGAGACTCTCGACCATCTTGCGACGCCTGTTGCGATCTTCGATGGCGACCGCCGTTTGCAGTTTTATAATCAGGCCTTCGTCGCTCTCTGGGAGCTCGATATCGCTTTCCTCGAAAGTAAGCCCGACAACGCCGAGTTGCTGGAGCGTTTGCGCGCCGCAAAAAAGCTTCCCGATCAGCTCAACTGGAAAAGCTGGAAGGAAACCGCACTTTCCGTCTATCGGGCACTCGATACGCAAACGGACCTCTGGCATCTGCCGAACGGTCAGACACTGCGGGTCTTTGCGACCGCACATCCACAAGGCGGCGCAACCTGGGTTTTCGAGAATTTAACCGAACAGGTCGCTCTCGAGACGAGATACAATACATTGGTCAAGGTCCAAGGCGAAACGATCGACCATCTCTCCGAAGGCGTCGCCGTTTTCGGAGCCGACGGTCGTATTCGCCTTTCGAATCCGGCCTTCCGTATGCTCTGGGGCATTACCGAAGCCGAGGCCAAGCCGGGAACGCATATTCGTGCGATTGGCGAAACGTGCTTACAGTCCTATGACCGGCCGGACGGCTGGAAGACCTTTGCGGAGCTGATTACCAGCTTCGATGATGAACGCCGTTCCAGCCAGGGAACACTGGAATTGCTCTCTGGCCTCGTGCTGGATTACGCCGTCATTCCGTTGCCCAACGCCCAGACGATGCTGACTTTCGTCAACATGACCGACAGCGTCCGCGCTGAACGTGCGCTGACTGAGAAGAACGAGGCGCTGCGCAAGGCCGACGAGCTGAAGAACGATTTCGTCCAGCATGTCTCCTATGAGCTGCGCTCTCCACTGACCAATATTATCGGTTTTGCCGATCTGCTGCGCACCCCGAGTGTCGGACCGCTGAACGAGCGTCAGGCCGAATATATCGACCACATTTCGACCTCCTCGTCCGTGCTGCTGACGCTGGTCAACGATATTCTCGATCTTGCCACCGTGGATGCCGGCATTATGAGGCTCAACTATTCGGAAATCGATCTCAACGATCTTCTCGATGACGTCTCCATGCAGATTGCCGACCGGCTGCAGGAAAGCGGCGTGACGCTGGAGATCACAGCGCCTGCCTATCTTGGCTCGATCGTCGCCGATCCCCAGCGTTTGAAACAAATCCTGTTGAAGCTGCTTTCCAATGCTGCGAATTTTTCACCGGAAGGCGCGGGAATCTCTCTCGAATGCCATCGCGAAGGCACGGATTTCGTCTTCTCCGTCAGCGACCGCGGCCCCGGTATTCCGCAGGACATGATCGCGACAGTCTTCGATCGTTTTGCCACGGGCGCAAAAAGCGGCAAGCGCGGCGGTGCAGGCCTTGGCCTTTCGATTGTTGACAGTTTCGTCAGCCTACATAACGGCAGGGTTTCGATCGATAGCCAGCCGGGCAAAGGAACGAAGGTTATTTGCCGGATTCCCTCGATCAACCTGCCGCACTCCGTCGCAGCAGCAGAATGATCACGAAGGACGGCACAATCTCCCTTTTCCTGGAAGACGAGGCGGCAACAATCCGCCTTGGAGAAGATTTGGCGCTCGCGCTGAAGGCTGGTGATTGCCTGGCATTTTCCGGAGATCTCGGCGCTGGAAAATCATCCCTTGCCCGTGCGTTTCTGCGTGCCATGGCGGATGACGAGCGGCTTGAGGTCCCGAGCCCGACATTTACGCTGGTTCAATCCTACGATTTGCGGATTCCGGTTTCGCACTTCGATCTCTACCGTCTCGCTGACGGTGCGGAGTTGGAGGAACTCGGCTTCGACGAAGCGCTTCAGAACGGTATCTGCCTTGTCGAATGGCCGGAAATGGCAGAAGACGAATTGCCCGCCGATCGTATCGTGATGAAACTTGAGCATGCAGACAGGGGCCGGCGCGCAACGATTTCTGCGCCGTCCGCACAGATGCAGAGAATCCGCCGCGTTCTCGCAATCCGCGCTTTTCTCGCGAAAGCCGGGCACCCGATCGCAAAACGCCGCTTCCTGACGGGTGATGCGTCGCTGCGCGCCTACGAAGCGATCTATCCGGATCGCCAGGGCCGCAAGATACTGATGGATTGGCCGCCGCTTCCCGAGGGACCGGCGGTACTCGACGGAAAGCCTTATCCGAAGGTTGCCCATATTGCCGAGAATGCCTATCCCTTCGTTGCAATTGCCAATGTGCTGCGCGAAAGAGGCTTTGCAACGCCAGAAATCTATGAGGTCGACTATGCTCAGGGCATTCTGCTGATCGAAGATCTCGGCAGCGATGGCGTGCTTGACGAGGGCGACAAGCCCATCGCCTCGCGTTACCGACAAAGTGTCGCCTGCCTTGCGCATTTGCACGGGATGAAGATTCCGCAGGATATCCGCGTCACCGATAGCCACATCCACCACATTCCCGATTTTGACCGCACCGCCATGAAGATGGAAGTGCGCCTTGTTCTCGACTGGTATCTTCCCTGGAAGCGCGGGACAGCTCCCAGCGATGCCGAGCGTGAGGAATATCTGGCGATCTGGGACAGGCTCATCGATGAACTCGCATCGGCAGAAAAAAACCTGTTGCTCCGGGATTTCCATTCCCCAAACATCATCTGGCGCGAAGGACAAAAGGGTATTCAGAAGATCGGCCTCATCGATTTTCAAGACTCCATGATTGGCCCGACCGCCTATGATCTTGCATCCATCGTGCAGGATGCGCGCGTCACCATCGAACCTGCCCTGTTCAGGCAGCTCATGGACGACTATTTGGCTTTTCGTCGCGCACACGGCAATTTTGACGAAGCCGGCTTCCTGAAGAGCTGGGCGATCATGTCGGCTCAGCGTAACTGCAAGCTTGCCGGTCTCTGGGTGCGGCTGTTGCAGCGCGACGGAAAGCCCGGCTATACGAAACACATGCCCCGCACGCTCTCCTATCTTAAGGTGGCGCTTGAACATGAAGCGCTTGCCCCCTTGCGCGATTGGTGCGCAAGGGCTGGAATAGGTTAGAGCGAATCATAAGTTCCGGATCAGATGACCATCAAACAAGCCATGGTGCTGGCTGCCGGCCTTGGCACCCGCATGCGCCCAATCACCGATACAATCCCGAAGCCGCTGGTGAAAATCGACGGCAAGCCGATGATCGACTATGCACTGGATTCGCTTGCGGAGGCAGGCGTTGAGAAAGCGGTCGTCAACGTCCATCATCTCGCCGATCAGATGCTAAAGCATTTGAATTCTTACAAAGCGCTCGATATCGTCATTTCCGACGAGCGCGACCGACTGATGAACAATGGCGGCGGCCTGGCAAAGGGCCTCAAGCTCCTTGGTCGCGGCACGGTTTTCGTCACCAATGCCGATCTTTTCTGGATCGGTGAACGGGCTGACCGGCCGAGCAACCTTCGACGTTTAGCCGGATTCTTCGATGCAAACCGCATGGATATGGCCATGCTCTGCGTCAAACTTGCAGATACGACCGGCCACAATGGCAAGAATGATTTCAATCTCGCCCCGGATGGCAGGCTTACCCGCTATCGTGAAAGGGGTCCGAACCCCGTCGTCTATGCCGGCGCAATCGTCATGGACACCTCGTTTTTGGACGATGCTCCCGCCGATGACCCGTTCAATATCAACATCTACTTCGACAAGGCGATAGAGCGCGGACGGCTTTTTGGCATGATGCTCGAGGGCCATTGGCTGACGGTCGGCACGCCGGAGGCGATCGGCGAAGCGGAGGAAACGATCCGGCGCTTCCGGACGTTTGTGTAACGGATGGCCGAACGGCACCAGCCTCGCGTTCTCACGATCCCGGCAGGTCTGCCTTTCCTGAAGACGCTTGCCGCGACGCTCTGCAACGGGGGACTGACGCCGCTCTTCCGGCACGATCCGAATGATCCGCTTTCGCTCTCCAAAGTTACGATCTACCTGCCAACGCGACGCGCCGCCCGCGTGCTGCGTTCGGAGTTCGTCGATCTTCTCGGCGGCCGGTCGGCGATCCTGCCGGTTATCCGGCCGCTCGGCGAGACGGATGACGACAGCGGCTATTTCGAGGAGGCGCTGCCTGCAACCCTCGATCTCGCGCAGCCGCTTTCGAATACGGCGCGCCTGCTGGAGCTTGCCCGCCTCATCCTCGCCTGGCGCAACAGGCTGCCAGAGATCGTGCGGCGTATCCACGCCGATTCGCCCTTGGCTGCGCCGGCGAGCCCGGCAGACGCGATCTGGCTCGCACGCAATCTTGCCGAACTGATCGATTCCATCGAGACTGAGGATCGCGAGTGGTCGGAACTCACGAAACTCGATGCCGAAGATCACGCTCTGTGGTGGCAGTTGACGGCCGAATTTCTGCAGATCGCCATCGCTTTCTGGCCGGAACGGCTTGCCGAACTCGGAAAATCGTCACCGGCACGCCATCGCAATGCAATCCTGCGTGCGGAAGCCCACCGGCTCGCAATGGCAAAACCTGCCGGACCGATTATTATTGCCGGGTCCACTGGCTCGATGCCGGCAACGGCCGACCTCATCGCTTCCGTCGCCAATCTGCCTGAGGGCGTGATCGTCCTTCCGGGCCTCGATCTATCCATGCCGGATGCGCATTGGCAGATGGTTGCGCCAGAGATTACCGCTTTCGAGCGGACCAACCCCGCGAGCCGAAGCCACCCGCAATATGGCCTTTCGTCCCTCCTCAAACGGCTGAACCTCACGCGCGGCGACGTCGTTGCGATCGAGGGGGCGGAACAAGATCTGCATCGCCGCGCAGAAATTCTTTCCCGTGCGCTCGCTCCGGCGGAAGCCACGAGCAATTGGGGCGAATGGAAGAAAGAACTCCCGGACGATGCATTGGCGGCTGCCTTTGCCAATGTCTCGCTGATCGAAGCCACAAACGAACGTGAAGAAGCGACGGCGATCGCCATAGCCTTGCGGCTGGCACTGGAGCAGCCGGGACGAAACGGCGACAGCCAGACAGCGCTGATCACACCGGACCGCAATCTCGCCCGGCGCGTGATGGCAGAGCTCTCCCGTTTCGGCATCCTGGCCGACGACTCGGCCGGTACGCCACTTGCCGCCATGCTGCAGGGAACACTCCTTCAACTGCTCCTCGAGGCAACCCTCCGGCCCGGCGATCCAGTCACAATCGTAGCATTGCTCAAGCATCCGCTGGCCCGCTTCGGCCTCGAACGCGGCGCGCTCACGCAAGCCGTCGAAGCACTCGAACTTCTCGCCCTGCGTGGCGGTGTTGCCGCGGTTGATATCAGCGCGTTGGAGCCTTTGCTGGAGCATCAACTTTCAGAGCAGGCAAGGGACAGACACGCGCCGAATTGGCGAAGGTCGCTGCCACCGGAAGCAGTGGAGCAAGCGCGCAATCTTGCCCGGCGGGTGTCCAATGCGACCGAACCGCTCGCATCCGCGCTCGTCCGGCACCGGCCGGATGGCCGTGGACTGACGGCCAGCTTCACTCTTTCCGATTGGGCGGAGCGGACCGGACGTGCACTCGAAGCCGTGGCAGTCGATGAACGCGGCAACCTCGCCAATCTCTGGGCTGGTGAAGCGGGCGATTCGCTTGCAAGCCTGCTTGGAGAGGTAATCGAGACGCAGGGCGAGATCGAAGCCGATGGGCCGCAATGGATCGATATCATGGCGGCGCTTTCGGCCGGCCAGGCAGTCAAACCGCGCGCACTCAGCCATCCAAGAGTTTTCATTTTCGGCACGTTGGAGGCGCGTCTGCAAAGCGTCGACACGCTGATCCTGGGTGGACTGAACGAAGGCTCCTGGCCCGGCCAAACGGCCAATAATCCCTTCATCTCGCGCACGATGAAGACGGAAATCGGCCTCGAGCCGCCGGAGCGGCGCATCGGCCAACTGGCCCATGACTTCGTAATGGCGAGCGGAACACGGCATCTGATCTATTCGCGCTCGCTGCGGCAAGGCTCGACGCCGACGGTCGCTTCGCGCTGGCTGCAGCGGCTTCTGGCGCTGGGCGGCGAGGCTTTCGAAAGGCAACTGAAAGCACGCGGCGACCGCTTCGTGCATTGGGTAGGCCTTCTGGACGAGAGCAAGAGCCAAGCACCCGCGCAACGGCCCTCGCCTACACCGCCCCTTGAATTGCAGCCGAAATCCTATTCCTTCAGCGAAGTTGGCCGCCTGCGGCGCGATCCTTATGCCGTCTATGCCCGGCGCATCTTGCGGCTGGACCCCGTGGATCCCTTCAATCGCGATCCAGGTGCTGCGGAACGCGGGACGCTCTATCACACGATCATCGACCGCTTTGTCCGTGAAGGTCATGCTGCAGGTACGCCGGAAGCCGCGCAAGCAATGGAAACCATTCTGATGGAGCGCTTCGACATGGAGCACCTGCCGTCGCACATTGATGCGGTATGGCGTCCGCGTTTCAGGGAGGTGGCGCGCGCATTCCTCGAATGGGAAGCCGAACGCCGACCGGCGATCCGCAAGACTTATACGGAAGTGCGCGGCGGCGTGGAACTCGAACCGATCAGTATCCGGTTGACAGGCGTTGCGGATCGCATCGATGTGACGGGGCCAAACACTGCCGACATCATCGACTACAAGACCGGCTACAATCCATCGCCCGCACAGGCGCGCGCGCTTCTCGACCCGCAGTTGGCGCTCGAGGCCGCGGCGCTCAGCGCCGGCGCCTTTCGCGACGTCGGAAGCCTGACACCGCAGGATCTCATCTATGTGCGCCTTCGGCCCGGCAGCCGTTTCGACACCGATGTAGTCAACAATGAAACTTCCACGCGAAGCGACAAGGCAAAATCGGCTCTCGATCTGGCAGGGGAATCGATCGATCAGTTGGTCAAATTCGTGTCTCTTCTGCAATCCGGCGAACGTGGCTTCACGTCACGGTTAATTCCGGCGCAGCAGTTCGATTTCGGAGGTGATTACGATCACCTTGCGCGCGTTTCCGAATGGTCGACGGCCGAAAACGAAGAAGGGGGCGGCGATGAGTGATCCGACCGCACTTCCGGAAGGCGACGATCCGGGCATATGGATCAGCTGGACGACGATCCAGCAGTCGATTGCCTCCGACCCGTCGCGGTCAGCCTGGGTTTCGGCCAATGCCGGTTCCGGCAAGACGCATGTGTTGACCCAGCGCGTCATCCGCCTTCTGCTTTCCGGTGCGCGGCCCTCGGCCATCCTCTGCCTCACTTATACCAAGGCTGCCGCATCCGAAATGTCGAATCGTGTCTTCGCACGTTTGGCCGAGTGGTCGGTGCTGCCGGACGAGGAACTCAAAAACCGGATAACGCAGATCGAAGGCGAAACGCCGGATCGGCTCAAGCTTGCCGAAGCGAGACGGCTTTTTGCCAAGGCGCTGGAAACGCCGGGCGGGCTGAAAATCCAGACCATCCATGCCTTTTGCGAGGCCTTGCTGCATCAGTTTCCACTGGAGGCCAATGTCGCCGGACACTTCTCGGTTCTCGACGATCGCGCCGCAGCGACGTTGCTCGCCGATGCCCGCCGCTCGCTGTTGACCGCGACGACACCCGGGCAGGATCCCGAGCTTGCCGATGCCTTCTCCTATATTCTCAATCTCGGTGACGAGACCGGGTTGGAGACATTGCTTGGCGAGATCGTCGCCAACCGCAACGCCATTCGCCGCTTCAGTTCCGCGGCTGAGCAACAAGGCGGGATTGCGGCCACGCTGCGCAGGGAGCTGCAACTTTCGGCCGACGAAACAGAGGCCCAGATCACCTCGCGATACTGGCCGCTGCCGGGTCTCTTCGGCCTGACGCTCGATCTTTACCAGACATTGACAGCCCAAAAGGGCGGCGCGAAAGCGCAGGAAGTCGCCTATGGCTTGCGGCAGGCTTCCAATGAGCGGAATGCGGCAAAGCGGGCCGAATTGCTGGAAAAGATATTCCTGACGGCAAAGGGCGAACCTAAGTCGGGCTCGCAATTTACCGTCAAAGCCATGCTCTCCGATGCACCTGAGCTTGCTGATGCGATCGCTGAAGCGCGCGCGCATATCGTCGCCTGCCGCGACCGCCTCAAGATCATGCGGATGTTCAATGCCACACATGCAGCGCTTATCCTTGCCGACCGGCTGAACCGGGATTATGAGGACCTGAAAAAGCAGCGCAGTCAGCTGGATTTCGAAGATCTCATCACGCGCACCGCGGATCTGCTGACGAAGAGCGGCGTCGGGCCCTGGATCCACTATAAGCTCGACCAGGGTATCGATCACATTCTGGTGGATGAAGCGCAGGATACGAGCCCAATCCAATGGAGCGTCATCCAGTCGCTGGCGGAAGATTTCTTTTCCGGCGAAAGTGCGCGGCCCGTCGTGCGGACGCTGTTTGCCGTCGGCGACGAGAAGCAATCGATCTATTCCTTCCAGGGCGCGCGCCCGGAACGTTTCTCCGAGGAGAGCGAACGCACAAGGAGGCGGGTTTCGGCAAGCGGTCAAATGTTCTCGTCCGTGCGTCTGCCCCTTTCCTTTCGCTCGACATCCGACGTTCTCGCTGCGGTCGACCATATCTTCACATCATCCGAAAACGCGCGAGGCCTCAGCGCCGTCGAAGAGCCGGTCGTTCACCGCTCTAGCCGCATCGGTCACCCAGGTGCCGTCGATCTCTGGGAGATGATCGCCCCCGAAGCCACCGTTAAGGACGAAGACTGGACGGCGCCCTTTGACGCGACACCCGAAAGCGCCCCAGCTGCTATTCTTGCCCGCCGTATGGCCCATACGATCGAGCGGCTTGTCGGCCACGAGACGATCGTCGAGAAGGGCAAGGAGCGTCTTATTCGGGCGGGTGATATTCTTGTGCTGGTCCGCAAGCGCGATACCTTCGTCAATGCGCTGACCCGCGCACTGAAACGGCGCGATAATATTCCGGTCGCGGGCGCAGACCGCCTCAGGCTGACCAGCCATATCGCCGTTCAGGACTTGCTGGCGCTTGGCCGCTTCCTCTTGTTGCCGCAGGATGATCTTTCACTGGCGGCGGTGCTCAAGAGCCCGCTGTTCGACCTATCAGAAGACGATATCTTCGCACTCGCTGCGCTGCGTAGCGACAATGCAAGCGTGTGGGCTCACCTGCAGCAATTTGCAGTCGACGGTAACGAGCGATATGCGACCGTGACAGAAAAGCTCACGCTACTTCTTGATCAATCGCGAAGTCTGTCCGTCCACGACTTTTACTCGCGCCTGCTTGGCGTTCACGGCGGCCGGCGCCAGTTTCTCGCGCGTCTCGGCACCGAGGTCAGCGATATTCTGGACGAGTTCCTCACATTCACGTTCGATCACGAAAGCTCGGGGCTGCCCGGCCTGCAATCCTTCATCTCAACGCTGGAACTCGAAGCGCCCGAGGTGAAGCGTGAGCAGGACAAGGGCCGCAACGAGGTTCGGATCATGACCGTGCATGCTTCCAAGGGATTGGAAGCACCGATCGTTTTTCTGGTCGACGGCGGCTCGAAAGCTTTTACGCATACCCACATGCCGAAGCTGCGCCTGATCGAAACAAGTGCAGTGACCCCTCCAATACCTGTCTGGGTTCCGGTCAGCGACCTTGCCAATTCGATGACGCAAGCCGATGCGGCACGACTTCAGAAATTGGCGGAAGAGGAATACCGGCGGCTGCTCTATGTGGCAATGACACGCGCCGCCGACCGGTTGATTGTCTGCGGGTATCGCGGTGCCAGGGCAAACAGCGATACTTGGCACATGATGATTTCATCCGCGATGGAAGACAGCCACCCGCATGTTACGCCGGCAACCTTCAATGGACCGGACGGTGAATGGCAGGGCGTGAAATGGCGCGTGCCGCAAGTCGGCCGCACGTTCGAGCGCTCCGAGAAGCTGGAAGACCGGAACGAACGGGAGGCCCTGCCCTCCAGCATTCTCAGGCCGCTCCCGCAGCAAAGGCAGTTGCCGAGACCCCTCAGCCCATCCGGCGCCGGAACCATCATCGATGAGGAGGCGGATGACCTCTTGATCAATTCGCCGCTCTTTGCGGAAAAAAACCGCTCCGACCGGTCGTTGGAAAAGGGGCGTCTGATCCATCGCATGCTGCAGACTCTACCGGACATCGCTCCAGCCGAGAGAGCGGAGGCGGCGGCGCGTTACGCAAACCGTGCTGCACGTTTCTGGCCGGAAACCGAACGGCATCAACTGATCGATTCGGTGCTGAAACTATTAGCGGAGGACAGCCTTCAGGCGATTTTTGCAGTGCACACGCAGCCGGAAGTCTCGATCATGGGGACGCTCACCTTGAAGGGGGGCCACTATGCCGTTTCCGGCCGTGTCGATCGCTTGGCCGTATTCGACGATCGCGTCGTCGTTCTCGATTATAAAACCAATCGCGTGCCGCCCGCGACCCAAAAGGATATTCCCTTTGCGCATCAGGCGCAGCTTGCGATCTACCGGGAAATCCTCGCGCCGCTCTATCCCGGCAAGCGCATCGATTGCGTGCTCGTCTATACCGAGAACGCCACGGTTTATACTTTGACCGAGCATGAGCTCGAAATGGCGCTTGCAGGACTCAAAACAAAGTGAAATACCGGACATTGAAAGTTCGGCACCGCACCATCACATGTGGATCAACAGTAAATTCCGCTAAAGGAGCAGCCTATGGCTACCGTGAAAGTCGACATCAACAACTTCCAGTCGGAAGTTCTGGAATCTGCAGAACCCGTCGTCGTTGATTTTTGGGCTGAGTGGTGCGGTCCGTGCAAGATGATCGCCCCGAGCCTTGAGGAAATTGCAACCGAACTCGCCGGCAAGGTTAAGGTCGCCAAGCTTAACATTGATGAGAACCCGGAACTGGCCGCCCAGTTCGGCGTCCGCTCGATTCCGACGCTTGCCATTTTCAAGGCTGGTGAAGTTGCCGATATCAAGGTTGGCGCTGCTCCGAAGACCGCTCTTTCGAGCTGGATTTCGAACGCCGCTTAATTTCATTGCACATTGAAGGAAAAGCCCGGCTTCGACCGGGCTTTTTCATTTCGGGGGTGTTTCGTTGTCTACAAGAACATCGCCGACGAGATAGAGCGACCCGCCGATCAGGATTCTGGGCGCAGGTGCCTGCGGATCAAGGATTTCCTTGATCGCGTCCAACGCTTCACCGACTGTGGACTTCGGCTCTGCGACAAGGCCCGCATCATAGGCAGAATTTGACAGGATCACCGGATCGATCATCGCATCGCTGCCACGGATCGGCACGCAGAAAACCTTTTCCGCAAGCCCGACGAAGGCCCTGAAATAGCCGACCGGGTCCTTGGTATTGATCATGCCGGTTATGAGGTAGAGCGGCCGCGGCTGCTTTTCCTCGAAATTTGCCATGGCCTCGGCGATAACTTCGCCAGCACCGGGATTATGGCCCCCATCGACCCAGATTTCGGCACCGGCCGGGGCGTGTGCGATAAGGCGGCCCTCGGTCAGCCGCTGAAGGCGGCCGGGCCATTCAACGGAATTCATAGCCTTTTCCATCATCGCTTCGGTGACAACGAAACCTGCTGCCTTGACGGCGCGGATTGCTGCTGCGGCGTTGGCATATTGATGGCGGCCGGGAAGGCGCGGCAACGGCAGATCGGCGAGACCGAATTCGTCCTGATAGACGAGGCGGCCATATTCCTCATGCGCCATGTAATCCTGGCCGAAGACAGCGGTCGGGCAATGCAAGCGCTCGGCAGTCGACATCAGGACATCCAGGACTGCGTCATATTCCTGATGGCCGATCACCACGGCATGGCCGGGCTTCATGATGCCGGCTTTTTCAGCCGCGATCAGTTCGACGCGGTCGCCGAGATAGGGCTGATGATCGAGCGAGATCGGCATGATGACCGAAACGGCCGGATCGGCGATCACGTTTGTCGCATCAAACCGTCCGCCGAGACCGACCTCGATGATTGCCGCATCGGCCGGGCGCTCGGAAAAGAGAAGGAAAGTCACCGCCGTCAGGATTTCGAAGACCGTGATTTTCTGGCCGGCATTCGCTTCAGCAACGCGCCGAAGCGCTTCTGCAAAAACCGCATCGTCGACAAACTGACCCCGGCCTCCCTTAAGACCGATCCGATAGCGCTCATGCCAGTTGACCAGGTGTGGCGAGGTATGGACATGGACGCCGTAGCCACCGGCTTCCAGCAATGCTCGGCAAAAGGCTGTAACCGAACCCTTGCCATTTGTTCCGGCAACATGAATGACCCGCGGCAGCCGGTTCTGCGGATTGCCGAGAACTTCGAGAAGGCGGGTGATGCGATCGAGCGAAAGATCGAAGCCCTTGGGATGCAATCCCATGAGCTTGTTGATCTCCTGCGCTGCTTCACTCACTGCAGTCTGGCCTCTGGGTATCATTCCGCACCCCGCCCAAGCAGGTTTATGTCAATCAGGCGCTCGCTGCGATTGCGATCGCGCCGCCATTCACCGTAACCGAGTTGGCGGGCTTCCGGGTCAGGATACTCAGCACACGCGCAAGCGTTTCGGGAATATCGTGCCGTTTGACGACCATGTCGACCATGCCGTGCTCGAGCAGATATTCCGAGGTCTGGAAGCCTTCCGGCAGCTTCTCGCGGATCGTCTGCTCGATGACGCGCTTGCCGGCGAAGCAGATTTCAGCGCCCGGCTCTGCCAGATGAAGATCGCCCAACATAGCGTAGGAGGCCGTTACGCCGCCCGTGGTCGGGTTCGTGAGAACAACGATATAGGGTTGGCCAGCTTCCTTCAGCATATCAACGGCAACGGTGGTGCGCGGCAGTTGCATCAGCGAAAGGATGCCTTCCTGCATGCGCGCGCCGCCGGAAGCCGGGAACATGACAAGCGGGCACTTTTCCGAAATCGCACGCTCGAAGGCTCTGACGATCGCCTCACCGGCAGCAATGCCGAGCGAGCCTCCCATGAAGTTGAACTCGTGCACGACGGCGACGAGCTTCAGGCCGCGAACCTTGCCAACGCCAGCGAGGATCGTATCTTCCTGTTCTGTCTTGAGGCGGCTGTCCTTCAGGCGATCCGTGTATTTCTTGGAATCACGGAATTTCAGCGGATCCTGCGCGACCTTCGGCTGCGGCAGCGACTCGTACTCACCGTTGTCGAAAAGGTCGGAAAGGCGTGCCTTTGCCGGCATCTTCATGTGATAGCCCGAAGCCGGAATAACCCACTTGTTGTCTTCCAAATCCTTGTGGAAGACCATCTCGCCCGTTTCCGGGCACTTGATCCAGAGGTTCTCCGGCACTTCGCGACGGCCCAGCATGGAATTGATGCGCGGGCGAACGTAGTTGGTGATCCAGTTCAAGTCGAAAACTCCTGATTGACTACAGCCAATGTGGGGACACTATTCGGCAGCAACAAGGCGCGCCGAACGCGTTCCGGATGAAAGACCGCGAACGAGGGTGGCCACGGCCGGGACGGTATCTGCTGTGGCCTTTCCGTCGCTGCTCAGGCTTGTCGCCACCTGATTGACGATGGCCGTACCAACCACGACGCCATCGGCGGAGCTGCCGATAACCTTGGCGTGATCGGCAGTCTTGACGCCGAAACCGACGCAAACGGGCAGATTGGTATGCTGCTTGATGCGCCTCACGGCCCCGGAGACCAGCGAAGGATCAGGCAGAGCCGAACCGGTGATGCCGTTCATCGAAACGTAGTAGACAAAGCCAGACGTGTTCTTCAGAACCGTCGGAAGGCGCTTGTCATCGGTCGTCGGCGTTGCCAGACGGATGAAATTGATGCCCTTCCTGATCGCTGGAATGCAAAGCTCGTCATCCATTTCCGGCGGAAGATCGACGACGATCAAGCCATCGATGCCTGATGCGAGCGCATCGTCCAGGAACTTCTCGACGCCGTAGATATAGATGGGATTGTAATAGCCCATCATCACGATCGGCGTCGTATTGTCACCCTTACGGAAATCGGCTGCCAGCTGCAGCGTCTTCTTAAGCGTCTGTCCGCCCTTTAGCGCGCGCTGGCCAGCCATCTGGATTGCCGGGCCATCGGCCATCGGATCGGAGAACGGCATGCCGAGTTCGATGACATCGGAACCGGCTTCCGGCAACGCCTTCATGATGCCGAGCGAGGTCTCGTAATCCGGGTCGCCTCCCATGAAATAGGTCACGAGCGCCGGGCGGCCTTCAGCCTTCAGATCGGCAAAGCGTTTATCCATACGTGCGGTCATGACTTACACACCCATTCCCAGAATCTTGCCGACGGTGAAGATGTCCTTGTCGCCGCGGCCGGAGAGGTTCATCAGGATGATCTCGTCCTTGCCCATTTTCGGCGCGCGCTTGATGACTTCGGCTAGCGCATGCGACGGCTCAAGCGCCGGAATAATGCCCTCGAGGCGGGTCAGCGTCTGGAAGGCATCGAGCGCCTCGTGATCCATGATCGGCACGTATTCGACGCGGCCAATATCGTTCAGATACGAATGCTCGGGGCCGATGCCGGGATAATCGAGGCCGGCCGAAATCGAGTGGCCCTCCTTGATCTGACCATCGCCGTCCTGGAGCAGATACGTGCGATTGCCGTGAAGGACGCCCGGCGAGCCGGCCGTGATCGAAGCGCAATGCTCATCGCCTTGCAGGCCCTTGCCGCCGGCTTCGACGCCGATGATCTTTACGCCTTCGTCATCCAGGAACGGATGGAAGATGCCGATTGCATTCGAACCGCCGCCAACCGCAGCGATGACAAGATCCGGCAGTCGTCCTTCGGCTTCCAGCATCTGCTCCTTGGCTTCCGTGCCGATGACCGCCTGGAAATCGCGAACCATTTCCGGATAGGGATGCGGGCCGGCTGCGGTCCCGATCAGATAATAGGTGTCATCGACATTGGTGACCCAGTCGCGCAGGGCTTCGTTCATCGCATCCTTCAGCGTGCCGTGACCTGCCGTCACCGGCTTCACCTCGGCGCCAAGCAGCTTCATGCGGAAAACGTTCGGCGCCTGGCGCTCGACATCCGTCGCGCCCATATAGACGACGCAGGGAAGGCCAAAGCGGGCGGCGACCGTTGCAGAGGCAACCCCATGCTGGCCCGCTCCGGTTTCAGCAATGATGCGCGTTTTGCCCATGCGTTTGGCAAGCAGGATCTGGCCGATGCAGTTGTTGATCTTGTGCGAACCCGTGTGGTTAAGCTCTTCGCGCTTGAAATAGATCTTCGCGCCGCCAAGCTCGGCCGTCAGGCGCTCAGCGAAATAAAGCGGACTGGGGCGGCCGATGTAGTGGCTGCCAAGATGTTTCAATTCCGCCTGGAATTCGGGATCGTCCTTCGCCTTGTTCCATTCCTCCTGCAGATCGAGGATCAGCGGCATCAGCGTTTCGGCGACGAAACGGCCGCCATAGATGCCGAAACGGCCATCCTCATCGGGACCGGAACGGAAGGAATTCGGTTTTAGCGTCTGGTTCACTCTCAACTCCCTGAGACCGTTTCAGGCTCGCAAGCCTTCTCGACCGCATCGAAAAAATCATCGATCATGGCAACGCTCTTCACGCCGGGTGCACTCTCGACGCCGGAGGATACGTCAATACCGGGCGCCTTGGTGATCGTCAGCGCTTCGGCGATGTTGTCCTTGTTTAGCCCACCGGAAAGCAGGTAATCCACGCCATCGTCAAGCCCGCCGAGCAGGCTCCAATCGAAGGAAACCCCGTTGCCGCCGGGCAGTTCCGACCCCTTCGGCGGCTTGGCGTCGAAGAGAAACAGGTCGGCTATCCCAATATAAGCCTCAACCCGCTTCAGATCATCGGCGCTGCGAACGGAGAAGACCTTCATGATCGCCAGACCGTAGACAGCCTTTATCGTCAAGACCCGTTCCGGGCTCTCGTTGCCGTGAAGCTGGATCATGTCCGGCTTCAAAAGTGCAACGATTTCATCGAGTTCGTCATTAGTCGGATCGACCGTGACGGCGACGATCTTGGCTTTGCCGCGGACAGGATCGGCAAGCTTTCCGGCAACGTCCGGCTCGATATAGCGAGGACTTTTCTCGAAGAAGATAAAACCGATATAGTTCGCGCCGCGAGTCACCGCGCGCTCGATCGCTTCAGCGCTCTTCAGGCCACAGATTTTGATATCGGGTTTCATGGCAGCGAAGTGACACGAAAAGGCAAAAGAGTCGAGCCAATTTGCGACTAAGGCTTAATTTACCGCGGCTAAACAATCAATCAAAGTCGATTGCGTGAAGCTGGCTTCCGTAGCGTTTCAGCCAGGATTTCGCATCTTCCATATGTGGGCAGAGCTTTTCGCAAAGCGCCCAGAAATGGGGGCCATGATTCATTTCTTTGAGATGCGCCACTTCGTGGGCCGCCAGATAATCGATCACCGGAGGCGGCGCCATGACGACGCGCCAGGAAAAGCTCAAATTGCCTTCCGACGAGCATGAGCCCCAACGGCTGCGCGTGTCTTTCATGGAGATCGACTTGATCGGCGCCTTGATCGAACGCGCGTGGAAGTGCGCGAGCCGCTCGAGGTCAGAGCGCGCCTCCTTCTTCAGAAAGGTTGCGATCCGGCGGCCAAGATGTTCCGGTAGGCCACTGACCTTCAGCACATGCCGGTCGCCGACCATGACTGCCTCGGTCAAGCCGCGCAGACTGCCAGTATGTTCGATCCGATGCTTGATGCCGCGCAACAGGATCTCGCCGCCATCGTGAAGGGTGTTGTCGACGGAGAACTTTGCCAGTTTCGTCAACAGCCATCCTTGATGACGGTCGAGGAAGGCGTTGACCTCGCGCTGCGCAAGGCCCTTCGGAACCGTCATTTTCAGCGCCCTGCCGCCGGGCTCGATGCGCAGCGTAATACGGGTTGCGCGATCATGCTGCTTGATCGTGAGCGGCATCAGCCTGCCTGCGACGTCCAGCGTCCGCGTTTCGGGCGGAGCAGGTTTTCGCACAGCAGTACGTCGCGGCTTGGAAAGGAGCGGAAACATAAGCGCCTTTTCTATACGATTCGCAACAAATCCGGGCAAAGAAAAACCGGCATCGCTGATGCCGGTCTGCTGATCATCTACTGACACGTTAAGGCGTCTGAAACTCGGCAACCGGGCCGTTATCATCGCGCTTTGTATTCTTTCGGTCGCGCATGAAACGGTCGAATTCTTCCTGATCCTTGGCGCGACGAAGCTCGCGCATATAGGTGTCGAATTCTTCGCGCATTTCATCGAGCTTGCGGCGCTCTTCCTCGAGGCGGTCAAGCTCGGCCTTCCGCCAATCGTCAAAAGCGACGTTGCCGGTCGAAAAATGCGGGCGGTAGCGGCCATGCGAACGGCGGCAGCCGGCAAAGAAGCCGTCCGTCGCGTTATTCGCTTCGCGCTTGAAACCGCGAAGGCGCTCGCCGAAGATGATATAGGCAAGCATGGCCAGGCCCAGAGGCCAGAAGACCACGAAGCCGAGCACCATCAACGCAACGGTAGCCGGAGTCCAATCCGGGCGAAGCAATGCTGACTGGTTCATCGTGCGGTATCCTCGCTTTCTGCGCCCGGCAGAATACCGAACGCTGAAAATCGATGTGGTTACCGCCAGCCAACCCTTCAAGACGATTGCCCGCGAAATCGGACAAGGCCTTGAACAGGCAGGATTAAATCAGCATCCTCTAACTCAGGCGGATTTGCCGCCCCTGATGACGCGCTTTACGCTGAGTTTTCCAGAACGAGAGTGCTCGCGGACGAAGTTGACGATACGCGGCGCGATCTCGCGGCGGAAGCGTGATCCGTTGAAGACGCCGTAGTGGCCGACGTCGGGCTGAAGGTAGTGCATGCGCATGTCGTCGGGGATGTTGACACAGATCGTCTGCGCTGCCTTTGTCTGGCCAACACCGGAGATATCGTCGTTCTCGCCCTCCACTGTCAAGAGCGCGACATTGCGGATTGCGGCCGGATCGACGCGCTTGCCACGATGAATCAACTCGCCCTTCGGCAGTGAGTGCTTCATGAAAACCTGATCGACCGTTTGCAGGTAGAATTCCGCGGTCAGGTCCATCACGGCAAGATACTCGTCGTAGAAATCGCGGTGCTTTTCAGGCTCACCGTCGTTCTTCACGAGATGCATGAAGAACTCCTTGTGAGCGACCACGTGCCGGTCGAGGTTCATCGACATGAAACCCGAGAGCTGCAGGAAACCCGGATAGACCGGGCGCATGAAGCCTGGTTGTGGCCATGGCACATTCATGATGACGTTTTCGGCAAACCACGTCAGCGGTCTTTCTTCTGCAAGTTTATTGACCGCTGTCGGGTTGATGCGGGTATCGATCGGTCCCCCCATCAGTGTCATCGACGATGGTGACAACGGGTCGTTTGCCTCTTCCATGACGGCGGCGGCGGCCAGCACAGGCACGGAGGGCTGACATACGGCAATGACGTGCGTGTCGGGGCCGAGAAAATGCAGCATCTCGATGACATAATCGACATAGTCATCGAAATCGAAGGTGCCGTCCGTCATCGGCACCATGCGGGCATCAACCCAGTCGGTGATGTAGATATCGGCGCTCGGAAGCAGTGCTTCGACCGTACCGCGAAGCAGCGTTGCATAGTGACCGGACATCGGTGCAACGATTAAGATTCGGGGATCTCGGTGACCGGAAGGCGTGTTGCGCGCAAAATGCAGAAGATTGCAGAAAGCACGCGACCAGACGATCTCTTCACGCACTGCGACCTTGCTGTCGCCGACGACCGTTTCCTTCAGTCCAAAATCCGGCTTGCCGTAGCGGCGCGTCGTCCGCTCGAACATCTCGAGACTTGCGGCGATCGTACGGCCAAACGGCGTCTGCGAAAAAGGATTAAGCGGATTGGCATAAACAAGCCGCATCGCATCAGCTGCAGCGCGGAACGGCGCCATCGCTGCATGGTTCAATTCATAGAGCTGATAAAACATGAGTTGCGCCACCTTTCTTTTGCCGGAAAGGACAGCGCCGTCAGGCAGGCCATCTACTTCTTTCCATCGTTTGCGGGCACTTCAATTGAGAGTAACAGGCTTATTTGTTGCATAGCAACATAGGCATCCGCGTCGCAAAAAGAAATGCCGGGAAAAGTGATTCCCGGCAAATGATACGCTCATAATTATCAAAGATCGGACAGCTTCAGCGATCCGCGACAAAGGTCTGCTTCTGCGTTCCGAGGCCTTCGATTCCAAGTTCGACGACATCGCCAGCCTTGAGGTAACGCGGCGGCTTCAAACCCATGCCCACCCCCGGTGGCGTACCGGTGGAAATGACATCGCCAGGATGCAGCGACATGAACTGGCTGAGATAAGAGACCAGATAAGCGACCCCGTAGACCATCGTCCTCGACGAGCCGTTCTGCATCGTCTGGCCGTTGACTTTCAGCCACATGCCGAGATTCTGCGGATCGGCGATCTCGTCCTTGGTAACGAGCCAGGGCCCAATTGGGCCAAAGGTGTCGCAGGATTTGCCCTTCGTCCACTGGCCGGAGCGTTCCGTCTGGAATGCGCGCTCCGAGACATCATTGGAGACGCAATAGCCGGCAACGTAGTCCAGCGCTTCGGCCTCGGTGACATATTTTGCGGTCTTTCCGATCACAACGCCGAGTTCGACCTCCCAATCAGTCTTTTCGGAACCACGCGGGATGACGACGTTATCGTTGGGACCGACGATCGCGGAGGTGGCTTTCATGAAAATGATCGGTTCCGGCGGAACTGTTGCGCCAGTTTCGGCAGCGTGATCAGAGAAATTCAGGCCAATACAGATGAATTTGCCGGTGCCTGCAACACAGGCACCAATGCGGCCCGGAGCCAATTCCGGGAGGCTTTTCGCGTCGAGCGCTGCGATTTTTGCCAAGCCGGCCGGCGAAATCGCCTCACCACCGACGTCGGAAACATGCGCCGAAAGGTCGCGAATCTTGCCATCGGAATCGAGTAGCGCCGGTTTTTCACGACCCGGTTCGCCAACGCGCATCAGCTTCATAAAATCTCCTCCTCATCGAAAACGGACTACCATCACGTATGGACCAGTCGACTAAGCGTGTCATTACGGCTTTTTGCTGAAGCGGTACGCATTGTTAAAAATTTCGCCGGAACTGATTTGGCGCGCCGGATTGATGAAGTGAGAAGCATCTGCGGCAATGGGTTTGCTTGCAAAGTCCTGCAGGCAGGCAATATCATTCGCTCCAGCCCCTCAACCACTGTCCGGAAACAAGATGACCGAAGCCAATAGCCGCACATCCGAATATCCGATCGATGCGATGTTTCTCGATCGCTGGTCGCCACGTGCTTTCACCGGCGAAACCATAGCCGAAGAGCAATTGCTGACGATCCTTGACGCAGCTCATTGGGCGCCGTCTTCCGGCAACCAGCAGCCCTGGCGCTTCATCTACGCCCTTAAGGGCACGGAACATTTCGAGAAGCATCTTGGCCTGCTCGTCGAATCGAACCAGGAATGGGCAAAGAATGCTTGCGCATTGATCTTTGTTGTCTCGCGCAGTTTCAGTGGCGCTTTCTCGGAGAACAAGCCGCGCTATACGCATTCGTTCGACGCTGGTGCCGCGTGGGGGCATCTCGCCCTGCAGGCACGCTTTTCCGGCTTCTACGCCCATGGCATGGGCGGAATCAAACATGATGAAATCAGGCTAGCCTTCGCCATTCCGGAAGGCTATCGCGTCGAGGCCGGCATAGCCGTCGGCCGCCTTGGCGACAAGAGCGTTCTGTCAGAGCGCAACCAGGCACGCGAAGTGCCAAGCCAGCGCATGCCGCTTGCAGACGTGGCTTTCAACGGAAAATTCATTGCCAATTGATTCTGTCGAAAAAAGAAGGCGCCATGAACGCGCCTTTTTGTGCGGGAAATCAATCAGATATCGAGATTTGCAACGCTGAGCGCATTATCCTGAATGAATTCACGGCGCGGCTCGACTTCGTCGCCCATCAGCCGGGCGAAAAGGCCATCGGCATCCGTCGCGTCGTTTACCTTGACCTGAAGCAGCGAACGGGCGTTCGGGTCGAGCGTCGTCTCCCAGAGCTGCTCGGCATTCATTTCGCCAAGGCCCTTGTAACGCTGCATCGTCAGTCCCTTGCGGCCACTGGCAAAAATTGCATCGAGCAGAGCGCGCGGACCGGATATCTCGGTATCTCCGTCGCGGCGCGAAAGCGCCGGTGGGCTCTGGTAGATTTCTTTGAGGCGCGACGAGAGTTGATCGATGTGACGCGCGTCCTGCGAGCCGATCAGCGCCATGTCGAGCACGACGACTTCCTTGACGCCGCGTACCATTCGCTCCAGCCGCAGCCCACCTTCGCTGGTCAGGCCGCCTTCCCAGCCGCGCTCGGTTTCCTCGGCGATGATGTCGAGGCGCTTGGCGACATCAGCCGCGAGCTGTTCGGCCCTGGCACGATCGCTGACCGCTTCGGCGTTCAGTGCCCCGGCGATTGCCGCCTGCTCAACGACAGCGCGATTGTAACGGGAATGCAGGTTTTCGAGCAACGCACGCAGGCGCAATGCATCGAGGATAACTTCGCGCAGGTCCTGACCGGTGCGGACTTCGCCGCTTGCGAGCCTCAGCGCCGCATCCTCAAGGCCCTGGCCGATCAGATAATCTTCAAGCGCCTTTTCGTCTTTCACGTACTGAACGGACTTGCCGCGCGAAACCTTGTAGAGCGGCGGCTGGGCGATGTAGAGATGCCCGCGCTCGATCAGCTCCGGCATCTGACGGAAGAAGAATGTCAGCAGAAGCGTGCGGATGTGGGCACCGTCGACATCGGCATCCGTCATGATGATGATCTTGTGGTAGCGAAGCTTGTCGGCGCTGAACTCGTCCTTGCCGATGCCCGTGCCGAGCGCGGTAATCAACGTGCCGATTTCCTGGCTGGAGAGCATCTTGTCGAAGCGGGCACGCTCGACATTGAGAATCTTGCCTCGTAGAGGCAGGATCGCCTGATTTTCACGGGAACGTCCCTGTTTTGCAGAGCCGCCCGCCGAGTCACCCTCGACGAGGAAGACTTCGGACTTCGCAGGGTCGCGCTCGGAGCAATCGGCGAGTTTGCCGGGCAGCGAGGCGATATCGAGCGCACCTTTGCGGCGCGTCAGTTCGCGGGCCTTACGAGCTGCTTCGCGGGCCGCGGCCGCCTCTACAACCTTGCCGACGAGCACCTTGGCCTCACTCGGATGCTCTTCAAACCATGTGCTGAGCGCTTCATTGACGAGGCTTTCGACGACCGGACGAACTTCCGAGGAAACCAGCTTGTCCTTCGTCTGCGACGAGAACTTCGGATCCGGCACCTTCACCGAAAGGACAGCCGTCAGGCCCTCGCGGCAATCTTCGCCCTGGAGTGTGACTTTCTCCTTCTTGGTAATGCCGGAGCTATCGGCATAGGATACGACTTGGCGCGTCAGCGCGGCGCGGAAGCCGGCCATATGCGTGCCGCCGTCGCGTTGTGGAATGTTGTTGGTAAAGCAGAGCACGTTTTCGTGATAGCTGTCGTTCCACCACATTGCGACTTCGACGGTAATTCCATCCTTTTCGCCTCGGATCGAGACAGGTTTATCGACCAGAGGTTTCTTGGCACGATCGAGATAGGAAACGAAGGCCTCAAGGCCACCGTCATAACGCATTTCTTCCTGCTTGATGTCCGAATGGCGCTTGTCTGTCAGCAGAATGCGGACACCGGAATTCAAGAAGGCAAGCTCGCGAAGGCGGTGCTCCAGCGTGCCGTAATCGAAGTCCGTCATCGTGAAGGTACCGGTGCTCGGCATGAAGCTGACTTCCGTGCCTGTGTCGCTGCCCGCGTCACCTGTCACCTTGAGTGGCGCATCGGCAACGCCATGCGTGAAGCTCATTTCATGAATCTTACCCTGCCGGCGGATCTTCAGTTTCAGCCAGACCGAAAGCGCGTTGACGACCGAAACGCCGACGCCATGCAGGCCGCCGGAAACTTTGTAGGAATTCTGGTCGAACTTACCGCCGGCATGAAGCTGCGTCATGATGACTTCGGCTGCGGACACCCCTTCGCCGGTGTGTATATCCGTTGGAATACCGCGGCCGTTGTCGGTCACCGTCACCGAGCCGTCGGGGTTGAGCGTAACGGTGACGATGTCGGCATGGCCGGCCAGCGCCTCGTCAATTGCGTTGTCGACGACTTCATAAACCATGTGATGCAGGCCGGAACCGTCGTCGGTGTCACCGATATACATGCCGGGGCGCTTACGCACGGCATCAAGGCCCTTGAGGACCTTGATGGAATCCGCGCCATATTCGGTGTTAACGCCGTTTTCCGTCGCTGGTATATCGGTCATGCTGTCTTTGAATTTCCCTGTTGTAGGAGCCCGGAGAGCCTTGCGAATCACCGGCCTTTTTCATTTCGGAATATAGGGTTTTTGGACGCCATTCCCAATGGCAGAGCCTGGGAATCCGGCATAAAGCAGGGGATTATGACGCTTTTCCGTCAGCTTTGCCGAGATTTTCAAGCGTAGCCGCGAGCTCGGCCAAAGCTGCACTGTCAAGGTTGCGAATCCGGCCCGCCAAACGATTGGCAAAAGCCGTATATTCGGGGGGTAGACCCGCGGTATCAATCACTACGCGCGGGTCCGATGCGCGGGCGAGGAGGAAGAGTTCCTCAGCTTCATCCCAGATGATGTTGAAATAGCCGGCAATCCGCTGAAGCAGGTCGAAGGTCGGCAAGCCGCGTTTTCCATGTTCCAGTGCGGAGAGATAGGCAGGCGAGACGTTGAGCGCCGCTGCCATCTGCTTCTGCGACACGCCTTTGCGCGCCCGAAGCTTTCGAACAGCTTCGCCGAACGGTGTCATGACCTGTCCCCCTGCCGCCGGGAGAGCCGGATATAAAGCGCGCCCTCGCCGCCGTGGTGGTGCGCAGCCGCTTCGTAAGACGAGATCAGATAGCGGAACTCCGGCTTCGAAAACCAGAGCGGTACAGCCCGTTTCAACGCACCTTCGCTCCCCATCGAACTGCCCTTGCCGGTGATGACCAGCACATGCCGCATGCCGCGCTCATGCGCGCGGATGAGGAAATCGAGAAGCATGACATGGGCTTGGCTTTGCACGAGGCCGTGGAGATCGATACGCGCCTCTAGTGCCAGCCTGCCTTTGGCGATCTTGCGTTTGACGGGCCGCTCCAGTGGATGGTGGGTGCCGGAAGGCTGCTTCGCTGCCCCCGGCAGCGCTGCAGCTTGTATTTCCGTTTCAGCAGACGATTTCTGGAAGGCATTCCCGCCCCCGGCTTCGGTTTCCACAAGAAAGGCATCGAGTTCAGTAAACTCGCCCTTCTTGCCGGCCAGCGGCCGCGTACTGCGCGCAACCTTGCCCCATAGAATTCTCTCGTCCGTGCTGAGCTTGCGGTCTCTCGTCATCAGCCGAACCTTCCAGTCGCAGCGTTCGGAATGAGGATGGCAAAGTCCGCGTCGTTACGCACCGTACCCGCCAATTCGCCCGCCTCATCGCCGGAACCCGTAAAAATATCGCCACGCGCAGGACCGACGATCGCGGAGCCAGTGTCCAAGGCAAGCATCAAACGCTGGAACGGCCTACCCTTATCAAGATGGGTCAGGCTTTCGGAACGGATGAAGAAGGGAAAACCGAAGGTATGTATCAGGCGGTCGACGGCAAGCGACCGTCCGGCGACTAACGGCACTTTCGCTGCAGCAACTGGTCCAGCTTTAGAAGCGGCAACCGGCGCCTCGCGGAAGAAAATATAGGATCGATTGTGCCAGAGAACATCATCGACCTGCTCTGGATGCGCTGCGAGCCAGGCGCGAATCGACTGCATGGAAATGTTTGCACGGTCGATTTCACCGCGGTCGACCAACAGCTTGCCGATAGCGGAGAAAGGATGCCCGGCCTTTGCCGTATATGTGATACGCGCCGTCCGTCCATCCGGGTAGCGCAGTCGCGCCGCGCCCTGCACATGCACGAAGAAGACATCGACCTTGGATTTCGCCCAGGCGATTTCAAGGCCCCGACCGTCGAGAATGCCTTGGTCGATCGCCTGCCGGTCGAAATAGGCGCTTATCTCTCCATCCCGGAGGCGACCAAAGGCATAGGATGAATCGAGGCCTACGGGGCGGTTGCTATTGTCGAGGTCGATCAGATCATCGGGTCGCCGATAGAACGGGAAGCGATAAGTAGCATCGAGCTTGTCGGAAACGGCGATTTCCGGTTCGTAGAAAGCGGTAACGAAACCCCGGCTACCGTCCAGTTTTCTGATAAAAAACGGCCGACAGTTCTGCTCGAAGAAGGATCGGGCTTCAGAAGCAGATGCGGGTTTCGCATTTCGGGCTGCGTCGAGCAGAGGCAAAAGATCGTCGGTGCTCAGGCCGAGCGATCCGGTGCGGTAGGGTTTCGTGCCGGTAATTTGCCGGCGACACGCTTCCATGACCTCAAAAAGGCTGGAGGGATCATCATCCTTCCAGCCCTTGAGTTCATCGAAACCGACAGCTTGCAGAACGAAGCCCGCTTTTTCGTCACTCATGTTTCCGATTCGGTTGCCACGAGTTTCCAATTGGGATCGCGCGATCGCGTATCGCGGGCAAAGGTCCAGATGTCGTTGACTTCGGCAACGTTCTCGACATCGCCTTCTATCAGCTTGTCAGCTTTGTCGTAAGTCGCGGAGATCAGCTGGCTGGCGATACGGATCGTAATCTGTGCCTCGCTGCCTTTGACTTCCACCTGTGTGATGTCCGCCTTATCGATGCCGACAAAGGTGGATTTTACCTTCTCGCCCTTGGCCTCGCGATCTGCGATGGCCGCGTCAAAACCTTCATAGACCTCGCGGGACAAAAGATTCTTCAACGTCTTTCTGTCACCGTCGGCATAAGCCATGACGATCATTTCGTAAGCCATCTTCGCGCCGTTCAAAAATTCCTTAGGTGCGAAGGATGGATCGGCTTTACTGAGCGCACGGAGAGGCTCATTGAGCGGCGTACCGGGGGGCGCAAAAGCGTCGACCACTGCAAAGCGGCCTTCTTCTTCTGCAGGTGTATCGCGGCGCGGAAGCGTCACGACCTTGCCGGCATCGGAATGCTCAGGACCGGCGGCATCGCGCGGCGTAAAGAGATCGCGCGGCGGCTTCTCATTTCCCGTGCGGCGTCCCAGAACACTGCGGAGCTGGAAAAAAATCAGCACCGCCGCCACAAGGAAAAACAAAGTGATGAAGTCGTTTGAACTCATATCGTGCCGCAGCCACCGTTAACATCTATGATTTGTACTCCCATATAGTCCGCATAGACAGATGATTCAAATAGCCGCAATCTTGCGATTGCCATGAGGCCCGGCGAGCGCCGGTTGGAGAGACGATGCGACTTGCAATGCTTCCAGGTTTTGTGCTGCTGCTGCCGCTGGCGGAGATAGCGGGCTTCGTAATCGTCGGGCGCGCAGTCGGCCTACTGGCGACCCTTGGTCTCGTCGTCCTGAGTGTTGTGATCGGCATGGCTCTGCTTCGTCGCCAGGGTATAGGCATCCTGCAGCGTATGTCGACCGAGGCGCGAAACGGCGTATTACCTGGCCGGGAGCTTCTGCGGCCAGCCATGCTCGTCATCGCGTCGCTGCTTCTCATCGTTCCGGGATTTATTTCAGACATCATCGCCATCGCGCTTTTCATCCCGGCCGTTCGTGATCTTGCCTGGAACTACATCCGCAAGCGATTCGTTATCGTTCAGACGACAAGAGGCTCTACCGCGTCGCAATCGTCCGGATTCAGCAACCAATCCAAGCCGGGTTCAAAAGTTGTCGATCTTGATGAGGACGATTATCGCCGCGAGCCTAACAACAAGTCTCCCTGGTCAGGCAAGCGGCTCGGCGAGTAGAGACCGATTCGCCCAGGGTTGTAAGCCTTTTCCCGAAATGTTAGATGGCGGCAACATCCAATGCCCCTCGAGGAAAATCCAATGGCTGATGAAAACAACGGCAGCGGCACGACAAGCCCGAGCCTCACCATTCTCGCTCAGTACACGAAGGACCTTTCCTTCGAAAATCCGGGTGCCCCGCGTTCGCTTCAAGCGCGCGACAAGGCGCCGGCGATCAATATCAATGTCAACGTCAATGCCAATCCGCTTTCGGATACGGATTTCGACGTCGTGCTGTCGCTCAACGCCGAGGCCAAGGATGGCGACAAGACGGTCTTTCATGCCGAACTCGTTTACGGCGGCGTCTTCCGCGTTGCCGGCTTCCCGCAAGAACACATGCTGCCGGTTCTCTTCATCGAATGCCCGCGCATGCTCTTCCCGTTTGCCCGCCAGATCATTGCCGATGTAACGCGCAATGGCGGCTTCCCGCCGCTGATGATCGACCCGATCGACTTCGCACAGATGTTTGCGCAACGCGTCGCCGAAGAGCAGACGCGCGCAAAGGTGCAGACAAATTGATTCGAAGCACGTGATTTGACTGCGGTGCCCGGGTCAAAGCCCGGGCACTTTTAATTTGGGCGATCGTATCTGGCCCAGATGCCTTTACTGCCGAGCGCGGCAATCAGCGCATCATGAGCCTGAGCTTCCGCTTCGCTAAGGCGCGGTGCGAGTGGCCGGGGCCGCTCCAAACCGATGTCAACGGCCTCCTCCAGAACGGCCTCGGCGTCGCCTGCCCCGCTTGTTACCGCAACGTTCAAACCGAGAGCGGTCTGACGCCCGCCGATCATCTCTATATAGACCTCGGCAAGCAGTTCCGAGTCGAGAAGTGCACCGTGTTTTGTGCGGTGTGAGTTGTCTATACCGTAGCGGCGGCAGAGGGCATCGAGCGAATTCGGTCCCATCGGATGTTTGCGCCGAGCGAGAGAAAGCGTATCGACGACCCTCTCCGGCAGGATCGGCGGTATGCCAAGGCGAGCGAGTTCGGCATTGACAAAACCCATATCGAAGGTCGCGTTGTGCGCGATCCACCTTGCGTCACCGAAGAACTCGATGATCTCTTCAACCACTGCGGAGAAAGGCTTCTTGTCCTTCAAAAACTCGTCGGTAATGCCGTGAACGGCGAGCGCATCGGGATGGACTTTCTGATCTCCCGGATTGATATAGATATGGATCGTGCGGCCGGTCGGGAAATGGTTCAAGAGCTCGACGCCGCCGATTTCGATGATGCGATCCATGCGACTGTCGAGACCGGTGGTTTCCGTATCGAAAATGATCTCACGCATTCCGGAAATCTCCCTTCGCGATCCGCGCTTTCAAGACCGCGATGATTTCACTCACCCTCGCCCGCGTGATTTCGATGGCGTGCCCCGTGTCGATGACATAATCGGCACGCTCCCGCTTTTCGGCGTCCGGGGTCTGCCGCGAGCGAATCATATTGAATTTTTCCTCGGTCATGCCCGGTCGCGCAAGCACCCGATCGCGCTGAATCTGTGGATCGCAGCTCACGACCACAATTATGTCGACTCGGGTCTCGGCACCAGTTTCGAAAAGTAGCGGGATATCGAGCAGGACTATCTCCGATCCTCGCGCTTGTTCGCGTGCCACGAATTCCGTTTCGCGCTGGCGAACCAGCGGATGAACGATTGCTTCGAGCGTTTTGAAACCATCGGGTCGGCGCGAAAGCTGACGGCCAAGTTCCTGACGGTCGACGACGCCGTTCCGAACCGTGCCCGGGAACTCAGCTTCGATCAACTGCGCTGCCTCGCCGGCATAAAGCTCATGGACCACAGCATCGGAATCATTGACGGGAATACCGGCATCGGCAAAGAGCTTTGCCGCAGTTGATTTCCCCATCCCTATGGAACCCGTGAGACCGATCCGGATCATCTGTGTTTTTCCATATCTGCGATGACGAGTGCACGAAGCTCGTCATCGACGACCGGCGGCTTGCTGAACCATTTCTCGAAGCCCGGCACAGCCTGATGAAGCAGCATACCAAGTCCATCCACGATCGCGAAACCCTGTTCCTCGGCCTGTTTCAGCAAGGGTGTCTTCAGCGGCACATAGACGACATCTGTGACGACCGCGTTACCGTCGAGCGGCGAAAAATCGATTTCCGGTGCTGATTCGCCGTCCATACCGAGCGATGTCGTATTGACGAAAACACCCGCACCTTTCATGACTTCCGCGAGCGCTCCCATCGGATGCGCATAGACTTTTTCTCCAAAACGATCGGCAAGTTCCTGCGCGCGAGCAGCGGTTCGGTTGACGACATGAATCTCCCGGAAACCGCGGTCGCGCACGGCCTGTATGACCGCCCGGCTGGCGCCGCCTGCACCGAGTATTATTGCGGTCTCGTGCTTATCCCAGCCAGGGTGGCGCTCGTTCAGGTTTGCGGTAAATCCGTGACCGTCGGTATTGGTCGAATGGAGTTCTCCTTCCTCCAGCCATAACGTGTTGGATGCGCCGAGTTCCTGGGAGAGTTCATCCGGCCTGTCCGCGAGCTGACAGGCCATCTCCTTGTGCGGGATGGTGACATTGCCGCCGATAAAGCCCGAGCTTTGATCCTTGAGAGATCCAATGAATGCTGCAAAATCGGCGGGAGCAACCTCGTATGCGCGGTAGCTTCCGCGAAGCCCAAGCTTTTTCAGCCAGTATCCGTGGATCAAAGGCGAACGTGAGTGCCGCACCGGGAAGCCGGTGACAAAGGCATTCGGGCCGAATGTTTCACGTGAATCATCCATCAATCGCATCCAATTCCCTTAGTTTCGCGAGCAGCGGCAACATCGGCAGGCCAAGGATCGTGAAGTAGTCGCCGTCGATCTGGCTGAAAAGTTGAATACCCTCGCCCTCCAGCTGATAGGCGCCAACGCTGCCAAGCGCCGTGTTGCCAACGCGTGCAAGATGGCGCGATATGAAATCCGCCGACAGAACGCGCATCGTCAGCGACGCGTGTGACACATGCTCCCATAAAAGTGCACCATTGCGGATGATGGCGATCGCACTGTTCAGACGATGTGTTTGTCCCGAGAGTAATCTCAGATGATTGGCGGCGTCAGCCATGTCGTGCGGCTTGTGAAACACACGATCGCGAAGCGACATAGTCTGGTCAGAGCCGATGATGAGCGCGTCCGGAAACCGGCCGCTCACCTCCTCCGCTTTAGCCCGTGCAAGCACCAAAGCTACGGTATCTGGAGATGCGCCCTCTCGTTCGAGCGGTGCTTCAATTGCGCGCTCGTCTATCTTTGCCGCATGCGCTTCAAACTCCAGGCCGGCATTTTTAAGCAGCATCCGTCGGAATGGACTGGACGAGGCAAGAATCAGTTTCGATGTCATGCGTCTCATAGCTCGTGGTTCATAATGCGCTTAGCGTAGCTTGGGGCGCAGGGCAACGATCGCTGCCGCCGTCTCTTCGATGGAGCGACGGGTCACATCGATCAACGGCCAATTGTGCCTCGCACAGAGCGAGCGGGCATATTTCAGTTCTTCGGAGATCGCGGCTCGATCCGTATATAGGCCACGATCGAAGCCGGGCGTCGCACCGAGCACCCGGTTCTCACGCACTTGCGATATCCGATCCGTCGTTGCTATGAGGCAGACGATCAACGGCCTCGTCGCAGTGAAAAGCGCTTCCGGCAAAGGCACATCATAGACGATCGGAATATTCGCTGTCTTGATGCCGCGATTGGCGAGATAGATGCTCGTCGGTGTTTTGGACGTACGGCTGATACCGATGATGACGACGTCGGCGTCGTTGTAGTCCTCCGGCATTTGCCCGTCGTCGTGATCCATGGTGAAGTTGAGCGCCTCGATGCGCGCAAAATAGCCGGCATTCATGACATGTTGAGCGCCGACACGACGCCGCAGCGGAGCCCCGAGGTAAAGCTGGAAAGCGGCCATCACAGGCTCAAGCACATTCACTGAGGCAACGCCCATCTCGACGCACCTCTCATCAATCAGCGCAGCGAGTTCCCGATCGACGACCGTGTAAAGAACAATGCCTGGCTCGTTGTCGATCGCATCGAGAACCGCAAGCAGCTGCTTGCGGTTGCGGATCAACGGATAGACGTGTTCGACCGCTTGGGCAGATTTGAACTGGGCGGAAGCAGCGCGGCCGGCTGAGATCAGAGTCTCACCGGTCGAGTCAGAAATCAGATGCAGATGGAAGAAGTTCGTGCGGTTCTCCACGCTATTTTCTGCTGCCTGTTGAAAAGACTGGATGGGAAAGAGCTAAGGGACCGGCATGGCCTGAGGCAAGGGAAAACATGACCCCTTATCCACATTTCGGATTTTCTGGAGGGTACTGCAGTGCGGCCTGTGGATTTGTGGTCCGCGCTGGAGAGCTCATGTAGAATACACAAGATATCCACAGAAAGAAACGCCTCAGCCTTCGAGACAAGTTTTTGGAATCACTTTTAGATTCGAGCTTCTCCATAAAACTGCGATGGAGGGTTATCGATGTTGTCCCGATATCCTAGATGCGCGTGACATTTGGCATCACCAGTGGATGGATTTTAATCCTTGATAGACACCGACTCTAAGAAATAGAAACCTTTTAAAATATCTTTAGATTTTTATAGGGACGAAGCGCTTGAGCGAAACACGCCGGAAAATCATGAGAGTTCTCGACGGCGAAACTCTCTCCCCTCCGCCGGTCTGGCTTATGAGACAGGCAGGTCGCTATCTCCCGGAATACAGGCAAACGCGTGCAAAGGCAGGGAGCTTCCTCGATCTTTGTTATTCACCGGAACACGCTGTCGAAGTGACGCTGCAACCCATCCGCCGCTACGGCTTCGATGCGGCGATCCTATTCTCTGACATTCTCGTCATTCCCGATGCCATGAAGCGCAATGTGCGTTTTACGGAAGGCCATGGTCCAGAGATGGACCCGATCGACGAGGCTGGAATTTCACGTCTGGATGCGGGGGGAGTTATCGACTATCTGAAGCCGGTGTTTGAGACAGTGCGGCGGTTGCGCGCAGAGCTCCCGGAAGAAACGACGCTTCTCGGCTTTTGTGGTGCGCCCTGGACGGTGGCAACCTACATGATTGCGGGCCACGGCACACCTGACCAAGCGCCTGCGAGGCTTTTCGCCTACCAGTATCCCAAAGCGTTTGAACGGCTGTTGACGCTGCTTGCGGACATCTCCGCCGAATATCTGGTGACGCAAATAGATGCCGGCGCTGATGCCGTGCAGATTTTCGATTCTTGGGCCGGTGTTCTTGGGGAAAAGGAATTCGAGGCTTTTGCCGTCAAGCCAGTTGCTCGGATGATTGCCGCTATCAAGGCACGGCGTCCGAATGCGCGGGTCATCTCGTTTGCCAAGGGTGCGGGCTATCTTTTAAAGACCTACAGGCACAAGACCGGTGCTGACGCGATTGGCCTTGATTGGTCGGTGCCGCTTGAATTTGCTGCTGAACTTCAAAAGGAGGGAGCGGTTCAAGGTAATCTTGATCCGATGAGGGTTGTTGCCGGCTCGCCGGCGCTTGAGGAGGGTATCGACGAAATCTTGGCGCATCTCGGTGGCGGGCCGCTGATCTTCAACCTCGGTCATGGAATCACGCCGCAGGCCGATCCGGAAAATGTTCGCCTGCTTGTCGAGCGTGTTCGCCGCGGCGGGAATTGAATGATGGAAAGGCAGACAGATCAGCGACCCGGTAGCTACGCGCGGCGACGAGCGCATTTTGCCCTCGCCCTCTTTCTGCTGCTTGCTGTCGGGCTGTTCGTATGGAACCCGGACGACCTCTACCTTTGGATCAAGGCGCTGCACATCATCGCGGTGATCTCCTGGATGGCCGGGCTGTTCTACATGCCGCGACTCTTCATCTACCATACGGATGCGGAGCCAGGTTCCTTGCAGTCGGAGACCTTCAAGATTATGGAGAGACGTCTGCTGAAGGTCATCATGAACCCGGCGATGATGCTGACGTGGGTCTTCGGCGTGTATCTGGCTTGGTCTGTCTACGGTTTTCAGGGCGGCTGGCTGCATGCCAAGCTTGCCCTCGTCGTGCTCCTGACGGCCGTTCACATGTTTTTCAGCCGAGCGGTGACGGCTTTTGCCCGTGACGAAAACCGACGCTCGGCGCGGTATTGGAGATTCATGAACGAAGCGCCGACGCTGCTGATGATCCTGATTGTCGTCCTTGTCGTCGTTAAGCCGTTTTGAAGTGAATAGGCGCCGCTTAAATTTACTTCATTTTTAGAAGCCCCCTTGCGGGGTCTTATCTTAGTCGCTATTTTCCGCGCATCTCATCTTCGTGGCATGTGTTTTGAGTTCAGTCGTCTGCGAGCCCTTTCGCAACACCGAAACGACGCAACATAGCCTTCCCCCCTTCGAAATATAGAGTAATGGTCACTTCATGGCTGAAATGAAGCTTCAGGAACTTAAGAGCAAATCCCCGACCGATCTTCTGGCGTTCGCCGAATCGCTCGAGGTCGAAAATGCAAGCACCATGCGCAAACAAGAACTGATGTTTGCGATCCTGAAGGTTCTCGCGAGCCAGGATGTCGAGATCATCGGCGAAGGCGTCGTGGAAGTCCTGCAGGATGGTTTCGGCTTCCTGCGTTCGCCAAACGCCAACTATCTGCCGGGTCCGGACGATATCTATATTTCCCCTTCGCAGATCCGCCGCTTCTCGCTGAAAACCGGCGATACGGTCGAGGGACCGATCCGCGGTCCGAAGGAAGGCGAGCGCTATTTTGCTCTTCTCAAGGTGAACACGATCAATTTCGACGATCCGGAAAAGATCCGTCATAAGGTTCACTTCGACAATCTGACGCCGCTTTATCCGAATGAACGATTCAAGATGGAACTCGACGTTCCGACATCGAAGGATCTGTCTTCGCGCGTCATCGATCTCGTGGCGCCGCTTGGTAAGGGCCAGCGTGGTCTCATCGTCGCGCCGCCCAGAACCGGTAAGACCGTTCTTCTGCAGAATATTGCGCACTCGATCACTGCAAATCATCCGGAATGCTACCTGATCGTTCTGCTGATCGATGAACGTCCTGAGGAAGTGACGGACATGCAGCGTTCGGTACGCGGCGAAGTGATATCTTCCACATTCGACGAGCCAGCTGTGCGTCACGTGCAGGTCGCCGAGATGGTGATCGAAAAGGCAAAGCGGCTTGTCGAACACGGCCGCGATGTCGTCATCCTGCTTGATTCGATCACGCGCCTCGGACGCGCCTACAACACCGTGGTGCCGTCCTCCGGTAAGGTTCTGACTGGTGGTGTCGATGCAAACGCTCTGCAACGGCCGAAGCGCTTCTTCGGCGCTGCCCGTAACATCGAAGAAGGCGGCTCCCTGACGATTATCGCGACGGCGCTCATTGATACCGGCAGCCGTATGGATGAAGTCATTTTCGAAGAATTCAAGGGCACCGGTAACTCGGAAATCGTTCTCGATCGCAAGGTAGCGGACAAGCGCATCTTCCCGGCGATGGATATTCTGAAGTCCGGCACGCGCAAGGAGGACCTGCTTGTCCCCCGTCAAGACCTGCAGAAGATCTTCGTGCTTCGACGTATTCTTGCCCCCATGGGAACGACCGACGCGATCGAGTTTCTCATCGACAAGCTGAAGCAGACGAAGAGCAATCCGGATTTCTTCGAGTCGATGAACACGTAATAGATAGCCGGATGTCTGATAATGAAGCCGGTCATTCTCCGTGGCCGGCTTTCGGTTTTTGAGGAATCCGCGCGGCCAGAGTAACCGAGGATGTCGAACGAAACCATCTATGCACTGTCGAGCGGAGCAGTCCCCTCCGGCGTTGCGGTTATACGCCTCAGTGGTGTAAAGACGCGCGATGCTCTGCAGTTGTTGACCTGCGACGTTCCACCGCCGCGCAAGGCGTCGCTGCGAACGATTCGTTTGCGTAACGGTTCAATCATCGATAGCGGTTTAGTGCTCTTCTTTCCATCTCCGGCGTCTTTTACAGGCGAAGACTGCGCCGAGCTCCAGCTGCATGGCAGCCGAGCCGTCATTAATGCGCTATTCGAGGAACTGGAGTCGATCGACGGCGTGCGCATGGCCACCGAAGGTGAATTCTCGCGTCGGGCTTTTGAAAACGGCAAACTCGACCTCGTCGAGATTGAGGGCCTGGCTGATCTCATAGCCGCTGAAACGGAGATGCAGCGACGTCTGGCGGTCGAGCATAGCCAGGGAAAACTCTCGCAGCTATACGATTCGTGGGCGGAACGATTGACGCGGGCTCGCGCCCTCATCGAAGCCGAACTCGACTTTGCCGATGAGGATGACGTACCCGGTTCGGTATCGGATCTGGTCTGGGATGATGTTGGCCGACTACAGGCAGAGATAGCAAGCCATCTCGCTCACGCGAAGGCCGGCGAGATTATTCGCGATGGCTTCAAGGTCGTTATCGCGGGCGCTCCGAATGCCGGAAAATCGACGCTTATGAATGCGCTTGCACGGCGAGAGGTTGCGATCGTCACGGACATCGCGGGAACGACGCGAGATGTTCTTCACGTCGATCTCGATATCAATGGTTTCCTCGTAAAGCTTTATGACACGGCAGGTTTGCGGGACGCAAATGAACTCGTGGAGCGGGAGGGTATACGGCGCGCGGAGCAGGTCATCTCTGAAGCAAGCCTTGTACTCTTTCTCGAGGATATGGCCGACGGTACGCATGCGCTTCCGCCAATCGCCAACACGGAGGTCTTGCGGGTCGGGACAAAGGCCGATATATCCGCGGGAAATGGTCCGGACGCCTACGATCTGACGATATCTGCCGTCACGGATGCGGGATTGTTCGCGCTTCGCGCCGCCATCGCCGAGCGGCTTGAGCGGCAGGTCAGCAGCCATAGCCTGGCGATCCCGAGCCGCAGGCGGCAAAAGGATTCGCTTGCGGAATGCTTGAAGGCGATCGAGGCAGCTTTGGCGCATCCGCCGGCGGAGCTCGATATTAGGGCCGAGAACCTTCGTATCGCCGGCAATGCCCTCGGCAGGATTACAGGGCGCGTTGATGTTGAGAACCTGCTCGACGTGATCTTTTCAGAGTTTTGCATCGGAAAATGATTCACGTGAAACACCTGGAAGCGTGCGGGAAAGCGAAATGAGTGTCTGTCAATACGATGTCGTTGTAATCGGAGGTGGTCACGCTGGTTGCGAAGCGGCCAGCGCAGCGGCCCGCCTCGGCGCTCGCACAGCCCTTGTGACGCATCGGCGCGACACGATCGGGGTCATGTCCTGCAACCCTGCGATTGGCGGCCTTGGGAAAGGCCACCTGGTGCGGGAGGTGGATGCGCTTGACGGCCTTATGGGTCGTATCGCCGATGCAGCCGGTATCCAGTTCCGGATGCTGAATCGCAAGAAAGGCCCGGCAGTCCGCGGTCCGCGCACCCAAGCCGATCGGAAGCTCTACCGGGCCGCAATGCAAGCAGCAATCGAAGCTATTGATAATATTGACGTTATCGAAGGTGACGCCCTTGATATTGATATATCAGACGGCCGCATCGCGGGTGTCGTCATGAAAGATAGCCGGATTCTAATCTGCGGCGCTGTCGTACTTACGACGGGAACCTTCTTGCGCGGGCTTATTCATATCGGGGACAAGAAGATTCCAGCGGGCCGTGTCGGCGAAGATCCGTCGCTCGGTTTGTCCTCAACATTATCCCGAATGGGGCTCCGGCTCGGTCGCCTCAAGACAGGCACGCCAGCGCGTCTTGACGGCAAGACAATTGATTGGGGATCTGTCGGCCGACAGGGCGCAGATGAGGAAGTGACGCCATTCTCATTCATGACGGGTGCAATTACGAATCCGCAGATTGAATGTGGGGTAACGCGTACGACGGCTGCCACGCATAAACTCATTCAGGACAACCTGCATCGTTCGGCGATGTATTCCGGTCAGATTGAGGGCGTTGGACCGCGCTATTGTCCCTCGATCGAAGACAAGATCGTGAAGTTCGGCGAGCGGGACGGGCATCAAATTTTCCTCGAACCTGAAGGCTTAGAAGACGATACCGTCTATCCGAATGGCATTTCGACATCGCTGCCGGCGGAGGTGCAGGATGCATTCATCCGCACCATACCGGGCCTCGAAAAGGTTTCGATCGTCCAACCGGGTTATGCGATAGAATATGATCACGTCGATCCGCGGGAACTGACGCCTGCTCTTGAAGTGAAGCGAATGCCGGGGCTTTACCTCGCAGGACAGATCAACGGAACGACTGGCTACGAGGAGGCAGCGGCCCAAGGCCTGGTGGCGGGTCTCAATGCCGCGCGCCGGGCGGGGAACCAAACACAGGTCTATCTGAGCCGGACAAACTCCTACATCGGCGTCATGATCGACGATCTGACGTCGAGGGGGGTTGCAGAGCCCTATCGCATGTTCACCTCACGTGCGGAATACCGCCTTTCTCTGCGTGCGGATAACGCAGATATGCGGCTCACTCCGCTTGCGGACGAGATCGGATGTCTGGGACAGGACCGCCGTGCCAAATTCTACGAATACAAGTGTGCTCTTGACGGTGCGCGAGAACAACTGAAGGCATTGCATATTACGCCGAATGAGGCCCGACAGTATGGCTTGAAGATCAACTTGGATGGGCAGAGGCGTTCGGCCTACGAGCTACTCGCCTACCCCGATTTCGACATGGGGCTGCTGTCAAATGTATGGCCCGAACTTCAAGCGTTGAGCAATTCGATCGCGCAGGCCGTGGAGATCGAAGCATCATATGCCGTCTATATGCGCCGGCAGTCTTCGGATATTGTTGATATTCAGCGCGACGAGAGTCGCTTAATTCCAGACGATTTTGATTATTCCACTCTGGCTGGCCTTTCGAATGAGCTCAAGCAGAAGCTTGGCAGGCAGCGACCGTTCAATGTCGCTCAGGCCGCAAAGATAGATGGCATGACGCCCGCGGCTATCTCTCTTCTGCTCGTTCATTTGCGAAAGGCAGAGGCTACCCACCGGTCAGTCGCCTAACACACGTTTTGAGAGTCTCCCATGGAGTTGAACGGTCAAAGTGTTTCACGTGAAACACAAGACAGACTGGAGCATTTTGTTGCTCTCTTTAGCAAGTGGTCGAAATCCATCAACCTCGCCGCTCCGTCGACGTTGAATGATACATGGCAAAGACACGTCGCTGACAGCGCTCAAATCTTTCAATTGAGTCCCGGCCCGAAACGCTGGGTGGATTTGGGCAGCGGCGGCGGATTTCCCGGCGTGATCACCGCCATCTTTCTGGCTGAGCTTTGTGATGGATGGGCCCATCTTATTGAGAGCAACAACAAGAAAGCGTCTTTCCTCAGGTTGGCCCTTCGCGAGACAGGCGCACGCGGTTCTGTGCATTCCATCCGTATCGAGGATGGACCGGATGTTGTCCCTTCCTGCGAGGCAATCTCCGCACGGGCCCTCGCCGATCTCGATAAACTGTGCGACTTTGCGGAGCCCTGGATGCTGCGCAATAGAAATACCCGTGCATTTTTTCATAAAGGCCGGGATTACGCTGCCGAAATTGCCAAGGCACGTGGTCGATGGGGTTTTGATCTGCTAGAACACCAAAGCGTTGTCGAGCGAGATTCGGTCATACTCGAGATCTTCAATCTCCAGCGCTTGGTTTAACAGTTCGGATGATGCGGCCATGGCCTTTGAACGAAACCGGATTATTACAATAGCAAATCAAAAAGGTGGGGTGGGAAAGACGACCACCGCCATTAATCTGGCGACCGCGTTGGCCGCCATCGGCGAACGAGTACTGATCGTCGACCTGGACCCTCAGGGTAACGCAAGCACTGGTCTCGGGATCGATCGGAAAGATCGCAAACTCTCTTCTTATGATTTGCTGATTGGCGAGGCCGGGGTGACGGAGGCGTCTCTGCCCACCGCTGTCCCAAATCTTTCGATCGTGCCGTCGACAATGGATTTGCTCGGTATAGAAATGGAAATCGCTCAGCAGAGCGATCGGGTATTCAAGTTGCGGAAGGCGCTAACAACCCCTCAAGCATTTGAATTTACTTATATTTTGTTGGATTGCCCGCCTTCTTTCAACCTGTTGACGATGAACGCAATGGCTGCGGCACATTCCGTTTTGGTGCCGTTACAATGCGAATTCTTCGCATTGGAGGGGTTGAGTCAGCTCTTAGAGACGGTTGATCAGGTCCGGCGAACGGTAAACCCGCGGTTGGATATCCAAGGTATCGTGCTGACAATGTTCGATGCGCGAAACAATCTTGCCCAGCAGGTGGTGAGTGATGTTCGCACGCATCTCGGCGAGAAAGTTTATCACACGCTTATCCCGCGCAACGTCCGGGTTTCCGAAGCGCCCTCATATGGTAAGCCTGCGATCCTTTATGATTTGAAATGCGCCGGCAGCCAGGCATATCTACAGCTGGCCTCGGAGGTCATCCAGCGTGAACGTCAGCGTCTCGCCGCTTAAGCTTCAAGTGAGTATTTCCAATGAATGACGATGTATCGAAGAGACGTTTAGGCCGCGGACTTGCTGCGCTGATCGGCGAAATGGACCAGCCGGTGCCTGTCGATGGCGAAAAGAGCGGTGTCAGTGCAGACCGTCTCATCCCGATTGAATTTGTCAGCCGGAACCCGCGCAATCCGCGGCGCTTTTTTGATGACAGCGAGTTGCACGATCTTGCCAGCTCTATTCGCCAGCATGGCATTGTCCAGCCAATCGTTGTGCGTACGCTTGCGACGAACCAGTATGAAATAATAGCCGGCGAAAGAAGATGGCGCGCTGCCCAGCTCGCAGGGCTTGTCGAAATTCCAGTGATCATCCGCGATGTCGACGACAAGACGGCGCTCGAGATTGCGATCGTCGAGAACGTTCAGCGATCGGATCTCAACCCTCTCGAAGAGGCGCTGGGTTACGAACAGCTTATCGCCGAATACGGCTATACCCAGAACGACCTGGGCGAGATTATCGGCAAAAGCCGAAGCCATGTCGCAAATTCTCTGCGTCTGCTCAAGCTTCCAGAGCCCGTTCGAGAGTTTCTTGCGGCCGGCAGCCTGTCGGCGGGGCATGCACGTGCACTGGTTCCGACATCTGATCCGACGGCCCTTGCTCGCACGATCGTCTCGAAGGGAATGTCCGTCCGCGATGCCGAAAAGCTCGCGCAGAACGATATCAAAGCGCAATCGGAGCCCCAGCGTGCGGCTGCTCCACGTGATCAGAAGGATTCTGATACACTGGCGCTCGAGCGCACGCTTTCCGATACACTTGGCCTTGATGTCACCATCAACCACAAGTCCAGCGGCGGCCAGATCCGCATTGCCTATAAGTCGCTGGAGCAACTTGAAGAAGTCTGCCGGCTCCTTGAGCGGCGATAAGCCTTAGCCTTTTCGCCCGCTTTGGAGCGTTGTGAACAGCAATGTTTGTAGCGCGATGCTGTCCTCCAGGCTCTGACGCCTTCTTGTCTGCAAGATCGCCGACTGCAGCCTGCTTGTTTCACGGCCGATGGCGTCGGCATTCCAGGTGCGGAGCGCCTGTTCGATAATTGGTTTGCGCCGGAAATGCAGATGGCGACCATGGGTCTGCATAACCTGAGCTGTCTGAAGCCGCTTTTCATCCATTTCTGCGCGCATTGCGTCCAGAAGCTGAAACTGTTTCAGGCAAGCTTGGATGACGAGGAAGACAGCCGTCTTGGATGTCGTGATCTTCTGCATGGCATGCAGGAAATTACCGGTGTTTCCGCTTAAAATGGCGTCCACGGCGTCGTCGACCGAAATGGCGCTGGCGTCGCCGATAATCTCGGTCACATGATGCTCCTCGATCGTCTCCATGCCGCGGCAGTAGAGGGCGAGCTTTCTGACCTCATTGCGTGAAGCGAGGCGATCACCGCCGATCAGTCCGATCAAAACCTGCCGTGCGGCAGGCGTGATGCGCAGGCCTTCCGATGCCAATTCATTGTCGATCAAACCGTTCAAGGCACGCGCATCATCCGAATAACAAGGGATCGCAACGATACTGCCCGTGCCTTCGGCAAGCTTGCGAAGAAGGGTGCCCTTCTTCAGATCCCCGGCTTCGACGATGATGGAGGTTGCGTCGAGCGGCTTTTGGGAAAGGTGGTCGAGGGCGTCGACCAGATATTTTTCATTCGCCGCGCCCCGTACCCAAAGGAGTTTTTCTCCTCCGAAGAGTCCGATAGCACCCGCCTCATCCAGCAGGCGCCCGGGATCCTTCTGTAGGTCGCCAATGTCGAGTTTGACAAGCGAGAAAGGGTCATCCAGGGCAACGCGGCTCTTACCGGCGATTTGCCCTGCCCGTTCGGAAACCAGGCCACGATCCGGCCCGTAGATGACGAAGATGCGGTAGGCGGAAACCGAACGTTGAAGAAAGCCTTCAAATTCGTGAGATTTAATTTCCGCCACGGCCTTTTCCTCAGCGACCGAGCGCGCCGGCAATATCCAAGCCGACAAGCTCGGCAGCCTCGCGTGCCGCGCGGTTTTCGGCATCGCGGATTGCGCGCTGCTTGGCAAACTGTTGGGTCGGGAAATCGACAAGCGCTGTTGCGTAGCGGTTACCCGACTTGATGACATGGCCGTCCACCGTCGCCTGCAGCGTGTAATCCACGCTGACGGTCACTCGACCGGCGCGCGACGTGTCGGACGATTCGACAAGAAGTGCGTCGACGACGTCAGACCGCACCTGCAGCTCTACCTCGTAGGCCGGTTTGACGGGCTCGCCCGCGCCGCGCGTAGCAAGGAAGATCAGGCGGTTGCGAACTTCCTGTTCGACACGAGTCGTCGCGTCCGAGAAGCCGACGGAAGCGAGTTTCCCGGCAACTCCTGACGTTTCCGAGTAAAGTGGACGAACCTGGCAGGCGGAAAGCAAGGCTGCAAACGCAAGGACGGCGGTGATTGCGCCGCCGCGTGCGAGCCTGGGAGCGATATCAAACGACAATGTTCACAATCCTTTGCGGAACCACAATAATTTTCTTCGGCGCCTGACCGTTCATCGCATTGATGACGGCGTCGAGTTTCAAGACTGCCTGTGTCACGGCATTCTGATCTGCGTCTTTAGAAATTGTCAATTCGGTGCGCTTCTTGCCATTAATCTGGACCGGCAGCACCACGTCATTCTCCAAGACCAGAGCTTCGTCATAGACAGGCCAAGTGGTGCGGGCGAGCATCTCGCTGTTGCCAAGTGCTGCCCAGCATTCTTCGGCCAGATGCGGCGTCATGGGCGCAACGAGCTGAACCAGAATTTCCGCCGCGTTACGAACAGCGGCGCAATAGGCGACGTCGCCCTCGCCTGCCGCCACTTTCGCCAGCGGGCCCGACAAAGTATTCACGAGTTCATAGATGCGGGCGACGGCCTTGTTGAACCAAAGCTTGTCGTAGTCGTTCTGGACAGCCTTCAAGGTTTTATGGGCTGCCTGGGAGATCGAAAGCGCCTCTCCATCCTTAGCCGGATTCGGCGTTATGGAAGCCAGGGTTTCGGATGCTTCGGAGATCAAGCGCCAGAGGCGCTGCGTGAAGCGATGTGCCCCTTCGACACCTGCTTCCGACCAGATCACATCACGCTCGGGCGGTGAATCCGAGAGAACGAAGAACCGCGCCGTGTCCGCGCCGTAGGAAGCTATGATGTCATCAGGATCAACGACGTTCTTCTTGGACTTCGACATTTTCTCGATCGATCCAATTGAGACCTCCTCGCCCCCTTCCAGCAGGAAAGCGCGGCGTTTGCCCTCGATCTCTTCGATACGGATATCTGCAGGTGCCACCCAGTCGCGGATCATGCCCGAACCTCGGCTGTACGTCTCATGGACGACCATGCCCTGGGTGAAGAGGCCCTTGAATGGCTCCTTGACGTCAACATGGCCGGTCTCGCGCATCGCACGCGTGAAGAAACGCGAATAGAGCAGATGCAGAATGGCATGTTCGATGCCGCCGATATACTGATCGACGGGAAGCCAACGGGTTGCGGCGGCCGGATCGGTGGGGACACCTTCCCAAGGCGCCGTAAAGCGCGTGAAGTACCAACTCGAATCGACGAAGGTGTCCATCGTGTCCGTTTCGCGCCGGGCGTCCTTGCCGCAAGTTGGGCAGGCGACATGCCGCCAGGTCGGGTGGCGGTCGAGCGGATTGCCCGGCTGATCGAAGGTTACGTCTGCCGGCAGCTTCACGGGCAGGTCCTTCTTCGGCACCGGCACGACACCGCAGGCATCGCAATGGATGACCGGGATCGGGCAGCCCCAATAGCGCTGGCGCGAAATGCCCCAGTCGCGCAGGCGGAAGTTCACCTTGCGTTCGCCCTGTGGCACATTGCCGAGCATCGTGCCCGACAGACGGTCGGCAACGAGGCTGAAGGCTTCGTCCGTCGTATTGCCGTCAAGGAAGCGGGAGTTGATCATCACGCCGTCGCCGTCGTAGGCGGTGTCACCGATCGTGAAGGTTGCGGCATCGCCGTCCTTCGGCATGACCACCGGAACAACGGGCAAACCATATTTGCGCGCGAAATCGAGGTCTCGCTGGTCGCCGGACGGGCAGCCGAAAATAGCGCCCGTGCCATAGTCCATCAGCACGAAATTCGCGATATAGACCGGAAGTTCCCACGATGAATCAAGAGGATGCTTGACCCGGATACCGGTATCCATGCCCTTCTTCTCGGCCGTCTCAAGGGCTGCCAGCGAGGTGCCGGCCCGGCGGCATTCTTCGCAGAAGGCTTCGAGAGCTGGATTTGTCGCGGCAGCGTCCTTTGCCAAGGGGTGGTCAGCTGCGATCGCAAGGAAGGAAGCGCCAAAAAGCGTGTCGGGACGTGTGGTATAAACCGTCACCTCGGTTTCGCCGGCAGGCGCCGTCTGCGGCGCGATTTCAAAGCGGATCGTCAGACCCTCGGAGCGGCCGATCCAGTTCTTCTGCATCAGACGAACTTTCTCCGGCCACTGCTCGAGCGTATCCAGAGCGTCAAGCAGATCCTGGCTGAAATCAGTTATCTTGAAGAACCACTGCGTGAGTTCCCGCTGCTCGACCAGAGCACCCGAACGCCAGCCGCGGCCGTCGATAACCTGTTCATTCGCAAGAACGGTATTGTCGACTGGGTCCCAATTGACTTTCGACTGCTTCCGGTAGACGAGACCTTTCTCCAGGAAATCCAGGAAAAGATGCTGCTGATGCTGGTAGTATTCCACGTCGCAGGTGGCAAATTCCCGGCTCCAATCGAGCGAAAGCCCCATGGCCTTCAACTGCGATTTCATCGAGTCGATATTCTGGTAGGTCCATGATGCCGGATGTACGCCGCGCTCCATGGCAGCGTTTTCCGCCGGCATCCCGAAGGCATCCCAGCCCATCGGGTGCAGGACGTTGAAGCCCCGGGCCCGCTTGTAACGGGCCACGACGTCACCCATCGCGTAGTTGCGCACATGGCCCATGTGAATTCGGCCCGACGGATAGGGAAACATTTCAAGTACATAGTATTTTTCGCGCGGATCGGCGTTGTCGGTCTCAAAGACCTTCGCCTCGTTCCATTTTTGCTGCCAGCGGGGCTCGGCATCGCGCGGATTATAACGTTCGGTAGCCATGGTATTCGAATTTCCGGAAAATCAGGGGAGGTTGGTGGTGACCTTCACCATGAAACCGTTGTAGCGTCAAGTTTCGTGGGTACTGCAAGCGTCCGATCCCTCGCAGCAAACTGCTTTTTGGCAGACAGGGCCTTGGCAAGAATGTCAGGCGCGGTTAGTGCATGCCATCCTCCTTATGCGGACATGTCGGGATCAGATAATGGAACTTCAAGAGCGGTTGAACGATGTTCGCGCGCGCATTTCGGCCGCAGAGCGTCAGTCCCAGCGTCCTGCCGGATCGGTTCAACTCGTTGCCGTTTCGAAGACCTTCGATGCGGAGGTCATCCGCCCCGCGATTGCGGCTGGTCAGCGCATTTTCGGCGAGAACCGCGTTCAGGAAAGCCAAGGCAAATGGCCGGAACTCAAGACCGAGACGCCCGGCATCGAGCTGCACCTTATCGGGCCGCTGCAATCGAATAAGGCAGCGGATGCCGTTGCGCTCTTTGATGTCATAGAAACTGTCGATCGTGAAAAGATCGCCCGCGCGATCGCCGGGGAAATGAAACGGCAAGGCAAGACCGTTCGGCTCTATGTCCAGGTTAATAGCGGTCTAGAACCGCAAAAGGCCGGTATTGCGCCCGCCGATACACCCGCATTCGTCTATTTCTGCCGGAATGAGCTCGGCCTTTCGATCGAAGGCCTGATGTGCATTCCCCCAGCCGAGGAGAATCCCGGTCCACATTTTGCTCTGCTGGCTAAGATCGCAAGACAATGCCGAGTGGAAAAACTCTCCATGGGCATGTCCGGGGACTACGAAACGGCCGTGGCCTTCGGTGCGACGAGCGTGCGCGTCGGATCCGCTATTTTCGGCGCACGTTAGTCCTTCTGCTTTCGTCGGGCTTCCGGTCCAGCCTCCCCTCGCCTAAACTTGCCACACGGCTTGCATATCCTGGGGAGGAGCAAATGCAGAGCAGCTATCATCAGGTCTATGCGAGCTGGAAGAGCGATCCGGAAGCATTCTGGCGCGACGCTTCAAGAGCGATCGTCTGGTTCAAGGAGCCGCAGCAGATCTTCTCGCCATCACAGGGCGCTTACGGCCGCTGGTTCGCAGACGGTGAGACCAATACCTGTTACAATTGCCTGGACCGTCATGTGTTGGCAGGCCGCGGCACCGAAACTGCCATCATCTTCGACAGCGCCATGAGTGGCGCCAAGGCACGTTTTAGTTACGAGGAAGCGCTTGCCGAAGTGCAGGCGATCGCGGCGACCTTTCAAGCGTTCGGCATCGGCAAAGGCGATCGTGTCATCATCTACATGCCGATGGTGCCCGAAGCCATTTTCTCCATGCTTGCCTGCGCTCGCATCGGCGCCATCCACTCCGTGGTTTTTGGGGGGTTTGCTGCCAATGAACTTGCGGCCCGCATCGATGATTCAGGCGCAAAGCTCGTGGTCACTGCCAGCTGCGGATTGGAACCAGGCCGTGTCGTGGCTTACAAGCCGCTTGTCGATCAGGCCATCGCTGCGGCGAAATCAAAGCCCGCACATTGCCTCGTTCTGCAAAGGCCGCAACTGACGGCCGAACTTGTGCCTGGGCGCGATCATGCTTTCCAAGAGGCCGTAGCGCTTCACCATGGCAGGAGCATTCCTTGCGTGGCCGTCAAAGCGATCGATCCGCTCTATATCCTTTACACATCCGGCACCACCGGTCAGCCGAAGGGCGTCGTCCGTGACAATGGCGGGCATATGGTCGCGCTGCACTGGTCGATGGCGAACATCTACGCAATGAAACCCGGCGAAGTTTTCTGGGCGGCTTCCGATATCGGCTGGGTGGTTGGTCATTCCTATATCGTCTATGCGCCGTTGCTTGCGGGTGTGGCGACTGTAATCTTTGAGGGCAAACCCGTCGGCACACCCGACGCCGGCGCGTTCTGGCGCGTGATTTGCGAATACGATGTGCGTGTTCTCTTTACCGCCCCGACAGCCTTCCGCGCGATTCGCCGGGAAGATGCCGACGGCGAATTCGTGCGCCACTATTCGAAACCGCATTTCCGGGCTCTTTTTCTTGCGGGTGAGCGAGCCGATCCCGAAACCCTCAAATGGGCGGAAAAGATGCTTAAGGTTCCCGTGATCGATCATTGGTGGCAGACGGAAACCGGCTGGCCGATCGCTGCAAATCCACTCGGTCTCGGTGAGCTTCCAGTAAAGCACGGATCAGCGTCCGTGCCGGTGCCTGGCTACGAGATCCAGGTTCTCGACGACGCAGGGCATCAGGTGCCACCCGGCACCCTCGGCAACATCGTCGCCAAGCTGCCCTTGCCGCCGGGCTGTCTGCCGACACTCTGGGAGGCAGACGAGCGTTTTCGCTCGGCTTATCTCGAGGAATTTCCGGGATACTACAAGACCGCGGACGCCGGTTATGTGGATGATGACGGCTATCTCTTCATCATGTCGCGCACGGACGACATCATTAACTGTGCAGGCCACAGGCTTTCGACGGGAGCAATGGAGGAGGTCTGCGCAAAGCATCCGGATGTTGCGGAGTGCGCCGTCGTCGGTATTGCCGATCCGCTCAAGGGTCAGGTGCCGTGTGGCTTCCTTGTGCTCAAGAAGAACGTCACAAGGGCGAAGGCAACGATCGAAGCTGAGGTCGTCAAACTGATTCGCGACCAGATCGGTCCGGTGGCCGCATTCAAGACGGCGGTTGTCGTCGAACGTCTGCCGAAGACCCGTTCGGGTAAGATTCTGCGTGGCACAATGCAGAAGATCGCGGACGGCGAACCATGGAAAATGCCGGCGACCATCGACGATCCGGCTATTCTGCATGAAATCACGGATGCCTTGCGCAGCAAGGGTTTTGGCTCGCTCCCAATGTAGAAAATTACCTATTCGGTAAGATTCGTTGACGAGACGTAACCAGCGTTGACGAGTTGTTAACCATGTTTTCGCTAGGTTCGGCGCACGGACACCTGTTGCAGGTGAGCATGAAGCACCGCCGCTCTCGGCCTCGGCCGGAATGCCCTTTCACCCAAGCGAATTGGACAAAAAGCGATGTCAAGCATTCTAACGAACACTGCCGCAATGGCGGCACTGCAGACCCTTCGCGGTGTAAACCAGAGCCTCAAGGAAACCCAGGACCACGTTTCGTCCGGCTTGCGTGTCGGCAAGGCCGCTGACAATGCCGCTTACTGGTCGATCGCAACGACCATGCGTTCCGACAACAAGGCGCTTTCGGCTGTTTCCGACGCTCTCGGCCTCGGTGCCGCCAAGGTCGACACTGCCTATGCTGCGATGGACAGCGCCATCGA